>OY760505.1:1752500-3721866 GCA_963663545.1 Candidatus Delongbacteria bacterium
CGAATTCCGTTGGTGCCAATGTGCGGCAGGTGGCTGACCAGAATATCAGCGTCAGCGCCACAAGCGTGTAACACGCGAAAGACCTCAGCAGTAAACCAATTGCTTCCGCGACTCGTGAGTTTGCCATCGGAGAAAGTACCGGCACCACCCTCGCCAAACTGCACATTGCTTTCCGGGTTGAGCTCTCCGCTACGCCAAAACTGCTGAACCTGCTTCCTGCGCTGCGGAATTGTTGAACCCCGCTCAATCACAATTGGTTTGTAGCCGCGTGACACAAGTCCCACCGCGGCAAAGAGTCCTGCAGGGCCACAGCCGACAACCACTGGCCTGCCGCGATCACATCTGTGTAATGGCAGTTCCGGACACACCGGCGATTCGTAGAGTTCTACTCCGCGCACAGACCTGCGCAAGAGCGTTTCTTCCATCGAAAAGCCGAGGGTCCAAACGAAGCGCAGCGCGCCCTTGTCCCGGGCGTCCAGTGCGCGGCGTATCACACGAATATTGTCTACAACAGTTGGGGATACACTCAGAGCCCTAGTCAATATCTTGCGAAGATCTGTATCACGTGCCAGCGGCGAAGCCAGATGGCTGATTCGATAGTCTTTGATAGCCATGTCTGAAGATCGCTAACACAACCGATACTCCCGTTGTGTTGGTAGCGTCTTCTTACTTTGTGCGGCATAAGAATAAGGAGCACCCATGCACGCCATTACGAGCATCTTTGAAGAGTTGGTCAGCATTCCCAGCCCAACCGGATACACACACAAGATCATCAAGCATCTGAGCGAGCGTTTTCAAAAGGCGGGCATTCGCACGCGACTCACTCACAAGGGTGCACTATTGGCAGGAAACGTCGACGATCCAAGCCTTGTGATTTCTGCCCATGTGGACACCTTGGGAGCCATGGTTTCATCACTCGCTGGCGGAACCATTCGTGTAACACAATTAGGGGGTTGGCCTATTACAAGCTTCGAAGGCGAATACCTAACTCTGCTCACCATGGATGGTCTTAGTTACCGCGGCAGTTTTCTACTGGACAACCCTGCCGCTCACGTGAACAACGAAGTGAATTCAACAACGCGCACTCTGAAGAACACGCATGTTCGTCTAGATGTGGAAGCGCGTAGCGAGGCAGAGTTGAAGCAGCTTGGCGTTGCTGTTGGCGATATCATCTGTTTTGATCCGCGTTTCGAGCGCACCAATACTGGCTTCGTGCGCAGTCGTTTTCTAGACGACAAGGCAGGCTGTTCCTGCCTCGTTCACGTGGCCGAGATTTTCGGGCCGGAAATCTGTGATCTACCAGTAGCCTTCTATTTCTCGAACTACGAAGAGGTCGGCCATGGTGCCGCAGGCGGACTTCCGGCTAGTACCCGCGATCTACTTGCCGTTGACATGGGTGTTGTTGGTAATGGAGTTGCGGGTGATGAGCTCAACGTGTCCATATGCGCCAAGGACAGCAGCGGACCGTACGATTACGACTTCCGTCGAGAACTCACGCTATTGGCCCAGCAGAAGGACATCGCACACCGGGTAGATGTGTTCCCGTACTACGGCAGTGATGGAAGCGCTGCCTTGAAAGCCGGCTGGGAAATCCGTGTCGGTCTCATTGGTCCTGGTGTCAGTGCATCACACGGTGTTGAACGCACACACGAGAAGGCCCTGGTAGCAACGGCGAGACTGATAGAAGAGCTCATTCGCAAGCGCTTCTCCTGATATACCACTTTGTATCACGAACATGCCCCCGCGATGCGGGGGCTTTCCTTCTCTACTCCACCGGAAGTATCCGGTATGAAGTTGGCCCAAGCACCGTTTGTATACGCGATCCATCCAGTGGCAATTCAAGGTCGACCTGGGCATCCCCATTCCCCTTGTTAAGAACGGTGACGGATGCGCTCAGACTCCCATCTGGCCTCTCCGCGCTACGATACCAGGCAATGACATCCTGATCTGCGTGTATCACAGCAAAATCACCACGACGCAACTCTACACGATCACGCCGAGTGTGCACGAGCCGTGATACAGCCCGAAGCATACCACGCTCGTCACTGCTTAAGTCATCGCCAAAGCGCATCATGCGGCGATTATCAGGATCGGATGATCCCGTCATGCCAATCTCGTCTCCGTAGTACAAGAAGGGGACTCCCGGCAGCGTCAGCATGTAGGCAAGATAAAACTCCGCCTTCTGGTAGCTATCCGCGTGATCCACCTGTGGCGGATCTGTCCAGGCCAACTCCGCCAGATTAGCCCCATCCAAGGGTAGATCGCCATCGGCAAAACCCATGTAGCGCGCTTTGTCGTGGCTGTCCATCAAATTGCCCATCAGATGGTTGCGGCCGTAGTGTTCTAGGTTTTGCTCCAGCAACGCAGCCAGATCCACAAAGCTTGTGTTGGGTAACAGGAAGATTCGACGCGCCGGGTGAAAGAGATTGAAGTTGAACTGCGCATCCAGCACCGAGGGTCCAACATAGGACGAGATCAGCTCGTCGGATCCGAATGTCTCACCAATCTGATAGCAATCGTCGTACACACCCTGCGCGCGCATTTTCTCCGTTAGGCGTTCCCAGAAACAGCGTGGCACGTGCTTCACGGCGTCATGCCGGAATCCATCCAGGTGATACTCGCCAAGCCACCAGAGAGCGTCATCGGTAAAGGCCTCCAAAGCCTCAGGGCTGTTGCTGTAATCCACATCCGGCATGTAAGGCTCAAACCAGGTGGTCAGTCGATGTTCGTCCCAGCTGCGCAGGTTCAAGCTTCCGTCGGGCAGCTCAAGTCTTCCGAACCAGTCAGGATGCGCTTTGAAGTACTCGTGTTCCTCGTGAACATGGTTGGCCACTAGATCAAGCAGCACTCGCATGTTGCGACTGTGCGCCTCGCTCACCAGAGTTTTGAACTCGTCCGTGTTTCCAAATCGCGCTTCCATCCCGCGCGCTGAAACAGGCCAATACCCGTGATAGCCCGTGTACCAACGATGGGGCTCCGGGTACTCCTGCCACGCCTTGTCCGTCGAACGGTTCAGCGGATACATCCAGAATGCGTTGACACCCAATCTGTCGAAATATCCCTCGCGCAACTTCTGTGTCACACCAGCCAGGTCGCCCCCATGCCAGTTGGCAGGTGAAAGCAAATCAGGATGTATCACCGGATTGTCATTGTTTGTATCACCATTGGAGAAACGATCCGGCATCAGCGAATAGACAACGGCATCCTGCCAATGAAAAGCAGGATCAAGCAACGAGGTCTGCAGCGGCGATCCACGGCCCGCAAGCGAAACAGCTACGCGCAGGCTTTTCCGATCAAGGTTGTCCGCCTTGACAACCAGTGTATCACCAGACCAGTGAATGGAAGACGTAGGCACCTGCGAATTGTCAAGCAGTGCAAACACCTCACACTTTTGTGCTACACCTTTTGCGGGTCGCACGAAGCTGCCCAGCTCCTCTCCCGTCAGGCGAAGCAGATAGCGTAACTCGTTTTGTGTGCCACCAAGGCGCAGAAGTTGCGGAAGCCCTGAACTGGAATCCCGGATGCTGTAGAGGCTGTTCCATCCTCCCAAGCCGTTTCCGACGGAATCGGGATTGGCAGGGTCTCGCATTTCCGTGTCACCGACCTTCATCAGATACTCATGTTCACCCGGCCCCAACAGAATGCTGCAAGTGTAGGTGCCCGGCGTCGTCTCACGCATTGGGTGAGACTCGCGATTCCAGCCGTTGAAATTCCCGAAGAGAAACACATCCTGGCGACCAGGTTGTCCTACATAGTTGAAAGGGATGAGCCTTTTGTGCGACGTCCGCACCAGCAAATCGCCAGCCGTTGTTTGTATCACATCCCAGGGGAACGCCTGGTGAGCGACCAGCGTCAGTTGCCCTGTACTCAGTTCAGCATCTAGCTGTTGTGACACAGGAAGCACCAGCTCAGCATCTGCGGCAAGCCCCAAGTCCACAAGTGCCAACTCTTGTGTCACCTGCGGGTCAAGGGTAACAACGGGACAAGGGGTATCAGCCGCGTTGGCCAACGGTGCCAGCACACAAAGGAGAAGGAACAGACGGATCATGTATCACCTCAGGTTCAGTGGAGTTTCAAACAGCTTCGCAAGCTTCGCGAAAAATAGCCAGCGCTTTGTCGCTGCGCCCTGGGCATTGCTTTGGCCAAGAATCTTGGCCGAGCGAAGACATCCAGGAGAAATAGCGCGCGGCGCTCAGGGGAAGCGCCGCGCTAGCAATCAGGAGGAGGTATGAGATGCGCCCCAGGGGAGGGCACATGTACTGGCTACTTGCATCAACCATGCCAAGGATGACGCACTTCAAAATGCGCTGATTCTATTGGTCTTGCCCTAAATTCCATGGCCTTCATACAGGAACGCACCACACTATTCCGGGGCAAATCAACCACACTTCGCGGCTCATCTCAACAGTCAGTTTCCTTCGCTCATGCTACATTGGGCGCTCAATGCTTCGGGATGGGAAGCAGCCATCATTCTAGTTGAGGTACGTCATGAGCGAGCATTACTCGATCAAGCACCTGCTGACGTCGGGAGTCGCGGGAACCGGGGTTATTTTGCGCGGATGGATTCGCACCAATCGCAGCGGCAAGCACGTCTCCTTCATCAACTTGAACGATGGCAGCAATCTTGGCGGTCTGCAGATCGTGTATTCTGCCGAAGCGCTGGAGAATCACGAGGCCGTCTCACGCCTGCTAACCGGTGCTTGCATTGAGGTGGAAGGCGAGCTTGTGGCCAGTCAAGGCCAAGGTCAGCAAGTCGAAGTACAGGCGCAGCGTGTTACAATCATTGGTACCTGCGACGACAGCTTTCCGCTGCAGAAGAAGCGCCACAGTTTTGAGTACCTGCGCACGATGTCGCATCTGCGCATTCGCACCAACACGTTCGGCGCCGTGTTTCGCGTGAGACATCAGCTTGCCTACGCCATTCATCGCTTCTTTCACGAGCGTGGCTTCTACTGGATTCACACGCCCATTCTGACGGCCAGCGACTGCGAAGGCGCCGGCGAGATGTTCCAAGTAACTACGCTTGATCTAAAATCGCTGGCATCGGAAACCAACGATGCCTTTGGCCAGAAAAGACCACTGCGCAAGCAACAAGCCTTACATGGGCCAAACGACCGCGGGACAGTAGACTACAGCAAGGATTTCTTCGGACGACCAAGCTTCCTGACCGTCAGCGGTCAGCTAAACGTAGAAACGCTGTGCATGGGTCTGGGCAAAGTATACACCTTCGGCCCGACCTTCCGTGCCGAAAACTCCAACACCACGCGCCACGCCAGCGAGTTCTGGATGGTGGAGCCTGAGCTGGCCTTCTGCGACCTGGCTGGTGACGCCGATTTGGCCGAGGATTTCCTCAAGTTCATCATCCGTGATGTGCTGGAGAACTGTCAGGAAGACATGGCCTTTTTTGATCAATGGGTAAGCAAGGGAATTGTATCACGCCTGGAGGCTTTGGTCAACAGCCGCTTTGAGCGCATGAGCTACACTGAGGCCGTGCGTTTGCTGGAGAAATCGGGTCACAAGTTCGAATACCCCGTATCCTGGGGCGCAGAGCTGCAGACCGAGCACGAGCGCTGGATCACCGAGAAGCATCTGCAGGCGCCGGTGTTTGTTACCGACTATCCGATGGAGGCCAAGGCCTTCTATATGCGCCAAAACGATGACGGCAAAACGGTGGCCGCAATGGACCTGCTGGTGCCCGGCGTCGGCGAAATCATCGGCGGCAGCCAGCGCGAAGAGCGACTCGACCTGCTGCTGCAGCGTATTCGCGACCTGAAGCTGGACGAGGAAGCCTACTGGTGGTATCTCGACACGCGTCGCTTCGGAACAGCTCCCCACGCCGGTTTCGGCCTGGGCTTCGAGCGCGCAATCATGTACATCACCGGCATGGAGAACATTCGCGACGTCATTCCTTTCCCGCGGACGCCGGGAAATTGTGATTTCTGATCCAGGCGAATTCAATTCTATCGGAGGACCAGATGATAGCCAACGACCAGCTGCGGGCCCAGATCCCCAACTCCCTTGATCAGGTGGACCTGGAACTGCCGGGCGAGCGCAACATCGGCAAGGTGCGTGAAGCCTGGGCGCGTGAAGGGCGCCGTCTGATCGTAACCACCGATCGTGTCAGCGCCTTCGATCGCGTGTTGACGACGATTCCCTTCAAAGGCCAGGTGCTCAATCAAGTGGCCGCTTTCTGGTTTGAGCAGACAATTGACATCGTGCCCAATCACGTTGTTTCGGTGCCCGACCCGAACGCGATGGTGGTGCGCGATCTCGAGCCGATTCTGGTTGAGATGGTGGTTCGCGGCTATCTGACAGGACAGTCCAATACAAGTGCGTGGACCCACTACGAGCGCGGCGTGCGCGAGTTCTGCGGCAACCAACTGCCTGATGGCATGCGCAAGGATCAGGCTTTTGCCAGCCCCATTGTTACACCATCGACCAAGGCAGCCATTGGCGAACACGACGAGAGTGTTTCCGCCGACGAAATCGTCCGACGTGGAATTGTATCACGCGACATCATGAATGAGCTGGTGGATATTAGCCTTCGCCTTTTTGCGCGCGGCCAGGAAGTTGCCGCACGGCAGGGAATTCTACTGGTGGACACCAAGTACGAGTTCGGCCTGGACGGTGATCGTATTGTGCTGATGGATGAGATCCATACGCCCGATAGTAGCCGTTTCTGGTACGCCGACGAATACCAGCGCCGTTTTGAGGCAGGCGAAGAGCAGAAGCGCATCGACAAAGACTACATCCGCAATTGGCTCAAGGAGCGCGGTTTTGTCGGTGACGGAGTGGCGCCCGTAATTCCGGATGAAGTGCGACTGGAAGCTGCACGCCGCTACATTGAGGCCTTTGAAGTCATTACAGGACAGGAATTCAAGCCGGCGGCGGGCAATGTACTGCAGCGTCTGAGGACTTCGCTTCAAAGCTATTAAGCCAGACGAGACCCAAAGAAACGACAACAGGGCAGGTTTTCCTGCCCTGTTCTATTGCTGTCGCATGGGAGACGAACCATGTCCTTCAAAATTCCGCTGATAAAGGTACTTGGTAACATGCGGCCAGCACGCGAACCAGTGCTAGATGCTTGAGCTGACCAGCATCAGGCGTCCACTCAACTGATTCAGAATATTCTGCACATCACCCAGGGTGATCCTGTGCACGTTCACATTGTCCTCCCGCTCATGACGGGCGACGCGCGCCGTGTCTTCGCCGGGCTGCCAGGTGCTGACGAGATCATGCGGGCTAAGGCTGCGATGATGATGCATGGTAGCCTGGGCCGTCTCTTCGATGCCAATGCGCACGATTGCACCCTGACTCTGCCTGGCGGTTCCGTGGGTCAGTCCGCTAAACATCGTACTACTCCTTCTATTGGGACGTTGGTGCCACGTCGTCGCACCGCGAAGGACCACACTCCCGGCAGCTTATGCTACCATCGGCTTCTTCTTCCAGCAGTGCGCCGCATTCCTGACACCGTTGCAGGGGATGGATAAATTCACAGTGGCCGCCCGTGATGAAAAGCTCGCGTCCTTCAATAAGCATGCGCGCTACTTTATTCCGCGCCTTCATCACCAGTCGACTGAACGTGGGACGGGAAATCTGCATGCGACTGGCTGATTCCTGATGATCCAGCTGCAGCAGATCGGCGAGTCGGATCGCTTCGTACTCGTCCAGCGTGAGTCGCTCGCGATCCAGATCTCCCGGCGGAACATCCACCGGTCGAAAGTGGGTCACCTGCGGTGGACTCAGCACCAGACGCTTACGATAAGGACCGCGCACCACGCCTCCAAACGATCATACGTTCATTTCGCCCTAACGGTAAAGAACATATGTTCATTTGGCAAGGAGATTTGAACATATGTGCAAAAACACGGAATTCGGTACTTCCGTGCATGTAAGGGGTTCTAAGCGGGATTGTGTGCGAAATCAGCGCCCCTGTCGCAGCTCCTTGACCGCGTTGACCATGGCGCTAGCCGCCAAGTCAATTTGTGCCGGTGTATTAGCCCACCCCACGGAGAGGCGCAGGCACTGAGCGGCTTCCTCGGCGCCAAGACCCATTGCCGTCAGGACATGCGAGGGTGTGCTACTGTCGGCGTGACACGCAGCACCCGCCGAGGCGCTGATTTCGAGTGCCACGGACAACAGATCTCCAGCACGTACGCCAGGAAAGCGCACATTAGCTGTATTCTCAAGACGTGTCACATGGTCCGCGTGTACTACAAGATCGGGAATCCCGGCTCGCAGACGTGACACAAGCTGCTGTCGTAAAGCCGCGTACCCGGCCCGTAGTGTATCACCGCGTTCATGCAGTACGCGCGCCGCCACTCCCATGCCGACAAGCTCGAGTACATTTTCGGTGCCCGGGCGCAACCCGCGCTCGTGTCCTCCTCCATACATCAGCGGAGGCAGACTGAGGCCGTGGCGCATCCACAAAGCGCCAGTACCTTTTGGTGCGTTGAATTTGTGCGCCGCTACTGAGAGGAAGTCCACTCCCAACTCCGCAACACGAAAGGCATGCTTTCCTACTGCCTGAGCAGCATCGGTGTGCACAAGCGCGTGACACTCCGGGTGCTCCTCGCGATACTCCCGGACGCGGTCGACGATCTCTCGCAGCGGCTGAATGGTTCCGGTCTCATTGTTGGCCAGCATGACACTCACCAGCACGGTATCGGGACGCAGCGCGCGTGACACGTCTTCCGCAGAAACCAGCGCATTGCCGTCAACAGGAAGGTGTGTCACAGTAAAACCAAACTCCTTCAGCGCCTCCATCGGCTCCAGCACTGCCGGGTGTTCCACAGCCGAGCAGATCATATGCCCGCTCTTGCAGCGCCGTGCGACGCCTTGTATCACAATATTGTTGGCTTCGGTGCCTCCACCGGTGAAGCTTATCTCCTCGGCGTTGCCACCCAGCAATAGAGCCACTTCCTCACGTGCCTTGGCCACGGCTTCGCGACAGCGCAGGCCGTGAATGTGGCTACTGGACGGATTTCCCGTCTGGTCTTCGAGCCAGGGGCGCATAGCGGCAATTACTTCAGGCAGCAATGGTGTGGATGCGTTGTGATCCAGATAGATGATATCCATGATTCTCTCCCGTCTGCGCCTAACTTAACAGATCAACCTGCAAGTCCGCACAGCTTTCGGTGCAAACTCTCCCTCACTCTTGCCATGTTGCATGGCCCCGCACGTCCGGCACGGGCGAGCGGACAGATCTTCAACAGGGGGATAGCATGACTTTTGATTTGGAAGCCGTCCAACAGCAGCTTCGCGCAGAGGGCCTTGACGGATGGCTGCTCTATGTCTTCCGCGATCAAAACCCGATTTCGGTCAAGGTGTTGAATCTGCCCGCACACCAGGTTCGCACTCGTCGCTGTTTCTACTGGGTACCCTCTTCCGGCGAGCCAGTACGCTTGCTGCATCGCATCGAACCCGCTACGCTTGCACACCTGCCCGGCCGTAGCTTCTTCTATCTGAGCTATCAAAGCCTCGCCGATAGCCTGGCGGTGTTGCTGGCTGATCGCGACAAGGTGGCCATGGAGTACAGCCCAAGCGCCTCCATTCCCACGGTCTCCACGGTGGATGCGGGAACCGTCGAGTTGGTGCGCGGTGCCGGAGTTGAGGTGAAATCCAGCGCCAATCTGGTGCAGTATTTTCAGGCGCGACTAAGCGCAGAGCAGGTTAAAGGCCACTTTGCCGCGGCGGCTGTTTGTCGAGAGGCTGCCCACGCAGCCTTTGCGGAAGTAGGGCGCCGTTTGCGCGCAGGCGAAAGTGTGCGCGAGAGCGAGATTCAAACCTTCCTGATGCAGCGCTTTGCCGATAAGGGGCTGATCACCGATCATCCGCCAATTGTCGCCAGCGGTGCTCACGCAGGTGATCCGCACTATGAGCCGGGCAAAGAAAGCGACGACCGCATTTTGAAGGACCAGGTGTTGCTGATTGATCTGTGGGCAAAGCTGCGCAAGCCAGGCGCAGTTTATGCGGATCAGACCTGGATGGGCTTCGTCGGCAGGCACGTGCCCGAGCGCGTGCAACAAGTCTGGGAGATTGTGCGTGACGCGCGACGCGCCTCCTGGCGACTGATCGAAGAGCGCTGCGAACGACGTGAACCGGTCTATGGCTGGGAAGGCGATCAGCAGGCACGAGATCACATTGAACAGGCAGGCTTCGGCGACGACTTCATTCATCGTACCGGCCATAGCATTGGCGAGCAGGATCACGGCAACGGCGCCAACCTGGACAATCTTGAAACTCGCGAGCTGCGCCGCTTGCTTCCAGGCACGCTATTCAGCATCGAACCGGGCATTTATCTGCCTGAATTTGGTGTTCGAAGCGAGTTCAATGTTCTGATTGACGATGAATACGGTGTCCGCGTAGCTGAAGGAACGGATCAAGCGGAATTGATCATGGTGGATCCCGACTGAGGTCTGTCACGGGTTCACGGGCGCGCGTACAATTGTATGATCTTATGCTACATTCCTTGGCCGCGCGAGGAGGACTGGCTTACAATGCGCACTCTACCGCGGACACACGCCCGGCAAGAGCCGGCACGATAGAAAACCGGGAGAATCCTATCGGTTCTTGCTCTGAATTGTAACGCCCCGAACCTGAGTAGGGCAGAATCCAAGTCAATAAGTCCTTTGCATAGAGTTTTCCGACAGTCTCAAGCCGGGACGCTGCTTTGTTTGTTACTGCTGTTGCTCACCCTGGGCACACAGGCTTTTGCAGCAGCAGATCTCAAAGCATCTACGCGCTGGCGCGGTCCCACCGAACAGCTCAATTATGATCCCTTCTCGCAGGAACTCGTCCCCTGGCGAAGCAGCAGTTTTTCGCTGTCGCCAGCCAGTCGCGAACGACTGCTGACGATTCAGGCAGACTCCACACAGACGGGCATGGTCTACACCACGCGGGATGCGGCCGGGCAGATTCGAGCCATCTGCACGATTCCTTTTGAGCATCTGCTGGAGCGTACGCTCGTCAGCCGCAATCCGCGCATGTTGCGCGAGGGCTTGGCCGATCAACTATTGACCCGCTTCGGTACCGGCAATGAAGACATCGAAATCGACATTCCCTTCAAGGTCAAGAGTAAAACCTTCCGTCGTTTCTTCGGCAGCGGCCGCATTGGCATGAATGTCAACGGCTCCATCAGCGTCAACGGTACTCTGCGCAAAGAGAAACGCGAGGCGCAATCGTCTTCGGCATACAACAACAACAACAGCGACTTTTTGTTGGAACAGACGCAGCAGTTCACGGTGGTGGGCAAAATCGGCGAGAAAGTCGACGTCCACATCGACCAGGATACTGAGCGCAGCTTCGATTTTGAGAACAGCCTCTCTATCGTCTACACAGGAGAGCCGGAAGAAGTACTGCAGAAACTCGAAGCGGGCAACGTAGCGCTCTCGCTCCCGGGCACCAATTACGTGCAGTTCAACGAGCAATCCAGTGGCCTTTTCGGTTTGAAGGCCGTCACGCGCTTCGGCCCACTGGAAGTCACGGCGATCGCTTCCACCGAGAAGAACGAGTCTCAGCAACAGAGTTCGGACGGCGCTGTTCAGACCACCGACCGCTCGCGTGGTCCTGCAAACAGCATCCGCCGTATGTTCTTTGTAAACAAGTTCTATCAGAACCAGTACCGCATCTACGACTCCCGCATGAACCCGGTTACAGTTTCAGGTCAGCGTATCGTTGCCTTTGATTTGTACGAGCTCGAAAGCGACGAAACCGAAGCGGCCTCTGAGCTGACGCTGATCGATCCTAGTGGCGATGTGGTTCGTAGTAGTTATCGCATGCGTAAAACGAGCTGGTCCAGCACCGAGGGAAGCGACCAACGAATTCAGCTCGACCCGCTTCGTGGTATCGTTACCCTGCCTTACGGTACAAGCGGCATTGTCGCAATGGCCTACCGAACGGAAAACGCAGACCTGTTCACCAACATGTCGGGCAGCATCGATTTTCCCGGTATGTTTGAAGAAGGCCAAGCGCATACAATCCATACAGGTACACTGAATGCAGGTGAGGGTGACGAGGTTGTCATTCTCTATCCAGAGTACTTCAATCCCAGCGAGCAGCCCTACTGGGATCTTCAGTTGCGCAACGTATTTGACATGGCCAACGCTGATGTGGATGTGGATGAGCTTGAGCTGCGCATTCGCGAAGGGCAAAGCGACAACGGAAGCTATCAGCAGAACAGCATCGACTATAGGCAGATCTTCTATCTGGACTTGTACAACAACTCCACGGAATTGCTGGGTTCGGATGGCAAGATTGATGACAATTGGGTCGACACAGAAACCGGCTATTTGTGGTTTCCCAGCCCCTTCCCCTTCAGCGACCGGCCCGAATCCTACGTCTTCCAGACTTCCTACGGCAGCTCGGTAACGATCTACGACCGGATAAGCGGCGACAGCCTGACGTATCAGGGCGTCAAGCTGGCTCCCAACAAGGGGACCAGTAGCGACGAGCTGGAATACGTTCCCTTCGACCGCACAATGGCTGCTTCGCTGGATACGCTGTACAACACAAACACCACGAATCAGCAGGCGATTAACAACTACAACAGCCTGATCACCATCTGGAGTGAAGTGCGAACGGGAACCGAGGTCTTCAGCCTGGGCTGGAACGTGACCAACGTAACCGTAACAGCCAACGGCAGCCGCCTTGTCGAGGGAACCGATTACGAGCTGGACGAGATGTCGGGCATTGTGCGCATTATCAACGCGCGCTATCTGCGCCCCGATCAGAGCATCAAGGTGAGTTGGGAAAGCCCGGAGCTCTTTCAACTGCGCAAGAAAACCTTTATGGGTGTCAAGGCTGATTTAAGTCTGGGCGATGTGGGTAGTCTGGGCATGGCCTACATCTACTTCAACGAGGAGTCTTCGGAAAGCAAAGTTCGACTGGGCAATGAGCCCATCAAGAATTCCATCTTTGATATCAACGGCAACCTGACCTTTGCCCCGCGCATCATGACCAACATGGTAGATGCTTTGCCGCTGATCGAGGCAGATGCCCCTTCGCGCCTCGCGTTAAGCGGTGAATTCGCCATCATTCTGCCCGACCCAAACCCCTCCAACAACCCGAGCACGGGCGATAACAATGGTGTGGCTTATGTGGACGATTTCGAATCCTCAAAGCAGGAAAGTCCGGTTTCGCTGAGTCACAACATGTGGTTCCTCTCTTCAAAACCGCTTGATTATCAACTTGGATATCGAGGGTTGATGGGCTGGTTCAATCCTCGCGAAAAGACATCGCAGCGAGAAATCTGGCCCAACTACGAAGAAAGCAGTAACGAAACGGCGCAGAATGACATTCGCACCCTGACCCTGCAGTACTATCCCTACACACTGCTTAGCCAGCTTCGCAGCGGAGCGGACACATCGCTGACCGGCGAAGGAACCATGCGGCGCAATTCCTGGGGCGGCGCCTATCTGGAATTCCTTGGGCTGTACTCGAGTGGCGGGCTTGAGAGCAAGAAGTTCATCGAGATGACAATCAAGATCGAGGGCGATCGCAGTGGTACGCTGCACCTCGATCTCGGACGTATGTCAGAGGAAATCCTTGTCAACAATAGCCGAGACACGGAGGATCACACCCCCGCCGACAATGTGCTGCAAATCTCTACGGAGGATATGGGTCTTGACGGCGTGCGCGAAGCGGATCCACCCTGGCCTCTTCCCGATGAGCTGCATGGCTGGTCGGGTACCTACCAGGACATGCAGGCAGAGTTCTCTGAGAAATACGACTACTGGGACATCAACGATAACGGTCGCAAAGATTCTTGGGAGCCCTGGTCTTTTGACAACTATCAGGCCGCCGAGACCGAACAAAGCGAGGCGATCAACCTCGACCCGGACCACCCGATCGACCGCTCGCATGGCTGGCAGGGTAACGGTCAAAACGACACCGAACAGATGCGTCCTGACGACGAGGACCGCAACGGCGACGGCGACGTAAGCGACTTCAATAGCTACTTCTCGTGGGAGATTCCGCTCAATCCCAACGACCCCGACTACGATACCTATGTCTCCGAGATCGATCCGCGTACCGAATGGCTGCATGTGCGAATTCCGCTGCACAAGGCGGGCTACACGGAGCACGGCGATTCCCCGACGCTGGAGGCCGTCCGCGGTCTGCGCTTGTGGTTCAGCGATTTTGATCGTCCGGTGGATGTATCCATTGCCGAGTTCAATTTCGTCGGCAACGAGTGGGTCGAGGACACTACCTCAACGAGTTCTGCGAATTTCAAAATCTCCGTGCTGAACAACTTCGACAACAGCTCGGTGTATTACAGCCCTGCAGGTGTTGAAGGCCAGCGGGACAACATCACTGGTATTCGCGAGCGCGAGCAGTCGATGGTGTTCGAGCTGACCGACATGCCCTTTGGCGACATTGCCTGGGCTGACAAGACACTCGATGCGCAGGTCTCGCTGGCTGAGTATCGTCGGCTTCGCATGTTTGTGCACGGTGGTAGCGCCGATGTGCTCTTGCGCGACGACGATACAACGATTGTCGATATCAGCGACTTCGAGCAGAAGTACAACAACGATCAAGTCGAGTTCATCTTCCGCTTTGGAGTCAACCAAACCAACTACTACCAGTACAGCAAGTTTGTGCACGCGGGTTGGGCCGAAGAGAATGCCGTCGACATTATCTTCTCGGAAATCACCGGCATCGAAGAGTTTACTCGCGCCACAAAGGGGCAGGAGGAGCCGAACAAGCCCATTCTGCTTTCTGACGGCGGGCAGATGACCGTGGTAGGCTCCCCCTCCATCAACAACATCGGCTTCTTTCGTATTGGAATAAAAAACCATGGGTCACGCCCGTTGGACACTCAGATTTGGTTCAACGAGCTGCGCGTCAGTGACGTGAAAAAAGAAATTGGCCGCGCATTCCGAGCGGACCTCGACGCCGACTTCAGTGATGTGATACAAACCAATGCGAGCTTCGAACAGAAAGACGCCGAGTTCCACAACGTCAAGCAGCGTACTACAGCCTCGGGCAGCCAGTATTTCCAGCGCAACTGGAGTGTTGGCGCATCAACGGATCTGGGGCGTCTGCTGCCGCCCTCCTGGACGACCGAAATTGACATCTCGAGCGACTACTCAGAGCGCTACAAAGTGCCGCGCTACGTGATCGGCGACGACCAGGAACTAGACATGGATGATCCCCCGGAAGACATGGAGGATCTCAGTCGCACGCGGGGCGCGAGCATCTCCTTCAAAAAACGCAATAGCGTGGGTTTCGCTGGTAAGCAGCTTCTTGACCGTGTCAGCCTGCGCTACAGTATCAGCGAGCAGTCTGCGCGTAACAATACCAACAGCGGTGATACAACCATTACCCAAACCGCAGAGGTGAGTTACTCGAATCAGTGGAATTACACACACCGCCTGCGTCCTTTCTTCTTTGCCGAAAACTGGTGGCTGGTTGGCGATGCAAGTAGATTCGGCATCGGCTACATGCCACAGAGTATCACGCTTAGAGCAGACGCGCGCCGTGTTTTCCGTGATACATATACTCGCGAGTCAGGCAATGAGGTTCACAGTCAAACCTACCTGCTCAATAGAAGCTGGAACTCTAGTCTTTCGCCGTTGAACGACCTGAGTGTCAGTTTTGGTCGCAGCTACAGCGGTACGAACCTTGTCTTCAATCGCCTGCACACTGAGGTTCTAGAGCCGCTTAGCCAGTACGAGACCACAGAAGACAGCCTGCTGTTTTACGATTACTTGCGTCGTCTGGAATTGTGGCGTGAAGGCGAGACCACCATTACGGATGGTGACAACAACATGCGCCAGACCGTGGATTTTGCCTACCAACCCACGCTGGTCAAATGGATGACGACCTCGTTCAACTACAACACAAGCTACAGTTGGCAGCGTACTCCAGCAGAGCCGGAACTGGGTGTATCCGTGAGCAATAGTGGGTCTTTTACCAGTAATCTCAAGCTGAAGACAGGCACCTTGCTCCCCAAGTTCCTGCTGATGTCACCAGAGCGTGTTACAAGCGCCAAGCAGGAGCTGGAACAGCTCGCTCGCGAGCGCAAGGAGCGGCGTCAGGCCCGACGCGAAGAACGAGCTGCGCAAAAAGCCGCACGTGAGGCCGAGAATGCAGACAGCGACGAGCCGACAGAACTCGTGACGCCAACAGGCGAAGAAGCGGAGGAGGCTGTCGAAGCGGATGAACTCCCGGCACCAGTTATCGACCCGAATCCAGAGCCTCAGCTACCGAAGCCGCGACTAGAAGGCCTCACTGAACCCGGTGAGCCTGGTAGTCCCGGCATGGGTCCGGGCGGACTTGGAGGGCCTGGCAAGCCTGGCGAAGAGCACGATCCTCAGAAGGACGGTGACACACCACCAGCACCGGCCAATAGTGTTGCCGAGCCGGAGATACCTTTCGCCGCTGATACACTGTTGACGGCAACTGAGTCTGTGACACAGCCTTCGGATTCTCTCGGAGAGTCCCCGGCCGTGACACAGACGATCGAGGTAATCGAAGAAGACACAGGACCCGGTCTACTGGAAACAGCAGGCCAGAGCCTGAACCGCGTACGTCTACGCGTCGGTGTGGCACTTGCGGAACTCCAGGACATTACGGCGACATTCCGTCGTACCTCCAGCCAGTCGGACCCGCTTCTGGCCGTTTACCCGTGGGATAGCTTTTTCAAGCGCCACGCTGACTTGTTGTACCAGCTTGGCCTGAACCGTGACACGGGCATCAATCGCGTCAGTACTGCGATTTCACGCAGCACATCTGTGCCAACTCGGAACTTTGGCTACAACTATAATTTGAGCACCTCGCTGAATGTGATACACGCCGTCCCCATCAGCCTGTCCTACAGCTACAGTTTCACGCAGGGCTTCTCGGACGAAGAAGAAGCAAGTCGCAGCGAGGAGCTGACCGGCTGGTACATCTTTGAAGGCGAGTCCGCGTTGACCGGACCGGATTTTGCCGAAGACGAAGTCGTTGCCGGAAATCCCGCCCTGCGCGCGATTCCGGATTACAACTTCAGCATCAGTGGTTTTGAAAAACTGCCGCTTGTTCGCTCGGTTGTTCGCACGATGAGCATGAACCATGGCTATCGCGGAAGTAGCACCATCAGCTACGCCAAGGGCGAAGAAGCGATGTATCGCAGCAGCCTTACGTACTCGAAGAATTTCGATCCGCTCGTCGGATTTGATTTCAGCACTGGAAAGGGTTGGAGCGGCTCCGTCAATTTGTCTGTATCACGTAGCTTGGATGTTGATTCTCCGGACAGCGACAGCCGTGATGTCAGTTTCTCCTACTCCAGACGCTGGCGCTTCAGCGCGTCAAAGGCGCTACGTAAAGGCTTCAAGCTCCCCTTCATTCGAAAGCACTTTGAAAACAACACCACGCTCACGTCCGAATTCTCAATGAGTTCAACCTCGAGCTATTCAAGCGAGAAGGTCACGGAGAGCGATTTCACTTATCAGCAGTGGAGCCTGCCACGCGAATCCAGTGACTGGAGCATCAAGTTCTCGTCATCCTTTGAGTTCAGCCGCAATGTGACAGGTCGTGCCGGATATGAGTACGGACAGAACAAAACGACGTCCGGTGAAAGCGTCAGCTACAACTTGTTCTCCGTTTCCTGCACCATTCGACTGCGTGGTCGATGATCGGAGGTAAACCGTGTCACGTCTACTCAGAATACTCCCTCTCCTGCTGTTTGTATCACAAAGCAGTGCGATGGAATTCAGCGGCGAGCGTGCGTATGAGTTGCTTGAGGAAATGTGCGCCTTCGGCCCGCGTGTTCCCGGCACTCAGGCCTGGCAGGACTGTGGTCAATGGCTTCACGATGAGCTTGCCCGGCATTGCGACGAGGCATGGACTCAGTCTTTTCGTGCTACACTTCCCGCCGATCATCCGTGTTCCATCGCAGACACGGCGTGGACGGGAGCCGGCAAGCAACTCTTCAACATTGTCGGTCGAATTGCCCCGTGGGAGGATCGTCGACTGCTGTTGGCCGCCCACTGGGATAGCCGTCCTTTCTGCGATCACGATCCAGACACGCTGCATCGAAGTGATCCGGTACTAGGAGCCAACGACGCGGCCGGTTCTGTTACTGTTCTGCTGGAGCTGGCCCGTGTGCTGAAGCAAGAGGATCTTCATATCGGAATCGACATCGTGTTTTTCGATGGCGAAGATCTTGGACGTGAAGGTCACCTCGAGGAATACTTGCTTGGATCACGCTACTACGCGGACCATCTACAGGAGCCGCGACCGGAGCAAGGCATTCTACTTGACATGTGCACCGAAAGTGATCTGCGAATTCCCCTAGAGGCTTACAGTCTGCGAGCGGCACCGCGACTCTGCAACCAGATCTGGTCTGCGGCAGAGGAGCTGGGATACGGATCAACCTTCGTCCGAGAATCGGGATTGGCCATCTACGACGATCACACGCAACTGATCGCTGCAGGTGTTCCAATGGTTGACATTATTGATTTCGATTTCCCCGAGTGGCACACGCGCCGTGATACACCGGAGGTTTGCGATCCGCACTCCATGCAGATCATTGGCGATACCGTGATCCATACAATTCTGACTTCCTACTAGCGGAGTGATACATGTCCTGGAAACTGACTCTCAAAATCAACGAGCTGGTTCGTGATGCGGCAGCCAATACATGTTTCGAACTGGGAGCGATCGGCATCCAGGAACTGAGCGAGGGGTTTGCTGCGTGGTTTGCCGAGGACGCTGACATTGAGCATGCTCGCCAACACCTTGACATCTGGCTGCACGCCCAGCGCGAATTGGATGAAACGCGTCGGCTCGTCTGGGAGGTCAGCGTGGATCACGTGGAAGACGAGGATTGGTCGGTCAACTGGAAGCGCCATTGGAAACAGCAGTTCTACGGCAAACGTCTTTCTGTCTGCCCCAGCTGGATCGAACCCGCGGAGGCCGACGAGCGCATCATTCTTCAAATCGATCCCGGCATGGCCTTTGGCACAGGCACCCATGAAACCACCAGTCTGTTGCTGGAGTGGCTCGATGAGCTGGGCGATCTCTCCGGCCAAAATGTGCTGGACGCTGGCTGTGGTACAGGCATTCTTGCCATTGCTGCACTGAAGCTCGGTGCGGCCTTCGCACTGGGGTACGACAATGATCCCGATGCAATTGTTGTAGCACGCGAGAACGCCGAGGTCAACAATTGTCAGCTCGCCGCTCACTTCAAGGTTAGCGATCCCGCCAGCGCGACGGATGGGGCAACCTTCGATCTGGTTCTTGCCAACATCCAGCGTTCCGTGATCGTCGATTTCTTCCCCAGCCTCTTGCGTTCTGTCGCTTCGGATCGCCCCCTACTCGTTTCAGGCATTTTGGCCGAGGAAGAAGCCATCATGGTTAAGTTGGCCGAGGAGTACGGCCTTCCTGCGCCGGAGATTCGGCGTCAGCGCGAGTGGATTGCGCTCTGCTACCGAAAGCCCGCAGGATTGGAGATCTAAGATGCAGGCTCTGGTGATTCACGCAGACATTGGCTACACGCATGTCCTGATGGCCAGCGACCGGCCATTGGAGGATGGTGGCGCCAACCTGAACTCGGTCCTGGGCCCGACACGTTCCGCGCCCGCCGCCGTGAACAAGCCTACCGGCCATCTAATGCGCATGGAACCCGAGCCACTGTACATACATCACGATGAGACCGTGCGCAACGGCGCAGATCACAGCCTGATGCTCGAAGGACTCGTCGACCAGGAGCGCTTGCACGTAATCCTGGATCACATGGCGGATTCCGTCGCCAAGTTTGAACCGGTTATTGACGGTATGCGTCTCACGCTATCGCGCGATTTGCTGGATAAAGCAGACCCGCGCGCACGCAGTGTTGTAGACCGCTTCCAGCGTGATACAGGCCATTTGTTACGTCTGCTCGCTTCGGACGAGATTTCCCTCTGGGTGCTCCGTGCCTTGCGTTCGTTGTATCCAACGGACCCGATCGCCGGCGTCGCGTTAGGCTTCTGGAATTCCTACGCTGCCATCGAGGACCCGGGCCGTGCGCCGAAATTCACAGCATGGCCACTCGGTGTCGTCAACCTGCCGAACTCCATGGAGCTGCATCCTGCCTCGCAGTTTGCGGGGGCCGAAGCCATTGTCGAAGAGAAGTACGGCCAACTGCTGGTCACAGGTGAAGCGGCCTGGCTCTTGGGCGCATTACGACAAGGGTTGACCTTTCATGCACCCGACATTATTGACGAAGCCGTGCTCAACGTCGAAGACCTTCGCGAATACGCCGACTGGCTGCGCCACTGGGAACCGACAGAGCGCAACACCATTCCGATGGTCTGCGATCGTGGCGAATTGGTGCTACACTATTTAAAGCTGGCCGAAGTACTTCTGCGGCGTTCCGGCTGCGACGAGCTACGCTGCTGTTCCCGTGGCCTGGTTCATGGATTGATCCTCGATCTCTTCTCTGACGCCCGCAAACAACTCCGCAAGTAATTTGTTATCCTTGCCGGTTCCGTTGTACCAAAGAAGGAGCCGGAACATGCCAACCTACGAGTACCGATGCCAGTCCTGCGGGCATGAGCTGGAGGCGTTTCACAGCATGACAGCCGATCCTCTTCGTCTGTGCCCAAACTGCGGTAAAGAAGAGCTGAAACGAATCATTTCCTCCGGTGCTGGCATGATCTTCAAAGGAAGCGGCTTCTACGAAACCGATTACAAGCGCGACAAGAAACGCCCCGTCTCCAGCGAATGCAAGAGCTGTGAGAACAAGGCTTCCTGTGGCGTAAAGGACTAAGCGTTGAGCGAGCAAACAATCCTACAGGGGCAGGATGGAGTGGAACTCTATAGCCTGCCCCTTTTGTATGACATCGCCTACGACTGGGATGTAACACGCGAGCTCTGCTTCTTCCTGGAGTGCATGGAGCTCTTCGGTCGTGGTCCCGCAAAACACGTGCTGGAACCTGCCTGTGGCACGGGGCGAAACCTGGAAGAGCTGGCGCGAATGGATGTGCGTCTCACAGGTTACGACAACTGTCCAGAAGCCGTGGAGTTTGCTGCGAAGCGATTGCGCAAGCGGCGTCTTGCGAAGCATGTTGACTTGCACATAGGCGACATGCGAAGCTTTTGCCTTCCTTTGCAGGCAGATGGCGCTTTTAACTCAATCAACTCCTTTCGCTATCTCACGACCGACGAAGACGTGCTTGGTCATTTGCGTACTACACGCAAGATGCTGAAACCGGGTGCCGTCTACGTGCTGGATTTGAGTTACGCCATGCCGCCTCGTCAGCAACCCAAGGTCTACGAGTGGGACAGTGAGCGCGATGGCATCGTGGTAGAAGTGCGTTGGCTGACTCGTGAAGACCACAACTCCTCGTTGTCACACGAGGTTTGTGAATTGCGCGTGAACGAGGGCGGCAAAGAGCGACTGATTACAACGCATCACACGACGAGATTGTGGACCATAGATGCGTTTGAAAAGCTTGTGACACAGGCGGGTTTTGAAATCATGGCCATCTACACCGGCGCACTGGAAGCCATAAACTGGCGTAACACACACATCGATGGTCGCATGGACAATTTGTATCACGTACTACGATCGATAGACTAAGATCGTGTCGACTCAGGGTTGTAGATCCTCAGCACATAGTGACTCAGCCCCTTGCCAGTGCCACTCAGCAAAACGCCCTTGTTCGGTGTGACACATGCGCACAAGCAACACCTCGCCGAAGAGCAGATCTAGCGCTGGTAGCGGCCACTCGACTACGACAACGACGTTCGCTTCAAGGCTCTCCTCGAAACCAATCTCAACCAATTCGTGCGTATTCTTCAATCGATACAAATCGTAATGATGTAACACGCGACTACGGCCAAGTACGTTACAAAGAGCAAAGGTCGGGCTAGTGACAGATTCACTGATGCCAAGGCCTTTGGCAAGACCCTGAGTAAAGCTCGTCTTGCCCGATCCCAGTTCGCCAACAAGCAACAAGATGTCGCCCTCTTCCACGAGCGCAGCCAGCTCCTGCCCCAGGTCGCGTGTCGCGTCCAGATCGATCAACTGCCGACTACCCGCGTGGCCCCGCTCCATTAGCGAGGCTCCAGAGTTGCCACCGGTAGTACGACTTCTTCAAGTGATACACCGCCGTGCTGGAAACTGTCCTTGAAGTGATTCAAGTACTGATTGAAGTTGTTGCCATAAAGAAACATCTGATCTTCAATAGCGAAGGCCATCGTCTCACTGGGCGGTCCGGGCGGCAAGCGCCAGGCCTGCGGCTTGTCCAGAAAGACGCCACTACGGTCATCTTCTAGACGCAGGTTGCGCCCCACCTTGTAGCGTAAGCCACGGCTTGCATCACGGTCACTGAAAATGCGTGCGCCGCGCTGCACACGAATGGAGCCGTGATCGCTGGTAATGACAATCGTGTAGCCCTTTTCGCGAAACGCCTGCAGAATGCGATACAAGGCCGAGTGCCGGAACCAGCTTGAGACAACACTGCGATATGCGGCCTCGTCGGGGACCATCTCGCGCACGATGTCGTTCTGATTGCGGCTGTGTGCCAGAATATCGACGAAGTTCCAAACCATCGATACCAGTGGATGGTTGAAAAGCGAGTCGACCTTTTTGAGAGTGTCGTTTGCTTCGCTCAGGTCGATGATCTTGATGTACTTATGCTCAGGCTTCAAGGTCACGCCGTTCAACTTGAGCTGGTGATCGAGAAACTGCCGTTCGTGTCGGTTCGTGTTGCCCTCATCGTCCATGTTGCGGCTCCACATCTCAGAATGCGTGCGCGCAATGTCAGCCGGATACATGCCAGCAAAAATGGCGTTGCGGGAGTAGGGCGTTGCGGTCGGCAGAATCGAAAAGTGTGTGTCACGTCGAATGCGGAAATCTGACTGTAAAGCGCGCTCCAACACCATCCAATGATCCATGCGCATACAGTCGATGACACAGAAAAGCACACGGCGATCCTCGCGCAGTAGCGGCAGCAAATACTCGCGGACCACGCCAGGACTCATCACCGGACCGCTTCCGTTTCCGCTGATCCAGTCGGCGTACTCCCGCTCCAACAGCCGCGCAAACTCGCGATTGCATTCACGGCGCTGATCCGTCAACGTTTGCCGCAGCCCCAGTCCTGGGTGCTGGTCCATTTCCAGCTCCCAACTGCAGAGATCCTGATGGATCTGTGCGAACTCGTTCCACTGTGCACCCATCGCCATGCGACGACCGACATCGGCCAGTTGGCGCATGTAATCCTCGCTGATGCGGCGACGTTCTATGCTGCGACGTTCGATAATGCGCTTGCACACTGCAATTATCTGACTGGGATTCACAGGCTTGGTCAGATAATCGTCAATCTGCTGACCTATGGCCTGGTCCATCAGCGATTCTTCTTCGCTCTTGGTGATCATCACACAAGGCAGCGCGGGATCGATCTGCTTGATGGCTTCCAGTGTTTCCAGGCCGGTAAGACCCGGCATCATTTCGTCCAGCAACACCAGGTCGTAGTCGCCTTCGCGCACTTTAATCAGTGCGTCGTCGCCGTTGGCCACCGGTGTGACTTCATAGCCCTGCTTTTCAAGAATGAGGATGTGTGGACGCAAGAGGTCGATTTCGTCGTCGGCCCAGAGGATCCGTCTGGCTGTCATGATTCTCCCTTGGTGTTATCCGCTACAAACTGGAACCAGCAGTCGATAGGATCTCCTCAGAATGGCTGCTATACAAGTGGGCTGATTCACAAGGGTTATCGGCTTTGCGACAGCCAGCAATCCAGCGTCGAACCGTTGTTTCCCGCTTCCGGTTCCCCGCACAGGCGCACAAGCTCGCTCACGAGCCCACGATAGGCCGGAAGGAGTTCCGCGCGTTGCCCGGCCAACCAGCTGAGATGACGCGCCACTGTCCCACGATCGCCACGGCGCACTGGCCCCGAAAGGCCCTCTACTGGACCGCGAGCTAACAAGTTTTCCAATGCACTTCGCATCAACTCCGGTGCAAAGCGATCCAAATCCTGCTCCGGGCCAGGCCAGCAACGAGCTGCCAGCGACCAGAGTGCTGGAAGCATGTTCGCCAGCAAGGTGCAGGCAATATGATAGGGGATCTGCTCGCTTGGATCCAGCTCCAACAGGTGAGCTCCCGCAGGTAGTAAGTCACGCACCCAATCAGCGCGATCGACATCACCGCAAAAGGTCCAGTTGTGGATGGTGTCATCCGTTCTGCCTTCCACAAGGCTTTGGGCGGGATGCAACAGGCCAACGCTCATACCACGACCGCGCAGGGCATGCAAATCACTCAAAGGGGCTGAAGCCGATAGCTGCAGAGCAACACTCGCCCGAATGCGCGGCGACAGCCCCGCAGCTACTGTGGCGTAGGCATCGTCCGGCACAGCTAGCAGCAACAAATCCACGTCCAGCACATCGGGCAAAGCCGCCGTGAGATTCTGTCCAGCCAGCGTAGTGCCAGCCTTTTGCGGATCGCAAGCTGCCACCAAACGACCTCCCGCGCGGAGGAGTTCGTGTATCACAGCGCACCCCGCCGGGCCTGCGCCAACCAGAGCGATGGTTCTGCCGGACATGGTCAAGCTCCGTCCCTGATCAAGGCAGCCGCATAGCCGACGACACTCTGAGTTTCGCCGGTTACACTGGCGCTGGTACGATAGTCGAGCAACGTTGCCGAAGGCGAGTTCATGGTTCGCTGCGCCCAGCGCATTAGCGCTACAACGCCACCACCACCGCAGGCTTCACAGCTACGAAGCTGCATCTCTCGCGCAAGGCTGGCGTGATCCAAATCTTCCACCTGCTGCAGAAAGCGCTCATCTAGACGTTGTGCATCACGCAGATTGTGAAAGTGCGAGAGGTCGGTAGAAGCGATCACAAGTGTCGGCACATCATCCGCACAGCTGGCTAGCGCATCTACTAGCGCATCGATTAGCTCCGTACGCTGGTGACCGATGCTCAGCGGCACCAGTTTGGTCTCTCCCAGGAGATGCTGCAGAAAAGGCAGTTGCAGTTCCAGGCTGTGCTCGTGTCGGTGCCCGTCACTGCCGGCTTTGATGTGATCCGAGACGAGAAGCAAGCGCTCACAAAACTCGCCGTCCACGGTCAATTCGCCCAGGGGAGTTTTCCAGGCTGCGCGGCCTTCTGTGTGATGCCACAGACTGATATGGTCAAAGAATTCCTGATGCGACGGAGCCAGTACAACTACCCGGCCAGGCTTCCATTCCCCCAGCACCGAGTAGGCGCAGGCCGCCGTAACACCGGAAAACTGATACCCTGCATGGGGCGCCATCAAACCGGCTGACTTTGTATCACATCTAAGGCGTGGGTTCTCGGGGTACGTATCATTCGCGACGCGAAAGCACTCTTTCAGAACGGCACGCAGTTCGGCGGGTTCATCCGGATACCAGCTTCCAGCCATTTGAGACTCTCGTATCCACTCGCTCATGATTATCTCCACCTGCCAACACTTCGCAACACCAACGGGCAGGAAAGCACTGTATCACGTCCGGCTTTGACAACAGGAACTCTATCGCACCCGCGGCACCGGCAACAGTTCTTCTCTGCGTGGGCCCGTTGACACATACTCCACTGGCACTCCCATGCGAGCTTCGAGACCGCGAACGTAATCTTGCGCCTCGGGGGGCAGCTCGGTGAAGGCTGTCACTCCGGCTGTGCGTCCAGGCCAACCAGGAACGGTCTCGTACACGGGCTTCACCTCTTCCTCCAGCAGGCGCAAATCTTCTGGCATTTCGTGATACACGGTTCCGTTGATCTCGTAGGCGCTGCAGATTTTGATCTCGTCCATACCATCCAGGATGTCAAGCTTTGTGATCACAACTCCAGTGAAGCCGTTCAATCTCGCTGCGTAGCGAGCGGCAACCTCATCAAACCAGCCGCAACGACGGGGACGTCCGGTTGTAGCACCAAACTCGCCAGCCAGCTTGCGGAACTCGTCTGCGAAACCTCCTGCGGGAAATTCCGTGGGAAAGGGGCCGTTGCCTACGCGTGTCACATAGGCTTTGAAGATGCCGACAACCTGGTCCACAGCAGTTGGCGGAATACCTCCACCGGTGCAAGCTCCGCCAGCCACAGGGCTGGTAGAAGTAACAAAGGGGTAAGTGCCCCAATCAATATCCAGCAACGTTCCCTGTGCACCCTCCATCAGAACCCGCTCACCTGCGCAATGCAGTTTCCAGAGTGGAAGCTGCGTATCACCAACGAACGGACGAAGCGCGTCAGAAGCCAAACGGCATTTCTCCAACAAACCATCTCGATCAATTGTATCACAGCGAAGTACACGAAGCTGCTCGTTGATACGTGGCAACAGACTGTCAAGAAGACTGCCCAGTCGCTGCTCGTCTAAAATATCGCCCAGCCGTACACCGCGACGCTCCGCCTTGTGCATGGCGCAAGGGCCGATTCCGCGACGAGTAGTGCCAATGGCGACAGTACCTTCGCGATCTTCTCCCGCAGCATCCAGCAAACGATGCCAGGGCATGATAATGTGACACGAAGGAGAAACAACCAGATTGCTTGTGTCACAGCCAGCGGCACCAAGTGTTGCGATCTCCTCCATCAGCTCCCAGGGATCCAACAAGACGCCAGGGGCAATGGCACAGAGTACTCCGCTGTGTAAAATGCCAGTAGGCACTTGATGTAGCACAAGCTTCTGATCGCCGTGATACACAGTGTGTCCAGCATTTGGTCCGCCCTGATAGCGAACAACCGCCTTGACACCAGGAACAAGAGTATCCACCAATTTACCCTTGCCCTCATCGCCCCACTGTCCGCCGACCAATACTGTTACTGGCATGAGACCCCCAAATAAAAAGCTCCGGCAAGGTGCCGGAGCCTTGAACAATCAGTGTATCACCACGTCTTCGCTTCTCCAAACCTTGGCGGATTGAAGCGCAAATGGCAGTGGGTTACTTCTTCCTGCTAACCTGACGATCATGCCACTCGATCAGCACTGGCGAAGCGACGAAGACCGACGAGTACGTACCCACGATAACGCCCAACATCAGCGCAAAGACCATATTGTGCAGCGAGTCTCCGCCAAAGATAAAAAGCACGACCACTACGAACAAGGTGGTCAAAGACGTCAGAAGCGTACGACTCAGCGTCTGGTTGATGCTCGTATTCACGGTTGACTTATAACCCGTGCCGCGCATCTTCTTCACGTTTTCACGAATACGATCGTAGACCACGATGGTATCGTTCAACGAATAACCGACGATGGTAAGCACAGCGGCAATAATGGGCAGACTGATCTCGATTTTGAAGAGCGAGAAAATGCCCAGTGTCACCAGCACATCGTGAACCAAGGCCAGCAGTGCACCGACGGCGTACATGAACTCGAAGCGCACGGTAATGTAGATTACTACCAGCACCATGGCCCACAACACGGCCCAGGTCGCGTCCCAGCGCAGCTCTTCGCCAACGCGCGGACCGATCTTGTTCATACTGCGCAGTTCGTGCGGATTGTTGGGAAAACCCTCCGTCAAGGCGGCTTCCACATCGTTATGCTCGTGACCTTCTTCGGTCTGCAGCTTGATCATCCACTCATCATGCGACCCGTCGCCCGTAAGCGAGGTGACTTCAACCGGCAGGTTGTGTCCGACCAAGCAATCACGCAAGTCGCCTTCGGTGATGTGCTGATCGAAACGATACTGTAGCTCGGTACCACCCGTGAAGTCGATGCTGGTCTCGAAGCCGCGAAAGAGGATCGAAGCCAAGCCAATCAGGATGATGATACCCGACACCGACAGAGCGATAAAACGCGCTCCGACGAAGTTGATGTTGGTCTCTTTAAAGATTTGCATGGCTCAACCTCAGATACTCAGCTTCGCTGACTTGTTGTCGTAATCCGTCAGCATATCAAAGAGCAGGCGGGTTACCACAACGGCGGTGTACATGGAGCAGGCGATACCGATCATCAGCGTCAGCGCGAAGCCGCGAATCGGACCGGAACCGAACTGATACAGCACCACACCGGCAATCAGGGTTGTGACGTTGGCGTCAACGATAGTACGGAAGGCAGAGCTGTAACCGGCTTCCACAGCCGACCGCACCGTCTTGCCCGCTCGTAGCTCTTCCTTGATGCGTTCCAGGATGAGCACGTTGGCGTCCACCGCCATACCAATGGTCAGCACGATACCGGCGATACCCGGCAGGGTCAGCGTGGCATTGAATCCGGCCAGAATGGCAAGGATGAAAAGCATGTTCAGCAACAAGGCTATAACAGCTCCCACACCCGACTTCTTGTAGAAGACCATCATGAAGAGAATCACCATGACAAAACCCAGCACGGCCGAGAAGGCGCCCTTCTGCACGGACTCAAGACCCAGGCTGGGTCCAACCGTCCGCTCTTCCACCGGCTTGACCGTGGACGGCAAGGCACCGTGGCGCAGCAGGTTGGCCAGTTCTTTGGCCTCATCGATGCTGTCCAGACCCTCAATGATCGCGCGGCCATTGGGAATCTTGCTACGAATGTTTGGGGCCATGAACACCCTGTCATCCAGCACAATGGCCAGACGGCGGTTGATGTTATCACCCGTGACACGCGCAAAGATGCGGGCACCATCGTTGTTGAGCTCAAGCTCGACGATGGAAGCACCAGCGTTTCCAGTGTTGTAGCCCTGATCGATGTTGACGCCAGCAGTCTTCAGATACTTGCCAGACAACTCGGCCTGGGTGCGCACCATGAAGAGCTCGGCATACTCGCGCTCGCCCATGGACTCGGTACGACCGAAGAGGAATTCGCTACCCGGCGGGATCAGCTCCTGGATGGCCGGCGTCTCGAGAATCTCAACCAGATCCTCGCGATTCTCTGCCGGAACCAGATAGCTGTTGCGGCCTTGCATGACCACCATCAGCGAGTACAGCGGATTTTCCGTGTCCTCGGCCAGATCAGTGGTTCCAGCATCAGCTGCCAGCGGATCGAAGTCCTCAACGCTGTCACCCTTGGCAACCTTAGCGCTATCCTCCGCCGTGGGCGCAGACAGGCTTGCGGTCTCCGCGGGAACCTCGCTTCCGTCTCCAACTGCCTCGGCCAACTCTGCAGCCGCAGCGCCCTGCTCACCATGTACTGGATGGTTGCGCAGGTAGTCGTTGATGGATTCGAGCACCATGTTGGTCTTCGCGACCTCTTCCACCAGTTTGAACTCAAGCAGCGCCGTACGGCCAATCATGCGACGGGCCGCTTCGGGATCGTTCACACCGGCCAGTTCGACCACAATGCGGCGATTGCCCTGCTTGGTGATGGAAGGTTCCTGAAGACCGGAACCGTCGACGCGGTTACGCAGAATGACCAGCGAGTTGTCCACTGCTTCAATGGCCTGCTGCCTGAGATCAGTAATGATCTCGTCATTGGTCTGATGCAGGTCACCGAAGTACTCGTGGAGCTGAACATCGGCAAACTCACTCTGAAACTCGGACCAGAAGTCGGAAGTGGCCGTCAGCTTGTTCTGCAGCTCAGTGATGTGAGCCTCGAACCGGCTGTCCTTGTTGTCCGCAAGTCCGCGGACCAACTCCACCATGTCGACTTCAAGTACGACACGCATACCGCCCTGCAGGTCCAAACCCTGCTTGATGGAATTGCTGCGCAGACTCACCTGGGCTTCACGATCCAAGGCATCAAAGCTTGCCTGGTCAATGGTAGCCAGTCGGATGGTCGGGTAGATCTTCCAGGCAGCCAGTGCAACCAGCAGTCCCAGGATGATCCAGCGCAGTCTGTTGTTCTGTTGACGCATTGAGTTCAATGCCTCCGAACTCGACAAAGCTGTAAAATTTGCAAACAAGTAAGTTAGCGCAGCTAACAACGAGAGTCAACTCGATCCAAAGCAACCGACAACATATCAGGAGCGAGTCGATGAGCGACCGGAATACAAACCCGTGGACGATAAAGAGTAGCAAGGAACTGCTACTCACGCCGTGGTTCCGTATGCGACAGGACGCTGTCCTTGACCCGTCCGGAAAGCCGGGCACCTACTTCGTCATCGAAGCACGTCCCGCTCTGGGCGTGGTCGCGCTAACCGCGCGTAACACAATAGTTCTTGTTGGCCAGTACCGCTACCCCCTCAATGCGTGGTCTTGGGAGATTCCGGAAGGTGGCGGCGAACCGGGCGAAGACCTGCAGACCGCTGCGGCCCGCGAGCTGGCCGAAGAGACCGGCTACCAGGCGACAGTGTGGGAAAAGCTTGGCCATGTGCACACCTCAAACTGCTTCACCAATGAGACCGGTTACATTTTTCTTGCCCGCGAACTTGTCGCGGGCGAGGCCAGACCCGATTCAACCGAGAAGCTGGAGGTGATAGAGGTCGGCCTGAAGGAGGCGCTAGCGATGATCCGCCATGGCGAGATAACCGATGCAATTTCTGTGGCCGCTCTGTATTTCTACCGTGACCGGCTTGAGCAGTGCGACTCCGAGAACGCAACAACACTTGCCAGGTAACTGGCGTCATTTGCTATACTGTTGCGTTGCTGTTAAAACGGAGAAGGAATGGCCCAGGAGAAGAACAGAGTATCCCGCACTTCGGCATCCCTCCAGCGTGTGCTGGTTGTTGCAGCCCAACTGGGCGGGATGGCGATTCTGGTTTTCCTGGCCACCAGGCTCTTCACGGATATCGGTTCGCAGCGAATCATCAACGACAACGTGCGATTGCAGCGTCTGCTGACCAAGGCCAACTCGCGCCTTGACCTGCTGGAAAATCTCGTAGACAGCCTGCAGACTACCGATCACCACTTGCGACAGTTGGCCAACCTAGAGCCCATCTCCGACGATGTGCGCCGCATGGGTGTCGGTGGAACCGTATACGAAGGCTGGCCGCTTGTTTATGATGATATCGACCTTAGCTCACTGGACCAGATTGAGCGTGAGACACAGCTTCTTGGCCGCAGCCTCGAGGAAGTGGGTTCCGCGTTAACGCAGCACCTGGAAGAGCTGGCGCACATCCCGACCGTTCGCCCGGTCAAAGAAGGCTTTGTTAGCTCCGGTTACGGCTATCGCCTGGACCCGTTTACCAATCGCCGCCGCATGCATCGGGGCATTGATTTTCAAGCTCCCATCGGAACCCCTGTCATCGCCCCCGCCGACGGTCGCGTTGTCCAAGCCAACCGAGTTTCCGGCTTCGGTCGCGTAATCAAGCTTGATCACGGTAACGGAATCGTCACAGTGTATGCGCACCTGGCGCGCTATTCCGTTCGCGTTGGCCAGCAGATAACACGCGGCGAGCGTATTGGCGACGTGGGGAATTCAGGTCGATCCACGGGTCCGCACCTGCATTATGAGGTGCATGTCGATGGCCGCCACACCAATCCGCAGGACTTCATCCACGACGAATACGCCAACCTCGACTGACACTCCTGCCATCCCCGTCATCCTCTGCCACGATTACCTGTCGCACTTGTCATGACATGGCAGCCAACTTGCAGGAGTTCCACCTCATTATGATTATCATTCTTGTAAATTATTGACTTACGATTTTGGCACACGTCTTGCCTAGTCTTAGGCAAGGCCGACGGTGGCAGTAGGATGGCAAAACTACCTCCCCGCCGAAGGCCCCAACTGACAATCAATAACTGAATAGAAGGAGGATCACCATGATTCGCAATCTGATGCTGCCAACCCTCGTCAACCGCGAGATTGACCGGATGATGAACGGAATGGAAAGTGCCAGCGTCCCCAGCTACGTGGCCGCCGATCTGGTTGAACACGAATCTGGTTGGGAAATCCAGATGGATCTGCCTGGCTTGGGCCGCGAGGATGTTGAGATCTTTGTGGAGAACTCTGCGCTGGTGGTCAAGGGAGAACGCAAGGCGCCCACACTGGCGGTAAGCGATCGTTTACTCCAGCGTAACCGCGACTTCGGTCACTTCGAGAAGCGCTATCGCCTGACCGACCAGGTAAATGCGGATGGCATCAAGGCAAACATGGAGAATGGAGTGTTGATTCTGCACCTGCCCAAAGCCGAGCGCGCCCTTCCACGAAAAGTGGAGATCAAAATCGATTAGTCTGTAGCAATACCTCCAGTTCGAGTGTCCAGGGTAGCCCCGCTTCGGCGGGGCTGTTCTGTTGTATCACGGCGAACTGCCATAGCGTCCGAACAAAGGCAGAGATCCCTGCCGTATCTGACAGTCCATGGCAGTCGATGAGCTCGCCACAACTTCTACCACGACTCATGATCTTATTTTTCAATAAATTACAAAACTGGCCCATGTCTTGCTTAATAGCAGACATCATCGAATGGTGACAGAATTGAAAGCAAAGAATCGAATAGAAAGGAATCCACCATGTACGCCATGACCGTCCGTCCCCGCATCGACCGTCGTCCCCAGCAGTGCCAGGGCACCGAATTGCAGCAGCAGTTGCGCAGTGAGCTCGTGGAGCACGATCAGGGTTGGAGCATCAGCATGGATTTGCCCGGGCTTAGCCAGGACGAAGTCGAGGTGCTGATTGAGCAGGGTGAACTTGTAATCCGCGGCGAGCGCAAGCGTCCCGCGCGAGAAGGACAGCGAGTGCTACAGAGCACACGATTGTTCGGCAGCTTCGAAAAGCGCTATCGCCTGACAGAGCAGATCGACGCAAGCAGCGTGAAGGCTGACATGCAGGCCGGTGTGCTCACGGTTCATCTGGATCGAGCGCCGGAATCGCGCCCCCGTCGAGTGGAGATTTCGGTGAACTAAGAATCGCCTTCCATCACTTCTCAGGTTCCTTAAGCCGGGGTGCAGCATCGCCCCGGCTTCTCTTTGTTAGCTTGAAACCTTCAACAAGCTCCAGGAATTCTGCGGTAACATGCTCCTGATTGAATGCATCCTTCTTGGACTGGCACTGGCGATGGACGCCTTTGCCGTGGCGCTGGTCGCCCGTTCTAGCGGGCGCTCGCGTGGCAAACGTGCAGCTTTTCGTTTGAGTTTTCACTTCGGCCTCTTCCAAGCCATAATGCCTGTACTTGGGTGGTTTGGCGGTAGCCTGATCGCGGACGCACTGGCGCGCTGGGATCATTGGCTGGCGTTTGGCCTCTTAGCCTTCATCGGTGGACGCATGCTCTTCGCTGGTGATGAGCTGGAAGACAGGAAACCCAGCGATCCTTCGCGCGGCTTGATGCTGATCGGGCTTTCCGTCGCGGTAAGCATCGATGCCCTGGCTGTAGGCTTCAGCCTGGCCATGTTGCGGGTCAGGATTCTTCTCCCCGCCATTGTGATTGGTCTGGTTACAGCAGCGGTATCACTCCTGGCCGTTTTCCTGGGACGCTTCTGTGGGCGTCTCTTCGGTAAATGGATGGAAAAAGCCGGCGGTCTGCTACTGATTCTACTCGGCCTCAAGATTCTTGTATCACACCTGATAGCGGGTTAATTGCGAACCGCGCACACACGATAGAACAACGCAGCGTTCTCTTCGGGCATTGGCATTGTGCAACTCAGCACATCAGCGCCCGCGTGTAACACAAGGCTCTGCGGTGATACATGCTGCCACGGTTCTACCAGCTGATAAAGCGCATATCCGCTCACCAAAGGAACCGGTGTCCACGAAATCCGCAGCGTAGAATCGGCCAGAGCCTGAACCATCAGCTGTGGTGCTTCTGGTGGATCTGGGTCGAAGCTTCCACTAATTCGATACGCCGCATTCCAGGGCGCCTGCGAGCCATCCCCCTCGACACGAATCAAGTAGTCGCCCGCATCAAGATGACACTGTATCACAATCGGCGAATCCATGACAATTCTCTCTTCAATCAGTGAGTCCGCCAGCAACGCAAAGGATTGCGTGCCAGCAAGACGATCCGCCAGCACAAGCACCAATTCTCCTGGATATGAAAGCGTGACACGAAAATAATCCCTGTCCAGCACGGACTGGTTCATCTGTGTGCTCAGGAAGCCCTGGCAGGAAAAGGGCAGCGATAGCGGATAAGCAAACTGCGGCTCGTCGGGCTCATCCAGACCGCGCAGTACCTCGCTTACACGCCCGGTCTCGCTCGTGTGAAAAACCCCTGTCATCAGCAGTGTATCACCGCGATCGACCAGAAACTGCCTGTCCCGGCGCACAACGCCATCGCCATCACCAAGCCAGTCGATCCAGGTAGCTGTCAAGAACGTGTAGGCGACATCGTCGGGCAAGGGCATCTCGGGATTGTCGCGGGAGGCGTCAAGTGGGCTGTTGATTCCAACAATCAAGTCTTCCTCATCGCCGTCACAGTTAATGTCATGCGTGTGATACGAAAGAGTTGAGTCCAACATATCCAGCGTGGCCAGCCAGGGTTCACTACCGCCGAAGAGATAGACGCCATTGTCCTGCACCGGGTCCGGCGCCCACCCGACAGGCAAATAGCCGTAGCGCAAATCGCGAACCGCATCTGTGCTTGTGTTGGGCGGAAAGACCTCACGCTGGGCCTCTTCCTCTGCTGTGCGTCCCACGTTGACGAAATTCGAGCCCAGGTGCGGTGTACCAACCGTTAGCACCGCTGCCACGCAATGCCCCTGCGGCTGTTGGGGCTCAACCCACCAGCGCGGAAGGCCGTCCTCGCGGCGCTGCAGGTATTCGCGAATGGCCAGACCACCCATAGAGTGACCCACTAAAATGATGGCGGGTGCGGCGGTTTCGTCCAACACTTCCTGTATCACATGAGAAAGCGCATAAGCCTGCTTGCTGACAGCGGCGGCGTTGCTGAAGTCGAAGTAGTCATTCCAGAAGCCGCCGGCTCCGCGAATGCGTTCTTCGGCAAAATTGACGGCGAAGATATCAGAGGGCACCCAGCCGTCAACAGCGTCCTCAATCTCCCAGGCAAAGGAACGCCGACCTACATTGATCCATCGCGAGCCCGACTGAAAATCGTCCCAGCGTACGTCGTCCAACAGATTGGCATTGTTGTCATCATTGTCGGCGTTCAGCACCACATCAAACACATTGATGCCTTCCCCCCAGTCGGGACCGCTTAGGTCGGCGGTCAGGAACTCCATCAGCTCGCCAAAGCTGCGATCATCGCTGTCCAGGCCATGTACAAAGAGGATTGGCAAGGGAGCCTGGGCAACGGCGCGCGCAGCCAGCAGCAGCAACAACAACATAGTCCAATGCATCCCTCGTCCTCCTCTATCGCTTCCGTCGAAATAAGCTAGCGGGCAAGAATCATCTTCCTGATCTGCTGAACGCCATCGCCCTGCAGGCGAAAGAAGTAAACGCCCGAAGGCAATTGGCTGGCTTCGAACGCGAGCTCGTGTGCGCCGGACTCCTGGAGTCCTTCGGCAAGCACGGCCACTTCCCGTCCCCGCAGATTGTGCACACTCAGCCGTGCTTCCATCGTGTGCGCCAGAGTGTAACGGATGCGCGTGCTGGGATTGAAGGGATTCGGATAAGGCGTCGCCAACTCAAAGGCTGTCTCAACCGGACTGGCGGCGGCCACTTGCCCGGCCTCTTCCAGTATAAAATTGTCCCAGCGCTTTGTGCCATAGGTGTGCAGACCAATGGTTCCTGCGCCATAGAGGTAGGTATCCTCGTAGCTCGCCAGAAACTGACCGTCGAAAAACAGGCTGTAAACTCCGTTATCGTATTCGAGCATAGCGGTGTGCCATTCCTCGGGCACCCAGTCTAGGGTTGCCGTGCCGCTGGCCAATCCCTGCCAACCTCCATTTCGGCAACCGACGCTCCAGCTAACTTCGGTCTGCGGTCCACCCCAGCTGCTCCAACCGCTTCCGCCTACGCTGAATTTCAAGCGGTGATCGGCATCCTGCCACATGCAGAAACAACCCAGGGCCTGATAGTAGGTAGTGTGCGATACATCGCGCTGACGGGTGAAATCCAGCGATGCCCGCCAATGATTCTCCGGCATCTCCACATCGGCCACCAAATCCGCCTGCGAGCAGCTTGGCGTGCCACAACTGATTCCATAATTGGCAATCAGCTCTCCATTCGAAATCGACCAGCTTCCCCAATGCTGGTACCAGTGAGATAGATCGCCGGAAAAATCATCCTGAAACACCGGGGTCCATTGGGCGAGCGCACAAGAGCATAGCGCCAGCAGACCGCACAAGGGTAGCAACTTCTTCATGGGGCTCTCCGTTTTCTCTTCTGTAAACGCGGGGGCACTCCCGCAGGAGCAATGTGCAGAGCCCGGATTAGCTTCACATGAAAAAAGGCGACGTGAAGGAGATTCACGCCGCCACTGTATTACGGCTGGACAGAATCAGATACTCAGCCATTTGCTGACTTTGATCAGGAAAACGTTACGTGGGTGATCGTCGAAAAGCCGGTCCAGGTCTTCGCTCAGATCGAACTCACTTGTCGCCATGTAATCCTGCCGTCCTTGGGACCAAACGAAGTAACACGTGGACCCGGCAGCAAACTCCCAGCGGAGCACCAAGTTGCTGTTGAACTCCACGTAGTTGAAGTCTGTTGCGCCGAAGCTATAGTCGACTGCGCCATCCTGGTTTTCGTCAATCTGCCAGACGCCGTCATCTCGCTGAACCTGCTCTTCGTGATACACAAGAAGCCGACGCCCCTCGTCTGTTGCTCGTGCATTTAAAACACGTGCTGGGCGGCTGTACGTACCACAGAAGACAAAGGGCTGGGCGTAGTATTGAAGAGTTAGACAGGGGGTGAAATAGAAGTCGGCGCGCATGGTGAAAGAGAAGCCGCGTTGCTCAAGTCGTGCTACAAAATAGCGGCTCAGCTCGTCTTCAAGGATCTCCGTCATGTACTGTTGGTTCCCCGAGTCGTGCCACACCGATGGATTCGCGTCCAGTACGACACGGTCTGAAATACGCCAGGCCACACTGAACCACAGATCCGTGTGACACAGTTTATTCCCCTCCTCCGCCTTTATCCCACCGCCAATGCCGGCATTCAGGTTGCGGCTCTGATCGGTGTGCATGTTACCGTCCAGGCTCCAGCGCCCAGGCATTAGCATTGCTGGCCCGCCACGCAAATTCGTTAGTGACACATAGGGCTGAAAGCGCGAAAAATTCAGGCAACTGCTCCAGCGGTTGATGAAGCTGAAACTGGCGTTGAGGTTGTAGACATCCTGCAGGTGCTCAAAAAAGTAGGTGTAACGGTGCCACAGGTTTGTGTTGATCGACCAACTGTGAGTGAACCGCGTCGGCTCATTGAAATTCAAACCGGCCCAATTGACGACCTCAAAGAGATTGGCTTGCCGCATGTAACCGACATCATTCAGCTCCAGTCCCGGGGAGCGCCAGTTGAAGCCCGATTCGAAGCGGAACACGCCCCCCGCCTTTACCAATCGCAAGCTACCACCGTGGCCAACAAGGCTGGTGCGCGGTGATACACTCAAATGGCTGTCGTCGGAGCGCTGATAATTGTGCGTAGTATTGGTTTGGGTTGCGCCAATCGCGTCCTGATCGCCATTGACCCGTGATACACTGAGATCCGCACGCACGAACCAGTTGCGATTGTCCCAGCGCTGAAGAAAATCCAGACCTCCGCTGAAGGCCTGACGATGCAAACGCGACACCCATTCCTCATTCAGGCGACGATTGACGGCGGTTCCAAAGAAGGAAAAGCGTCGGTCGGACACTGCCGAATCCTTCTGCAGTCGCAGTGCGCAGTAATTGGTGGCGGGTTCTACTTGCACCTCCCGTTCCTGCACACCACTGTCGGTACTTGCGCTGACTCTAGCCTTCTCCTCGGCTGTGACACAATTCAGCAGACCGATCGAGAGGCCATTGTTCGTGCGCCCGGTAAGCTTTACCGCTCCCAGAATACTGACTGCGTCCGGCTGCTCAATGCTCTCACCTTCGTTGGCAACTAAATACGAGCTCGGCGCGTCACCGATTCGCCGCGAGTAGAAGAGGTTGTCCGCCGAGTAGATTCCGCTTGCGTTCGAAGGCGCAACCGTGAACGAGAACAGATTCTGACCTTCGATAAACAAGGGCCGGTTTTCGCTCAGGCGGCTTTCGAATTCGGTCAGGTTCACTTCCGCGGGATCAGCCTCCACCTGGCCGAAATCCGGGTTGACCGAGACGTCCATGATGAAGTCGCCGGGCAAGCCGACCTTAGCATCGAGGCCCGCTGCAAACTCGGTGTCACGTCCATCGGTGTACACGTCGTTTACAGGAGCCTCGTCAAGCTCAAGTTGCCCACGCACAAAGGGCGTCAACTCCACGCCCATCTGCCTGGGCAGCCGTCCCAAGCCACGCAACTCTCCCATGCGGCTGCACCAACCGGTTACATCACGTGGAATGTGCTGCCAACTGGAACGTTCGTCCAGACGATGTATGCGTCGTGATACTTGAAGTCCCCACACGTGCTGCGGAAGATCGTCGTAGCGTACCTGACTGAAGGGAATGCAAAATTCGGCGCTCCAGCCCTCGGCATCCTGGCTCGTGCGCCCTATCCAGATCGCGTCCCAGCTCCCGTTCCAATTGTTATCGAAGCTGATGTACTCATCGCCGCGCACTTCGGAAGCGCTAAGTGTAAAGGAGAAGCCGGTATCGTAGTCGTGTCGACTGTCAAGGTTGACCTCCACCCAGTCGCCGGGAAAAGCGTCGTGGCGCGCCAGCATATCGCCAATCTCCTCAGGATGGCTATCGCGGCAGCGGACGGCCACATATATGGCTCGCTCGTCGTAAAGAATCTTGAACTGCGTTTCTTCGCCAGGTGCCGCCCCATCTACGGGAGTGCGCTGCGTGAAATCCCCCGCCCACTCAACGGCCTTCCACTGCGGATCGTCCAGCCGGCCATCAATTTTGGGTGCGTGCTCGCTAAAGCATGTGTGATACACGCGACGTGCAATTTCTTCGCAGAGCGCGCTCTGGCACAGAATCCCTGCGAGGAAAAGGAGGAAAAGTGATTTCATGAGGATTCCCATCGATGCAAAAAAGAAGCGCCACCGACTGCTATGAGCCAGTGGCGTTTCAGATGGTCACATGGGACCCTATTCGGAAGTGACCTGCGCGAGCCGCTTCGCTCACACTCCCTCAACAAGCGATATGCACTTTTCGAGTAGCCTAGAAGGGCTTGGCCAGATGAAGCCGCCAATACCAGCGATTACGATCCTCGTTTTCCTCATCCTCAAATGGGTCGGCGAAACTCCACGTTTCTCCCGCATAACCCGCAGCGAAGGCAAGAATTCCCAGGCCGTCCGCCCCAATCAAACATTGGGCCTCCAGGCCACAGGTCGCCACTGAAGTGGATTCTCCACCCTTGGTGTTCATCACGCCAGCGTCCCAGAACCAGGCCAGCGCTGTGTGCTCCAGGCCCAGGCCCAGCACTTCGAACAGTTCCAGATTTCCAAGATCAAAGCGGATCTCACCCGTAGCCAAGCCGTATTGGTCTCCAAGGATGAGACGATCAAGGCCGCGGAACTCTGTGCGCCCGGATGGGGCAAATGGCGAAAGGGGGCGACCATAAAGCGTTCCAAGACTTGGATCACCGCTGAAAGCCAGCGCACGCTGGACTTCAATCTCCCGCGCAGCCAGATTCTCGCCCCTTACGCGCGCAAACACTTGTAATCTGCGCACGGGTGTGGGTTGTAGATGGTAGAGGTCCAGCGCCTGCCAGTCGTAATCGGCTTCGCCGTAAAAGTCTGGTCGGGCAAAGGTGGCCACCGCCGACAATCCCGTTCCACCACCATACGACCAGACGTTATCTGCTTTCGAAAATGGACTGTAGCGCAGGCGCACTTCAGCACCGGCCAGACCCGTTCGCGAATCTACGGGCACTGGATATGCAGGATCCAGATCCTCAAGCAAGTCCTCACGGGATTGGATCTTGCTGTCCCAGATGCCAGCCCCGAAGGTTAAAACACCCGAAAAATGCGGGAAGGCGCTAAGATCCAAACGGCGCGACAGACCGAGTTGGATCGCATTGGAAATCTCCCACATCGCCTGCCCGTCGTATACGCGCACCGCGACATCGCTTTGGTAACTGGTCGCCAGTACGATATCCCAGTCTGTCATGCGATTGATCAGGATGAGATAGGCACCAGATTCGTCCTCATCCTCATGGCTGTAGGCGGCCGCAGCCATGACATCGTCCAAAGCCAGTGCATCGGAAAACATCACCATGCCAAAGGCACCACCCGGATAAGGAAGCGCCATCCAGGTTTGCATGCGCATGCGCCACCAGCGATATGAGTAAGAAGGCGACAACTCTACCGGTGCATCGGGATTCACCGCAGGGCACTCGATGTCCGGCATTTTCGCGCGCCACTCCTCGAAACGGCTGCGGTAGTTCAACTGCACGCGTTCTGTGACACGATCCTCTTCCACAAGTAGCAAACGATCGTGGTCGGCTGAATCGGCAGCAAGGGCAACAAACCGCCCGGATAGTGGAGCTGCCGTGCAGATGGCCATCATGTCTTCGCCCGAATCCGTGATACGAGTCTCATCCTCATCGCTTAGGCAGTAGCTGAATAGATTGGCCACGCCATCGCGTGTACTCGTATACACGAGCGTGCTGTCGTTGGTCCACAAAGGATAACGGTCTGCATCTTCGGTGGAAGGATCCACCAGCATCGTTTGTCCACTCTGAAACTTCAGCAGCTTCAATCCGCGCAATCCGTTCTCGTCGTGAGTCGAGAAGGCCACCCATTCTCCATTGGGCGAAATCACCGGCGAAAAGAGCTCCTCGTGTCGCACGGCGTGATACACAACAGATTCCGGACTGCCATCGCGACGCAACTCAACGCCGTCCTCCTCGGAGATGTAGTACAGGCTTCCATCGGAACCATAAACAGGATCGTAGGCGCGCGCGCCGTGTGTCACCCGCCGCTCTGAATCTGTAGACAGGACAAGCTCATGCAAGTCGTATTCAATGGCCGCGTGTCGATTACGGTGTCTGCGCGCAAATGCGACACGATCACCATCGGGGGAAAGGGCAAACCGACGGTGTAGAGGTCCCGCCGCAAGTCGTGATACATGCTTTGTGCTATCGGTGCTAATACGATAGAGCGCCAACTCGAAATCCGATTTGTAGCGGCGGCCAGTTGCCAACCAAGCGCTTGAATCCGGCAATAGTCTCATCCAGGAGACGCGATAGAGTGGAAGATTGAAACGCTGACCGATTTCGCTCACTTCCTCGCGCAAGGCCAAATCTGCGTTGTAGCGCGCCTCCATGACCCGCTTCCATTCGTTCTCGAACTCTGCAGGCGTCTGGCCGGTTACTTTCTTGAAGGCTGAGGGAAAGCTGTAGTTGTTCGTAAACTTGTTCCGCCAGGAGCAAATCTTCACCAAAGTAGAATCGCCATCGCGCCAGGCCAGGTAAAGCACCATCGGCAAGCCCTTGTCGTGAGCCTCCATGGAACTCAGCTCGTTCTCTAATGCCGCCTGTCGCAGATCACGCTCGCTGCGCAGTGTGTTCCATCGCTCGGTGTAATACTCGGCGAGACCCTCCATCCACCAGCCCGGAATCTCGGCAAACAGGATCATGCCCAGTGTGCCGGACCAATCCCTCATGGCAGAAAAAGCCACGATGTGCTGAAACTCGTGGGCGATTACCGTGCGCAGCCACTCATGCTGCATATCAAACATCTCTGCCGACAGGTTCTGGCGAACAAAAATGCGAATGCTGCCGTCGGGAATGGCCGCACCGTTTACGAACTGATCGCTGTCGCTGATGGCCAGATGTGTGCGGCGCTTTGGCTCGTGCTGAAGCTGCTGTGTCACGGGACCGTAAATCTGCTCGGCAACACTAGCTGTCTCTCGGGCCAACTCTTCGAGAGGGGTCGGATAGTGGATGTAAAAGTGCTCGCTCTCCATTGTTTTCCACTCCAGCTCGCCATGATTGGATTGGGTAAACAATTGAAAACGGGCCAGACCCGGCAAGGTTGTCAACAGAATCAACAGGCTCAGCAGCAATGCGCGCATGGTTCACCTCATGTTTGGTGTCAACAAGAAAGCCAAGTCCAAGCGGAATTCCACGGAATTCACCTCTCCGGCGTCAAAGGCCGTCGCCGGTGTCAGCTCTAGTTGACAAAAAAGGCGGAACTTCACGATCCGCCTTGATCATCGGCTGTAGCCAGTTCAGGAAATGGCCGCGGCTAGCGCGACAGAATACAGCTTGGACTGGTCATCGTCGGCGCGACTGGTCAGTACTACAGGAGCCGCCGCACCCGCAATGATGGCGCCGCTCTTTCCGCTGGCCAGATAGATGCACGTTTTATAAAGCACGTTGGCCATATCGATATCGTGAGCCAACAGGATGTCGGCATCACCGGCGACATCGCTCACAATGCCCTTGATGCGGGCAGCTTCCTTTGATACCGCGTTGTCCAAAGCCAAGGGCCCGTCCACCAGACATTTGCCCAGCTGACCACGGCGGCACATCTGCGTCAACACAGCGGCGTCCATTGTCGCAGGCATGGCAGGGTTGACCTTCTCGACGGCGCCAAGCACAGCCACCTTCGGTAGATCGACACCCAACTTCTGCATGTAGCGAACGGCACTGCGAAGGATGGAAATCTTGGTCTCCAGATCGGGTTCGATGTTCATCGCCGCATCCGTAACAATGAAAAGTTTGTGATACGTGGGCAGTTCGAACAATGCGAGGTGATTCAGCACTTCACCTGTGCGCAGACCGTAGTCCTTGTTCAGGATGTGCTTCAAGTAGGCGCCAGAACTCACCAGTCCCTTCATCAGGATCTGGCAGCTTCCATCGTGCACCGCGGTTACTGCAGCACGAGTGGCGTCACTATCATCGGCGATGTGTACCAGCTCCACCTTGCACAGATCGAGTCCAACTTTTTCAGCGATCTCGCGGATGCGTGCTTCGTCACCAAAGAGGGTGAAATCGGCAATGCCTTGTTCGATGGCCTGACGAGCCGCACTCAGTACACCGTCATCCTGCGCTACTGCTACCGCCACTCGCCGTTTGTTGCCCTTGCGCGCCAGTTCGATCACATCGGATAGCTTGCGAATCATTTCGTCCTCTTCTCTTCGCAACTGTGCCGCCTAAAACGGGGCACCGTCTTGTATCGTCTCAGCCTATTCGTACAGGCTGGCCTCTTCGTCACCTCGCAACACACGCAATGCGCCGTCGCGCAGAGCGGGCATTTCTTCCTCGCCGGGATACACAAGCACCGGAGCGATGAAGCCCACACGCTCCTTGATCCAAACCGGAATGTATTTGTCGTAGGCAATGCCGCCGGTAATCACGATCGCGTCCACCTTGCCGCAGGCTACCGTTGCCAAAGCCCCGATCTCCTTGGCTACCTGATACGCCAGCGCCTTGAAAATCAGCGTAGCTTCAGCGTCGCCCTGCTCAACCTGCGCTTCGACCAAGCGGGCATCATTGGTCCCCAGGTAGGCGACCAATCCACCGGCGCCTTTGATCTGACGCTTGATCTCGTCGTGCGTGTATTTCCCTGAGAAGCACAACTTGGCAATGCCGCCCACGGGCACACCACCGGAGCGCTCCGGCGAGAAGGGGCCGTCACCGTCGAGAGCATTGTTCACATCCACCACGCGTCCACCAAGATGGATGCCCACGGAAACCCCGCCCCCCAGATGCGCGACAATCAGCGTCAAGTCCTTGTAGTCCTTGCCCAGCTCACGTGAAGCGTGACGCGCCACAGCCTTCTGGTTAAGCGCATGGAAAACACTGGCGCGCGGCAAGAGCGGATTGCCGGAGATCCGGGCGACATCGTCCAATTCGTCGACAACGACAGGGTCGACGATGTAGGCCTTGCAGCCTGCACTTTCGGCAATGGCAGATGCGATCAGCCCACCCAGATTGCTAGCGTGCTCGCCGAACCTGGCGCTCTGCAACTCGTCCTTCATGGCCTCATTCACGAGCCATGTGCCTCCGGGAATCGGCTTCAACATGCCGCCACGGCCAACAACGGCAGACAAGCTCGCGGTATCGATACCGTGCTTCGCTAGATCGTCAAGAATGATTGTGCGGCGAAAGTCATACTGGTCGATCAAGCGCTTGAAGGGTGCCAACTCTTCTGCCGTATGCGAGTAGCTTTTGCCAAAGACCAGCTCCTCGTTTTCGTAGAGGGCAACCTTGGTTGATGTGGATCCGGGATTGATCGTCAACACTTTGTAGACGGTCATGCTATCTATCCTTTCTGTTGTTCCAGACAAAAAGGTAACACTCCCGCTGAAGGGAGCAGGTGTACCCATACGACGTTCCCAGGCAGAGCGATGTATTACACAGGCTTGCCGCGCGAAAGTCCGCGATGCTCGCTGCGCAACAGATCAAAGACGGTTTTCACGGGCGTAAAAGTTTCAAGGGGCACTTCAACAAATACCGTGTTCCAACCCGCCATGGCGCCATTCCACAAACCGGGCAGTTCAAGGGTTCGTACAACGCGCCCGCGCCAGGGTCGAGTTTGCACCAGCCCGGAATCGTGATCCACGTATCGCTGCAGTTCGTACAAATCGCCCAGATGATCGCGCAACCCACAAACCAGATCCACCGGATTGAAATAGGTCGCCTGCGAAAGAAGGCGATCGCGATCCTCCTGCTGGATTTGATTCAGTTCAACAATCTGCAGAGAAGGCAGACCATTTGTATCACGGACCCAGAAGGGGCCACCACCCGGCTCTCCCTCGTTACGAACCATGCCACAAACCCGCAACGGCCGATGCAAGGCTTCGGTCAACAAGACACGTTGCTCGTTTGTATCACGCTTATCGAAATCTTCAGGCAAATACCGATTGAGCTGTGCGCGGCAGAAATCGGCCACAGCCGCATACTGTGACACAGGAAGACTGCCGTCTCCAAGCTGGTACAGAAAGGCAAACACTTGCTCCTGCAGCTCCAGCAAAAGTCCGCAAAGGAGCTTCTTGTATACTGTGGTCGTCTCTTTGTAGCAGTCGGGGGCGACGTTGTCGATGTTCTTGATGTAGAGGATGTCCGCCTTGAGTGCCTGCATGTTAGCCAGCAGCGCACCATGGCCACCCGGGCGAAACACGAGTTCGCCGGCATCATCGCGCAAGGGGGATCCATCCAAATTCGCCGCCAGAGTTTCGCTGCGCTGATCCTGCAGCGAATACGTGATACTCACACGTCGTCCGAAGTGATACAAACGCGTGCGTGCAGCGTCGGCGGCCAACCGGAAAACGCTCTCCTGTTGCGGCACCAGCGTGAAATGGATATGCCCACAGCCCGTGTTGTCAGCGGCGTAGAGCAGCGTCTCGATGAGCTGCTCTTCCATGGGCGTTCGTACTTCTCCATCAACCCTGTGGAAGGGGATCAAGCCCTTTGGCAAAGCCGCAAAATTCAACCCCTCAGGTTCCAGCAACAGACGCAGGAGTTCATGCACGCGACCCTCTTCACGCAGCTCGATCAAACTGGAATTGCAATCAGCACAGGCACCGATCATCGCACCGTGAAAGGCAAAATCCTCCAGCCGCTCAAGGAAAAGCCGCACCCGTTCCGCATCGTGATTGCCAGCTGCGGCCAAGGCGTCCAGCTCCTCCCAGGAGGAGCAAGGATGGTTGTGCAGAATATTGAGCAGCGACTGAAACATGCGGGATGCCGCTCCCGACGCTGGCACGAGCTTACTCAGACGATTCTCGCGCAAGGCGCGATGCCAGCGCGAGAGCAGGGGCGCGTGCTGCCAGGGCTCGATGAGCCGGATGCCATCGCCCAGGCCTGCGCTGCGTAACATGGGAATCGCCCGTGTGCCGCGCTGAATCAGATCGAGCTGACGCTTGGCCTCTGTGTGGTCAATTCCGCGCTGCTGAAGGATGTAGCGGTCGTGGCTACTGAAATCCATGAAATGCGTACCCTCATAATTTGCTTCCAAGGTCGGAAAATGCTCTTGCACTGCCGAACATTTCACTGTTGTGATACATGGTTTTCAAAATTCTGATACGGATCAAAGCAGAAGAAAAGGTCAAATCGACACGTTTCATCACAATTGTCTTGTTATCTTGGCCGGACGAATCTCCGGGGGATACAGCGTGACCAGACAACAGATTCGCCATTTGGCCGACCTGATAAGTTCACCGCGCCAGCGCATCACAAGCACATCTGTATTTCTGCTGCTAGCAGCGGTCTTCGCCACGCTGATCAGTCTGTTGTTTGCTTTCGAATTCTCCGAACTCAGAGAGGACAAGCTCGCCAGCTTGCAAGCCCAAATTGCCGAACGCGCAACCTCGCTGGAATCGACCCTGGCAGAACGCATCGACTATCTGGCGCGCCTGAACAATGAACTCAGTTATCGACTGCAGCATTCCCCGTTTACTCAAGACAAGATTGGCTTCGAGTGGTCCCCACAAGACAGTGTCTGGTCATTGCGCATCGCGGACGAGAGCGGCTGGCCGGTATTGCTGGCCAGCAAAAACGACCCTCGCAAGCTGGACGCGCAGGCCTCCCGGGAACTGACTGCGCTTGCTACCATGGCAAGCACTCTCCCTTTGCGTGATACAGGAACGGGTGATTTCGTCTGGACCTATTACATCTCGCTACACTCCTTTCTGCTCATGTATCCGGTTCACGACCTCACGCGGCTGAAGGATGAAGTGGGTATTGCTTCGCTACATGAAGCCTTTGCCCCCGGGGGCTTTGCTACCCGCATTGTAGATCACGCACTGTTGGATACAGTTCAGGCAAGCACCAGCGCTTTCTGGAGTGGCGCATACTCCGATCGTGCGGGTCGCGGTTTGATGACAACGGTCAAGCAGCGTCTCGTGGGAGAAGAAGGCTTTCGTGGAGTGCTCTGCGTTGATCTTCCATTGGACCAGCTTTCTCCGTTCACCAACTGGAGTGATACAGGCCAGCTTCTCTTGGTCAACCAGCGTGACCAGCTTCTGGGACGGAACGGAGATCTGGCCTTCGTCAACGAACAACCGAGGATGCTGGAAGAGATACTTCCCCACCACGGGCGTTTGCCGAGTGGGACCAGCGAGGGAAATCCTCCCGTGATACAATTGGATGATGAGGGACACATTCGTATCACGGCTCCCATACATTCTGCCCCTTTTCATCTGATTCTACTGATGGACTACAGTCGAATCAACTTGGGTGTGCTCAGCATGATGGGGCGTTACCCATTGGCACTGCTGCTCGGACTCATCATCCTTGGTGTAGCCGGATTCGTGCTGCTACGCCTCGAACACAGACTGGCAGAACGAGCACAGCTCTTTCGCGCCCATTTTGACCTGTGCCCCGCCGGCATGGCGCTGCTTGATCCAACCCAAACCTGGCTCATGGTAAATGCCCGCTGCGAAGAAATGCTGGGATACACCGCTGCTGAATTGCGGCGTCGACGCTGGTGCGACATGCTCATTCCAGAGCAGCAAGAAGAATGCGAAGAGAACTTCCGTCAACTTGAGGTGGGGCGTGAGACACGTTTAACGGCTACTCGCCGTTTCGTGCGCGCCGATGGCAAGCAATTGCCGGTGGAAGTGGAAGTCTCTGTGATACGCGAGGCCTCCGGCAGTCCTGACTTGTATATCGTCTACCTGCAGGATATAAGCCGAAAGCAACAATTGGAATCCGAGCACGAACGCACCATTGCTGAGTTACAGCGCTCTCTCGAGCGCTTGCGCACACTTCAAGGGCTGTTCCCCATTTGTGTCACATGCAAAAAAATACGTGACGATGAAGGCTACTGGCACGCAGTTGAAGAGTACATTCAATCTCGCTCCGAGGCCGAATTCAGTCATGCCATTTGCCCGGACTGCATGAAGAAGCTCTATCCGGACTTACTGGAAAACGGTGACACACAGGATTCGGAGCAAGCCTGAAGCCGCATCAATTGGTGAAGAAGTCGAAGATGTTTCCCAAGGTAGAAGTGTCGGCCTTGTAGAGTTCGCTGTAGTGGCAGCGCTTGCAGGATACAACGGTGAACTTCTTGTTCTGCACGTCAAAAATCTTGGCCAGCGGTCCACCAACCGTGCGAATCTCATCGGTCTCGTACTCATTGCATCCGCACTTCACACAAACCCAGCGTTCCATTCCTCCTCCTCCACAACATTGAATCGTAGTCTGCACCAGCTCACGCATTCAGTCTGCCTGTAGCACCAGGCCTTTCAGGTACTCGCCCTCAGGAAAAGAAAGCAGCGAGGGGTGATCAGGTCCTTGTGCCAACCGATGGATCACGCGCAATTCACGTCCCGCGTCGACGGCTGCGCTGGCAACGATCTTACGAAACAGCTCGGCATCTACCGCACCGGAGCAAGAGAAGGTTGCCAACAGACCGCCTGGCGTCAACAGCTCGCAGGCCAGCATGTTGATATCCTTGTATCCTCGTGCCGCGGACTGGACCTGTTGCTTACGCTCGGCAAACTTGGGCGGGTCCAACACAACCAGACCAAAGCGCTGCTTTGAATCACGCAGTCGACGCAGCAGAGCAAATACATCGTCTTGAAGAAACTCCGCCTGGATATCTGATGCCTGCAGCTCAAAATTCCGCTCGGCCAATTTGAGCGCGTCTGATGATTGATCGGCACTGAGCACGCTCAAAGCTCCGGCGGCTGCCGCGTGCAAGGTGAACCCTCCTGTGTAGCAGAAGCAGTTCAGCACGCGCAGCCCAGCCGCAAGCCGCCCTACGAGATGGCGATTGTCGGCTTGATCCAGATAGAAGCCGGTCTTGTGCCCGTGATACAAATCAACAACCAAAGGCACGCCGCGCTCATGAATCTGAACTTGCTGCGGTGGCGCTTCTCCAGCAATTACGCCTGTGCGTGGCGGCAGGCCCTCGCGCTTTCGTGCGCTCACTTCGCTACGCTCAAGCACTCCGCGACAACCCGTCAGCTCCATCAGCAAGTGTGCAATTGTATCACGGTGCCTCTCTGCGCCGGCTGTCGAGAACTGACAACTCAGCCAATCGCCGTAGCGATCGACAATCACACCAGGGAGGCCGTCTGCTTCCGCATGCAACAGACGTAAGGCTTCGCGAGTCTGCAGATCAGGATGTTGCGCCCGTCGCGCAATAGCTCGAGCGATTCGCGCTGCAAAGAAGGCATCGTCAATGCGCTCGTCTGCCTGAAAACTCCATACTCGTACGCGGATTTGCGATGCAGGACTGAAGGCGCCCACAGCCAGAGTTTCTCCCCGGGACGATAGTACTAGTATTGTATCACCGGCCCGCGGATCGCCCGTGACACGCGCTATCGCTCCCGAGTAAATCCAGGGATGCCCACGCAACAGCGACTTCTCTTTTCCCGGTAGTAGGTAAACTTGCGCCATCACGTCCTTCCCGACACCGCGCTCAATGGCTGTCGCGCTTATGTTCACAGCGGACCCCTTCAACACGAGACCCCGCCGCAGCGGGGTCTATTACAAATGTGATACAAATTCTACTTCGATACCTTCGGCCCCGCAGCAACAACAGACTCGTCCGTTCCGTCACTGAACTGCTTGAAGTTGTCGATGAAACGCTGCGCAAGGCTGCTATAGGCCTTCCAGTACGCGTCAGTATCGCTCCAGGCTTCCTCGGGACGTAATACATCGTCAGGCACGCCGGGACAGCTGACCGGCACGTCGTATCCGAAAAGCGGATCGGTGCGGAACTCGCCCTGGTCCAGCTTTCCGTCCAGGACAGCGTCCAGCAGCGCACGGGTGTGCTTGATGCTGATGCGCTTGCCCACACCAAAAGAACCACCGATCCAGCCGGTGTTCACCAGCCAGCAACTTGCGTTGTGCTGCTTGATGCGATCACGCAGCATTTCTGCGTAACGGGCGGGGTGATGCACCATGAAAGGCGCGCCGAAACAGGTGCTGAAGGTGGCCACCGGTTCCTTGCTCAGGCCGACCTCGGTTCCTGCAACTTTGGCCGTGTAACCACTGATGAAGTGATACAACGCCTGCTCGGGCGAGAGACGCGCAATGGGAGGCATCACGCCAAAGGCATCACAGGTCAGCATGATCACGTGCTTTGGATGCCCGGCTTTCTTCTCCGGCACTGCGTTGTCGATGAAATCCAGCGGATAGCTAGCGCGCGTATTGGGCGTGTGAGTGTCGTCGTCCAGATCCAGTTCGCGTGTCACAGGATCGTAAACCACGTTCTCGAGCACCGTACCGCTGCGGCGCGTACAGGCGTAAATCTCCGGCTCCGCTTCTGGATTAAGGTTGATCACCTTAGCGTAGCAACCGTTCTCAAAGTTGAAAATGCCGTCATCGCTCCAGCCGTGTTCGTCATCGCCAATCAGACGGCGGCGCGGATCTGCCGACAAGGTCGTCTTGCCCGTACCCGAAAGGCCGAAGAAGAGCGCGCTGTTACCGTTCTCACCCACGTTGGCCGAGCAGTGCATGGAAAGCACATCCTGCAACGGCAACAGATAATTGAAGACGGTGAACACGCTCTTCTTGATCTCGCCCGCATAACCGGATCCGGCGATCAGTGCCATGCGCTCCTTGAAGTTGAGCAGAATGGCCGTGCCACTGCGTACGCCGTCAATCTCGGGCACGCTGCGGAAATCGGGCAGGGCGATCACGGTAAAGCCCGGCTTGTAATCCTTGGCCTCCTCGCGGGGCACGGGGATGAGCGCATTGCGCACAAACATGGATTGCCAGGCATGCTCAGTAATCACGCGAACGGGCAAGCGATAACGCGGATCGGAGCCGCCGTAGGTGTCCTGCACAAAGACTTCGCGATCGGTCAGATAGCCGCGCATGCGGTTCAGCAGAATGTGAAAGCTGGCCTCATCAATGGGCACGTTGTACTGGCCCCACCAGATCTTGTCTTCGCTGGTGGCTTCCTTGACAACAAATTTGTCCTTGGGAGCGCGCGCGCAGTGCTCGCCGGTGTAGATCACAACAGGGCCGTGGGCGACGCTTTCGCACTCGCCGCGGGCAATGGCCTCATCCTGCAGGGTCGCTGTGCACAGATTCCAATAAATCTGTCCCAGGTTGTGCAGTCCGTGATTCTCCAGGCCAAAATCGGGTTTAAGCAGTTCGGCAGCCATTTCAGCAGGGGTCTGGCAGCAGCTCATCTTTTACCTCGCGTGCTACATCTATCTTGCGCGGTGATACAATCACCAATCGCGTGTCACTTCCTGATCGCCAATCTTGATGGTCTTGGGCGCGTGCGAATCCAGCGCCCAGCGGATGCGGGCCACGCCCTCGCGTATCTGCTCGGCACTACCGCAAGTCGAAAGGCGCAAATGGCCCTCCATGCCGAACGCATCGCCGGGCACGGTAATCACCAACGCGCGGTTCAACAGCATCTCCGCCAGCTTGCTTGACGAATCGCAATAGGCGCGAAAATCCGCAAAACAATAGAACGTGCCGCGCGGCGCCTGCACCTTGACGCCGGGGAGATCCTTCAAGCATTCCAACAGAATGTTCGCATTCGACCGCAAATCGTTGCGCAGCTGTTCAATACAGGACTGATCACCCTGAAGCGCTGCCACGGCCGCCGTCTGCGAAAGTGCCGAAGGGCAGCTGGTGATCTGCGCCTGCATACGGCCCATGGCTCCGATCAGCTCACTCGGACCGACAGCCCAGCCAATGCGGAAGCCGGTCATGCCGTAGAGCTTGGAAACGCCGTTGATCACCACGACGCGACTTTCTTCGATACCGCCCGGCAGACAATCGTAAATGGAGGTCCACACATTGTCTTCGAACACCAGACGATGGTAGATGTCATCCATGATCAGCCAGACGCCGCGCTCCGCGCAGGCTTGGGCGATTTCGCAGATGAACTCGCGGCTGTACACAGCGCCGCTGGGGTTATTGGGGCTGTTGAGGATGATCGCCTTGGTCCGCTGGTCGATGGCATCCACCACGACACGCGCCGGGGGCGTAAAGGAATTGTCCTCGGGAACCAGCACGCGCGGTATTCCACCGGCCAGGCGCACCATGTCGGGATAGCTGACCCAGTAGGGTGCCAGAAAGAGGATCTCCTCGCCCGGCAAGCTAAGCGCATATAAAGCATTGGCCAGCGCCTGTTTGGCTCCGCTCGAAATCACAACCTGGTTGGCTTCCGGTGATACACCGTATTGTTCCTTGGTGTATTGTATCACGGCTTGCTTCATTTCCGGAGTTCCGGAAGCCGCCGTATAACGCACCTGCCCTCCGGCCAGCATCTCCTGCGCCGCCTGAACAGCCGCTTCAGGAATCAGGCACGCGGGTTCGCCGCTGCCAAGATGAATCACGGGCTCGCCCGCCTTGCGCAGCGCGGCAGCCTTTGCGTTGAGCGCCAATGTCGGAGACGGCGCCACTTGACGAATGAGAGGATTCAGTTCGATGATGATTCCCTCCTATGTATCACAAGCGGAATGAATCCGCGCGGAACCGGACAAGTGTCATGCTCAATATAGAATAGCCACAGGCGCATTGCCCCGAGCGTTCAAAGCGAACTAAGTGATCATCGCAAAAAGAAAACCGGCGCAGCCACGTGGGTTGCGCCGGTTCGTCGTCGATGAAGGTGCCTAGTTGATCGCGACTACCTTGTAGAAGTAGTGCTCGTCAGCCAGTGCATCGGGAATCGCGTACAAGGTCTCCGTAGTCGTACCTAGCAGCGAGTAGCCAGCATATCCGTTGTTCACGGCACGCCAGATCTGATAACTGGTGGCGTTCTCAACGGCATCCCACTCAAGACGCAGTCCGGTGCCGTTCTCGACAATCTGAATCACCGGTGCATCCAGGTAGTTGGGTCCGACGGTCAGTGTCACAGGAACTTCCTGCTGCAGGTTGTTGGGATCGTTGCTCTGAATGTACACGGTGCCGTAATACACGCCCGTTTCCATGTCGGTTGTGTCGAAGCTCACCGTCAGGTTCTGGCTGGAGCCGATGCCCACGGTTCCGGAAGTCGGCGCAAGCGTCATCCAGGGAGGCGTAGGCTCTTCAGTGGAGAAGCGGATGGCCATACCGCCAGCAATGTATCCCGCCGTGTTGTTGATTACCTCGGCGCCATCGGTTCCATCAGCGTTCTCGATACCGATGGTGCAGCTGTTGTCCAGGCCCACGGTGTGATACTGATAGAGGATTTGGCCGTTTTCGTACAGGATGATCTCATACTTGAAGAGCTCATCCGTGTCCCAATGCGGCACATTGTCCCACTCGGCAATAAAGCGACCAGCATCCCGCTTCACATGAATACTACCACCGCTACTGGGATCCATATCATCCCACAGGACGGCCAGCAGGTTGTTAGGCTCTTCGGTACTGTAGATGTCGCCGTTGGTATAAGCCGTGACCGTACTGGTGAAGGAGGCGAACCCGTTGGTGCAGACATTGATGGTCGTGTAGTCGTTGCCGTAGAAGCTGAAGGTGAAACCAAGATCGATGCCGGTAACGTTGGTGTCGTCACTGACAGTCAGCTCCTCGCCCGTTCCGCTGATCTCGATCCAGTCATAGGTCGGTCCACCAGGCTCATTGCTGTCCATCCAAGTGTAGCCGAAGAAATCGTCGGTACCGGTGGCACGGCTGCTGTGCACGCGCTCTTCACCCTTGGCCAGCTTGATGTGCTCGTTCTCACCGCGAACCGGATTGTCAATGACAACGGTGCTCGACCAATCGAGGTCGGCATTACCGGAATTGCTGACGTTGATGGTTGCGGTATCGGTGGTGTTGCTTGGAATGGTGATCGCCAACGAAGTCGGGTTGACCGTCATGACCGGCGCTGCGGGCTCACCCATGGCCGGGAAGAGAATGTAATCTACCCAGGCACAGTCGCTTCCACCAAACTGATTGACGTCTTTAGTATAGGACCAAGTGAAAGTGTGACTGCCCGACTCCACCTCGTAAGAGGCTTCGGTCCAGGCAACTTCGCCTGACCAGGCGTCCTGCTCGACGCCGTCGATGGAGAAGCGCAGTTTGTCGTAGTTGGATTCGCTGCTGACCTTGTACATGAAGCTAAGCTCGCCGTCGGCTGCGATGTCAGCCGTCAAGGAGAGGAGGCTGCTACCGTAATCATCAATGTCACCGGACTGGGCACAGTAGCCGCCCTCATAGACATCGGTGCTGGTCAGGAACCAGTTGGCATCGCCACTCAGGGCCCAGTCAAAAGCCGTAAAACCAGCGCTCTCCCAATCCTCGACGATCAGGCCGATGGAATAGGTCCAGCTTTTGCTCACATCATATGCACCCGCGTCAACGGAGGCGTAGAAGCTCACCGGCGTACCCACCGGAGCGGCACCGATGGTTACCTGGAAGTTGGCATAGCTCGTAGCGCCAGCAGCGATGGCCGGGAGAGCAACGGTAGACGTGCCAATGCTGATGTAGGAGCTGGGCGCGGTTAGCGTTACGCTACCCGCCGGGGAAGCAGCGTGGCCGTTGTTGGTCACCGGAATGCGCAGAGTCAGAGACTCGTTCGGATCCATGCGACCATTGTCACCGTCGTTGACCGTCGGGGTGGGCAGCGCCATGGCCGGCGCATTCACCGTCAGGTTCATCAAGGCTTCCCATGTGTCGCCGGAACCGGCAAGATCCAGATCCAGGCTGACCACGTGTTGATCGGGAACGTTGGAGGCGAGCTGCAAGCCAAAGGCGCCACTGCGGTTGATCACCGCGCCAGCGGCCATGGTACCAAAGCTCTCGCTACCATCGCTAATGCTGGCGTAGCCATCTTCGGTGGTCAGCGTACCCGTTGTGCTGGTGGAGCTGGCGTTGCCGATGTTCTCAATCTCGACACCAAGACCGACGCTCGTACCGTAAGTGGCCGTCGTCGGCGTATAGCTGTTCAGTGCCACGTAGGGACCGCTATTGGGGACCACGGTCACGGTGCTGATCACCGGAATGCGGTTCTGGCGTGTCACGACAAGGGTGGCTTCGCCAGGCAGCAATGTCTGTGTCCAGTTCAGGGTCAAGTTACCCGAAGCTGGCACCAGACCCGCGGCGACCAGATCACCTTCATAGGTCAAACCGACATAGCTGTAAGGATCAGCGGCCAAAGTGCAGGAGGTCGCCCCCGACAGCAGGTTGCTGGGGAGCGAAACCGTGTTGGCCTCGGGAACCGTGATGTAGGTGCTCAGCGCGCAGTCACCCATCAGGCTGTAGATTTCCCAGTAGTAGGTGGTACGGCTGCTGCCGCCCTCAACCACCGCCAGGTTGCCGGTAACGAGCATCGCGCCCTGGGTCGTCGTCCAATCTGCCCAGGCTTCTCCACGCTCGTGGAACATACCGTCATACACGCCCTGGCCGAAGTCGTCGATGTCCGGGTCGGACACACAGGTACCCGCACCCGTACCCCACCAGTAGTCCTCGTCCCAGTAGGTGGAGTTGGTAGCGCCGATGTAGCCGATGGCACCCTTGTTCGCGGCGCGCAGCCAGGCCTCACCGAAGCAGGTGCTGACCTGGAAGCTGTTGGTCAGGCAGCAGTTACCGACAACGGTCGGATACTGCCCCGCATTCCCCAGACTATTGATGTTAGTGATGGTGAAGGTGGGATCTCCCCAGCTGGTGGTACTGCCGTGAGCCGTATAATTGGCGAAGCCACAACCAGCGGAGATTTCAGACACGATCAGCGCATCGTCGCTACCCGACTGAGGATAGAAGTGGGTATGCGAGGTGATTCCGTGGGCCGTGTTGAAGTAGTAGTTGGTGCCGTAGTTGATCTGGCCGTTACCATAGGTAGCGCCGTAGTTCGTATCGTAACCGGCGATCATCACCACTTCATTCAGGAAGCTGGGATCGGCCATCTCGTAGCGCTCGTACTCCAGAGTCTTGTCGATCTGTGGCTGCAACTGGGCCGTTGTCTGAGCCGAGAAGCGGGAGTAGTAGATCTCGGGCATATAGTCGCTGCCCTCGAGGCGCACGTAATGGTTGTCGGTCACGTGGCCACTATCCGAATCCCCGTCAAAGGCAGGGATCTGGTCAATATCACCGACGAAGAGCAGAAAGCTCGGCGCTGGATCAGAAGCCGTACCCGCATCCCACAGATTGGAGATGTAGGACTTGATGGACGTGGTGGTCGTTCCGGTAACCGAAGTCGAAGCAGCCACCACGTTGAAGCCCTTCTGAGTCTTCCACTCGATAAAAGGCTCAAGCTGAGTCTCGAACATCGGATCATAGATGATCAGGTACTTCACCGGATATGTGGTCAGTACATCGCGCGTCGGCAGATCGAGGCTGTAGTTGAACACGCTCTGCTCGTAGGTACTCTCGAAATAGGGAGAGAAGGTGCGAGCGCGCAGCTCGTTGGTGGCATCCCAGTCGGCGCCGGTGTAATTCACCTGCAACTCGACATCACTAAACACGCGCATCGTGCCGTTGGCGGGGTTATACTGTACCGGCTCGACGTTCACGGTGAACAGACGCATACCGCGCAAAATGCCCAGCTCTTCCACGCTGATCTCGGGGGCTTCTCCGAAACTGCGGACGCGGGAATAGGCATCGGCGTCGTACTCAAAGGGCACATCGGCCGGAGTCTGGTTCTTGGCCAGCGAAGGCTGGGCAGGCATCAGCGGCGAACTAATGCCCAGATCGCTCAGCTTGTAATCGGTGGAGTGGAAGCTCAGTGCATTAGCACTGACCTTGGCACCTAGGGGAACGCTGATGATGCGGCGGCTTACCGGCACCTTGGGCAGACCGGTTTCCGTGCTGTTGCCGACACCGGGAATGTTCAACTCGGTGAAGGTGCCCTGCTGTGTGGTGACGTCCATGCTCTGCAGCTGATCGTAGGACCAGGACATGCGCAGGCCGTCGCGGCTGTTGTCCAGCAAACGCGCGGCAGTTTCCTGAGCGGGCAGGTCGATGGTCGCTGCCAAGGAGGGCAGAGTAGCGCCCACAACCGCCAGGCTCATCAGAATCTTCTTCAGACTCATCGTATACCTCTTGCTTGTTCCAGCCATCTCCCAAGATGACCGGGGTCGGATCTATCGAGTGCTTTCAATCGTCATTTCAAAGCTGACACTAAAGTGTACAGCTACTCTATCACGGCAACCACGCGGAAGAAGCCGAGCTCGCCGACCGGTACCGCGATGTCATAAGAGCTGGCGCCCGTGCTCGCTACCGTGCTCCAGGCACCCTCTTGAGTATCTGCGCTTTCGATGCGGTAGTAGTCGCAGCTCACCGGCGTCCACTCCAGATGCAGCGTCGTTCCGTTGGCCGTAATGCTCACAACGGGCGTGTCCACGCTGATGGGACCGACGTGCAAGCTCACCGGCAAGCTGAGCGAAGTGTTGTCGGGATCATTGCTCGTAAGCTGCAGCGTCGCCACATAGTCGCCTAGCTCCAGCTCCGCCGCGTCGTAGAGCAGGTCCACCTGTGCGCTGCCACCCGGCAGGACGCTACCTGACAGCGTTGACAGCGTCAGCCAAGGGGTTTCCTCTTCCGGTATGCTGAACAGAATGGCCAGCCCGGAACTCAGGTAGCTGCTGTTCTCAACAATTTCGATGCCATCGCTGCCGTCGGCGTTCTCGATGCCGATGGTGCAGCTGGCTACGCTATTGGCGCTGAGATACTGGTAAAGAATGCTGCCGTCGGCATACAGTAGCACCTGGAAAGTTTCGGGTGTTGAAGTGTCGTAGTGGTAGACGCCCTGCCACTGCACCACGAATGCCGTGCCCGTGTTCTTGTAATACACGGTACCCGCCTGGTTGGGACTGAAGTCGTCCCACATCACCGCCAGCAGGTTGTCCGGATCGGTGCTGCTGGGAATACTGCCGTTGGTATAGGCGGTCGCCGTGCTGGTAAAGCTCAGGAAGCCATTGCTGCAAACGCGCACACTGCTGTACTCGTTACCGTAGAAGGGGAAGTTCATACCCATGGAAACGGACACACTCTCGTCATCTGCGAGATCCAGCGGAGTGCCCGAGGAAGAGATATCCACCCAGGAAAATTCGGGGCCGCCAGCCTCGTTGCTGTCCATCCAGATGTGGCCGAAGGTGTCCGGACCACCGGTGTCACGGCTGACGGCGCCGGACGTACCCTGCTCCCCCTTGGCCAGCTTGACCTCCGGCTCGGCCTCGCGCGCCATACGCGAGGCAATGGCCACTTGCATCTGCCATTCCAGCTCGCCGTCGCCCGCGTTGGAGATCGTCAAGCTCTGACTGCCGCTGGTGCCTGGCTCCAGATACATCTCGAAGTCGCTGTCCGAAAGCGCGAGCTCGGGAAATACGGGCGGAGCTGTCGTCGGGAAGACAATGTCATCGATCCACGCGCAGTCGCTGCCACTGGATGTGTTCACATCCTTCTCGTAGGCCCACTTGTAGGTATGGGTACCCGCACTCACCGTATAGCTGACGGTGGCCCAACTCACAGTGCCACTCCAGGAGTCCACTTCGCTGCCGTCGACATAGAACTTCAAGTAGTCGTAGCCCGACTCGGACGAGACGGCACGGCGGAAACTGATTTCGTCAGCCATGGTGGAAGTGTGTGTGATCTGCAGTTCGGAGTCCTGGCTGTGCGTGATGCTGCCGGACTTGGCCGCGTAACTGCTCACGCCGCTAGGATCGGCAACGATGGTCCAGGGATAGCTGCCCTGCGTCCATGGCCAGCTCTCAAATCCGGCGGATTCGAAATCCTCGCCTTCCAGACCGATGGTGCGCTGAAAGCTGTCGCTGAAAGAAGAGCCCGTGCAGTTCATCTGCAGATCAAAACCGACGATCGCGCCGGCGGGCGCTTCGCTGTCTACTTCGATGCTCCACGAAGCAGTGGAAGAAGCGGAAGGATTCATCTGGCCCAGGCTCTGTGTGCCGGTGGAGCTAATGGTCAGCCAGGGGCTGGTGGTGCTCAGCAAGGCACTAGCCGCGTAGGCGATATCGGTGCCGTCGTTCAACACTGTCACCTGCAGCTGTGCGCTTTCGCCGGGATCCAGCATTCCGTCGTTGCCATCGAGAATCTCGATGGAGGTCAACAGCAATTCCGGCTGCGGCGTCTCGGGCACAAGCTGCACGTCGACGACGGTGGCGGCTCCGCTACCGACACTCACACTGCTGACAGTCTGGCTGAAGTAGCCGTCCTTCTCGAAAGTCAGACTGTAAGTGCCGGGCATGGCCAGGCGGTGATAGTCGCCCACGGCGCCATCGGTGTAAGTGGGGAACTCGCGATCATCCAGATAGACGTTCACGTCGTCCAGCGGCAGGCCGGTGTTGGCATCGGTGACAATGCCGCGCACGCCGCGCAGGCAAAACTCCGCCATGGCGAACATGCCTTCTTCGTTGGCGGCCCAATAATTGTCAAGGGTCGTGTAGCTGGGCCACTTGGTGTTGCTCAGCTCCATGGTGATACACATCTCGCCGCCCATGGAATAGCACCAGTCCTGCACGCCGCCGGAAACGGAGTACCACTCCGCTCCGTTGGTGATGCCATCGGTGAAGCCTCCGTTGAGCAGATAGGTGTTGGTAGAAGCGTAGAGGTAGCTCACCGCGTAGGCCACATCCTCATCGGGAGTGGGGCTGAAAACGCTGGAGCCGGTCTCGTTGTTGTCCCAGGGGTAGTTGGCCACCTGCGCGCCGCCGTGATACATGGTCGACAGGATGAAGTTGTGCTGCCAGCTCCACTCCATCAGCAGTCCGACCTCGAGGGGACGTCCGCTGGTCGTATTGTCGCGGTCGTCGTACCAGTCGGGGAAGTTGCGGTTGAGGTCGTAGCCGTTGGCATTGTAGCGTTGGCCCAGCGCGTTACCATCGGGATTGTACATGGGCACAAACCACAGCTCGACGTTGTCCACCAGATTCGTGATACGCGTGTCGGTGCCATAGCCAGCTACCAGGGTCTCGATCATGTAAACGCACATTTCTGTGCCAACGGGTTCGTCACCGTGAATGGTGGCCATGAAGCGGAACTCGGGCTCGTCCTCTTCGACGGTCGGATTATCACTGACTTTCATCGCCCAGATCTCGCGCCCCTGCACACTGTTGCCAATGGATTCCAGGTGGCACAGCGTCGGGTTGGCGGTGGCCAGATCCTGCAACGCGGTCGTCAAATCGGCGTGGTTGTGATAAGCGCGGTCGTCGCGAGTGGCATCAACGGGATTGTCTTGCAGCCACTGCCACATCTCGTGCGCCTCGTTGCGAATGCCGTGCGCGCTGATGCCATTCGACTCCAGCCAGAGCACCTCATCGGCTGACGCCCACAGATCGATTTGCGGAACCCCCTCGGGTAGGAAGCCACTGGCCGAACCCAGTCCGCGGACGTTGTCCACATCCAAGCCCTGGTCGACTATTAATTGTAGTATTTCGGGCGTGGCGTGTTCAATCCTCAACAGGCTCTTCGTCGCGGGGCTTGCAAAGGAGATACTGCATGATACAGCGAGCGCTAAGGCAAGCGCCATGTTTTTATGCAACATATGAATTCTCCGTCTGGGCGGGTCGGGCTTTCGTAATCGAAAGGTTGAAAACTGTTCTCCGGACGGAGTGACGGATGGCAAAGATTGTACCAAGCAAAGCTGTATCGTGTTATTTCCGCGGGTTTACAAAGCTGTGAAATCCGTCGGATCATGCAGAAGGCGGGTGAAAAGGCCAGCGAATAGCATGCTGAAACGAATGAGATTTCATTCCTGGCGACTCAAACATAACACGCACTCCACCCAGCCAGCGAGCTCGCGTCATCTCTCAGACGACGAGAAGGCGTGAAGAGATTTCAACACGAGAACAGGCTTTCACCTCATTCAATCATGGCTGCCAGCAACATGAAGATCGCTGGTTCGGGCGGGCTGATGTCGTCGTTGGTCATCACCGACAGCACCCGACCGCTTTGTCGGTGTACGAAGAGCGCACTCCGCTGACCGCAGATGCCACCTGCGTGGCCAATCAAATCGCCAAGGGGTGATTGGATGATGTAGCAGCCGAATCCGTAGTAGACCTTGGGGGCTAGCGCCTGCAAGTGCATGTTTTGCAACATCTGATCCATGGTGGCAGACTGTAGTAGTTTTCCTTCGAGAAGAGCGCGCATGCATGCCACCAGGTCGGACGGGCATGTGGCAACTGGACCCGCCGCCCAAGGATTGGACCAGATTTCGTGCTCCTCAAGCGTTACACCGCCATGATAGCCGGTAGCTACGGCTTGCTCCTGATTGGTTGGCGAAAGCAATCGAGTATGTGGCATGGGCACCACGTCAAGAATCTGCTCCTGCAAGAGATTGGCGTAGTCCCGACCGCTGGTCGCTTCCAAAATCCGCCCCAGCATCAAATAACCGGTGTTCGAATAGGACCAATAGGTCCCCGGCGCAAACACTCGCCCCGCCGCAAGGCTCATCTCGATCAATTCGTCGGGGTTGGCAACTTGTAGTGCTTGGTAGTCCGGCAGCATGTCAAAGCTGGGAATGCCGGAGCTGTGATTCAGCAGGTGCCTGATGCAAATCTCTGTTTCTACTTGTGGATACCAACGCACCACCGGGTCGTCGAGGGCAAAAGCACCGCCCTCGATCGCCTTCATGACAAGGATTGCCGTCAGAAACTTGCCGGTACTGGCGGCGTGTGGCAGCGGAAGATCCTCAAGCGTGCCACCGAGCGTATCGCCCTCATCGGTCCAGCCCGGGCAACCCACCAGCGCTCCGCAGCTCCCCGACCAAACCGCTCCCTCCGCATCCATGACCGCAGCGGAATAGCCAGCAGTGCCCGTTCTTTCTAGAATGACCTGCAGGGTGCTATCCAGACGCGCCCTCGCTCCGCCCGGCAGCGGGATGTGCGTGCCACCGTCGGTTGCCGCTACGTGGATACTATCCTCCAGCCAGCTGCTGCTAAGGGTGTTTTCGGAGCTGATGGGCCAGAATAGGGGCGGCTCCAGTGGCAATTCGGATTGCCCAAGAGGGCTTTTGCAGCCGGAAAGTAGAACCAATGTGACCGGCAGCAAACGGATCAGAACAGAGGGAATCAGGCGGCGCAAAGTGGTCTCCAGGAAGAATTGGCACCCATTGAACCCGGCGTAGGCCGGTACCCGGGAAGTCTCTACGATTCAGAATAGCGCTGTGTAAGGGAAAATGAAATCCCCAGGGCAGGATCATTCCTTTCCGGTTTGATTGAGCTCTCGTTTGACCCTGGCCAGCTTGACAACTCCCACCAGCAAAAAGAGCGCACCGACACCGATGAAGGCACTACTTGAAGTGAAGCCAAGGGCACACATAGCGCCGCCGATCACCATAAAGATTCTGGCTCGCCTGATTTCCCGTGCTGGTTCCATTTTCGCTCCTTTCATGTTCACCGATGACGATGAAAGCCCGCGCACGACGAATCTCCTGTGGGTACTCTCTCACGGTTTCGCTCCTCGTGTGCTTGGGTATGCCTACTCAAAATGCACCAAGGCAGACTTCAACAGACGAACGGCAGCCGCTTCCTGCTCACGAGCGGCAGTCAGGCGGTTGATCTGCGCATTGCGCTGGGCCGAAGTCCACTCCGCTTGACGGTCGCTAGCGGGACACAGCGAGGCCGGATCACCAATCCCTGCCAGGCAGCAATCTACTACGCGCTGATAGGCGTCGGCGGCTCCCAACAGTGACTCGCGCACACAGGCGTACTGTTCCGCCTGTGCATGCAACCAGTCCGCCGCTCGCTGCCGCTCCCGGACGAGCACCGTGTAACACCAACGGTTGCCCAAGGGTGCAACTGGCGTTGGCTGTATCACGCCCCGATCGACCTGCTGCAGCCAATTCAACCAATGTGCCCAGGCCTGATCGCCGCAGAGATAGTCATCATCGTGCATTGTATCACTGTGATACATCTCGACTACATGCTGAATCGTGGCTTTCAGCAAATCGCGGGGTTCCCAGGGAAGGCGTGATGGATACTCGCCTTGCGTGGCATGGCCTCGTAGCCCAGCTTGTAACACATGAATCCGCAGGCGGGGTGAGCGGCACTCGGACACAATTCGCGATGAATGCCCAGGCGAAAGGAGAACCCGCTGACACAAGCCAGATCGTCGTAGCTCGTGGGTTCACCCGCAGCCGCCAGCATCACGGCCAGCCCGGCGTAGGTGCTGGCACATTGCACGCAGGAATCGGGTAGCTGAATGCCCTCGATCCAGACCCGGTCATCGTTGTGACACACTTGCATGGAGACATCCTCCTACAGGGGGTGGGATGCTCCAACCTTAGGGCAAATCGAATCGAGCTGCAAGAGGAATAGGGTAAAGGCGGAAGATTGTCCAGGGTGCGCGAGGCTTCGCAACCTTAGCGGAAAGCCTCACTCCGGCTTCTGATTGCCAACAACCCACCCCTGCTCATCGGTCTTCAGCAATCCCTTGTGCGTGTCCAAGAGCACGAGCTCATTTTGCCAGGGATCTTCCACAACCACGCAGCGACCAATGCGAATATCGAAAGGTGGCACGATCATCCGTCCGCCCGCTGCTACCACCTGGCGCGCGGCGGCTTCAGCGTCTGCCACGGCGAAATCCACCTCAAGACCGCGCTCTCCGGTGTGCAAAACAATCTCCGTTACGTCATCGGGCGGCTTCAAACCGGCCTCCGTCTCCGTGCGCCAGACCAGTTCCAGGCCAAGCTGATCGCGGTAGAAAGACAGGCCGGCTTCCAGATCGGCCACTCGAAAGCGGATCGCGTCTACTTTGGAGATCAGAGAAGTACCCATATCCTCCTCAATCCTATTGCAAGAGCCACAATGGTGCCACACAACCGTGCCACCACTCCTCCATCGGGAATCCCACACGGGCCAAGCACTGCATCATTGAATATGTACCGAGTTAATTTCTGAATTTACAGCGATAGTTTCCGTGACCGCAAATGCAGGAATCCGCATTTTCACCGACCCAGACCATTATCGAGCGGTGCCACCGCCCGATATAAAGGATCCCCAACGAGTGGGGATCCAGGATTGGCAATTGTCACAGGGCCTACTTGATCAACATCAGCTTGCCCACACGCACCTCGCTTCCGGCACTCAAGCGGCTGAAATACACACCACTGGCCAGCATTCCACCATTAAAGAGCGCCTCGTGCTGGCCCGCAGCCATGGAACCGTTCACCAGCGTGCTCACCCGGCGACCGGCCAGGTCAAAGACTTCCAAGCGCACCTGCCCGGCCTGCGGCAGAACGAAGGCAACATGTGTCACTGGATTGAAGGGATTCGGCCAGGCAGGGAGCAGGGCAAACGCCATTGGCATGCTTTCCGGCTCCACGGAAACCAGATCGTCGCAGTTGCTGCGATAGAACATGCGCACGTTGTAGCTCTCGCTGTCGGCGGGATCGATGCGGGTGATCAGGGGCTCTCCGCTCGCATCTTCATAGCTGAAGCGATAGAAGCACTCCTCTCCCGTGTCAAAGGCAAAGCGGAAGATCTGATCGCGTTGCGGCATCAGGCGATTGCCCGCATAGACGCGGCACTGTAGCACAGAGTAGGGCGCAATTGCCTCACTCCACTGATCGCTGCATTGCGGGTTGTCAAGGAAGACGCCTTCGGCCTGCACCATGACTTTCCATCCGCAGAGGTGGTCGGCCTCATTCCAGAAGTTGTCCTCCGCGCTGTGCAGAAGATCAACTTCGGTGAGCCGCACGGGATAATCGTGCTCATTCACAATTAGCACATCATCCTGCACTTCACGGCCTTCAGCGTATATGCTGTAGTTGCGCTTGTAGCGCGCCAGTCCTACGCGCCCGCTCTCCTCGGGCAGCTCCCAGCTTAACTCATCAACAGGCACGCGGTGATACAAAACCGGATTGTCCGTTACTCCACTTTGGGTGTCCCAGTTCGGATAGCCCGCAAACAGATCGCGCACGTAGGTAAAATGCAGACAGCCCTCACTCAGACGCGCCGCAAGACTCATGCTGACTTCGCTGGCACATTCTCCCTCGATGCAATCAGGAGTGGCGGTGTTGGTGATGTTCACCGGCAGCGACCAGGTCTGCCCGTTATCCACAGAACGCGCCACATAGATTTCAGCATTCGGCATCCGCCGACCATCATAGCTGGAGTCACGTGTATCACGGCCCGAGTACTGATTCCAGGCAGCATAGAGATGGCCGGTTTCGTGATCCACCGCCAGCTGCACGCGATCCAGCGCCATGTGGTTGTTTTCCATGCAGGGGATCTGGTCCTCCTCGTCCATGGGCGTTAGGCCTATAGCGATAGGAACCGGAGCCTCCCAGCCGGGACACATGTGCCAGAGAACGCTACCGTAGTTGCTGGCGATCCCCGTATCACGAAGCCCCAGCTCTTCCTCATCCCATGCGCGGGTGTACACGGAATCGCGGAAGAAGACGCCCGTTACCCAAGCCACATGCAGATTCGGCTCCTGCTGGACATCATAGATAGCGTCCATGTCGCCACCCGCGTGCAGGTATTCGTCAATTGTGCCGCCAAGCAAGGCTGTGCCCTGAGGGAGCAGCTCAGCGGGAGGCGTGGTTGTGATACTCTCGATCAGGTCGCCATCGACATCCCTGAAGTCGTAACACAAAATGTGCTGGTTCCAGTCTACAGGCAACTCAGGCAAAGAGGCAGCATCCAGCGCCTCGGTCCAGAGCATTGCTGTGGCCAGCATGGAGTCCGCACTTGTAACACAAAGACCAGGTCCGGCATCCTCGCTCAGCTGACAACTATCAGCGACGATGTAAGCGCCACACACATCCACGCAGGAATAGTGTAATCCGTGAGCCTCTGTATCGCTCTCACGTGAAAGCACGTGACACATGTTCTGCTCGTCCACGGCGTGTCGCAACAAATCAGTCTCGTTCTGACGCAGCATCACCGAGCTATACGCCTGAGTGCATCCATCAAAATCGACGCTAACCCAAGGGCTTACAAGTGTTGTGTTTGTGATTAATGCAGGGATACTCGAGCCCGCGGTATATCCTGAACCAATGGACCGAAGAAAAGACATGCCGCGAAAAACACACCCCGTGTTCAGGATGTTCACAACATTGTCCGCATTTTCACCCTCGATGCAAAGACCGACGGCTCTCTTGGAATACGGATACCCACCAGCAGACTGCCGCGTGAATCCAGCGTGTATCACACCGTCTGCGGAAATGGCGAGGGACTTTCCCATTGCCCAGCTCTGTTGCTGATCAACGCAAGTCGTACCGACTTCGACTTGTGCAAAGAGTCCATGTGTTACAAGAATCAGCGCGATCGAAGTATACTGTGTCCAGCACTTCTTGTTCATTGTTCAACCCTCCCTATTGTGCTACTTGATCAACATCAGCTTGCCCACACGCACCTCACTCCCGGCACTCAGCCGACTGAAGTACACGCCACTGGCCAGCATTCCACCATCAAAGAGCGCCTCGTGCTGGCCCGCAGCCATGGAACCGTTCACCAGCGTGCTCACCCGGCGACCGGCCAGGTCAAAGACTTCCAAGCGCACCTGCCCGGCCTGCGGCAGAACGAAGGCAACATGTGTCACTGGATTAAAGGGATTCGGCCAGGCAGGGAGCAGCTCAAGCGCCATTGGCAACGGGGAAGCATCCACCGTCACCAGGTCTTCGCAGTTGCTGCGATAGAGCATGCGCACGTTGTAAGAGCTGAAATTCTCTGCATCCAGCCGCTCAACGAGACTATTCCCAAGCGAATCTTGATAAGCAAAACGATACACGCGCTCTTCGCCCGTGCTGAACGCGAAGCGGAACAGTTGATCACTGTTTGGAAGGTGATCGTGACCAACATACACCCGACACGCCAGGACGGAATGCGCAGGGATTTCGCCGTTCCAGTCTGAAGTACACACCGGGTTCAGCACATATTCGTCATCAACCGCGACCTCCCAACCACAGCGGTATTCTTCACTCCACACATTGTCGGCGTTGTCGTGCAACAGGTCGACTTCCGTGATACGGACAGGCGTTGCGTACTCATTGACAATCAGCACCTTGTCGTGGACCTCTGCTTGTGTGGGGTGTCCCTCCTCAAACAAGAACGCGCGGTGATACATGGCCAATCCCACATGCCCGTGATTGGCGAAAGCTCCTGGCAAACCGTCCACATCAACCGGCAGATAGCACCAGTCGTTATCTGTGGCTTCGGATCCATCCTGAAACAGCCCGGAGTCAGTTTGTGATGCATGACTATCACCGGCATGCAGATCGCGCACGTAAATGAAGTGGAGCTGCCCCCCGTAGACCTCTGCGGCCAGACTCATGTTGGTTTCGCTGGCGCATTCTCCGGTCTCGCATCCCGGGGTAGCGGTTTGTGTCACGTTTTGGGGTACAGTCCACGTGCTACCATTGTCGTGAGAGACGGCAACCATGATCTCTGCATTCGGCATGCGCAACCCATCGGAACCCGGTGCGCGCGTATCACTTGCGGAGTAGCTGTTCCAGGCAGCGTAGACATCTCCTGTTTGTGGATCGACGGCAAGCTGCACACGGTCCTGAATCGCGTGATTCAAACCCGGGCAGGGAAACGCATCTGCCTCACTGTCTGCAGTGAGACGCGACGAGATCAAGGTCGGCGTTCCGGTGCCGTCTGCTATCCTGCGATGCCAAAGCGCACTTCCGTAGTTGGTGCGTACGCAGGAAGCACGCGCCTCCAGCACATCGCTTTCCGGATCTGCAATCAACAGGCTGTCGCAGAAGAAGAAGGGCGTCATCCAGGCGAAGTGAAGGCCGACGTATGTATCACGGTCATACACCGCATCAAAGTCTCCACCGGCGCGCAAGTGCTCGCAAAGCGCCCATTCCGGCAGGGATTCCGGAGAACCGGCAAGCGACAGATACGGCCCCTGCTCCAGGCCGGGGCGTAAATCTCCGTCTACCTGCCTGTCGTCATGGCATCGAACCCATTGCTGCCACTCTGCGGGAAGGCCGGGCATGAAGACACCATCGTAGGGTTCTGACCAGATCAGGGCCGTTGCCGTCGTTGCCTGAGCCGAAAGCACGAGGAAGTGCCCGTAGGCAGCGTCGCTGACAACCAGGCTGTCTTCCAGTATCGCGGGATCCAGATCGGACAACCTGTAATAGACCAGTTCTTCCTGCTCATCCCCCGAACCGCGCACCAGAGTCTGTGTTTTTCCTGCGAGGTCAACACTTGCCCGGACAATCGTTCGCCCGCTTGTCTCAAAACGGTAGTACTCGTAGGCTTGTGTGCAGCCCTGAAAATCGCGGCCTAACCACGGATAGCTCCATCCTGCAACATAGGGTCGTTCGGAGCTGAACGCAGGCAAAGTAGACCACGCTTCCGCATACCAAGTCAGAGCAAGCTGGTACAACCTGGAAGGCACGTTGATTACATTCGTTGGAAAAATGAAGCTTCCGTCCTCTGAAACGCAGCTTGTTGCAGCGCGCAGCATAGTGCCGTAGGAAGTTCTGTATTCACGAGTCAATCCGCAGTGGACGGTTCCCTCTGGAGCGACAACGATGGTCTTCCCCATTCCCCAGGGCTGCTGCACATCCAGCCAGCTTTGTCCGAGAATGAGTTCTCCAGGTACCGTGACCTGTGAGGAAGCGCCGACGGCCCCAAGCACGAGAGCCATCAGGCATACTGAAAGCCGCCTAATCATGATTGCCCCCTTGTGTGATATATCCAACTCTAGATTTATCAGGAAGCAGCGTGTCGTCTGCTGAGCACAAACAGGCATTGTCGGCGATGTATCACAAGCTGGAATTGCGGCATACAAAAACTCTATCTCCGCTCACAGAAGCGCCAGTCCGCGCCCTTTGAAGCTGCGGCATTTTGCTTTGCGCCGCCGAGCCTCTATCTTTGCGGGTTCTTTTCCTTTGTAATCACGAACTGACGGAGTCCACCATGCCCAGGACCGAACTAACCCGAACCTACGAACCCAACGCCGTGGAAGCGCGCTGGTATCCGTGGTGGGAGGAGCAGGGCTGCTTCCATATTCAGCCCGACAGCGGCAAGCCCGCATTTACCATCAACATGCCGCCGCCCAACATCACCGGGCAGCTTCACATGGGGCACGGTCTGCAGGACACGGTACAGGACACCTACATCCGCTACAAGCGTATGAAGGGTTTCGACGCGCATTGGCAGGCGGGCAAGGATCACGCTGGCATTGCCACCCAGAACGTGGTTGAGAAAATGCTGCGCGGCGAGGGCCTGACTCGTCACGACCTGGGTCGCGAAGCCTTCCTCGAGCGCGCCTGGGAATGGCGCAATAAGTACGGTGACATCATCACCGAGCAAAAGCGAAAGCTGGGCGATAGCGCCGACTGGCGGCAGGAAGTCTTCACCATGGATCCCGGCCCCTCACGCGCGGTGCGCGAGGTTTTCGTGCACCTCTACGAAAAGGGTCTGGTGTACCAGGGCGACTACATCATCAATTGGTGCCCGCGCTGCCACAGTGCCATTTCCAACGAGGAAGTGAACTACGAGGATCGCGCCGGCCACCTGTGGCACATCGCTTATCCGGTGCTGGATGCGAGCGGCGCGCCCACCGGAGAGAAGATTGTCGTGGCCACCACGCGCCCGGAAACCATGCTGGGTGATACGGCCATTGCCATTCATCCCGAGAGCGAGCGCACCGCCCATCTCAAGGGCAAGCGCGTACAGCTGCCGCTGGTGGGCCGCGTGATACCGGTGATCGAAGACGATTTCGTTGATCGCGAGTTCGGCACCGGCTGCGTGAAGATCACGCCCGCCCACGATCCCAACGATTTCGAGGCCGGTGTGCGCCACAACCTGGAGCGCATTCTGGTCATCGACGGCACGGGTAAAATGAACGTGAACGCCCCGGCCAAGTACCAGGGCATGGATCGCTACGAGTGCCGCAAGGCGGTTCTCGCAGACCTGGAAGCCGAGGGTCTGCTGGTCAAGATTGACGACCACCAGCACAGCGTGGGACAGTGTTCGCGTTGTGATACAATTATTGAGCCCTGGCTTTCCAAGCAGTGGTTCGTCAAAGTGAAGCCGCTGGTGGGACCGGCGCTTGCCGCCGTCGCCGACGGACGTATCACCTTCCATCCCGCGCACTGGGCCAATGTCTACAACCGCTGGTTGGAAAATCTGCGCGACTGGTGCATCAGTCGTCAACTCTGGTGGGGCCATCGCATTCCCGTCTTCTACTGTGAAGACTGCGGCGCCATGATGGTGACACGCGAGGATCCAACAGTCTGTGACACATGTGGTTCTACAGACATCCGCCAGGACGAGGACGTGCTGGACACTTGGTTCAGCAGCTGGCTCTGGCCCTTCACCACACTGGGTTGGCCCGATGTGGACGCGCAAAAGTTCAAGCACTACTTCCCCACCGACCTGATGGTGACCGGCTACGACATCATCTTCCTCTGGGTGAGCCGCATGGTGATGGCCAGTCTGGAATTCACCGGCGAAGTGCCCTTCCGCGACGTCTTCATCACCGGCATCGTCAAGGACGAGCAGGGTCGCAAGATGTCCAAGAGCCTGGGCAACGGTATCGATCCGCTGGACATGGTGAAGAGCTACGGCGCCGACGCGGTGCGCTACTCGATGACCATCCTCAACACCGAGGGTCAGGACATCAAGCTCAGCGAGCAGAAGTTCGAGCTGGGCCGCAACTTCGCCAACAAGGTCTGGCAGGCCTTCCGCTTCCTGCACATGCAGGACTGGTCCGTGCTGGGCACTGATTTCGATGTATCACAGCCACGACCGATCGAACTGGCCGACGAGTGGATTCTGAGCCGTCTGCACAGCACCATCAAGGCCGTCGATCAGCACTTCGACCGCTACCGGCCCAATGAGAGCCTGCAGGCGATTCACGAGTTCATCTGGAGCGAGTTCTGCGACTGGTATGTGGAGCTGATCAAGCCGCGTCTGTACGACAAGGAAGATGAGGGTCGCCGTCGTGATGCACTGGCCAACGCGCTGCATGTGTTCACGCGTGCTATGCAGCTCTTGCATCCTTTCATGCCCTTCCTGACGGAAGAGATCTGGTCTCACATCCGCGAAGGCCTGGGCGAGCTGGGCGCGAAGCAGCCTTGGGGCGACGCCCTTATGATGCACGACTATCCGGAGCTTTCCGATGCGCTGGTCAGCGAGGAAGTGGAAGCCCGTTTCCGGCTGGTGCAGGGTATCACCGTGGCCTTGCGCAACATTCGCGCCGAGCAGCAGGTGAGCCCCAAGCAGCCGATCAAGGTTGTGCTGCAGGGGCCGTCCGAGAAGCTGGGTGTACTAGAACCCGTCAAGCATTATGTATCACAGCTCGCGCTAGCGGAGTCTTTCGAACTCGGTGGTGAGCGCCCGCGTCCCGCTGCAGCCAACGTGGTGGACGGCGTGGACGTGCTGGTGGCCCTGGCTGGTTTGATCGACCTGGATGCCGAACGCGCGCGTCTGCAGAAAGAGCAGCAGCGCCTTTCCGGCTTCATTACCGGTATCGAGAAAAAGCTGGGCAATGAGAGCTTCGTATCACGCGCACCCGAAGAGGTCGTCGCCAAGGAGCGCGAGAAGCTGGACGCAGCCAAGCTTGATCTGGAGCGCATTCAGCACAACCTGAGCGAGTTGGGCTGAGGCAAAGCAAACCACGTCTTGTTAGGGGCCGTGTCCGCCGAGCGGGTGCGGCCCTTTTCGGAGCCCTTGTGACACAGACAATTCTTCCGCGCACCTTGGATCACGTTGCACTGCTGGTTGAGAACCTGGATCATTCTCTGCAGGCGCTGAAACAGCTCAACCTGCAGCCCGAATCGGTTCAAACCTGGCTCAGCGAAGGGACACGCGAAGCCTACATCGGTGAACCAGACCGCAGCGGACGTCTGTTGTTGATGGAGGCCGCCGCCGATGGTCCGTACCGGCGTGCCTTGAAAAAGCGCGGTCCGGGCTTGCATCATATCGCGCTGCGCTGCCCAGATCATCTGGCCTGCGCCCACCAGCTTGGCCGCGATCACGGCTGGCTGCTGCATCACCACACACTGGACAGCCTGCCTTCGTGTAACACCATCTGGTTAGCAAGACCCGGGTTGCCACTGTTGATCGAGCTAATGCAAGGTGATGCCACAGAGACAGAGCCTCTTGTATCACACCTCAAATTGAGCATCCTGGACTTCGAGCAAGAGCGACTGCTCTCCATTCTGCCGGGCATCATGGACTGGCAGCCGTCCGGTGGCATGCAAATGACCCTTGCCAACCGCAGCGTGGACATCATCGACTTGTGTCACGGCGAGCTACGCGAGTACTAGCCAAGGCCGTCTATCCTGATCATCGAGCGTATCACGCTCAATCTTCTTGTTCCAACTACTTCGCTTTGGTACTGTAGCTGTGGACTTCAGCCTGCACTGCCGCGCGTAGAGAATTCCCGCCCAGATCATCAACGTCGCCACCGGCGGATCGCTCTCGCTGCAATCGCAGGTAACACTCATTCTGGAAAGGAGGCCCCTATGGCCGAAGAAGCAAAAGCTGGCTGCGCGCGCCCGACGGGCGGACCCGTAACCGGCGGCACGGACCCGACGGAACCCATTGCAGCGGAACAGAAAAAGGAGAAAATGACGATGATTCAGGTAGGCATGCCAGCGCCCGATTTTGTCGCACCGGCGTATCACAGAGGCACATTCACCAACGTCAAGCTCTCAGACTTCCTGGGAAAATGGGTAGTGCTCTGCTTCTATCCCGGCGACTTCACCTTTGTCTGAGCCACCGAAGTATCGGCGGTCGCCGATTCCTTTGATGCTTTCCAGAAGCTTGGTGTTGAAGTCCTTTCCGTGAGCGTTGACAGCATGTTCGTCCACAAGATGTGGAACGATCATGAGCTGTCAAAGATGGTCGAGGGCGGCATTCCCTTCCCGATGCTATCAGATGGCGGCGGCAAGGTGGGTACCGCTTTCGGCGTCTACGATCCCGATGCCGGTGTTGAAAATCGCGGTCGTTTCCTGATCGACCCCGACGGCATCATTCAGGGCTACGAAGTACTGACTCCGCCCGTTGGTCGCAATGTTTCCGAAACCATTCGTCAGGTACAGGCTTTCCAGCTTGTGCGCGAGAGCAAGGGCAGTCAGGCCACGCCTTCGGGCTGGAAGCCGGGCAAGCCCACGCTGAAGCCGGGCCCCGATCTGGTGGGTAGGGTCTGGGAAGCCTGGAAACCGGAGATGGCCAAAGAGTAACACGGCCCCGTTTTTGTGTCACGCCCACCGCACTCGTTGACGGTGGGCGTCTTGCACCGTGAGTCGGGAACTTGCCAGCTTTCCGCTACAAAGGATCATCAGGCATCCCGCCCCAAGGAGAATCAGCAATGAGACTACGCTGGAAATCATTCCTGCTTATGCTGCTGTGCGCTTGTCACGCATTGGAGTATCCTTCCACAATAAGCCCGGTCCGCAGTTTCTCCCTTGAGCGCTATCTCGGCACGTGGTACGAAATCGCGCGTCTGGATCACTCCTTCGAGCGGGACCTACAACGCGTTAGTGCGAACTACTCTCTTCTCGACGACGGTGGTATACGAGTGCTCAATCGTGGTTACTCCACACGCAAAGATGCTTGGAAGGCAGCCACGGGAAAGGCCTACTTCGTCCGTGATACAGATGAGGGCTTCCTGAAAGTGTCGTTCTTTGGTCCGTTCTACGGCTCCTATGTGATCTTTGAACTTGACAGCGTCGCGTACCAGTACGCTTTTGTCAGCGGGCCAGACGAATCTTATCTGTGGTTCCTCTCGCGGACTCCCGATGTCTCGACCGAGCTGCGCGACCACTTCGTGCGACGGGCCGCTGAGTTAGGTTTTCCCGTCAGCGAGTTGATCTTCGTCGATCAGCAATAGCAGAATCAGCCCGGCGCCTGGTAGCAATGCAGAAATCGTGGTGCAACCACGCTCGCTTGCTACCTTCCGGAAAACAGGAGGACAGGAAAATGCAGCGAGACATCAACCGGCTCGCCTGCCTGCTGGGCGCGGGCATTCTAACGCTGGCCCCACTGGCGGGCGCAGAAGACACGAGCAGTATCACCGTCTACAGCGATGGCTTCGGTCTGGTGACCGAAACCCGCGAAATGGCCTTTGAGAAAGGCACCCAGAGCGTGCTCTTTGACGGTGTATCACAGTACATCGAAGCCTCCTCGGTGCTCTTCCACGCCAAGGGTCTGAGTCTGCTGGAGCAGAACTACGAGTACGACCTGGTGGACGGCATGGCGCTGGCCCGGCGTTACCTAGGCGAGATGGTCGATGTGCGTTCCGGCGATGAGGAGCTCATTCGCGGCCGTCTGCTCTCCGCCGATTACGAGCTGGTGCTGGACACCGGCGATGGCATCCTCAACCTGCGCGCCGATGCCGTGCGTTCGATTCAGTACCCGACGCTTCCCGAAGGCCTGCGTATCAAGCCCGCGCTGCGCTGGCTGGTGAACGCGCCGCGAAGTGGATCACAGGAGGTCTCCATTAGCTACATCACCGGTGGACTGGGCTGGAACGCCGAGTACGTCTGTCTGGTGAACGAGGACGATAGCGCTATGGAGCTGGCCTCCTGGGTCAATCTGAACAACAACACGGGCATTAGTTGGCAAAACGCCACTCTGCAGCTGGTGGCTGGCGAAGTGAATCGAGTGCGCAATGAGCGCATGTCAAAGTCGGCGGGTCGCGGCATCGAATATATGGCCATGGCCGATGCCAACGAGGGCTTCGAGGAAGAGTCCTTTTTCGAGTATCACCTCTACACCCTAGGCCGTCCCGTGGATCTGGCCAACCGCCAGGACAAGCAGGTAAGCCTCTTTCCACCGGTCGATGTATCACTGACCAAGCACTACACATGGAGCAGCAACCGCGGTCACGAGGGGGTTCAGGTCACACTGGAGTTCGTCAACAGCGAAGGCAAGGGCCCGGGCCAGCCGCTACCCGCAGGTCGCTTCCGCCTGTACAAGAAGGATTCCGCCGGGCGCCGCCAACTTATCGGCGAGGACGCTATTGAGCACACGCCGGTGGACGAAGAGGTCGATCTGACCATCGGTCAGGCCTTCGATCTTGTGGTCGAACGCACAACGATGGACGAGAAGCGCAGTGGTCGCACTTACGAATACGCCGCCGAGTTCAAGGTGCGCAACCGCAAGAAAGAAGCCGTCACCATCGACCTGCAGGAGAACGTCTGGGGCGATTGGGAAGTGCTGTCCTGCAGCCAGGAGTACAGCAAGAAGGACGCGCGCACGCTGCTGATTCCCGTCCAGGTTCCTGCTGGCGAAGAGCGCACCGTCACTTTGCGCGCGCGCACACACTAGCGTTTGCGAGATGTATCACGGGGACCTGCGGGTCCCCATTTTCATTCGTGACACTTCCCCTTTGCTCCATCCCCTACGATTCTACGATCTTGAAGCATACAGCGATCAAATACAGGGAGTCCCCATGCGCTTCACATTTCTCTTTCTGCTTCTGCTCTGCCAGCTGGCACAGGCTGAGCTGGTCTCGCGGCGTATTACCATGTATGCCGATGGCGTGGGGCTCGTTGAAGAAAGCCATCGCTTTCGCCTGCAGGAAGGCATCAACTATCTGGCGATTGAGAATCTACTAGCGGACATGATGCCTTTCACGCTGAGTCTGACGCCCGACGTGGGGCGAATTGTAGAGCTGGAGACCCGCAAGCCAGCGCGCCGACCAACGGATCTGCTACTGGAGGCCGAGGGCCAACACGTCGAGCTGACTTGCCAAAGCGGACGCAGCTATTGCGGTCTGATTAAGACGGTGAATCTACTGCAGGGCGATCTCGGCCCGCGCCAGTCCTGGGAGCTGCTGAATGCCATCCCCAGGGGCAACCTGCTGCTGATTCAGGACGATGGCTCTCGCATCATCCTGGATCTGGAGTCCGTTAGCGCTGTCAGCCTGCCCGAACCGATGGATCCGGTGGAGAGCGCACGCTGTGATTTCCGCTGGTACTCCTCCTCCCGTCAGCGCGGTGAGTTGAAGCTGGAGTACTTCATTCCGGACCTGTTCAGCGTGGTGGAATGCAAGGGCGAGCTGGATGAGTATTTCAAGGTAAAGCGGAAGTCGCTCCATGCAGAAGCATTACTCTGGAACTACTCCGCAAGCGAGCTGAAAGATTGCGAGCTCTATCTTTCCAGCAAGATCTCGTCCCTCAGATTCGGCCCCCGCTGGTTCGAGCTGAATCAGCCGCAGCGCCGCATGGCAACTCGGCGCGTTCCCCCGTACGAGCTCTCCGAGAGCTATCGGCAGGGAAGGGTAACTTCTGACAGCGATCTTGAAGATCCAGTGTTCATCGGCGAAGTGAACCTGGCAGCCGGTGGCTATCTGGCTCTGCCGCTCAAGCTCACAACAGATGGTATCAACGCTGCCTGTGCGCACCGTACGGTGAGCCCGTCACCCGAGGCGCAAAAGCTGAACTGCGAGCTGGTGCTTTGCATGACGACGCAAAATCCGGAGGAGCTGGCCAACTGGCCTTCCGGCTTCCTGATCCTGGAGTACCAGCGCATGGGCGGCGACCACCACCGCTATCATAGCGGGCTGGTTTCCTTCGCTCCCGCAGCCACGAACTGGATCAGCATGGGCCGCGACCCGGAAGTGAGCTACACACGCACAATCGCAACGCTGACACGCCCGGGAGAGAGTGCGGATTCACTGAGGCACGTCGTGTGGGAGTACACCCTCAGCAATTCCCTTGATCGTATCGCAAAAGTCTACATCCACGAAGAGTCCGGCGCGAGGAATGAAGTGGAGATCGTTCGCGGAAGCCATCGCTGGAAGCAGAAAGAGAACGGCTATGTAATGGAGGTGGACCTACCGGCGGGTGAAACGGTCGAAGCCAGCTGGGAATGGCAAGCCCCAAGAGTACCCCAGTCGGTGCAGGGAATGCGACACCCTGACTACATGCCCAGATATTGAAGCAACGCCAAAAGGCCCCGAAGGGCTTATCTCTCGTACTGATGTCGTGGCAGTCGGTTGGGGGGAGGGAATCGGGCACCAGTGAGGAACTATTCCTCGTCGTCCGTATCTGTTTCGCGCGCATAGCGGCCGCCATTGGCCAATACGCGTTCCAGCAGATCCTCGACCCCCCTCCGGATCTCGGCCACCTTCTCTTCGCCAAGCAAGCTGACGACTTCGTTAGAGTAAATGCTAGCGGACATTGCTCTTTCCCGCGGGATCGTTCCCGCTTCCTACCGTATCTTGTTGTCCAGGGCTCGTTTGATTTTGCGAGCCCCATACTACCGCCTTCTTATCGTAGATGCAAGTATGGAGATTGAGTGTGCAAACTTTTTCACAACAGGTCTATCAATACTATAGAGTCAGGGCTTCTGCATGACTCCTGCCTGGTGGGAACAGCTGCAACAAACACTCGTCTACGTTCGCGGAGTGGGTCCGCGCAAAGCTGAAGTACTAGCAAAGCATGGCCTGAACACCATTTTCGACCTCCTGGAATACTTCCCCCGGCGCTACCTCGACCGCACCAGTGTCACGCGTGTCTCAGAAATTGAGGCGGGTAAAGAAATCACCATCGTCGGTCGTGTATTACGCGCACGTACCCTGGGCTACGGGCGCTTCAAGAAGCGTTTTGAGGCCGTGTTACACGACGGCAGCGGACAAATCAGCCTGGTCTGGTTCAACCGCGTCAACTGGGTGAGTCACTTCTTGCATGAGGGCGAAGTGATTGCCGCCAGCGGAAAGCCCAGCGAATACCGCGGCTGGCAGCTCCAGCATCCGGCGGTGGAAAAGCTCAGCCTGGAAGGCGAGGGCGAACTGGACGAGAACAGCTTTCTCGACCTGCCCGATGACTACGAATACTCCGGCCAGATCGTGCCCATCTACCCCGGAACGGAGGAGCTGCGCAAGGCCTGGCTGGACAGCCGTGCCTTTAAACGCATCGTGCGCAATGTCTACAGTCGCGAGAGCATTGAGCCCGAGGAGATGCTACCGGCGGAGATTCGCGCCCGCCACCAGCTGGTCGGCTTCTCCACTGCGCTGCACGACGTCCACCTGGGCGAGAGCCTGGAGGCCGTGCATCACGCGCGTCGCCGCCTGAAGTTTCAGGAACTCTTCATGCTACAACTGATGCTCGCCTATCGCCGGGCGCACATCAAGCAGGAAGAAGAGGGCATCTCCTTTGAGCAACCCAGTCCGCTGCTGGACCAGCTACTAGCGGAATTGCCTTTTACGCTGACCACGGCACAGCGGCGCGTCATCGATGAGATTCTGGCAGATATGCGTGAGCCGCGCCCGATGAATCGCCTGCTGCAGGGCGACGTGGGCAGCGGTAAAACCCTGGTGGCGCTGGCGGCCATGCTGGTGGCCGTCGACAACGGCTATCAAGCGGCACTGATGGCGCCCACCGAGATCCTGGCCGAGCAGCATTTCCGCAGCACCACGAAAATGCTTGGCGAGCTGGGGCCGCGTGTCACATTGCTCACCGGATCGCGCAAAGGCGAGTTGCGACGCAAGGCGCTGGCAGAAATCGCCAGTGGGCAGGCGGCCATCGTCCTGGGCACGCACGCGCTCTTTCAGGAAGCCGTGGAGTTCGCCAACCTGGGTCTGGTGATCATTGATGAACAGCACCGTTTTGGTGTGGAGCAGCGCGCCACTCTGCGCCGCAAGGGAAAACAGCTCGACACACTGGTAATGACGGCCACACCCATTCCGCGCACCATGGCCATTACCGCCTACGGCGATATGGACCTTTCGCTGCTGGACCAAATGCCCCCGGGCCGCCTGCCGGTGACGACCGCCTGGCGTGGCGAAAGCAAGCGTAAGGAGATCTTCGCCTTCGTTCGCGAGCGTGTGTTACAACACGATGAGCAAGCCTATATCGTTTACCCGCTGGTGGAAGAATCCGAGAAGTTGGATCTGCGTGCAGCGGAGGAAGCCTTTGAAGAGCTCAAGGGCGAGTGGCTTGCCGATTGTCGCCTTGGCCTTTTACATGGCCGCATGAAGGCGACCGAGAAAGACGCCGTGATGCGCGACTTCCTCAAGGGCGATGTGCAAGTTCTGGTGTCTACAACCGTCATTGAAGTGGGCGTGGACAACCCGCGCGCTACAATCATGGTCGTCGAACAAGCAGAACGCTTCGGGCTTTCGCAGCTGCATCAGCTACGCGGACGCGTTGGACGCGGCGGTGGAAAATCCTGGTGCGTGCTGGTGGCAGGCAAGGCGCTCAGCCAGGAAGGACACGAGCGTTTGACGACGATGGCCAAGACCAGCAATGGATTCGAGATCTCCGAAGTGGACATGCGCATGCGAGGCGTGGGCGATTTCTTCGGCACCCGCCAGAGCGGTTTGCCCGAACTCAAAATTGCCGACATCATCAACGATCAGGATCTGCTGCTCTTGGCACGCCACGAAGCCTTTGAGCTGGTAGCACGCGATCATCAGCTACGCCTCTACCCTGCGTTGCGCGACTATCTGCACCTGCGTCATCACGAGCAAATGCTCAGGATTGAAGACTGATGGTGCGTATCACAATATCCTGGCCCGTTGTGGCTGTCATTCTTCCGCTTCCTGTTGAGGGTTCATGGAGCTACCGCGTTCCCGAGGAATTTCGTGCGCAACTTCGAGCTGGTTCGCGCGTTCTTGTGCCCTTTGGTCGCAGGCAGCTAGTGGGCTACGTCAAAGGTCCGGGTGATACACCCGCTGGCACGAAGCTCAAATCTGTGCTGGACCTGCTCGACCCGGAACCGCTGTTGGACGAGGACATGCTCCGCTTCTGCGGCCAACTGGCAAACTACTACGCCTGCTCTACAGGCGAAGTGTTGCGCGCCGCGCTTCCGCCAGGAATCAATGGCAGCGCACGCTGTTACTTCAGTCAGCAGGAAGACACTCTACTCAGGCGTCCCATTCGTATCACACCGCGACGCAAACGAATCCTTCAACTTGTTGCAGAACGCGGAAATTTGTCGCTGGCCTATTTGACGGAAGAGCTGGGTGCAGGTCTGCAGCAGGACTTGAACGAGCTGGTCAGCGCCGGCTTTCTGCACCGCGAAGAGCGTGTTGAAGACAGTCGCCGCCAAGCGCCCATGCGTCGAGTGCTGGTACCCAATCTTCGCGAGGGTGAAGAACGCGACAAGCTGCTCAAGGTCAAGGAACGCCGTGCACCTCGACAAGCGGACCTGCTGCACGAGCTACTGAAGCGTAGCGCCGGACGTCTGGATCGTGCAGATGCAACAGGGCTTGGGTTTTCTTCTTCTGTAATACGCGGCCTTTTGGACGATGGTGTTGTGACACAGGAGCTGGAGCCGGACCTGGCCGAGGACGAGTACGATCAGGACCACAGCGTGTTACAGCTGCAATTGACGCCACAACAGCAGGCGGTAGTCGAACGCGTGTCAGCCAAGCTGATGCCCCACGATCGCAAAAGCGCCAACAGCGGTGAATCCTACACGGCCTTTTTGCTGCACGGTGTCACTGGCAGCGGTAAAACGCAGGTGTACCTGGAACTGGCGCGTCGTGCTCTGCACATGGGGCGAGGTGTGCTGGTGCTCGTCCCCGAGATTGCGCTGACGCCGCAAATTGTAGCACGCTTTCGCAGCTACCTTGGCAATCAGGTAGCCGTGATACATAGCCGCATGACCCCCGCTCGGCGTTTTGCCATCTGGCAGGCACTCCGCGAGAATCGACTGCGCGTCGTGGTGGGAGCTCGCAGTGCGCTGTTTGCGCCCATTCGCAACCTGGGACTGATTGTGGTCGACGAGGAGCACGAGACCAGCTTCAAGCAGTACGACCCCGCTCCCAGATATCACGCTCGCGATGCGGCTGTGTTACGCGCACGTGACCTTGGTATTCCGGTACTACTGGGAAGCGCGACGCCTTCGCTGGAATCCTGGTACAACGCCCAGCAGGGGCGCTACACGCTATTGGAGCTTCCCGAACGCGTGATGCAACGCCCGCTTCCCAGCGTCGAACTGCTTGACCTGCGCAAATTCTACGACAGCCTACGCGGCAAAGGTGATACAGTGCGCGCCTTCAGTGATCCGCTTATCGAGGCGCTGCTGCAGGTCAAGGAGCGGGGCGAGCAAGCCATTATTCTGCAGAACCGTCGCGGCCATTCCACCTGGCTGCAATGCGAGAAGTGTGGCGAAGCCTTGCGCTGTATTCGCTGTGATGTATCACTGGTCTGGCATCGCAGCGATCGCAGGGCCCACTGCCACCTTTGTGGTCTCAGCCTGCCGCGCCCTGAGAAATGCCCAGCCTGCGGAGGTGAAATTGCCTTTCTGGGTCATGGCACGCAGAAGGTTGAAGAAGAGCTGACCGAAGTGTTGCCCGATGCCAGGTTGTTGCGCATGGATCGTGATACAACCGGTGAGCGCGGCGCCTATGTGCGCATGGTGCGTGAGTTCAACGAAGGGCAGTACGATATTTTGCTGGGCACACAGAGTGTGGCCAAAGGACTGGACTTTTCCCGTGTCACACTGGTGGGCGTAATCAATGCCGATACCGAACTCAACCTACCCGACTTTCGCGCACACGAGTGGGCCTTTCAGCTCATCAGCCAAGTGGCGGGACGAGCCGGACGCGGTGACACACCGGGCAAGGTGATTGTGCAAACGGCCAATCCGGATTCGCCGCCACTGACGCTTGCCGCCGCCCACGACTACCGCGCTTTTGCAGATGGCGAACTTGTAGCACGCCGTCACGCAGGGTATCCGCCCTTTGTGCGCCTGGCACGTCTCGTGCTTCGTTCCGTGAAAGAGGAAGAAGCCGCCCAGGCTGCCTTGCGCTTACAACATGCAGCCGAGGATCAGGGCAGCGTGCTGGTAATGAAAGCCGGGCCCGCCCCGGTCCAGTTTGTGCGCCGCGAGTATCGTCACCACCTGATTCTTAAAAGCCCGCGCAAAAGCGATCCAGCCGGACGCGCTCTACGCACCTGTTTGCGTCATTTGCGCCAGGTATTCGAGCGTGACTGCAAACGCACCGGCTTGAGCCTGTACATCGATGTCGATCCACAGGGGCTGATGTGATGCGCACGATCCTTCAAATTCTGCTGGGATTGCTTCTTCTTCCCCTGCTGCTTCTTGCTCAGACACAACAAACGCCGGTGGAACGGCTAGCTGGCAAATGGGAGCATCCTGCGCTTCTGGAGTTTGAGCAGCTGCGTGTTCGCCCTTTCACCATTCACTTCCATCCTGTGGATCGCGCTTATGCTTCGGCTGTGGCAATGGCCATCGAGCAAGGACAGCGACGGCTGACCGAAGACCTTACGCTGATCAACTTCCAGAACAGCCAGGTCGTCATCGCTTTCAATGGCGAGCACTTCTACGCAACGGCCGGACCCGGTAGCCCGGGTTGGGCCGCGGCCATTGCCAATGCGCAACGTCGCCTGATTGTGATGAAAAGTCCGCGCTGGTCTGCGGTGAGTCCAAACCCGACGGCCACAATCCTGCACGAGATGGCGCATCTGGGCGTTGGCATTCTCACCCGCGGCGGGCAAATTCCCCTTTGGCTCGAAGAGGGAATTGCAGTAGTGGAAGCCGGTGTGCCCCAAGGCTTCCTTGGTGATAGCGGTCTGGGCCTTTCCCAAGCACTGCACTCCGGGGGCCTAATGCACCTGGACGACATTGGCCAGCTCGATGGCATGTCGGGTGCGGGAGTGGATCTGGCGTACCAACAGGCCGAAAGCGCCGTCCGCTACTTCATCGAACGCTTCGGTCGCCTGGCACTGATCCAGACACTCAGCTTGGTGGGCGAGGGCGAGGACTTCTCTGTAGCTTTCGATAAAGCTACCGGCGGCAGCTACTACCGCTTCGAAAGCGATTGGCGTGACTGGCTGAAGGACAACGCTGGCCTGTGGTTCCTGACGGGACTAAAGGGCTGGTTCTGGGTCGGCGCGATTCTTTTGGTCAGCGTCGGTGTTCTCTTGCGGCGTTTGCGTGCGCGACGAATCTTGAAGCGCTGGCAAGCCGAAGAAGAGGCGCAGGTTGCCCAGTCACTTCACGCAGATTTCCACTCAGAACCGGTTGCGGAACGTGGGAACTCAAGCGATGCGCGCAAAATTCCCATTGACTGGAAAATGGGACCGGCTACAAAAACAACCACAACGCCTCCCTCTTCGAACGAGGATGATGCACGCTAGCGTGTACCACTTCACAGCAAGCGCCATTTCTGGCAAACCGCTTCACTAGACGGTATACGGCGTACTCTGCTGGTGTACACTTTGTGATACAAATGTGCGCGCCACGCTTGACACAGCCAGCATAACCCAACCATAATTTCATCAACCCCTCAAAAAATATTTTCAGAAAAAGTGTCGCGTGACAGATTTTTCACTTGCCAAAGTGCTCCGCAGGCTCTATTTTCGCCCCCGAATTAGCAATCGAACCCAACCTGCCTCGAAACACTCAACAGTCAATTTTGCGGTGCAATGCGACCAGATGCATTCTCCATAGGTGGTGGGGTTTGCGGCAAAGAATTGATTGGAAATAGGAGAACGGTCATGAAGCGTTTTGTTACCCTGCTTACTGTTTCGATCACGATGGCTGCAATTGCCTTCGCAGATCATCCTTCCATGGACCCCGAGTACGGCGAAGGGACCAATTTCCCCTTCCATCCCGGCCCTTGGGTAACCACCTCTTATGACGCGGGCAACATCTGGCAGGAGTGCTTCTGCCTACCCACCGCCAGCTACGAAGTGCAAACCAACGATCCCACCGTACCCATTCGTGTTTTCAACACAATGCGGCTGACGGGCGGCATTACCGACGAGTGCCAAACCACCGGCATCTACAATCCCGAGCCCAAGAACTGGTACTCGCCTGGCACAACCAATTCCTTCTCACTGGACTTCTACTTCGCCGGGCAGCCCCTTTCCAGCGTGGAAGAGGGACTCGGCTTCTTCATTACCGATGACATCGCGGTCACCCCCGAACGCGCCATGCTTAACCTGGCCGTTACCATGCAGAACCTGGGTGGCGCCATCCAGGTATCCGTAGTCGACGCCTCCGGCCCGAAGCTCACGGTGCCGATTCCCGGCAATACTCCCGACTACCGCTTCTATCTGATGCGCATCGAGTACACATATGTGGAAGCCGCCGACCAAGGCCTCCTGAGTCTGCGCGTTTTTGATTTCGCCTCGGATCCTACGGGCGCTGTCATCGAGTTGGTCAATGACCTGCCCATCATTCCCGTCAACTCTGGTTACCTGGCATTCAGTGCCCACGCCTGCCCTGTTGAAGGTGTTGTGCCTTACCAGTACATCGACGACATCTGCATGAGCTTCGGTTATACGCCGACGGCCGAGGCGGTAGTAGCCGAGTCCTCTTTCGAGCTGGGACAGAATTTCCCGAACCCCTTCAACCCAACGACGACCATCAGCTACACCGCCAAAGAAACTGGTGAGCTTAGCCTTAAGGTGTACGATCTGGCAGGCAGCCTGGTCTCTACGCTGGTTGACGGCATGGTTGAAATGGGCGAGCATGAGGTTGTCTTCAACGGCAGCAACCTGGCAAGTGGTGTGTATTTCTACACGATCGAAAGCGCTGGCATGGTGAGCACCAAGAAAATGGTGCTTGTCAAGTAACGACTCTCATCCCATACCCAATACATCAAACGCGCCCTTCTCCCGGGGCGCGTTTTTTCTTCTCAACAAGAAGCGCATCGATCCAAAGCCGCTTCCATGGCCGTATACACAAAGGGGCGGTTGTCCCCGTGTATCACAGAGCGCAGAAGCCCGGACAGAGATCGCGACCGCAGTGCCAGAGAGGGCCACTGAGATTTTTTTCATTTTCTACTTGCATTTCAGCTTTGCGCCCTCTACCTTTGGCCTCGAATTAGCAATCAAACCCTACCTGCCTCGATACAACCAAAACAGAGAAGTAGTTGGTGCCCTGCGGCCCGAAGTGTATTCCTGGGTGGTGGAATTCACGAAGGCGGCGGACTTGTAGAAGGGGGAAATCGCATGAAGCGGTTCGTTACGCTGCTGACAGTTTCCATCACGATGGCCGCCATTGCATTTGCGGACCATCCGATGCAGGACCCGGATTATGGTACGGACACGGGTTTCCCGTTCCACCCTGGTGCTTGGGTCTCGACCACATTTGACGCTGGCGATGTATGGCAGGAGTGCTTCTGCCTTCCGACCGTCAGCTACTCCGTAATCACCTCCGACATCTCCGTGCCCATTCGTGTGTTCAACACGATGCGCATGACGGGTGGACAGGCGACGGAGTGCCAGTACACAATGATCCAGAACGAGACGTACCGTACTTGGTACCAGCCCGGAACCGCCAACTCCTTCGAGTTGGATTTCTATTTCGCGGCTCAGATGGTGCAGAGTGCGTCGGAAGGTCTGACCTTCTTTGTGACTCCGCAGCTGCTGCAGAGCCACACGGATCTAGGTCTGGCCGAGCTGTCCGTGCAAATCCGCAATGACGGCTCCCAGATTCTGATGGGCCTCTACGATGCAAACGGCCTGGTTGTCGAGAATCCGCTGAACAACGGAACTCCCGACTATCGTTTCTACCTGACTCGCGTTGGTTACGAGTACAACGAGATCGACAACACCGCTGATGTTACAGTCCGCGTGTTCGACTTCTCGGACGATCCTGCCGGTCATGGCATCACCGTCATCGATGCTCAGCCTGTTGCCCCGGTCAACGATGGCTATTTCGGCTTTGCCGCCGCCGCCTGCCCGATTAGCGGTATGGCTCCGTACCAGTACATCGACGACATCTGCATGAGCTTCGGTTACACGCCGACCGCCGACGCCGTAGTCAGCGAGTCTTCGTTTGAGCTGAGCCAGAATTACCCGAACCCCTTCAACCCCACCACGACCATCAGCTTTGCCACGCAGCAGACCAGCGTGGTCAGCCTGAAGGTTTACGACCTGGCCGGTAGCCTGGTTGAGACTTTGGTGGACGGTTTGGTGGAGCAGGGACAGCACGAGGTCATCTTTAATGGCAGCGAGCTGGCCAGTGGTGTGTACTTCTACACCCTGGAGTCCGAAGGTCAGATCAACACCCAGAAGATGGTGCTGGTCAAGTAAGCCTGACTCTCATCCCTAACCCATACATTGATCCGCGCTCGGGCAACCGGGCGCGGATCATTTACATTACTACCGGTCCCGACACCGCTTCAAAATCCCGCTTGCTACATAGCTTGAATCAAGGGACGTTGTGCCTCGCCACTTCAAACGACGCAAGAGCCTTCGGAAAACAAGACGGTCCTGTTCCTGGGCTACCCTTTTCCGCAGCGATCAAGAAAGGAAAAGCCCCGCGTGGCGGGGCTTAAGGGATTGATTGCCATCTGTTGATGCGCTCACTTGATCAGCAACAATCGTTCGCTGCGGCTCAGTCCAGCGGCCCGAAGATTGAGCAGATAGAGACCACTTGCCAGACTGCCTGCCTCCAAAACAAGCTCGTGCTGCCCGGCGCTTTGTGGCTCACGCACCAGCTCCCGCACACAGCGGCCAGTCAGATCATAGAGGCCTAAGATCACGGGTCCGCTCAACGGAAGCGTGTAATACAAACGCGTCATCGGATTGAAAGGATTTGGCGCGGCAGCAAGTTCTAGCTCGCGCGGCACAAGTGCGCTTTCTGCGGGAGGTGCAACATCAGCCCAGTCCTCGAGCAACAGCGCAAGCGCAAAATCCAACCAACGCTCACGGCTGGCCGTGTTTGCCATTCCGGAAAGCGCTTCGAGTCCAAACCCAAACAACACTGCGCCACCCGGGCCGGGCCCATTGTGCGTACACACGGCAGCCACACTTCCATCCTGGTAGTAGGCCAGCGGCAAATTCCAGGTCGCGCTTAGGCTGCTGGGACTAGTCTGATTGAGCGCACCCGAGGCACCGATCAACAATCCACTGATTGGCGCAAAAGTATCCGGTTGACCGTTCAGGTAAACCTGCCCGTTGGATTCGGACTCGATTGAAGTAGAGAACCACGCGTCGAGCGAATCCTGGGGCCATTGATCCACAGCATCTTGTCCGGTGATACAAACAGCAACCCCGGCGTTAAAAAGCCTACGCAATTGCACTAGCTCGTCCATGTCGATACCGTTGCCGCTGTCGCCCGTGTACCAGATTAGTGCTCGATACTGCCCTACGTCCACCGTCGACAACTGCGACGCCGTGACACAATCGTGCCACGCGCCGAGACTATCCAGCGCAGGTGTGTAATACAAACCGTAGTCATTCTGATCATCGTCATCCACCAACAGGATTTCCGGTAGCCCGACCAGAACTCGCAAAGGCAGAACAAGATCCTCACCATCCTCCGTGCGAATCGTCAACGACAGCTCTACCGGACCTGGCTCGTTAATGCTGCTGCCGGTCAGGTGGACATGGCCCGCCTCAAGATGTATTGCCTCTCCGTAGAAACACTCAGCCAGCACAGGCCATTGACCCGAAACCGTGATACGAGGATCTTCCGTCTCCAGGCTGAACTGCAGATTGCGTCCGTACCCACCTTCGTTGACCAGCTCCAGAACAAGGTCGGCGCACTCGCCACTGACCAGATGACCGTCGCCGTTGCCGCCGATCTCGTCATTCAGCGCAAGAGAGTTCAACACGAACACGACTTGGTCCGGCAGCACAACTTCCATTTGGCGGCATAGGATCCATTCGTCGGTATTGAACTCCAACTCCTCCAGCTGGCCCGGCAGGCGGAAAGCGACCTGGCCGCCCTCCTCGTCGATTGTGACACGATAATCGAAGCTACCCGACGAAGTTGTAACACGCACCGGAACGGGCATGGAAAAAGTATCCTGCACCTGATGTGTCTGTGTCACGCTGAACGCCACCGTGCAGGAATCAGCATCTTGAAATGTCTGGTATCCATATCGATAGGTCGGATAGCCCCCCTGGTAGATCCACTGGTCAAAGAACCACTCCAGGTCCAGACCACTGGCCGCTTCCAGGATGCCGCGATAGTCCTCACTGTCAACCGTCAAGTATAGATAGGTGTTGTACCAATCGTGCACAGACTGCCAGAAACTCTCCTCGCCCATCACGTAGCGCAACATGTGTATCACGCTGGCGGCCTTCTCGTACTGACTCACATTGAACAAGTCGTCAAGCGGTGGATCATAGATTGGCAGGTATTCGCCGTCCCAGCTCAAATAGGTCTGATGGATCTGGTGCATGTAGTCCAGGAATTCGCCCCAATCTCCGTCTGCCTGATACTGGAAATACAGCGGCTCCGAATAGGTTGCCCAACCCTCATTTAACCAAACGGCACGAAAGTCCACCGGCGTCAACGCATCGCCCCACCACTGATGACTCAGCTCGTGGGTTGTTATCGCCTCATACGCCAGCCCACCGGCCACCAGGTTGTTGCCCATCGTCGTGCAGGTCTGGTGTTCCATGCCACCCCACCCCGTATAAATGGGTGCCTCGGCCATGTAATAGCGCTCAAAGGGATACTCGCCGTATAGTTCCGTGTAACACGTCAACATATCGCCCAGTCGCGAGAACCCCGCTTGTGCAGCTGCTGCGTGACTCGGATAAACCATCCAACCAATGGGCAGTTCGCCCCAGTTGGAATCGACAACCGTGTAGTTGGCGGCACACACACTTACCAGGTAACTGCTTATTGGATAGCTGTGACGGTAATGCCAACACTCTGTGCCATCACCCAGGTCTTCAATCTCAAGCAGGGATCCGTTGCTCAATACTTCGAAATCGCTGCCAACGCGCACCGACACATCCCACAGTGCTTTTTCAAAAGGCTCGTCATAGCAGGGCGCCCATTGCCTAGTACCCCACGGGTCACTTGCCGTATACGCCACACCGTTGCTGATGGACATGCCCAGATCATTGTCCGTCCACGGCGTTCCTTCATAGTTCACATAGAGTAGTGCAGTATCACCGGCAGCCACGGTCGCGGGAAGCAATACTTGTAACACATCGTCTTCCAGCGCGAATTCACACGCATCATCATCCAGACGAATTTCGTTGCACGTGAGATGCGACAGATGAACCGGCATTGTGGACAAGGCTTCTCGTGCTACAAAGGTCATCCGCATTTCACCGCTGATGTAGTTTGCGCTGTGCTGGATATAAATCTCCAGCTCATATCGTATAGCATCATAGCTGTGAGTGGAATCTGCGCGCAGCCCTTCCTGATGGACCCTTGTTACACGATTGGCACGGCGTAAGAGCTCTCGTTGATGAAAGAGACCCCATTCCGTGGCCGAAACGGACGAAGACGATCCTTTCCGCCCGGGCGCAACCCAGGCAGGCGCTTTTGCAGAGGCGGGAAAAAGCTCCTCCTCAACCAGAACCACCGCGCGCGAATTCAACACCATTGTCAGCAACAGCAGCACAAAGACAAGCACTCTCCACGCCCACCATAGCACGGCCTTTTTCCCGGCCCGACGTTCATACCAGATCATCCCAAGTGTGATCAACAAGCACGCGCCCGCAATCAATCGCCACATGGTTCCTCTCCTTCCGCTTTCTGGTTCAGAAGATACTGCCGAACCATCGCTTCGGCTTCGATCCGGGTATGCAGTCGATGCTCTAGCTGGGCATCTTCCAACTCCCGCAGCAAACGACCAACTTCAGGGCCGTGCTCAACACCCATCGACAACAGGTCGCCGCCATTCATCAGCGGCGCGGCATGTAACTCTTCTGCATACCGCGCGAGAAACTCATCTACCCAGCGCAGCAGAAAAGTCGCGCGCCCCGGAAGAAACACCGAAAGACAAGCTAGCGCCAGCTCACGACCAGGGTCACGCAGAAGACGCTTCTGCATTGCCAAGGAAGCAGTGGGTCCATCGGGCAACTCGCATAGCACACGCAAACCAGCTTCGAGCTCGGTATTTTCATCGTTCGACAATCGCAGCGCCCGGCACATGGCGCGTAAGAGTCCAGCCAGCTCTCGCCACTGGCTTGGTCCTAGTTCATCGGCAGACACCCCGCACATGCCCGTCAGGAGACAAAGCCAGGGTGCAGCCGCAAAGCCATCACCCTCAGGCTGCGCCTTTCGCGCCCAGGCTTCAAGGAGAGCGTACGGTCGCTCTGGAGGTGGAAAATGGAAGCCCGCCTCCCGGCAGAAGCGTCCAGCCAACACACTTGCAAGCCCTGTTTCAAGCAATAAATCCAGACCACGCCCAACGGCTTGCGCGTGAAAGAGGCGGTCGAATTCTTCCCGCACACGCTCCATGCTCACTTGGCAAAGCCCCTCGGCTAAACGGCGGCAGGCGGCAAGGGTGTTTTCCTCTACTTCGAAGTCCAACTGCGCCGCGAAACGAATAGCACGCAGCATGCGCAGCTTGTCTTCTTCGAAGCGCGCGTCAGGACTGCCGATGGTGCGAATCAAGCCTCGCGCAAGATCACTGCGGCCTTCGACCCAATCGTAGACCTTGTCTTCCAGGGGGTCCCAGAACATGCCGTTGATTGTGAAGTCGCGACGCGCTACATCCTCTTTTGCACTGCAAAAGCGCACGGCATCCGGTCGACGGCCATCTGTATACCCGTGGTCACTGCGAAACGTGGCCACTTCAAAGGTGTGCTGCTCGATCATGACGATCATGACGCCAAAATGCTCACCCACAGCCACGGTGCGACGGAAGAGCTGCTTCACTTCGGAGGGCGAGGCCGAAGTAGCAATGTCCAAATCATGCACCTGCCGCCCCAGCAAGTGATCGCGCACGGCACCTCCAGCCACATAGGCCTCGTGTCCCGCTTCATGCAGACGATGCAGGATGAAGCGCGCGTGCTCATAGAGTAGTGCCGGTAAAGCGGCCGCGAATTCGGATTGGGTTTGCATCTATATATAAATGTAAAGAAGCGTCGTCTGCTTCGCAGGAAGAAGGAAGCTCTTGCAGCAAGCGTCCGCTCTCTGTACATGAGGATTTCAACATGGCCGGAGAATCGCGGTCAATTCCTCTCCTATAGCTCAAAGCAGAGTACATAAAATTACACATTCTGCTTCTGAACTACTTGGTAAAGGAACTGTTTTATCATATCTTGCCCACAATCTCAGAGCAAACAGGACGCTGCAAAATGGAAGAACATGGCACCAGCTCAGCCCTTGAGCGCCAGGAAATACTCGATAGTTCGTTTCCACAGCAGATGACCCCGTCTCAGACGGCGGTCGTACCCGAACAAGAACGCACTCGCTTCCGCAACGTGGCAGTAGGCTTTCAGCAAGTCGAGCAAGAGTACGAGCGCCCCCAGGCGCCAACTCTGGGACGGCGAGCGCGTGAACGCGAAGCTCGTCGGCGTGAAATCCTGCAGGTATCCCGTTCCCTGTTTGCCGGACAAGGCTTCACTGGAACGACAATCGATGAAATTGCCCGGCTGACCGAGTTCGCTAAGCCTACAATTTACCAGTACTTCAAGAGCAAAGAGGAAATCTTCTACACCATTCTGCAAGAAGGTTACCAAGATCTAAACGGAATACTCAGCAAGGCACTGCAAGCTCGCGCTAGCGTCGCCCAGCAATTCCGCACGGTCTGTGTGATGTTCCTGATTTACTACCGCAAGCAGATGGATTTCTATCTGATTCAGCGCCAGTTCGCTTCACGCCTGCAAAAAGAGCAGGACGACAAACTGCATGCCAGCACCCGCCGCCTGCACTTGCAACTGATCACCGGAGTAGAAAGCCTGCTAAATCAAGGCGTTCGCCGCGGGGAGTTTCGCAATGTGGACTGCCATACTCTCACCATGCTTTTTTTTGAAACTCTAAACGTTTACACAACGGCGTTTCGGGACGGTGGCGAGCTGCGAACAGCAAACGAGTTGGCTGACGAGATTCTTGCTTTCTTTATGTACGGAATCGAACAGCGCGCATGAAGCGAAGCCAGAACCTCCTGACCGTAGACTGAAACGTCTGGTAGGAATTGGTTGATCACAAGCCCCTAACCGCTTTGGCGACATAGGGGCTTTTCACGCAGAGTCCTCTCCTTGTCTGCCTTGACCGGAAGTGTCGCCTCCAATACTCCGAAACTCCCGCAGGTTTCCCCAACGAAGCGAAGTGATGGGTACGAATCACTACCGACGAGTAATCCAACTGAAATTTCAAGCCTTAGCTAAAGTCGTGGATCGCTTCCCCTTCACGGCAAGACACGATTGCGCCTCACATGGCTTGAGCAAGACCGCCCTTGGGCTGGCGAATCTACACCCTCACAGCCCCGTGCTACCAGGCAGTTCAAGATGGACAAGAAAGAAAAGCCGCGCTGACAAGGTGTCGCGCGGCCTGTGGGGATCATTTGCCCTGGAGGACAAATCAATCTACTTCTAATATCCAGCGTTAATTACAATTCTTGTCGGAAAATCAAAATTAATCCACGTCCCAACAACCTCACCATCAGGGTTCACGCGAAGGACTCGATTCCGTTCTGTATCCAGAATCCAGCAGTACGCATCGAGGCGATTGAAGGCAAGATCCTTCGGGAAAGCCAGTCCATTGACACTTGCCTGCACGTTATCGTAGAAGACTCGGATCGCACGCGAATCCACCGAACGATCCAGCACCCAGGCCAAGCCATTGGACCACGCTGCCGAAATGGCGACGGGGTTCTGAAATCCGTAACAAATCAGGCTATCGGTCGCATCGGGCTCGTAGCGCACCAACATACCCGCCTCTTTATCCACAAGCCAGCAGGCGCCAGTGGAGTCCTCAACCGAAACGTCGACGGGAAATAGATAGCCGTCGCGACGAGTAACGTATTCCGCGGTGTCCACCTCGGCAACAAAATCGTCGGCGTCCGGGCGGATCTGGTACAGGATATTGCTGCCTTCGTCACACACCCACAACATGCCATCACGTTGATAGACGTCCAGAGCATTGGGTCGCGTAAAGCCCTGCCTGCGGCTTAGTGTATGCACTCCGTTGAAATCCACTTCAACCACTTGCGCACTGTCGGCATCAAGGATGAAGCAGGAACCGGTGCGCGTCCAGCTCTTGATACGCGTCGGCCTGGCAACGGGCGTTTCCATGACAAATTCCAGGTTGCCTTCAAGATCAAAGGCGTGCAAACGCGATGGAATGCCTTCGCAAACCCAAATCCGGCGGTTTTCCGCATCGATGTCGATGTCTTGCGGATCTGTAAATCCGCTCAGCCGAAGAAGTTCGTCGCCAATAGCACTTAGCTTGACGACTTCACCCGCGCCGTAGTTGATGATCCAGGGACAACCAATTTCTGTGTAGATGTTGCCGTATATGGTATCCTGCGAGAAAGCGCCGAATTCGTCCTCTGCGCGAACGGTGACAAAAGCATGAATTGTGGTATCGGGCACTGTCCAGTACACTGAATCACCCAGGGTACTGCTCAAGCTGCCGTAGGGCGTGCTCCAATACTGGGTAACTGTATGAGTGTCGGGATCACTGCTTGTGGCCCAAACGCGCACGGTGTTTCCGTTTAGGATGTTGATTTGCGAAATGCCCGTGCTCTCAAACACCGGGGCCCGGTTGTCCACCCAGAAGTGATAGACGAAGGTGTCACTGTTTCCGGCCGGATCATGAACCGTGTAGGTCAGAGTGACATAGCTGGAGCTGTCGGGACTGATCCAGAACAGGCTGTCATATGTGAAGGAGACCTTTTCTCCGTAGTTGATTTCCCAGCTTCCCGTCAGGCTGTCGCCCTCGGGGTCCTGCACGCGAGCAAGAAAGATTACCTCTTGATGGCTGGTAATCTCCTCGCTAAGGGAGCTGACATCAAGCACTTCGGGAGCGTGATTGACCACCTCGGTGGGTAGCTTGGCGCACGCGGCCACCAGAATCAGCAGGGCAAGCAGCCCGTATCTGCGTCTGAGTTTCATTCTACCACCCACTGCACACTGTACTCGTAGAAGAGTTCGTCCATCAACAGCTTGCCCCATTGTTGGAGATTGTCGCGAAGCAAGCGCTGGCGCTCTACGCTGGCAATGCGGTATTCATGCGCGCCGATCCCCTGATTCAGCCAGTGGATATGCCCTTCGCCCTTGGCAAGACTGGAAACACTGCCGCGATACTCGAAGCGATCCTCTTCCACGTGCAGCAGATTCACCATTACATCCAGCTCGTTCTGCATGCGGCTGCTTTCAAACACCAGCGGAATGCGCGCACTGCGCTTGCTGATGGGTTCGTGCCGCAACACGTCGCCCCAAATAACGTACTCGGCCCCTAGCAGATGCCCGACCCGTCGTGCATCCTCGCGCGTCAAAGCCTCGTCAGAAGCAATCTCCAACTCGCGCAGCGCTTCTTTGACCCGCCGCTCGTTCACAATCACCAAACTGCTGTCACTTACGATTGCGCGTTCGCAGGAGCGTAAAATCTGCTCCGCCACAGGTGTAGTGCCTTCATCAATAAAGGGCAAGACGGCCACCTGCAGCGGTTTGAACTCATATTCCTTCTCACGCATCTCGCCTTCGCTAAAGGTCTCCAGCTCCGTGGTGACGGGGTTCTTGCGGTCCAACGTCGTCTGAATCACGGGCCGGTAGTGACGATGGCGCACTTCGATGGGAACGGGCGCCGTGTGTGACCAACTCATGCCGGCATACATGCCAAAACGATCGTAGTACTCAAAGAAGCGCTGTTGCATGCCAAACTTCAGACCAAAACCCCAAGGCAAATAGAGACGCCCGCCGGCAAAGAATTGGTACTCGACCTCGCGTGTTGTCTGCTGCATCTCCTGGGCAAACTCGGTCTCGATCATCAGGAAACGCAGAATGTAGTAGCGCAACGCTGCTCCCGTCAGCACATGACGGTTTTGCAGATGTACATCCATCACAAGCCCTGCATGCGCATCCAGCAGGAAACGGGGACGCGCCGGATCATTGCCTCCGCTGGCAATTTCGACCAGTGCGAGGGTTTCCGCGTGTGTGCGGCCTGTGGAATAGCTTTCAAAGCCAGAAAGCTCCTCGCGGAATCCGGAAGGAAAACGCACCGTTTCGCGAAGACCGTAGCGCAGCCAGGCGACGCGCTTGCAATGGCGGTACCAGGTTAGCGCCGCCAGAAAGTCGCCTTGACCAGCCTTGGTTTCCAGACCGTGCACCTCATTGCGAAAGGGAAAGGTGAAGTCGACCTGTAGTCCGGGCAGCAAGCCATAGCCAAAACCCATTGCCATTTCGGTACGGGAAGTATCAACCTCAACGGCAAAGCTGGTGCCTTGCCCCGTAAAGCTGAACTTCTGGTAATGGAAGTCGTTGATGAACAGCGGATCGTTCAACAATCGCTGACGGGCATGCGCGCCAAGAACAACGAGCAGCAGCAGGACAACGGTGATACGTAAACGTGGCAACATGACTCGACCTCTGGAGGGTTATCCCCTGTTGGACAACACACGCGGGCCGAAGAGCAAAGACTGTGCCGCTCTCCTCTGTCTCCGCAAAGTGGCTACAGCAGTGGCTTTATAAACAAGTGTAGAAGTTGGGAAGTCTTGTATTCGGCTTTCGCTGGGCAAGAATGCTCTCATAAGCGGAGGACTCTTCCCGGCTCACAGCCCTAAAAGAAGCGCCTCGCCGTCCGTGTAGAATCAGGCGTGAGCGCTAAACGGAAAGAGCCCGGGCGTGCAGGGCATCGTAAAGGGGGCCAGACAGTGACAACCTCCTCCCGCAATCTCATCCCAGCCACTTACTGAAAGTCCCATGCGGTCGGGCATAAAATGGAAGCACACCTGCTCCAGCGTCGGATCCTGCAACCACGGCAGCCACTCACTGGCCGCAGGCACTCGCTCCGCGGCAATATCCAGGACCTCCAGCCGAGCGCCCTTCCGCCTTGCAAAAACCACTTCGCCACCGGGTAACAGCCAGGCGCAATCAGCCATGGTGTACAGGCAATGAAACAGGAAGAGCGAAGGCGTTCGGCTGCCCAGAACCTCCGATACGGGTTGACGACGCGGCGCGAGTCGGCGCAGCAGCTCTAAATCCGCAGCACGGCTCAGATCCAACCGCCGTGCTCCCGGTCGCGGCACTCTGCCAGCGATCGTGCAAATGGGGCGCTGTTCGCTCACGGCGACAAATCCCATTTGTTGATAGAAGGGAACAGCCCCTTGATCTGCGAAGAGATAGTATCCGTGCACGTGCGTGCTCAGCTCGCTCATGGCCCTGCGACTCAGCCAGTCGCCCAAACCGCGACGCCGCCATTCAGGCGCTGTGCCCACACCGGAAAACTGGCCCACGCGCAACTCTCGGCCGCCAACCACCAGGTCCATAAGAAACACACAAACGGTGGATACAATCCCGCCCGTCTTATCAAAGAGAGAGTAGGGCAGGTAATGCTCCTTGTCCCAGCATCCCGCGTCCTGCCAACGCTGCAAATCCAGCTCATGGATGCTCTTCAGGAAGCGCTTGTGAGACGCCCGCGCCTGCTCGTCGTCCCAATAACAGCTGCGAAAATCCAACCCGCTAACACGCATACGACACCTCCTAAATGCAAACTAGGATTGTGATGCCGGGCACCAAAGACCACACTGACCTCGCTATATTGCGGACGAGTGAAGAGCAAAGGAGGAGCCATGCGTCTTGTAACACACTTTCTGATGACAATTCTGATTTGTATCACGGCTGTAGCGCAGGACCTGCCGGGCCAGGTATACTTCCATGGTCTCGCCGGATTCGACTTCGCTCAGGTGCCGCCCCTTCCCGGATCACTCAGCGGCAGTATGAATGTGGAAGGCGAGATTGACACAACAACCTTCTTCCCGACAGAACTGGAAGGGACGGCGGCCATTCTGATGGACAACGACAGCACTGGCGGCCAGGTGCTATCGCAGTTCGCGATCGAAGATCTTGGCGACGGCACCTACAACCTGTTCGCCATGCTCTATAACACCGACGAAGAAATTGAAGTCGGCAATGTAAGCAATCCTTTAAGTGCCTACTTCCTCTTTGCGTATCACATGGACTCTCTCGCCGTGCCGGACATGCAGTCGGACAGTCTGGACATGATGGACCTGCTGAACCTGATCTCCGCCGAATACCGTTTTGTCGGTGCCATGACGGCACTGGAATTCACCAGTCTGGAGCCCGGCGAGATTGCCTGGAACTTCAGCGGAATCGGTGCGGATCTAGATAACTCGATGATGATCGTCAGTCTCTCTTCGGGGTACGTCAGTCTTGAGGGCATTCCCCTGAACGTGGAAAGAGCACCGAGCACCCTACCGCGTGATACATGGATCGCCGCGTATCCAAACCCCTTCAACCCCACGACAAGAATAAGCGTACACTTGCCTCAAGCCGGTGAGTTCGCACTTCGCGTCTACAACATTCTTGGACGACAGCAGGAGTTGTACGAGCTCGGCTTTCTGCCAGCAGGCGAAAGTCACGTCCAGATGAACGCCGACAACTGGCCGGGTGGTCTCTATCTGCTATCGCTGGAGAGCTGCGGAGTTCGTGTGGCAGTGGAAAGAGTGACATTGCTGAAGTAGAAGCAGAATCGCGTATCACGGGGCGGAGCGATCCGCCCTTTTCTATTTGCGCCGCAGCGACCAACGCCGGTAGAGGGGGCGTTCGAACCGCGGCATCAGAAGCATACCCAGCACAAAACCAGCGACGTGCACCCCGTAGGCAATGCCGCTATCCGATCCACTGGTAGCGCCGAAGAACTGCATGAGAATCCAAAGACCAAGCACGATCATCGCTGGCACACGCGGCCTGGCCAGCAGGAAGAAAAGGAAAAAGACGCCCAGTTCGATTCGCGCCCGTGGGAAGCGCAGCATGTAGGCTCCCAGGACTCCCGAGATGGCGCCCGAGGCTCCCACCAGGGGAACAACCGAATTCATGTTAAGCAGTACGTGTGCCATGCTTGCCCCCAGCCCCACCAGCAGATAGAAGAGCAGAAAACGCCAGGGCCCCATGATGTCTTCAATGTTGTTGCCGAAGATATAGAGGAAGAGCATGTTGCCGCCCAGGTGGAGCAGTCCGCCATGCATGAACATGTGGGTCAGCAGTGTAAGCGGCCAAGGAAGTGCAGACGGCGGTAGCAAATCTATGCGTGCTGTGATCTCGTGGGGAATGAGCCCGTACTGCAGCACGTAATGGTTGTAGCCAGCAGGCCCCAGCAACATCAATACGTAGACCAGCACATTCAGCACAATCAGGAATTGTGTCACCACCGTCGGGTGATACACAGGATTGTTGTCCCTGAGTGGCAGAACGTAGAACATTTCAGTTGCCCACTATCTGCAGAGTTCGCGTATCCGTGGCTTCGTTACCGGCTTCATCGCGCACCAACAACTTCAGTTGGTACTCGCCCGGTTCCAAGGCATTACGCGGCTTCCACAAAATGCGCTCCATGTCACCATCATAGCGAGGATACACACAGAGACTGTTGAGCCACAACTCGGCGTGTACTACACCGGAAAGGTCCTCCTGGCAACGCCAGGCAAAGAGCGGTTGTCGCTCGCGCGTTGTCGCAGCGGGATATTGATGCCGCAGTCGTGGCGCTTGACGATCTACCTGCACGGCGTACTCGCCTGAATTGAAAACATCGCATTGAAGTGTGTCACCACTCAAAGTCCACCCAGAACACCACTCCCATTTCTCTCCAGATCGCATACAAATGGCAGCACGCGTACGATCCTCGTCCAGCAGATCCGCGGGAAGCGGCATTTGCAGCCGGGCAAACGAAGTGAGACATAGGTTTGCCGGACCAACCAGCAGAGCGCCGGGCTGGCCCTCTCCAAGAAGCATCAGCTGCTCCGCGGGCATGGATCCTGCGTCAACTTGCAGTTGCGCCCACAGCTCTTTCGAGTTCCAAGCAAGGACTTCCGTTCGCTCCGGTGACACGGGATAGAGGTCGTACTCGGCCAAGTAGCGCACCGTCCCATCGTGGGGAAGCCCGAGCCACAACGATTGCGGATCAGGTCGCACCTTAAGGGGAAGAACGAGCTCGTACTTCTGCTGATAATGTGTCACGGGCCACATTGCAGAAGCCTCGCTCTCGACATACACACTGTCGCAAGGAGTGGACAACTTCAGAACCAGGGTCACCCCATCCTCGGAGTGATACAACTGGGGCACATCTTCTACACCCGGCCCTGGCACGTGTGGCATGGCCAGATCGATTCGACGACACTCGGTTGACTCTCGTGCTTCAACGGGCCGAGCGTCAACAACAAAACTCAGTGACGACATATTGCCCGCAGGATCTGTAACCTGAACGAATCCGTGACACAACCCGCGCGGTCGAAGCACTCCGTGACACGTTTCTGGTCGACCTCCTGCATCAGCGCAAAAGCTTAGCCTCGGCCCGACATCCCACAGATTCCGAAAAGTCTGCGATCGCTCTGCGAGTAACCAACGATTGATTTCGGCCGTGATCCAGCGCGTATCTGCGAAGGCAACGCGCTCATAAAGGCTCTGAAATAAGGTGTCTCCATCAACCAGAAGCAGCATCCGGTACGGTGCCAGGCGACTACTGGAGCGATCAACGTTGTCATAGCATCGTAGAGCAAACTGTGCGTCGCCCTCAATTCTCAGGGTATCAGCAAGGTAATACGAGGGCGCGTCGCCCAGAACATCCAGGACAACCGGAAGCGCCGATCCCGATACGCGGCCTTCTCTGCTTCTGGGAAACAGTGCCAAATTTTGTATCACGGGTGGGCGCGAGTCTTCTACTTGCAGGCCATAGCGCAGTGGATTAAGCGCGCTTCCTTTTCCGTCACGCACTTCGAAATGAACATGCGGCGGTCCCGCGCCAGAGCCTCCGGAACGGCCAACCACCTCACCGCGCCGGAAAGGGATCTCGCCAGCCTCGAACCATAATACCTGATCGTAGCCAGCACCTCGCGCCTGCGCCTCCTCGAGCAAAACCTCAAGGGTGTCGGAGAAATCGAGCATGTGTGCGTAGAGGTAGCGCCTGCCGTCGCTTCCCTGAATCAGCAGCTGCTTCCCGTATCCATAGTAGGAGGCAGAGGCTCTCAGCACCCAGCCATCCACCGGACTGTAGAGATCATAGCCCATGTGTCCATTGGTGGAGATGTCGATTCCGCTATGATAATGACGGCTACGAGGCTCAGCGAAGGACGACGTTAACCGCGGCGAAGCGTCGGTCGGCCAGGGAAGGGCATTCTCGGCAGCCTGTATCACACAGGGAAAGACCAAGATGGAGGTCAGCAGCAGCCGCGCAAGCGAACTCAATGCACTCAAAGTCAGTCTCATGGCTCACTGTTTTCAATCGGTGGTGCACACCAAACGCGTGAGACGCGTGGCGCGCTCGTGGAACTCTCCGGCGGGATACATCTCTAGCAGCGTTTGGGTTTCTGCGCAGGCTTTTTCTCTTTCGCCCAGCTGAAACCAACTGCGTGCAATTTTATAGCGCGACGCTTCTGCCTTGTTGGCACGGGGATAATCGAGCACCTTGAAGTAGCAGGCGAGGGCATCGAGCCAGGCCTTTTCGGCGTAATAGCACTCGCCCATCCAGAAATAGCAGTTGTCCAACAGGCTGGATTTCCTGTCCTCGCGGCGCAGCAGATCCTGCAGTATGCCACGAGCCTCGGTGTACTGCTGATGGTTAAACAGGTTCACGGCCCGTTCGTAATCCGACTGAAAGGCCTCAGCGGCCCAGCCGGCGACGACGAGCAACAGAACGGGGAGGAAGCGATGCAGCATGATTCTCATGGCTTAAACGAAAGATTCGGCGGTCATTTGCGCAAGCGTCTGTTTCTGCTACTTGTACTGCTGGCTGTTTTCAGTCTGAATTGCATGTACAGCCTGCACCCCTTTGCCACCGACGATTGCCTGGATCAGACCGACGATATTGTCGGTCATTGGCAAGCCATCGACGGGGAAAGCGACTGGATGTTCAAAGCCGATGATCCCGGCACAACAACGCTGATCTACACCGAGGAAGGCGGCCCGGCACAGTTCTCCGTGCGCCACTATCTGCTGGGGCAAACACGCTGGATCGACCTGTATCCGAGCAAGCTCAACCTGCCCAACGGCGTGCAGAACGGATGCTTCCTGCCCCTCCACATGCTGATGCGCCTTGAGGCCAAACCCGATACACTGCTGATCTGGGCGGTGGACATCGAGGCCGTCACTGGGATGATAACCGAAGACGCGGACGTGCAATTCGAAAGCGTCGCGGACCGCACGGTGCTAACCAGCAACAGCGAAGCCATCGAGGGATTTCTGCTACGGCGTGGCGCCGAGGAGGCGATGTTTGACGACGAGCCTATGGTACTGGCGCGAGTGAAGGAATAAGCGCCACCCTGTTTCGTACTACAAAAAGCCCCGCCGAAGCGGGGTTTTAATTGTATCACACAAGCTATTCCCCTTGATCCACCGCGACAACACGATAGAAACCACGCGAGGGCTCTGCGGGTACCGACAGGCTAACCTGTGTCTGATCAGTTTCCTGAAGTAACACGCCCGCCCCATCGGAAAACCAGGGATTGTCGCTGTAGTACACGCGATAGCGAATCTGGCCCAACTCGCGAAGCTGCAAACCTGCCGAAGAAGTACCGTTGGCAACAGCATCCCAAAACAGAGTCACCACGCTGCCGTCCTCGGTAATGCAGCGAATGACCGGCGAGTCAGGTGTCACATTGTCTATGCTGACTGCGCCCAGATACTCAGAAACCCCCAGGTATCCGGGATGGTGCCAACAGACCTGAAACATGGAATAGTCATTGTCGTACAAGGTCGGCACCACTAATCCATAGGTCTCCAAACCCCGGGCGGGCACCTGCTCTACAAAGGTCCAGACCAGGCTACGGCTGTCGCGCACAAACAGCTCGCACTCCGGCGTAACACGCAAAATCGCGTCCGCTTGTTCAAGGGACTCACAGACCAAGCCACGCGCCCACTGATCGTCATCCATGCGCCAGACGGAATAGAAGCACTCTGCGCCGCTGACCTGGTTCAGGTCCACGGAGGACGCCGACCAGCTCATGATCAGCGCATGGCCCTGGTCGTCGGGCACATCGGCTATGGTTTGTATCACCGGAACAGCCTGGTCGTAATACATGGCACCGATGTCCGCACGAGTCAGATCAGGATCTTGTCGAAGCGGGTGCCCTGCGTCAACAAGAATCGACCCTGGCTGAGGAACATAGTCACCGAGGAAAGGGCTGAAGCCGGGATCACCAAAAACGCAGTTGGTCCAGCTGTAGCTGTAGGCATTGTTAAAATCCCCGGGGTCACTCGAGGAGGCGCAGTATTGAAAAGAGAAATTGCCCATGGTTCCGACGGCGTTCAAGTCAGGATTGTCCAGCGCGCACTGTCGGCACACCAGCGTTGACGACGGCCCCTGAAACACGGTGTCATAGCCGATGTTGTCCGCAATGGTGCAATCCGTCAAGGTGGGCGAGGTAAAGGAGGAAAACGAAAACAAGGCCGTGTTACCGGCACTCTGGTTCTCCACGATCAGACACTTCTCCAGATACAGCGTGAAGAAATCCGCACTTGTATATAGCGCCGCACCTGCATTTTCGCGTATCACACAATTCTTCAGAGTTGTTCCATTTGCCATGTAGTACACGCAGACCGGGCCGTTGTTATCGTGGAAATGCAAGCCCTCAATTACGGGCTGGTTGCTGTAAAGGAACAAGCCCGTGCCAGAAACATCAGAAATATCCAGCCATGCGATACGATCACTGCCCGAGAGATGCATACCCATCCAGTTGCCGCCATCGGCGGCATGTATCACGATAGGCGCTTCTTCTGTTCCCACGGCACGTAAGTATCCTCCGCCGATGAGCTGCCCCGGTGTGTCAAAGACGATTTCAACTCCGGCTTCGATCGTCAGCGAATCGTAGTCAATTGGCATGAAGTCACCGCCCCACAAATGCAGTGGAGAATCCCAGACGGTGATATCGCTCGTTAGGATGTGTGAGATACCCTCGAGGCGGACAATGGGACGAACGCTGGCAAGGGACCCGTAATACATGCCACAAAAATCGCCGGTGCTGCTGCCACGCACAACCATCAATTGTCGACCTGTCGTGTAACACACGGCAATATCGAATAGACTTGAAGTGCCGCTGCTCTCCACGCAGACATCGACCAGAATGCCAGAGCTCGAACTGTAAGCAAACCAGTTGGCGCCAAAGTTGAACTCCAACTCGCCATAGGGGACAAGGCTCGCGCAATCCACATCTCCGTCAAAGACGACGTCGAAGCCCGCCTGAGTAAAACTATTGCTGCTAATCTCGCTGTAATACACCGATTTCATGCTAATGGTGATATTGACACTGTAGTCCGGTACTGTTGGTCCGAGATACATCGTCATACCGCTAATGGCACCCTCGGTGTAGAAGCCGCTGGTCAAGTCCTCAGGGCTAAGCAGAAATTGCACTCGCGAATCCGTGTAGTTTGTAACGATGACGGACTCGCTGTAGGCGTCCATCTCGCCAGTTGTTACCGCTGCGCGAGCCAGTCCCGACAGCAGCAACAGTAGTGATAAACAAGCTTTCCAAGGATTCATGCCAACCTCCCCGTTGTCTTCCCCGTCCTCTTCTCTTCTGCTTCCAGGGCAAAACCCACCCGGCCAATTCCTCTGGCTGGCCTGCATCTACTGAGTTTTCCTTTGGAGCAGGTTTGCGGCAACAATAGCTTTCTCATCCAAGGGGAAAAAGCACTCTCTTCGGCTTCCACCAAGTCAGTTCCACTACTGTCGGCAAGCAAAAGCCCCGCCGAAGCGGGGCCTATGTATCACGTCTGTCGTAGCGGTTTGCGAATACTAGTGCACGGCTTTCAACATGGGCAGCACCTTCTGCGCTTCTCGAAAACCGACAAAGCGCTGTACTTCCTTGCCTTGACTATCCAAGAGCATCACCGTCGGCATCCCCACCACACTGTAGGTATCGTTTTGAGCACGCGCCCACTCCGATTCACTCTGCGTCATGTCCATTTTGATGCGCACAAAACGCTCACCTTCCAGCATTACCGCGGGATCACTCCATGTCTTGTGATCCAACTCTTTGCACTGCGCACACCATTGTGCCCAGAAATCGACGATAACCGGCTTGCCATCGGAGCGCGCTTGCGCCAGCAACTCCTGATGATTGTCCTGCGTTGGATCGCTGACCTGCCAACTCAATTCCTGATGTATCACGTCCTGTGTGCCGCCAGCCACGAGAGCGGCGCCAGGAACAGCAAAGCCCCAGAGGAGCACGCGCACCGCCAGAATCAGCGCGACAACGCCAATCGCCTTGTAGAATTTGTCTGTGCCGGAAGCCTCGTCACCAAGCGGAGTGAAAGCGCCGGTCCACACAGCGAAAAAGACCAAGCCGATGCCCGTGATCCAAACGAGCGCGCTCTCGGGCAGGAATCCCCGCAAGAAGTAAACGGCCATGGCTACCATGACCACACCGAAGAACTTCTTAACAGTTTCCATCCACGAACCGGCCCCAGGCAACGCATTGAGCGCACCGGCGAAGGTACCGATGACCAGGAAAAGCAGGCCCATGCCCAACGCGTAGCTCAGCATCAGGAAGAAGCCCAGCAGCGCATTTCCCGTGCTTGCAATAAAGACCAGTAGCACAGCAATGATCGGACCGACGCACGGCGCGGCAATGAAGCCTGTAACCGCGCCCATGACGATGGCGCCCAACGGGCTGCTGCGGTCGCCGGACTGCATCTTGGCCGAGAGCGCCGAAGGCATCTGGATTTCGAAAGCGCCAAACATGCTGGCAGCCAGTACCAGGAAGATGCCGGCAATTACCGCTTGCATCACGGGCGACTGCCCAACCGCGCCAAAGCTTCCGCCACCCAACGCGGCCACAACGCCCAGAATGCTGTAAACCAGCGCCATGCCAAGCACGAAGTACACCGACTGAATGAAGCCATGGAGCTTGCCCTTGCTGCGCGCGCCGATGAAGCTGATTGTAATGGGGATCATCGGGTACACGCAGGGCGTCATGCTGGATAGCAGCCCGCCGAGAAAGACCAGCACAAAGGCCAACCAACTCCCCTTTGCCAGCGCCCGCTGCAAACGGCTCTCTAGCGAGGTGTCGGTGTCAGCGGCATCGTGTGTCACGCTACTCTCGCCGAAAATCTCACCGTGTTGAGGATGCATCTCTGCCGCGCTTTCAGCCGCCTCTATCGTGATGCTGCGCGTGTGATCCACGGGCATGTAACACTGGCCATCCAGCTCGCTGCAGGTTTGATGACCGAAGTAGAGGTTCCACTCCTCGCCCGCAGCCGCTTTGTCCGTGAAGAACACGGGCGCACGCAGGACGACATCCCCCCGGTACACCATTTCCTGCTCACCGGCAACGCTTTCTGCATGTCCCTGCGGATAGTGCGGAGGACCCAGGCGCAGTCCATCCAGCGTGTCAGCCTCTAGATAGAACATGCCGTACTTCTGGTCCGTGATGTGATACCCTTGTGGCACGTGATACACCACAGCCAATTCGGCATCGGCACCCGGTGCAATGCGATCGTGGGAAAGGAAGACCTCGACGGCGACATCCTTGAAGGGATCGAATGTGCTTCCTGAACCGGCAGGGCCAGCATTCAAGCGGCCAAGGCCCATAAGCAGCAACACGGCAAGAGAACACGCGATCCAGAGTCGTGACGGGCGCAACTGAAGCATGGGGGGCTCCTTACACTCTTTCAATATCCACATGAGAAGGTGGCACGCCACGTTCACTGGGACAAGCCAAGCACCTTTTCAGAATCGTTTTTCATGCCGACTCAATATTCGCCTCTCTAGCACCGATGGGATGTTTAGTATCAGATCAATTCGCATGTTGCGCAGGAGGCTGTCGTCGCCACCAGAACAAGTGAAGCCGGAGTCCGCTTGTCATGCTGAACCCGCATAGAACCTGGCTAATATTGACTTTGCTGCTGTTGCTGCTGACTGAATCCTGCAATACAGGTGATACGCTTGATACGAGCGCACCAGGTCTGCGCTATCAACTGGAGCAGGTTCAATCTGCAGCGCCTGTGCCCGGTGTGGTTCGCCGCTGTTTTTTCTTTGACAGCGCCTATGCCGATGGCAGTACCGTTGAAGTTCACCTAAGTCGTGACACGCGTCCAGAAGGCGTGCATTCGCTTCAGTTCTGGCACACCAATCGTAGTGAATTGGGCAATGCGCTTAATCTGGTCAGCGTGGCGCCAACGGATCTATTGGGCTTCCACCGGCCGGGCGAGTCGCTCTCTTTCTTTGTAACACTGATCGGAGACAGCCAGACAGTAATTGATCGCTTTCTTCCCTACGATATCCCGGATAGCGGCGATCGCGTTTGGGTGCCCGAGTCTGATATGGAAGAGCGTGCCCCCGGGTTTGTATCACGACTGATCGACAGCCCAAACGGCGCCTCACCGGTAATCTCCTTGCTGGCTGTCAGTGACAGTCTGCATAGCTCTCCGGGTCTGGAAATTCTCTTCACCGTGTCACACTCCAACCCACGAGACTACAATGCCACAAGCTACACCTTGGTGATGTTCTCCTGGGACAGGCGAGAGACTCTCTGGGAACGTGCAATCATCAACGGCCCGCAGCAGGTTTTACTGCGTGATACCAATTCCGATGGTTCCCTGGATCTTCTGAGCATCTGCGGCGCCACGTTCAACGGTCGTGTCGTTGGCACACAGGATGACCTTCACGGATGGTTGAATCTGATTGACGGGGCCACGGGCAAGGACCTGGTCCCTCCCCGCGATCTGGGCATGCTCTACGGGCGCAACGCCTTCATGTATCCCTTGGATGGCGAACACCTGCTGTCCTCATATGCGGGCGAATCAATGCACAAGGACATCCTGCTCCGGCGCTGGTCCCTTGATGGTATTATCCCATTGGACAGCCTATCGCTTCCCTTGAAACCGTTGGCCTGTCTGTCCGGAAGCGGCAGCCGTGGTGAACGCGTCTTCTATTTCTGGTCTGCCGACGGCGAAATGGCCGTAATGGACCAGTGGGGAAAAGCCGCTACGCTGCTACATCCCGACCGCAAACTGATGCCGCTGGGCATCGAAGACTATCTTCCGCAGCTGCCTGGTGACGAACTATTGCTGCAGGCGGGAGACAGCGATCTGCTCATGCTAGGTGCCGACCTAAAGGCACTGGCCGTGTTACAGTCGAGTATTCCTCTCACGCCACTACGAACCGCAGGACGTGTGATCGGAATGCAGCAACAGGGTCAAAGCTGGGAAAGCGACGCTATTGGTCGACAATGGCTCACCGGTACAAATGGCGGCTATCTCACCATTCGTATCACGCCCGACAAACTCTATCTGTTCAAACAGGTTTTGTTCTTCATTTTACCGCTAGCCATTCTTGTGTTGCTGCTTCTGCTCGTCCGTGGTACTCTGGTTGTGCTTTTTCAGCGCAGCGTGTTACGCAGTTTGTTCAAGCGCAGTCAGGCACCGGTACTTGTACTCAAGGGAGCGCACGCCCATTCCTGGAACCCCAGCTTGGAAGATCTGCTGGCGGGACAGCACACGCCACCCACATGGCGCAAGGGGCCGCCACTTTCCTCATTGCTGCACGGGAGCCCTCTTGAGCTACACGGTGATACACTTCAACAACTGGTCAGCGCGCGATCACAGGAAGAAGAACCTGTGGCTGATATTGTTGTGCAACACGGCGGGCGTATGTTGCAGTATGTAGTGCGTGCACGACCACTACAGGGCATGACCGGCCGACGCACAGGAACGATCCTGTATTTCGACAATCTAAGCGACCTGCTGGACCGCCGCCAGAAGCGCGCATGGTCGCTGATTGCACATTCCTATGCCCATACTATCAAGTCGCCCTTGCAAGCAATAAGGCTGAACGCTGAGCAGATTGCACGCGCGCTTATGGATCCTTCCACGGCCAACTTCCCCGTTTTGCTTGAGCGCGTTCAAAACCTGCTGGCAGACAGTGCCGACATCCAGGAGGTTGTAACACGCTTCCTGACACTTTCTGATGACCGTGTGACGCGTCACCGGACCGATCCAGGTGCAATGCTCAGGCGCTTTGCCAAACACTACCAGCGCCGTCTTCCCGAAGCGATTCGCTTCCTGTTCGACCACGAGGACATCTTGCCCGAAGTGGATGTTGACGAGTATCAGATGCTGGTTGCGCTGGTTCACCTCTGGGACAATGCTGTTCAAGCCCAACCCGAAGGTGGCGTGATACACACGCGCTTGAGCACCGATGGACAGAGTCTGCTGATCACCGTCGAGGACAATGGTCCCGGCTTCTCTCTTGACGTACTTCGCAACGCCTTTGAGCCTTACTACAGCGGCAAGACCGGTGGACACGGTCTTGGCCTGGCGCATGTAAAGCACATCCTCGGCCTACATGAGGGCAGTGTACAGGCGCGCAATTGCACAGAAGGCGGCGCGAGTATCACATTGCAAATCCCAGTACCCCAGATGGAGGACAGGAAACGTGATTCGTCACCAACTTGATCCACTGGACCTGCGTGTCCGTGCAGTACACTTATGGCAAAAACGCTGGCTGCTTCTAACCGCTGGCGATTTTACCACCGGCCACTTCAATACCATGACCGTTGCCTGGGGCAGTATCGGCTGCATGTGGAATCTGCCCATGGTGCACGTTGTTGTACGCCCAAACCGCTATACACGCGAGTTTGTCGAGCGCCATGACAACTTCACGCTGACGGCATTTCCGCCTGATCTCAGGCAAGCGCTGTCTCACCTGGGTACGCACAGTGGCCGCGATGGCGACAAAATTAAGGCCGCCGGTCTCACGCCACAGGCTTCCCGGCTGGTGAGCGCGCCCGTGTTCGCCGAGGCCGAGCTTTGCTTTGAGTGCCGCAAGATATTTGCAGCCGACATGCAGGCGGAACACTTTCTGGATGAACGCATCGCACCCTTGTATCCAGATCAGGATTACCATCGCGTGTACTTCGGAGAGATTGTGGGTCTGTACGGTAGCAAAGAATGGTCCTGAGCTGATTGGCGTCGTCCAGGAAATCGTGATACAAACGCCGGGGGCCGATTGCTGCGACAACACGCAATCTGCCCCCGGTTTGTTTTTAGTCGAGCTACAAGCCTAGTTGAGCTGGCCTTTCATTCGGTCCTCTTGAGAAAGGCCACCGCTGGTAATAGACTCGTCATCGCGAAGCTCTTCTGTGCTGCTTAACACTTGATAGAACTGTCGTGTCACAGTAATTGGAAGCAAGTAATAGCTCTGCGCCGTCTTCGCCACTAGCGTTTCAGCGTTCGCGTTAAAACGGCAGTCTGCAGACGCATGTATCTGATAGCTATTCGCACCCGCCACCGGAGCCCAGTACAGCGCAACTTCATCATCCACAGTAGTGAGGACATGTAATGTGACCGGACTGGGTTGTGTCACACCGGCAAGGGAATACCTGTGACAAGCATAATCCACAACCCTTGCCGTACCATCGAATTCGTCATTCACAACCGAGTTGTCCTCTGGATCGCGTATCACGCGTGTTTCCAGGCGATTGTGTCCATCATACTCGTGCCACCAACGATTACTCTGCCCGGGCTGGTCGATCGGGTCATCCAGCGACCAGGCCCACGCACGCACAAGCAATTCAGCACCCTCACCAAGTGAAGTAACACGCAGCTCGGGGAGCACTACTTCTTCGCCCGGCTCCAGGCGTGTCTCGTAAAGTTCAATGAAATCGGCATAGCGGGCATCAGGCACCTCGTACACATTGTCGCCCACAATCTGATAGGCGGCGTAGTCGTCGAAATCACCAATTATTGGCACGGCATCATAGAAGAATCCCTGTGTCACACGCACATGCAGACCTGCTGCCCCGGGTCGTGCTCGCGACGCCTCCATACCGGTATTCTCGAGTCCGAGTTCGATCCAGTTAAGACCATTCTGGGCGTTCAGTGTTGTTAGGTGTACTTCCGGTTCAACGGTTGGTGACACGCCGTCTTCAAGGGCATCCAGCATTGCATCCGTTGTCGTGTTGAACGCAAACAGGCTGACACCAAGCATGTTCCGACCACCACCACTCCAGGCTGCTGCACGATAGGCCAGGGCCCCTTCTCCGCCCACTTCATCGACACAGACGCGCCCGCCCGCTGGCACAATGTAGGCGCCCAGATCTGTATCACTGCTGCAAGTGTAGATCGAAATATTGTCTCCAGAGTAGACAGTGGGAAGGGAAGGCGACGTCCATGTATTCATGCTTTCGCTCTGCAGGGTCATACCACTGCTGATGATCATCTCCTGGGAGAGGTTCGGCCAATGGTTGACACACGTGCCGGAGGCATCGTAGATCTTGTAGTAGCTATAAGTGGGAATCCCGACGTAATACGGCAGCCCCTTGCTCTCGAAGACCGCAGAACGTGCCATGATCCAACCAGGATCCGTTACCTCGAAGTTGTCACCGTATGTATTGGCCCAGCCATAGTCGTAACACATGGGTACGATAAAATCGACGTGCTCCACCATTTCGTCATAGCCGCTCGCATCGATCATCCAGTTCTGTGGGCTTAGCGAGATCAGGTACTGTGATCCAAATTCTTCGAAGACCGCGTCCAGCAACACGGTGTAGGTTTCAACATCAATTCCCTCTGCGTCTAGGTCGATGCCAGCAAGCATGGGAAAGCGATAGCCGTCATCGTAGAGTGTTTCATCCAGACCAGCGATGACATCGGCGAGAGCCGTCTCTGTATCACTTTCTAGATAGTTGATGAAGTCCTCGCCGAAACTGTAGGTCGCGTGCACTTGCTGCTGATCCAAGGGATCAAATTCGGTCTCGTCAAATCCAAAGTCGACAAAATGGTTGTCGTAATTCATCCGGAAGTGTCCCACACGCAGGAAGACAACTTCAATGTCGCCAGCATTCAAGCGATCTGCAGCATCCTCAGGAACATATTCCTGCCAGAGCCATGCGGCATCGCCTACCACCAGCGCTTCTACATCGCGACCAACAACGTAGTTGGCGTGCGTGCTTTCCACGCTGTTCGGACTGGTAACGACAACCCATGCGGAGTGTGTACCGTACTGCTCGGTCGGCATCCCGTTGTATGGACCGATGGAGGCGCTGCCATTGGTCATTGTCGTTGTGTAGGTCGACAGATCGTGTGTCACGTAGCCATCGGGTGTTGTGTAACACCAGTGATACGAAATCGTGCCGTCGCCAACACCGTTAAGTACTCCGGAAGCGAACAGCGTAGTGCCCTGTGCCGGAGAGTTGTCGGGACTAAAACTCAGGCTTCCCCCGTCGACGCGGAAGGTCGGTGCTACCTCAAAGAAGGCGATGAAGCCCGTATTGTCTGTGGCCTGATAGTCGCTGTTGATCAGGCTTGTCACCTGCGCACTGATGTAATAGCGCCCATCTCCGTCCGTGGGAAGGGTCCAGTCAAAACCGAAGTAGGCTCGTCCTCCCGGTGATACACTCAGAGGCCCATGCGTGGTACTCGTGTGCAAGTAGCTGCTCTCCAGATCGTCATCGATGCGAATGCGCGTCTTGCAGGACATGGTTGTGCTGCCCGGATTGTAGACCGTCAGGTCGATATGCACCGTCTCACCCGGAGCGTAGTTCAGATTCTCGGGCAACAGACCCTCGCAGTAGGGCGTCGATCGTTCGATCTCGAGAATGCCGCAGGTGTTGGGAGGAACGACTTCAAAATCCGTGTTGCCCCAAAAGGCGCGCGTGCCCCACAACTCTGTCTCACGGTCGTCGTAGGCCTCAAAGATCATTGGATAGAAGTCACCGGCATCCACGTTTGACCAGGTTGCGATTCCGCTGCTATTGGTCCCATCCTGGTCCAGATATTGATAGTCACTGTCATAGCGTGCTACATCTATACCCGTTCCCATGTGACTGCCGCCGTCGTCTAAAACCGTCAGATCCACGTCGGCGACGTTGGCCACATTCAAGAGCACGTCATCCTCGGTGTGACGCAAATCAGAATCGTATCCGACAGCGGCCACACTATGAGCACCATTACTAATGGTTTCTGTGTCCCAGGTCCACGTACTGGCTGGAGTAGCATCGTCCGGTGAGCTGTCAGTGTGCTTGTAATCGCCGTCGATGTAATACTCGATAAAGTCGAGTGCGCCGCCTTCCCAGTCCTCCCCATTGACCCGTATCACGGTGTTTGAGCTGACATCGCTGTAGTTCGCGGGTGATGTGATACTCACGGTCGGTGGCTGTGGTGATACAAGGTCTACGTTCTCATCCCAATCCGTTCCATAAGTATTGACCCAGCTTCCGCTCATGCTTGTCGCACAGCTGGCAGCAACGTACAGGGTGGTGTTGTCCCAACTGGAGGGAATGGCATAATCGAATCCATAGTAACCCGTGGCACCCGCAGCGATAGTGAGAGGGCCATGAGCTCCAGAGCTGTAGTCCCAACTGGAACTCCGACTGCGGTCCGCCAGAATCTGGCAGGTCACCGACTGACTGGCGCTTCCCGGGTTGACAACGCTGACATCCACGTGCAGTGTCTGGCCTGGTTCAAGTTCTGTGTCACTCAGATAGACACTCTCCACGTAGGGCATGGACTGAAATAGCTGCACCGTTGTGTTGGCGTCATTGTTCACCGTGATGTTGCCTGCCGTTCCCCAGTAGCTGGGATAGCCCCAGATGTCCGTCTGAGTGTTGTCGTAGGCCTCAAAGTGATACACACCTGCGGGAATTCCGCTCCAGTACGCGTAGCTGGGCGACGCCGTTTCGTCGTTGTCCAGATAGTTCCAGTCTTCGTCGTAGCGGTACACCAGGGCGCCGGAACCGATGAGGGCGCCGTTCTCGCGTCTCACGTACACCGTCGCGCTTCCACCCGCTGAGACAGTAACCGTCTCCGTGCGCACGTTATTGCTGGTGTTGGTTTCGCCATCTACAGTGCTTACGACGACGCGGAAGCTGTGTGATCCACTTGTTGTGAACACATAGTTGAGCTCGTTCTCGGTTTGTGTCTCACCGGGTTCCAACTCGCTGTGGCTGTCATCGTCCACGTAGAGGTAGTCGATGTAGTAGCTCAGGTCAATGTCTGTGGCAGTCACATCGCCCACATTCTCGATGGTTACGTGCAGATCCACTTCCTCGCCGACCATCGGGTTTTCGGGCGTCGTCCAGATATCAACGATGGCCACATCGGGCACCCCGGAGTCGACCGCAATCTCAACCTCGTCCACCCAAGCGCCTTCGTAGGTGACGGAACCATCGCTCTCAAAAATGAAGGCGATGTATACCTCGTCTTCGCCCAGCAGATTGCCCAGCGTAGGCACGTCGCTGAAGTCGATGCCCTCAACCTGCCAGCCGTCGGAGTCGCCGCTGGTCACGTAGCCCGAGAAGTTGGTGCCGTTGGTAGACGCCATCCAGCTGAACTCGTCAAAGTCTGCCTCGGAGATGTTCCAGTAATCAAATAGCAGCCAGGCTTCACTGGCATTGCTCAAATCAAAGGGGCCGTATACCATCCAGGTCTCGAGGTCATTCGGGTAGTTGTCGTCTTCTGGGTCCAGGTCCTCGGCATCTTCATAAGCGATGTCGGCACACCAGCAGGCCCAGCTTCCCACGTGGGGACGGGCGTTATCATCATCCCAGGCATAAGTCGCGTCACCCTCGTAGAAGCGATCCCAGTCGTTGTCCGCTGGAAAACTGCCCTCGAATGTCTCGTAGAGCAAATCCGTCCAGGTTCGGGTGGATTCGCGGTGATACGCTTGCGAAGCTGTCGTTTTTACCACGTCACCCGGTTCGGGCATCGGGCGTAACACGCTACTCAGGTCGCCGCGAAACACGCGCTCACCCTCGTGTTTCATCACTTGAGTCGTCCGCCCCTTGACGGGTGCAGCGTCAAGCCCTTGCGCAAGAAGCACCAACAGCGCACAGCCGCCGGCAATAAAAGATCTCATAGATGCCATTCTCGACTCCCGACTTTCTGCAAGCGTTGTATCACAGCCGGGTTTCCGGCGTGAATATTCCTCACCTTCTCATCGATCTCCGGGAGGCCGCTTCTTCTTTGCGGCGGCTACCAGAGTGGATTGGCATAACTCCTGCGACACTGGCACATTTTTCGTAGTCCATACGGGCCTGCTGAATCAATTGACTGTGGGGACCCATGAAAGCACGTATTCTGGTCGTCGACGACAATCCCAGCCTGCTGCGCGAAGTTCGCAGCATTTTCGAGGAACAGGGACATATGATCGATGACTGCACAAGCGTATTCGACGCAAAGCGACTGATCGATGAGAACCGTTACGATGCGGCCGTTTTTGATATTCATTTCCCGGATGGAAACGGCGTCGATCTGCTCAAATACAGCAAGCAACACCAACCAGCGTTACCAGTGATCATGCTCACCGGCGAATCCTACGACGTGATGACGGCCGTTGAGGCAACCAAGGCGGGCGCCTACAACTTTCTTTCCAAGCCGGTCTCAAGCGTTGATCTGGAAATGAATCTGCGTCACGCACTTGAGCGCAGCCTACTGCTCCGCGAGAATGAAAACCTGGAGCGTGTATCACTGCAGAGTTTCGGCATCGTTGGCGGAAGCCCTTCGATGCAGCGTATCAAGCGCTTCATCAAGGTGGTCCTCAACCTTGACAGCCCCATCGTGCTCTACGGTGAGACAGGAACGGGCAAGAGCAGTCTGGCACGCGCCATCCACATGCTGAGCAACCGTTCCGAAGGCCCTTTCTACGTCATCGATTGCAGCGCGCTCACACCCACCTTGATCGAAAGCGAACTCTTTGGAGCCGTCAAGGGCGCGTACACAGGAGCTCACCGTGATACAATGGGTAAGGTTGAAATGGCCAACGGCGGAACGCTGCTGCTGGACGAGATCAACAGCCTGCCCATGGAGCTGCAGTCGCGCCTGCTCACCTTCCTCGAGGAGCGCAGTTTCACCCCCGTCGGCAGCACCGAACGTCGTGATGTAGATACACGCATCATTGCGGCTTCCAACGTCGATCTGCAGGAGCTGCAGCGCGCGGGACGTTTTCGCGAAGATCTGCTGGCGCGACTGCGTTACAGCATTTCTCTGCCACCGCTGCGTGAGCGCCCGGACGACATTCCGCTGCTCGCCCAGCAACTATTAGAACGCGAGTGTCTTCGACAGAAGCGCCCCGTGGCCGGTATCGATCCCGAAGTCATCGCTTTTCTGCGCGCGCAAAAGTACCCGCGTAACATTCGTGACCTTCAGGCGTTGATTGAACTCTCCGTCGCTCTCTTCGCCGAGGCAGCTCCTGAAGGAGAGCTGCCGCTGCAGTTGGAGTACATCACCGAAGCCGCCAGCTACATGGGCGACGAAGTGGTCAGCATTCCACAAACCAGCTATCACGCTGCGATGGCGGCCAGCGAACGGCGCTTGATCGAAGAGGCACTGCGTGCACACAAGGGACGCGTAAGTCTTGCGGCTGCTTCTCTTGGTCTGGCGCGCGACAACTTTGGTCACAAGATGCGCAAGCACGGCATTCAAGCAGAACACTACAAGCGTTGAATGATGATTGCCTTGTCGTGAAGTATGCCAAAGAGCAAATGCGGGGCCCCGAAAGGCCCCGTTTGTTTTCGTTCACATCATTCGTTTACGGCCACAACGCGGAAGAACAAGCGCGGCTGTGACACAGGAAGAAGAAGCGTTGTCTGGGTACACTCGGCAAGCTGCACGCCCTCTTCCAAAGCAAAGCAAGCCTGATCGCAAGCATAGACACGATAAGCGCTGACGACAACAGGCTGTCCTTGATCGTCCACGCTGACTGGAGACCAGCTTAAGCGGATCTGTGATGTGCCAACCGGCGTGATACAAAGGTCCTGAATTCTCGCCGGTGATACATTGCGCGAACGAATCGTGAAGACGTCTGGATCAACGGCTACCAGCGTACTACCGTTCTGTAGATGTGTCACAGCCTGCATCCTGCATTCTTCGCCGTAGGTGTCCGGCAACTGCCAGGAGTAGCTGACGGTCGGCGACAACTCTTCGGCTATCACGTACTCAAAGCTTGCGCCACCATTCGTTGACAGTAGCAGGTCCACGCTCATTGCAGCTTGAGGATCGGCAAGCTGCCAACTCACTTCTGCCGTGTCACCGCTGTAATACACCGCTCCTGCGCTCGCGGCATTTACAAAGAACTCGCCCACATGCATCACAACAGGAATGCTGACAAGGCCATTGTCGGGATCGTTGCTGCTTAGCACCAGTGCGGCGGCATAAGTGCCTTCGCTGATTCCGTTGGTGTTGACACGGACGCTGACGATGGTGCTGGAACCTCCGTCCAGCTCACCGCCCATTGGTGTAGCACTTAGCCAGCTGATCTCGGTGCGGCCCGGGTCCAGAGTATCGGAGAGCGCCTCCTGCAGCGTCCACTGCATAGGCTCCACACCTGCATTGCCCAGGGTTATCGAAAGCGCCTGTTCGTCACCGGGGAACACTTGATAGCGCAGTTGTCCCGGCGTGAGCCACAGGGTCGGCGGTGCGCCCGTTGTGGGTGCGACAGCAAATGGCAGGAAGTCCACGTCATCACTGACTACGTCGCCAAGCCCAGTTGGATTGCTGCTGTGCTGTGGCCCCGTGACATCGCCCCAGTAGTTGTCCGTCGCGTCCACCACAGCACCACTGACGTTCTGGTAGCCATAGGTTGTGTTCTCCATCAGGTCGCAATTGTGCAGTTCGCCGCTTCCACTGTAACAGTAGACGCCGACGCCATTGTGATGCAGGCTGTTGTAGGCTATGCTAGCCTCGCTTCCCGCCTGTCGTAGATAAATTCCCTGACCCGACGCGTGCGCAAACTCATTACCCTGTATCACGGGGCTTGAGCTACCGCTGCTATTGCCATAAAAGTACAAACCGCGCAGACCACCGCTGGTGGTATTGTTCACGATTACCGGCACCGTCGCCAGCGAACTGTGAGCGTAGTAGTAGATGCAATTAGTATTGGAGTACACATTCTCGAATTGACAATGTGTGACCGTTGGCGAGCAGTTTTCGATGCGCAACACTGAATTGTGATCGCTGTCACGACGACCACCATAGCGGAAGATCATGTCGTGGATGTTGTTCTCGCCGTTATCGAGGCGCAGATAGCCCCAGTCGTTGACACTGGCCAGCTGCTCGTTGCCTTCAACGTCATCACCGTTTGTATCACCGCCAACCTCATCATCGCGACTAGAGGTAAAGATGACTTCGTGACCTGGAGCTCCATCAAGATTCAGCACACCGAGCACCTGCAGGTAGCGGTTTGCACTGTGCGTGTTCTGATAGAGGAATTTGACCACAAGGTCTGGATCAAGCGTCAGTGTATCACCGGCAGAAACACTCAGGTTATTCCACACCGTCCAGGGCATGCCATCGATGGTGCGCAAGCGCGCGCTTTGGCTCATGGTGCCGCCAATGCACAGTGTGTGATTCACAGTACCCAACAGATCATTGTCTGTCCACGTCGTCGGCACGGCCCATCCGTTGACGTAGAGCGGATTGCGCGTGCCCTCGGTATCCACGGTGCTGTGAGAGATCGTGTTGTGCTCAATGCGCGCACGGCATTCCGTCAGATTGAAAGCCCAGCTGCACTCGCTGATGTGATTGTAGGCAATGTAAGGCGTCGTGGCATCCACTCCGGATGCGTTTCCATCCAGATTGAGGGCCGTGCCAACATTGCTGATGGTGTTGTAGCTAATCTGTGGCGCACTTTCCGCGCTCTGCGGTGCGTCGTAATCGATAGCCGTACAGCCGCTGTAGCAATCGACGAATGTATTACGCCGTACGATAGGAGCACAGTCATTGATGTAGAGCACCGTGTGACGATCACTATCGCGGCGTCCTCCGTAGCGGAAGAGGACATCGTGGATATCGTTATCACCGTTCAGAACGCGCAAATGACCCCAGTCATTGCCACTGGCCGCCTGCTCACTTCCTTCCGTCTCGTCTCCATTTGTATCACCGCCGAAGTCGTCGTCGCGACTTGACGTGAACACCACCTCGTGTCCCGGGCTACCGTCCAGGTCCAGGATTCCCTGAATCTGCATGTAGCGGTTGGCGCTGTGAGTGCTCTGATAAAGGAACTTGACGACCAGGTCGGCGTCGAGTGTCAGTGTTGCCCCTGTGTTTACTGCCAGGTTGTTCCACACCGTCCAGGGCATGCCATCAATGGTGCGCAAGCGCGCGCTCTGGCTCATGGTGCCACCAATGCACAGTGTGTGATTCACGGTACCCAACAGATCATTGTCTGTCCACGTCGTCGGCACAGCCCATCCGTTGACGTAGAGCGGATTGCGCGTGCCCTCGGTATCCACGGTGCTGTGCGAGATCGTGTTGTGCTCGATGCGCGCACGGCATTCCGTCAGATTGAAAGCCCAACTGCACTCGCTGATGTGGTTGTAGGCAATGTAGGGCGTCGTGGCATTCACTCCGGATGCGTTTCCATCCAGGTTGAGCGCTGTGCTGACATTGCTGATACTGTTGTACGTGATCTGCGGGGTACTCTCCGCGCTCTGCGGTGCGTCGTAATCGATAGCCGTACAGCCGCTGTAGCAATCGACGAATGTATTACGTCGCACAATCGGTGCACAATCATTGACATAGAGCACCGTGTGACGATCGCTGTCGCGGCGCCCGCCGTAGCGGAAGATGACATCGTGGATATTGTTGTCACCGTTTAAAACTCGCAGGTGGCCCCAGTCGCTTGAGCTGGCTTCCACCTCGCTGCCTTCGATTTCATCACCGTTTGTATCACCGCCAAACTCGTCGTCACGGCTGGAAGTAAACACGACTTCGTGGCCCGGGCTGCCGTACAGATCCAGAATGCCCTGAACCTGCAAATAGCGGTTGGCACTATGCGTACTCTGATAGAGGAACTTCACAACCAGATCTTCATCAAGGGTCAGTGTATCACCGCTGGCGACCGTGACATTGTTCCACACCAACCAGGTGAGTCCCTCAACATCGCTCCAGTGCACGTTCTGATTGATGTTGCCCTGCACCGCAATCACGGGAAGGATCGTGCCCGTCAGCTCGTTGTCCGTGAGCGCAGGAGAAACCCAGCCGTTGAGCAGGAAAGGAAGCCGGGTTCCTTCGGTTTCGGTACCCGTGTGGCTGATGTGGTTCTCCACCAGGCTTGGTGTGCACTCGTTGAGTTGAATGGCAACGGAGCAGTCGGAGATTGTATTACGCGCAATCAGGGGCTGCGTTGCCAGCTGACTGGATCCGTTGCCGTCCAGATAGATCGCCTGATTGACGTCGCTGATGCTATTGTCCAGTATCCTCGGCGTTGTTACGCTGCTCTGGCTTGCGCTGTAGTAGATGGCTGTCGCAGAAGGATAACAGTCAAGGAGGCGGCAGTCGTTGATCTGCGGCGAGCATCCGACGACGTAGATGACATTGTGCCGATCACCGTCGCGGCGACCCGCGTAGCGGAAGATCAGATCATGCACTACTGTTTCGTCTGTATCGAGACGCAGATAGGCCCAATCGCTTGAACTGGGTTCTACTTCCAGCACAGGTGTCTGGTCGTCGCCGTTTGTATCACCGCCGAACTCGTCGTCGCGATTTGAAGTAAGAACGATCTCGTGTCCCGGCGCACTCAGGAAATTGATACTTCCCAAAGCCTGGATATAGCGATTTGCGCTGCGGCTGCTCTGCGGCAGGAACTTCACCACAAGATCCGGTGCCAGGGTCAGCTCAACGCCACTGTTCACCGTGATGTTGTTCCAGATGAGATAAGGCAGATCGTGCTCAACGTGAGTCCAGCGCGTATCACGCGCGATAGCTCCTTGCACAGCCAGCACGGGCCAAACCGTACCCAGCAGAATATTGTTCTCGAAACTTGGCTCTACCCAACCATTGATCAGGTAAGGGAGGCGTGTCCCTTCATTGGTCGCATCCTCGTGACTGATCAGGTTGCCAGAAATCAACGGATCGCACTCGTTCAACTGAATTGCATAGCTGCAGTTGATCAGTTCATTTCCCTGGATCACCGGGGAAGTCGTTGTGCGAGACACGTTGCTACCATCTACGTAGAGGGCCTGATTCACGCCTGTGATACGATTGTTGCTGATCTGGGGAGTGGTTTCAGCACTCTGGTTGGCCTGATAATAAATGGCCGTCGTGCCACTGTAGCAGTTCTCCACAAGGTTGTGATCCACAACCGGTGACACACCATCCGCCCAGATCACGGCATTACGCGTGCTTTGTAATCCAGCGTAACGGAAGAGAGCGTTCTCTACACGGACGGCACCATTGCCGATGCGCAGAAATCCCCAGTCACCGGCAGCAGCGACCGTCTCTTCGCCGTCGCCGTTGCTGTCACCGCCGTATTCGTCATCTCGCTCCGAGGTAAACACCACCGGATCTGCAGGCGTGCCCAGCAGACGAAGATCGCCCAGGGCGTACAGCCAGCGCTTGCCACTGGCGCTGGACTGATACTGGAACTTGACGACCGTGCCGCCCTCGATGGTCAGTGTGACACCGCTGTTGATGGTGATTCCACTCGTCAGCAAATACACGTAGTCGCGCGACCAGAAGGTATCCGCAGTTATGTTGCCGCTGATTTGGATCACACCTTCCTGAGCGTGCATGGCGTCCAGCAGCGCGGGAAGATCGGGCATCAGGCCAATGGGACGATCGAACTCTTCGCTCTGCGGCGTTCCCGTAGTACGAAGCAAACTGCGCATTTGCCAGGCGTCCAACACTTCGCCACTGTGGCCGCTCTTGAAGACACCCTGCATGCACGCGACAGCTCCTGCGATGATGGGCGTCGCAGCCGAGGTTCCGCTAAAGGAGTAGGTATAGGCCTGTCGCTCATCACCACCAGGCAGAAAGAGATCACCGTATCCACAGGATACCACCGTTTCGCCCACGGCAAAGGCATCAATTCGACTGCCGCTGTTGGTGTAACACGCGGGTTCTAGATCCGTGTTGGCCGCGGCAACAAGTAGGGCTCCGCTGTCTTGTGTCACCAGATCCCACTGCCCGGCAAAATCGCTGTGATCCAAGGGCAGACAGCCGTTTCCGGCAGCTGTCACCACAATCAGGCCATTCGCAGTCAGGGTTTGAATGGCTTCGAAATCCGCCAGATTAGCCTCCGGCGGCAGCATTCCCGCTTCGCCGCAACTGCACTCATAGCCTGAGGGAAAGCTTCCAGACTCGTAGCCCCAGGAGGCGCTGATCACATCTCCCGCGTCAAGGGCCGCCCCAGCCGCAAGCCAGGCCGCCGCAGTACCTTCCTCGAAGATGCCTTGAGCGAAAACGGCCTCCGGCGCTGCCAGCATACCGTTGACGCCGTAGTCTCCGTGAGCCGCAGCAAGCACGCCCGCGCATGCGGTTCCGTGATTGCGCCACTCTGTGTCAGCAGAATTGCCTCCACCCAGGTAGCTCAGATCCAGATCTTCGTGATCCAACACCCAACCGCCGTCGATCACGCACACGCTCACCGTAGCGGCATCGGCACCCGTAATCGATCCAACACTCGTAGCACCCGTTCCCGTCGGCGCATTCAAAAGATGGTGCTGCATCGGTGTGTAGTTGGGTGTCGTTGGTGTCAGATCTACCGCGGACATCTTCGGTAAGGGTACGAGGCCGGCATAGCGGATTCCTGGCAGCTTCCGCAGCGCTTCCGCCAGCTCCCGTCCGGATTTTGTATCACCAACATTACAGCTGTACCAGTTGTTCAAATCAGGCAGATCTGTCCGGCTGCCGCGCAGGAGAAGACGATCTACATCGGCTTCACTGAGGCTGCTGAACAAACGCATCGGCTGATCAGCTCTGTATTCGTCAAGTGCAGCGGAAAGCTGGTTTGCCGTCACTTGATCAAGACCCGCCAGCGCTCCGCGCTCCAGACGAACCTGCAGGTCGTTATCGAAAGCAAATTCCACGCGCTCACTGGCATAGAAGCCGGTTGTCGGTCGTCCGGCCTCATTGTGCTGAATTCCAGGTGTGGCCGCTTGTATCACCGTACACATGCCAAGGCCGACAGCCAATGCACTGGCCGGAAAAAGCTTTGTTCTATTCAATCCGCCATTCATGGCCGTATATCTCCAGTTTCTCTTGTTCATCATTCCGCCTCCTTAGCGCACCAGTAGCAACCGCTGCACTTGAGCTTTTCCCGATTCCGGAATCATGCGTGCGAAGTAGATGCCGCTGGGCTGATCACCCGCCGTCCACCGGAGCTCGTGTTCTCCTGCTTCAAACAGGCCTTCCGCCAACAGCGTGACATGCTGACCACGCACATTGCAAATCTCCACTCTCAGGGACTGCAGCTCTGGGACGGCCAGTTTGAGGGTTGTGCTGGGATTAAAGGGGTTCGGATAAGCCTTTTGAAGAGCAAGTGTTTGCGGCAAGGCATTGTTCGCCTCCGCTGCATCATCATGCACCTGTAACACGCCGAGGGCAACATTGTCGTCTGTATCACATTCTTCATCCTGCAGAAGAACACGACCATAGAGCGTGTATTGGCCCGCGTTTGCCGGAGCGATGAAAGCGCGATTCAAACAGACCTCATCGCCGTCCTGCACACCGTTGAAAGACTGCACGGCAAGACGCACGCCGTTGTAGTCCCAGTGACCGAGCCATGCCTCCAGCGTGACACCATTCAGCTGCTCGCCATCATTCACGCTCATGGCAACACAGAACTGCACGCTGTTGGATTCATGCACACCGCAACTTGTCCGGGTCGGCCAAATGGCTATTGCTGTGGCAGCATTGTGTGTTACAACAAATGTACCGTAGGAAGAGTTTTCGCTGACCGCGCCATGTTCGTCGTACACACGAAGACCGATGATTCCCTCGGCTGCCGCGTCAAAGTGCAACACGGTGTCCACACCAAAGAAATCGTCAAACAGCAGGTCACCGTCCAGATCCCATTCATAGGCGATAATGCGGTCGCCGTCCGGGTCCCAGGACATCGCACCATCGAGCACAAGATCCTCTCCCGGCTCGATGCACCAGGGTGTGTTTCGCACGGCTATCGGACTGTGATTCATGTCGACCACAACGACCTGATGCATGTCCGTGTCCTGCATCATGGGGGCGCTATCATCGCTGACGCGCAGAGCAACGCGATACACACCAGGAAGAACGAAGCCTGGATGTATCACATTTGATTCGTCAGAATCACCGAAGCTGAGCCCGTCCGACAAGTCAAGGTCCCACTCCCAGGCGACAATGCTGCGATCCCAATTGGTGTGATACGAACGCCCGCCGTACAGCTCAAAGCTCTCGCCAACGGCCACTGTATCTGGCCCGGCTATCATGGCTACTGGCACATCGATGCGCCCCCAGTCGCTGAGCACGAGCACGGCAAAAGCCGTAGACAATTCTTGGCTGGTGTCTGCAAGCGGAGCACATCCATCCCAGTGCCCATCGTCACGCTGTCCCCATGTTTCGTGATACAAGAGCTGCTGCACGAACTCTTCGTACCAGTAGCGCCAGCCGACCTGGGTCGGAATGCGCCACTGCGAACGTGCCGCCTCGGAAACCATGAGCATTTCGTAGCTGTTGCCTTCCATCAGCGAGGGCCAGCTTTCGTCGTGACCATTGGGAGATACCCAGTGCGCGCCGATCCAATCCATAGCATCACTGCTACGGTCGTAGTAGTCGCCAACCAGCGCTGTAGCACACCAACCGCCAGCAGTCGTCGCAATCGAACGCCGATCTTCCGGACCCCGATAGCCGAAGCCGCCGTCTTCGTTCTGAGAATACTCCAGCCATGCGGCCAGTTCCTCCAGCACCGCTTCTGAAAGGAAGCTACCCTGGTGTTGCTGACAAAGGTCAATAGCGCGCGCGTACCACGGCGTAGCAATATTGTCCGCACCCACATCGGGTAGCGTCATCTGCCAACGCCAGCCACCGCGTCCCTCGCCCGCGTCAGCCTGGCAATACGCCATTAGGTCAACACAGTCCTGCAGTACTTCAGCGTGTGACACACCGGCCAAAGGCCCTCCGCCAAGAACAGCTGATGGTGTAGCACAGGTCGCCAGCGCCATTACAGCCAATGCGTTCGCCGTTCCATCATTCAAGAAAAAGCAGCCGCGGCCATTGGCGTTGTAATCCCATTCCTCGTCCAGATTCACACTGCCCATTTGCTGAGAGAGCCAGTAGAAACCGCGCCTCATGCAGTCAGCAAAAACATCTACCGCCGGGTCGTGATCTGGATGATGCCCGTTGCGCAACATGGCCAACAAAGCGGCTCCCGTAGCGCCAACAGACTCACTAGCTGTACGCCAGCTGTACCAGCCGCCGTCATAGGCCGTGATACTTGATGCATTCTGGGTGCGATACAAATAGGCCAGACCACGTGCGTTTGCAGCGTAGGCCGCGTCTCCGTAGTTCGTCGGGTCAATGACCTGAAGCACGGTCGTGCTGCTATCGACGCGACCCATTGCATCTTCGGCGCGCAGCGTGAACTCGTACTCGCCAACCTCACGAATGCCGTGTATCACAGAAACGTAGCGCGCCTCGGCCTGCGTAGAGGCCGTTCCCGAATACTCTACGCCATCAATAATGAGGCTCCAGTCGACGGGAAGACTCGGCGTGCGCAGCGAGCCCCAAAGTTCAACACCACCCGGTGTTACAAGCCCCCACAGGCCCTCGTCTTCAGACCAGGACGGCATTGAGTTCACCCGCAGGGTGTTGTTGCTCCCCCACCACCAGGCCGCATCGTCTTCGAGCGGTGGTCGCAGCGGTTCGCTACTCGCGCCAGCACGCAGCGATCCCGGATCGCTATCGTAGGCGGAGTAGAGCCAGTCACCCGTGTCGGCAAACAGCAGCGGTGCCGCCGTCAGCGCTCCCAGGGCAAGTAGCGAAAGACGTCTTACGAGCTTCATAGGCATCCCCACAAGGCAAAAGGACCGCGTTGGAAAGCGCGGCGCAACAGGTTGTTTTCGGTACATGGCAGGATGAAGCGGCAAGGCCGGGCGACCTCGGCTTCAGGACACGGGGCACTCCGAGCAAAGCTCATGCCCGCAACAGAAGATGGCCCCAAGGATGAGTTTTGTGTGAGAAGTCGGCGCCAGGCCGCATTAATGCTGAGTGATTACTGCGTAATACACGAGTCCCAGCTTTGGGCACATGTATCACACGTGAAGATTATTCATACGGGGTGTTTTTGGTGATATAATTTCACGCCTGGTTGAGCACTATTTCTTCTTGGACGAGCGCAGCGATGAAAGCTGCGATTTGATCCAGGCGCGGTTCAGATACACATGCACACAGACCAGAGAGCTCAGCAGATAGCCGTTGCCTTCGTGCATCAGCTCAAACTGTTGATGACTGAGCGCACCGTGCCCCAGGCCGCTGCCCAACTGCAGCAAAAAGGATAGTAGCAGCAGAGAATTTGTGATACGCAACAAGGTTCTTTGCATGGTGTCAGGGCTCCAGTAGGGCAACGCCACGATCCGCGGCCTCATTCAGCTCCCGCAGACGCGCCACCCAGGTTTTGTATTCGCGCGACCAGTTGAAATCCAGCAGGGCACGGGATGCGTCGTGGCGGCCCTGTTGACGATGGAGCTCCGCCAGCAGCAGGCGTTCGTACTCTTCATCGCGGTCGAGCAGCTCCTCCAGTCGCTTCAGGTTCTCCTCTTCGCAATCCACCAACTCCTGATCAACACCGTCGCGCATGCGGTCATTGCACCACCACCACAGCCAGGTGCGCAAGTGCACTTCACGATCACTCGGCATCTCGTTTTCGCCCAGGTAGGCGCTCACTTCATCGATGTCAGGCGTTTCCGCTGGAAGAGAATCGCTGCGTGACCACTCACCCTGATCATTGCCCACATCTTCGTAGCCCACATCCTCGCGTTCGTCCACGTCCTCGTACCAGAGGAGTTCGCCGCAAGCTGGACACCGACAAAGCAGGAGCTGTCCTTCCGAGGAGGTCTCGTCGCCGCGACCGTCCGTCCAGCGGTAAATGTCCTGCGGGGTTTCTGCGTATTCGTGCTGGATTTCCTGTCCGCACTCGGGACAAATGCTGATGCGCATTGGTACCTCCTGCTTGCTTCATCTTCGCAGACTCAAGTCCGCTCTCGCATACTATCGGCCAAGACAGGGGGAAGTTTTGCTCGAGATCAGATCTACTTGGCGTTTTGAAAATGGGCTAGCCGGGGAACTCGACCACGACCGGTTGCATGCCCTGCTGAGGATCATGCAGCTCCACGCGCGTTGGCCGAATCTCGACAACCGTGTATTCCGGATCTTGCGGGCTCTCAAAATAGGCCTGAAAACCAGGTTGCCAGAACTCGTCCAGCGTTTCCCGGTCGGTGTGAACCCGCGCCTGCCCTTCAATCTGGAAATACTTGGCAGGTGACTCAAGACAGCCGCCGCCACTAATGTGCACACAGGGCTGATGGCCGATGTGTTCCACTTTGCGACTGGACCGGGTAGTGGCAAAACGTAGCACCAGTCCCTCGTCCACTCGAAAAAGGATACTGCGCACCCACGGGCGCCCCTCTGCATCAACCGTAGCCAAATTGCCGACAAAGGAATGGCTCAACGCCTGGCGCGCCTGCTCCCGAATGTCACTCATGGACCCTCCTGGTTCCCCTTGACTGGTGATGCCAAGAGCATGCTACCTCTTGTCCGGCAGAGCAAGAAGAATTCGCCGAGGTGGGAATCAGTCGCCCCTCTCCTCATCCTTTTCAGGGTCTCTGGGTAGCTCGAAAGAACCCGGTGTCACGGATTCCAGGGCCGGCTCCTGGTCAAGCGGCTTGGCCTTGTACCCACGCAGCATGACCTTGGTGCTGTGTCGATTAAGCAGCCACACGCACAGAGCGGTGATGGCAAGATTCAGCAGCAGGCCCAACCAGTTGAAGCCAGGGGTCTCCTGGGCGGCGTTCGCCGCCATTTTCTCGCCAAGGCCCTTATTGATAAAGGGCGAGATGAGGTTCATCAGCACGTTGTAGGCCGCGTATGCGTTGAAGGCCAGACGACCGAAATTGCGCCCCATTAGTAGTGGAATACCCGCAACAAGGCCAAAGACCCCGCCAAAGACAGAAGAGTATAGGCTGTACGCGGGAAGATCGTCGGCGGTCATGTTCATGGTTTGCAGGGCCGAGGCTGTTTCCTGCGGCATGTAGTTCACCATCAGAATCATCATGCCACTCATTACAAGGCTGATGAGCGAAATCACAAGCAGTAAAAGACCAATGACCAATGCCGAAGTAGGCGTTTGATGTTTTGGCATTCCATCCTCCTCAACCGTCTTGATACCGGAGAAACACCGTGTGTCACTCCTTGTGTGTTCCATCCATCAGCAGCGAGGTCCGCAGCTCGCACAAGCGCTGTCGCAGCTGATCTCGTAGATTTTCAGGTGATACAAGCTGGCATTCGTGTGCATAAGGCAACAGCAGATTCAGCAACCAGGCGGGGTTTTCCAGCACGGGCGTCCATTGCAGGCCGCCTTCAACCGGGACACACTCCGACCAGGCTTCTTCTTTCGCCAGCCGTTCCAGAAAGCCACGCAGGATTACGCAGGCGCGAAGCTCTGTGCCAGCGTCCCCCTCGGGGAAATCACGCGCCCTGACCGGCTGTGTTACAACATCATTCAGTAGACGGGCTTGTATTACGCGATCCAAACGAAAGGTGCGCTCGGCGGCGCGGGTTCGGTCCCACGCAAAGAGATAGCTGAATTGACGGTCGTGATACAACTCCCAGCATTCGACAACTCGCAAATCCGTCTTATCACGCCCGCGACTGTAATAGACAAGCTCAAGACAGCGTTTCTGGCGTAGCGCCTCACCGATCATTTCGGGCAGCTTTGCATCAATCGAAGGACGCGGTGATACGGCAATGCGCTCCTGCAATCGCTGCACGCCCTCCTCGTCTTCCGCTTGTTCTGCGTACATCAGCTCCAGCAGATGCTCCACCCGTTTCGCTTCGGGCATCTCGCCGCGCACGCGCAGAAACTCGTAGCCCAGACGCAGCGCAAGCTGCTCTTCGGCGGTAAAACGCACTACGCTGCCTGGCATGGCACCGGTGTGAACGTGCAGACGCTCGTCCTCAATCCAAGCATCAATCAGATCACCGGCGGACCAGTCCGCGTAGCGCGCCGCAGTCAGCAGTTCCAGAAAGCGCTGCAGTTCGCGACGGCTTACCTCTAGGTCTGCGCAAACATCGTCAACCCGTTGCCCGTCCCGTTTTTGCAGCGCGGGCAGAAGCTCCAACAGGCGATGCAGGGTGTTAGGTGCAGGAGGCATGATCCCCCTCCTCGTGCTGCACAAGGGCAACCTGCAGACGACGTTCAAGCTCTATGCGCAACTCCGTGTCCAGCTCCAGCACACGCACGTGCGAGCCCCAGTCCAGCAGCATCTCACAGAAAGTGCCTGGCATGTCCGTATGGACGCGCGCCCACAACTTTTCGCCACGCCACTCACGCTCGCTGTCGCGGGCAAGCCGCCTTTCGGCCAGGGCAGCAATGGTGGCATCAAAAAGCAGACTGGCGTGATACTTTCCGCCACGTGTAGGCCGTGATTCAAATCGCAATTCCGCGAGCGATCCGGCCTTTCCCGGTTTGAAATGCCCGGCCAGCAACTCAAGCTTGTCTACCCGGTCCAGCCGGAACTCGCGCACGTCCCGGCGCAGCTCGCACCATGCCGCCAGATACCAGTACTCACCGCGTGATACAAGTCCATGCGGATGGATCACGCGCGACGTCTTCTCGCCACTCCAGGGGCTCCAGTGAGTAAGCCGCAGCTTGCGCGACTCGCGAATAGCCAGGGCAATCTGCTCCAGAAAGGCAGATCCCGCCATTCGGGGCGTATCACTGCGAACGCCACCCTCCTTCAGACAAGCCTGTAGTTTCGCCATTGCAGAACGCGCCGCTTCCTGTAGAGGAAAGTTCTCACGCTGGCGGAGCGCGTCACACAAGCGTTGTAACACGACAAGGTCATCGTCCTCCAGATGCAAGGGCGGTGCAAACACCGATTGCCTCTGTATCACGTAGACGTGCTCATAGTTGCCGTCTTCGGATGTGCCTTCAATGCGACGAAGTTCCACGTGCACGCCCATGCCAGCCAGAAAAGCGACATCGCGCTGCAGCATCTTGCGACCCGCATCGCCGGATCTGTAGCCCTCCACCGCGTTGATGATTTGCTGCCGCGTTCTGCCAAAGCGGTGGCCCAGCAGAAAGGCAATTAGAGAGAGTTGACGTTCTTCCGCTCGCATGGGCTAAAAGTGGTATAGACGGGGCACCTGCGTCAACGGCAATCAACTGAAGAGACCTCGCGTGCGACGCAGATAAAAGAAGATCGCCATCAGCTGCTTCTTGGGCATGCGCGTAAAGCGCTCCTCTTCGTCGCGGTAGACGCTGCTCAGGCTCTGCACCAGTTCACGCTTCGTCTGGGGTATCCAAAGGCTCTGCATCTTTCTGTCCTCCTTGTTTTCAGCCATAGGATAAAGGGGGGGTGGGACAGAAAAGGGGCCCCGCAAGGCCCCAGAGAAATCAAGCTGTCGATGGCGCTATTTGTGGCGACCGATCATAGCCTTGATGCTGGTCTCGTCGGTCAAGCCCACGAGCTGATCCACGGCCTGGCCGTTCTTGAAGAGGATCATGGTGGGAATGCCGCGAATGTTGAAGCGGCCAGCGAGCTGCGGGCTTTCGTCCACATTGACCTTGGCAATGCGCGCACCCAACTCGGCATCGGCGGCGACCTTCTCCAGCACCGGCGCCAGCATGCGGCAGGGACCGCACCATTCGGCCCAGAAGTCCACCAGCGTCAGACCCTGACCGATCTCAGTATCAAAATTCGTCGCGGCGAGCTTTAGAATAGACATCTCACGTCTCCTTGAAATGTTTGTTGTTTCGCACTCCACTACTCCTGGCAGTCGCGATCGCGCTCATTGGCGTCCGGATCGACCAGAGGCAAAATGGCCTCCAGCGCCGCCCTGTAGTGCTCCAGGCCGTCCAGCGCCTTGCGATGCTGGTCGGCAGGAATTCGTGAAAGAAGAAGGGTGGTGAACTCGCGGCTGCGCGCTTCCTGCTCACGCACCTTTTCGCTTCCCTTTTCGGTGATACGAATCAGGATCACACGCCGGTCATCGGGCGAGGGCGCACGATGAATCATGCCCTTGCCACGGCCACCACGGGCGCTGCGCTCGTCGGCCAATGTATCACCGATGCGCGTCATGCGACTGCAGGCCACACCGATCATGCCCGCCAGCGCCTTCATGGAAAGGTCACGCGGCAGTTCTTCTAATTGCGCCTCCGTCAGCTCGCCATGCTCATATTCAGAGCGCAGTGTGCGCGGAACGTAGAGCTCCACTTCGTGCTCCGTCAGCTCCTGACGCCGGATTCGCTCGCGCAACTCGGGCTTGCTGCAGCGAAAATCCTCCAGCAGGCGCAGTGTCTGGCACTCCATGCGACCCAGGCCGCTGCAGCGCTGGCGCAGAAAATTGGAGCGATCCGTCAGCAGGCTGAGCTGCTCCACCAAAGACATGAACTGGGTGAGCAGTTCGGGATGAATGTTGGTGTTGGTAGTCATGGCGCTCAATTTATTTCATGCTCCAAATAATCGCAACCTTGAAATACTAAGCCTTATCAAATGTTCCCTGCTCGGGCACCTGGTCTTCCACCCAGTCCAGGTACTCGTCGCTGCAGTGCGGATCAAGCACAATGAACTCGGGCAACTCGTAGGGATGCAGCTCCTCCAGCCGCTGGCGCAGGTCTAACACGGCTGCACTTCGCGTCTTGATCAACAACTGCAGCTCCCGCTCTTCTTCCATTTTGCCGCGCCATGCATAAACAGAGAGCAATCCAGGTATCACACTCACACACGCGGCGAAGCCCTCGTCCACCAGTGAGCGCGCTAGCGCGAGCGCGTCCGCCTCTTTCTGCACCGTTGTGAGCACCAGGCTCATGCCTTTCGATAAAGCTGGTCTTTTCATGACCTCCCCTTTGAATTGAATGCTGAGAAGCCCTTTCCTACTTTCACCATGTCGTCTCGGGATGCGGCATCCGGGCGACGACCAAGGGAAGACAATTCCGGAGTCCCCATGAAGCTATCCGACATGCTTGACCCGCAGCACGTCATTGCACACGGCCAGGCGGAAAACCGCGAAGCGGCCATTAAGCAACTGCTGGAGCGCCTGATTGCTTCAGGCAGCCTGCCCAACGACAACCAGGCGCTGAAGCTGATACTGGAGCGCGAACGGGACTACCCAACCGGAATTGGCGGCGGCGTTGCCATTCCCCACACCAATTGCGTCAACATCGACGAGCCACTGGTGGCGATGGGCACCTTTGATCCGCCGGTGGATTTCGGCGCCGAAGACGGTCCCGCCTGGCTGGTCTTTCTGCTGCTGGGCAGCCTTTCCATTTCCAGCTCGCACCTCAAGCTGCTGGCACGCATTTCGCGCCTGAGCCGTCACGGTCTGGCGGGTCGCATGCAGCGCCTCGATCAGGTGGACGCTCTACTGGCTGCGGTTCGCGCCGAGGAAGAGGACTTCCTGGATCTCTAGGCAGCAGACAACATGAAATTGCTGATCATCATCCTCAACAAGGAAGAGTGTCTGGACGACCTGGTGCAGGCTATGGTCGAAGTGGACATTCGCGGCGCCACCATTTTGGATTCGGTGGGCATGGGCCGCGTCCTGTCGCAGGACATTCCCATTTTCGCTGGCTTGAAAGGCCTGCTCACCGGCAACCGCCCGCACAACAAAACGCTGATCACCGCTGTGGAAGACGAGATCGAAGAGAAAATGGTCACCATTTTCGAGCAGGTTGTCGGCCCCTTCAGCGAACCCGGCAACGGCCTGATTCTGGCTCTGCCCATCAGTGGCGTACACGGCATGGGGCACCGCTGATGCGTCGCCTTTCGCGCGGGGAATTCGCAGAACTCAACCAGCTACGGCGTTCAGCGGCTCGTCAGGAACAGGGACGCGTTGTCGTACCCGGCTACAAGTGTATCACGGAACTAGTGCGCGGCGGACATCGCATTGAGCAATTGCTGATTTGCGGTGACACAACGGCTGCAGCAGAGCAGACGCTTGGACCGGTACTCTGGCAACAACTTCAGCGCGAGGACCGCGTGTGCCAATTGCGCGATCACGAAGCCGCGCGTCTGGCGGACCAGGCCTCACCTGAGGGTTTGCTAGCCGTGACACAACTTCCGCAAATTGACACCTCCCTGCGGCCGCGCGTGATTCTGGACGGCGTCGCCGATCCCGGCAATCTGGGTTCCATTCTGCGCACGGCACTGTGGTTCGGCCTGGAACCCGTCGGTCTTCTGGGGGGTGCAGATCCCTGGAGTCCGCGCGTGATACGCAGCGCCATGGGCTCGCAGTTTCACCTGCGTTTGCGTGTGATGCAGACAGACGACGTTGCCGCATTGCGCGATGGCAGACGCCTGTTGGGTCTGGACAGCAACGGCGGCTCACCGCTGAACGTGATACAGCCACAGGCCGGTGACACACTTGTGCTTGGCAGCGAAAGTCACGGTCTGCTGCAAACGGAAAGCGTCCTCAGCGAGCGTGTCTGGATACCCGGCACCGATCGCGCCGAAAGTCTGAACGTGGGTCACGCCTTCGCCATTTGCGCCTGGCACTTCTATCGCGATCACCACAATGGCTGACAATCAGGCCGCGCGCATCTCTCCTCTAATCGTCATCGTTCCGGCCATGGCCATTATACTGCTGCCCGGTGCCGCCAAGGGGGGTCTGGGCGCACAGCTGGCCATGCTCTTCACCGAGCTGATGCTGGGCCTGCCTGCGCTGGTGCTGCTGCCCAAGCTGCTACGCGGTGAAATCATTCCCTTGCGCTGGCCGAAGCGCATCAGTCAACTCACGCTGGCGCTGTTGATCGTGGTGGGCGCGCCGCTCTTCCAACTCATCAGTTACGCCAACGACATGCTGCTGCCCGTTCCCGAAGAAGTGAAACAGCAGATGGCGGAGCATTTGAGCACGACGACCATCGCGTCCATGCTGATCACCTGGATTTCTGTGGTCCTCGTCAGCCCCGTCATGGAAGAGATTTTCTTTCGCGGCTTCATTCAGTGGCTCTGGTCGCTGCGTTTCAGCCGAGCGCGCAGCCTGCCAGCGTTGGTGGTGCCGGCAGCGGTGTTCGCGCTGTTTCACATGAATCCCTGGCAGTTCCCCAGCCTGCTATTGCTGGGACTGTGGCTCGCCTGGCTGCGAGTCTGGTCGGGCAGCCTGTTGCCGGGAATTGTGTTTCACATGGCCATCAACTTGCTGGCAATGCTCCTGCTCTGAGCAGGATGCATCCCGTTGTAGAGAGGCAACCGGCATCACGCTCCATCAAGATTGGTACCTTTGAGGCATGCGGACTGTACGAATCGGCATCATTCACCGGCGCACGCGCCTGAGCTTTCAGCTCCCTGCGGAGACTCGTCTCTTCAGCGCGCTGGGAGAGTGGCGTGGTCGCGGTGAATTGCAGATTACCGTGGCGACACCGCGCCCCGGTGCTTTTCGCTACGGACTGCGTGTACTGGAGAGCGACGATCGCGAGTTGCTCGCCGCTACCGCCGACCTGCTGGCCACCAAGGGTATCACACCGCACATCGTGGATTTTGCTCCCGGCGCCGAGTACGGCGATTGTCGCGTACCCGCGACCGGTCTGCTCTACGCGGAGTTGGAAGCCTGTGTGCCCGGTGATCGCCTGCTGACGAGTCACACCGACAACATGGATCCCGCAGAGCGCGAAGTGCTGCAAACGGGCGGTCCGGCCGGACTGGAGCTGCTGAGGCGGCTGCGCGACATTCTGGTGGAAACACCCGCCAGGCAGGGCATTGCGCTCTGGCACACGGGCGCGCCCTCTGTTTTTCGTGAGACAGTGATACATGGCGAGAGTCTGGTCAATGTGCGCCTGGATGGTCGTGTTCTGCTGGAAGAAGGCGAGCTGCCCCTGCGCATCGAGCTGCCGCCCGGCGCCCGGGCGATGGCGCGCGAAGTCGAGGTAGGTCTGGGCTTTCACTGGCAGCACCAGCGCGATCTTGAGTACAGCGGTGGACTGCTGATCTGGTGCGACCCCGCGGGACTGCTGGGCGTGGCCAACGACATGGATATCGACCTCTATCTGGCCAGCGTCAACAGTTCGGAGATGACCGCCGATTGTCCGCCCGCGCTCCTGCGTGCGCAGACCATCGCGGCGCGCTCCACCATTCTGGCAACGCGGGGCAGGCACCACGCGGGTGAGCCCTTCGATATCTGCGCCGACGACCACTGTCAGTGTTTTCGCGGCGTGGGCACCATCATGAAGGACAGCCTGCAGGCTGCGCGTGATACAAGCGGTGTAGTGTTAGCCTGGAACGGGCTGGTCTGTGACGCGCGCTACAGCAAGAGCTGCGGCGGTATCGTGGAGGCCTACGAGAACGTCTGGGAGAACCAGCCGATTCCCTACATGAGCGCGCTGTGTGACACGCGCGACGAGCGCGAGGGGCGCCAACCCCAGCCACGCAGCGAGCAGGAGTGGATCGCCTGGATCGATCAGGACGAAGACGCCTGGTGTAACACGGACCGCTGGGAGCTTCCGCCAGGACTGAGTTACAGCGACGGCTACTACCGCTGGCAGGTACGGCATTCGCGCACGGAGTTGGCGGCGATCATCCGCCGAAAAACCGGCCACAGCTTCCACGTTCTCGAGGATCTGGTGCCCGTATCACGCGGCGCGTCCGGTCGTCTGATCGAGCTGGAACTGGTGACCGACAAGGGCTGCTTCCGCTTGGGAAAAGAGCTGGCGATCAGGCTCGCTCTCTCAGAGAGTTGCCTCTTCAGTGCTGCGATCTATTTTGAGTGGGTGGAGGAAGATGTTGTGATCCACGGCAAGGGCTGGGGTCACGGCGTCGGCATGTGTCAACTGGGAGCCGCACGCATGGCCACGGAGGGGCGCGACCACGATGCGATTCTGCAGCATTATTACCCCGGAACCCGGCTGATCAAACTATCGCTGGGTGCAAGTGAAGGACTGAATCATGATCTACAATAACATCCTTGAGACCATTGGTAACACGCCCATGGTGCGTCTTGGTCGTATCGCACAGGACGTTCCCCCCACCCTGCTGGCCAAGATCGAGCGCATGAACCCCGGCGCCAGCATCAAGGACCGTGTAGCACGCGCGCTCATCGAGAACATGGAAGCCGAAGGCAAGCTCAAGCCGGGCAGCACGGTGGTGGAAGCCAGCAGCGGCAACATGGGCTTCGGCTTGGCGATGGCCTGCGCCCAGCGCGGCTACCGCTGCATCATTGTGATACCGGACAAGATGTCGCGCGAGCGCACGCAGATGATTCAGGCGATGGGTGGCGAGGTAGTCATCGTCAAGACCGACCTGCCACCCGAGCACCCGGAAGCCTTCATGAACAAGGCGCGCGCTATTGTAGCACAGACGCCGGGCGCGGTCTTCATGGGCCAGTTCGAGAGCCAGGCCAACCCCGAGGTGCACTACAAGACGACGGCGGCGGAAATCTGGGAACAGTGCGAGGGCAAAGTGGACGCTTTCGTGATGGGCATGGGCACCGGCGGTACCATCTCCGGCGTCGGCCGCTTCCTAAAAGAGAAAAATCCCGACATCCGCATCATTGGCGCGGAGCCGGTGGGCAGCGTGATCAAGCCTTTCTTCGACAACGGCGAGGAGATCGAGGGCAAGGTCTACCAGGTCGAGGGCATCGGCGAGGATTTCATTCCCGACACCTTGCACCTGCAGTACGTGGACGAGATGCACTGGGTTACCGATCCGCAGAGTTTCGCGATGGCGCGTCGCATCTGCCGCGAAGAGGGCATCTTCGTGGGCGGCAGTTCGGGCTCGATCCTGCACGTGGGTCTGAAGGTGGCCAAAACCATGCGCGCCGATCAACGCATGGTGGTGATGTTCTGCGATGGCGGCGAGCGCTACCTGAGCAAGTTCCACGACGAGAACTGGCTGCGCGAGCGCGGATGGCTGGAAGAGTAGTCCGCAAGTAAGAAGCGAGAAGAGAACACGCGCCAAGGCCGACTTGACTCGCTGCAGCGCACCGCGGCAAGTCGGTCGCCAGAGAAGACGCGGATACTGTTGAAGAATGTGATACGCCCCGGGCTGATGTACGGGGCGTTTCATTTGTGAGTAGCCCCCACCGCAGAGAGCCGAGTACCTTGTTTCGACGAAGGCATTTTGCCCTCCGCTTCTGCCGAACAACTTTCTATCTTCCTGTATCACAGCAAGAGCGAGGGATCATGGCACGCAAAGCGATTCGAATTTATCCAGGAACACCAGGCAAGGTACGCATCACGCTAGCATTGTCGTTGTTGATGGCGGTGGCGGTAGTGGCGAATGTGCTGCGGGTGCCCGAGGATTTCGCAGAAGTTCAACAGGCAATGGATGCTAGTGCAGCCGGAGATACGGTTGTGGTGGCTAGAGGCACGTGGGTGGGGCTCTTACAGAGCCCTACCCATAGTCTTGTTCTGTGTTCGCAGTTCATCTTCTCTCAAGATTCAACGTATGTAAACGAGACGATTCTGGATGGAGAGTATCAGGGAACCCTACTAACAGTCAATACGGCTGTTGGAACAGGACTTCTTGAGCTCAACGGCCTTACGCTTACTCGTGGGCAAGGGCAGCAGACAGACATCTACGCGAACTGTGATCGGGGTGGAGCTCTTCATGTAGTCGAGGACGGAAATCTGATTGTTCGTTCTTGCGTTTTTACGCACAATCGCTCATCTCGAAGCGCCAGTGTACTCTTCTATGGAATCGAGTGTGCCCTTTACGGCGTTAGTGGTTACCTATGCCTGGAGAACCTATACCTTGAGGACAACCGAAATGATGGAAATGGCAGTCCAAGCATTCAATACGGCTCCATCAACATATTTTCCCAAGGTGGCAGAGTCGAACTTCATAACATCCGTTACAATGGCGCTTCGGCAACAACGAATTCCCCAATACATGCAACAGTCAAAGACCCACTTGCCTTTTCCGTAGACGGAATTGAAGTCTGGAATTGTGATGGTGGGGAGATTGCTTTTGGTCTGAGCAGCGACGGACATGCGCACTATACTATTCAGAACATCAGGACATACACAACAAATGACACCTTAAATGGATGTTCAATCAACTTTGGTGCTCTTGGCTCTGAAGATCTTCCCTTTACTTGCACATGGAATAATGTGGAGGTTTCCGGAATTCATGATAACGACATCAGCATGGGCGGCAATAATGTTCATTTTCGGTACAATGGAATCCATGTCCATCACTGCAGTAATACGACGCGATCCATCTTAGGTATTGGTCTTCACAGCGCGGCAGGTTCAAGTGAGATTCATGATCTGGTTTTTCATCACAACACAAGCGGCGACAGCATTGACCAAGTGCCGGACTTCATGATAGCACTTGGGGGTACGGATGTGTATGGAGCCCACGTTTATGATAATCATGTAATCATACCTCCAGACCCATTGGTGAGTGAGACGGGGGGCCACTATCTGAGGCGCGGTTCGATTCTGAATGCAGCTTCTTCCCTTGAACAGCTAGGGGAAGACGGGGCGCAACGCTATGAAGGGTTGCTCTTTGAGAATAATTTTGTCGACGACCTAGATGACTACAGCAATCTCCATCCTGAAACAGCCCCGCATGAGAATGAAGGGCGCGAGATGTATCTCACTTCACCAAGTGGGATCGTGTTATCCAATGTGGTTATTCGGAACAGCAGACAACCCAATCATACACCCGAACTATATGCCCCCACATACATGACCTTATCTACGGCAGGAAGCTGTATAGGTGCATACGCGAACCGAATTCACGTGATCGATACATACCTGGAAAACTGTGATGACGGTGGTTTTCAGTTCCTCGGGACCGAAGACTCTGTATTCTTCGAGAATGTGGTGCTTCGTAATGTGGGGCGGTGTGGTATTGAGACAGGAACCCCTGTTCGCTTTCGAAATGTTCTTATAGACAACGTGGATGCTATTGACAATTGTCTGTATTTGACTCCCTACGTCGACAGATACACAATGCAGTCCGCTATGTTTATCCTGGGTTCTGATGAGGCGCGACTTGAGAATGTCACAATCACTGGGTGCGACGACATGCGCAGACCAATTGGCTACAGCACCGTTAATCCCATTTTTGTTACTGCTGACAATACAATGATTTGCAACAATACTTATGAGATGCTTGTCGAATTGAACGGGAATGCTTCCTGGTCCCACTGCTACGTCCAGGAAGCCGTCGAGGGCGAAGGCAACATTATCGGCAACGACCCCCTCTTCGATCCCGAGCGTGGCATCCCCTTCCTGGCCCCCGACTCCCCTTGCATCGACGCAGGCAACCCGGACGCGGCCTACAACGACATCGAAGACCCGGACGCTCCCGGCTTCGCCCTCTGGCCTTCCCAGGGCGGCTTGCGCAACGACATCGGCTGCACTGGCGGTCCCTTCGCCAACGACTCGATGTTCGTCAGCGTCGCGCCCGTACGACCGATCACCCTCCCCACTTCCCCCACGCTGGGCAACGCCTACCCAAACCCCTTCAACCCAGTGACCACCATTCCCTTCGTGATACAACAGCCCGTCCATCTTCGCCTTTCCGTCTACAATCTTCGTGGCCAATTGGTCGCCACCCTTGCCGACGGCGAGTTCTTTCCCGGCGAGCATCGTGTCGCATTTGATGGCGCAGCTTTGGCCAGCGGTGTGTACTTGATTAGCCTGCGTGGTGAAGGTGTAGCGGAGACGAGGAAAGCGCTGCTGCTGAAGTGATCCTCTTCCAATTCTGCGATTCGTGATACACCCTCATCCTTTCGTTCTCGCTGTTCGTGAACCGTCCATGGGCCTTCAGGACTCGTTGTCAATGAGATGACGAAGAATCGGCAACCGATTCTTGATTTTTATTCGACAGGCCGCCATTGTACCCTATGGACGAAGGCATGCGGATTCGATGAGCTGCACATACGGTTAATCCTGAAGCATGCCTTCGTCGAGGTGTTTCGCGAGGCGAAACACACGGCGACAGCCTACCCAAACCCCTTCAACCCAGTGACCACCATTCCCTTCGTGATACAACAGCCCGTCCATCTTCGCCTTTCCGTCTACAATCTTCGTGGCCAATTGGTCGCCACCCTTGCCGACGGCGAGTTCTTTCCCGGCGAGCATCGTGTCACATTTGATGCCCGCTCGCTGGCGAGTGGCCGCTCGCTCGCGAGCGGCGTGTACTTGATCAGTTTGCGTGGAAAGGGTGTGAGCCAGACCAGGAAAGCGCTGCTATTGAAGTGATCCACCTCCCATCCTGCGATTTGTGAACCACTCTCTCTTTCGTTCTCGCTCACAGCGTAAGCGGTTCTCGTTATCGCGGACGTTCTCCGAGAACGGGAAACGAGTACGTGGACGTGGACGAGCACGGGAGAAAGTATCTGCTGAAGTTCTGTGTCACACCAGGAAGGTGACCGGGTTCCTCTTCTTCCGACGTGCTACTGCGATCGAATCTGTCCATGGCCCGTGACACATGGAGCGCGAGTACAGAAGAGGCCGCGAATTCCGGAAACTTCAGCCCCCCCTTTGTCGTGACTCCAAATAGGGGGGAGGGTGGGTGGCGGCTCTCGCCCGCAGCAGGCAGAGGATCATGCGAGCTGGTGGAAGCTACAGCGCTGAGGCAGCCCCTTGGCCGGATCCACTCCATGGCTGCCCATGCTACAGGATGGCGTTTCATCCGTCGGACATTCCAGGTGCGCTGAACTCAACATGCTTCGAGTAGGGATCCTCTGTTTTCTGCTGAATGCGTCTAGCTCCGTTAATACGGCGAAGCAAGAGCATCCTTCCAGCGCAGAAATCCTGCAACTCCCAGGATGGATTTCGCATCTTGCCCCTCCCGTTTTCCTGCCCGCCTCATGAAGGTCGCTTCACCCACTGGAGTCCACGTCTCACATCCATGAGAAATCCCATGCTCGCCAAGGATAGCCATTCGAGTGATTACAGTGCCTAGCTAGGCGAACTGAAGGCTCGCATTCAGTCGGCACGAACACGGGCTGCGCTTTCCGTCAACCGCGAGCTGATTCTGCTGTACTGGCAGATTGGCAGCGAAATCCTGCAGCGACAAAGGCGGGAAGGCTGGGGCACCAAGGTCATTGCGCGGCTTGCTACGGATTTGCGCAAGGCATTCCCGGACATGAAGGGCTTTTCCTCGCGCAACCTCAAGTACATGAGATCCTTCGCAGAGGCTTGGCCTCACGAAGAGTTTGTGCAAGAGGTGCTTGCACAATTGCCATGGTATCATCACTTGGCGCTTCTGGACAAGGTCAAAACTCCTGAAGCCAAGCACTGGTATCTCCAGATGGCCATCACTCACAACTGGTCTCGCAACGTACTAGTCCACCATATTGAGACCCGCCTGCATCTCCGAAGCGGACAAGCCATCAGCAACTTTGAGAAGTGCCTGCCACCGGCACTTGCGGATCAAGCCCAAGCTCTCCTCAAGGATCCGTACTTCTTCGACTTCCTTGGCATTGGCGAGGAAGCCCAGGAGCGGTCAATCGAGGAGGCCCTGGTCACTCAGCTGACTCAGTTTATATTGGAGCTCGGCACGGGATTCGCCTATGTGGGACGGCAGGTTCACCTGGAAGTGGGGGGCGAAGATTTCTACCTCGACCTGCTCTTCTATCATCTAAAGATTCACTGCTATGTAGTCATTGAGCTGAAGGCTGGCACCTTTAAGCCTGAGCACGCGGGCAAGCTGAACTTCTACTTTTCAGCGATAGATGCGCAAATGGCGACGGAGGCGGATGGCCCAAGCATTGGTCTGTTGCTGTGCAAATGCCGGAACAAACTCATTGTGGAGTACTCGCTCCGTGATACGGCAAAGCCAATTGGTGTAGCCGAGTATTCTCTGGTTCAATCACTTCCACAGGAGCTGAAAAGCAGTCTACCCAGCGTTGACGATCTGGAGCGCGCGCTTTCGACATTTGGAGCTTAGGTTCTGCGTGGACCAGAATCACACATGCGCTTCCGCCCTCGGCCAGAACAGCAGCCACAACCGCCGCAACCAGACCGCCAGCCCCGCCAGTACCAATCGCGGAACGATGATCCACCAGGCGCTGACGCCAATAGCGACGAAGAGCAGCGTATCCTCCAGCAGGCTGTGAGAGATGGCGATGTGGTAATTGAGCAGATCGGCGTGCGCACGCGGCAGCTTACCCCGTGATACGTGCTCCATCAGCACGCCGCTACCATAGGCCAGTCCCAAGGTGTTGGCCACAATCCAGAGAAAGGCCGTGTCACCGGGAAGTCCGAAAAGCCGCAGCGGCAAGCGCATCCAGCGACCGAGGAACTGTGTCACGCCGTACTCCTCCAGCACGCGCTGCAGAATCATCAGGCCGGAAATGAGCACGATAATCTTCAGGCAAAGCGTGGCCATGCCCTGGCCCCAGGCCAGCAATCCGGGAATCCAGGCGATCGTATCCTGTGATACATGGGCAGCGACAGCAGTGCTTGCATCTGCCGGCAGCAACAGGTTGAGCGCCCAGGCCCCTACGAAGGCCGCTAAGAAGCGTGTTACAAGAATCGCCCGCACCGAGGAGCCCGTTTTGCGTTGCACGGTGGTTTCCACCAGCAGGTTGTGCGCCACTAGGCTCATCAGCGCCAGAATGGTAACAACACGTCCGCTCAAGCCCAGGGTTTCGATGACCGCGATGGCGGAGTAGATGTTGAGCAGCCCGCCGGTCACGAAAACCAGTGCGGACTCGCCGGGTAAGCCCATCAGCGCAAAGAGCGGTTCAAAGAATGCGGCCACCAGCGTCAGCAAGCCGCTGAGCTTCATCAGCAGCACGGCAAAAGAAATGGGCACCGTGATGGAGAGCAGCCAGCGCGTAGTCTTCAACGCAGGTGGCCAGGCTTCGGTGATACATTTCCTCAGTCGCTGTGCGTGCGTGACACGTTCCGGCATGCGCTCCTCAATTTTGCTCAACTGCGCGGTTTGGGCTCTTTGTGATACCCGCGCTCGCCCCAGGCCTGCAGCTTCTCGATCCACAGATTCTGCAGTTCACGCAATTCTTTGCGCAGGCTGCGGGCGGCCCTTTCTTCAGGCTTCAGCGTGTCCAGGATTTCGATGCTGAACATCGCCGCGCCCAATCTGCGAAAATCTGCCTGAAGTGCCGCCTCACGGTGTTCACCGCGCGCCAGCAGCGCCATCTGCATTTCCATCTGCCCAGGCAGGTTGCTGCCGATGCCCAGCCAGATCTTGCCATTGGCCTTGTTCGTGATACGAAACACACCGGCGGGCGGCGGATTGTCCATGTACTCGCGCACCAGCTCGCGGCGGCTTTCCTTCTGTGGCGCGCGCTTCTCTTCGCGCGGCTGCAGTTCGTCCATCATCGATTTATGCTCCAGGGGTTGACGCAACCAGTAGATGCCATTGTCACGGGCCAGCACGTTTCCGCTGACCAGTTCGCGGCGTACGGTGCAGAAGTCATCGTGGCGGCGCGCTATGAGCTCATTTACTTCCGCCTCGCTGTAGCTGCGGCCGAACTCGAAGGCCGTGGCCAGCTCCTCCAGAATGATCCAGCGCTTCTTGAGCTGCACCGGCAGCCGGTGAATGCGGCCCTCGCGCGTGAAGGATTTCAACACACGGTAGCGATGCGGGTCTACGGCCTGCTTTTCCGTTGCTGATTCGGCCTTCTCTTCCACCACCAGCTCCCAGAGGTAGCGGTCCAGCGCGGCCCGTTGCGCGCGGTAGACGTGGTAGTACTGCTGCCGGTCCTTGCTGACCAGACCCGCCTGCTCCAGCTTGCGCAGATGGGCCGACGTCGTCGAGGGCGCCAGGCCAAAGCGCGTGGACAGCTCCTCCACGTAGGAATCCTTGTCCAGCAGCTCCCGCAGAATGCGCAGTCGCGTACCGTCCGCCAGCGCCGTCAGTGTGCGCAGTGCTTCGTCGTGTTGCATCCTTGTCTCCAAACTATTTCGGCGCACAACGAAATATATTCTCAGGAGGAAGGCAAATCTGATTCGGCAGATAGCGAATTATTTCGCGAACAGGTCCCCGTACTGAATTTTGTCAAGGTTGAAAGCTGTTGAACCAGATTCAGGAAGCTTCTACTTTGGTGGTCGACCATTCCCTTTTCCTGAGCGACCACACCCTGCTTCGACCCTCACTTGCTGGCCGCTCAGCCCGTACTATCAAACAGGTGGACTGATTCATGTGATGTGTCCTAGGCGAAAGGCCATCGCTGGCAGCGTCGACAGATCATTTGACTCAGTCCACTACCAACGGAGGCCCCTGCATGCTTCACGAACCCGCCCAAGTATCTGGCAAGGACCCGGCAGCCGCGTTCAAAACGCGACTCGGCGTCTGTATGTTTTTCCTGTACGCCGTCGTGTACGCAGGATTCGTCTGGATCAATGTCGCCACCCCCAAAGCTATGGAGAGCATCGTATTCTCCGGCCTCAACCTGGCCGTCGTTTACGGCATCGGCCTGATTGTCTACGCCCTGCTGCTGGCACTGATCTATGAACGCTTGTGCTCTCTGCACGAGCAGAAGCTCAACAAGGACAACCGCGAGGGAGGCAACTGATGGCGATTCTGATCTTCACCTTCTTCGTCCTTGGCGTTCTGGGACTGAGTTTTTGGCTGGCTGCGCGCACGAAAAGCGCCAGTGCGTACTACGCTGCGGGTGGCGCCATTCACTGGTCGGTCAACGGCATCGCTTTCGCTGGCGATTACCTGAGCGCCGCCTCCTTCCTGGGCATCTGCGGCATGATCGCGACCATGGGCTACGACGGCTTTCTCTATTCCATCGGCTATCTGGCGGGCTGGATCGTCGCGCTCTTCATCGTGGCGGAGCCGATGAAGCGACTGGGCAAGTACACCTTTACCGACGCCCTGGACGCGAACTACGACAGTCGGGGCATCAAGCTGGCCGCCGCCATCAGCACGCTCATCGTCTCCATCTTCTACTTGATCCCGCAGATGGTCGGCGCGGGTGTGCTGGTGGAACCGCTTCTTGGCATTCCCCACTCCGCTGGTGTAGTCATGGTTGGCATTATTGTGATCACCATCGTGGCCACAGCTGGCATGACCTCGACCACCTACGTGCAGTTCATCAAGGGTGCCATGCTGGTCATCTTCTCGCTGATCCTGGTGGGAAGCCTACTGGTACGCGGTTTGACCACTAAGCCGGACCAGGGCGGTCGCGTGCAGTATCACGAACTAGCTCAGCTAAACGCAGGAAGCGTAGGCACGGAGCTGGTACTGGCGGATCCCTCCTTCAGCGTGATACAACAAGTGGATGCCGGTGGAAGGGGCTTCGTTCAACTGGCCGGACCGCAAGGTCATAGTTGGTGGCTTCTCAAAGTGGACGGTGATCATCGCACGCTGGTCGAAACACAGTCCGAAGTCTGGACCTCCAGCGGCGAGTACCTGATCAACGGAGCACCGGCTTCTGCAGATAATCAGCTGCGCCAGGTGGGCGATCTGGTGGCGATTTGCGGACAGAAGGGAACGACAGCGGAGACGGGTTCCCTGAATCCCGTGTCCTTCCTCGCTCGCATGTCGGATCCGAAAACCACCGTGAGACGCTGGTCCAAGGCGACGCTGGATGCGGGCGGCGACAAGGTTACCGTGCATTACCCCGTGCTGACCCCGGGCAATCGCGTGATGCGTCCGGGACTGAAGTTCAAAGTGGAGGGCTCGCCGCTGCAGCGACTGGACTTTGTATCACTGATGCTGGCGCTCTTCTTTGGCACCGCCGCGCTCCCGCACATTCTGATCCGCTACTACACCGTGCCAAGCCCCATGGCCGCGCGCAAGAGCACCATTGTGGCCATCGCCGCCATCGGCCTGTTCTACGTGCTCACCTTGTACATGGGATTGGGAGCCATGGTGAGCAGCGTGGTGAATCCGCTGGACAACAACATGTCCGCGCCGCTGCTGGCCCGCTCCTTCGGTGATTTCCTGTTCGCCGTGATCTCGGCCATCGCCTTCTCCACCGTGCTGGGCACCGTCAGCGGATTGATCATCGCCGCATCCGGCGCTGTAGCACACGATTTGATGGATCGCTTCGGTCGCTTAAACATGACCGAGAAGGCCAAGGTCAAGGCGGGCAAGATCGCCGCCTTCTGTGTCGGCATTTTCGCCATTCTTCTGGGTATCCTTTTCAAAGGCATGAACGTGAGCTTCCTGGTGGGATGGGCCTTTGCCGTGGCCGCCTCGGCCAATCTACCGGCGATTCTGATGATGCTCTTCTGGAAGGGCACCACGGCCAAAGGTATCACCGCCTCCATTGTAGTGGGCATCATCAGCTCCGTGGGCCTGATTCTGCTCTCTCCCAGTATGTACGTGCGTTACGGTCTGGACCCGACCACCGCGCCGATGCCGCTGGACAACCCGGGTATCATTTCCATTCCCCTGAGTCTACTGACGCTCGTAGTTGTATCACTGCTAAGTAAATCGTCAAAGCCTGCTCCTTCGAGACAATAATCATGTATCACGGGGGCCCGATGGCGGGTCCCCGTCTTCAATTCCCTGTCGAGTGCGGAGATCCCGATGAATGAGCAACGAGTACGTCGCATTGATCTTCACGTTCACAGCTCTTTCAGTGACGGCACGCTGTCGCCGGAACAGCTGGCTGCCGAGCTTGCAGCCTCGAGTTGCAGTCATGTATCACTGACGGATCACAACACCTCGGCGGGATGGGAGCGCTTTCGCGAAGCCGCTGAACGAAACGGCCTGCACGCAATCTGGGGTACCGAGCTGGATGCTCATGCAAGTTGTGGACCGATCCACTTGCTGGCTTACGGATGTGATCCACACAATGGCGCAATGCAGCGAATGATGCGTGCCCTGCGTCATCCATGGGGTCCGTTTGCAACGACCACCGGGCGGCGCTCGGAGATCCGACGCATTGCACCAGGGACGGGAAGCGTTGAGGCGGGTAGTGCAATTCAGCGTGTGCATCACGCCGGTGGAAGCGTATTCCTGGCACATCCCCGCACCATCAGTGGCGATTGGCAGCGACTGGAACAGGCAATTGTGGACCTTCAGGCGCTAGGCTTGGACGGCATTGAAGCACACTACAAGTCGTATGATCGTGATACTCGGGCTCGTCTGTGCGAAATGGCAGCAAAACACGGCCTACTGATCAGTGCTGGCAGCGACTACCACGGCCCGGGTGTATCACTGGGAGCCCCTACTCCAGGCTACGACACTCCGGAGACGGTCTGGCGGCCACTGGCAAACAGCTTGGGCGCAGGAGACAACCTGTCGATCCGTACTACAACCGGAACGGGATTGCCTCCGCGACGATTACGCAGATTTCTGTTGCACATCGGACTTCCCGCTGCTCTTGCGGGACTCCTCTTTGTTCTGACGCTCTTCTTCGTTTTTCTGCCCGCCATTGAAAAGCAGCTGCTGGAGCGCAAGAAAGAAACGATCCGAGAGCTAACGCGCACCGCCGCCAGTATTCTGCAGGAGTATCACAGCGAAGCCCTTGCTGGATTGATGAGCGTGGAGCAGGCACAGCGTGAGAGTGTCGAGCGCGTATCACGAATGCGCTATGGAGAAGAGGGCAAAGACTACTTTTGGATCACAGACACGCACCCCACAATGGTGATGCACCCCTATCGTAGCGACCTGAACGGCCAGGACCTGAGCCAGTTCCGCGACAAGGCGGGCAACCTGGTGTTCGTGACCTTTGTTGAGGCCGTGCGTGAGGATGATGCTGGTTATGTCAACTACTACTGGCAATGGAAGGACGACCCGGATCAAATTGTCCCGAAACTGAGCTACCTGCAGGCCTTTCGGCCCTGGGGCTGGGTTATCGGCACAGGCATCTACACCGAGGACCTAAAAGCGGAGATCACCGGGATCAAGAACCGCCTTGTGCTGGCAAGCCTCTTGATCAGTGCAGTGGTGGCCCTGCTGCTGCTTCGTGTGGCACAACAAAGCTACCTGCTTGAACGCCGTCGTGCACGCGCAGAGGAAGAGCTTTCCCTAAGCAACGAGAAGTATCGCACGCTAGTGGAAGCCTCCACAGAGGGAACCATGATGGTCCTCAACGGCGAGTGCGCATACGCCAATGCGCCTCTGGAGGAAATGCTTGGCTACGGGCCCGGTGAGATTGGCGGGCGCTGTATCACGGAGTTGTTTTGTTCTGAAAGCACTCTCGACCGTTCCGCCATTGAGCACGTTCAGGCGTTGCTGGCGCAGGACCCGGCGCCCTCCAGCTTCCGAGCTCGAATGTGTGCCAAGGACAATCCTCCGCTTGATGTCCTGCTGATGGTGACACCGGTTCAGTTTGAGAATACGCACGGGATGATTCTGATTGTTCGTGATACACGCAGTCACCTGCAGGTTGAAGATGCACTGGCACGCTCGCGCGATCATTACCGCAAACTCACTCAGCGAATGCCCCTGGGCGTCTTCCGCAGCCTTTGGCATGAGAACCACACAACGTTGATCGAGGCAAATACGGCGATGCTCGGGTTATTGGGGGCCTCGCCGGAGAGCGATCTTCGATCTTTGGACTGGCTTGAGATGATTGCAGAAGACACGCAGCGCAGGCGAGTGTACGACACCTTGTCTCACAAGGAATCCGTTGAGCAGGAAAGCCTGACATTGCGCAGAGAGGACGGCACCCTTGTAGACGTTCGTCTGTTTGCGGTTCTCGTTCAGGAGGAAGATCGCTGTTTGTGTGACGGCATCCTGGAAGACATTACTCAACGCACACGTCAGGACGCCGGACGGGACGCACTCATCACACAACTGCAGACATCCCTGTTCTTTTTGCAGGAACCTGTATCACGTGTAATGCGCGATGCGCCAACGCTATCACTGAATGAATCTGTACTTACTGCTCTTTCTCTGTTGACCAGAACATCCAGCCCGGCTTTGTTTGTTACAGACGACAAAATGCATGTGCTGGGGGTTATCACAAATCAGGATCTGTGTACGCGAGTTCTCAAGGTTGGCGCCGACAGCAGTCTACCATTGCGCAAAGCGATGAGTGCACCCGTGTGCAGTCTTTCTCCACATGCGCTGGTCAGTGAAGCGCTGACGCAGATGGAGGAGTACGACATCAGCCAGCTCGCCGTTGTTAACGAAGACGATCGACTGTTGGGCACGGTCCACATGAAGGACCTGGTACGCTTCCGGCAGACAAGCACGATTGTCCAGGCCGGCCGCATTGCCAAGGCGCAGAGTGCGAGCGAGTTGCATGATGTAGTAGAGGAGTTGCCACAGCTGGTGCAGGCCATGCTCAGTTCCGGTGTACGTGTCCGGCCCCTTTGCCGCATTATTAGCAACACCGCTGACAAGGTCGCCGCTCGCCTGCTGACGCTGGCTCAGAACAAGCTTGGTCCTGCGCCCTGCCCCTTTGCACTGGTGGCAATGGGTAGCCAGGCTCGACAAGAACAAACGCTTCTGACGGATCAGGATACCGGGCTGATCTACGCCAAACCGCCACGGGAGCTGATGGACGCCTGGTCAGCGTATTTCCTTCGTCTAGGGAGTTATGTGACACAAGGGCTGGTGCAAGCAGGCTATCCCGAGTGTCCTGGCGGAGTCATGGCTTCCCGCACGATGTGGAATCAGTGCATTGATGATTGGATCACCGCCTTCGGGATGCGGATTCAGCACTCCAGTGCAGAGGACCTACTCGACTTCAACATCTCCTTCGATCTGCGATGTATCACCGGCGACCGCATTCTTGTGCAACAACTCAAGGACGCTGTTTTCGAAATGGTGGAGCCCAATCCTTCTTTCCTGCTGCACATGGCGCGAAATGCAAGTCTGAGCAAGCCACCAATTGGCGTTCGCGGCAACATTGTGACACACAGCAACAGCAAAGGAGAGAAGTGCATCAGCCTGAAAGAAGCACTGCTTCCTGTTGTGAACTATGGTCGCCTCTATGCGCTGAAGCACTGCATTCAAGACACGCATACACTGGATCGTCTGGGCGAGTTGCAACGACTGGGTGGACTTAGTTCTTCTGGCTACGAAGAGCTGCAAGTAGACTATGAAGCGATTATGCACATGCGCCTTCGCCGCCAAGTGGACGCCCTGTTTTCAGGAAGAGCACCGGGCAACGACATCGGACCGGAGGATTGGACCGACTACGAAGAGAGTATGCTGAAACGTCTTTTCGGGCTCCATGGAGATTTGCGCAAAAAGATCGGCTATGATTTTCTAGGCGGTATGGTATAAAATGGCCGCCCCGACATGTCGTAGGGGCGGCTCGAAAGTCCACTTTACGGTGTGTCACACCGCCAGCTTCTTCCAGAGGAAGCGGAAGATCTGCACACTCATACGTGCACGCTGCTTCATGTTGGCAGCCATGCCATGACCGCCTTCTGTGTTCTCGTAATACAACACATCGTGGCCCTGTTCGCTCATCTTGTGCGCCATGCGGCGGGCGTGACCCGGATGTACGCGATCGTCGCGCGTGGAGGTCATCAGTAGAATAGGCGGATACTCCGCTTCCGCGTCAAGCCGATGATACGGCGAATAGGCTTCAATAGCAGCTCGCTCCTCGGGCAGATCGGGATTTCCATACTCTCCCATCCAGCTCGCTCCGGCAAGTAGTTTGTGATACCGCAACATGTCCAGCAACGGCACCTGGCAAACCACTGCCCCGAAGCTCTCGGGATGCTGTGTCATGCATGCGCCAACCAACAAGCCGCCATTGCTGCCGCCTTCAATGCCCAGTGTTTTACTGTTGCAGACACCGCGCCGCTGCAAATCCAGTGCAACAGCGTAGAAATCGTCGAAAGATTTCTGACGATTCTCCTTCAACGCCGCCTGATGCCATTCCGGACCGAACTCGCCACCCCCTCTAATGTTGGCGATCACATAGCACCCACCGCGCTCAAGCCACAAGCTGCCAACGGTGGGATCGTAATGCGGCAGGAGTGAAATCTCAAAACCGCCATAACCATACAAGAGCGTTGGTGTGTTACCATCCAAGGGAAGGTATTTGCGAGAGATCTGCGTATAGGGAATGCGAGTGCCATCCGGACTAATGGCAACGTGCTGCTGGACGTGCAAGCCATCACGGTCAAAGGCTTCTCTATTGCTGTAACACAGACGTAATTCCCCCTGTGCATTCATGTGATACAGCGCTTGTGGTGTGAGGTATCCTGTGGCGGAAATCAACAGTTCTTCGCTGTACATGTCGCATGAAAACAGACTGACGCACTCTGCGCCTTCGATTGTAATGCGCTCGTAGGTATATGCGTCATTGTTCTGTAGAACACGTAGCAGGCCTTGACGCACGTTGTCGATAATATTGAGGTAGATGCTGTCCCGTGACACACAAACGGATCTCAATGATTGATGTGCTTCGGGTGTAAAAAACGAGACGGCCGTGTCACGTTCGAGATCGTAAAGCACCGCACTTCCGCCGGGAATGCCGCGCCATTCACTACGCAACTCGAGCACCAGCATGCCGCGATAGGTATCCTGCACAATCACGTCTGCGGGTAAAGGCAGCTTCCTGATACCGGATGAAGTGTAGTGGTAATGGGTGGTCAAATAGAAACTGTGTGACACACCAAGCAAGTTGACCTTGCCGTCCTCGCGATGCATCAAATAAACGAAGCAGCGCATATCATCGCTCTCGCACTCGAGCAGAACCTGTGCTTCCTGCAACTTCTGCCCTCGCCTCCATAGGCGAATGCTGCCGGGATAGCCGGCATCTGTGTTCCGTCCGCCATCTTGTGCTGTGCAAATGAGGATTGTATCACGATCCAGCCAGGCGGCCATGCTCTTATCCTCTTCGACAAAGAAGCCGTTCTCGACAAACTGCTTGTTGCGACGATCAAACTCGCGTATCACAACGGCGTCCTTGCCTCCGCGAGAAAGCATAACAAGGGAAAGCTCCTCTTCGGTGAGTGTTCTCGTTCCTGAGTACACCCAATTCTCCCCTTCTTCCTCCGCGAGAGCATCTACATCAATGAGCACGTTCCACTCGGCACACTCTTCCCCATAGTCTGCTAAATCAAGCGTGCGAACAAGACCGCGCACATGATCTGCGTCCACCCAAAAGCCATTCACTTCCTTGTTGCGAAGATTGCCATAAGGGATGCGGTCCTTCGATTCGAGGTTTTCCAATACTCGTGCAAGATCCCTCTCGTATTGTTCATCCTCCCCAAGTACCGCCACGCTTCTCTTGTTCTGTTCCTCCACCCAGCTCAGCGCACGCTTACCCTCAATTTCTTCCAACCACAATCTGTCCTCAGTCATCGGTTCTCGTCCTTTAGCCTTGTGTTAGTGTGTAAGTCGACGTAGGTCTTTTCTGGCGGCCGGACGAAATCGAATCGCCACACCGCCTCCGGGCGCCAGTCGAAGCGGCAATGTATCACCACATTCAACCAATCGCTCCTCGACTACGTAGTTTAGCGGATCACTTTTCCAATCTGCTGTATCACCATCGCGGTAGACTTGTGCCACATAGGGGCGTCCCGCATCAAGGAAGTTCAGAGGAATTTCAAGCACCCGTCCGAACTCGTCGGTGATACTCCCAAGGAACCAATCATCGCCTCCGCGTTCGCGGCGCACGATAGTCAGATAATCATTTATGCGAGCGTTGAGCACCCTTGTTTCGGACCAGTCCACGGGCACATCGCGAATAAACTGAAAAGCGTCCAGGTGCCGTTCGTAATTCTCTGGCAGATCCGCGGCCATTTGCAGCGGGCTGTAGAGGACAACGTACAAAGCCAACTGCTTGGCCAGTGTCGTGTTGACGCGGTTTTCTGGTTTTGTTGGCAGTAGGATGTCGAAGATGCCCGGTGTGAAATCCATCGGTCCTGACAAGAGCCGCGTAAAAGGAATAAGGGTCGTGTAGTCCGGCGGATTTCCCCCGTTTTCGCCCCAGGCGTTGAACTCCTGTCCCCGCGCGCCTTCACGCGTCATCATATTGGGCCAGGTACGGCGAATGCCCGTATCCTTGATGGGCTCGTGTACATCCAGCATGATATGCTGTGCCGCCGCCGCCTCTACCACCTTTCGGTAGTGACGAACCATGTGCTGACCGTGATGCCATTCAAGCGCGAGATTGCCGTCGTCGTCAATGCGTTTGATGTTTTGTCCGTGGTTCACGTAGCCGGTCTTGATTGTGTTCACACCAAACCGCTTGTAATACGCGAAAGCGTCTTCAAGCTGGCGCTCATAGTTGATGGGGCTACCGCCGGTTTCGTGATGACCAATCAGAGATACGCCTTTCTCTTTGGCATATCGTGATACAGCCTCCATGTCAAATTCGGGGTGAGCCTCCGTGAAATTGAAGATATCGCCGTTGGCAATCCAATCACCGTCCCAACCCGTGTTCCATCCCTCAACGAGCACTCCGTCAAAACCGTACTTCGCTGCAAAATCGATGTAGTGTTTTGCCTTGGCCGTAGTCGCGCCGTGCTTTTCTCCGCTTCCCCATGTAGAGACATCAATGTGCATCTCCCACCAGATGCCGACGTACTTCGCTGGTTTGATCCAGCTCGTGTCTTCGATCTTGCAGGGCTCGTTCAAGTTGAGAACAAGGTCACTTGTAATCAGGTTTCCAGGTGTATCACAGATCACTATCGTCCGCCATGGTGATACAAGCGGAGTTTGTCCCTTCACGCGGACGCCATCCGACCAGGGTACAAGATCGGCCTCTAAGGTTGTTTGACCCGTGCGCTTGAGAGTCATAGAGGCAAAATCCGTCAACGCAGCCTCATGAATCGACAGATACAAGCCATCGGCTGTTTCCATTGTGAGTGGGGTATGAACCGTATCGATTTCACTGACTGGGCTACACGCAGGCAGGTACTCATAGCGGTTCCACTGGTAGGCCTTGATCCACCAGGAACGGTGATCACCAGCCAAGGCGAACTCCGTCAGCTCATCCATGATGTTGATGCAATCCATGGCTGGCTGTTCTGGAATTTCATAGCGGAAGCCGACGCCGTCATCAAACACTCGAAAGATGTAATTGAGTCTGCGATGGTCGCCGTGTTCTTCCTGCAGCTCTACTCTCAGTTCTGTGTAGTTGTTGCGTACAAGCTCGCGCTCGCCCCAGACCGTGGTCCAGTTCTCGTCAACAACGCGAACCTGATGTGATACAACCGTGAAATCCCAAGCCAAGGGCGCCTCATCCAAGAGGAGCAATCCAAGTCGCCCCGGTAAGAGCACGGGCTCCCCGAAGCGTGACACATCATACTGTGGAACACCGCGGTCCAGCCGGAAGGCAAGATCAAGAATGTTCCCTGGTGACTGCACACGCAGCTCCTCTGCTGTGACACAAGAAGCACTGATCAGCACGATTGAGAGCAGGTGATACCACTTCATGACTCCTCCTGAACGAGTTTTCCCTCTCGACCGATCGTCCCAGCTGCTGTTCTGTGATACACAGCTATCTGTGAATTTTCATCCACGACACTCGTAAACATCTCTTCTCTGCTGAGCCGGGTACAGAAGCGCTGTTTCCGCCGGAGCTTCCCTATTTTCCCACGGATTGGTCAGCGGTGGAAAGACAAACACCAGGCCGATACCCGTCACGATACACACGGTCATTACAATAACGAAAAGAATGACGCGCGCGCGCTTGATTGCAATGCGCAAGCCAGCTGAAAGCGTTTGACTCCAGATTTCCACCGTCCAGAACAGGCAAACTAAAACCAGTAGCAGCGGCAATGGTGGCCGATCCAAGATGTAGGGCAACAGGAAGGACAGCAAAAAGAGCAATACCGCGCTGCCCAGTACGCACGAACCCAGCAGATTCTGTTGCACCATCCAGTCGGCCATTGCTGCTGGGTTTCCCGGCATTAGCGCCCGTGCATTGTGTGTCGGCTGGCCGTCTCGTCCGTGTTCTTCCACATAACGCCCCCACCACAGAAGCAACCCCAGCAGATAGAAAAGGGGAATTCCCGCAACTACGGCGAGCAGCAGGTACAACAGCAGCTCACTTTGAGTGTGACTGAACAACATCCAGAGGCGAAAACCAAGCAACAGAGACGCCAGACCGCTAAGCAGATCAGGAAGAATGCTTGTCTCACGCGGTTGCAACCTTGGGGCACTGTACAGCGGCGCAAATGGCAGAAGGAAGCTGAGGAATAGGTGCCGCATTACATCACCGTCCATTTTAGGCGAAGCATAGCCATTGCCATAGTCACGAGATAATAGGCGACGATGACCGTCCCCAGAACGAGCAACTTGGCTGCCGTTGAAACATCCGTTACCGCAGAGTAGCCCAAGACCACAAGCGCCATGGCGTAATACATGGGCACGTTCTGAAACCAGATCAGACTGGAGTCAACGCCCTGCAGCATCACGCATACAGGGAAAACCAGCATGCACGCCCACATTCCAAGAACCGTGACACACAGCATATCGCGAAAATGGCCGCCTCCGCCCAGAAAGCATAGGACTCCGTACACCATTGCTGTTAACAGATAGGCCAAAATCAAAACCGTGGAGAGAAACAACACAACTCGAAGCGGCACTGGCAGAATGGTAATCGTGCTCAATCGGTACACAGGTGGGACCATCAACTGGCGTGTGAAATAGAAAACGAGGCCAGGAATGAGTACGGCAAACTCAGGCCAGAACGCTGGCCTGACGGATTGAAGCCTACGAATCGCTGCAACCGGCCTGATTGCGAAGTAGGGAAAGACATAGAGCAAGAAGTAGAACAGATTTCCTGTAACCGCTGGCCTGTCGCTCATTTGAATCTCCTGTACCTAGCCGATACTCAGCCGAAAAACGCTGTACTGCCCAAAGAGTATCTGCTGAAGGACCTGAACACCAAATCCGGAAATCATCAGCACCATGAGCGTTTGGAACAAGTTTAGATCGAGAAACTCTCCAAATGCAGAAACACAAATATACACCCAATACAAAGCTAATGCAGCAAATAGAACGGTCGCGATCCCATTCCCGACTGAAAGCAGCGGAATAGCGAATAGGAAGAGAAGGAGTGTGCCCACATTGATGAAAGCAAAGACCATTTTACCGGATCTGAAATCTGTCGCACCGCCAAAGACCATGGCGACGAAATAGAGCACGAGCGAACTCAGGTACAGCCCAAGGATGCCGATGACCACCTGCATTCCCAGGAAAACCGGATTGAATCGAAAACCAAAGAGAAGCGAGACAAACCCGAAAAGAACCGTGTATGCACAGACTACTGCCTCCGCCCAGTAACCGGGCGCCTCATGTATCATTCGTGCCACGACTTTTCTTGGCGCGTGCATGAACTGCAAAATGGATCCAAACCAAAAGTAGATCGGGTCTTTCATGGCTCCCCCCGTGTAACCTGATGGATGTAGGTGTTTTGCAGATGCTCGTCGTGTGTGACACAATCTAATGCTGTCGACAAGATCGTGAATGAAAAAGGAAAACGCCCCACCTGTGGGGGGTGGGGCGTACTCTCATCCTGAATTTCCTCCAGGGCAGGCTGGCGTCTTCTAGCGCGCCTTATCCCTCAAGCATTGCCGCTACGCGCTTGCGGAAGTCTTCCAGGTAACCGTCTCGTACATCATCGCTTACCGAAGGCACCGATCCGTAGAAAATGTGATCCAGCACCACCATGTCGCAGAAGCGGAAAATGCCCTCGTCGCTTGTCTTGCGCATGGCATCGCTCATTCCACTCTGATCATAATAGCTGGTTGGCGTGCCTGTAGTGTTGACGACGATCACACGCGTATCCGAAAGCAGACCCTTGATCTGTCCATTCTTCGCAACATAGGCAAAGCCGTAGGTTAGTGTACGATCGATCCAGCCCTTGAGAATGGCCGGCATACCCGTCCACCAAATGGGGTAGGAAAAGACGATCAGATCGGCCCAGCGGACCAACTCTTGCTGCGCACGAATATCATCGGGCGTGTTTCCTGCAGCAATTCGCCCCAGATCTTCTCCCGTTAGCACCGGTGAGAAGTCTTCCTGGTACAAGTCCAGCAGTTTAACATCGTGCCCTTTTGCTTTTGCTTCTTCAAGCACAACATGCGAAAGGGCGTGATTGAAGCTCGCTGTATTTGGATGGGCGTACACGACCAGAATCTGCATTTTCGTTCTCCGCTAATATTGTTTGTCAAAACTAAGTCGCTCCAACGCAAAGCGAAATGGAGTGTTCCCGGAAGGGAAGGAGAAAAGGCGAAAATATTAGAAGCTGAAGCGATTTCGTCCGTTGGCCTTGGACTCGTAGAGCTTGTCATCGGCACGCTTCAGCAGCATGTCGGGATCCATGCCGGCTTCTGAACCGTCAAAGCATGCCAGTCCCAAACTGATGGTCACGTGAAGCGGCTCGTCCGGCCGATAGGTAAAGGGATGAGTCTCAACGGCTCGACGCAGTTTTTCGGCTGCAATGCGTGAAGCGTAAAGGCTTGTTTCTGGCAACAGCACAACGAATTCCTCGCCGCCGTAGCGAGCCGCCACATCGGATCCGCGCAGACTGGAGCGCAGGCACGCGGCCAACTCCACCAGAATGACGTCGCCCTGCTGGTGGCCATAGGTGTCGTTGAATTGCTTGAAATGATCCACATCAATGAGAATGCAGGTCATCGGACGCTGATAGCGTTGACAACGGCGGAATTCCCGTTGAAAAGTGTCGTTGAAAAAGCGCCTGTTGAACAAGCTCGTTAGCTCGTCAACAGAAGCCAGCTCCGAAAGGCGCTCATTGGCAACACGCAGTCGCCGGGCAAGATCTTCGGCTTTGGATTTTGCCTCCGCCAGCTCGCGATTCATGCGTTCGTAGGTGGCATTGCTTTCGGCTAGTTCCTGATTGGCAATGTCGAGCACTTCGGTATAGCTCATCAGATTGCGAACGTCCATGCCGAAACTGCGACCGACTTCCACCACTTCTTCGCGGATTGTTCGGAAGAAGTGATCCACCTCGTCGGCGGACATCTGCTGCAGGCGGTTGGCCTCGATCTTGTAATCGCGGATCGAGATGCCTTTGTTGGGACTGTAAAACACACGGGCTGCCAGACGCGACAGATGAATGAGACGCGCAACCGTCTGGACCTGCTCGTCTTCCTGCTCCAGCCCGTTCAGGTCGTGATGATAGTGTACAGGACGCCACAGAATGGAGGGCAGATCCCATTTGCGCAACAGAGCTTCGCCAAGGGCTTCGTGCGAGACGGTGAAATCGCGAACCTCGCTGACAACAATATCCTCGCCTTCGTGCAGTTCTTTGGCTAGCACGTCAGCGTAACTTTCGCCGAATAACTTCAACTGCACCAACATGCCGACATCCATCAGCAGGGCAGCCATGAAGACTTCTTCGGGATCGACGCCTTTGATGCGGTGCGAGAGTTTGCGAGCATTCACCGCAGAAAACAGACTGCGCTCCCAGACGATTTTGAGATCGTGAATCGCTTCACTGCTTTCGATCATCATCTCGACGACCGAAGTGGAGAGCACAACCGATTTCACAGCCTCGTAGCCCAACAGGACAACGGCATGACTAATGGTAGACACCTGCTGCGAAAGGCCGTAGAAGGCCGAATTCACGACGCGGAGTACACGAGTAGCCAAGGCCGTGTCTTTGCTGATGAGCGCAGCAATCTCGTCTACCTGGCTATCAGCGCGTTCGATTGTACTCAGGGCCGCAGTAACGATTGGCGACAATGCAGGCAGGTCTTCAATGCGGTCGAGGAGAACTTCTGGATCTGTGGCGGTAATGCTACTCATTGCTCAGAATTGTGATGGTGCTCCGGCCAAAGGTTTTTTCTTTCCAGACGGACCAGCGTGCGGATTCCAGCTTGACCGGTGTGGGGTGTTCGATCACCATGCGCCCACCCGGAAGCAGCAGATCAGCCTCGTCCAACTGCTTCATCAACACAGCATAATCCGTGCTGTCGTAGGGTGGATCGACAAAGACGAGATCAACCTTGAGCCCATACGAGCGCTTAGCGAGAAAGGCAGAGACACTCGAGCGAACGACATCGGCACATTCAGCCGCACCTACAATGCCAAGGTTCTGATGAATCAGTCGAAGCGCTGTATTGCTGTTGTCAACAAAAAGCCCCTGACTCGCCCCCAAACTCAAGGCATGCAATCCCAACGTGCCGCAACCAGCATACAAATCCAGAAAGCGTGCCTCGCGAAAATAGTCGCGCATGACATTGCAGATCCAATCGCGCATTCTGCTGGTGGTGGGGCGAATGCGTCCGTCCGCGGGAGTTTTCAGCCGCCGACCTTTGTAGCTGCCAAAGAGAATCTGCATCGGCCCTTCCTATTGGACCCGGGGAAGAATGCGAACGCGCCAACCCTTGGCCGGAGCTTGCTCGTCGAACCAGTCGCCGCGCACTTCGCCGTCTCCACGCAAGCGCTGCAGCACAACGCATGCGGGATCTGCACGTAGTCTACTGCTTAGTTCAGAAAGCGATTGGACGGTTAGCGAGGCTTCCACGGTCGGCGAAGTCGATGGAGCAAGGGGACGATCGAAATGAATCCAGTGCCCCATTTCCCCAACGTAACTAACGCGCGCAGGTAGGGGCAATGCAGCGATCAAACCCGCACCATCCAATCCGCCGGATAGCACATAAACGCCATCGCTCTGCAAGTACAAAAAATCACCGAGTTGATCTTCAACTGCCGCAAGCGAGCGCAACAGGTCGAGACAGTCGGTGCTGGCACCTATCGCTGCAGGTCGAGTTCTTGGCTGCCGCGCTGGCAGAGGATCGTTTCGAGTCGGTTGTGCCACAGCGGGTAGGGGTGCTGTTCCCTTCTCCTGAACCGCCTCGGTGACGGCTGAACTCGATCCACTATCCTGTGCCGCCGCCAGAAGACTATCGGGAACCAGCTGCAGCACGCTACTGTCAAGTGGCGCTTGTACGAGCTTCTCTTGCTCGGCTTCCAGCGGTTGACTCTCGCGAGAAGGCCACGGCAGTCCGTGCGTCCAAACCCAGGAAACACCGACGGCGGCAACCAGAATTGCAAAGACGGCCAGCAAGGGACGGCTCCAGCGCGTGGGATCTCGGTACTTCTCGATCTCACGGGCCGCGTCAAGCGCGTCGCTGTCAGCACGTTCGACCACAAAGTGAGGCTCGGTAATCGTCCCCACCTCGCTCAGCACACCAACAGCTTGAAGCCGTAAACCGCAGTTCGCAAAGAGCTGCTCAAGGAAGTTGTACATACTTTTGCGCACGGCCATCAGACGCGTAAGTTCTGCCGTTTCAAAGTAGTTGTAGTAGTAGTTGCGCGCGCTTTCGGGTGCGTTGCTTTCCAGCTCCCAGTGAACCTGTCCTGCTGGATTGGGCATGTTGTCCAGCCCGGTGTAGGGCAGATCAATAACAACGACGCCCCACTCTCGCGGAATGTAAACCAGGAGGGGCTGATCCTGGGGCAACTCCGGCAACAGCCGGTTCATGTACTCCGAGATCAGCCCCGCAAGTTCAGCCTTCTGCACCAAACCGGGATGGATTTGGTAAGGAAGCTCAAGTTCCTGATCACCCTGAGGCAGGTGCAAGCACAGACGCTCCGCCCACAGCGAGCAGGCAATGGCGTCCTGTGCTATTCCCACGACTTCAAGCCATTGTAAATGAAGCCGTCATTCTTCGGCGGTTCAACTTCCCACAGCTTGAGGATGCCATTGGTGTAGCTTTCATCACCCGTAATCGGGCTGTACACGGCAAAGCCGACGGTGTCAACACGAACAGCCTCAAAGGAGGGCTGGACACGCAAGCGGCCAATCAGGCCTGCAACCAGTGTGTCGGCAAGAAGGCGAGTGAACTGCTCTTTGGCAACCGGCGAGTTGTACTCGGGAAAGAGCACGTCCTCGCGGAATTCATCTGATGTGTAATAGGCTACGGAATCCACCGGCACACCGCCCGTTAGCAGCGGAACGCTAGGATCAGCGTTGGCTCCAGAAGCTGTCCGTGTCTTCTCCGATTCAGAGATCACGCGCTGTCCCGAACGTAGCGTGGCTGCGGCGGCCAGAGTTTCCTCAATCAGGATCTCAATCTTGAGATCCTCTGGCACCTTGTAAGCAGCATCTCCAGCGGCAGCGGCAGAGTCTGCCAGCGCTTGATATCGCATACCAACAGCTTGGCTGGCCATGCTCTTCAGCTCGTTCATGAACGCCTGCTTGCGCGCCAATGTCGTAACAACCTCACCCTCATCACCATTAATGGTGTACAGGTATTCGCCCTTGTAGGCGTAGCGGCAAATGTGCTTCAGAATGAAGGTCTTGCCAGTATGCGGACAGGTAGAAATCTCATGTAGCGGTTGCGTAAAGCTGAAGCGCTTCACAGGCTGCGATACGGTGTCACCGTGGCTGAAACGCAAGGAGTCGGGATAGGGATAGAACAGGCCGCCTGTAGAGGCCCACAGGTCACGGCCAACGGTACCCATCTTGCGACGGAAGATCTTCACTTCCGAATCAGAGACGAGGTGAAGTGTATCGGACTGCAGGCCCTCGTAGAGCGGCTTGAACTGCGCCCAGACCTTTGTGTGATACAATGACTTGGTGCTTGAATCCGGCAGAACAAGGGTCTCGGGTTGCCCATACGCATAGCGTAGCGTGTCAATGCGCATGGTGTCTTCAAGCGAGATCAGCACCGAGTCGCGGAAACCACTTAGGTCACGGGGCAGCAGCACCTTGCGCTCAACATTGAAGCGATATGGCGCCGCGCTCACAACGCAGGTGTCGAGGGAGCCGATTATCTCGTCTAAGGTGTGCGGCCAAACGCGATGAAAGTAGAAATATTGGAGACCCGCCACTTCGACATTACTCATCCGCTCACGGGCCAGCTGGGTATCGCGCTGGTGAGTTTCCCACTGGCTCTTGGAGAAATACACCGTGAAGACGAGAACGCCAGCGAGGACAACAATCAGCAGCTTCAACAGTATCGAGCCGCCTCCAGTGGACGCCTTCTTCGACATGGGATCTCCTGTGTTTACTCGGTCGCCTGCTTCCGGTGCGCCATCAGTGTGTCTGCACCGGGCGGGGGACCCGCCACAATCATGTTTCGTATCCGTTCCAGTGTTGCCGGACCGATTCCGCGAACCCGCTGTAGATCTTCGACACTGGTAAAGCTTCCAAGAGTAGCGCGCAGATCCAGAATGGCTTGTGCCTTGGCCGGACCGATTCCGGGGATACGACACAGTGCGGCGAGATCGGCAGAGTTGACATCTACCGGGCCTCGGTTTTCTGCGTTACCGGAAACCCATTCGCTGTCGCACACAAGCGCAGCCTGCAACTGGAAAGCTACTCGTAAACTGTCAAGGTTTGCGGGAAGCGGCGCCTCTACAGGCCGCCGAAACGCCACAATCAGATATCCAGCACACACCAGCGCCAGCAACACCAACAGAGCTCGACGTTCCCGGGTAGAAAGTATCTGACTCACGAAACTACCAAACCACTGCAGAATTTGCACGTCGCGCAGCGGCTCGGCGGCGACCACGCTCAGTTGAAGAATAGCTTCTTGAGTCGGTTCAACAAGCCACTTTCCTGATGATCCGGCTGTATATCTTCCTGGTGTAAGAGTTTTTCGAACAGCGCGCGCGTTTCTGCCCCGGGCTTCTCCGGAGTGTATACATGCACATGCACCAGCTGATCACCGCGACGACCGTCTCTGCCCATGATTCCTTTTCCGCGCAGGCGCAACTGGTTGCCACTTTGCACGCCAGCCGGAATCTTGATCTTTGCCGTCCCACCCAGCACCGGCACGGTCACGTCTCCACCCAGCACGGCCATCGGCATAGAAATGGGTGTGATGCAAACGACGTTGTTGCCTATGCGCCGGAAATCCTGGTGCGGGATTTCCTCGAGCAGCACAATAATGTCTCCGCGTGGCCCACCACGCTCTCCCACATTGCCCTGGCCTCGCATGCGTAGATAGTTGCCACTTTCAACACCGGCAGGAACACGAACCTTGACTTTTGTATCACCGCGCACGCGGCCCGTTCCATGACAAGTGGTGCAGTGCTTGCTAATAATCTTGCCCTCGCCCTGGCAATTCTGGCAGACAGCGACATTCTCCATCATGCCCAGAAAGGTGCGTGTTACTTGTCGCACGCGACCAGCACCTTTGCACACCGAGCAGGTCTCGGTTTTGCTCCCGGCTTCTGCCCCACTACCGCCACATGTATCACAGGTCTTCTGCACTTTCACGCGAAGGGTCTTTTCTACACCCTCTGCGATTTCTTCGAGCGTGAGCTTGAGCGTAATCTGCAGATCGCGGCCGCGGCGCGCGCCGCTGGCCTGCTGCTGGCCGCCAAAAAAGTCCTCAAACCCGAAACCACCGAAACTCTGCGCAAAAGAGCGGAAGATGTCGTAGGGATCGAAATCCGCGCCAGCACCGCCGCCAAAGCCCTGTGGGCCAGCGTGGCCGAACTGGTCGTATTGTGCGCGCTTCTGTTCGTCGCTGAGCACCGAATAGGCTTCGCTAACCTCCTTGAAGCGATCCTCGGCTCCCGGCTCTTTGTTCTTGTCGGGGTGATACTTCATCGCGAGTTGGCGATAGGCTTTTTTGATGCTAGCCTGATCGGCACCACGCTCTACGCCGAGTACTTCGTAATAGTCACGCTTGTCCATCAGTTCTCCTCACGCCGGTTAACCACTACCTGGGCGTGACGAATTACAGTATCACCACTCTTGTAACCCTTCAGATGCTCGGCAATAATGATGCCGTCTTCCTGATTTGGATCACACATGGTGGTAAGCGCATCGTGTAGCTCGGGGTTGAATTCTTCTCCCTGTGATACAAATGGTTTGACCTGCATTCCCTCGAGCAGCTGGCCGAATTTCTCCGTTGCCATCTTGGCACCGCTCAGCAGGGCTTCCATCGTCAACTTGGCGAGATCCTGCTCCAGTAGCCGCTGCAAATCATCAAGCACGGGCAGCAGTTGCATCACCGTTTCTTCACGAGCCCGGACGCGTGTTACAGCCTGCTCCTGGCGCGTGCGACGGCGAAAATTGTCAAACTCGGCCAATGTTCTCAGATAGCGATCGTTAGCAGCTGCTAATTCTCCACGCAGCTGCTCCAACTCGCTACCTAGCGAAGCCACCTCTTCTTCACATGTATCACAATCCGTAGCGGTCCCTGATTGTTCTTCCGCCTCTACTGCAGCCGGGGTTTGCTCGTCAGCAACCTGTGTCACGTCAGCTTCTTCCCTACTCTGCTTGTTGGCATTCTTGCGACTCATCATGCTCCTGCTTACTTCTTCTCACCAAGGCGACGACTGATCAAACCAGCCGTATACTTCACCAGGCTGCTCAAACGCGAATAGTCCATTCGTCGAGGACCGATTACACCCAACAGTCCAGGCAAATTGCCGATTTGGTAGCCTGCCGTAATCAAGCTGTATTCCATCACCTTCTGGTTTTCGTTTTCAGCACCTATGGAAATGGACAGTTCATCTTCGATGTGTTTGCTGACCAGGTGCCACACCATTTCTCGGTCTTCGACGATCTCCAGCACACTCCGCAGGCCTTCTTCGCGAAACTCCGGCAGCGACGCCAGCTGGCCAGCGCCCTCCAGAATGACATCGTTGCTACCAACGGATGTAAAGAGCCTGTTCGTAGACTCGATGAAAACGCGTGCTACATCTATTCCCTCACCGCGCACGTCAGCCAGTCGTTCATGAATTGTCTCACGGATTTCGCGCAAGGTAAGTCCTACCAGTCGCTGTTGTATCACGCGCGCTATACCCGGCAGGTCGTCCGGTTTGATCTGCTGTTCGATTTCGAGCGTAACCGTCCGCGCCAAACCACTTGCCACGGTAACGACAACCAGCACACGGTGACTCGATAAAGGCACCAGATCAATGCGCTCCAGGCGTCCGCCCTCAAACACCGGTGCCAGCACTACACCCAGATTCACACTGATGGTCGAGAGCAACTGCGCTGTACGCGCAAGAATAGCCTCAACATCTGGCATCAATTCCTGCACGTTTCGCTCAATGAGGGCTTGCTCCTCAGCGCTGAGCTGCTGCTGTGTCATCATGTAGTTTACATACAAACGGTAGCCCATATCCGTTGGCACACGGCCGGCGCTAGTGTGCGGATGCGTCAGCAACCCGCGCTCCTCCAGATCTGCCATCGCGTTGCGAATGGTGGCCGCCGAAAGACCAAGATCCGGCTGTTTGCTAAGGGTTCGTGAACCGACAGGTGTGGCGCTCAGGATGAAGCTGTGGATCACATGACGCAAGACCAGCGCCTCGCGATCCGAGAGGCCGGGCACCTGAAGAAAAGACTCGCTGTTGATCCGTTGATTCACCTTGACCTCAACCTTGCACAGAACCAAGATTATAGAATGGACACCGCCAGGAGTCAAGCTCTCTGGAACTCTCTCCGCCTTTGCCTCTTGCTTTGTTGAGAGTCTCTTGGTAAACTCGGTGTCTTTCTTGAAACGAAATGCATCCCACTTGAGGAGATAGTCGCGATGAAGCGCACCTATCAACCCAGTAATCGCAAGCGCCGCAACAAGCACGGGTTCCGTGCTCGCATGGCCACCGCAGCCGGACGGCGTGTCCTGGCATCCCGTCGACTGAAGGGCCGTAAGCGCCTGACTGTCAGTGACGAATGACAACCGGCTTCCGCGCTCCTGTATTCTGAAGAGTTCCGCGCGTATTGCGGACCTTTTCTCTTCGGGCTCTCGCGTGCGAGGCCGATTCGTCACCTTGTATTCGCTTCCCTCAGAGCGGCCTCGAGCCGCTTTCATTGTGCCAAAGCGCTATGGAAAAGCCGTGTTGCGCAACCAGCAAAAACGGCGCATGAGGGAAGCCTACCGGCAGCATCGTGGCTGGTTTACGGACAACCGGGACCTGCTTTTCTATATGCATCCTGCAAGGCAGAAGGGGCGACAGAAGGGTCCTTTGCCCGTGCAGAAAGTAGCCGCTTGGCAGGAAATCCTTCTGGACCTGCAACATGTGGGTGCTCGTCGTGAAAAGGCTCGCCATTAATCTGATCCGCCTCTATCAGAGGTGGATTTCGCCGCTCTCGGGGCCGCAATGTCGCTACTACCCAAGCTGTTCCGAGTATGCACGAATGAGCTTTGAGAAGTACGGATTCTTTCACGCCCTGGGAAAGAGTTGCTGGCGTTTGCTACGCTGCAATCCTTGGTCCGGTGGCGGGGTGGATTATCCATAAAATCAGTGAGATCGCGAAGTAATGGACAAGCGCACTTATCTGGCATTCGTTCTGATCGGCTTGATCGCCCTGTTCATGAGCAGCAAAACCTACAAGCAGTGGGTTGGGCAGCCGACGCAACCCGTTGAGCAAACCACGGCACAGATTCAGGACGACCAGGGCAGCCCCGACAATGCCAGCGGCGACGGTTGGACGGATGAGGACAGATCAGATCCGGAGGAGGCCTTTGACTCTTCCGATCTCGTTGAAGACGCTCCTTTTACAGAGTCCCTGCTGCGTGTGGAAACCCCGCACTACATCATGACCTTCAGCAACCGCGGTGGCGGTCCTGTCCGCGGCGAACTGAAAGGACTCAAGTCCTACTACGGCGAGACGGTGCTGCTTTTCGATAATGGCGGCAACAACACCTCGCTTCTTCTGAACTACGACGGGCAGCGCATTGACACCGGCACTCTTCCCTTTGAATCGGATCGCGACTACGACCTGATTCTGGGCGAGAACGAGCAGGCTTCGCTCGCCTATCGCTACACAATGCCTGATGGCGCAGTTGTGGAGAAGACCTTCCGCTTTGATGCCGCGTTGTTTGTTGTTGAAATGGACCTCTCGGTACGCGATCTCAGTAGCCCTCTTCGCGGTGGCAATTACTACCTGGGCTGGGATAGCCCCATGCGCATCACAGAACCCGACACGCTTCAAGACGCCTACTATACAGAAGCACTGGCCCTAATGGGCAACGATGTCGACAACTTTGGTATCGGTCGTCGCAAAGACATCCAGGAAGAAAGCTGGGAAGGCAGCATCGGCTGGGCCGGTGCCCGCACCAAGTATTTCGCTCTGATCATTGAACCCGATCGTCGCGCAGAAAAGGTGAGCTTTGTCGGTCAGCAGCAGCACTATCCCGGTGGTCGCGGAAGCTGGAAGCACTACAGCTTTGAGCTGGGCCTGGCACTGGAATCGCAGCGCGGCATTGATGATTCTTTCCGTCTCTACATGGGTCCGCTTTCCCGCAGCACCCTTGTTGGAATGTCTGAAAGCGTTTCCAAAGCCGTCATGACCAAGACAAGCCTTGGACCGATGTCTTTCATGTGGGGGATGATCAAACCCTTCGCCATTGGCATTCTCTGGCTGCTGAAGTTCCTGCACAAGTTCATCAGCAACTATGGCATCATCCTGCTTCTACTTGCTGTGGTCATTAAGCTGATCACTTGGCCCTTGACCATGAAAAGCTACCGCAGCATGAAGGAGATGGCCAACATCAAGCCCCTACTGGAGGAGTTGCAGAAGAAATACGCGAACGACAAGCAGAAGCTTCAAGTGGAAACGATGGCGCTGTACAAAGAACACGGCGTCAACCCGTTCGGAAGCTGCCTGCCAACCTTGTTGCAGATGCCTGTCTTGTTCGCGCTATTCTTTGTTTTCCGTGGCACTTTTGAACTACGTGGTGCCAGCTTTTTTGGCTGGATCAATGATCTTTCGGTGCCTGACGTCGTGTTCTCGCTGCCTTTCTCGCTGCCTTTCTATGGCGCGGATGTTGCCGTTCTTCCGCTGGTGTATACGGTCATTTCCATTTTTACTTTCCGTATGACGATGGCGGATCAGCAGAACAAGATGATGATGTACGCCATGCCCCTGATGATGCTAATGATTTTCAATCGTTTGCCCTCAGGATTGACCCTGTACTATATCGCGTTCAACCTGTTGCAGTTGGTGCAACAGCACTATACCAAGGGTATGACCGTGGCTGGGCCGTCCCAGGCCAGTGCCGCCAATACTGATGCTGCGGATTCCATTCGCATGAAGCGCAAGCGGCGCAATTAGCCGGGGCCGGCCGCGCAGAAGAAACATGACTCTTCGCGACCGGACGACCATTCTTGCCATTTCGACACCACCCGGTACTTCGGGTATTGGTGTACTCCGCCTCAGCGGCCCGGACTCCTTCGCGCTTGTCGCGGAACGCTTTGTCCCGGGACTCGACTATCCCGCGGATAATCTTAGGGATAGACACTTCAAGTTCCGTCACGCACATGCTCATACAGGCTGGATTCTCGCCAACGACGCTAGGCCACTAGATCAGGTAGTTGTGTTAGCCCGTCGCGCTCCGCGCACCTACACTGGCGAAGACATGGTGGAAATCCACACGCATGGAAATCCCGCTTTGATGCAGGAATTGCTTGAGCTGCTTGCGCAGAAAGCGGCGTTGGCAGAACCCGGCGAATTCACTCGGCGTGCGTTGCTTAACGACAAGCTGGATCTGGCTCAAGCGGAGGCCGTGCATCGTTTAGTTGAGAGTCAGAGCCGCTGGGGCCGTGAGTTGGCGCTCAAAGCACTAGGCGGTCACACCAGTCAGCTAATTCAGGAACTGCGCGCGCAATTAATCGACCTCCTTGCCCGTTTGGAAGTAGAGTTTGATTTCAGTCATGAAGAAGTGGATGAACTGACAGCAGAAGAGCTCCTTCCTCTGCTGGAGCAGCCGCTTCACAGGCTTGAGCGCTGGCTTGCCACCTGGCGCGGTGGTCATCTTGCACACGGAGCTCAAATTGTTCTAACAGGTGCACCGAATGCGGGTAAGTCAACGCTTTTGAATGCCTTGCTGGCTGAGGAACGGGTCCTTGTTGACGACCAACCGGGCACAACGCGCGATGCCATTTCTTCAGCATTGCAGCTAGGCCCCTTACACATTACCCTGTGGGATACAGCCGGATTACGTCCGGATGGAGAGCGCGTTGAACGGGCTGGAATGGAGCAGACTCGCAAACGACTTCAGGACGCAGACCTGATTCTGGCACTCCATCCGGTTGACAAAGGGCCATGGCCAGACATGGATTTTGCTTTTGACGTGCCAGTGCTACCGCTTGGTACAATGTCCGACCGCATGGTTCACGCCCTGCCAATTCGCACTACACAGTGGGGGCCCGAAGTACCGCTTTCTGCCTTCTGTGAAGGCGATCTGGAACGGTTGAAGGCGCGCATGCTGCAGTTGCTTTTGCACGATCTAGATAGACAACAAGAGCTTGTAATTCATGAAGAAAGACACCGCGCGCTATTGCTTTCAAGTCGTGACGCGTTGTTGCGCGCCCGCCAACTGCTACTGACCGGTAGCGATCGTGTCCTATTGGCCACAGAATTACGCGATTCCATAGATGAGTTGGGGCAAATCTATGGAGGCTTTGATGTGGAAGAACTGTTGGATAACATCTTTGCAAAATTCTGCATTGGTAAATAATTATCCATGACAAGATTACATAAGACATCCGGTTCCACGTGGAACAAAAGCGGCTTTGACCTTGCCGTCATCGGAGGCGGTCATGCCGGGATTGAAGCGGCGCTAGCAGGCGTTCGCATGGGACTATGTACTGTCCTGATAAGCTCCCGGCTTGACACAATCGGCCAGATGTCCTGCAATCCCGCAATAGGAGGTTTGGGAAAGGGACACCTTGTACGAGAAATAGACGCTCTAGGTGGAACTATGGCTCGCGCTACCGACGCCAATGGCATTCAATTCAGAATGCTTAACAAAGGAAAAGGCCCTGCCGTTTGGTCGCCTCGGGCTCAAATTGATAAGTGTGCCTACGCTAGTTACATGCAGCAATTGCTGGAGGAGACTCCAGGACTTTGGCTTTTAGAAGGTACCGTTGTCGATGTGGGTGTAATTCACGGTAAAATTTCCGAATTACACCTGCTGGATGGCGGCCGGATTACTTGCGCAAGCGTCGTTCTGTGTTCCGGAACTTTTTTGAATGGAATCATTCATACGGGCACAGTACAACAAGCAGCGGGACGAGTTGGTGAAGCCGCAGTAACAGGTTTAACAGATGCTCTTCGTCGTTATGGTGTGCAATTCTTACGCTACAAAACAGGTACTCCACCTCGTGTTTATCGCGACAGTGTAGACGTTTCTCAAATGGAACAACAGGATGGGGACACTGATTTCTTCCAGTTCCATCATTATGATGCATATGCACGCCTTGCAGATCATCCATGTTGGATTTCTTACACAACTTCAGACACTCATTGTATCTTACGAGAAAACCTACACATAGCTCCTCTGTTTAGTGGTCAAATCAGCTCAACGGGCCCGCGGTATTGTCCTTCTGTAGAGGATAAAATCATTCGCTTTGCGGATAAGGAGCGGCACCAGCTTTTCCTTGAACCGGAGAGTCTTGGAAGCGATGAATACTATGTGAATGGGTTTTCTACATCAATGCCAGCCGACGTGCAGTTGGCAGCACTGCGTACCGTTCCTGGATACCAACAAGTACGCTTTGCTCGTCCTGGCTATGCGATAGAGTATGATTACGTACCCTGTGGTCAAATTCGTCATACTCTTCAGCATCGAAGACTATCCAATCTTTTCCTTGCGGGCCAGATCAACGGAACATCTGGATACGAAGAAGCTGCAGCTCAAGGATTGATTGCAGCCATCAACGCCGCTCTCTATTTGTCAGACTCACAGTCAGACTATTTTCCAGGCAGAGAAGACGCCTATATTGGCGTAATGTTGGATGATCTTGTCTCTCGCGAGCACAGCGAACCTTATCGCATGTTTACCAGCCGTGCAGAGTATCGTCTTCTTCTACGCCAGGATAATGCGGACCAGCGTTTAATGCCTCATGCAATTCGCTTAGGATTACTACAACAGACTGTGATTGAAGAATTTAATCGCCGTGCTATTTTGACAACCAACCTTCTTGATCAGCTTTTATCCTGGCGCATTTTGCCTTCAAGCCTGGAAGGGCAACCTAGTTCTGGCGACGATCTCATTCCTGTTTCTCGCTTTCTACTTCGCCCTGATTCTTCTTTGCAGGCTGTGCTACATCAAAAACTGCCAGCATGGGAATCCATTTATCCAATTGACCTGATTCACCGCATTGAGACGGATCTGAAATATGCAGGCTACATAGACCGTCAACGCAGAGCCATTGACCTACAACGTAAGGCAACCGATCTTCGCTTACCGGAAGATTTAGACTACATGGCCATCTCGACGATTTCATACGAAGGTCGTGAACGCATGTCTCGTGTTCGCCCAAGTTCTATTGCCCAAGCTTCTCGCCTGGGCGGAGTGACTCCCGCCGATATTGCTGCACTCCTCATCTTTCTCAAAAAGCGACAGAAGGAGGCAATCTGATGTCTCTTCGTGAAAAGACACTTCACTTGTTCCACGTGGAACAGGCCGGTAATTCTCTTCAAGAATACGCGCGCATCCTACTGGATTACAACACCAAGGTTAATCTCGTTTCACGATCAACCTCCGAAGAGTTCAACGAAAGACACCTATTTCCTTGCATGGCAAGCGCTCTTGTTGACGAGGTGTGGAAAGAGGACGGTATCGTCTACGATGTTGGTACCGGTGGTGGATTGCCGGGCATTCCACTCGCCATCATCAGGCCAGATCTAAGTGTTCATCTTGTGGAATCAAGAATTAAAAAGGTTGCCTTCTTGCTGAAGGCCAAAAACCACCTGTCTCTTAAGAACGTATTCATTGAACACCAACGAGTAGAAGAGATAGAGGCTATCCGCCCGGCCTCAACCATTGTTGCACGCTTCTTTGGCGACATACCAAAGCTTGTTTCTTTGACTTCTGGGCTACGCGACAACAACACCGAACTCCTTGTTTTCAAAGGCAACAACGAAGAGCTTCCTGATCGAGTGGACGTATATCGATTATCTCAGCGTATCGCCTTGTTGGATGATAAAATCCTGGCCCACTATGTCCAGTAACAGCTCTTCGAGAAGGCATCAGATCCGTACTCGACTAGAACGCAATGTTCTACGGGATAGCATCCTCGACGGAATTACAAAATGCGGGGCATTTCAAAGCACAGATGATGGACTTAGAGAACCATCATCAAGTGTGGAAGCAGCTGGTATAGCTGGTTCTCTTCGGTCACTCGTTCTCTCCGGTTTGCTTGAAAACCGTCCTGGCATCATTCTTCTTGAAGACTTGAATGACGCAGAGGACCTCTTCGACGACCTTGTACAAGTTCTTGGACCTGAGCGAACTCACCTTCTGCCGGTTCGCGAATTGATGCCCTACGATCAGAAAGCTCTACCCGTGGAGCAGCGCAGCGAGCTCATGGATATTTTGCGTCGACTGCGAATGGGTGAGCGGCTTGTCCTTGTGGCTGGTGTACGCCAGATCGCTTCCCGCTACCCGGACAAGCGAGTTTTTGATCGTGGTCTTTACCATATCGAAGTCGGAATGAGTTTAAACCGCGAAGAACTTGTTTCCGAGCTCGAGGCCGCTGGATTTACACGAGAAAACGCTGTTGAAGACATCTCTCAATACAGTCTGCGTGGCGGTATTCTTGACATCTATCCCTGGGGCTTGGAGTATCCTATCCGCCTTGAGTTTTTCGGTGATGAAGTAGAATCCATACGAGCCTTCGATCCTAGTACTCAAACCAGCACAGAACGGCTTCCAGCAATAAGCCTCGTGATACAAAACGGCAACACATGGAGCTACGATACAACACTCTTCGATCTACTCCACCGTGATACACTTTTCGTTTTGCCTCCACAGGACAGTCTCTTTGGGCAGATTGATTTCTTTCATCAGGAAGCCGTTCGAGCCTGGCGTCAGCTAGATGATCGTGAAACACAAGCTACTCCAGCGGATAAGTACTTAAGTGTTGCTCAGATCCGCGACGGCCTAGCCAACAAGCGAACGCTTTGGCTACATCCTACCAGACAGCTGCGTGATACAGTTATCAATTTCCACTCTCGGCAGCAAGAAAGCTACCTGCGCAATATTGACTTGCTCGTCAACAACATCAGCGCCCTTCGTGATGAGAACTACCGCATACACATCCTGTGCGACAACAATGGACAACTCGAGCGCCTTCAGGAAATCCTCGAAGAAGATCATGAGCTTGCCCCGGGCACTGTAGAACTGTCAATAGGTTCTTTGCATCATGGCTTCGTACACCACGATTCCAAACTTGTGGTCCTTACCGACCATGAGATTTTCGGTAGACCAAGACACCGAAAACATACTCGCCGCTTTCGCAGAGCAACCGCACTTCGAAAGATCGAAAATCTTGAGCCTGGCGATGCTGTCGTCCATGTGAAGTATGGAATCGGCCTCTTTGAAGGGCTGACGACAATCTCTGTCGCTGGTGTTGAGCGAGAAGTCCTGAAAATTCGCTACTCCAAAGACGATCGAATCTACGTCAAGCTGGAGAATTTCCGCGATGTTGAGCGCTACTCCGCGCAGGAAGGAAGCGAGCCCAAGCTCAGCTCACTTGGTAGTGGCGAGTGGGAACGCACAAAAAAGCGCACCACAAAATCGATTCAGAAGGTGGCCAAAGAGCTGGTTGAGCTCTATGCGAAACGCCGGCTGAGTTCCGGTCACGCCTTCGGACCGGACGCCGGCTGGCAACGAGAGATGGAAGCCGCTTTCGAGTTCGTGGAAACAGGCCATCAGCTCGAAGCGATTGCCGCCGTAAAAGGGGACATGGAGAAGCCTTGGCCCATGGATCGCCTGATTTGCGGCGATGTTGGCTTCGGCAAGACAGAAGTTGCGGTTCGCGCCGCTTTCAAAGCCGTTTGCGATGGCAAGCAGGTAGCGGTTCTTGTGCCAACGACTATCCTTGCACAGCAGCACTACAACACCTTCAGTCAACGCTTCGCAGAGTTTCCGGTTACGGTCGATGTAATCAGTCGCTTCCGCACGAAGGCGGAACAAACTGAAATCATCAGTAAGGTTCACCGCGGTAGTATTGATGTGTTGATTGGCACACACAGAATTCTGAGTAAGGATATTATTTTCAAAGACTTGGGGCTGCTTGTTGTTGACGAGGAGCAACGCTTCGGTGTCATGCACAAGGAGCGCATCAAGCAGCTTCGTGCGAACGTGGATGTGATGACGATGACAGCGACTCCCATCCCGCGCACCCTCAACATGGCATTGATGGGAATCAAGGATCTGAGTTTGGTAAATGAACCGCCCAGTAATCGATTGCCCATCGAGACCGAAGTTGTCGCCTTCAACAAGCGCACCATTCGCTCAGCCATTCTTCGCGAACTGGACCGCGACGGTCAAGTGTATTTTGTTCATAATCGCGTACAGACAATCGATACAATGAAGCAAATGCTGCAGGAGTTAATTCCTGAAGCTCGCTTTGAAGTCGGCCACGGGCAAATGGGTGAGCGTCAGCTCGAGAAAATCATGCTGGGCTTTATGCGGCGCAAATTCGATGTGCTGATCTCTACCATGATCATTGAGACGGGCTTGGACATCCCCAACGTTAACACCATGATTGTCAACCGCGCAGATACCTTCGGCCTTTCGCAGCTCTATCAGCTACGTGGGCGCATCGGACGCAGCCACCGACAAGCCTATGCGCATTTGCTGACTCCGCCCCATTTCCAGATGAAGCAGGACGCGCGCAAGCGCCTGTTTACCATTGGCGAGTTCACCGATCTGGGAAGTGGCTTCAAGATCGCCATGCGCGACATGGAAATCCGCGGCGCGGGAAATCTGTTGGGCGAAGCCCAGAGTGGCTTCATCACAGCAGTGGGCTACGATTTGTATAACCGCCTGCTGGAAGAAGCCATCCTTGAGCTGAGGAACGAGGAGGGCGAACAGCAGAAAATTGTATCACGCGGCGAGAGCCAAGTGGAACTGCCGATGGATGCGTTGCTCCCGGCTGATTATGTGGACGATCCCGGCGAGCGCGTCAACCTGTACCGGCGACTGCTTCAGAGCAACGACCAGGATGAGCTGAAGATTTTGCAGCGCGAAGTCGTCGATCGCTTTGGCCGATTGCCGCAAGAAGCTATGATGCTCTTCACGTTGGTGGAGCTACAAAAGCTGGCTCGCGAGGCTGAGATTCGAATTGTAGATCTGCGAGGGGATCCAATCCGCCTACAGCCGTGGCAACAGCAGGCGGGGGATAGTCAGCGCTATCTGCGAATGCTCCAACACCTGGACAGCTCCTGGCCACTTGAATTGCGCAGCGATCCGGACCTTCAATTGCTGCTTCCGCGAAAGGGGCGTGACCTTGGATTTGCCCTTGATGTGACACGTCGGCTGCTACGCGAGCTAGCCGTCCTTGTGCAAAAAGATCGCAGCCAGCAGAGCGATTCTGTGAATAGTGCGAGTTAGTATCTTGTGCTACACAAGAAGAGGAGAAGCTTGAGATGAATGTTTCGAAAATGTATCACGCAGCCGTACTTCTTCTGGCACTGTCTCTTGTTCTGGGACTTGCTGGTTGTGCAAAGAACGAAGACCTGGTCGCGCAAATAGGCTCGACGCGTATCACGCTCAAGGATCTACGCAATGAGATGGTTCGCAATAACCGCAATGATATTCACGAAGCGGCGCGCCTACCTCTTGAGAGTCGTGAGTTGGCTTTGGATCAAATGATAGAGAAGGAGTTGAAGCTCCAGCTTGCTCACCGCGCAGGATACTATGAGCGTCCGGAATTCGTCAGCAAACGTGAAGAGCTTCTCGAAAACTCCCTTGTGCAGGAGCTGTACAACACCTACGTCTTTGATGCAGTCATCACCGATGAGGTCATTCGTGATACATACGAGCGCCAGGGTGTGGAGCTGCAAGCCTCTCACATCCTGCTCAAGTGGAAAGACGATTCCACTTCTGTGCGGCAACGAGCGGTAGAAATCCGGAATGAAATCGAGAACGGCCTCCCCTTTGCCGATGCTGCGACGAAGTACACGGAAGAACCCGGTGGCGCAGATCGCAAGGGAGATCTGGGCTGGTTCACCTGGGGTCGCATGGTAATGCCCTTTCAGGAGGCGTGTTGGAATCTCTCGGAGAACGAACTCTCTCCACCTGTTGAAACCGCCTTTGGTGTTCACTTGATCAAGCTCACTGGCCGTCGTGTTCTGGATGTTCGTCCAAGTCTTGAAGAGATCAAGCCGCAAATCATCAGCACACTTCAAGCCAGTATGCGTGACCAACTCTTCGAAACGGGCACCACCTATACCACAGAAGTGCGTGATACATATCACCAGCATATCGATGAAGACCTTGTAAACGAACTGACGACAGCGATGAACAGCAACATCGACGAGGATCATCAGTACGTGCGGGATGTGTCACAGAAGCTCCTCGAATCCGGATGGGCAGGACGTGTCATGGCCACGTGGGATGGTGGAAGTCTACCGATGGAAGACTTCGTCAGCTGGTGTTACAAATACACGAATCCGCGCACTCCGTTTGCCAGCACGGACGATGTCCGCGCCATTCTTGAAAACGCCGTCATGTCGCCCATGCTGGTAAAGCGGGCTTTTGAGATGAAGCTGGACCAGAATCAGGACGTGATCGATCTTGTGCAGACGCGTCTTGATGGGCTGGTATTGACGGCTTATCGCAACGATGAAATGACGTCGGCTCACGGTGTAAGTGAAGCTCAGATTGAAGCCTACTACAACGAGCACACCGATGAGTACATGGACCCTGCCAAAGTTCGGGTGCAGGAAGTGTACGTCACGAGCAAGGAAACAGCTGAGGATATTGCTCGGCGCGCCAAGTCCGGCTCAAACTTTAGCGAGCTGGCTCGTGAGTACACCGAGCGACCCGGCAAGGCGGGTACTGACGGATCGCTGGAGCCATTTGCCGCGGGTCGCTATGACAAAATGGGTGAAGTGGCCTTCGAGCTGAAGCCCGGCGAGATCTCCGATCCGATTCAACTTGGTCGTGCTTGGGTTGTGATCAAAAAGGTAGAGAACATTCCTTCTTTGCCGCGTACACTTGATCAGTGCAAAACGCAGATTCGCATGAAGCTGGAGCGCGAAGCTCGCGAAGCCGCTCAGGCGGAATGGCGCGCCGCCGCAGAGAAGCAAATCAGCGTAAAGACCTGGCCCGACAAGTTGAAGCGACTGTTTGCGGAGGAATAGGCGTGGCCCCCGAACAGGCCCTGCAGGAGTTGATGGACGGCAACCAGCGCTTTCGCGAGGGCTTTACTTGGCGTGGATTGCGCTCGGCCTGGCAGGATCGCGAGGAAATGCTGGACAACCAGCGCCCCTTTGCTGCCATTCTGGGTTGTGCCGATTCGCGCGTGCCGGCAGAGATTATCTTTGATCAGGGCCTGGGCGATCTGTTTGTAGTACGAATTGCAGGCAACATTGCGGCGCCTTCGCAAATTGGTAGCCTGGAGTACGCCGTCGATGAACTGGACGTGCAACTGATCGTGGTTCTGGGTCACAGCCATTGCGGCGCGGTGGGCACAGCGCTGGATCATCGCTGGAATAAGTCGGGCATGCTTTCGCCCAACCTGAAAGCCATTGTGGATCGCGTAAATCCGGCAGTAGAGAAGACCCTGGCCTGGTGTGATACAAGCGATCGACGCAAGCTGGTGGCAGCTACCGTCGAGGAGAACGTGTATCACGCCACGCGGCAGATTCGCAGCGATAGCGGGCTGATTCGCGAAATGGAGCAGGCCGGTCAGGTGGTGCTTGTACCCGCCTACTACGAGCTGGCCAGTGGGACGGTCAGGCTGCTCCAGGGGCTGGATGACTGATCCAAATCACGACGGGCTTGTGCTACTTCTTCGAAATCACACGGGGGGCATTCACCCCCTGTTTCATGATCAACACTATCGGCTAGTGCGATGGCACCGGATTCTGGACCCGCTTGCAGAAGGTCTGTGGGCTGGCTCGGTGCGTTAACAAAACGGCCCCGCCTAAGCGGGGCCGCGGACATCACGATGGTAAAACCCTAGAATCCGTTGGTTTGACCCTCAGGATTCCTCTCCCGATACCTCTCCTGGGTTTTCCGTCGTGTCTTCACTCGCATCCGAGCCGAAGGTTTCACGGTCCGCAAACACCCGATCCACAGAGGCGATGCGGTCACCTTCGTCAAGGCGAATCAGCTTTACGCCTTGAGTTGCCCGACCGATCACACGAATCTGATCAATCGGTTGACGGATCAATATACCTTTCTCTGTGATAATTATCAGGTCTAAATCATCGGTCACTTCTTTCATCGCCAGCATCTGGCCAGTACGCGGAGTTACCTTGACCGTCATGATTCCCTTGCCGCCGCGTTTTGTCACACGGTAGTCGGCAAGCGGGCTGCGTTTACCCAGACCCTTTTCTGTAACCACAAGAATCTGCGCATCGGTTTTGGCGGTGACCACCATGTCAACAACGCGCGCGCCCTCATCCAACGTGATACCGCGAACACCTGCTGCGGTACGGCCCATCGGACGCACTTCGTCTTCTTTGAAGCGAATGGCCTTGCCCTCGTTAGTACCCAGCAGAATCTCATGGCTACCGTCGGACAACTTGCAATCGATGAGGCGATCGCCTTCGACCACATTGACGGCATTGATGCCCGCCTTGCGCGGCCGACTGAAGGCTTCCAGCGAGGTCTTCTTGATCACACCCTGCGCCGTGGCCATGACGATAAACTTGTCTTCCTCGAAAGTCTTGACGTTGATCACCGCCGCAATCTTGCGCTCGCGCGGGATCTCCAGCAGGTTGACGATGGCGCGTCCCTTGCTGTTACGCCCCGCTTGCGGAATCTCGTGCACCTTCAGCCAGTAGCAGTGGCCGTCCTCGGTAAAGAAGAGCATGTAATTGTGCGTGGACGCAATGAAGAGGTGCTCGATGTGATCCTCTTCCTTGGTGGCAGCACCGGTAATGCCACGACCGCCGCGATTCTGATTGCGGAAACCGGATACCGGGAAGCGCTTGATGTAACCATCATTGGACAGCGTCACCACGACATCCTCTTCAGCGATCATGTCCTCGATGGTGAATTCCTTCTCGTCGGGCACAATCTCGGTACGACGCTTGTCACCGTAGCGATTGACTACGTCGTCCAACTCTTCCTTGATGATGGTGCGCTGGCGGCCTTCGTCGGCCAGAATCTGCTTGAGGTCAAAGATGAGCTCGCGCAGAGACTTCAGCTCGGCTTCCAGTTTGTCACGCTCTAGGCCGGTCAAGCGCTGCAGACGCATGTCGAGGATGGCGCGGGCCTGAATTTCCGTCAGACCGAAGCGCTCCATCAAGCCATTGCGGGCGTCTTCCGGCGTGCGGCTGGCACGAATCAGCGCCACCACTTCGTCGATGTTGTCCAGCGCAATCTTCAGACCTTCCAGGATGTGCGCACGATGCTCGGCTTTTTCCAGCTCGAAGCGCGTGCGGCGCACAACGACTTCCAGACGATGCAGCACATACTGCTCCATCACCTGCAGCAGATTGAGCACACGTGGCTGTCCCTTGACCAGCGCCAGCATGATGACGCCAAAGGTCGTCTGCATTTGCGTGTGCTTGTAAAGCTGGTTGAGCACCACCTTGGCCACGGCTTCACGCTTCAGCTCAATGACCAGGCGCGTTCCGTCGCGATCGGACTCATCGCGGATATCGCTGATCCCGGTGATCTTTCTGTCGCGGACCAGACGAACGATCTTCTCGATCAGCCGCGTCTTGTTAACCTGGTAGGGCATCTCGGTGACGATGATGCTGTCCTTGTTGCCCTTACCGCTCTCGATGCTGGCACGGGCGCGAATGATCACGCGGCCGCGACCGGTGCGGTAGGCGTCCTCGATTCCCTGGCGTCCGTAAATAAAGGCGCCGGTGGGAAAATCCGGGCCCTTTACAAACTGCATCATATCGCCGACAGTGGCGGCGGGGTTGTCCAGCAGATGCTTGATGCCCTCCACCACTTCCGTCAGATTCTGCGGCGGGAAGTTGGTGGCCATACCCACGGCGATACCGGCGGAACCGTTCACCAGCAGGTTGGGAATGCGGCTGGGCAATACGCGCGGCTCCTGCAGCGAGCCGTCGTAGTTGGGCATGAAGTCGACGGTTTTCTTCTCGATGTCCAGCAGTACTTCCTCGGCCATCTTGTCCAGCCTGGCCTCAGTGTATCGCATGGCTGCGGCGCTGTCACCGTCGATGGAGCCGAAGTTGCCCTGGCCATCAATGAGCGGATAGCGCAGGCTGAAATCCTGCTCCATGCGCACCATGGTGTCGTAGATCGCGCTATCACCGTGGGGGTGATACTTACCCATGACTTCACCGACAATACGCGCGCTCTTCTTGAAGGGCTTGCCCGAGCTGAAGCCCAGTTCGTTCATTGCGAACAGGATGCGCCTGTGGACGGGCTTAAGGCCGTCGCGCACATCCGGCAAGGCACGCTGGACAATCACCGACATGGAGTAGTCCAGGTACGAGTTCCGCATTTCGTCTTCGATGTTGACGTTGACGATCTGCTGTCCTTCACCAATCATGATCTATCCTGGTCAAATTACCGTGATACAAACACGGCTTGTATTACACGTCTAAGTTGCGGACGTATTTCGCGTTCTCTTCGATGAAGCGCCGACGCGGTTCCACATCATCGCTCATAAGGATGGTGAAGAGACGATCGGCTTCCGCGGCGTCATCCAGCGTGACACGCAGCAGACGACGCTTTTCGGGATCCATGGTTGTGCTCCAGAGCTGGTCCGGATTCATCTCACCAAGACCCTTGTAGCGCTGCAGTGTCACACCCTTGGTGCCGAAAGACATGATTGTCTCGTTGAAGACAAGCGGTGATACTTCCTGCTCTTCCTTCTCGCCGTGACACAACACCACATTGCTACCGGAAAAGATTTCGCTAACCTTGTTCACCAGGCCGATCAGCTCATGGAACTCGAAAATATTGCAGCCGCGCAACTCGTCCAGTGAAATACCCAGTGTATCACAGAGCAGAGTCTCGTGCGGATGAACTTCCGCCTGTGGAACTGCGAACTCACCCTCATGGAAGCCGTTTCCGTTCAGGATCTCGTCCAGCGCCTTGCGGTGCTGACGGCAGAAACTGGTGAAGGCGGCCAGCACGCCGGGATCGAACAGATTGGTTTCGAACTTATCGTTCAGACGGAAGCGGCGGTTTTCGCGGTAAAAGCGCTCCAACATGTTGCCCATCTTCGCCGTCTGCTCAATGGCGCGAATCGTCTCGGCACGGGTCAGCTTGCGCTCGCCTACACGCACACGCACCGACTTGAGGGCGTTTTCGGTGTACACTTCCTGCAGCTCACTGTCGGTCTGCAGGTAGGTCTCCTGCTTGCCGCTGCCAATCTTGTACAGCGGTGGCTGAGCGATGTAAACGAATCCCTGGCTGATCAGCTCGGGCATGTGGCGATAGAGGAAGGTCAACAACAGCGTACGAATGTGCGCACCGTCGACGTCGGCATCGGTCATGAGAATCAGCTTGTGGTAGCGCAGCTTCTCAAGATCGAACTCTTCGGTATTGAGTCCGGTGCCCATGGCCTGCACCATGGTCTTGATCTCTTCGTTGGCCAGAATCTGGTCGATGCGTGCTTTTTCCACGTTGAGGATTTTACCGCGCAAAGGCAGAATGGCCTGGAAGCGGCGGTCGCGGCCCATCTTGGCACTACCACCGGCGCTGTCGCCCTCCACCAGGTAGATTTCGCAGTGGCTGGGATCCTTCAGGCTGCAATCGGCGAGCTTGCCCGGCAGACTGCCCGATTCCAGCGCACTCTTGCGGCGCACCAGGTCACGTGCCTTGCGGGCGGCATCGTGGGCACGGTGTGTTGCAATCGCCTTTTCGACAATCGCCTTACCCACGCGCGGGTTCTGCTCGAGGTATTCGTTGAGCTTCTCGTAGACGAGAGTCTCGACCACACTCTTGATCTCGCTGTTGCCCAGTTTGGTTTTGGTCTGGCCCTCGAACTGCGGCTCGGCCACCTTTACGCTGATCACCGCCGTCAGACCTTCGCGCACATCGTTGCCGCTCAAGCTGAACTTGTCCTTGCGGAAGAGCTTGTTGTCGGCCGCATACTTGTTCAGACTGCGGGTTAGTCCGCTGCGGAAGCCGGTGAGGTGCGTGCCGCCTTCGATGGTGCGAATATTATTGGTAAAGGTCAGCACGTTCTCGTGGTAGCTGCTATTATAGGACAGCGAAATCTCTACCGGCACGCCGTCCTTTTCGGCCTCGATGTAAACGGGCTTGCTGTGGAGCTTGGTGCGGTTCTGGTCGAGATACTCTACGTAACTGTTCAAGCCGCCTTTGTAGAGATATTCCTCTTTGCGCCCTTCTTCGCGCTCGTCCTGCAAAAAGATCTGCAGGCCGCGATTCAAGAACGCCAGCTCGCGCAAGCGCTGCGCCAGTGTATCGAAGTGATACTCGGTCTCGGTAAAGATGTCGCTGTCGGGCATGAAGCTCACGCGGGTTCCGCTTAGCTTGGTCTCGCCGCGCTCTTCCACCGGCTTGTCCGGCGCGCCCTGGTGGTAGCTCTGCACGTAGATTTTGCCCTGATGGTGAACTTCCACCCGCAGCCAAGCGGACAAAGCGTTGACAACACTTACACCCACGCCATGCAAACCGCCGGATACCTTGTAGGTATCCTTGTCGAACTTGCCGCCAGCGTGCAGCACAGTCATTACCACTTCAAGCGCGCTTTTTCCCTCTTCCTTGTGGAAATCGCAGGGAATACCACGGCCGTTGTCCTTGACCGTGACCGAGCCGTCCACGTGCAGAATCACATCGATTCTGTCACAGTGACCCGCCATCGCTTCGTCAACGGAGTTGTCCACCACCTCGGAAACCAGGTGATGCAATCCGCGGCTCGATACGTCACCGATGTACATGGCCGGGCGTTTGCGTACCGCCGCCAGGCCTTTCAGTACCGTAATCGAGCTGGCATCGTAATTCTTCTTGCTCATGGGTTCTCTTTTTACACAAAGCGCAGTCGGCGAATCAGTTCCTCACCAAGTCGCTCGTTGAGCTGCGATATTACATCTGTTGCCATCTGCTGAAGCTCTACACGGTACACAGGATGTGTCACGCGCACGGTGAGAACTCCACCAGCATACTCTGTGGCCTTGGCAATTGCGGCGATCTCTGCCCCGACCACTTGCTCCCACATCTCGATGGCCCGTGTCCCTTTCATGCGTGATCTTGTTGCGCGATCGAAAAGACGATCCATGACTTGGTTCACCGGCTCCGTGCGCAAACGTCTTCCATTTCGTCTACTGTCCGGCAAACGTCCATAGCCATCAGGGCTTCTGTCTTTGGACGGCTTCATGCAGCGCACTCACGATATTCGCCGCGCAAGCACTCCAGCACCTGCAAGTTGCCTTCTCCCAATACGCCCAGATGTCGCACGCTGGTTGTCGTAATCAGCATCTGAATCGCAGGGTCCACCGCAAGCGGAATCAGCGAAATGCGCTCGTCGTCCAGCTCGCCGAAAAGGTCATCCAACAGAAGCAGCGGTAGCTCGCCCGTCTGCCGATGCAAAACGGCTGTTTCGGCCAGCGTTAGGCAGAGCATAAACAGCTTGTGTTGACCCTGGCTTCCAAAGGTGCGCAACAAACGTCCGTGCAGCAGAAAATCCAGATCGTCGCGGTGTGGCCCCAACAGGGCGGTCCCCATGCGGCGATCCATCTCACGGTTGTCCCTTAGGACGCTGCGCACTTCCTCCAGCGATTTATCTCGCATCTGCGACTTGTAACGCAAGTCGGCTGCACCTTCCTGCGCAAATCTCACGCGGTGCATCTCGTAAAACAGCGGCGTGAACTCCTTAAGAAAGCTCTCGCGTTTGGCCACCAGCTCAACACCACAGGTAGCGAGCTCGCGTTCCCAGACATCCAGCTCGCTTGAGCTGCCGCCCGTTTGCAAGAGCGCCCCACGCTGCTTCAACGCTCGCCTGTAGCGCATCATCAGATCCAGACTACTGGGGCTGACAATGGCCATGATGCGATCCAGAAAGCGCCGGCGAAGATCAGGTCCACCTTGACTGACAGACATTTTCTCTGGTGTGAGCGCAACCACTGGAAACTGGCCGAAATACTCCGATTGCTTTCCTACTGCCAGACCATCGAGTTCAAAGATCATGCGGCCATTTTCTCCCCGGACACCCGCCTTGCGCAGACCGCGTATCTCAGTGGAAAACTCGCCGTCAATATGAAATGCGGCCTGCCCCTCGCGTGTAAGCTGTCGGGTTCGGCCTTTGCGGAAGCTGCGCGTCTCACACATAAGATGCACAGCTTCCAGCAGGTTGGTTTTTCCTTGTCCGTTCGGACCGGTTATCGCCGTGCGACCTTCGCGAAACACCAACTCAGCCGAGGCGATGTTGCGAAAATTCCGCAGGGTGATGGTGGTCAGTTTCACGACCGCATCAAGCGCACCGGCATCAACAGCATCAGGAAGTCCTCTTCCTCGCCGTTGAGTTCCGGCAGAACCAGCGCAGCGCGATCGGAGCTGCCAAACTTGAAGACGACGTCGTCACTCTCAACGTGACGCAACATCTGATCGATGTAGCTGGCGTTGAAAGCAATCTCCATGGCCTCGCCAGCGTAATCCACGTCCAGCTCGTTGCGCGCGCGGCTGCCATACTCATTGTCTTCAGCCGTGATGACCATGCTGTTCTCACTCAGGCTGAAGTTGATCTGGCGCGTAATGCTGTTGGCGCAATGGGCCACCTGCTTAATGGCACGGCTCAACGAAGAGCGCTTGCACTGCAGCAGATTCTCGTTTTGCGCGGGAATTACGCCCTCGTAGGCGGGATAACGTCCGTCGATCAGTCGGGTGAAAATGCGCACATCGCCAGCCTGGAAGACCAGATGACTTGTGGCCAGCCCCAGCTTGATTTCCTCATCGCTGTCCTGCAGCGCGCGGACCACCAGATTCAGCGCACGGCCCGGAATGACCAACGATCCCAGCTTCTCTTGTCCGGGCTGCGTAAAGTCCCGCAGACGCACCAGACGGTGTCCGTCGGTGGCAACCAGATTGAGACATTCGGCAGTGAACTCAAAGAGAATGCCCGTCAACACCGGACGCAGATCGTCACTTGACGTGGCAAAGAGTAGTCGCTCGATGTGATGGCGCAGGCGGCTGCCAGGAAAGCTTAGCTCGCTCTCGACAGCAATCTCCGGTAGCACCGGGAAATTCTCAGCGTTTTCGCCGGGAATGTGAAAGCTGCCCTGTCCGGACAAGATTTCCACGTGTCCATGACGATCGAGCTGCAGCGTCAGCGGTAGATCGTCCAGTTCCTTGACGATGTCCACGAGCCGCTTGGCAGGAATGGCCAGATCGCCATCCTTTTCACCCTGTACCGTCATGACCGACGTGAGGGAGATTTCCAGATCGGTGGCACTCAAGGTGAGCTGATCGCCTTTGAGCTGGAAGAGGATGTTGTTGAGAATGGGATGAGTGGTCTTGCTCGGAACGACCGCGGACAGCTTCTGGATCTGAGCCAGGAAATCCTTCTGCGGAACGGTTAAACGCATGGTGAGTTGCCCCGATTTTGATGATCTGAAATCAACCTGCTCTCTCGTACTCATCGTCGTGCGGAGGATACGGAGGATAACTCGGACACGTCCCCACGAGAAGCCTTGCAAACAGTGGCCAAGACGCCTTTTCGACGAGGGTTTTGACCTGTTGAAAGATGGAGGAAAAGGTAGCGAAAAGGCCTAGGTTTATCAACCTCGCAGAAGGCTCTAGGCCGCTGCTGCAGTGGTTTTCAACACTCTTTCCTCTAGCCCTCACCTCTTCTCCTCAGCCCATCGACACAGGGCTGTGGATAAGTTTTTTGACACTCGTTTGTGGCGAAGTCCAAAAGGCTCCGGTTTCGTCCGAAAATGACGACCATGTGATACAAAAACAAAAAGGAGAACACGCGAACATGCCCTCCTGTGCTACGTGAATGAGTTTGTATCACGCCTTCAGTTGGATATCCCGCATCAGGTCCGTGACATCAGTCTGAAAGGTTGGATCTTTGGACATAGTGTCTTCTACCGTCTTCACCGCATGAATCACCGTTGAATGGTCGCGACGGCCGAAGTGCAGCGCGATGCCTCGCAGGCTGTGTTTGGTCAGCTTGTGACACAAATACATAGAGACCTGGCGAATCATGGCAATTTCTTTCTTGCGACTGCGATCCTTCAGTTCCTGAACAGGCACGTTATAGAAGCGTGCGCAAGCTTCAGCGATGGTTTCCATGGAAACCTGCACGCGACGCATAGGAGCGACTTCTTTGATAACCACGCGGGCCAGATCAACATCAATATCCCGTCCCATCAAGGCGCTATGGGCGATCAGTTTATTCAACGCGCCTTCGAGATCGCGCACGTTGGTGCTGATGTGATTTGCGAGATAATCTATGACGAGGGGATCAAGCGTCGTGCGTCGCTCTTCGGCACGTTTGCTCAGAATGGCAACACGTGTTTCATAGTCGGGCAAGGTTACTTCGGTGACCAGCCCTGAAGCAAATCGACTGGTCAGACGCTCATCAAGATCTTGCAGATCTTTTGGGGGCCGGTCAGAGGAAAGGATGATTTGCTTTCCCGCCTGATAGAGCGTATTGAAAGTGTGAAAGAACTCGGCCAGTGTGCGCTCTTTTCCCTGGAAGAACTGAATGTCATCCAGGATCAGCATATCCACATTGCGATACAGGTGCGCAAAGTCTGTAGTGCGCTGCGTCCGGATAGACTGAATGAAGTGGTTGATGAACTGCTCGCTTGTCACGTAAAGAACGCGCTCAAGCTGGCCGGATTGGATGCAGTAATTGCCCACAGCCTGAATCAGGTGTGTTTTTCCAAAACCGCTACCGCCGTAAACAAAAAAAGGATTGAACGGCGTCGTCTGCGGCGACTCGGCAATGGAACGGGCGGCGGCCAAAGCAAAGCGGTTGCTCTCGCCTTCGATGTAATTGTCGAAGCGGTAGCGCTGATTCAGATTGGTAGCATGAGTTGGCGTACTGGCGCTGGGGGTAACCAGCGCACTTGCAGCCAGTTTTGGTGGTTCTTCTTCCTTGGCCACTTCGGGCTTGATAATGTGAAGCTCAACGCCTTCGCCTACAGATTGTATGAGCGCTCGGCGAATCAGCTCACGGTGGGTATTCATCAGGTAATCGGTGAACGCCTTGGCCGGAGCCATGGCTGTCAGTGTCCTGCCATCAAATTTGACCGGCGTGAACTTATGGAACCAGATCTTGTTCAGGCGCTTGTTTGGAGCAATCTCGTCAACGGCCTGCGTGAAGCGGTTCCAACATTCGGACACGGTAGGACTTTGAGCTACAGAATTCATGGAATCCGTCTTTATTCACAAGTTATCCACATTTTCGCCGCGTGGTTTCGCAACGGCCCTCAATATAGGTCTCGGCCTCTGTGCTGTCAAGGAAAACCTCCAGTGAGCAAAGGAGGAAACGCCGTTTTTCCGATATCTGTATACTTGTGCATTTTTAAGGGTATGTAATTTTGTGATTTAAAAGAGCTCCCATGGATTTTGTGACAGAAGAAGCATAACGGCAGACTTTAGTATACAATAATGTGAATTCAGAAGGTAAGTGCTTCTCTTTCATGAAAGAGGCAATGTTAGTGGATATTTGTGCACAAATATTTAGTTCAATTTGATGTTTATCAAAATTTAGAATCCGATTCAGCAGGGGACTATGCCAGAATGGGGCAAAGGAGACCAGGTGTTGCAGGAAACGCAGTTTTCCTCTTGCTATACGGCCAATTCTTAGCCTGTATTGAATGTCTTGGAAGTTCAGAACCCTGGTTTGGTGTGTGCACAAGAATGTGTGATGGAAAGTGGACAGACTAAATTTTTGTTTTAGCAAAAGATGATCAGGGCTTGACCTAACCAATATGCTGTTTTATTTTGGCTTGCGTCTAAGTGCTGCAAAATTCGTGTTTTGAGCTTGGTGATACACGCCGGAGGTCAGAATTGAGATCAGGAATGAAAACCTACATCAAGAAAGACATTGTGGAGCGCGTGATGGAACGAACCGGCTATAAACAGCCGGAAGTCGCTCGTACAGTGGATGCACTGTTCACAGAGCTTCGCGAGATCATGGCTGGTGCCATTCCGGAGTGCAGGATTGAGATCAGGGATTTTGGTGTGTTTGAGGTGAAGCGCACGAAAGCCAAACCGAAAGCACGGAATCCGAAAACCAACGAGATCGTGTATGTCCCCCCGCGGCGAAAAACACATTTCAAGCCTGGTAAGCTCTTGAAAGAGGCACTTCGTCAACCTTTGGGTGATGAAGACGAAGAATAGCCACCACCAGCCAGCGTTGCCGGTTCCAGACGCACTTCTGGAACAGGACGAGAATCAAAAAGGGCGTTAAGCTTATGCTTGACGCCCTTTTGGTTGTAGATCAACAGCATTTCAATGCGTAGGCCACAGGTCAAAAACTGTCTGTGGAATGTCAATATTATCGATAAACGCACCATAGCGAGGGTCTTCACTCTTGATGTGCGTGCGCAATGCGGCTGCTTGAGCACCGCGCGCATAGCAGAAAACAAGATGATTGCTGTGGCTTCCTGAGTGCCAACTATGCGGGGCAATCTGTCCCTGTGACGAACATGTGACGCGTGGCCAACTTCCATCTGTATCTTTGCCACTAAGGCCACCGCATTCATGATCCGCAGTGACGATCAGCAGTGTTTCTTCCCAGTTTGAGTTATGGTCTACCCAGTCGACGACGGCCTCAACCGCCCGATTGAAATCAACAACCTCTTCGATCAGCCTTCCAGCGGCGTTGGCGTGTGATGCCCAATCAATCGCACCGCCTTCAATCATCAGAAAGAAGCCATCGCGATCCTGGTTGAGCACATTCAGACCGGCAAGGCTCATGAGAGCCAGGTCAGGCACTGTGCTAGTCAACGGAACTTCAAATGCACCATCGTTTCTGGGATCACCTTCTTCGCTGGCATACATCGAGCCATCTTTCTTTGTACCACTGTGCGCGGTTCTGCGGCCTTCCTGCAGAGTTTCAGCGACTTCGGGGATTCCAACCAATCGTGTCGGAAGCGTTCCACCCCGCGCCAAGCGACGGAAGTCTTGCAAGGAGCTGATAAAAGTCCAGGGGTCCGGTACGCCATCAGCATTTGCATCGCTGGCAGCGGTTCCCGTCATCAGTGAGTTCCACTGCTCAAACCCGCCTACATAGTTGTAACTGCCTTCGTCAAGCGTTGCAGGATCCCTGAGTTCTCCATTTGCGTCGAATAAAGGATGGCCGCAACCAATGATCACATCCAAACCACCAGCAAACATCTCTTGGGCGATTTCTGCGTAGTGCTTGCGGCTTTTATTATGTGCGCCGAATCCGGCAGGAGTTGCGTGTGACAGCGGTACGGTTGAGATTACTCCGCTGGCTTTGCCCAGGGCTTCTGCGCGCTCGCACAGATTTTCAACCGCTTGCGTATCGGGACTCATACCCAGCATGCCGTTCCAGGTTTTTGTAGCACAGGCAAGCGCTGTAGCCGCAGCTGCTGAATCGGTGTATCGACTGAGTAAACTGTCAGGATGTTGATCCGCGAGTTGCGGATCGTATCCTTCACTCAGATTATGGCTGTACGTAGTGCATGCAAGCTTCACAGGAAAACGGTCGTAAATCTGGCTTCCCTGGGTTCCATACTGATAGCAACTGGTCAGTGCCAGGTCGTTGTAGCTGCAGCCGTCGGCGATCATCAAAATCACATTGCGTGGCGGCGATGCCACAACATGGGAGGTCAGCATCAGCAGCAGTCCACCTAGTAACGGCACTCGGGACATGCGTTCTCCTTTCGTGTATCACATGCGGTACTGAACCGCAAGACGTACGGTCACTCTTGTATCACCCGTGGTGATCCGATAATAATCTTCGTCTTCCCAGGTCGGGTCAAGATAGGAGTACTCCATGTCCTCCCAGTTAACAGAAAGCTGCAGCGCCAGTACCTGGTCAAACAGATAGCCCGCCCCTAGTCCAAAGCCCCAATGCGGGCTTTCGCTCTCGTAGTTCCAGTAGGAATAGTAGGTGTCCTCATCTGCGCGCTGTATCACGCTGTCGCTGAAAGGAAGTGTCCGGTACCAGATTCCTGTTCGCAGCATCAGATCTGTGTCGGGTATGGAGTATTCGCCGCCACAGGCAATGAGATGAGTTCCTTGGTAGCCCTTCTCGATTGCCATATTGCTCAGCACTTGGGCCATTCCGGCCGGCAAATCTGTGTACTCGGCCGTTGCCCAGTCCTGCCAGGTCCAACTGGCGCCCACCTGCCAGAAGCGCTCACGCCAACTGATTCCCAGGCCAAGTTCCAGAGGCAGGCGTATGCCGTAATTGTTGCCATAAAGACCAGGACTGTCTGGGCCTTCCACCAGCTTGCGCGACCACTCCACATCCAACTTGATTGGAGGTTGTATCACACCGCTGATACGCAGCGGCCCTCCCGGCGTGAAACAGCCTCCCAGCCGTACGCCAATTCCGCTCATCTCCAGTTTGTCCAGCTCGCGGATAAACAAACTGCGCTCTTCGTAGCGGCTGAAAAGGGACTCATACTCGTCTCTGTGATACATCAGTGTAAGTCCCGCATGAAAAGTGCGCGAGACCTGTCCGGCCAATGCTGCGTAATACACAGTGCTGGCACCAGTGTCGTCCAGCTCGTCCTGAAGGGTTGCGGCGCGTATACTTTCCTGCCGGTCGAAATCCCGCAATCGGGCATAACCAAACGCCCATACCAGGCTGCCGCGATAAACAGGAACAGGGTATGTGGCGCTTAGGTGATCCAATTTTACATAGGCTAAATCTGCATCTGTATCACGGCCATCCAGTTGATAGCGTGATGTGATACGCGAACTGCCACGCAGAATAGAACCGCTGATTTCAGTTCGCCTCAGCCAGGAAAGATTGGCAGGATTCCACAGTGCGGCACTGCCATCGTCAACCATAGCCAGCCCTACCTGACCCAATCCGGCTGCGCGAGCCCCAAGGGAGGAGGGATGGCGCGCATAGAGACTCAGGAGATCTTCCCCACTGGAGATCGAGGCAAACAGTAGGAGCCCGCCTGCGAAAAGCGTGTTACACAGCTTCATTTTTTGCTCCTGGATGACGACGGCGTATTCTGCTTCTTCTCATCCTCTTTTGGCGTTTCCGGTTGAGCTTTAGCTCTCGGCAATCTCACTGGACCCGTTTGTTTCTTGCTCGAATCAGCAACAGCCGGAACAACGGGAGTAACTCCACCCGTCTGCCCTTGAGTCGTTGGCAAATCCGTGATACGCTCGTAGATCACAGGGGAAGGTAGCTCCGGCTCTGTGGTTGTTTCGGGTACTGTTGTGCCGACAATGGTTGCCGTGCTACTGGAGGATGCACCTCCGTCACGCCACCACGCCGAAGACTGAAAAATCTGCCAGTTGTCCATGGCCTGCTGGTCCAACTGGTAGTGTACCCACCACGTGTCGTACTCCGGTGCGCGCAAGGGCATGGTTTCGTGGCAGGACAAGCAATTTGAATTGCGTGAGGGGATTGTGGCTCGAAAGGCTTCATCGTGGGTTTCGGGGTGCTGTATCACGGTGTAGCACGAAAGCAGTGAGATGCCAAGGCCCAAAAGGAGCAAGGCCAATGAAACTCGTCGCATAAAGCCTCCCGGAAAAAGCGCCAGATCTGATCCATACTATGTAAGAAATGCGGTGCAAGAGAAGGGCTCCCACACCGCACAACTCAAGTTCTTCAGCTTTGACAGAAACACTCACGCTCGCTGGCGGCAGCGTTAACCTAGAACAGTTCCACGTACGTGATCTTGATCTCGCGGGCAATGTTGTCTACCGGGCGTCCTTCCAGATCGCGGCGATTCTTTAGCACATCTTTGAAATCCAGCTCAATGGACAGGCGCTCGGCAAACGTCCAGCGTACACCCAGATTCAAAAATCCTTTGTCGCGGCTGAGTCCCGTGTCCACATCATCCAAACCGAAATTGTATTCCGTGAGCACAGAAAGTTCGTTGTTGACTTCCTTGTCCATGCCAACATAGAAGTTCATGCCGCGGTCATCGTCGTTTTCCATGCTGTTGAAATTGACACCCGTGTGGAGGCCCAGCATGCCGAAGTTGCCGAGGATGTAGTTCTTGCCAGCGACAACGAAAAAGCCCGGACCCTTGTATTCGTAGCGATTCTCATTCTCGCCATCATTGTCCACATCGTCGTCGATCCAGCGGCCATGGCCCTGACTGTTGTAGCCAATGGCAAAGGCTGGCCAGAGGACGGACTCATCGATGACACGGTATTTCAGGCTTAACTCGGGGCGCTGATTCCACTCCGGCTTAACGTCGGAAACAATATTGGTGCCGCCGAAACTGGCTCCCATGTTCAAGCGGTCCAGCAGGCCGACATCGAACCCTACTAGCACACCGCCATTGCTGTAAAGGACCATGTCGAAATCCCAGGTGCCGCGATTCAAAATGCCGGCGGTGGGATTATCGATCAGGCGATTGATCGGCAAAGTTTTAATGTCCTGTGCCTGAGCGTTGAAGCCAATGGAAAGCAACAGGGCAAGTCCAAGGATTCTCTTCATGGCTGCTCCTTGAGTGCGATTACCAGGCTGACAAGGTCAGCGGCTGATCAGTTCAATGTTCGCGCGCGGCAACGTGATTTCCTCGCCGCTGTTGAGGCGTACTTTTAGCACACGTACGAGCGCGCCGCTCTCAACCTGCGTCAACTCGGGCGGTAGTGCGCTGACGACGCCATTCTGGCCAAACCAGGGCTGGCGAATGATGCGGACTTCGCTGCCCACGCCTAGCTCGCCTGAAGCATGTGTTTCTTCAACCAGCTCCGTATCGGGCAGCGGAACGACGATCTCCGGACGTATCACGCCTGCGCGAATCTGTGTTGCACCATTCACGGAGGCGTGCTTTCCGGCTAGGCGTCCCAGCAAATCCCAGGTGCGCTGTGTCATGGGAATGCTGCCGTAGCCCTCGGTGAGGATCAGCGTGATACCCAGATCTTCGTTGCCCGTGATGGCCACTCCCAGCTCGAAGCCCAGCAGGTCCTTCAGGTCGCCCTTGTCGAAACCACCGGCGATCACGGCGGAGACGCCCAGATCGCGCGCCTTGTAGAGCGCGGCCAGCGTGACACAAGATCCTGCAATGAGAATCTTGCCCCTGTGCTCCGGTCGAATCTCTGCCTCGTTCAAGACACGATCCGGGCCTTGTGATACAACTTCCAGCACGCCCCAGGCCTCGCCGCCCACGCCGAAGATGCCCTGGATGTAGGCGCCCTGCGTGCGCACCGTGACACCTTCGCGTTCGTGCACCTCAATTACTTCGCCGTCCATGAAAGCGTTGACTTCCACCGGCACTGGCGGGCGCTGCAGAATGACTTGGCCGGTGCGCAGCGAGATGCTCTCCACGGAACCGTCAATGGGACTGTTGCAATTGCTTTTAAACAAGCCGAAGAAGCTGCTGGTCTGGGCGATCAGTTCGCCCTTGCTGACCGTGTCGCCCTCCTTCTTGAACATGGCCTCCTCAAGCTCGGCGGGTTCAACTCCCAACACGTGGGCCACTTGCACAGGGTAGATGTCACCCGGCAGATCGGTTCGTGCTACAATGCTGTTGTGTGACACGGAATCGCCCATTGCCACGCCGACTTCGCCCAGAAGCGGGAGCCTGCGTTCCTTGACGATGACTGTGTTGTCCGCCACGCGTAGACCTGGAGTGAAGGATGTTGCCATGCTTGCCTCGTTCTGTCGTTGTCGCTCTGTCCGAAGATGGACTGTGCATCAAGTTGGCAAACACCGGCAAAAGGAGGCAGCGATTCTTGACAGCAAGCCAGGCACTTTGACGAACATCTAAACCGTGTTACACAGGTTGCCTTGTGCAGGATGGTGCTGGTGCTAGTAAATCAATTCACGTGAATCGGTCCACCAGCGGCGTCCGTGAAGATTCGAGCGTGGATTCGGGGCAAAACAAGGAGAGGCGAAGATCCCGTTGAACTCCTGGTAGAGACAAATAGGGCGGGATCAACTCCCGCCCTTTGATGAGTGCATTCAGATGAATCGCTTCGAAAGGTGCCTAGGATTCGGCCATTCGTCGTTTCAGCCAGGCGGATAAAAAGCGATCCAGCACGAAATACCCGTCTTCATTGCGGTCCACCAGATCGCGAGTGAGCAAGGCCTCGATACCCCGCTGAACCGTTGAGGGCGTGCTCAGATTCCATTGCTTGATGAACTCACTTGCGAAAGGTCGAACTGGCGCGTCTTGACTGCTGATGCCCAACAACAGACGTTGCTGGGTCATCGTCAGGGCCTCCCATTGCGCAGAAAAAGTGTCGCCTTCCCGCTCGAGGAGTCTGGTCTGCGCTTGTGATACGAGGCTTTCCGGGACTTCATTGGACGGGCACATATCCCAGACCGTGTGACACAAGTGTTGCGTGTAATACGGATGACCGCCGCTGATTCGCAGAATTTCCTCCAGCTGTGTATCACGCAGATCGATTCCGCTTGCTTCGAAGCGATGCCGGATAAAGGGTCGCCAATGCTCCTTGTCGATCACTTGCAGCGGATAGTGAATGCCCAGACGGTAGAGCGGGCGGGCTGGATCCTGGAACATTCCACGCAGCAGATGTCGCTTACTGCCCAGAAAGAACCAGGCGACCCCCCGATGTTGTTGTATGCAGCTGCGTAGTTGCCGCTCTATTTCGTCGGAATCAAAATCCAGGACGCGCTGGAACTCATCAATCACAATCACAATCCGGCGGCTCTGCTCACGCGCAATGCGGTAGATGCCTTCAATGACATCCTGCAGAGTGCGCGCACTGTCATTGTCCGTTGTGAGGTGAAATTGCAGCTGTGTTTGTCCGGCAGCGTCGACTGTCAGCGAAGGAATGAGCCTGCTGAAAGCATTGCGCAGGCTTTCCAGCAAATGCTCCAGGTTCATATTCAACCTTCGACCAACGGCGCGCGCCAGCGCCAAGGTGAATGAGTTCACACTGTCTGTTGTCCAAGCATCCATGTAAATCGGCAGGTAGCTGGTGGAATCCAGCTCGCTGGTTACTTGAGACACGAGCGAGGTCTTGCCCATGCGGCGTTCGGAATGGAGGAACAGGCAGTCACCATTATCTATGGCCTGACGCAGTTCGCTGCGTTCAAGCTGCCGGTTGCAGAAATCGGCACCGCCCACGATGCCACCAAAGCGGAATGGGTTGTCCATTTTACGCTCCTTGCGTTACGCAAAAAGCGTAATCAATAAGCACTGAAGAATCAACAGGTTTCGCGACTAGCCATTCAATAAAAAGGGCGGGATCAACTCCCGCCCTTTGATTCTCATGTGAAGCAATGCCTCAGGACTTCGTAATGTCCCAGCGCTGCAGGCGCTCGATGCGGCCAGGCGAATCTGCCGTCAGATTGAAGGGGCGTCCGCGTGTGTCGATGATCAGGCCCACTACGCCTCCGCGCACTTCGTGCCTGATCTCGCGACCGGGACCCGCGCCCAGGTCAAAACCGCGCGCCGGCTTGAACAACAACTCACAGCGGGTGCCGTCTTCCATTGGATAGAGACGCAGCTCGTCCTGGGCGATTTCCTCATCCAGCTTGGTTCCATTGGGCAAAGTGCCGCTGACGTGCAGGCAAGGCGTGCCCGGCTTTTTCAGCTTGCCCAGCGGAGCGACGCAACTGCCCAGGTGGATCATGCAATCCTTGTCGAAAACCTGGGTAGCGGCTTCTTTGTGGAAGCTGGACAGCACGCCCAGCTGCGGCATCATGAAAATGGAGTCGACGGCCAGATCGGTAAAGCCTTCGGGCAGGAAGGCGTCGACGAGCATCCATGCCGTTTGTACACGGCGCGGGGCGTGGCTGAGCACGCCGCCCGAACCCACCAGCAGATTCAGCTCCATCATCTTGACCAGACTGCGAATGCCGCCGTCCTGATCGAAGGCGTCGGAGATGGTGCGTTCCTGCTGCACGCCTTTCAGCTCTACGGCAAATTCCTTGTGCTGCACAAAGGAAAGCCGCAGCGCCTCGCGCGCGATGGCCTGCTCGATCTGCAGATCCTCCAGCGTCTGGGGAATCGTCGTTGGCCGGATCATCTTGTTGCCAATGCGATTGCGCAGCTCGTGGCCGTCCAGTTCAAAGGGCACCCAACGCTGAATGTTATCCAAACCGGCCTCGGCCAGCACATTGCTCACGCTGTAGCTCATGCCCAGGTTGGCCGAGACGGTGCGGTTGAACACGCCGCCGAACACGGAGAAGACGTCGGTGGTTGCGCCGCCGATGTCCACGCCCACCACATTGATCTTGTTGATCTCGGCGATGGTCTCGATGATACGACCCACGGCGCCCGGCGTGGGCATGATGGGCACTTGCACACACGCGCCGCGCTCCTCGTCGTACACACGGCAGATGGCCATCAGGCGGTCGTAGCCCGGCGCCTGTTGCATGACGTGTTCCATGAAGAGGTCGTGAATCTTGTCGCGGGCGGGATTCAGGTTTTCGCGCTCGAGAATAGGGCGCACGTTGTCGACGATGTCGAGCGCGCTGGCTTCCTCAAGGATGTCGCGAATCTGCTGGTGCAGCTCCTCGTTGCCGGCGTAGATGATGGGCAGATTATAACCCTGGCCCAGTCGTGGACGTGGCTTGGCTGCCGCAATCAGTTCCGCCAGATCAATGGGCAACTTGCTACCGCCGTCGGTGCCGCCCGCCAGCAGAATCATGTCCGGGCGCAGACGGCGGATGCGGTCGATTTTCTCGTGGGGCAGACGGCCATCGTTGCTGGCGATAGTATCCATGACAATGGCTCCTGCACCCAGCGCAGCGCGCGTGGCGCTTTCGCCGGTCATCGAAGCCACTACGCCAGCCACCATCATTTGCAGACCGCCGCCAGCAGAGGAGGTGGAGATGTAAGCGTCCACACCCAGGTCGCCCTGCTGCGGTACAACAATTTCCCAACGCTCGCGGCCCTGCTCATCGCTTGTCCTTTGCAGGAAGTGGCGCTCGGGCGTCGCTTTGCGCACGGTTCCATCGCTAAGAGTGAGATCCTGCTGGGCCAGCTCCTGTACTTCCATGACCGCGTTGATCACGCCCATGGTGACGTCCTCGAAGGGCGCCTCGACGGTGGTGGGAGCCTCGCCGCGAATGGTCTGACGATAGCTGTCGCCGACCTTTTCTATCAGAATACACTTAGTCGTGGTGCTACCGCAATCGGTAGCCAGGATCGAGCGGATTTCCTTCATCCTGTCTCCGGTGGTGCCTAAAAGGCTCGCTCCATCAGGCGCTGGGCCTCTTTGCCCGCAGTCGCCAGCACATCATCCTTGGGCCACAGTTGCAGCTTGCGGTCCTTCACCAGAAAACTGCCGTCTACCATCGTGTGACGCAAGTCGCGAGACGAAGCGGACCAGACCAGCTGCTGTGCCGGTGTCCCCACCGGTCCCACGCCCGGTTGGTTCAAATCGAAGAAGCCGATGTCAGCGCGTTTGCCCACTTCAAGGCTTCCCAGACTCTCGTTCAAACCCAAAGCCGTTGCAGCGTCGATGGTAACCAGCGAGAGCAGTGTTTCGGCGCTGATGGAATCGGGACCGCGATTGAGCTTCTGCAGCAGACCTGCCAGGCGCATTTCCTGCACCACATCCAGGTTGTTGTTACAAGCGGCACCGTCGGCGCCAATGCCCACGCTAATGCGACGTCCCAGCAAATCCACCACCGGCGCAATACCGCTGCCTAGCTTCATATTGGCGCTGGGGCAGTGTACGATCACGTTGTGCGGATTGCTACTCAGCAGCACCTTCTCTTGCTCACTCAGAAAGACGCCGTGCGCACCGATGAACTTTTCCTCGAGGTAGCCCAGATCCTGATACAAGAGCGCCGGGTTACGGCCAAAGGCCTCGCGCGTCAGTTGTACCTCGTCTCGCGTTTCGGCGATGTGCGTGTGGATCCAGCTTCCGGTTTCGGCAGCCAGGCGCTTGACTTCGCGCAGCAGGTCCGGGCTGCAGCTGGGTGCGAATCGCGGATTGAGGGTGATCTGCAGGCGGCCCTTGCCGTTCCATTCCGCATGGAGCTTCTGCCAAGTGTCGATCATCTTCGATGTTTTAGGACGCATGCTCTTGGGAACGCCCCGGCCCCCGTCCATCAGTGCGGGGCCGCTGAAGGCGCGCAATCCTGAGTCGACGATGGTCTCGAAGATGTGCTCACTGCCGTCCACGGTTTCCATGGTGCAGCAGGTTGTGGTTCCCGAAAGCAGCAGCTCGGCAATTGCCAAACGGGCGCTGGCCACCAGCGAGGCGCGATTGTGTGCGGCTTCAAGCGGCCAGATGCGCGTACGCAGCCAATCGAAAAGGGTCATGTCCTCGGCCATGTGGCGGAAGATCGTCTGACACAAATGCACGTGCAGCTGAATGAAGCCGGGAAAAAGAGTCAGCCCGGTGGCATCAAAGACCTTTTCACCGGCGCGCGGGCGCAGTTTGCCAAGGGCTTGAATCTCGCCGTCCGCCACACGCACGTCGGCGCGAAGAATCTCGCGCACCTGGTTCATGGTAACCAGGGTTCCGCCGCGAATCAGCAGCGACTCGGATTTCTTGCCGCGTGTTGCCGTAACTGTCACGTTGGACGTGGGCACAGCCGTGGCCTTGGTGGTAGCCCTGGCTTTGACGCTTGCTTTCGCAGTTGCGCCTTTTGCGGACGTGGCCTTTCTAGCCGCGGGCGTCTTCGTCTTGGGGGACGGACCCTTAGCGGCAGAAGTGGCCGTTTTACGTGATTTTTCAGCAGGGTTGGCTTTTTCCGTCTTCTCGACGGTTTTCTTGCTCGATTTCTTGGCGGGAGTTCCGGCCGCCTTCTTCGCCTTGTTGGCCGTTCCCCTTTTGGTCGTTCCTTCGGCCTTCTCGGTCGTGGAGCGGCGGGATTTGGAGTTAACTGCCATGGGCCTCGTCCAGTTGTTCAATGTAGCGGATGATATAAGGGATACTTGCTCGCTCTTCCAACATTTCCTGCACGTCGCAGTAGTCTTTGCCGTCAGCGAAAATGCGCACGATCGGCGCGAAGAACGCCATTCCCATACTCAATACGAAGTTCAAGGGTCTGGCGCCTTCCAGCAATAGTAACGCTGGTGCGCTTACTCCCCGCTTGACCACCTCGTGAGCAAAACGGCGCGCAAGTTCGCGTTCGCGCTCGCTTAACGTGGAGCCAAGACGTTGTAAAACAATGTCGCTCTCGTCCAGCGGAGCTCCTTCGTGCCCGACCTGCGCCGAGGAGTTACTCCGGCGCATTCTCGCCCTGCAAATACTCCTTCACACGAAGGCGCAGTTCGTCCAGGGCGGCCAGATCAGGAGCCTGGGGGATACGACGTCGAGTGCCGTTGTTAAGCAGCAGATGCAGACCGCGTGGTCCTGCCTCAACTCCGCTAATTTCATCCCAGGACCAGCACTTCGCACCGGTCAACGGCGCTGACAAGGTGATGCCCATGCCATCTACAACCATATTCGAAGGAAGTAGAAAGTCGCGCAATGAAAATACAAACAACGTAATCAGCGTTAGTGTCGGCCAACCATAGCCCAGCCACCAGACGGTCAAGGAGGAGCAGACCACGAGGATCAAAACCACAAGTACTGCACGCACGGGATCCCGTCGAAACGGATTGGAATCCCAGCTTAGTCGATGCTCACTCTGATGCATGGTTTAATTACAGAAAATCCAAACATATCGCAAAATGTTTTCCTTCGTTCTTGCAATTCCCCGTTCCTTGCAGCGAAGGGAGTGTTTGTCCGCGAATGCAGGGCCTTTGAACCGCAAATGCAGCAAGGGGAAAGTGTGCGTTATGAGCCAATCGGCCACCACGTGCCGACCAAGATCGGTACCTCTGCTTTGCGGCGAGCAGAAGAACGGCTGTAACTTCTATAAATTATTAGCAAATTCACCGGAAACGGGGGACAGTTGTGCAGACGTTTTCGCTTCGGACGGATCGCCGGGAACAGTTCCTGCGGCTGGATGACATTCTGCAAGAGGCCATCGAAGCCGAAAAGCTGGAGAATGGGTTGTTGCTGGTGCATGTGCCCCACACGACGGCTGGCGTGACCCTCAACGAAAACGGGGATCCCGATGTGCCGCGCGACCTGCTGATGAGGCTGCGCTTCCTTGCCGAAGACAAAGGCTATCGGCACGCAGAGGGCAATTCCGATGCGCATTTGAAAAGCAGCCTGCTGGGCTGCCAAGTACTTGTTCCTGTTCTCAATGGCCGCCCCCAGCTTGGGGTGTGGCAATCCGTATGGTTCTGCGAATTTGACGGCCCGCGCCAGCGAAGGCTGTTGTGCAGTCGCGTGTAGGAGGCGCTGTGTATAATCCCGCGAATCCGCTAATCGTGCAAAGTGACCGCACGGTTTTTCTGGAAACAGCCAACCCGCATTACGAAGATGCCCGTGATGATTTGGCGCGCTTCGCCGAGCTGGATAAAAGTCCCGAGCATCTTCATACCTATCGTATCACGCCATTGTCGCTGTGGAATGCAGCCAGCAGCGGTATGAGCTCCGGCGAGATCATCAACCTGCTCAATCGCTACTCCAAATACGAAGTGCCCACCAACGTCGTGGAGGATATTCGCGAGGTCGTTGGTCGCTACGGGCGTGTCAAGCTGCTGCAGTCAGATCGGGAAGGAATGCTGCTGCTCGAGAGCGCCGATGAGCTTTTGATGCTAGAGCTTTCGCGGCACAAAACCGTCGCGCCCTTGCTGGGTGAGCAACTGAGCCCAACACAGATTCTTGCACCGGCCATGCAGCGTGGCCATTTGAAGCAAGCGCTGATCAAAATCGGCTTCCCGGTCGAAGATCTCGCGGGCTACACCAAAGGGCAACCGCTGGAGATTCAGCTTCGTGAGACAACGCGGACCGGTCGTCCTTTCGAGCTTCGCCGCTATCAGCAGGACGCTGTCGGTGTTTTCTGGGCGGGTGGTGATCAACGTGGTGGCAGCGGTGTGCTTGTATTGCCCTGCGGAGCTGGCAAAACCGTTATCGGCATTGCTGCTATGCAGAAGGTGGGAATGCATACGCTGGTGCTAACGACCAACGTGACGGCACTAAGGCAGTGGCGTAGCGAAGTATTGGATAAAACAGATCTTAGCGCAGACCAGATTGCTGAGTATTCGGGCGAGACCAAAGAGATTCGCCCCGTGACCATTGCCACCTATCAGATTCTGACCTATCGCAAAAATAAGCAAAGCCCCTTTGTGCACTTCAAGCTCTTCAACGAGCACAACTGGGGTCTCATCATTTATGACGAGGTGCATCTGCTTCCCGCGCCGGTGTTTCGCGCGGTTGCGGAGATTCAGAGCAGGCGTCGTCTGGGGCTAACCGCCACACTGGTCCGCGAGGACAACAAAGAGGACGATGTGTTCTCGCTCATTGGACCCAAAAAGATGGATGTGCCCTGGAAGGAGCTCGAACGCCAAGGCTGGATTGCCGAGGCGACCTGCATCGAGTATCGCTTGCCAATGGATAATGAACTGAGATTGGAATATGCGCTTGCCGAAACACGCCGCAAGTATACCGTGGCGTCGACCAATCCGCTGAAGATCGAGGTGATACTCCATTTGCTTGAAAAGCATAAGCATGACCGCGTGCTAGTGATTGGTCAGTTCATCGATCAACTCAAAGAGATCGCACATATTCTGGATGCACCGCTGATTACGGGTAGTGTGCGCAATGCCCAACGTGAAGAGCTCTTTGCCCGTTTTCGCAGAGGTGATTTCAAGGTGCTCGTTGTGTCCAAGGTGGCCAACTTCGCCGTTGATCTGCCGGAGGCCAACGTTGCGATTCAGGTCTCGGGCACCTTTGGCAGCCGTCAAGAAGAGGCGCAACGACTGGGGCGTGTGCTGCGACCCAAATCGGGTGAGAATCAAGCATGGTTTTACACCTTGGTGACACGTGATACAATCGATCAGGAATTCGCGATGAACCGCCAGCTCTTTTTGACGGAGCAAGGGTATCGCTATGAAATCCGGAATTACGACTGACGTGATACATTCTCGCACACTCATTTTGGCAGCAGCGCTCGGTGCCATATTCCAGAGCGCGGCCGCGTTAACGGTTCCCGCCACTACGGGAGTACGGGTCGAGCAACTCACGCCGCAACGTGTTCATCTGCAATTGGTGGATGCCTACGCCGTGGGTCCTGTTCAACTAGTATTGGAAAGTGCCGGGGCACGACTGATCGCGTGTGACACGGCGGGGCGTGAATTCAGCCCCGTTGCACGAGAAATCAGTCGACAGCGCGATTCGCGACGGATGGGTCTCAGTATGCCCGCCGATGTGTTGCGTGAGGGCGTAACTCTGCGAGAAGAGGGGCTTCTTCCTGATTCGCGCTCTCTGGTAGGACCCCTTTCCGCTGTCGATGCGGACGAGTGGGCGCCTTATGCTTTTCTGCGAATTGAAGTCGCAGAGACGGGCATGTATCGTATCACGCGGGAATGGTTGTCTGACTCGCTGCGGGATTTTGACGTAGACTTGCAGAGTGACACGCGTAACTGGACACTGGTGCACAATGATGTCCCTGTGCCCATTTGGTTTGAAGGTGGCGACGACGGCGTGTTCGATTCACAGGACGCGATTGTGTTCTGGGCAGAGTACACGCAAGTGGAAATGGAGGATCGCGGTCCCGACACCTGGATGGATCCGTGGACGAGTCTTGAAACCTACATGCTGTGCTACAGGGCGGGTTACCCGGGTGTGCGCATGGCCCAGGAATCGGGCGAACTCGTCTCTACAAATCCGGACGACTACGTCACACCGGTAAGTTTTCCCGACACACGTCATTACGAAGAAAACACATATGTATCGCGCTTGACCAGAGTTTTTGGTGACACACAACCTGATAACGAATCCTGGGGAAGCGGAATCTATGCTGGCGAACTGCGCAATTTCCAATTTCAAACTCCTGGTCTCGACAGGACCTCTTCGCTGTCGCCAAAACTGCGCGTGTGCCTGCGGGGATTCAGTGCTTCAGCGTACTCTGCAGAGTATGAGATCATTCAACGCGCTCAGATCTACCTGAACAATTTGGGCGGCGAAAGCATGGAAGTCGGTGCGGCCGGCGACTGGGGAAACCAGGCCTTGCGCATCGTGGAGTTTGGTGAAGAGACCTTTTCGGATCACACAGAGCTGGAGAGCCTGAACAATGTCGTACGCATAGCGTGTCTTGATCAGGCTCCGGCAGACGATCGCAGCGCGGTGGTGCTGAATTGGTTCGAGCTGACCTATCAGCACAAATATGTCGCAACAGACGATGAGCTTGTCTTTGGCGCAGGCGACGAGCTGGACAATCAGTTGGTGTACTTCGATCTGCAGGGCTTCAGCAATGAACACGTCGACCTGTACAAACTGGGGAGCTCCAGCTTTCGAAATCATCTCATTCGCCGAGACGATCAAGGGTGGCGTGTGCGTTTTCAGGATGTCTACAGTCGTGACACGCGATACATCGCGCTTGGCGATGACGCGTATCACACACCATTCCGTGTTCGTCCTGCAGAAGTACACGACCTGGCCGGTAACCTAGGTGGAGCCGCATATCTGATTGTTCTTTGTGATACGCTATACCGGGCTGGTGGCGCAGACGTGCTACAGCCTCTGGTGGATCACCTCGAACAGACCGTTGGCAACGTATTGCTCGTCAGCGATCGTTGGATCTACGACGAGTTCAGTTCTGGCCGCTACCGGCCACACGGCATTCGCCGACTGCTGCAAACTGCTTGGCTGCGTTGGAACGAGGCCCCCGAGTATCTGTTGATGATCGGCAGCGGCTCGCTGCAGCAGCGCTTTTCCGCGGAGGAAGAAGCGCCGACGTTACCTATCTATTATTCGCAGATGCGCAACTGGGGCGCAGCCTCCATTGATGATTGGTATACACGCACTTCGGCTGGGCATTGGCTGGGTACAATGCCTGCGCGATGGCCGGCAGAAAACCTGGAAGAGTTGCAGAACATGGTGGACAAGGTCCTGGCGTATGATGCGCAGACCTCGGCTGCCTGGAACAACTCGCTGCTAATGGTTGCCGGTGCGAAGGCGGTGGACGAGGGCGCGTTTCAAGCGCACATGGAAGAGCTGATTCGCTACCATCTGCCGCATCGATTTTTCATTCGTCGCATCGAAGCCGGTGAAACTGGTGTGCGCTACATCGGTGGTCGGCAGGAACTACTGGATTTCCTCGCACAGGGACAGGTCTTGGTCAATTATCACGGTCACGGTGGTAGTGATGTGTGGTACGACAACGATCTGTTGCGCGGGGAGGACGTTGCCCTGATGACAAACGAAGACCGGCTTCCCTTTGTGACCAACGTGACCTGTTTCATTGTATCACCGGAACCAGAAGAAACACTGGGTCGCAATCTGCTCAACACGGGACAGATGGGGGCAATCGGTGTCATGGGGTCGACCGCTGTTACCTTTCAGGAAGCGGGCAGCGAGCTGGGCAACTACTTCTACGATTACATTACCAACAACCCGGAACTTAGCGTCGGGCAGGCTCTGCGTCTGGCCAAGGAGCGCATGTTTCTGTTGTATGTTAACGGCAGTAGTGAGGAGCAAACAGCTGCAGAAGCCGCCGCCGACATGATGGCCATTCTTGGACTTCCATCGCAGCAACTGCATTTGTCTCACGAAAGTCCGCTTGTCGTTGCCCTTGATCCACCCGTTGTCCGGCAGGGAGCTGGGTTCGTGATACAGGGTACGACGAATGGAAGCAGCATGGAACTGCAGGCAGAGCTCTACTCTGAATACGCTGACCCGTACCAGACAAGCGAAGACTATGTCAACGATGTGTACCGCGTGTCGGGTAGTGCGCAAGGGAGTCAGGGCTGGTCGTTAGAGGTGGAAACCCCCAGCTCGTTGTTTCGTGGCGGTACGCCAGCTTCTGCTCGAGTGGTGATGGTGACCACCGACGGTGTTGAGGCCTCCGCTGCTGAGTTTTTCTTTGCCGACAGCCTTTCGTCGCTCTATCTGTGGGATGCGGCATTCATTCCGGAAACACCGCGTCCGGGTGATACGGCATCCTTTCGAGTGCGTGCGGCGGCTCCGGCTGACATTGACAGCCTTGTGATGCATACTATGCTGTATCACGTAAATGGCGATTCGATTGGTATGAGTACCAGGCTAGGCTTGATTCAGCAGAATCCGGACGACGCCACGCTCTACGGTAGTGAGGCAATACTGGGGCCGCTGCAAGAGGACGACTTGCTGAAGGTTGAGCTCGTGACACATTGGGGTGGTCAGAGTCAAGAAGGCGTGCCCATTTATCTGCCTGTTGAGGTGGCAGCACCCTCCCTACAGGTTTCTTCTCTTGGGTATGGGCGCGACTTTGATGGTGCCATCGCTTTGCAGATCGACAATGTCGGCGATGCCGACTGTGCTAATGGCGATGCCACCTTGGTTATTCGTAATCAAAATGGTGATGTGATACAGCGGGAGATTCTGCCAACAATCGCGGCTGGTGCTCGCGAACAACGGCGTCTGCTGCTGCATGCCGGCATCTTGGGTGACAGCCTGAACTTTGCACTGGAGCCAGCGGAGCTCCTTGATGGTCTTTCCGGACTGCCGGAGACCCTTGTGCTGAATGAGCTGTTCATTAGCCTGGCGGATACTCTGCTGCAGGGAAACCGTCCGGTAACACAACACATCGACCTGGAGAGGCCTGCGGCTCCGGGAGCGCTGCTGGCCGTGCGTCTTGTTGATGACGCCAGCCTGCTGGAGCATCAACCGGGGTTGGAGCAGATTGGCAGCGCCGTGGCCTGGGAGTGGGTTCACGGAGAAGATGAGTTCGTTAACGGCGTGTATCACGTAGATGGATTGGACTCGCTACGTCTGGCGAACCTGAGTTTGCTATCGCTTTCATCTCGCGCAGATTTTCTTGTATCACATTTACAAGGATCAGCCAGCTTGTCGTCTCAAACCGAGGACGCCTTGCGATTTGACTTCCAGCTAAAGGGCGGCGGCGTCGGTGCGGGTTGGTTCTATGACGAGGAAGCGCCCACACTTGAGTTGCAGATCGAAAATCAGATCTATAGTCCCGGAGGCTTTGTACCACGCGAGCCCTCCTTTTCGTTGATTCTGACGGACCGTAACGGAATTGATGAGGGCAATGGTCTCACGCTTTCGTTCGATGATGTGGTCGTGGATGCCGCTGATGTTGCATTCCAGGAGAACAGCAATCCGGGAAGAATGGTCCTGCGTGTTACACCGGATACTTACGGGGCTGATACCGACAGCTTGCACACTCTAGCGGTATCGAGTGCAGATGCCGCTGGCAACCGCGCTGAGGCCGAATATCAGTTCTACCTTTCGGATGATTTTAGGCTGGAATACATCGGGAACTACCCCAATCCTTTCCAGCGTGAGACACGCTTCGTTTTCAAGCTGACGGGTGTTGCCACACGCGCCAGTATTGAACTCTTCACCATTTCGGGGCGCCCCATTCGCACCTTGCGCGTCGATGGTCCCATCATCGATTACAACGAATTGATGTGGGATGGCCGGGACCAGCGGGGAGACCTCGTCGCGAACGGTGTGTATTTCTACCGCTTTGTAGCCCACCGCGAAGGCGGACAGATCGAATACGTTGGCAAAATGGCCAAGCTGAAGTGAGTGATACATGAAGCACGCGATGCACATGATCCTGACGGCTGTCTGCGCGCTGTTGCTGCTGCCAGGGACACTTTTCGCTGGCAAGTATGCGGGCGAGTTTCTGGCGCTGGGCCTGGGTGCGCGCGGACTTGCCATGGGCCAGGCAATGACCGCACTTAGCGATGATCCCTTTTCGTTCATCTGGAATCCCGCTGGCCTGGCACGCGTAGATCAGCGCTCGATCTCCGGAACAGCGGCAACGAACTTCGGCACGGTGGGAGATCCCCTCAGCAGTCACATGCATCTGGGATATACGATGCCCATTGGACCCGCAAACATCGCCATCAACTACGTGCGTTTGGCTATTAGCGAGATCCCGCGTTACCCCGGCTACTCCGACACGGACTACATCCTCGAGGAGCGGCGCCGATTAATTGAAGAACACGGTGGCGCTCCCGATGGATTTTTTGATGCCTCAGATCAGGCTTTGTATCTGAGTTTTGCCCGTATGAGTCAGTTCCAGTTGGGTTTCGGCTGGCTTTATCGACCTCTCGTGTTACGCGTTCCCTACGGAGTAAATGCAAAGGTTTTGTACTCGAATCTCGACTCAGAGAACGCACAAGGGCTTGGTGTGGACACTGGAATTCAGATGATCACACCGCTCTACGACATGCTTGGTTGGCGCTATCTTGGTGAACTCACGTTGGGTCTTCGCTTGGACAACATGACCAACACAGGCCTGAACTGGGATGGCGGCACGGATGCGATCAACTACAATTGGGTGACCGGGCTTGCCTGGTCTACGGATATCGGTGATACAAAAATCGCGCTGGCCTGCGACTGGGATCATCGCTATGATACGACTCGTCATGCCGGTATCGAGCTCAGCTATCTCAACCGCGTCGCTCTGCGTCTTGGGCATCAGGGGCGTGACGGAGACATTACCTATGGCGCCGGTTTGCAGTTGGGGCACATCGGCATCGACTACGCTGGCCTGGAACACGTGCTCGGGCGCGTTCATCGAATGAGTTTCAGCTATGCTTTTTAGAATCATTTCCATTGCAGCCATGCTCATGCTGATCGCAGGGTGCGTAGAGAACACGGGCGATGAGGATACTACACCTCCTCAGGCACCGGTGTTGCGCGAAAAACTGTGTTACGGTGATGCACCGGAGTTCCCAGAGCAGGGCATTGATATTGAGTCTGGTTCGAGCGGAAGTCCAGGCATTCGTATTGAATGGATCCTACCCCAAGTGCCGGAAGATTTGGCGGGCTTTCGCGTCTATAGCGCAACGAGTCCGGACTCGGAGTTTGTATCACTTGGTTTTGATCCCCTGTCATTTTTGGATGATCCACAGGCCGAGTACTACTTCGCCGTAGATCGTGGTTCAATCTATCCTTCTGAACAGGTTCCATCCCACGGAAAGAGGCAGTGGTATTGTGTCACAGCGATCGACGACTCTGGCAACGAAAGTGCACCATCGGACACCGTGAGTTATCAGCTGTGGGATAGTTGCAACATCAGCGAATCACAAGTGGTCGTCGCGGACGACAGTCTGATCGTCGAATGGACCTATGATCACGGCTGGCCCGATGGGCTGCGGGGGCACATGTGCTTTGTCGTACCAGCGTCCCGCGATAGCGTCTGCTGGTCGCATTTTGTTCAGCAGGATTTGGAGCAGCACGTTTTTCAGTTCCGTTGGAGTCTTGAGGACGAGCTGAGGCTGCTGCCCGGCGATTATCGCTTGCGCGTGGATACCGTCATTGATGCGGGCACGATCTCTGATGCTGTATCCAATCCATCGGGATGCGCGCTTGCAGGCTCCGAATCTACTTGGATTTCCTTTACTTATTAGCTTCTTGGCAAAGGAATGTGACGTGATCAGACAACTGGAATACTTCGGCCGGATCCTTATTCTTATAGCAGCGCTACTGTTGCCGCTGCATGCGTTTGCTGAAATGGCCGCTCTGCAGCCGGTCCCGAACGAGACAAACAACGTTGCCCAGTACTTTCTGGGAGACCGTGACGGTATCTATATTACGGTCAACGTCTGGGGAAAAGTGCGCCGGCCGGGCCAATACAATGTTCCCAGTGGCACAGATCTGATGACGCTGCTTTCCGTAGCTGGTGGACCCGCGGAGAACGCGAAACTAAACGACGTTCGCATTATTCGGCAGATCAATCAGCACGAAGAGATATTGGACATCGACATCAGGCGTTACCTGGAAACGGGTGATCTCAGCCTGATTCCGGAGATTCGACCCGGTGATACAGTGCTTGTCAAAGGCAGCGGCTGGGCGGTTGTGCAAAAAGTCGTAAGCGCTATTGGACAAGTCGGAATTGTGTTGAACGCGATTGTTCTGTGGCAGCGGCTCGACTAGCGAGCACGGGTAGCGGAGGAAAAGGATGAAGAAGGTTCTGGCGCTTTTCAGTGGATCTTTGCTGTTGGTCTCCTGCGCGTTTGCGACGCAGCAGTACCTTGGCGGCTATTCCCTGCCGAACACGATCACAGCGAACCCCCTGCCTCCTGGACGACTGTCGATCGGGTGGCAGACACGCACCTGGTTCAAGACGATTGATGGCGCGATGTATTCTGACATCTCGCAAGCGGTGCCGATCGCTTTTGGCTTCAGTCGTCACACCGAGTTGGAACTGACGCCGATCATCTATCAGGATCTCAACTTGAGCAGTGGTTCTGAAGGAGCCACATACAATGCCATGGACGATCTTTACGTCCGCTTCAAGTGGCTGGGCTATAACGTTAGCATGTTCAACCGCACCTTCTCGCTCGGTTGGCATTTCAGCACTCGCATGGCCACGTCCAACTACACCAATGTGTATCTGGAGCCCTATTCCAGCGATTCCAACGAGCTGAGCCTGGGTAGTGTATTGAGCTACTTCAGCAACCAGCTTTATCCGGAAGAAGCCTGGAGTGCGCATTTCAACCTGACGTATCACAACTACAACGACGGCGGCAAGACCGACGATGTGGATTTGTTCTCGGGCTCCACTCAGGCGCTGGAATATGCGTTGGCTTATAAGAAGCCCGGGTTGCGCTGGGACATGGCAGCAGAGCTCTACGGAAATATCTACACCGACAAGCCTGGCAACTATGCTATCAATCCCACTTCGGCAGCATGGATCAAGCCAAGTATCAGCTACAAGATCTTCGCCGGTTTGTCCATCAACATGGGCATCGACGTGTTGCTCTTTGAAGATGCTCCGCACGAAGTCGTTTTGTACCGCCGTCCTGATGACACAACGCCGCTGCCCGATGGCTTCACCTCGGCCTGGTCCAGGCCCTCTGCGGATTTTCCCGAGTTCAATCCGCCTTTCCGTTTCTGTTTTGGCCTGACCTTCCAGCCGTCAACGGCCTTTAATCGCATGGACACCTTCTCGCGCGATGTCCGTCCCGCCAGCCAGCGGGACTGGGAAAGTCGCCAGAGCACGGGTATGACAGAGCGCGAAATGATTGACTGGTTGAGCTCCGAAGAGAACAGCGCCGAGTACCTCGACCTCGAGTTGGAGAAGATCCGTGCACAACGCCGCGCTGCCGAGCAGGAGCTCGAGCGCCTGCGTCGCAAGATGAACAGCGGCAACTGATTCCGTATCAGCAGAGATTCCCAGGGCCCCCGCGGGGGCCCTTTCTTGTACAATGAAAATGCTGCTATCAAAGAAAGAGCATGTAGCACTCTTGGACTGGTTTGACCGCGAGGCGCGCGACCTGCCATGGCGCTACGAGCGCAGCTCCTATCGAGTCTGGATCAGCGAAGTCATGCTGCAGCAGACACGTGTCTCCACGGTTGTCGACTACTACAAGCGCTTCATGACCGAGCTTCCGACGCTGCCGCATCTCGCGCGTGTTGACGAGGACCGCCTGCTAGCGCTGTGGTCGGGACTTGGCTATTACAGCCGAGCCCGCCGACTGAAGCAGGCTGCGCAAAGCGTTGTGATACATCACGGAGGTGAACTCCCGAGGGAGTACGCTTCTTTGGCCGCTTTGCCCGGATTTGGCCCCTACACGACAGCGGCCGTGCTTAGTCTGGCACACAATCAGGATTTTGCGGTGCTTGATGGGAATGTGATACGCGTCTATAGCCGGCTGTTTGCCTTGGATAGTGATGTATCACAACCATCAACCCTTGTTGAGCTGCAGAGGGTTGCGGACACGAATTTGATGAAGGGGCGAGCCGGGAATTGGAACGAAGCGCTAATGGAGCTCGGCGCGCTTGTCTGCACGCCACGATCGCCATCGTGTGATACATGTCCGCTGCGCAGTTGCTGCCTAGCCCTGAAAGAGTGTCGCGTTCTTGAGCTTCCTCGAAAGCGAAAGAAGCCAACCAATCCTTGCTATCTGCAATCCAGCCTGCTACTGCTGGATCACGAGGATCGATTGCTGCTGGAGAGGCGGCCGGACACGGGCCTCCTGGCCGGGCTGTGGGCCTTGCCAGAGTTCCGCGGCCCGGAAGTTGAGCGGCGGAGGCTGCTGCGTCCAGAGAAGCAAGTAGCGCAACGAAGCGTTGTATCACAGGAGGAAGAGGTTCTCGGCCTTCATGCAGATCATCTTGCGATGCGCAAGTCAAAGGGTGATCCACTTGTTTTTGTTCGAAGTCTGCCCCCATTCTTGCATCACTATAGTCATTACTCGGTTGAGATTCATGGCGTCCTTTGCCGCCTGGCAGGCGTTGCAGAATCGCGCGATGCACAGCGCTGGTTGAAGGCGGGGGAGATTGTGGAAGAGGGGATCTCTGCGTCTGATCGTCGCTTGATCGAGCTCCTGTCATTGCTTTGACAAGGTGTGATTTGCTGGTAGATTCCGCCCAGGGCAACCAAACTGGTGTCTATGAAAAAACTATTGATCGCATTGCTACCGCTGTTGCTGGTGGCCTGTTCACCCGAAGAAGAGAGTGTTTCGTTGCGGTTGACAGTGACCGGAAATGTATCCACCGCCCTCGTGCAATATGCGGTAAATGGATCCTGGAACTCGGTAGCTGCTGCAGAAATGCCCTGGAGTCTCGATCTGCAGGTTGAGGCAGGGGCGAGCCTGCACCTGTTCGCGCGCAGTGAAAACAGAGAGGCATCACTGGTCGCACTCGTGTATCACGGAGAGGCCTTGGTTGGTCAGGCGATGTCCTGTTTTTGCAACCTGGAGTACGTGTCTGTGGAGGTCATTCTCACAGGGGATGACTGGCCCTTGCAGGAAATCTAAACAGGTCGAGTGTGGTCCCCTTGCCGTTACTCTGCTACTTTTCGCGGAACGAACAAGGCTCCGGAGTACAGCAATGCGTCACAGATTTCCGCTTTTGATCGCTTTCCTCTTCTTTATCACTTCACTGCTCGCCGACGATTATATGCAGGCCCCCGAACCCATCAACCGGATTCTGGCGGCACCGCGTGCGCCCTGGTTGTGGATGTCGCCGCGAGGTGACTGTGCGTTGGAAGTATCACAGGCTGATGCGCCATCAATTCAGGATATCGCTTTCCACAGTATTGATGTAGCGGGATTGCGCATTGATCCACGCAATAATGGACCTGCTGATGCCAGCTATATCGACGCTCTCGAATTGATTGACTTGACAGACGCATCACGCAGGGGCGTTGCTTTGCCAACCGGCCGCGTTGACGATCTGCGCTGGAATGTCGAGGGAGATCAATTCGCCTTTACGCTGACTACCGTAGAGGGCATCGAGTTGTGGAGTTGTAATACAGGGGATCTTCGACCCGTTCGTGTTGTGGGGCCACAATTGAATGCGGCTCTTGGTACGCCCTACGACTGGCTTCCTGGTCGCAAGGGATTTCTTGTCAAGCTGGTACCCGAAGGACGCGGAATGCCGCCACATGAAGCCGCCGTCCAAGGCCCCTTGATCGAGGAAAGCGCTCAGAAGCAGGCCGCTGGCCGTACGTGGCAGAATCTGCTTGTAACCCAGTACGATGAAGACCTCTTTGTGTATTACGCCACCAGCCAGATGGCATACGTCTCACTAAAAGGAAAAATCGAGCGACTGGGCGAACCCGCGATCTTTGACGAAATCACACCCTCGCCAGATGGAAGCCTCTTGCTCGTTCGGGAAATGCCGCCGCCGTATCCACGCCAGAATCCGCTATGGCAGTTTCCCCTCACCATCGATGTTCGTGACTTAAAAGGAAGCCGTCGCTTTCTATTAGCCGAGTTGCCGCTGGCCGACACCGTGCCCCTTGCTTTCGGCTCGGTGCGTACAGGACGGCGTGATGCAGAATGGCGCGACGACAAAGCAGCGGAGCTTGTGTGGGTTGAGGCGCTCGACGGAGGAGACGCCGGAGCTGAGGCGGAGTTCCGTGACGCCGTGTATCACCTAAGCGCCCCTTTCGAAGGCGAGGCGCGTCTGTTGGCAAAGACCGGCTACCGCTATTACGGCATTCAGTGGGGCGATGAGAACCACGCACTTCTTTCGGAAGGATGGTACAAAACCAGGCAGCGCAGAGACTGGTTTTTGGATCCTGCCAGCGGTGATACACGTCTTCTGCGCGAGCGCAACATGGAGGACGCTTACGCAGATCCCGGCTCGCCCGAAACTCGTCGGAACCAGTACGGGCGCCATGTCCTGCTTCTCGGTCAAGGCGGTAAGAGTTTGTATTACAGTGGCAGGGGTGCTTCTCCCGAGGGCGTTTACCCTTTCCTGGATCGATACGACTTGGAAACCGGTGATACAAAGCGACTCTGGCAGTGTGAAGATCCGTATTACACCAGGGTGATGAGTCTGCTGAACGATGATCCGCAACGGCTGCTGATACATCGTCAGAGCAAACAAGATCCGCCGAACTACTTCATCATGGACATGCGAAGCGGCACAGAGCTGCAACTCACTTTCTACGTGGATCCGGCACCGGAGTTGGACGGAATACAGCGCGAGATCGTGCGCTACATGCGCTCCGACAGCCTGGAACTTTCCGGCACGCTTTACACGCCGCCAGGCTACGATAGCGAACGGGATGGACCGCTGCCGACCATTCTCTGGGTCTATCCGCAGGAGTTTCGCAGCAAAGAGGCCGCCGGTCAGGTGACAACGGCCGAGAATACCTTCTTTCGTCCTCGCGGTCTGTCCATCACCTTTCTGTTGACGCAGGGCTATGCCGTGCTTGGAGATCCGGCCATGCCAATCATCGGCGAGGGCGAAGCTGAGCCGAACGACACCTACATCGAGCAGCTTGTAGCCAGTGCTGAGGCGGCGGTTGACTACCTTGTATCACGCGGTGTGTCACAGCCGGGACATCTCGGCATCGGTGGTCACAGTTATGGTGCTTTTACCACGGCCAATCTGCTGGCGCACACGGATCTCTTTGCCTGCGGCATCGCCCGGAGCGGAGCTTACAATCGCTCGCTTACGCCGTTTGGTTTTCAGGGTGAAGAGCGCAACTACTGGGAAGCGCAGTCAACCTATCAGAGCATGTCGCCATTCAACTATGCCGATCGGATCAATGAACCCTTGCTGATGATTCACGGAACCGACGACGATAACAGTGGGACGTTCCCTATTCAGAGCGAGAGGCTGTTTGATGCGATCAAAGGATTGGGCGGAACCGTTCGACTGGTCAAGCTGCCCTGGGAAGGGCACGCCTACCGCGCTAACGAGTCGGTCACTCATGTTCAGTGGGAGATGGTGAACTGGTGTGACAAGTGGTTGAAGGGCGAGCGTCGGCCGGAGCTGTAGGCTGAACCTAGGGAGGACGAGTATGAATCACCCGCACAACGGTAGCGCATCCGGCGATGACCCGAGGAAACGCATGCTCTTTGTCGCAGAGAAGCTCCGCCTGGGCTATCTGGAGATCAACCTTAGCGAGCGTGTGATACACGCATTCTTGTCCCCAATCGGGCTTTCGTCCTTCGCAGACTTCGAGCGAGCCCGCAGTTTTGAAGATTTTATTTCCCATGTCTTGAATGAAGACCATGCCATCGTGCGCGACGTGTTCGAGTCAATGCTCGCACAGCGCAACGAGCGCTTTCGTGTTGAGCTTCGCATGAAGGATGACAGCAAGGAAGGGCTGATGGTAAGTGCATCGGGCGTGGTCCTGAATCACGACGCGCAAGGGCGGCCCATGCTTGTTGTCGGCATGGTGCAGAGTATTCGTGACCAGCAGCGGCTCCGCAATGATTTGAAAGAGAGCGAGCTGCGCTTCCGGCGCATGTTCGACCAGCTTCCCATTGGCGCATTTGTCAAGGATCCGCGCGACTGGAGCTTTTCACTTTGGAACGAAAGCATTGCCCGTATCACGGGCTTCTCGGCAAAAGAGGCTCTGGGACAAACGGACTTTGATCTTTTTCCACACGATGTAGCCACAGCGTTTCGCGACAATGACGAACGCGTTGTGCGCGAAGGTATTACTCAGATTATTCCCTCAGAGAAGATTGTTGTCTCCGATGGTTGTGAACGAGTGCTGCGTACTACAAAAGTGCCAGTGCTTGACAGCAACGGCCGCGTTGTGCAGTTGCTGGGGTTGTCCGAGGACATCACAGAGCAGGAACGCATTCTAGCGCAGTTGCAGCAGGCCCAAAAGATGGAGGCTGTCGGACGACTTGCTGGCGGAGTAGCACACGATTTCAACAATTTGCTGACGGCCATGATCGGCTTCTGCGGGTTGGCCCGGCGCAAAATTGATGACCCTGCCGTGGCCGGCCGTTATCTGGAGCGTGTACACGAAGTCGGTGAAAAGGCGCAGACCCTTGTTCGGCAGCTACTCACCTTTAGCCGTAGCGAAGACTTTGCTGCTCGCGTCCTTGATCCCAACCGGTTGATCCAGGATCTGACTCACATGCTTACCCGTTTGCTGGGCGAGCACATCCAACTCGAGTTTCGTCCGCAGCAGAGCGGAGCCCTGATCCAGGCCGACGCCGGTCAGATTGAGCAGCTTCTGATGAACCTGTGTATCAATGCTCGTGACGCCATGCCACGCGGTGGACGTATCACGATAGAGACCAATCGCAGCGGATCACCCTCCGGTGTCGGTGATGGCGATGCTGGCCCGGCAGACTGGATGCTGATCTCCGTGCGTGATACAGGCACGGGAATTTCTGCGGAGGACATGGATCACATTTTCGAGCCCTTCTACACGACAAAAGATTCGGATAAGGGCACAGGCCTTGGACTGGCTACCGTTTACGCTGTTGTACAGCGCCACGGAGGCATTGTTACGGTCAGCAGCGAGCTTGGTGCAGGAAGTGAGTTTCAGGTCTATCTGCCCATGGTGGAGGAGCAGGCGGCCGACCGCGTCAGCGTAATGCCGCAAGAAGAATTACCCCGTGGCGACGGCCTGACGGTACTTCTTGCGGAGGATGACAACAATGTGCGACGCATGGCGCTGGCCATGTTGGAGAGCGTCGGCTACCGTGTCTATAGTGCGTCTAACGGCAAAGAGGCGATCCAGCAGTACCGCACGCATGCTGATGAAATTGATCTGTTGGTTTTCGATGTAGTAATGCCCGTGTGCAATGGACGCGACGCCTACGACGCGATTCGCAGCGAGAACGACAAGATTCCTGTGCTGTTTTGCAGCGGCTACAACCAGGACCTGCTGAAGCGCGAGTTCCTGGTTAAAGTACCCGGCCGCCTTCTGGACAAGCCCTACACCCAGTATTCGCTGTTGACGGCCATGCACGAACTACTGGTCAGCGTAGGAAAAAGCCCGTTGACGTAGGATGAAGCAAGGATCGGATTCTCCGCAGCCCGCGGAAGAGATCATCCTCATGTAAAGCCAAAAGAGCCACCGCTACAGCTTCCTGCGCGAGTCACAGCCGCGCTAAAGCTGGATGTATCACGTTTCACATCTGATTCTTCGCAGACGGGGCACGTCTGCTCGTCGTCGCGACGGGAAACAGGTAGCAGTTTCTCAAATGCGTGACCGCACGAGTTGCAGCGGTAGATATAGAGCGGCATGAGCAACCTCTTTTCTTGAACCGCTCTAAAATGTTTCATGCTAGCAATTGTGTCAAGATCTAATTGTTGTGACCGCGGAGTTTTTCAAGACACGCTATACCCGCCATCCACCGTCAGGATCTCGCCTGTGACAAAGTCATTCTGCAGCAAGTACGCCAGCGCGTGGGTGACGGATCTTGGGCTGCCCTCCTTCTCGAGCAGCATGCCCTGGCGCGCGTGCTCATAGGCTTCCGGGTCGGCGTCCGGCGGTAGCACAAAACCGGGGGCGATTCCGCAAACGCGCACATGCGGGGCAAACTGGCGTGCAAGAGCCAACGTGGCCAGACGCAGGCATTCTTTCGATAAACAATATCCGAGGAAGGCTGGCCAGAGCCGTGTTGCACCGGAGTCGAGCATGTGTATCACGAGACCGCTTCCACTGCGGCGTAGCGCAGGCGCAAGTTGCCGTGTAAGAAACAGGGGTGCCTTTACGTGCAGAGCCATCAGGCTGTCGAAATCGTCGTCGCTCAGCTGTCCAAGCCGGGTTCGCGGAAACAGCGAAGCGTTGTGGATAACCAGGTCCAGGGCCTCATCGCGGGAATCCAGCGCTTGTAACAGCTCCTGCCCCATGCGGTCCCGCTGGCCCGGGTCGCACAGGTCGGCCTTGAGCAATTGTATCTCGCTGCCGTATTCTCTGTGAAGGCGCAACGCCAGTTCCCTGGCCGCCTCAGCAGAGTCATGATAGTGGAGGCAAAGATTCCAGCCCTGGCTGGCAAGATGCGTAGCGAGTTCGGCACCCACCCTAACGGCGGCTCCCGTTATCAATGCTCGCGGACGTGGAGACGGTGTCATGTGTCACCTGCTGTTGTGCCGACAGCGCGCCTGTGTCACGCGCGGCTAATGTCATATCCGGGCTCTTCTCGGATCTTCATCGAGCAACTCTTAATTTGAACCGTTTTCGCAAGGGATCCAAGCCAAAACAGGGGCTTCGATGGACAAGGACCTCGCCTCCATCCAGGAAGTACGGGACCTGCTGCGCAAGGCGCGGGCCGCCGCTGACCAATTCAAGGATTTCACGCAGGACCAGGTGGACCGCATCGTGTCCGCAATGGCTCAGGCGGCGCAGAACCACGCCAAGCGCCTGGCCCGCATGGCCCACGAGGAAACCGGCTTCGGCATCATTGACGACAAGGTGATCAAGAACACCTTCGCCTCGAAGATGGTCCAGGAGCACCTTAAGAGCATTCGCACTTGTGGCGTGATACGTCATAACGAGCAGACACGAGTGATGGAGATCGCCGTGCCCATGGGCGTCGTCGCCGCGCTGATTCCTTGCACCAATCCAACCTCCACCGCCATTCACAACTCGCTCATTGCCATCAAGGCGCGCAACGCGATTGTGCTGAGTCCGCATCCACGAGCACTGGGTTGCATCATGGAGTCGGCACGCATTCTCAACGAGGCGGCTGCCTCCGTTGGCGGGCCTCGCAATCTGGTGCAGGCCATGAGTTTGCCGACCATGGAAGGCACCCATGAGCTGATGCATAACGAGCTCACCAGTGTGATTCTGGCTACCGGCGGTAGCGCGATGGTGCGTGCAGCCTATTCCGCTGGCAAGCCCGCGTACGGCGTCGGTCCGGGCAACGTGCCAGCTTATGTTGATCGCACTGCAGATGTGGCCAAGGCGGCTGCGGATATTATCGCCGGTAAGTCTTTTGACCACGGCGTCATTTGTGCTTCCGAGCAGGCCGCGCTGGCCGACCGCCCCGTCTCGGGCAAGCTGATGGAAGAGATGCGTCGCAACGGGGCCTATTTCGCCACCAGCGAGGAGAAGCGTGCACTGGAGCGCGTTATGGTCGGCGCCGACGGCCACGTCAAACCGTCCATCGTAGGGCAATCGCCGCAGAAGATCGCCGAATTGGCAGGATTCCGCGTGCCCAATGGTACCCGGGCACTGGTCGTGATGCTGGAGAAGGTCGGGCTCGAAGAGCCTCTTTCTTGCGAAAAGCTGAGCCCTGTGCTGGGCTTCTATGTTGTCGAAGGTTGGAAAGAGGGCTGCAAGAAGGCGATCGCTCTGTTGGAATACGGCGGCCTGGGCCACAGCTTCTCCATTCACTGCCAGAACCCGGACATTGTGCTGGAGTTCGGTCTGCAGAAGCCAGCCAGTCGCATTCTGGTGAACACTTCCTCGACCCATGGTGCCATCGGTTATTCTACCGGACTGGCGCCTTCGATGACGTTGGGACCGGGTACGATCGGTGGCTCTTCTACCAGCGACAACGTAGACACGCTACATCTGGTGAACATCCGTCGTATCGCCTACGAAACGCTGCCGCTTCGTCCCACAACGTCTAGTGACAAAGCGAAGTACCGCTACAACGACAGCTACCATTACCGGCCCGAGGGTGAGGTGGCCGATGCCGCCGAGAAACCTGTCGCTGGCCGTAGCTATGGCAAAAGCGGAATCAACGACAACGACATCGAGCGCATCGTTCGCGAGTTTTCCAGGTAGGGGCGCTTGTGTCACTAGATCCGCGCATTCAAGTCTTCGGTCCCCGCGTTTTTCTGACCAAACCGCTGTTTCAGCGCCTGTTTGGTGAGGAACGTTATCTCGAGTTTGAGAGCCCGCTTGGACGCGCAGATGGATTTGTATCACGTCAGCGTATTACCGTCGCTACCGCGTTGGGACGCCTGGAGCAAGTGCCCGTCATGGGACCGTTTGGACGCGACGCCTGGGTCGAGTGTCCGCGCAGCCTGGCTGGGGCGCTTGGCGAGGTTCCTCCGGTCCGCGAAGGGGGCGATATTCAAGGAACACCTGCCGTAACGCTGATTGGACCCCATGGGCACCTTTCCCTGTCGCAGGGATTGATCACGGCAATGCGCAAGATCTGTGTGTCACCTGAAAACGCAAGGCGCCTGGGGTTGGTGCAGCAGGACTCTGTGCTGTGCTTGTTGCGTTCTGAGCGACGCATGGAGCAGCGCGAGGCGGTTCGTGATACAATTCTCGGTGGAGTTGAGGTGTGTGTCACGCCCGACTATGATTTTGAATTGCACCTGGACCAGGATGATGCCGCGGCTGCTGGTGTGCGTTCCGGCATGATGGCTCAGCTGCTTGGACCGCCCGCCGCTGTTGGCGTACGTGCGCCCGAGTATTTGCAGGTGGGCCGCCTGGTGGGTGAAAAGGATATTCGTCGCGCCCGCGAGCAAGGGCTGCGGATCAAAATTACTCCGGGCATGGTCTTGACGCCTTCGGCTCGCGAGCTGGGGCGTGAACTGGATTTGCTCGATTTCTAGAGCCGTGTATCACGGCGGGAGAGGTAATGAGAATTGGAGCCATACTTCTGGCCGCGTGTGTATTGTGCGTGGCTTGTACAGACAGCAGCAAGGCGGGAAATCAGTCGTTGGAACGCATGGCCTTTGATTCGGCACCGGAAATGCTAGGTGTTGGACAGGTGCTGGGCGACAGCCTGGAGTATCATCCGCCACTTGGTTGGAATCCGCTGCCGGGCGAGTTGCTGGCGGGTATGCAGGCTTCCATGCCAACGGATCAGGCACTTGTTCAGCAGGTCGTTGCGGCTTTCACCGATTCAACCATGAGCAGCATGCTCGTGGTTAGCTCGCTTGATCGCGCAGAGGGCATTACCGAGAAGGCGCATCTGCTCCTGGAGGCAGGTCTTCCCGAAAACGCCCAACGCGCGGAGTTTCTGTTGAGTGATTTCCATTGTCGTCAGTATCTTGTGCAGCAGGCACAGCGAGTCCAGTTCCGCTTGCTTCTGGACGACCACTTGCTGTTCGACTATCTGGTACCCATGCAAGGGTATGAAACGAATCTGGAGTTTCTGGAGGCCTCAATAGGCTCCATTCATCTTTCTCACTAAAGGGAGTAAAACATGAAGAAAACTGCCCGTATTCTGCTGGCAACTCTGCTGACCGTGATCATGGTTGGTTGCAGCGTTCACACCCACGTTATTGGTGATGGCGCCAAGACCGGTGAGACCATCCAGGTTCGCCAGTGGTACGCCCTGTGGGGCCTGGTGCCGCTGAACACCGTTGATACCGCTGCCCTGGCCAACGCTGATGACTATGTCATCAAGACCGAGCAGAGTGCCACGGACATCATCCTGAACATCTTCACAGGCTACGTTACGGTTTACAGCCGTACCGTCACCGTGACGAAGTAAGTCCGATTGCGAGGGGCAGAGAATTTCTGCCCCTTTTTTTCTTTGAGCCTTGACTCGAAGCTTACAGAAATGCACATTGTGCGTCTTGATTTTTGAGGATGACCAATGAATGACAAGCTGCCCTTTCGAGCGATCAACTATTGGCTGTTCGGCATCGGCTGTCTGCTTCTGGTCATCGGCTTTGTTCTTTCGGCGGTAGCGCCCTGGGATGGCGCGCTGTCGCTGACCCTGGCCCCGCTGGCTCTGTGTGCCGCCTATTTGGTGGTGCTGCCTGCGGCGCTGCTGTGGAAAAGTAAGGGCGATTAGCTCAGCTGGTCCAGAGCACCTGTTTTACACGCAGGGGGTCACTGGTTCGAATCCAGTATCGCCCATGGCGACTGGCATAGGTCCGGTAGTTCAATTGGTTAGAGCGCCAGCCTGTCACGCTGGAAGTTGCGAGTTCGAGTCTCGTCCGGACCGTAAAGCCCCGTTCGTTATGAGCGGGGCTTTTTTGTTTTGCGGAACACCCACGCCTGCGATGTGGTATGTTCGATCCTTTGGCCGCGCCATGAACCAAGCGGAATCGGCCTCCGCACGAAAGGGGACCTTATGTCACGGAACAAAGCCCTGTTGATCATCATGGATGGAATGGGCATTCGGGAGTCCAAAGAGCACAACGCGCTCGCCATTGCCAAGAAGCCCAATCTGGATCACTACTTCAGTACCGGTTCCTTTACCACCCTGGTCGCCCACGGTCGCGCGGTTGGTTTGCCCGACGGCGTCATGGGCAACAGTGAGGTCGGCCATGTCAACATCGGCGCCGGTCGTGTGGTGATGCAGGATCTGGTGCGCATTGATACCGCCTTTGAAAGCGGCGAGATTGCCAGAAACCCGGTGTTGCTCAAGCTAGTGGAGCGGCTCAAGGCAACGGGGGGAGCGCTGCACCTGATGGGCTTGGCGAGCGATGCCGGAGTCCACTCGGACTTGCGTCACATGCTCAAGCTGATTCCCATTCTGAAGGAGCTGGGGCTGAAGCAGGTCTACTATCACGCCATCACCGACGGTCGTGATACACCGCCCAATTCGGGACTTGGTTATTTGCGCCAGGTGCGCGAACACTTTGCCAAAGTGGGGCTTGGACAGCTGGCCAGCATTGTTGGGCGTTATTACTGCATGGACCGCGACAAACGCTGGGAGCGCGTTCAGCTTGCCTACGATTGCCTGACACAGGGCAAAGGTACACTAACCGGCGATCCGCTTGCCGCCGTACAGGCTGCCTATAATCGTGGCGAGACCGATGAATTCCTGAAGCCGTTGCTGGTGGACAATGGCCAGGGCGCTCGCTACCTGCAGAGTGGCGACGCTGTGTTGGCGCTCAATTTCCGCGCCGACCGCATGCGCGAAATTGCGATGGCGCTGAATCAGGCCGATTTCGACGGTTTTGAACGCGCCAGCCGTCCGGAACTCACCTTTGTCACCATGACGCGCTACCAGAAGGCCTTCCCCTACGAAGTGCTTTTTGATGACGAAGAGCTGACCGGGCTCTTCGGCGAAATCGTCTCGCGTGCTGGTATGACGCAGCTGCGTATTGCCGAGACCGAGAAGTATGCCCACGTGACGTATTTCTTCAACGGCGGTCGCGAAGAGCAGTACGCGGGTGAAGAGCGCATCATGGTGCCATCTCCCAAGGTGGCGACCTACGATTTGCAGCCTGAAATGAGCGCGCCCATTGTGGCAACCAAGTTGCACGAGGCTATTGAGCGGGACTTATACGACGTGATTGTGCTCAACTTTGCCAACGGCGACATGGTGGGACACACGGGTGTTGAGGCGGCCGCCGTGCAGGCGGTGGAAACCGTTGATCGCTTTGTGGGTGAGCTTGTGACGGCTTTCACGGCCAAGGGCGGAACCGTCGTCATTACTGCCGACCACGGCAACGCCGACGAAATGTGGGACAGTGCGCACAATCAACCTCACACTCAGCACACGCTGAACCCCGTTCCGCTGGCCATTGTAACGGCCGATGGCAAGCACTACGAGTTGCGCAAGGACGGACGACTAAGCGACATTGCTCCAACACTGCTTCACTTGCTGGGACTGCAGCAGCCTGCAGAAATGACCGGACGCAGTCTGATTCTCGCGTGATTCGCTTCACGACTACGATAATCCGCAGGTTATTCACCAGAATTGCCTGCGGATTTTTCTTTGTGGCTTCATGCCGCCTGCTTATTGCCGATATCGTTATGGTTGATACAATTGTATCGATATGACGAATGATGGAAAGCGGGAATGCAGAACGACACCTCGAAGATTGCCCCCCACGTACGCCTGGTAGAATTGTATGGCGGTTCGCGTCAGCCGCATATGAAGCTACTCGACCACGTGGAGAAAGATGCGGAAGCGACCCACACCGTAATACGCCTGGATTGCGGTGCCTATCGAAATCCCTGGCGTAGTCACGATCACGGCATCATGGGACGCCTGCTCGACCGCATTCTGGAATTGCACCCCGAAATGCCCAACGAACCGGGCTACGAGATCGCCATGCGCGAACTCTGCTCTTATTCGAGCTACTGCCACATTCGTCCGCCGCTGTCTACCAGGCGCTACGACATCTACTATCGTCGCGCACAGATGCTGCAAGCAATGGTCCAGGTGTTGGGCAATCCGATAATTCGACCTCTGCTGCTGATTCTGGAGCGTTTTGAGTACATCGACATCTTCAGCGTCAACGTGTTACACGAAGTCATGCAGCTCGCGGCACGCGACCTGTCCGGTTTTCGCATGGTAGTGAGTCTTCTGCAACCACAGGCGTTTGCCTGCCGGAAGGATTGGGAAGACGGGCTCACACAGAACGAGAACTGGCGAACACGCATGGAGATGCCCGAAGAGTTGGAGGATGAACCGCCGCTGATTTCGATCTCCGGCCTGGCCGGGTCTTCAGTGGGACGTGAGTATCGCTTGTTGTCTGCATGGTTCTCTTTGAATCACGGCCCCGTGTTGCTGAAGCCGGTTCTCGGTTATCCGGGCATCAATCGTGAGCGAATGGAACAGCTGCTCAAGCGGCTGGAAACCGATGGCTTTCTCAGCATGCGTCCTTATGCGGGCGACCGCATGCTCGATACACTTGGCGCGGGTGGAAAACTGTTGACCAGCGTGATACAATCGGAGAAGGAGCTTGGTGAGGTTGCAGCAAAGCTGATTCAACACTTCAGCACCGAAGAAGAAGAGAGCTTTCGCTTGTGGTGCCAGTTCGTCAGCGGTTCTCTTGTCACACGGCACTGCTGGCGAGAGTTGGGTAATGGTGCGGCATTGATCGCCGCGCTTGACCGATTGGAGCGCATTCCACACACCGCCTACTTGCGCCAGCGCATCGCCGAGCAGGTTCTGCTACGTACAAAGAAACGGGAATGGCATTCGCGCTGCCGTCGTACCCTCATCGAGACCGCCTTTGGGCAGTGGGATTTTCGCAAGGCCTTTCACTGGCTTTGTTACGCACCGCTGTCGCAACTGGCGGAATCGGACCTGCGTGAATTGATGGATCACATTCCACGTCTTTGGCGTCTCACCGGGCGCCTTGCCGAGTATCCCTCGTGGCTGGATGAGCAGCTAGCTGAAGCCGACGGGCGATCTCAACACATGTCTTTACTGCGATTACTGAAAGCCTTGCATCACATTTCAATGCACGAGAACGAGCGTGCGCGCACCATCCTCAAGGGCATCGACGTGCCGAAGGACGAGGAGCTGCGTCAGCAGATTATTGCCTGCAATCTGCTGATTCAAATGTCACAGGAGCGCAGCAGTGCGCGAATGATCGACGAGTTGGCGGAGTACATTCGCAAAAACGAAAGCGTTCTCGCGCCTTCCATGCGCGGGCTTGTGTTACAAATGATGCTGTGGCACGCGCAGAGTGGCCAGATTCTTCCAGCCTTGAGTCGTCATCAGGATCTGCTGGAAAACTGGTTTGTCGATCAAGCCATTGGCGAACCACTCAATCGGTTTCGCGCGCGTCAGAGCCGCTGGTATCTGGCCATGGGCCGTGTGCGTGATGCCCTGGTGCCGCTGGAAGCCAACATCAACGAGTACAGCGACAGCGGTGATACACGCAGGCTTTTGATCGAAGTAAATACGCTGGTAGAAACACAGCACCGTCTGAAGCGCTACGGCAAGGCGGCGGAGACCTTGGCACGCTATCTGGAGAACGTGTGCACACAGGAGGTCGATGGCTTCATTCTGGATTTGTTGCTGGCCACGGCCGAAGCGGGATATCGCTACTGTCTGGTGGACGCAGCGGCTCGGGCGGCGGAACGTTCCGGGCACATTCATCTTAAGAACGATTTGCACGCCCGGCAGATCCGTCGACGCACACAGGCGCAGGCGGATGCTTTCTTTCTGCTGGCGACTTGCGGCGGTGACTACGAGCAGGCGAGAATCAGCTGCAGGCACAATGTGGAGTCGCTGCGCAAGGTCGGAGCGACCGAGCTCGAGATGATGCACGCACAGGTTCGCGTGGACTACTGTTCGCGAATGCTGCAAGGGCACTATTCTACGGGAACACCCGCCCGCGAGTACCGAGTGCATGTAGAATCGCTGGTGGCGCTGGAAGAGGACCTGGTTCGCTTCCTGATTACGCTTGGCGATTTGGCATTGGCAGAAGATGACCGTACTACAGCCGTTCTCGTCTATCGTCGTCTCGAACCGTACCTCTACAAGAATTGGGGTTTCCTGGTCGCCACCTGGCAGGCTTCCTTTCAGCAGGTCTACCGGGAGCTGCGTGATCGTTCTGCCGAAATGGCCTTGCAGGCGCTTTGCCTTTCCGGGTTGGCGGGCCTGTCTTATTATGGCCGCTATCAGCAAATGCGTCTTCCGCGGCTGAGTGTGACACCACCGGACCGCGATTGCCTGCATTCGACTCTTTGTCTATGGGCAGAAACCCTCGCCGGTGACCGCGGCGCTGATGAACAGTGGCTGCGATTCACGGGTGCGGATCTGGGTGGAGGAGACCTGCAAGCGTGGCTGAGTCGCGAGCTTCGTCGCCTGGAGAACCTGCCGACGGAGTTTGATTACGACGACGAACAGCGCTGGCAGGAGGCGCTGGAGGTCTTGCGCAATCGCGTTCAGGGCCGACAAGTGGAAACCGCGTAACACACAAAGAGCTACTCTCCTTCAATTGAATCCGGCGGCAAATGTGCGCAGCGCGCTTTCCGTACCAACATGGTGCTAGTTGGTATCACCATGACAGGGTGATACCTTTATAGCTTGGTCGGCGAAGCTGTCGTCGGCAGTAGGAGGTCGAAGTTGAACCTGAGTATCAAGACGTCCGATTTTCTCACCAGCGTTCAAGATCCGCGCCGGTTGCCGCCGGCGAAGCCGGAAATTGCGTTTGTGGGGCGTTCCAACGTCGGTAAGTCGAGCCTGATCAATCTTTTACTTGGACGCAAAGCGTTGGCGAAGGTCTCGGGCAAACCTGGTAAAACACGCTTGGTGAACTATTTCACGGTTAACGAAGACATCTACTTCGTCGACCTGCCAGGCTACGGCTTTGCCAGAACCAGTCAGGAGATGCGCCGCGACTGGTCAAAGATGATTGAAGAGTATTTGCTGACGCCGCGAACGCGATTGGTTGTCCAGCTCTTGGATGCGCGACACGGTGTAACACGCATGGATCTGCAGAGCATCGAGTGGCTGTGTTACAACATGGTTCCTGTTGTGATTGTGCTGACCAAGTGTGACAAGCTGAGCAAGGCGGCACTGGGGCATACATTGCTCTCGTTGCGGCGTCAGTTGAAGCCCTATTCTGTGTTACAGATTCTGGCCAGCTCGACCAAATCACGGCATGGACGGGACGAACTGCTTGGGTACCTGGGCGCATGGCTGAAGCAGTACGGGCGTGCCGGAAAAGCGTCCAAAGAGGAGCAACAAGGTGACTAAGTATTCTGAGGGCATGGACGCTGTGCGCAATCTGCAGGACGCCTATCAGCGTATTCGTGAAGAAATGGCGCAGGTGATTGTTGGTCAGGATCTGGTTCTTGAGCAGCTGTTAATTGCCATGCTTTGCCGCGGTCATTGTCTGCTGGTGGGCGTTCCGGGTCTGGCCAAAACGCTGATGATCAGCACTCTGGCCGGTGTTCTGGACCTCGACTTCAATCGCATTCAGTTCACACCTGATTTGATGCCCAGCGATATCACAGGAACAGAGCTGATTGAGGAGGACGGTGGTGGCAAGGCCTTTCGCTTCTACCGCGGACCGGTCTTTGCCAACATCGTGTTGGCCGACGAGATCAACCGCACACCGCCCAAAACCCAGGCCGCTCTCTTGCAGGCGATGCAGGAGCACGAAGTGACCGTTGCGGGCACAACGCACAAGCTGCCCGACCCCTTCTTTGTCCTGGCCACGCAGAATCCCATTGAGCAGGAAGGCACCTATCCCTTGCCCGAGGCGCAGCTCGATCGCTTCATGTTCATGCTCAAGGTGGAGTATCCAAGCTGGGAAGAGGAAGTGCGTATTGTGCGTAACACAACGGGCGCAACGCGTGTATCACCGAAACGTATTCTGGGTGCAAAGGAAATTCTCGATCTGCAACAGCTTGTATTACGGACGCCTGTTGCAGACAACATCATCGAGCAAGCGGTGACATTGGCCGCAAAGACTCGTCCTGGTGATACAAATGCTCCGGACTTTGTGCGCGAACAGGTGAACTGGGGCGCAGGTCCACGAGCCAGCCAGTATTTGGTGTTGGGGGCCAAGTGTCGCGCTCTGCTGAATGGACGTCCCACGCCGGATGAAGAAGACTTGCGGTCGGTCGCCTTACCCGTTTTGCGCCACCGCGTGCTGACCTCATTTGCTGCCGAAGCCGAGGGTATTCGCAGTGATGATGTGATACGCCGCTTGCTGGAGGCTTGATGTCGACCCTGCTGACGCCGGAGATGCTGGGACGCTTTCGCACACTGGACCTGGTGGCCCGCTACCTGGTAGAGGGCTTTATTGCGGGCTTGCACCGCTCGCCGTATCACGGTTTTTCGGTGGAGTTCTCAGAGCATCGGCCCTATCAGCAGGGAGATGATGTGCGTCATATCGATTGGCGACTGTGGGCGCGCACGGGTCGTTATCACGTTAAGCAATACGAAGAAGAGACCAATCTTAAAGCGTGGGTGCTGCTTGATTCAAGCGCCTCCATGGATTACGGATCCGGATCGATCAGCAAGTTCCGTTGGGGATGCCTGCTCGCAGCGTCGCTGATGTATCTGATGATTCGCCAACAGGACGCGGCTGGCCTGGTGCTGTTTGACGATAAAATGCGATTGAAGATGCCGCCACGTGCCGTCCGCGGTTACCTGAACACGCTTTACTCGGCATTGGAACAAGCGCAACCTTCGGGCACAACTGCGATGGCGCAGACCTTGCATCACATGGCGGATGGACTCAAGAAGCGCGGTCTGGTGATTCTTATCAGTGACCTGCTGGACGATGAAGAGCAGGTACTGCAGGGTCTGAAGCATTTTCGTCACACAGGGCACGAGGTCTTGGTCTTTCACCTGATGGACCCGGCCGAACTGGATTTTTCGCGGCTCAGTGGTGGCCGTTTTCGTGACATGGAGAGCGGTGAGACAATAAGCGCCGATCCACGCCTGGTCGCCGAAGCCGTTAATCGCAGAACGCAGGCGTTTGTAACACGCATGAAACAGCGCTGTCGAGCCGAATCCATAGACTACATCGGTGTGGATACGTCGCGAGATATCGATCGAGTGCTGCTGGAGTATCTGATCAAGCGCAAGCGGATGGCCTGATGGAGCACGGAGCTGGCAAACTTTCGGAGCCAGGCTTCTGGCGGGATACGGCAAAGCAAGTGCTGCTACTGGTGCTGCTTTTGATTACAGTCGTATCACCGTTTCCTGAGTGGTTGCTTGGCAGCTGGCTGCGGCTTGAGAACGGAAGTCGTGATACACTTGGACGTGCCCACGAGCGCCGCAATCTTGCCAACGAAAGCCGACAAGCAGCCGAGGAGCTAAGTCAAACGGTGGAGCGGCGTCGTCACGAATCGGGTGCAATAGTCAGTCTGGGTGCGTTACGAGATCACCTCGAGCGCTATGGCGAGCTCGGTTTGACAAGGCGAGAGCTGCTGGAATTCTACTCGGCCCTGCCGCAGAAACAGAGTGCCACTCTCGTATCACCGGATTCCTTGTTGCGGCTTGTGTATTCCAATGGATTAAATCGCGCCCAGTTCAATCAGAACTCCGGCGCGAACGGGTCGACAGAGCTGCTGATCTTCGATGGCGATGGCGCACGGCTAGCCCGTTTTGAGTTTCCACTTATCGATCAACTCGACCTGGAGTTGGGCTTAACGGCCATCGCTCAAGGCGAAGGCCCCTTTGATCTGAGCGGTGTCGTTGTTGAGTTGAGTTTCGATCGCTGGGTTGCATCACCGGACACATTGCCGGACTGCCGGGCCGCACTGACGCGGCTTGCCTTGGATCCCTACAATCAGATTTCACGCGTGCTACAGAACGCGCAAGGGACCATCTATGTGGAGTTGCATCACGAGGATGACTGGAGCTTGAAGCGCTTCATTGCCGACCACGACAGTGTCGATCATGAAGGGTACAACTTGCCCGCACGACAGGGTCTTCGGCGTATCTGGCCGTGGAGTCGTCCATGAGACAATTCTTGCGGTTGATTCTCGCTCTGGCGCTTGCCACAGCCGGTGTTGCCTTGCTGGCGGTAATGATTTACACGCTTTCCGTGTTACACGATTTGCCGCAGTTGCCTGATTCGCTAAGCGAGTTGGAACCACCACGCCAAACGGAAATCCTTGATCGCTTCGGTGTTACACTTGCCCGCATCGGAACGACAATCCCGGTTGAATATGAACAGGTGTCACCCCTTTTCATTGACGCGCTGCTCGCTGCCGAAGACACGGATTTCTTCCATCATCATGGTGTGGACAAACGCTCGCTTCTGCGCTTGCTAATCGAACCTCTGCTAGGGCGTCGACGTACGGGCGGTTCAACCATTACTCAGCAGCTGGTCAAGAACATGTTTCTCACCTTCGAGAAGCATGTAGATCGCAAGCTGCGCGAGATGCTGCTGGCGGCGCAATTTGAGGCGAGCTACGACAAGCAGGATATTCTGCAGGCATATTGTAACACGGTCAATTTCGGCTCGGGGTGTCTGGGAATTGAAAGCGCGGCGCGCGAGTATTCGGCAAGTCTGCGGCCGGGCTGGATTTGGCGGAGGCGGCTACACTGGTTGCCGTTTTGAATGCCCCTGGGCGTTTGCATCCGCGGATCCACCCTGAGCGGTGTCGACAGCGGCGTGACTGGGTGATTGGTCGCATGCGGCAGTTGGGGTTGGTGGATGAGGCGAGTGCACTGCAAGCGAGTTCCGGCGAAGTGCGCGTCATTCCTGCTCGTGGTGGTCAGTACGGGCACTTGCGTGATGCGGTTCTTAACGAACTGGAGACCTACTCGGCATTCGGTGATATCGATCCACAGGCCATTCCTTATGCCGGCCTTGTGATACATACAACCATCGATGCCCGTCTGCAGGATCTAGCGCAGCACGAAGTTCGTAAGCGCTGCAGTGAGCTGGATGAACGATTGCCTGGCGACGACTATCTGCAGGGGGCCTTTCTGGCGGGTGATCCTTCCACGGGAGAAATCCTTGCGCTGGTGGGGGGCCGTGATTACTCAAGGTCTTCCTTCAATCTTGTGACACAGGCGCGTCGACAGCCGGGCAGCTCCTTCAAGCCCGTGTTGTATTACACGGCACTACGGGAGGGGTGGTCACCGCTTGATCAGGTCGTGGACAGCGTTCGTAGCTACGACATCGGCTACGGCCAGTATTGGACGCCGCGCAACTGGGATAACCGCGAAACCGGATCCCTGACCTTTGCATATGGCATCATGCAAAGCCTCAACACTGTTGCCGCACAAGTCGTGTTACAGGTGGGCGCCGCTGCCATGGTATCAAACGCTCAGGCGGCAGGCATTTCCAGCCCTCTGGATGCCGTTCCCTCACTGGCTTTAGGGAGCTCGGTCGTTCGTCCGCTGGAATTGCTTGGGCTCTACAGTGCGCTTGTGAATCAGGGTGTTTACAGCGAGCCGCATTTGCTGCGACACGTGGAGGATGCTCACGGCAGACGTCTGATGCGCCGACGAGCAGAGCAGCGACAGGCCTTGGATCCGGTCGAGTGCTATCTCACTGTCGATATGCTCTGCGGCGCAGTGAAATATGGAACGGGCCAAGGCCTACTATCGGAGCAGTATCCAGGCGAGCTGGGAGGAAAAACCGGCACGACTAATGATTATCGAGATAGCTGGTTCTGCTCGGTAATGCCTCATCTGGTATCTGTTTCCTGGATGGGATACGAAGACAACGCACCCATGCGCTACAACGCTCGTCAGGGCGTCACCGGCGGCGGTGGTGCGCTACGGATATTCAAAGGGCTGTTGCCGGAGCTGGAGCGTTTGTATTACGACGAACAGGTGTTTCGCGTACCCGATGGTGTAGAGTTTCGAAAGGTGAATCTGCTGACCGGAGCGGAAGACCCGGAGGGGGCGCGGCTGGCGCTGCGTCTGATAGACTATTGATTCGCTCTGTATCACATCGGTTAGCGCTGCTTTCCATGCGCGCTCAGTTTACCGCGTATCTACTCCTGGGGTACGCCGTGACCTGCTGGCTTGTACTCTTTGCCACTACGCTGATTGCGCATCTTGCAGGCGCGGAGCTCAACGTCGGACCGAGCTCACTTTTCTGGATTCTTCCGCTGGCACTGCTTCCTGTGTTCTTGGTTTCGGTGATGCGTCGTGGGCGAATTCGTCGTATTGCTCAGGTGCGCTGGGAAGAGGCAGACCGCAGCAATCCTGCAGAACTGTTGTCTCAATTGCTCTGGTCTCGGGCTCATCGTGTAGCTCTGGGAGAGCAAGCGTATTACGCCAAGCGCCTTCTAGTGCGTCAAGGTCTACTGCGCAAGCCGCTTCGTGCCTTGGATTCGACTGCGCAAAGGGTTCTGTTGGATCTGCTAACCGATCACCGCATTTCACCCGCTCGCGAAGACCTGCTTGCCGGAGCTCGGCTACTCTCGAAGAGCGACCTACCTGTGACACAGCGACTGCGCTTGTGGAACCGGGTCGAGGCTGAGGGCTATGAGTTGGACCCCGTTGTGGACGATTTGCTAGAGCTTTGGGCCGAGAATCCTGTGCAGCGAGAGGGTCGTTTTTTACTGCCCCTGCTTTTCGCTTGTGCCCGGTCACCGCAGGTGTCCCGGATGAGTTCTGCACGGCTGATCCTCGTCGCCTTACTTAATGCTCGACGGCTAGGCGTAAAACAGGTGCCGGGTGACTTGCGCGAGCCGCTGCTAGGCGAAAGTGCTCTTGCGCCATCAATTGTATCACGGATTCAGCGCCGTGTGCTTACTGGCGGACAAGGGCTGGTGCTGCGCATGGTGCGCAATCTGCATTCGGGCCTGATTGCTGTGTATCACCTGGCCACGCCAAAACGAACCGCGGTCACACTTGCGGCAATTGCCATCGGTTTTCTTGTTCTCCGCTTCCACGGTTCTGCTTCGATACCGGAGGGGCATGGAACAGGGTCGGGCTTGGTCTTTGCGCCTCAGCCCGGTGATACACTGCTGCGTTATACAGTGCAGGTGATGGCTTCACGTGATGCGGTGCAGGCCACAGCCCTGGCTGACAGTCTGCGGATTCACGGCTATTGGAGCTATGTCTTGGGTCCGCGCCCGAACTCCTCCTGGTATCGAGTACGATTGGGCGCGTTTCGCGACCGTGCACCGGCAGACTCGCTGGCCCAGGAGTTGAAGAGTCAAATGCTGATTGATGCTTGGTATGTGGCTAATTTCGATACATCTGGAACCGTTCATGGGGCGGCCGTTCGCCGCGGGGAGGTGCAACCATGAGGCAATGCTTGTGGGCCATAATAGCGGGTTTGCTGCTGGTAGCATGTGCACGGGCGGATTGTCTGAACGACCTCGCCAACCCGGCCTTGCGGGGCAGATTAGCAGGAACACCCGAAGGAGAAACCGCTGCGGCACTGGTTGTACAGGGCTTTTGCGATCAGGGACTTTCCCCTTGGCCTGGACGCTTCGATATGTATCACCACTTTACCTTTCGCCATTGCACGGGTCACGGCAGTGAAACCTTGTCGTATCGTGCGCTTGACGTATCTCATCAACCCTGGCGAAATGCACCTCCGCAGTTCTGGACGGTGCTGGACGCGAGCCAGGAAACCGAGGTCGAAGGTCCGTTGGTCTGGGGCGGCTTTGGTTTGGGGGCAGATTGCGCGTGGGATGATTGGATTGGTTTGAACGCGCACGGGGCTGTGGTGCTGATTTGCAGTGGCGACCCGCCTGTCGAGGCACTGAACGAGGACGGCAATCCAAGTTTGCGTTCTCGGGTGGAGCACGCCCGGGAGGCTGGCGCCGTCGGGCTTTTGCTGGTGCCGGACCCCTTCAAACCCGTTCCCTTGCCGAATGATGTGCTGGATGAATCTCTCGAGGATTGTGGTCTGCCGGTCTTTATCGTGGAAACCGCGCTGGTCGACAGTCTGCTGGGAGAGGTTAGCCTGAAGCGTCTTGTATCACAGGAACGTCGTACACACCAGCGGGAAAACACGGTTCTGCACCGTGAGATCCGTCTGAAGAGTTCGCCACTGATCGATGAGATTCCTGGTCACAATGTGCTGGCGGCTGTGCCGGACGCGATTCCCGACGAGCGAGGATGGATTCTCCTGACTGCGCATCACGATCACGAGGGACTCACACTGGACGGCCAAGTCCTTCCGGGGGCAGATGACAACGCCTCTGGCGTGTGTCTGCTCCAAGAACTTGCGTCCAGGTTCACCAGCACAAGGCTGCCGATTCTGTTTGCCTCTTTCGATGCCGAAGAGCAGGGGCTGATTGGATCACGCGCTCTTGTATCACATGGATTGCCGCAAATACGTACAGTGCTCAATTTTGACATGGTCGGACGCCTGCGCCAGCACACGCTCTACGTGCCAGGCGGCGCTGCACAAGGTGCTTTGGACTCTTTGCTTCATGAAGCGGCCAGGGCTTATCAGCTGCGTGTTGTTAGCGGCACTTCACCGGAACTGGGTGGTGATCACCTTAGCTTCACAAGCGTCGGTATCCCGGCGTTGCACTTGTTTACCGGAACGCACGAAGACTACAACAAGCCTACGGATACTGCGGATCGGATCAACCGCGATGGACTCCGTCTGCTGGCGGACACGGTCGAGGAGTTGTGTTACAAGTTGCAGGCGTTCAACGGCGTTCTTGAGTCACCAGAATCAAGGGCTCCTGTTATGGAAGGGGGCCGTGTCCGAGTGGCCATCGGTATTGTGCCTTCATTTACTGGAGACAGTCGGGAGGGCTTGTTGATCAAAGAGGTGATCGCTGGAAGTCCCGCAGAGATTGCCGGGATGCAGGCGGGCGACCTGATCGTCGCCGTTGATGGCGTCCTCATTGCCAACATCTATGACTATACGCATCTGATCCGCCGGCACAGCGCCGGTGACCATCTGTTGCTTAATCTTAATCGCAAAGGTGAGCGCCTTAGGGTAGAGGTGCCGCTTGGAGAACGACAGCCATGAGCAAACTGCAACTGGGTTTGAACCCGATAACGATTGAAGACGTAGCGCTGGTGGCGCGTGGCAATTGCTGTGTCACGCTGGCACCTGAGATTTGCGCACAGATCCAGGCCAGTCGAGCGTTTGTGGATCAGGCGGTACAGACCGGAGAGGCCATCTACGGTATATCAACCGGATTCGGCGCACTGCAAAGTGTGAGCATTGCTGCGAAGGATCTGGAACAGCTGCAGCACAATTTGCTGATCAGTCATGCCGTTTCGACAGGCGAGAACCTGCCCCCGGAGATAGTCCGTTCCATGTTAGTACTGCGCGCAGCGTCGTTGTCTCACGGCCGTAGCGGAGTCCGCCTGGAATTGATCGAGCGCATTCTGAAACTGATCGAACTGGACATGTTGCCCGAGATTCCCCGGTTGGGAAGTGTGGGCGCATCCGGTGACCTTTCTCCCTTGTCTCACATGGCACTTCCGCTTATTGGCGAAGGCATAGTGCTGTGGCGGGGGAAGCGATGGAAATCCGCTGACGCTTTGCGCGAGGCAGGCCTTGAACCGCTACGGCTAAAAGCGAAAGAGGGTTTGGCTCTGAATAACGGCACGCAGTTCATGTCGGCGTGTGCCAGCTATTTGTTGTATCACGCTGGCCTGTTGACCCGTGCAGCCGACATCGCATTGGCGATGTGTCTGGAAGTGTTTCAGGGAAAGAGCTCGCCTTTTGAAGCCTGCGTTCACGAGGTGCGACCGCATCCCGGCCAGGCGCTGGCCGCAGCCAATCTCCGACGCCTGATTGAAGGGTCGACGTTGGTTGATGCGCAAGACCCCGATCATCGTCGCGTTCAGGATTCATACTCCATCCGATGTGCGCCACAGGTCCACGGGGCAAGCCGTGACACATTGGCTTTTGTTCGCTCTGTGTGCGAGAGAGAGATTAACTCCGTAACTGACAATCCCCTTGTGTATCACGAAGATGGGCGCGTTATCTCGGCAGGTAATTTTCACGGTGAGCCAATCGCTCAAGCACTGGATTGTGCCAAGATCGCGTTGTCGGAGTTGGCCTCCATTAGCGAACGGCGCACAGCTAAAATGCTGGACCCGGCGCAGAGCTACGGCCTGCCTCCCTTTCTGGCAGCGGCCAGCGGCATCAACTCCGGTTTGATGATTGTGCAGTACACATCGGCGGCGATTGTCTCCAAGAACAAAACGCTGGCGCATCCCGATTCGGTGGACTCTATTTCGACCAGTGCGAACCAGGAAGACCATGTCAGCATGGGGGCCAACAGCGCACTCCACGCGCTGGAGATTCTTGAAAACCTTAGAACGGTACTGGCAATTGAGATCCTGTGTGCCCGTTATGCCAGGGGCTTCCGCAATGGAACAAGCGGGCGTGGAACGGGCGTCGTCTTTGATTCCCTCGAAGACAAGCTTGGTCGCCCCAGCGAGGTAGATCACGATTTCAGGGTTGAGTATCACGAGATTCGCGAGATGTTGCGTGACGGTAGTCTGCTGTCTACCGTAGAAGGCGTTTTGGGCAAGCTGGATTAACCTTCTGTATCACGATGCGGTGATGGACCGATAAGCAACGGAAACAGATATGGCAAACAAGCGAGCCAGCCTTTACAATCTGTACCTGCTTGACGATACTCACGATCCTCGTGTGATACAGCGTCTGGCAAGAGTTACAGGTCTGAACAAGGCCCGGGTTCGCTTTGGTCTTCGCAGCCTTCCCTTTCTCGTAGTACGCGAACGCGCCCTCGGCGATGCCGTTGCGTTGCGTCGCGAGTTGGAGAGTATGGGACTGAGCTTGCGACTCGAGTGGTTGTCTGCGGATCGTATCACCGGTGATACAAGTCACCCCTTGGCAAGTGTAGATGTGCCGGATGATGGCGCGGAGGGAGAAGCGCAGGAAGACAGGCGAAGGGACGATGTGCACGATGAGGGAGAAGAGGTGCATGTCCAGCGGCGACGCAGGCGTAGTGCTGGCCCCGGGGCGCAGCGCCGTGATGCCGCAGAGATCGTGCTGGAAGAAGGAAGCGGATTCCGCGAAGTTCAACAGCCTTGGCGCAGCGCGCGTAGTACAGAGACACCCAAAGAGAAACCCGCCTTTCGCATGTGGTGGTTGCTTATTGCAGCCGCTGTGCTTGCTGGTCTTGTTAGCGGGATGATTCTGACGCGGGGATGTACGTCTCGTGATCCAGAGTTGCAACGTCACCAGGAACGCATCAAACAGGAGCTGGCGCGCATAGAGCCCCAAATGCGCCATTTGCTCAAAGTGCAGTCGCCGCCGCCGGAAGTGCTGGATCCTTTGCTTCTGCAGCTGGCCGCTGTGCGCGACGAAGCACAGCAGGATTGGAACCTGCTTCCTGAGGGCCTGCGCCAGCGCATCGAGAATCTCGAAAGCATTGGTGCTACACTGGAATTGAGGCGTCCAAACGCACAGCCTTCCGTGATACACGACCCGAACCCTGAGGACCTGGATGAGCCTCCGGTGGAAGGCCCCGGGCCGGTAGATGCCTTTCTGATTCAGCCCTTGGACACGATGGCGCTCAAGAATCGATTAAACCGGGCGCTGTCCAGCGATCGAATTCCCGGGTCGCTTTCGCAGCAGCGAAGTCTGGAGCGGTTGGTGGAGCAGACCGAAAACATGCGTCGTGATCGCAGCACAGCCTATAACCGTCGACTGGATGATCAGCTCGACGCGCAACGCGAGAGATACGATCAGCTTCAGGCGCGTCTGATGGCGGGTGCGCTGCGACATCGTGGGTTGCAGTGGCTGCCGGAGGGCAGTGGGCCGATTGCGGTGGCCGGCCTGCCGGACAATACGCAGCTGGATCTTGAAGATGACCAGGGCGACGTTCATCGCGCTGAGGTGCGCGGCGGATTGGTCCACCTCGTTGGACGTCCACACGAACTGAATCCGGTGGCGGCGCGACTGGCGGCCTTGCAGGAACAGCCCAAATCCGTACGCCGCCTGTTGGATATCGGACTGCGGCTGTACAATCCGGAAGTGTATTACGCGACGATTCCCGGCTCTACACTTCCGCGACCGAATCCTGGGGCGATTTACGCCAGTGCAGCAGGGCGACTTCCTGCCGAGCTTTTGCGCGAGGCCGTGCGCGAACGGCGTATTCCGGAGACGCGTGTGGAGGGCGCACCGCTCGAACCTGAACTGCGCGTGGAGGATTCGGCAGGAACTCAAGAGCTATTGCAAGTGCTCGATCGCTGTGCCGAAAGCTACATCCGCTGTCGACGCTGGCCACGTAAGCTGTTGGTGCAGCACGGGGAGAAGGAGTATGCGTTCACAGGGCAGGATTTGTGGCTGTTGACTTCTCATTCCAAATGAATGAGCTCCTCTTAACAATGATCTAGGATCTTTAACCGCAAGCCCATTCGCCTGGACAACAGGGCGGTCTTTTTGCGCGTCTTGACAGAAAAGGGAATACCGCACGTTCGATTTGGCTGGCACGACGCTTGCTTAAAATGCTCGACGCTCTCTCTGCTTGTGGATTCAACTTTCGGATGACAAGTTGGAAGGTCGCAAGGGTAAGGTACTCGCGAATCAATATGAAGACAACATTCAACGCCATACAAGAGAATCAGATTGAGGTGAACCATGCGTAAGACACTCATTTTGGTCTCGATGACCGTTGGCCTGGCTACGGTGGCTTCTGCTGCCTTGGCCCCTGCCATTGGACATCCGCAGACTCCGGTTTCGTCGAAGGCAGCCATGATGGGCAAGATGATCAGTGAGCCGGTTGCCAATGCAGCCAGCAAGGTCAATGCTTCTGCCCGTACCGCTGACTACGATTACGAGACAGTTGAAATCGGCACCAGCCAGTACGATTATCAGCACAACGGCTCCCACGGTAAGATGGTTGCTGTTTCTTCAGACGGCGTTGTGCACGCTTCCTATATGGGCGGTACGGATACAGCTAACAACCGCCGCGTTATGGCGGTCTGCGTTGACGGCACCACCATCACGGGTCCGGCCACCAACGTGCTGAACACCAAGACGGGTTACACGACCTGTGCCGTTACCAGTGCAACTCCGGTTAACGCGCTGGAAGGCAACACGACGGTTGTTGGTTTGCACAGTGCGCTGGGTTCCTGGTTCTGCTCCGACTTTGACGGTTGCACCATGGCTTTCAGCTCGCTGATGCACTCTGGTTCAGATCAGCTCTGGCCGCACATCTCCTTGGACATCAATGACAAGATCCACATGGCTTGCGGCGATGCTTCCGAAGGAGACAATGAGGATGCCGTCTGGTTCACCAGCAGCACCTCGGGCTCTGCTTATGACAACAGCAGCTACGTGCAGCTTACCAACAACAGCAACGTGCTGTCCATGACGACGGCTGCTGCGAAGACCGGTCAGGGTGCTGCCGTTCTGTTCATGCAGGACGCCACCAATCAGCAGGACATGTTCTCCGGTGGTGAGGGTGGCCAAGCCCCGCAATGGCACCACGACATCTTTGTGTACGAGGCTCACGACGCCAGTAACGACCTGCTGGGCGCCATTGCCGAGACAGACCCGGTGAACATCACCAAGTACATGACCCCTGGTAGCAGGACGCCCTTCGCTTACGGTGCTTTCGCCTATGCCGATGTGGATGCCATTTATGACCGCCAGGCTTCCCCTGAATTGCATATTGCGTTCTCGACGCCGATGTGCTTCCAGGACACCATCTACCTGCAGCAGGAAGGGTCCGCGGACACCCTGTTCTGGAATGACACCATTCAGCTCGACTACTTCGGTGCTATCTGGCATTACAATTTCAACACTGAGAGCTGGAGCATGATCGCCGGAATGATGACACCCGAAGACGAGAGTGACGTTGCTCCCGATCCGGGCGTCTTCCGCATTGCCCGTGACCGCGTCCAGCTGGCCGTGGATGAGGACACCGGCTATCTGTATGCTATTTGGAACCAGTACAGCGACGATGATCGCCGTGCCGCAGGCAGCGATGGCCTGGAAATGGCCAATGGTGAAATCTTTGCCGCCTGTTCCAACGACAATGGTGAGACCTGGGGTGAGCCGGTCAATCTGACCAACACCCAGACTCCGGGCTGCGAAGCCGGTGACTGCAACAGCGAGACCTTCGGCTCCTTGGCCGAGGTCGTCACGGATGGCTACTTGCACATTACCTTCATGAACGACCTCCATGCCGGATCTTACATCCGTGCCGATGATCCGAATGACGGTTCGGAGCTGACCACGAACCCGATGTACTACATGCGTGTCCCCGTCAGTGCCGTTCCGGCTCCCGAAGCCCCGCGTGCTGCACACATTGGTTTGTATCCTTACAAGCGCCAGTATGGCTTCTACAGCAGCGAGACAACTTTCTCGTCCTCTCTTGTTCGCTTCTTCAACGAGAGCGACGACGAGATGCTGCTGGAGAGCGTAGTATGCTACCATGACCAGCTGGATGACATCGTTGCCGTTCCCGATGCTGCTGGCCATGACTTCAAGGCTATTATTGATCTGCGTGGCGATCCCCTGCGCACTGGTGTAGAGTGGGTCAGCAACGAGACCAGCACCGACTGGAATGGTGTTTGGGATGGCCGTATTCAGCCCTGGACCGTGAGCGCTGCCCGTCTGCTGGTTCGTCCGGTGGAAGACGCTGCCGGTCTGCCGCTGCGTGAGCAGGCCTTCGAGTTCATTTTCTACAACGTGAACACGGGTGAGCGCACTCATCGCTTCCACCGCTATACGTATCTGTATGCCGATGGTACCGATCCGCTGGTGGAAGAGATCGACATGGACAACCTGGACAGCTATGCTGCAACCACGATCTACTCCTTCGACGTTGCCGTCGATGAGCAGCCCGCCGTTGTTCGTAGCCTGGATCTGGGTCAGAACTATCCGAACCCCTTCAACCCGACCACTGCAATCAACTTCACGCTGCCTTCAGCCGGAGAGACCAGCCTGAAGGTGTACAACCTGAGTGGTGAGCTGGTGAGCACGCTGGTTGATGGCCAGATGACTGCCGGTGCCCACAAGGTTCACTTTGACGGTTCCGCCATGGCTTCCGGTGTGTATTTCTACACACTCGAGAATGCAGGCATGACCGCGACCCGCAAGATGGTGCTGGTGAAGTAAGCGCCCTTACGGACAGTTGCCGTATCACGGCCCCCGGTTCGCCGGGGGCCGTTTTTGCTGTGATACATTGTAACACGGAACACAAATGGAACACGTGATACGAATCAAGGTGCGTGGCTATCACCTTGATATATTCGGGCACGTCAACAATGCCCGTTATCTGGAATTCATCGAAGAAGCCCGATGGGCATTGATGGACGAATTCGAGGCCTTTGCCGAGTTGGCTCGACAGGGCTACGCACTGGCGGTGGCCAATATCAACATCGATTATCGTTTGCCAGCAACCTTCGGGCAGACGCTGGAGGTTCGCACATATTTGTCTCACATCGGTACGCGCAGCGCACGCCTCTTGCAGCGTGTATCACGCGGGAAGCACGTGGTGGCCGATGCGGAAGTGACTTTTGTCGTGCTCAACAAGGAGCTGCGGGCGGCCCCGCTCGATGACAATGTGCGTGCAGCTCTTATGCAACTGGACGCTCCGCCGGGGGTTATCGCGGGTTGATTGGGCTGGAAAACTGCAGCCCCCGCAAGCGGGGGGCTGCAACAAGCTGTTTTAGCAACAAGTGCTTGCACAAAACTGCAGTAGATGTTGATCCACCTAAATTGCAGAAGGAAGGTGCTACTCGATATCACAGTTGGGCATGATAATCTGGGACGAACCCGCTTTCATGGCACCCCAAGTGATATCAGCCGCTCTGGATGTTCCTACAACGAGCCTGTAGCTGTGACCAGGGGCAACAGTGACATTCTCTGATGTTGAGAAGGTGTACGTGTTCCATGTACTAATTGTCAGTACGGTGTTGTATTGATCGTCTTGCAAGGACACATAGCCATGGCCATCACCATCGCCAGAGCAGCTGGTCATGTAAACGGTAATTGTACCGGATGTACAGAACTGTCCGATTTCATACCAGTCTGATACTACGTTCTCACCCCACTCTGCCTCAATGATGCCAGAATTGAAGGTGCACTGAGCCATTGATCCTATGCTAAGGATCAAAACAGCCGCTAACGAAAGAATCGCTTTCATGAACTCTCCTTGGTGCTTGTCTGTTGGCAGGTCTTTGACGCATGTTGCAACTATGCGCAGCCATAGTAGCATACAGACAACGGGCACACAAGGAAAATGTTTTTGGCGCCTTTGAACGGTGCAAGAGTGTTCCCGAATTGTCGAACGTTGCTTCCTATGGTGTCCGAGACGAGATTGCATCAGTCAGATTTCCCACCTTGGAGCTGTGTTTGGGCGGTCATGGCCGCATGAGTGTTTGGAGGATTGGATGTTTATCGACCAGGTGCAGATCTTCGTCAGTAGCGGAAAAGGCGGCGACGGCTGCATCAGTTTTCACCGCGAGAAATACGTGGCCAAGGGCGGCCCCGATGGCGGCGATGGCGGGCGCGGTGGTGATATCGTGTTTGAAGTTGATCCCGGGCGGTCGAACTTGCTGGACTTCAAATGGTCGCGCAAGTTCGTGGCGAAAGCGGGGCAGTCGGGCGCAGGGCGTCTGCGCAAAGGTCGACGCGGCACGGATGTGGTGATCAAGGTCCCGCCCGGAACGCAGATCAAAGACGCCGAGACCGGCGAGCTTCTGCTGGATATGGTGCAGATCGGGCAACGCGAGGCTCTGCTGCACGGTGGTCATGGCGGCAAAGGAAATGCCCGCTTCAAATCGCCCACGGTGCAGGCACCACGCACAGCGACTCCCGGCGGGCCTGCGCAGGAGCGAGAACTGCTGCTGGAGTTGAAGATCCTCGCAGATGTCGGCTTGGTCGGATTCCCCAACGCGGGCAAGTCAACCCTGCTTGCGACGGTATCGGCGGCGCGCCCGAAGGTGGCCGATTATCCCTTTACCACACTGGTCCCCAACATCGGTATTGTGCCCTACGCTGAGTATCGCAGCTTTGCCATGGCGGACATTCCTGGTTTGATCGAGGGCGCACACGAAGGCCGTGGACTGGGCCACCAGTTCCTGCGTCATGTGGAGCGCTGCCGCTTGCTGGTATACTTGGTTGACGTCAGCGCGGATGATCCCGTGGAGCAGCTAGCCACCTTGCGCACCGAGCTGGAGAAGTACTCGCCCGAGTTGGCGCGGCGGCCCTCGATCGTTGTGTTGAGCAAGAGCGATATCACCACGCCCTCGCGCCGCAAGCTGAAGATGGAGCATGATTTCCTCATTAGTGCTGCAACCCAGCGCGGGATCAAAACGCTGGTGCGCCACATCGGCACCATGATCGAAGAGATGGAGCGCGAAGAACCGCGCCAGACCTACTTCATTCCGCAGGAAAGCCAGAACGAGGAGGAAGAGGAGTAGTGCGCGCAGCGTGTTACATCCTGCTATTCTTGCTACTGGCGCTACTGCTGAGCTCCTGCTCGCACGATGTGAACACACCGGGGTGGCGGCCCTGGTTTCGCGTGCACGAAGCGGGCAAGGGGCTTGTCCTGGACAAGATCACCGTACGAGTGAGTGGCGATTGTGCGCCTCTTCCCGGCTCACGCGAGCTAGTGAATCACGAACTGGAACACCTGGTAGGCGAACTGCTTGTCCGTCGCGGCTTCGAGCGCGATTCCTCGGGAAGCGGCTATCAGGTTGAGCTGGTGTATCACAGTTCGGCGGCAGGTTCCTATACGAGCCTCGATGCTGCAGGAAGTCAGTCCGCGCTGCGACTGGTCACGGACGCGGTAAAGGGTGTTGCAGACCTGTACGGCGGCGGCATCCTTACCGCTACAGCCGTGCGCGCGCTGCAAGTCGTTCCCGGAACCGGCAAGCACTCCAGTGTCCCTGCATCACAGAGCCTGCTGTTTGCGCATGTGGCGACACTTGAGTTTCGTGATACAACAGGAGCCCTTGTGTGGCAAGGGTCGTGCAACTGGCTTTCCAGCAGTGCGGAGATCGCCGACTTGCTGCCGCGAAATCTGAAGCTACTGCTCAGCGGTTTGCCGTGTGATACAAGTCATTACACTCCCGTCCGCCGCGTGCGCGCAGATCGCTTGGCGACGTATTACAACTTGATCTGTGTGGGTCGCGCCTTCTATTGCCCGGCTCTGCCGCATATCGTGCGTTTTCCGCGCGAATCAGCCTTTGCCAAAGAGGAACTCAAATCACCTGTTGCACTGGAGGCGATCGTTGACTTGCTCGAACACGCCGAGTTTGCCATTCCCGCTAACGACGAGGGTTGGGGGCGTCCGCTCACTCCCGAACTGTGGAATGATGTCCGCATGGGCGGTCGCTATCTACTTGGCAATGAGCGCGTGCTTGTGCTGGTCGATTTGAAGCTGGACAGCAACGGCTACCTTGTAACACGCGGTTTCATTGCCGACAAAGACCAAGCCGCCCGGTTTGAGGAACGCTTGGCCCGCTGGCAGAACAGCCTCGAGATCTGGTACGACAATTACGAAGATGGATTCGGCGTGAATCAAAAAGGGCCCCTGAGCGGGACCCTTGTACCTGTTGGCTGATGGCGGGAATCTAGAACGGAAGATCGTCGTCGTCCATGCCTCCCATGTCGTCCACGGAAGGGGCGCCACTCGACTGAGGCCGTTCCTGGCTGCTGCTGCGATCGAAGCTTCGGCCACCGTCTCCACCCTGACCACCGCCACGAGAATCCAGCATGCGGAAATTATCGCAGACGATGTCGGTGCGATAGACCTTCTGGCCTTCGCGGTTCTCATAGCTGTCGTAGTGGATCTTGCCTTCAACATACACCAGCGAACCCTTGCGCAGGTAGTCGCGGGCAATTTCAGCTTGACGTCGCCAGACGGTGATCCGGTGCCACTCGGTAATCGTCTGTGTCTCACCGTTTTCGCCGCGACGTCGCTCGTCGGTGGCTACCGAAAAGGTTGCCAGGGGAATGCCGCTCTGAGTGGTTTTGAACTCCGGATCGCGGCCAAGACGCCCGATGAGCATGACTTTGTTCAACATTTTTCACCTCGCTGATCTATCTGTCATTCATTCTTGACAATGCTGCTTGATATGAGTTTGTATCACGAATCTTGTGAGGCGGGAGCGGTGCGTTGGGACTTGCCCGCCAACGCCGCTCGCTTGCGCCAGGTTCCCCACAGGTGCCAGACGAGCAGGGAAATCAAGAGGCCGATCGTGTCTGCAATGCCATCCATCAGGCTGCAGCAGCGGCCCGAAAAGATTTGATGTACTTCATCGCTTGTCGCCCATATCACTCCCAAGATAAGGACAAGCGAATACAACCTTAGCGGAGTGTGTATCACGTGCCGCAAAGCCCTGATCAGGGCGAGTCCAACCACAAGGTATTCGCCCGTGTGCAGCAGCTTGTCTTTGCTGAAAAGCGCAAGGTTGGGTAACCGTGATGGCGGCAGACTGGAGCCGTACCAGATCAGACAGAAGACAAAGAGCAGCGCGAGCAGATCCAAGCGTTTTCTATTCATGATCGTGGTCATGATCCTCGTGCTGATGTTCTCCTTCCAGATACTTGAACGCTGCTGGCAGGTGATCACGGATGTCTCCGGCGGTCATGCCGCGGGGTCCAAGCCGAACGGATGCCAGGTCGCCAGCCAAGCCATGCAACCAGGCTGCACAGGCTGTGGCAATATCCATGTCCATGCCCTGCGCGCTCAAGCCAGCCAGCAGCCCCGTAAGCACATCGCCACTTCCTGCTGTGGACATGCCATGGTTGCCGGTCGTGTTCACGAGCACTTCACCCGATGTTGCAGCCGTAATGCTGGGCGCGCCCTTCAACAGCACGGTAACGCCCGTGTCGGCTGCGAAAGAGGCCGCAATTTCGACCATGGAAACCAGTTTGTCGTCGCCACGCGCGAAGAGGCGCTGAAACTCGCCGTGGTGCGGGGTGATAACCACCGGCGAATGCCCCTTGGCCAGGTGTTCAGGCTTGCCATTGAAGGCAAACAGGCCGTCGGCGTCCAGTACCACGGGCAAAGGGCTTTCCAGAACCAGCTCGCGCACAAGCTGCTGAGTTTCGGGATGGCGCCCCAAGCCGGGGCCGATGGCCAGAATATCTGCCCACTCAATCGCCTGGCTAAGGGTCTCCATGTTGGCGTAGGCAAGGCTCCCTTCCGGTGTGCTTGCCAGACCGGGCAGTGTCATCGCCTCTGGCACCATGCTGGATAGCAGATGGCACAAACTAGCTGGCGTGGCAACGCGAACCATGCCCGCCCCTGAGCGCAGAACCGAGGCCGCTGACAGCGCTGCCGCTCCCAGCATTCCCTCGGCACCCGCCAGAAGCAGCACTTTGCCGTAGTCGCCTTTGTGTGAGGCCTGCCGGCGGGTCGGCAGCATACGCCGTACTTCGCCTTCCGTGATACTCAGCCACTCTTCGCCCGTGGTCATTGCTTCAGGATCATAGCCCAGGTCGAGAACCTGCACTTCGCCGGTGTAGTCAACACCCGGCGGCAGCAGCAGGCCGCGCTTGACCGCACCCATGGTCAGCGTGCTCTCCGCCATGATGGCCGGACCCTCCACGGCCCCCGTGTCACCCTGTACACCGGATGGGATGTCAATGGCAATAACCGGCGTCAGGCTGTCTGTAACCGCGCCGATGATACGGGCGTAGACACCCTGCGGCGAGCCCTTGACGCCTGTGCCCAGCATGGCGTCGATGACCAGGTCGAACTCGCGGAAGTCGGGCAGGTCGCCGTCGTCGGTCAGATCCTGTACCTGCACGCCCATATTCTCGACAACCTTGCGATTGGTGGCTGCGTCTCCTTTCAGCTTGGAGGCTGGGGCGAGGGCGAACACCTGCGGGTCCAGACCCTGGTTTACCAAGTGACGGGCAATCACGTACCCATCACCGCCGTTGTTGCCGCCGCCGCAAAGGATGGCAATGCTGTCGGCGTCGCGCTTTTCAACCTCGTCCAGAATTGCTTCAGCGGCACCGCGACCAGCGTTCTCCATCAAGCAGATACCGGGAAGACCCAGTTCCTTTATGGCGTGCTGGTCCATGGCAGACATTTGTGATACAGACAGAATCAGATCCATGATGACTCCAGGTCAAAGTTGTGACACAAGCAGAATGGCGGCTCGCCAGTTCCGACTGTGACTCAGTGATACATCCATTCGCAGGCCGGGAACTACCTGCCGTAATACAACACGGGGTGGACCGTTACCCTCCACTGCGGGCAAGAGGGCAATTTCAATGTCACTCGTGCTGAAGCCTTGCCTGTGTAGGAAATCGCGCATCAGTAAGCGCGCCAGCTCTCTGGCCTCCAGCGATGCTTGGGCATCCGCTTTTGATACGATCCAGTCACGCTCATCGGGGTGCAGGCTTTCAAGCGAAGGCGCAAGGGCACCGGCGGCGCAGTGAGACGTGGCAGCATAGACGATCACCCTGCATCGTGACCCATTTTGTCCAGCACCAGTAGCAGGTCGGCAATGTCATGCAGGACATAGTCGGCGTTGTGCTCACCCGTGTCGAATTCGCAGCCATAAACGGCCAGTGCAGAGCGCATGCCCAGCGCTGCGGCACCAGCAATATCGCGTGCGGGCCAGTCGCCGACCATCAACACCTCGGCAGGTCCAAGCTCTAGCTTGTCCAGCGCGTGCTGAAAAGGCTCCGGTGCGGGTTTGTACTTGCCCGTGTCCTCGTGCGTGATCACCTGATCGAAGAAATGCAGCAGGTCCAGGTTGGCCAAGCGCAGCCAGGCCTGCCGCGCGGGCGCATCGGAAAGCACCGCCAGTCGATAGCCGCGTCTCAGCAGAGCCGTCAAGGTGCTTTTGACATGCGGATAGAGAACCAGGCTGGCCTCACGCGCGCGACGGTAGGCGACGATGCCCGCCGCCAGCAAGCGGTGATCCACGGCGCCCAACTCTTCCTCGAGGAAAAGGTCCAGCACCTCCTGATACTCGATGCCGCGCCGCTCATAGACGCTGTAGAGGCGCTCCTCGACGCGCTCCACTGGACCGGGAAGTCCGTGATCCACCATGGCCCGTGCCGCAGCACGCACCGCCTGGTGCTTCATATCCATGAAGTCGACGAGGGTGTTGTCCAGATCGAAGATGATGGCCTTGATTGGCATGGCGCCCTTCCTTTCCATGTGAAAGTACCGAATTCGTCGGGCTCACGCAGGAGCGTTGTGTGCCTGGTGAGAAGCCGTTGAGCGGACGGCACCGACAGAGTACGACCCTAAGCGGACAAGTGTTTCCGTTTCATCCGAAAAGCTGTCCATTCGAACGCGAAAGCCTATCTTGGATGAATTCAAAGCAGGAACCGACGGGAGCCATGGGCACGAATCCTCACAAGAACAGCTTGCAACACTTGATCAGCCGTGGAGCCGTGCGCTTTCTGGCGATCTTCCTGTTGTTCTTTTGTGTCACGGCGGGTTTGTTCTGGGTGTTTGAACACGCGCATCCGGGCCACAGCTCAGAACTGGATAATCCGATCAACCTGCTCTACTGGTGGGTGGTGACGTGCACTACCGTTGGCTATGGTGACATTGCGCCGCTGACGTCGGCCGGAAAGATCCTCGTTGTCTGCATGATTTTCATGGGCATGACGCTGGTGACTTTCGGTCTGACACGCCTGGGCGGCATCTTCGAATACCGACTTCAATTGATGAGAGGACTCGGACGCATGGACAACCTCTCGGGGCATGTGGTCGTGTGTGGTTGGCACGACGACCTGGCCGGCATCCTGAAGAGCCTGCTGGATTACGGCAGCGAGATCGACGATTCGAAAATTGTGCTGGTCAACAACGAGAATCCCGACCGAATCAACGCGCTGCGCGGACGTCGGGAGTTTTCCAACCTCAAGTTGATCTCTGGCGATTTTACCGATCAGGCCGACCTTGAGCGTGCCGGCGTATCACGCAGCCGTACGGTTCTGGTACTGGCCAACAACGCCGACGAGCAGCCGGACTCGCGCACCTTGCTGGCTGTAATGGCGGTCCGGCAGCTTTCGCGTACTACACACATCTGCGCAGAGGTGTACGAAGAGCGCTTTGTGCCCTACATCGTTGAAGCCGGTTGCAACGAGGTGATACATCCTGCAGCGTTTCGGCGTGCACTTGCGACACAGATTCTTGCTGCACCGGGAATGGGTAATGTGTTCTACGATCTGCTGAGTTTTGAGCAGGGCGCCGCTTTTGCCTTTGAGCCTGTGCCGCTGGAGTTTGTCGGCCGCACCTTTGCCGAATTGCAGGAGCACTACAGCCGCCGGGAGCGCACGATTCTGGTGGGATTGCTGGAGAACGTCGGTAACCCTTTTTCCATGAAGCGTGCAGCACTGCGTGATGCACAAAAGGCGCCCGACATCAGCCAGCTTGTGACACAATTGCGGGAAGTGAAACAGATTACGCCCAATCGTCCTGTGCTTTGCCCACCGGCGCATCACGTGATTAAACATCGAACGAACGCGGTAGTGTTACGCAAGCCCCACAAGGAGAGGCACAATGAAGGCTGATCCTTCCATTCGCCAGCGCCTGCACGTATTTCCACTGCTGCGCGTGCTGAATGATGAGATGCTCGACCGCTTTATCGCGCGGCTTGATGCGGAGCGCTTCAGTGCGGGAGCGCACATCATCCAAAAGGGTGAAGCCGGCGATCGCATGTTTCTGCTGGCGCGCGGCAGTGTCGAGATCGTGGATTACACCGTTGACCGCGAGGCGTACACCAAGGCTATTCTCGATGAATCCAGCGCGGTGATCTTTGGTGAGCAGGCGCTGATCTCCGGCGTCCCGCGAACCGCGACAGTGCTTGCCCGAAGTGATTGCGAATGCTGGAGCATCAGCCGCGATGTCTTTCACGAAATGGGCGAAGAGGATCCGCGTCTGGGCTGGCTTGTGTTACGTGAGATTGCGTCACTGCTTAGTCAGCGGCTGGTGAAGACCAACGAAGACGTGATGCGTCTGTTTGAAGCTCTGGTAATCGAGGTCGAAAGTGAAGCTGTGGGGCGTCGCTGATCGGAAATGATCCTTTGTTCTGGCAGCTCAGGAGACGGTGATACAAGCGCATCATGTGTCACCGTGATACGCATAGTATTTGCATTACACTGGAATTGGAAGTGGTTTGGCCAGCCATTCCTCTCGCAGAATGCCATAGAAGACGAGATCGACCCATTCCTTGTTCTTGCGTGCGTGATGGCGTAACACGCCCTCTTGGGTCATACCCAACTTCTGCATCACACGACCCGAGGCGGGATTGTTTACGAAGTGCGTAGCGTGAATTCGGTTGAGGTTGATGTTGCGAAAGAAGAAGTCCATCAGTAGCGCTGCGGCTTCAGTGCAGTAGCCCCTGCCCCAGAATTCATGGCCGATCCAATAGCCCATTTCGCCACGGCTATCCTGGGCGCGTAGAATGATACCGATGGCGCCGATGAGCAGGCCGCTTTCGCGCAGACACACGGCCCAGGTAACCGAGTCACCCATGAGATACGACATCGGCTGATTGCCGATCCAGGCCTCGGCCATACCGTCCAGATAGGGATGCGGGATGTTCAGCGTGGTCTCTGCAATGGCTTCAGCACCAGCAAGAAGTTGTACGCGGGGTGCATCACTGAGAGAAAAGGGGCGGAGTGTTAGCTGCTTGCCATGCAGGAGTGGCTGTGCTTCTGGCAGTTTGGTTTTTTCATCTCTCATGCTGAACGATCCTTGCAAGAAGGTCTTCCTCTTTGATGTCCAATTGAAGCCATCGCGCGGCCTCGGCAAAGTCCTGAAAGGCTTTGAAATCGATTACCGTGTCGAGGCGCATTTGAAAAGTGTCAACGGCTTCCGTGCTTTTGCCGCTATTCAGAATCAGAGCACACTGCTCGTGTCGGAAGAAATCGGCTACAACATTCGCAAAAAAGACGAAATCCAAGTTCGCACACGGGGTGATCTTGACACCTTCTGCAGCTCGTAAATCCACGAGCTTCCGCATTGGAGGGATATACTCTTGGTCCTTCGCCAGCGCGCAAAGGTTGTGCTTGAAATCTTCCGCTGTTACAATCGCATTGCTGTGTACGTACACTAAACGGTGTTCAGGTACAATGAAATACTCAAGTGGCATAAGAAACTCCAGGTTGATGGTGAAACAAGTCTATTTATGGCATTTGTAGCAAGAGAAACGGATGCAATGATGTCCTGAACTGGAAGGACTTGATTTGGCCCTTGCTATGACCGTAATCTGTATGAGGGGCGCGGACGCAATCGGGTGCGAAATCAATTCCGAGGCTGAATTTGCTGCGCTAAACTGTCGATGTTCGGTAAATAGCGGCGCTATTTCTTATGGTGTTGCTACTATGAAATATTGCCAACAACAAAAGCCTTGACTCCGCTGTATGCATGCTATATGTTGGCAACTGTTAATGATGTTAAGAGATCAACAGGGTCTGCCATGCTACAACGCATTCTGATCACAATCGCTGCTGTGATTGCACTGTTGACGGCTGCTGTTCTGCTTGTCCCTGAGGAAAAGGAGAACGTTGAGCTGGCGCGTCTACACGTTCGCTACATGGGCGATTATGTTTCTTCCGTGGATCACAGCAAATTGCCCGCGCTACAGCGGGAGTTTGCCACTCCGCAGGATGTGACCGAGGCGTGTCTCAGCTGCCACACCGAGCGGCACAAAGAGATCATGAATTCTTCGCACTGGAACTGGGAGCGCGCCGCTTACATCGAAGGCCGCGGCCTGACGATGCTAGGCAAGCGCAATGTGCTCAACAACTACTGCATCGGTGCGCAGACAAACGAACAGGCTTGTGCGAAGTGTCACATTGGATTCGGCATGAGCGACGACCACTATGATTTCAACAATGCGCGTAACGTGGATTGCATGGTGTGTCACGACTTGAGCGAAGAGTATCACAAGGGTGCCGCAATGGCTGGCTATCCGGATCGCTCGGTCAATCTGGAGCACGTAGCACAAAGTGTCGGCCGTCCCAGCAAGATGAATTGCGGCTCCTGCCACTTCTACAGCGGCGGCGGCAACAATGTGAAACACGGCGATCTGGAAGCCGCGCTGCTGGGGTGCGATCGTACCGTCGATGTACACATGGGTTCCAATGGAATTGATCTGAGCTGCGTGGCGTGTCACACGGCGGAGAAGCACAACATTCTGGGCCGCCTGTACTCGGTGTCTTCCGAAAACAGCAACCGGGCCACCTGCACAAGTTGCCACGGCGAAGAGCCGCACATGGATGCCGTACTCAATCGCCACTTCGAGCGCATTGCGTGCCAGACCTGCCATATTCCCGTGTACGCCAAGGTCAACGCGACCAAGATGGACTGGCGCTGGTCTGAGGCTGGCCAGCTTCGCGATGGCGAACCCTACGAAGAGGTGGACGAGCACGGCCACCACAATTACATGTCAATCAAAGGTCGCTTCATCTGGGAAGATCACGTTGAGCCGGAATATTGCTGGTTCAATGGCACAGCCAATCATTATCTCCTCGGTGATACAATCACCTCGGTGCCCGTTGTCCTGAACCCGCTTGGGGGTTCTGCCAGTGATCCCGATTCTCGCATCATTCCCGTCAAGATCCACCGGGGAGACCAGATCTACGACACGCAAACGCGCATGCTCATTCAGCCCAAGCTCTACTCGCCCCAGCACGGTGACAGCGCCTACTGGGTGGACTTCAATTGGGCAGATGCCGCACGGGCTGGAATGAATCGTGTCGGACTGCCCTTCAGTGGCGAGTACGACTTCATCGAAACAGAGATGTATTGGCCGGTGAATCACATGGTCAGTACAGCCGACGAGGCGCTCTCTTGTGCCGATTGCCATACGCGTGATACAGGGCGCCTGGCGAATCTGGCCGGCTTCTACATGCCGGGTCGCGATCACTCCGCTTGGCTTGACTTCCTGGCAGGGATGGCAATTGTGATGTCGCTAGCCGGAGTCCTTGGCCACGGCGCAATTCGTTTTGTGTTACACCGCCGCAGGAGGGCCGCCAAATGACAGAGCCACGCTATGTCTACAAGCGCTTCGAGCGTTTCTGGCACTGGATGCAAGCCTTTCTGATTCTGTTTCTGGCGCTGACCGGTTTTGAGATTCATGGCAGCTACACGCTTTTCGGTTTTGAAAAGGCAGTGTTCTTCCACACGCGTTCAGCCCTTGCGCTACTTGTGCTGATTGTCTTTGCCGTATTCTGGCACCTGACAACCGGCGAGTGGCGCCAGTATCTGCCAACCCGCGAGAAGCTGGTGGCGCAGGTGCGCTTCTACCTGTTCGGCATGTTCAAGGGCGAGCCGCACCCGTATCACAAAACGGAGTTGGGCAAGCTCAACCCATTGCAGCGGCTGACTTATCTCTCGCTCAAACTTGCACTGATTCCGCTGGTTGTGCTTACAGGGCTACCCTACATGTATCACCGTTTACCCGGTAGCGAAGGCCCCATCTACCGTGTGCCCGTTGACCTGAACCTCGTTGCTTTCTTGCACACAGTGGGGGCCTATGCCCTCATCCTGTTCGTAATCGTGCACGTCTACATGACGACGACAGGAGCCACGCCGCTGGCCAACCTGCGGGCGATGATCACCGGATACGAGGACCCAGAGGAGGAAACACATGGATAGCCACAAGCCAGCACCGCTGATGAACCCCTACTTGGCGGGAGTGCTGCTGGGGCTGGTTCTGGTGGCGGCCATTTTCATTTCTGGTCGCGGCCTGGGCGCCAGTGGCGCACTGAAGAATGTGGTCGTTGCAACGGTTGAGACCGTGTCACCGGAGCACGTTGAACATGTGCCCGCCTATTCGAATTATGTTGCCAGCCATCCGGGCAGCATTTTCAGCTCCTGGCTTTTTTTCGAAGTCATCGGCATCATGTTCGGTGCGCTGCTATCCGCTGTGATCGCTCGCCGCGCGCACCTTTCCCTTGAGAAGGGAATCGGCGTGAAGAATAGAACGCGCGTTATCGCGGCTATTATCGGTGGCGCTTTCTTCGGCTTTGGCGCACAGTTGGGACGCGGCTGCACCAGCGGTGCGGCATTAAGCGGCATGGCCGTGCTCTCCTTCGGCGGCATATTGACCATGATGGCCATTTTCGCGTCGGCCTACGCCTTCGCCTGGTTCTTCCGTGGCTTGTGGAGGAGGAGCTGATATGGCACCGCTTGTACCCGTCTACTTCAGCCATCAGTTTGAGCTGATTCTGGCTTTCTTCATCGGCGTCGCTTTTGGCTTTGTGCTGGAGCAGGCCGGTTTCGGCTCGTCGCGTCGATTGGTCGGCCTCTTCTATGGCTATGACTTCACCGTGTTACGCGTCTTCTTTACCGCCGGTATCACGGCCATGGCGGGCGTGCTCCTGCTGGGACACGTTGGCCTGCTGGATCTGGGCCTGATCTATGTGAACCCGACCTTCCTGCGCGCGGCCCTTGTCGGCGGCGGCATCATGGGGTTGGGTTTCGTGATTGGCGGCTTCTGCCCTGGCACCAGCATTTGCGCTGCCGTTACGGGCAAAGTGGACGCAATGGCCTTTGTCTTGGGCGCGACGCTGGGCGTATTCGCCTTCATGGAAGTCTACCCCTGGATGGAAGGCGTGTATCTGGCGCAGAACCTGGGCAACCTGCGCATCAGCGATCTGTTAGGTGTATCACCAAATGTCTTTGCTTTGGGTATGATCGCCATGGCGGTGGGAGCTTTTGTGCTGGTGGATCACCTGGAGTTTCGCAACAAGGACGTCGACACGCTGCGGATGGCGCGCCAGGGGCGCATTCTAGTGGCCGCCCTGACCATTGCCGTAGTTGGGTTTGTGATAGTGATGCCGAGCCACGCCGATGTCGTTCACATGCGACTGGAAAAGGCTCGGGCAGCGGGCTTTGACGTCCCCCGCATTCCCGCCGATCACTTTGCGCGCGAGCTGGCCAACTCCTATCGCAAGTACAATGTGATCGATGTGCGCAGTGCAGAAGAATATGAGGCGGGTCATCTGCCTTTGGCGATCAATGTGCCACTCGGTCAGATGGAACAGCGCGGTTGGCGTGCACTACTAACTCAGCGGTTGCGTACCAATGTGTATTACGCCGACGATCCGGCTATGGCAGCAGAGGCTTGTGCCCTGGCGGATTTGCTTGGACGTGGCGAGAACATGGCATTGCGTGAAACTCGGCAGGAGTTCAATGAGCTCTTCTACTCAGAGGAGATGCCCGTGGCTCGTGGCAGCCAGGACGCCTGGCGTGCGCGCCGCAAGATTGGCGAAGAACTGAAGAAGCTGGATGAGACCGAGGCGCGTTTTGCTGCACCCGTCAAGACGACGGTTCAACCCGCAAAGGGTGGCTGCAGCTAACGGAGTAGGTTTGTGATACAATCGGGGGCGTGTTGCAGGAGATGTAATACGCCCTTTTTACATTCCGGACTGCCAGGCCAGCACAAAGTCGCGTTGTGCGGCGGTTTCTGGCGAGGGGGCGTCTTTGCTACGCGCGGGTTCGCGTAGCCGCTGCAAGTGCTCGAAGACCTTGTCTCGTGATACAAAGTTGTGACGGATCAGCCAGCAGCAGACAACGGTTCCCGTGCGACCCTTTCCTCCCCAGCAGTGGACGTACACGGGCTTTTCGTCTGCCAGCCTGTCGTCGATGTGATCCAGGATTCGGGCCATTTCGTGGACACTTGGCACACCCATATCCGGAATTCCAAAACGACTGTAGCAAGGTTGCGGGCTGAGATTCGACAGCAGTTGCCAATAGGGAAGAAAGGGCTCTCCCAGCTCATCCCGTTCTGTGTCACGCTGAAGATTTACGTAGCAGCGAATGCCGGCCCGGTGAATCTGTGTGAGGAGGTGCAGTGTGGATTCTGTGTCGTGACGAGCGGGCATCCGGCCCGCCAGCAGCGCGCCGGGTGCCACCCAGTAGCAATCGTCATGCGGAAGCGAAATCGACATGATCAAGCATCCAGCAGGGTTCTCAAGTCATAGGCCTGGTTGCCGGGAAGATCCTGGCATGTGATACGCACGCCACGATCCAGCAAAAGGCGTAACACCCGTTCCTGTTCCGGAGTCACAAAGATGTAATCAAGCAGTCGCCGAGCGCCCGGGCGGCTATGCATACCACCGATATGAGCGCTTTCCAGGCGGCCGCCCTGATCCAACAAATCCAGCAGACATTGCGGGCTTGACACTACCGCGATCGTGTCGGAAGAGGGTGGTGTGGACAACTCTTCGACAAAAGCAGAGACGGTCATGAAGTGCAGGGTTTGCTCGTCCGAAGGACAGCAGAGGAAGAGGTCCTGTTCAAAATCGCTGCGGGCAATCTCGTTGTCACACAGAATGATTTCTGAGATATCGAGAGCCTCACACCAGCCAACACAGACCTGCCCATGAACCAGGCGGTCGTCTACGCGGATCAACATGCGAGCCTTAGCCATTCAGCGGATTCCTTTTTTCCCACGATCCAGACCCAGCTCCGCGAGCTCATCCAATGTCAGACGATCGCGCCGGGTCAATAGAGACATCAACATTGGCAGGTTGACGCCGCAGAGAATGTGGTACTCCACCTCTGCCAAAGCCATTGCCCGCCGGGCTGCAGAGTAGCAGCTTCCGCCCACAAAATCGACCAAGAGAAGCACGGGGGAGGAATCTGCCACGGTCCACTGCTGAATAGCAAGAACCAGATCCTCGATGCTCAACTCCTGATTGCTGATTGCCGCCAGTGCTTCTTGCGGACCCATGATCTGATGTGCACAGCCAACGAGTGCTTCGCCAAGTTGTCCGTGTGATACAAGCAGAATCCTCAGCATGGCTTACTCCGTGTCGCGACGCAAATAGCGCTTCAGACGACGCTTGTCTTCAATGGTCCTGAGTAGGCGATTGTTGAATTCCTGGGCAGAATCATAGCCATACACGCGCAAGTGCAGATTCATCGCCAGTGTTTCACACAGCACGGTGATGTTCTTACCGGGGAAGATCGGCAGCTGCACCCGTGGGATGGTAATGCCCAGCACTTCCAGTTCTTCGTGATCCAGGCCGACACGCTCGAAGCCGTCGCGTTCTTCCCAGAGACGGAGTTCCACGATCATTTCGAGACGCTTCTGCATGCGCACGGCTTTGATGCCGAAGAGTTGACGAATATCCAGAATGCCCAGGCCGCGCACTTCCATGAAGTGTTGCAGCATCTCGTTGCCTTGCCCCATCAGCACATCACCCGCCTTGCGTGTGACACGCACAATATCGTCGGCAACCAGACGATGGCCGCGCTCGATCAGATCCAGCGCCACTTCGCTCTTGCCAATGCCGCTTTTACCGGTCAACAGCAGTCCTGTGCCATAGACGTCCACGAGGGTTCCGTGCAGCTGGGTTGTCGGGGCAAAGATGTCATCCAGATAGATAGAGAGCAGGTGATACAACGAGGTGGTATCCAGCTTCGAGCGCAGAATGGCAATGCCGCGTTGATTGCAGTTGTCCACCAGTTCCTGCGGCGGCTCAAGCTGGTTGGTGATCACCAGACAGGGAATGTCGAACTTGCCCAGCAGTTCCAGCGACTTGTGTCGCTCTTCGCTGGTGAAGGAGTGCAGATAAGAGATCTCCGTGTTGCCCAGCACCTGAATGCGATCGTAGGCAAACAGACCGATGTAGCCAGCAAGTGCCAGACCGGGCCTGTGCAGAGCTTTCTTGTCCACAACCCGTTGCATGCCCTCGGGATTGCTGGTCAGCAGTTCAAGCTGCAGCTCTTCCCGCAGGTCTTCCAGAATTTGTTCTACGTAGAGTTCGCTCATGAGTGTGAAAGGGCGGCCGTAGCCGCCCCGATCCTGTCAGTTGTCGTGACCCCGGTTAGTGCTTTGAGCGCACTTTCTCTTTGAAGCGCACAATCTGCTTCTCAAGCTTGCCAACGGCCTGGTCAATACTCTTTTCAAAGTTCTCGCTGTCTTCGGACGCCGCAAAGGAGTCGCCTTTGACCATCAAGGTAATTTCGGCGGTCTTGTTCAGCTTCTCTTCGTGAAGCACAATGTCGCAGTCGATGATGTGATCAAAGTACTTCTTCAGACGGCGAACTTCCTCGGAAGCGTAGTTCTTTAGACGGTCGCTGGCTTTGAAATGCCGGGATGTCACGGTAATGCGCATGGCTTCCTCCTATACTAAGCGTTCGCCGGACTCTAAGCTCTAGGGTGAGCCCGGCTGTGGATTTCTTTCAATCGGCTCCCGGTCAGATGCGTGTAGACCTGTGTGGTCGACAGGCTGGAATGACCCAGGAGTTCTTGTACTACGCGCAAATCGGCTCCATGATCCAGCATGTGGGTGGCAAAACTGTGCCGTATCACATGCGGCGAGAGTTTGCGATTGCGTGATACTCGACCAAGTTGTTGATGAACAATGACCTGTATGCGGCGCCGCGAGAGCCGGCTTCCCCGCTGGCTCAGCAGCAGCGCTGTTTCCTGGTGATCGGCACCCTTGAGCGAGCCCAGAAGCAGGCTGCGACGCTCGAGATAGTCGGGAAGCAACTCCAGCACGGGGCGGCCCATAGGCAGCACTCGTTCCTTGCTGCCTTTGCCCAGTACGCGCACTGTTTGGCCGCGCAGGTTGCGCAGATCGAGTCCAACCAGTTCGGCCAGGCGCATGCCCGTGCTGTAAAGCAGCTCCAGAATCAGACGATCGCGGCAGCTGTTGAAATCGACGGGGTGCAGCTCCTCGATGGCCTCGCGCATTTCCTGCACGCTGAGTACGCTGGGCAAGTTCTGGTCCAGCTTGATGGCGGGAAAGGAGGCGACCGGGTTTGCGTCGATCAATCCGCGAGCCTGCAGAAAGCGGCACCAACTACGCACCGAGGCCAGATGACGCGCCAGCGTTCGTGGCTTCACTCCCTCACGCGCACGCGCAGCGAGGAAGGCGCGAATGGTTTGACGGTCAAGCGGGCTGCCTTCACCAGCAAAGTCGATGAGCAAGGTGAGGTCGCGTTGATAGGCTTGAATGGTATGGACGGAGTAGTTGCGCTCCAGCCGGAGGGCTTCGAGGAACTGCTGTAGCAGTTGCTGAGGATTCAAGGAGAGACGCTCAATCACGCCTGTCACGGGCGCCCCGGAGTTGAGAATTGCTGCCAAAGTTCAATTCGCTCATCGGCGTTTGCGTGCGGTACCTTGACCGCTCCTCAATGTAAAGAGAGCGGAATCGGGAGCCAAGCAGAACCTCGTTGCCAAAAAGAGGAAAGGGGCATCGGCCGAAGCTGACGCCCCCGTAGTGCAATCGATGTCGGGTGGCTATTCTTCCGGGTCCACTTCCGTTTTGCAGACCGGGCAGCGCAGCAGGTTGCGACCGTCGGTGAAGCGCTCGACCATGTAGTTGCTGCCGCAGGCCGGGCAGGGGTGAAGGACCGGCTTGTCCCACGAAGCGAAATCGCATTTGGGGTACTCGCTGCAGCCGTAGAAGACGCGGCCACGCTTGCTGCGACGTTCGGTGATACGCCCCTTGCAGTCGGGCTTGGGGCACTCGATGCCAAGATCGATGGGCCTGATGTTGCGGCACTTGGGATAATTGCTGCATCCCAGAAAGCGACCGAAGCGCGAGGCCTTGACCACCATTGGGCTACCACACTTGTCACAGACTACATCGGTTTGGCGGTCGCCGTCCTGCTCGTCCGGGTTGCGCGTGTAGCGGCACTCGGGAAAACCAGAGCAGGCAATGAAGCGCCCGTTGCGTCCCCATTTGTACAGCAGGTCGCGGCCGCATTCGGGGCAGGCTTCGCCCACGGTTTCGGTGACTTCTTCCTTGATGGCACGCGAGTTGGCCTCCGCCGTCTGCAGCGCTTTGCTGAAGGGCGAGTAGAAGTCGTCGAGCACTTTCTGCCAAGATTCGCCGCCCTCGATGGAATCCAGCTCAGTCTCCATGCCTGCAGTGAAGTCGACATTGAAGATGCCCGTGAAATGTGTCACGAGAATGCGGTTGACTGTTTTGCCCAGGTCGGTCGGATGAAAGCGCTTCTCTTTCAGCTCGACATAGCTGCGCTTCAGAATCATGTCGACGATGGTGGCGTAGGTGCTCGGTCGGCCAATGCCCTGCTCTTCCAGCGCACGGATCAGGCTTTCCTGGCTGAATCGTGCGGGCGGCTTGGTAAAGTGCTGCTCGGCCTTCAGCTCCTTCAGGTTCGCGTTTTCGCCTTCGTGCAGGTTGGCGGGAATGGGCTTGTCTTCCTTCTGAGCGCTTTTGCGATTCTCGGCCATGTCCTCGTAGATCTCGAGGAAGCCCTTGCGCACCAGCACACTGCCGGTGGCGCGACACAGGAAGCGGTCGCCCAACAAATCGATACTGCGCTGGCGGAACAGTGCCGGAATCATCTGGCAGGCCACAAAGCGCTTCCAGATCAATTGGTACAAGCGATACTGATCGCGCTGCAGCGAGTTCTTGATGCTCTCGGGAGTCAACAGAACACTGGTGGGACGAATGGCCTCGTGAGCGTCCTGGGCGCGTTTCTTGCCGCGATACTGTTGCGGCTTGTCGGGCACCTGCTCGGGACCGAGGTTCTCGCTGATCCAGGCGCGGCATTCTTCCAGCGCACTGTCGGCCAGTCGCGTGGAGTCGGTACGCATGTAGGTGATCAGACCGACGCTCTCGCCACCGGACAATTCTACACCTTCGTAGAGCTGCTGTGCCAGCATCATCGTTTTGCGCGGGCTGAAACCCAGGCGACGGGCCGCATCCTGCTGCAGCGTTGACGTAATGAAGGGAGCGGCGGGCTTGCGGCTGACTTCCTTTTCGGCAATCTGCGCGACCTGCCAGCTTGCGGCTTCCATCGCAGCTTTAATTGCCTCGGCTTCTGCCGCGCTGCTGATTGCTGGTTTCTCACCGGCGCGAGGATCGCCTACTCCGGCGCGTGCACTTTGAGCATCGTCGAAAAGACGTAGCAACTGGGCCTGGAAATCCTCACCCGCCTGGCTGGTGAAGGTGCCGTCAAAGCTCCAGTATTCCTGGGGCACAAAGGCGTCGATTTCTTCTTCGCGTTCGCAGATCAGGCGTACAGCTACGCTTTGCACTCGACCCGCAGAAAGGCCGCGGCTGACGGTCTTCCATAATATCGGGCTCACCTGGTATCCCACCAGACGGTCCATCACGCGGCGCGCCTGCTGGGCGTCCACGCGATTCTGGTCGATGGTATCGGGGTGCTGGACCGCGTCGATGATCGCCTTCTTGGTGATCTCGTTGAAGCGAATGCGCTGAATCTTGACGGCACCCTTTGTCGCCCGGCCAAGCTCATTAGCAATGTGCCACGCAATGGCCTCACCCTCGCGGTCGAGGTCCGTTGCGATCAACACTTGCTCCACAGCGCGCGCGCGCTTCTTCAAATCGTTGATGATGCGAGTCTTGCCGCGTACCGGGACGTAGTGCGGAAGGAAACCCTTCTCGACATCTACTCCAAGCTCCTTTTCGGGCAGGTCGATGATATGACCGACGCTGCTGGCCACATCGTAGACGCGTGGCCGCCAGGATTCCAAGTACTTGCTAAAGGTCTTCGCCTTGGTCGGGGACTCAACAATGACGAGTGTTGTAGCCATCGGGTGCCTGGGGCCTCCCTGGTTGGGCATGCTTGTGGAGTGGGAATCGGTCCCCTAATGTCGGGACGGATGGGCGGGTCGCACCAGCCACTGTTGCTGGCTAATATCCAGCCTCTCTTGTCCAAGCATGTAGGTACTGACAAACTCTCGCAGTTCTTCAAAGGGCACTTCGGAGCGCTCGCTCCACATCGCGCGGGCGATGTAAGCTTCGGTTTCAGCCGTGTTCAACAGGCTGCTGTTCTGTAGCTCCGCAAGAAATCCCTTTGCCTCGGGACTAAGGAAATTATGTTCAACTTCGTGCAGGATCCGTCGGCTGTTCGGGTGCACGGCCTCGCCCTGGTACGCTGGTCCCTGAACGCCCATCTGCTCGGCAAGCCATTCCATGGCCTGTCGCACATCGTCGTGCTCAAAGCCGCGGCGAAGCAGCTCGTCGGCGACAGACTCGGTGTCGATCAGCTCGCTATTACCGGAGAGTAGATGCTGCAACAGCAGCAGCAGGATTTCGGCTAGTTTGGCGTTCACCCTTGCCTTTCCATTCGGACCCTTAGCGCGCAAAATAGCAAAAGCACCGAGCAGCGCAAGTGTGTGCCGATAAAGGCACTGTGCCGAAGATTCAAATGTATGGTAGCCTGGACACTATTCTGGAGTGGCAAGCCGATCGCCCTGGAAGGCCTTGCTGCTGAAGTCGAAGCTGATGCGAAAACCGCCGATGCGCATGGTGATGTAACGAAGCCGGTCGCTGGCGGGGTCTATCCAGGCATGGAAGCTCATGGCGCGTTTGCCCTCGGGAGCTGAAAGCAGTTGATAGCGATAGTAGTAGCCCGTAAGGCCGGGCATCTCCTTGTTCTGCTGCCTCCGGTTCACCTTGCCGAAACAGGTCGTCAGGGCGTCGCGATCGATTTCGGGCAAGCTAAGGAGCTGCGCTTCGTTCAAATGGCATGTGACACGTTTACTGCTTAGGTCTAGATCCGTGTCACCGCTAACAAAGCTCTCCACCAGCAGGCTCACCGTACCGTCGCCCAAGGCTTGGCTGAAGTGGCGATCAACCGCGAGTTCCGTCATGCGCTGGTTTTGAAAATGTGCTTCAAGACTGATTCGCGGACCCGCATAGTCCGGCACGCGTTGCCAGGTCCAGACCCAGATACTATCGAGGCCCTCGCTGTTTCTGATGCACCTTGTCGGCTCGCGACCGCTGGCTAGAACACGCACATCGAGGGGTTTTAGCACGGGATCAAGGAAGACTAAGGTGGGACCGCGCAGGCTATCCGCGGGCAACATGCGAAAGTTTTTCTCGTACTCTTTGAACTGTCCGCGAGTGGCCCATAAACGGCCAACAGTGCCGACAAAACAGCCACTAAGCACCAAGAGGAGGAGGCAAAACAGGGTGGCGAGCGCCGGTGTACGGTATTTTGTAAGCTTGACAAACATCGGCCTATAATGTACTCTCGAAATTCTGGTTTTACGCCGACGAGCAAAAAGGTTCTAAACAGATTATAAGTCAACGGATCATTCACAACCCTCATGACGGCATCCCGGGCAAGTAAGGAATTCGCCAAAGCACTCTCGCAGTTGGCACGTCTCCAGGAGAGCCAGCATCTTAAAGTTGAGGTGCTGTATTATCTGGCTGCAGAGGGCGACTCCGTCCCGCGCGAAGAACTGATGGGGGTTCTGGCCACGGCCGGCGATCCCGATCCACGAGCCTCGCTGAAGGCTTTGGTGGACGCAGGACTGATTCGTAACCGACGTCTGCAATCTGCCGGTGACACACTCCCTGTATTAAGTCTGGTCGAAGAGCTGAAGCCGCTGTTGATGCTTCCGCCCTTTTACTGTAATCGCATGCGTTCGCGCCTCGCGTCAGCGAGCATTCCTGACCTCAAGCGCATGGTCGAGGGTTTCTACGCCCAGTCGCCGATTAGCGTGGATGCTGAATCCCGGAATCCGGTCGCGCTGTTGGCGGGCATGAAAGCACTGCTCCTCGATCCGGCGGCATTCCGCGAAGCAGCAACGAAGAACCTGGACCTGGCACAGCGAGCCATGCTAAAAGTGCTTTCCATGGCTCCGCGCGGACTCACCTTGCGCGAGCTGAAGCAGCACCTTGGCTACTTTGGCGAAAAGCTGGGCAGCGAGGACCTGAAGCAGATGCTGCAGGAAACCTGGCGCATTTGCGGGCTGATCTACACCAGCGAGGGTGACGCGGTGTTACGCCGCGACCAGTACTTCCCCGGTGATACACGCGTGATGCTTGTTCAGGATGCGGTTGCCATGATCAAGGGCAACTTCATGCTGGACAGTGCTCCGCTGCAAATTATCCCGGTCTTCAATGCACGGCAGACACCCGACACGTGGAAGGTGCGTCTCGAGTTGGGCATGGGTTTCCGCAACGCCATGGTCATTCTGACTTGGTTGATCAGTCACCGTGTATCACGCATCCTCAAGGGGGGTGTGCACAAGACTGAGATCCGCAAAGTGAACTCCATGTTCACACCGCCACAGGAAGATGCCTCGCTCTTCAATCATCTCTTCGACTATTTCGAGCAGTACGATATCGTGCGTGTGCACAACGGTGTGTGGGCGGTCAATGTGCCCAAGGCGCAGAAGTTCTTTGCCGATCCCGCTGCCACACTGCAGGCCATGATGAACGACTACTACGGTCTGGACATCATGGATCGTGCCAGCTGTGATGCGCGAGCCGAGTCACAAGAGGCTGGCACCTTTGATCCGCTGCGCGTTATCTGGCTGCTGCGCTTCATCAGCTCCCAGGTCTGGATTGGGGTCGAAGAATTCGCGCACCTTTATGTGCAGCTCGAAGGCGGGTTCCGTGATACAAACTATCGCACCGAAGTAGAGAAGTTTGTTGCCCACCAGCTCGATCGTCCACTGTTTTGGTTCGGTCTGGTCGAGCTGTCGCGTGATCCGGACGAGGGGCGGCTGCTCTTTCGTCTGAGCGAGCGGGGCCGATGCGTGTTACACGAAGGCAAAATGCCGGATGACCTGGGGCAGATGTTCCAGCAGCAGGAGAAACTGCTGGTGCAGAGCAACCTGGAAATCTTTTTGCCGAATCGTTTCTCGCCAGCGGGGACGCTCTTCCTTGCACGCTTCGCAGATTTCACCGGAAAATGCTTCAAGCTCAACAACCAGTCGCTTTCCCGCGGACTGGATTCCGGTTTGAATCTCGAGCAGATTCGCGACTTCCTACGCGACAACTCTTCGCAAGAGATCCCGCAGAACGTCAGCTATCTGCTTGAGGAAGTGGCCAATCGCCACGGACATCTGTTGGTGGATCCGCAGCGCATGCTCATCAAGACCGAGACGCCTTTCCTCTTGAAGGAGCTGAGCATTGTTCCGGGCTTGCGCCGCTATTACCTTGCACAAATCAGTGACACTGTCATGCTGCTGGCGCACGATGCAAAAGTCCCGCGCATGGTGGAAGAGCTGAGACGAATGGGCTATCTGCCGCGTGTTCGCTGGGATGCCGTCATCGACGAGAGCGTCGATCAACTGGATTTGACTCTTGAAGAGCGGCAGCAGTTGGTGGCTTTGATTAAGGCGTATGAGTTCTCCGACCAGGTGGATCCGCGCCTGGGGCAGACGCTGCTGCAAATCGACAAGCAGCTCGACGAAGAGGACCAGGCCTTGAAACAGGCTACGAAGCAGCGCAGTCTGGGACTCTCCTATGAACTTCTGGAGCGACTTGGAAGGGCTGTGCGCCAAGGCTACTTGAAGTAGAATTTCGCTACGGGGGAATTCTAGCGGGCGCAAGCCCGCTTGGTAACATGAATCAAACAGGATTGTACAATCCTTTCGGCCGGTCATTGACTGGCCGTCCTTGCATAAGGAGGAGGCGATGAGCCTGACCCGTGAAAAGATCTTGCAGATGCCCAAGGCGGAGCTTCACTGCCACCTTGACGGCTCGCTACGCTTGGAAACCATGATTGCGCTGGCCAAAGAGCGCAAGGTCAAGCTGCCCTCGGAGGATCCTGCGGAACTGCGCAGCATCCTGCGTCTGGGCGACAATTTCGACAACCTGGTAGACTACCTCACCGTGTTCAAACACACGCTGTCGGTGATGCAGGATCGCGAGGCGCTAGAGCGCACCGCGTTTGAGCTCGCCGAGGACTGCGCCGCCGAGAACGTCCGCTGGCTGGAGGTCCGTTACAGTCCCATTCTCCACACCGAGCAGGGGCTGAGTCTCACGCGCGTCATGGACGCTGTGCTTGACGGTCTGCGCCGCGCGGAGCGCAAGTACAACATTCGCTGCGGCGTCATTGTGTGCGGCATGCGCAATATCAACCCCAGTACTTCGATGCGGTTGGCCGAGTTGACGGTGGCCTACAAGAATTCTGGCGTGGTCGGTTTCGACCTTGCCGGTGCCGAGGCCAACTTCCCGGCCAAGGACCACCGCGAGGCCTTTTATCTGATTCGAAACAACAACATTAACTGCACGGTGCACGCAGGCGAGGCCTATGGCCCCGAGAGCATTCATCAGGCATTGCATTTCCTCAACGCGCACCGCATCGGCCACGCGACACGGCTCAAAGAAGACGGCGATCTATTGAATTACATGAACGACCGCCGCATTCCCATTGAAGCCTGTCCTACGAGCAATGTGCAGACACGTGTCGTGCGCGACTTGGGAGAGCATCCCATTCGCTTCTATCTGGATTACGGTCTGCGTGTTACCGTGAACACCGACAATCGCCTGATCAGTGATACAACGGTGACGGAAGAGCTGTGGCGCTTGACGCAGCAGTTCGGCCTTGATGAGACCGAGGTGGTCAAATTGGTCACCAATGGATTCAAATCCGCCTTTCTGCCCTACCGCGAGAAGCAGAACATGATCAACGACGCTCTGCACGAAGTGGGCTTCGGCGGTGTTCTGGTCGGTTACGGCGAGGATGATATTCGCAAGTAAAGACGACGTTGTGATACAAGACAAGAGGCTCCGCATGAAGAAATGTCTGTTTGGCCTGGCCCTGGTGCTACTGGCCTCGGTAACCCCGCTTCGCGCCCAGCAAGCTGATCATGTGGTGATCAGCGAGCTGCGCTACTACGAGACCTCCCAGGTCAATGAAGAGTTCGTCGAACTCTACAACCCCACCAACTTCTCGGTGGATGTTAGCGGCTGGCACATCCAGTACAAGTCGCGTACGGGCACGGACTGGTCGGATAAGACCATTTTTCCCGCTAACACAATCATGCCTGCGCACGGATTCCTGCTGTACGGCGGTAACGCTGTCACGCCCGAACCCGATTTCGTCTCAACCGCTACTCTCGGCCTGGGCAATAGCGGCGGCCACGTACGTATCACAAATGCCAGCTTGACCGACATCGATCGCATCGGCTGGAGTAGTGAGGCAGACAACCCTGAAGGAACCGCCTTGGGCGCAACCGAGCGCGGTGGCAGCTTTGAGCGCAAAGCGTCCGAAACCAGTACCGAAGCCAGCATGAATCCCGGCGGCGCTGAGGAGCTGGAGGGCAATGGCTGGGATAGCAACAACAACGCTTCGGACTTTGTGACACACAACAGCATCGCAAACGTGTATCCGCAGACTCTGAGCAGTGGATCCGAGCCCGACGAGCCTCTTACCGATGGCAGTGGAACCGCCGTTTGCAGTGTCAGCCAGATTCAGGCTCCCGCAGCCGTAGACATGAGTGTTACGGTTACAGCCGGTGAGCACACGCTGACCACCGTGTACCTTGAGCTGCCCGTGGACTGGACCTGGAGCAGTGCCACCATCGATGGGCAGGGCTTCACCGACGCCGTGTTGACCACAGACGGTCAGCAGCTGCAAGTAACCGCAGCTGGCGTGGAAGGCGCGGGCACTGGCATTTTCAACCTTGTTGGTGTATCACCGACCACGACCACGGGCACCTATTCCTTGGTGGTCTACACGGCCGTTGAGGGTGGAACGCCTTCGCCCATTCAGAGCTCTCCGAGTATTGTTGTGCTGGGTGATCCCATCGACATCGGTGATCTGCACGACAACGACAGCAGTGGTCTACCCCTGCTGATGGGCCAGACCATCGTCGTCGAGGGTATTGTCACCGTGGCCGACGAGTTCGGTATTACGACCTACATGCAGGACGCCACAGGCGGTATCGTGTGCTACAGCTCCGATGTGGCCAATGGCTGCGCCATCGGTGATCGTATCACGGTCATGGGCACCGTTGCCCCCTATAGTGGCCTCTGCGAGCTGCAGCCTTCCAGCATTATTACCAACCACGGCCAGGCTCCTGAATTGGATCCCGAGGTTGTCACCTGCGCCGATATCGCCAACCAGGGCGCCGGCGGTGAGCCGTATGAGGGCATGCTGGTCCGCCTCAACAGCGTCACGGTCAATGGCTCGGGTAGCTGGGCCGGTAACACCAATTATGACATCACCGATGGCACGGGATCGACCCAGATCCGCATCGACTCGGATACCGACCTGGTCGGCGCACCCATTCCGGCTGGTGCTTTTGACCTGATTGCTGTGGTGAGCCAGTATGACTTCAGTGTGCCGCATTTCAGCGGATATCAGCTGATTCCGCGCTTCACCGACGACGTTGTGGAGAGCGCAGGCCCCGGTATCACGGCGGGTCCCGCAGAGTGTGCATTGGCTCAGACCAGCGTCGACCTGTGTTGGTCCACACGCAACCCCGGCAGCAGTTTCTGCACCTGGGGCGGCGTGGATGGTGTCATTGACGATTCAATGTATGTGGACGAGTCTGTCAGCGAGCACACCTTCACGGTCAGCGGCCTGAGTGCGGGCGAGCCGTACTGGGCACGCGTCGGCAGTAGCGATGAATCCGGCACCAGCATCAGCCGCGAGTACTGGTTCAGCACGGTGTCACCCAGCACAAGTCCTCAGACCATTCAATCCTTCTTTACGCAGAGTGTGGAAACCGACTTGGCGATGGAAGGCAACGAGGCCAACGGCAACCACAATATGGTAGGCGAGGTGGTGAGTCTGATCAACAGTGCTCAGTCCTCGCTGGACATGTGCATTTACAGTTTGAACATCTTCAGCGTTGCTCAGGCCGTTATTGACGCTCACGATCGTGGCGTGGCCGTGCGCTTTATCTACGACGACGAGCACAGTCAGGGCGAAGTGGCCCAGATCGAGAATGCTGGTGTCACGGTCATCGATGACAGCTACGGCAGCAATGATGGTGATGGCCTGCAGCACAACAAGTTCATCGTTGTGGACGGTGCCGCCGACGCTCCCGTAGCGACTTCGGCGGTTTGGACCGGCAGTCTGAATCTGATCGATGAGCCCACCAACTATGGTATCCACGCCAAGCAGAACGTGGTGCTCATTCGTGACCGCGCCCTGGCCCGCACCTATCGCCAGGAATTCAATGAGATGTGGGGCAGCGACAACCTGACTCCCAACGCCACCAACAGTCGCTTTGGCGCCAACAAGACCAACAACACGGCCCACTATTTCAATGTTGGCGGCACCGCGCTGGAAGCCTGGTTCAGCCCCGGCGACCACGTTGCCCAGCGCATCATCAATCAGATTGACGAAGCGGATGAGTCGGTCTACTTCTGCATTCTCACCTTCACCAGCAATGATATCGGTTACGCCATGCGCGACGTGATACAGGCCGGTGGCGTTGTTCGCGGACTGTTTGATGACGAGGGCGACAGCTACAGTGAGTGGCAGCCGCTGATCAACTACGGCGCCGAAGTGCTGCTGGATGTGGGTAGCGGCATTCTGCATCACAAGTACATGCTGATTGATGCTGAAAGCTGGGACAGCAACCCCACTGTGGTAACCGGCTCGTACAACTGGTCCAGCAGCGCCGAGAATAGCAACAATGAGAATATCGTGGTGATCCATAATCGCGAGATCGCAAACCAGTACATGCAGGAGTTTGCCTACCAGTATCACGCGGCAGGTGGCGAGGCTGAGTTTGTCGATGTGGCGGAGCCCGTAGTTGCCCCGACCAGTGCGAAGATCACCGCTGTGTATCCGAACCCCTTCAATCCCGGAACGCACATCGCATACGAACTGCCTTATCAGCAGGACGTGAAGATTGCGGTGTACAACCTGGCCGGTCAGCTGGTTCGCACTCTGCAGAACGGCGAAATGACCGCCGGTTCGCACGAGGCCTGGTTTGATGGCAGCGCCTTGGCAAGTGGCGTGTACATGGTTCGTCTGGAAACAGCCCAGACCACCAGCACGACCAAAATGGTGCTGTTGAAGTAAAAGGCTGCAAAGCTACAAGCGGCGTTTCCTGCGGGAGACGCCGCTTTTCTTTTCAGAAGCCAGCCCTCTCTTTTCCTGATTGCCGCAAGTATTGTACTCTTGTGGCTCGGTTCACTACCGGTAAATCGCGCATGAAGCAGAGGATGTCGCAGGATGAAATACTTGATCACAGGAGCAGGTGGAACGGTGGGTCGCGCCCTGACGGCCTGTTTGCATGATCGTGGTCATGTAACCATTGCCTGGGACAAACAACACGTTCCCGTGAATCACTACATGGCCATGGAGCATTTTGTACGTGATACAGCTCCCGACGGCCTGTTTCATCTGGCGGTTGCCAGCAGCAGCACGGGTATGGAGAACGAGAGCTGGGAAGTGAACGTACACTGGGCAAGCGAGTTGGCCTGGATCACACGCAAGTTTCAGATTCCCATGCTTTTTGCCAGCTCCGTTACTGTGTTCAGCGACCAGACGCAGGGGCCCTTCGATTTGGATCGATTGCCGGACGCTGTCGATGGCTACGGCTTTGAAAAGCGCAAGGCGGAGGATCTGGTGTTGAATCAGAATCCTGCGGCGTGTGTGGCACGCTTGGGCTGGCAGATTGGTGAGGATTTTCACGGCAACCAGATGCTGGCTTGGCTGGAGCAGGAGTACATCGAAAAGAATGTGATACGCGCGAGCAGAAACTGGCTGCCAGCGTGCTCTTTTCTGCGTGATACGGCAGGCGCTCTCGTGGACCTTATCAGCGGTTCTGTCGGCGTGCACCACGTGGACGCCAATCCAGGTTGGGATTTTCATCGCATCGCGCAAGCGCTGAAAAAGCTGCACAAGCGCGAATGGGTGATCGAGGAGTGTGAGCTACCCATGCAGAACCAGTGCATGATGGACGCACGCATTCACCTTCCCAGTATTGCAGAACGACTGGGTGCGTAGAATTGTTTTGTGCTGGTGCGTAGCGCCGGCGCAACAGGGTGCGGGTGGTCTTCGGGCCACCCGCGTTTAGTATCCGGGTACCTCGCTCAGCTGGCAGTTATCACAGATGCCGCAATTCTGCTTCTCAAGAAAGCCGAAATAGGCGTGTATCACACGACGACGGCATTCCTCGCTATTGGCGTACGCTACCATCTGTTGCAGGCGGATCAGGTCTCGCTGACGTTTCTCTGCACGCAGTTCCGTGTCACACAAGTTGTCGGGAAGATCACCGATGACGCTCAGGTTGTGGGTTTCCAGGCTTCCTTGTGTTACACCAAAACGATCCAGCAGGGAAAGGGCGGTATCCAGGCGGGGATCGCGCTTTCCTTTCCAGATCAGGCGTTCGGCAAAGAAGGCTTCGCCCCCGGAGTTAGCCTCGGCGGGATGGTCATGCAGCAGGCTCGTTATCGTTTGCAGGTAGTCCACGGGCGGGTTTGCCCATTCGGTGAAGTCCATCTGAATCAACAGGTCTTCCTGCGCGTAGAGCAGCTCACAACGAGCGGGTTTGCCGTCACGACCGGCGCGGCCGATTTCCTGTGCATAGGATTCGAGTGAGCCGGGTAGTTCGGCATGGACGATCAGGCCAATGTCTTCCTTATCGATGCCCAGACCAAAGGCGTTGGTCGCCAGCACAACTCGCTGACGCCCGCTCATGAATTCCTCTTGAATGCGACGGCGCGGTTTTGGTTCGAGCTTGCCGTGATACATAGCGTGTGACACACCGGCCTTGCTCAGCATGCGGCTGAAATGTTCGAGTGTGCGAATCAGACTGAAATAGACGATGCTGGATCCCCGCGCCTTCTTCAACAGCGCTAGAATGTGTTCCAGCTTGTCTTTATCGTCGTAGACCTGGTCCACGCTGCAGGCGAGATTCGGCCGTTCGACACCTCCGTGAAAGAGTCGCATTTCTCCAGCCAGGCCAAGTTGCAGAGCAATATCCTGCTGCACTTCCTGTGTGGCCGTCGCCGTCAAGGCCTGTGTCACGGGGTTACCCAGCAAGGCGCGAATCTCGCCCAGTCGAGTGTAATCGGGGCGGAAGTCGTGACCCCATTCCGAAACGCAATGCGCCTCGTCCACGGCCAGCATGCTGATCTTGCGCGAGGACAGGGCGTCCAGGAACTCCTGCTTGCGAAAGCGCTCCGGCGTGACATAAAGCAAGCGCCCACGTCCTTCACGCAAGCGTCGATAGCGATTTTCGCGCTCGGCTCGCGCAAGACTGCTGTTAATGAATAGCGCGTCGACGCCCAGCGATTGCAGACGATCCACCTGATCCTTCATCAGCGCGATCAGCGGTGATACAACCACCGTCAGTCCGTCGAGAAGCAACGCAGGGATTTGAAAGCAGACGCTCTTGCCCATGCCCGTCGGCATCAGCACCAGACTATGGGCACCCTGCAGAGTGTGCTCGATGACGGCTTCTTGCAGACCGCGGAATTTCTGATGACCGAAAACTCGTAGCAGCTCGTGGCGTGCTTGATCAATGTCGGGAGGAGTTGAAGATGTCACTCGCTACAAATCGCTCTTTTTGGGCTGGTCGCGGTCTTGCAGAAACAGCGACTGCAGCCGCTCCAAACGTAATTCCTGATCCAGGGTGGCCTGTTCGAGCTGTTGCATTGTCCGTTCCATGTGCGCGAGTTTTTCCTCAATGCGCTGGATGTGACTGGAGTCGATGTGCTCACTCATCTGATCCCCCTGTCGGTTTTGTTGGTTGGCGCCCAAGTATCGTCAACTTAGGGTACAAGCGCCAGCGAGAGTGCAATGAGAACTCAGTCGACAGACACATCAAGATGCAGTCCCGCATGACGCCGCATGTTGATCACGCCGGTGTCTAGAATCAAATACTGACCCTTGATACCCAGCAGTCGGCCGCGGATTTCTGGTGTTTTTTCAAGCGACAGGCTTTTCACTTTGGCGGGCCACTGCATCACCGGCCAATGGAACCTGTGTTCCACAAACTCAAGCACCTGTGCGCCGTGGTCTTCGTGTAGCACGGCCAGAAGCTTTTCGCGCTCGAGGGCCAGATCCACGTCGGCCAACTCGCCTTTGAGCATGCGCTGCCAGGCGGTGCGATCGCTGAAGTGTTCGGCGGCAATGCGTTCCAGCAGACCAACGTTAAAACGATCCTGAACTTGTAACACGGCGGTCGCGCGAGCTGCCCCCTGATCCAGCCAACGCGTAGGTACATTGGCCAGCCGCGTGATCCCCACCTTGACACCGGCGGTCAGCGCCAGATAGAGAATGTGTGGCTTGAAGCAGTTGTCGCGCCCCCACTGTGGATCACGGCAGGGATTCGTCTGCTCGTGGAAGTGACACAACTCAGGTTTGAGAATGCAGATATCGTTCTGAGGAAGTGTGCTGAAGCAGGTCCAGCAACAGCCTTCGCCGTAGGTCTTGCGCAGCGGCTCGTGGCAATGTACGCAGTGAATCTCGCCATTGTGAACCAGGTGTAGCGATCGCTCCAGTGCAGAGTTCAGTTCGAGCGGTTGCCGATTTCCGTCGGCACTGCCGGGCAGCAACGCCCGAACTGTGTCGGCCTGCTCAAGAGTCAGTTTGCGAAGAGTACCGGACCATTCCATGAAATCCTCCTGCGTGCAAGATAGCGAAGCAGCGGAGGAGCACCGGGCGGGTCTGCGAGCCGCGGAAGCTTTGGAATGCTACATTCACGACAATTCTCGGGGATGGGTGCAATTCCCTGCCGGCGGTAATGGCTCTTTAGGAGCACAAGTCCGCGAGTCGATCACAGATCGACGGGAAGCCGTGAGATTCGGCTGCCGACGGTTAGAGTCCGGATGGGAGAGAAGACAGCCTGAAAACCTGGTTGCCACTTGGCCCGCAGTCCATCCCCGTTACATTTGGAGAATAAATGGTGTCACAACTCCTGCAGGAGTTTGAGCTATTGGCCATGGACCGCTGCCTGGAGCTGGCAGCCAGAGGACGCGGCGAGGTCGAGCCGAATCCGCTTGTAGGCGCAGTGCTTTTGCGCGATGAAGAAATTCGCGCAGAAGGCTGGCATCAGCACTTCGGCTGCGAGCACGCCGAGGTCAACTGCCTTTCGGGGCGCTCTGACGAACTGGTTCGCGGCGCGACGCTTGTGGTCAACCTGGAGCCTTGTTCGCATCACGGCAAAACGCCGCCCTGTGCGGATCTGCTGATCCAGCGTGGCATTGCTCGTGTTATTGTTGGCATGCAGGACCCGAATCCACTAGTGGCTGGGCAAGGTCTGACACGGCTGCAAGAGGCTGGCATTGAGGTCCTTTGCGGTGTTCGCGAGCAGGAGTGTCGACGGTTGAACCGCAACTTCATCACGGCTCAGCTAGAAGGTCGCCCCCGTGTTACGCTGAAATGGGCACAGAGCCTGGACGGGCGTGTGTCACGATCCAGAACGGAGCCTACCTCCATTAGCTGCGAGGCCAGTAACAGAGCCGTGCATCAGTTGCGCACTGAGCATCCAGCGATTCTGGTTGGGCTTCGAACAGTGCGCGTGGACAACCCGCTGCTGAATGTGCGCCATGTTGAAGGCCCTACTCCTACTCCCTGTGTACTGGACCCTTTGCTGCGGATTCCTTTAATGAGCAGTCTGGTTGCATCAGCATACAATCAAGGTTTGTTCGTGTATCACAGCTCCCCGCAGAAGACGGCGCGTCTGAATGCGTTGCGCGAGCGGCATGTGATCTGTATCGAAACGCCGTGTGTGGACGGGCAGCTGGATCTGGCCTTTGTGTTGCGGGACTTGCTCTTGCACGGTCGCAATGGGCTGCTGGTCGAGGGCGGACCTTACACGCACAATCGCTTTCTGGAAGCCGGACTCGTTGACGAGGTGGTCTGTATCACATCGCCACAGGTGTTTGGCACCGGTCCTCGCGCATTGGATCGTGTAAACGCTGCTTCGGAGATGAAGCTCTTGGATGTGACACAAGTCGGCGAGGACTGCTGGATGAGACTGGAGCCGAAGGAGTAGCATGTTCACTGGAATCGTTGAGGAACAAGGCCGTGTGCTTGATGTGAGACAGCAGGGCCAGGGGCGCATCTTCCGGTTTTCGGCCAGCCGCATTCTTGACGACCTGAAGGCTGAAGATAGCGTCGCTGTCAACGGTGTGTGTCTCACGGCAACCAAAGCCGGTGAAGGTTTTCAGGCGACGGCGGTAGGTGAAACCCTGTCCAAGACCACGCTGGCCTCGTTGCGCGTCGGACAAACGGTCAACCTGGAACGAGCCATGTTGCCCTCAACACGCATGGGTGGCCACATCGTTCAGGGGCACGTAGATTGTGTCGGACGTATCACGGGCATTCATGATGCAGATCCCGGTGTTCAGCTGGAAGTGGAGTTTGATCGCACTTTCCTGCGCTACGTAGCACGCACGGGTTCGGTGTGCGTAAGCGGCGTCAGCCTGACTGTTGCGCGAGAGGCGGAAGACCTGGGGGCAAGGGGGCGTTTTCGTGTTGCTCTTGTACCCTGGACGTTGGAACACACGACTCTCGGCGACGTGCGAACAGGTGATACCGTCAACCTCGAATTTGACTGCCTGGCGAAGTACGTCGAGCAGTTGTTGCAATACAGGGGGGAAGCCACCCCCGGCAGCGGCGGGTTAAGTGCCGAGCGGCTGCGTGAACTAGGTTTCTGAAGGAACGAACATGTGTAAGTCAGAACAACTCTTCGATACAATCGACGATGCGCTACAGGCCATTGCCCAAGGCGAGATCATCATTGTCGTAGATGATGCGGATCGCGAGAACGAGGGCGATTTCATCATGGCCGCCGATCTGGTCACGCCCGAGAAGATCAATTTCATGGCGAAGTATGGTCGCGGCATGATTTGCGTTCCGCTAACGCGTGAGCGCTGCCGTGAGCTGGATCTGGATCTGATGGTGCGCAACAACACAGCCCGCCTGAGCACGGCCTTCACCGTCAGTGTGGATGTGCTGGAAGGAACGACAACGGGCATCAGCGCTGCCGATCGTGCGCTAACGGTGCAGGCCTTGGTGAATCCGGAGACCAAGCCGGAAGAGCTTGGGCGCCCCGGACATATCCATCCGCTTATTGCGCAAAGGGGCGGCGTGTTACAAAGGACGGGCCATACCGAGGCGGCTGTGGACCTGGCGCAATTGGCCGGACGTGCACCAGCAGGCCTGCTGTGCGAGATCATGAACGATGACGGCACCATGGCACGGGTTCCGGATCTGATCAAGGTGCGCGACGAGTTCGGCCTGAAGATGATCACTATCGAAGAGCTGGTGAACTGGCGCAACACGCGTGAGACGCAGGTTACGCGACGTGTCACGGTCAACATGCCGACGGCCTTTGGTGACTTCAAACTGACCCACTTCTACTCTCCGGTAGACAAGCGCGATCATCTGGCCTTGGTCTATGGCGATTTGAGTGGTGACGAGCCGGTGCTGGTACGCGTACACAGCGAATGTCTCACGGGTGACGCCTTGCACAGTCTGCGCTGCGATTGTGGTCAGCAGCTGGAAGAGGCAATGCAGTTGGTCGTGGAAGAAGGCCGTGGTGTGATCCTTTACATGCGACAGGAAGGTCGTGGCATCGGGCTCGCCAACAAGCTGAAGGCCTACGAGTTGCAGGATCACGGAGCGGATACGGTTGAGGCCAATGAGCGACTGGGATTTCCCGCTGATCTGCGTAACTATGGCATTGGCGCGCAAATCTTGCGGGAGCTGGGGGTCGAGCGCATTCGCCTGCTGACAAACAACCCGCGCAAACTCGTGGGCCTCAAGGGCTTTGGCCTGGAGGTGGTTGAGCGCGTACCGCTGGAGTTGCCGGCAAACCCGAACAACGAGCGCTACCTGCGCACGAAGAGGGCCAAGCTTGGACATATGCTGAATCTATAGCTGATACCGAAAGGGATCGTCATGAAAGAGATCAACGGTCAACTGAACGCTGCGGACAAACGCTTCACCATTGTGTTGGCGCGCTTCAATGACTTCATCGGACAAAAACTGCTCGATGGTGCTGTGGATTGTATCACGCGGCATGGTGGCAGCACAGAGAACATAACCGTAGTGCGGGTTCCTGGTGCGTTTGAGATTCCGCTTGCTGCTGCCAAGGTCGCCGCGGGTGGGAATGTGGACGCGATCATTTGTCTTGGTGCGGTGATACGCGGAGCTACGCCGCATTTCGATTATGTTGCAGCAGAGTCGAGTAAAGGTGTGGCCCACGTTATGCTGCAGTACAGCCTGCCGCTGTCTTATGGTATTCTTACTACTGACACGATCGAACAGGCAGTGGAACGCGCCGGAACCAAGGCTGGCAACAAGGGCTGGGATGCCGCTCTGGGTGCCATTGAAATGGCCGACCTTTTCACCCGAATCTAATCCAGGAATCGAGGGGATATCATGCACTGTGTCACGACGGGCATGCTTGCATTGGCCTTCGCGCTAACTGCCGGAGCCGCGCAGTGGACTCATTACACAGATTATACCGATGCGACAGCGATGCTGAGTCTGGATGGCGTGATACTGGGGGCATCAACAAGAGGTGCCTTTCAGTACGACCCGCAGCGCAACGAGTGGAAACACTGGTCGTTGTTGGAAGGCCTGCTGTCGGTGCCGCAGCGTGATATTGCCACGGACGATGCTGGACATGTTTTTTGGCTTGGAGAGGATGGTTCGCTATCGACGTGGATTCCGGCGAGCGGCGAGTGGTCCAAAGGCAACCTGGAGTTTCGCGACAACGAAGACATCACAGAGGTCTACAGCATCTGGGGAGGCGACGATCGCCTTATCGTGTCACATAGTACCGGCTTGAGTGTCCTGCGCTATTTGGAAGAGAACGACGAGTATCTCGTTGAGAACAATCTGCACAGAATCGGTGACACAGCGGCACATTCGCCCGTTTATGCCGCCGCAACCTGCGGAGATTTCTGCCTGGCGGTAACTGTTAACGGAGTGTATTACGCGAGGGCCTGGAGTGCCATTCCAGATGACTGGAGTACTGCGCATCTACCGGAACCGCTGAGCGCTGTTGTAGAAGCTGAGATTGTCAGCCTTGAGACAGAAGACGCATCGCAGCAGCTTGTGATACGATTGCTGGACCAAGAGGACAACGGCGCCCTCCTGCTGTTTGATGGCAACGCACTTCACACGGTTCCGGCTCCTGCTGGTGCGTGGAATAAAATCGCGTCTCTTTGTGATGGCGACGATAGCGGCGAGTACTGGGTGGCTTTGCGTGATACAACCATAGTAAACGGAAGCGCGAGCAGTAATCAGTCCGTGATGTACGGGTTCATGGGCGCGTCTTCTTGGGCGTCACAGGAGCGAACCCTGATTTCGCGGCGTCTGGCCAGTGTGACACTGCTCGGCAATGGTGCCGAGCCGGATCCTTGGGTGATGACACGGCCCAGCTCCTACATGGGCGGTCTTTCGAATTGCGGTAGTGGCGATCCGGAGGAAGTCTTCAGTCCCAATCTGCCAGGAGCCGAGGAGTTCGTTGATCTTGCGATTGGACCCGATGGGAGCCTGTGGACGGTGGGCGTGGCAGCAGACACGAAGCGCTCCGGTGCCTATCAACTGAAGGATGGGATTTGGACCGCATGGCGCTTTCCTGGAGAGTACTTCGGCAACTACCCCACATGCGTAGAGCCAGACGCCCATGGTGGCTTCTGGATGGGCACTTGGGGGCGTGGCGTGTTACGAGCCGACATCGAAACAGGGGAGTATGAGTGGTTCCGGGGTGATACAGATGCAAGGCACAAACTCGTTGGCTTCAGCTCCAGTGGAAATGATACGAGCTACGCACTGGTAACGGATTTGATGGAAGACCACGATGGAAACATGTGGATCGTCAATCATCGGGCCTACAACGACTCTTGTCTTGTTGCCGTACCCGCAGAGTGGTACGACGATCCCGAGCTCCCCTTCTACCGCTTCCATTACGAGCAGGGAAGTACAACGGAGGGGATTTACCCCGCCTATCTTGCCACAGAAAGAAGCGGTAGTATTTGGGCCGGTGTCGGAGGCAAAGAAGCGCACGACACCAGCAAGCGACTCTTGCGCTTGTACGACGTCAGGGCAGATGTATCACGGCTTTCTTCCTGGTCGCTGGAGGACCTGCAACTGTCCGATGTCTTGTACAACTACGGCCTCGGTGATTCGCCGGGGTTGATAACCGCAATCGAAGTCGATCAGGAGAGCGGTATTTGGGTGTCGACGAGTGATGGCGTGTATTACGGCGGAGTCTACAGCGGCAGCATTCAGTTCAGTCGACTTCAATATGTGGCCGGGCAGATCAGCGAGAACGTTGATTGCATTGCGGTGGATGCACGCAATCGGGTGTGGCTTGGCTCCAGTCTTGGCCTGAACGTTTACCTGCAGCAGGAAATCATGTTTGATGAACCGGAGGTGGCCGAGGTTTTCAACGAGATGATCCGCTACCAGGAAAGCCTTCGTGTGAATCGCGTTTTGATCGAGCAGGATTCGGGCACGCTTTGGGTCGCAACCAACTACGGCATCTTCTGCTGCGAGGGCGCCGTTGCCAACTTGGGGAGCTCGCCGGCGAGTGAGACGCTCCACGTTTACCCCAACCCCTTCCGCCCCGAGGGGGGGGGCTTGGCCAGCGAACAGCCTCGCATGCGTGTTCTGCAAGACGGGCTGGCGAATACTTCCCACGTCGCCATCTACGACATGAACGGCATCTTCGTCCGCGAGTTCAGTCTGCGCGAGATTGAAGACGGCTGGGATGGCAGAAACGCCGACGGCGAATTTGTATCACCTGGCGTGTATCTGATTGTGGCAAATGGTGACGGATCGAATTCCCGTGGCAAAGTGGTAGTGATACGATAACCCATGCTTACACGTCTGAGTATCAGCAACTTCGCGCTGATCCGCGAACTCGAGCTTTCATTTGCCTCTGGCTTTCATGCAGTAACCGGTGAGACCGGGGCCGGTAAATCAATGCTCCTGGGGGCTGTTGCAGCGACCCTGGGATCAAGGATTCATCGCGAAATGCTCCACGATGGCGTGTCCACCAGCCTTAGTTGCACGTTCAGCCATGTACCTGGCCTTCAGCTCAACGACGTTTGCATTGATGTCAACGAGGATCTCGTTGTATCACGAGAAATCAGTCCGGGAGGGCGAAGCCGACACATCGTCAACGGGCAGGTGGTAACACAGAAGCAGCTGCGCGAACTGGCTTCGGTGTTGGTGGATTTTCACGGACAGCGCGATTTGGCCCGGCTACTCGATCGCTTGCAGCACGCAGACCTCTTTGACGCATTGCCCGAACTCGCCCCCATCCGCGTGTTACACGACGATTGTTGGCGAAAATGGCGGGAGTTGGATGAGGAGGTACGATCTCTGGAACGGGCCTGTGCTCGAGAGCGAGAAATGCGTGAACTCTGGGCTTTTCAGAGCGAAGAGCTGGCAGCCCTGAATGCAGAAGAGGGCGAGGACGACCGCTTGGCGGCTGAGCATTCTGTGCTGGCGAATGCCGAAGAGATCAAGGGCTTGTGTTACGGCCTAGCTGATCAACTCTATGAGGGTGATGAAAACCTGCACAACCAGCTGGCGCGTTGCCGGCAGCAGTTGGAGCATGTGATACGTCACGATGCTTCGCTGACCGATCCGGCGCGAATGCTCGACGATGCGCTGTTGGCCGTGCAGGAGGCTGCAGCCAGCTTGGGTGCGCGCGCTGAGCAGGTGGAGTGGGACCCGGAGCGATTGGCCATTGTTCGCGAACGACTCGAGCTTCTGCATCGCATGAGCCGCAAGTATGGTGGCAGCCTGGATTCGCTTCTGAAGCAACAGCAGCAGATCGAAGAGGCGCTTGCTGGCGGCACACGCCTGGAGGAGAAGCTCGCCCTGTGTCAGCGCAAACGCGAAGAGGCGCAGCGAGAGCTGGAGCGTGTGCGACATCAGTTGAGTAACCAGCGTGCGGCAAAGGCCATTGTTTTGACGGCCAATCTGTTGCCGTTGATGGAGGAGCTTGGGATTCTGGGCGGTCGCTTCGAGGTCGTGCTTGAGGAAACATCGGCCTTCGATCCCATTGGCGCTGAGCGACCCTGCTTCTACATTTCGACCAATCCCGACACTCCGCTGGGACCTCTGGAGCAGATCGCATCGGGTGGCGAGTTGTCGCGCGTGATGCTCGCACTAAAGGTGCTGCTCCTCGCGGATCGCCGCGGGCACTGCCTGATTTTCGACGAGATCGATGCTGGTCTTTCTGGTCGCGCGGCGCTGGCTACAGCGGGTTTGTTGCGCAAACTTGCGCAACGTCATCAGCTAATTTGTATCACGCATCTTCCGCAGATTGCTGCCGCAGCAAGCGTTCATCTTGAGGTGGAAAAGACTCAGCAAAACGGGCGCACTTCGGTTTCCGTGACACAGCTGAGCGACGAGGGGCGACAAATGGCGATTGCACGCCTGCAATCTGGTGCCGGTGGAAGCCAGGAATTGGCTGCAGCAGCCGGACTCCTTCGACGGTTGCATCAGGACCCTGCTTCCAGGAGTGATTCATGACGCTGTTGTTGCTTGCGCTGCTACTGATGACTCAATCCGTGTTTGCACTACAACTCGTTTCGTCGGCCTTTCCCGATGGGGGAGTCATTCCCGGTCGTTACACCTGCGAGGGCCAGGGCGAGATGGTTCCCCTTTCCTGGAGCGCCCCTCCCGAGGGCACCAAGAGTCTGGTGCTGGTCATGGTGGATCCCGACGCGCCCAATCCCGCGCATCCGATCAAAGAATACGTCCACTACCTTGCCTACAACTTACCGCCGCGTGCCGACAGCTTGAGCGAGTTCCGCACCCTCAATCGCGTGCAGCCTGGCTTGCCGGGGTTCTCCAGCACCGATTCTCCGCGCTGGGCGCCTCTTTGCCCCCCCATCGGTCGTCATCGCTACTACTTCAAGCTTTTCGCGCTGGACGCTCGCCTGATGTTCAGCACGGTTCCCCATTACTCGGATGTCATGCGCGGTGTCGAGCTGCATAAAATCGCCGAGACCAGCCTGATGGGCACCTACCAAAAGGGCGACATCGCCCAGGAAGCCATAAAGAAGATTCCGCTTGAGAAGGCGCTTGTCGAGCTGGATCTGCTTGACGGCTACGAAGTGATGCTTAGTTATCAGGGCGCCGACATGCTAATGCCTGAGGCGCAAGAGCCGCTACATATTCTGTTGACCGATGCTGTCGCCCAGGGCGAACTGCTGGGCACCTTGCCCGTCGTTGCTTTCATTGTTGAGGTTTCCTGGGGCACGCACACCGAGCGCGAACTAGTTCTGGCCGCGTGGGAAGAGAAGAAGCTGCACAGGATGACCAGCCTGGCCTTGAGCGATGAGCAGGTGGTTCAGCGCCTTGACTTCATCGGCGATCTTTTACGCATATCTGTTTTCAATTACAGGCCGGATGACAAACCCGGGTTGCCCACTCAGGAAAGCCTGCGCTACTATGAGTTGCAGAACAACCAGCTCGTTGAGATACGAAGCCGACGTAAATACCTGAACTAGTGCCTGGTAAACGCGATATTTCTCAGCGAAATCTTATGTTCGGGTGACATTTCTTGCGCAGATGTGCGCGCCCTCACCTCAATTGGAATACGGTATTGCCGATATTCAGGAGTCGAATTCAAATTTCGGATTGACCGAAATACACCTTGGTTGTCCCCCCCCAAGGATGGGAGTGGACGGAAGAATTGTGGAGGAGGCATGAAAGCCTTGAGAATTTCTCTGGCGGTCTTGTTGGCAGCGTTGACCGCGATGACCTTTGTCGCTTGTGAAGATGATGATGACGATCCCACAACGGGATCAGTTGGAATTGTGGTGGTGGATAGCCAGTCAAACGACTACATCTCCGGTGCGACCGTTACCCTGGGCAGCCATAGTCTGGAGACGAGTGAGATCGGTCTGGCCACGTTCTCCAATGTAGAAGCGGCGACCTACGATCTGACCGTAACCCACGCTGATTACCAGACCTGGACGGGCCAGCAGGCGGTGATCGCCGACTCCGTGAGCGCGCGTTTCGTCTCGCTGGTTCCTCTCTCCGAGGAGACCGGTTCGCTGCAGGTGACTGTGCTGAATGCCGTTGACCTGATGCCCATTGCCAACGCTATTGTTGGCGTGAACGGAAACAACGTCACCACCAATGCCCTTGGTGTTGCCACCTTCGCGAACCTGACAGTAGGTGATGTGGATGTTAACGTCACGCACACCGATTACTTCGACTGGGCTGACACTCGCACCATTACTGCCGGCCAGACCACTTCGGTAATCGCCGCCATGGTGGGCGAGGGCCTTTCCAGCAGCACTTGCTTCGTGATCACCGACGCCCTGACCTCCAATCCCCTTGAGGGCGCCACGGTGATTTTGAACTTGATCAGTGAAATCACCGATGGTCAGGGCCTGGTCTGCTTCGAGGAAGTGGCCTCCGGTTACTACGACATCACTGTAATCTTGGAAGGCTTCTACACCTACACTCTTGAGCACGTGATGGTGCTTCCGGGTGTGGAGAACGACTTCAGTTACTCCCTGACTCCCAGCGATGGCATTGACTCCGACTGGCGCTTCGTGCTGACCTGGCTTGAGACGCCGCGTGATCTGGATAGCCACTTGGTTACTCCCGAGATCGATGGAACCGCCTACCATGTGTATTACGGTAATCGTGGTTCATTGGTTGAAGCGCCCTTTGACTCGCTGGATGTGGATGATGTAACCAGCTTTGGTCCTGAGACAATGACCGTAACCCAGATGTATCCAGGAACCTACCACTACTTCATTTACAACTATAGTGGTGAGGTCGGACTGCCCGGTTGCGGCGCGCAGGTTGCCATCTACAAAGACAATCAGCTTCTGACCACCGTAACCATCCCCTATGAGGGAGTTGAGACCCACGAATACTGGAATGTTGCCACCTTCGACAACACCGGTGAGATCACCATTATCAACCAGATTCAGGCAACCCAACCCGCAACCATCTACTATGCAGGCCAGCCTGAAGTGATTCCTGCCAAGATGCGCTAAGCGTCTTTTCCCTGACGATTTCAAGCCCGGTCCGTGTGACCGGGCTTTTTGTTTTCCACCAACCGTCCACCGGAAAAAGGTCGCCCTTCCACCGGATTCTGAAAGCTGCACTTCCGCTGCTGCCTTCATGGCCCTATTTTGAGGGCATCAAGCCTGGGAAGAGCGATGCCCGATTTCATCCACCTGCACAACCATAGCCACTATTCCATGCTGGATGGCGCCGCCACCGTGGACAAGCTGATCGATCTGTGTGTCCAGAACAACATGGACTCCTTTGCCTTGACGGATCACGGCAACATGTACGGCACGCTCGATTTCTACAAGGCCGCCATGGCCAAGGGCGTGCGGCCCATCATTGGCTGCGAGGTCTACGTGGCCAATGGCAGTCGGCTTCGCAAAGAGAAGATTCCCAACCAGCGCAACTACTTCCACCTGGTGCTGCTGGCCAAGAACCAGACGGGCTATCACAACCTGTTGCGGCTGGTGTCGGCGGGTTTCGTGGAGGGCTACTATTACCGCCCGCGCGTGGACTGGGAGCTTCTGCAGAAGTATCACGAGGGGCTGATTGCCATGACCGCCTGCCTGGCGGGCGAGATCAATCAGTGTCTGCTGGCGGAGGACTGGACCAAAGCCAAGGCCAACGCGCTGCAGTACCGCGAGCTCTTTGGCGACGATTTCTACCTGGAAATCCAGAATCACCGCATTCCGGAAGAAGACATCGTGCGGGCGCGCATGAAGGAGCTTAGCGACGCCACCGCCATTCCGCTGGTGGCCACCAACGACATTCACTACACCACTGCAGATTCGGTTTACGCTCATGACATGTACATCTGCATTCGTGACCAGAAGCAGCACGATCCGCAGAGCATGCGCTACTCTACGGACCAACTCTACTTCAAGACGGCCGAGGAGATGTACGACACCTTCGCTGGCTATGACGAAGCCTGTCGTATCACGCGGGAGATTGCAGACAAGTGTCACGTCGAGATCAAATTTGACCAGCGGCAGATTCCCGCTTTCCCCATTCCGGAGAGCTATCCCGACAAGGATCTCAATCGCTATTTCGAACACGTGTGTCACGAGGGGCTTCGTGCGCGCTACGGTGATACGCCGGGAACGGAGATCAATGACCGGCTGAAGTACGAGATCGAAGTCATCGAGCAGATGGGCTTCGCCGGATACTTCCTCATTGTGCAGGACTTCATCAACTACGCCAGGCAGAACGACATTCGCGTGGGACCGGGCCGTGGTAGCGCGGCGGGTTCCATTGTCGCCTACGCGCTTGGTATCACGAACATTGATCCTCTGCGCTACGAACTGCTCTTCGAGCGCTTCCTCAACCCGGAGCGCGTGTCGATGCCCGATATCGACATCGATTTCGAAGACCGCCACCGCGCCAAGGTCATCGAGTACGTGAGACAGAAGTATGGTGAGCGCAACGTGGCGCAGATCGTCACCTTCGGTCGTCTGAAGGCCAAGGCGGCGGTGAAGGATGTGGGCCGCGTTCTGGGGCTCGACTTCAACGAGAGCAATCGTATCACGAACTGCATTCCCGATCGCCTGCCCAGCGGCAACAAGATCGTGCTGCAAGTGGTGCGCAAGGAAGTGCCGGATCTGGACACGCTGCTGAAAAGCGACCCCCGTTACGAGCGCGTGTGGGAAAACGCCGTGCGCCTTGAGGGCCTCAATCGCAATAGCGGCATCCACGCTGCGGGTGTGGTCATCACGCCCGGGCCGCTGGAGGAGTTCGTCCCGCTGCAGCGCGCCGGTGGCCAGAACGGCGACATCACCACTCAGTGGGACGGAAGCTGGATCGACGAGGTCGGTCTGCTCAAAATGGACTTCCTCGGTCTGCGAGCGCTGACCATTATCAAGGACGCACAGGCACACCTGGCGCGGCGCGGCATCGAATTCGACATCGAGTCGATTCCGCTGGAGGACAAACCAACCTTCGACCTCTTTGGTCGCGGTGATACATTGGGCGTCTTCCAGTTCGAGTCCTCGGGCATGCGCGAGTATCTGCGCAAATTGAAGCCCGACCGCCTGGACGATCTGATCGCCATGAACGCGCTCTATCGCCCAGGCCCCATGGACAACATCCCCTCTTACATCGAGCGCCGTCATGGCCGCGAGGAAGTGGAGTATCTGCATCCAGTGCTCGAGAAATACCTCGAGCTGACCTACGGCATCATCGTCTATCAGGAGCAGGTGATGCAAATCGCCCAGGCGGTGGGCGGCTTCTCCCTTGGCGGCGCAGACCAGATGCGTCGTGCCATGGGCAAGAAGAAGGTCGACATCATGAACGCCATGCAGGTCGATTATCTGGCCGGTGCCGAGAAGCGCAACATTCCGCGCAAGGTGGCGGTGGAGATCTGGGACCTGCTCTTCAAGTTCGCCAACTACGGATTCAACAAATCCCACAGCGCCGCCTATGCCTGGCTCGCTTATCAGACCGCGTATCTCAAGGCCAACTATGCCGCCGAGTTCATGGCGGCGGTAATGACCGACGAGATGAGTGATACGCAGAAAATGGCCACCTTCCTGGAGGAGTGCCGCAAGTACAAGATTCGCGTGTTGCCGCCCGACGTGAATTCGTCGGAGCAGGGTTTCGTGGTGGAGAAGGGCGACATCCGCTACGGCCTGTGTGCCATCAAGAATGTGGGCGAGACGGCGGTAGCCTGCATCGTTCGCGCGCGCGAAGAGGGTGGACCCTTCACCGATGTCTTCGATTTTGTAACACGTGTTGATACCAATCGCGTCAACCGCAAGGTGCTGGAGTGCCTGATTCAGGGCGGTGCGCTGGACGGTCTGGATTCCCATCGAGCCCGACTCTTTGCCAACGTCGAAAAGCTGCTGCGCTATTCGCAGGTGTTGGGGGAGGACGCGCAGAAGAACCAGGCCAGCCTTTTCGGCGACTCCGAGGACGTGCAAATTCCCAAGCCGCAGTTGGAAGAAGTGCCCGCCTGGGCCGACATGGATCGCCTGGGCCGCGAGCGCGAACTGATCGGCATCTACGTGTCTGGCCATCCACTGGACCGCTTCCGCGACGAAGTGGTGGCTTTTGCCAGCCGTGATCTCTCCAGTATTGCCGAGCTGGGGCACAATGCTCCGGTGCGCGTCTGCGGCATCATTACCGAGTTTCGCACCCTCATCAGCAAGCGCGGCAAACAGATGGCGCTGGGTACCATCGAGGATTACCAGGGCAGTTTGCGCTTCATGATTTTTGAGGACGCGCTGCGTGTTGTACGGCCGGACATGGTTGTGGACGCGCTACTTACCATGAAGGGCAAGCTCTCCGTCAAGGCCGAAGATGATGTGATCATGATTGTGGACGAAGTGTTGCAGCTCGAGCATGCCATGGCACGACTTGGGCGGCGTATCACAATCAGCCTGGATGCTACCCGCCTTTCGCGTGATACAATTCCGCAGCTCGAGAATCTGCTCTGCGAGTATCCCGGTGATGCGGACGTCTACTTCGCACTGACCGGGCGCGACGGCAAGCCGGTTCATTTTCACAGTCGCAAGTTCAAGGTTACGCCAGGACCGGATTTTCTTGGACGCCTGAAGAGCGTGCTCAGCGGCCACTCGGTTGTATTGTCGGGTTGAGGTGCTACATGCGTTCGTTACTCCTTCTGCTATTCGTGTGCGGAGTTGCCAGCGGACTTGAGTTGCGCCCGTTAGCTGACCATGTCTGGCAATACACGACTTCAGTTGAGATGGAAGGCTGGGGGCTTGTTCCGGCCAACGGGCTGCTAATTGCGGCCGGTGATACCATGATCATGGTAGACACGCCATGGAACGATTCGCTCACCGTGAATCTGATGGATCACATGGAGCAGCAGCAGCAGCGTGTATCACAGTGGCTTATTATTCCAACGCATTTCCACGACGACTGCATGGGCGGACTTGCGGCTGCACATCTTCGTGGCGCAGAGAGCATTGCGCTGGATTCAACGCGGGCCATTGCCGAATCGCGAGGGCTACCACTTCCCTTGCGCGTCTTCAGCGGTGATACAAGCCTTGTCGTCAATGGCCAAGTTCTGGACTTGTTCTGGCCCGGTGGCGCACACACTTCGGACAACATCGTCGTCTACCTTCCGGAAAGCGAGCTTCTTTTTGGCGGTTGCATGATCAAGTGCACGGGTGCACGAAGTCTGGGAAATCTGCAAGACGCCGACTTGCCTCACTGGTCCGCTGCGCTGGATGCGGTTGTGACACGTTTCGGGGATTCGGTGATCGTTGTACCGGGGCACGGCCCTGCTGGGGGGCGGGAGCTTCTGTATCACACAAAGCAGCTACTGGAAGCCCAGGAATAGTCCGCTTCGACTTGCGACTGCAAACACACAAAGCTAAACTTTGCGGCTATGTCGCGTGCTGAATACAGAAAGAGCGCCCTTGCGCGCCTACGTCGTCGCCCCCTGGTTGCCCTGGGCAAGCTGGCGGCATTGCTGTTCGTCCCCGGAGCCATTCCGGTGATGGGCGCTTTGTTTGCGGCTCGCCTGGCGCAGACTCAGTGCTGGATCAGCGCCCTGATCGACACACTGCTCTAAACGCTTCCAACTCCGCAACTTCTTGTTTTTCAACTTCGGCACAGCCTTTGCCCCGTGTATGTGCAAAGCGGGAGGCCGTGTTATGCAGGTAAATGGGTTTTCGGCACTTAGCCAGAGGTCAGCGTTGAGTGGCACTTCGTCAACACTCGGTGATGAGGAATCCTTTGCCCGGTCATTGGCAGAGTCGGAAGCAGAGATGTCGGGTGCGACAGACATCAATGCCACCAGCGATTCGCTCCTGGAGAGCTTCAGCAGCCTGTGGGGCTCCCTCAGTATCGAGAGCTTCCTAGGTTTTACTCCCGAAGACGAGGGCGTTGTCAGCATCTCCCAGTTGAAGGCGCATGGCCAGCAGCAATTGGAAGAGGTTAACGAGGAGCTTCTTGCCCTGTATCGGGAAGCTGGCGTGGACACGAGCGAAGAAATCGCCTTGGCTCGTGATACAGGCGGCGTCTGGCGCGTGAGCAATGGCCACAAGGATACAGAGGCCATAGAGTCATTGTTGGCGGAGAACGATGATTTGACCCAGCGCATGTCGCGTGCTCAGGCCATGCTGCATCTGGCGTCCGTGGCCGAAATGACCGAGCCCTTTCGCGCGGCTTACGAGCAGGACCCGCAGTCCGCCATCGCGCGCTACAACTGGATCTGGAACAGCCGCTGGTCGGACACCGTGATACAGGCTGGAGGCGCCATCAGCCAGCGTCTCACACGGGCGGCATGAGGGAGTAGCCGCACGGTCGAGGCAAAAAGATTGCCCGCCGAGGAATAGCTCCCGGGCGGGCACAACCCCCAACAAATCGTGAAAAGACTAGGCCGTTGTCAACACACTAATGGGCTCCTGAACCCCAATGGTAGTAGCAAAAGCGTCCAGACGCTGAAGCAGCGTTTGTGTGACCAGTGTATTGCGTGCGGCAAGCAGCATGCCGTTCTGTGCCAGCACATCCTCGTTTAGCACCATGCCAACAACCAGCTGACTCACCTTTACCTGGCGCAGAATGGTCGGCTCCAGGTCCGCAGCCGTGTAGTCCGCCAGCAGATTCACAAAGGCGGGATTGAATAGTGAGGGCTGAATGCGCAGCGCTTGAATGGCTTGCTCGCTCTCCATGCCGCGCAGCAACATGCGGTCGTAGGTAAGACTGATCGCCAGCAAATGCCCGCCAATTTGAATGCGATAGCGCTTGCGCACTTCTGGATCGTGGACGTCTTCGCGGAATGGATCCATTTGCATGCGCACCATCTCCGCCACATCCTCCAAACGCGGAATCTTCTTCAGCATTTCCGCACCAGCGGTGGGGTGAGCGCGCCAACGATCCATTTCCTGCTTGTCCAGTTTGTCTCCCGCGTAGAAGCGCTTGATCATTCCTTCGTCCAGGTTGATGCAACCTAGCTGCGAAAGTAGCGCGGCCAACTCGTAGAGCCACTTGTCGGGCAGCTCCAGCTTCTCGGCCATGTGTGCCACCACATCGCGAATGCGCAGACTCTGGCCGAAGGAAGTGGGATTGACCAAGCTGAGCACTTCTGCCAGCACGTTTACGCTTCCACGAAGTGTGCCCTCAAGCAGCTCCTTTTCGGCCTGTACCAGCTGGTATTGGCGGATTGCGTCGCGCACGGTCAGCACTAGCGTCTCGGTTTGCGCCGGCTTCAGTAGAAAGCGATAGATGCTTCCCAGGTTGATGGCCTGCACAGCGGTGTCCAGGTCGGCGTTGCCCGTGAGCATTACGCGCACCGTGTTTGGCCAATGCTTCTGCACTTCTGATAGCAGTGTGACTCCGTCCATCTGCGGCATGCGCTGATCCGAAACGACAACAGCATACGGGCCGTTGGTAGTAAGCTTCTCCAGCGCTTCATGCCCGCCGTTGGCGGTCTCCAGCACAAACTCCTTGCGCAGCGAACGGCGAATGCCATCCAGCACATTCGGTTCATCGTCGACAAAGAGGACCCGGTACTCAGACATTGCGCTGCTCCTTGTTCAGTTGGCTGCAGATGCGTGCCCATTCGTCCAGTTTTGAATAACAACCAATCTGTTTCAGGTATTCCATATCGATGGGCAGGCCCTTGTCGCTGGGGCTGATCAAGCCGTTGGCCACATGCACGGCAGTTAGCGGGCTAAAACTTCCGCCCGTACCCGCTGCCGCCGGATCATGATGCCAGGCAATGGCTGCCACGACCGCGTCGGGAAGGCCCCACAGGGACATCAAATACGCGCCGACTTGCGCATGACTAGCACCGAAGACCTCGTACTCCGCGTGCCACAAACCAAGATGTTTGAACTCCGAGATCTCCATCGCCACGTTGTACTGCGCCGGAAGGTTGGCCGCCAGAATCAGCTTGCCCAGATCGTGCAGCATGCCAGCGATAAAGGCCTGGCCGGTTTCGATGCTCTTTTCACCCAGCATGGAAGCGGCAATGGCCTTGGACCATGTGGCGCAGGTCAGACTGTGCTGCCAGAGCTGATTGATATCGAGTGCCGGACCTTCCTGCCCCTGGAACTCGGAGAAGACCTTGATGGAGAGCACCAGCGTGACCACAATGTCCAGCCCCAGCAGGCTTGCAGCGATGGCGGGATCGTCCACCTGACGCGGCAGGCCGAAGAAGGCCGAATTCACCAGCTGCAGGATTTTGGCCGACATGCCCACATCCTGCCGGATGATGTTACCAATGCGCTTCATCGAAGCATCCGGAGCCTTGGCCTCGGCCAGAATGCTATGGTACAGGTTCGGTGCGCTGGGTACCGTGCCCACTCGCGAAAGCAGCTTGACCAGCGACTGATCGCTGAGTAGCTGCCGCAACTGATAGGTGCGGTTGATGGCGTGTTTCAGCAGGTCTGGCTCGCAGGGCTTGGCCAGAAACTGGTGCGTGGGAATCACCGAGGCCAGCACCGACGAACGCTCGCTGTGACCCGATAAAATGATGCGGACAACTTCTGGCCAGCGGTCGCGGACTTCGCACAGCAATGTGGTGCCGTCCATCTCGGGCATACGCATATCGCTGACGATGACATCGGTAGGATGAGACTCCATGAATTTCAGTGCTTCCGCGCCGGTTTCGACATAGAAGGTGTCCCATTCCTTTCGCATTGGGCGCATGCTTCGCCGCAGACCATCGAGCACGCGCCCTTCGTCATCCACGAACAGAATTTGCAGGTTTCTCTCAGCCATTGTCGCTCTCGCTTCCTATGGGAATCCACAAGTGGAAGGTTGTGCCCTCGCCTACCACCGACTCGAGCTCTACCTTGCCGCCGTGCTTGTCGCAGACGATGTGGTGGACGATCGAAAGCCCCTGCCCCGTTCCTTTGCCCACCTGTTTCGTTGTGAAGAAAGGGTCAAAGATTTTATCCCGCACCGAGTCAGGGATGCCGGATCCCGTATCGGAAATGGAGACCACCACATTGTCCCCTTCACCGCGGGTTTTTACTCGAATAATGCCTTTGCCGCCGCCCTTGTGTTTTTCTTCGATGGCGTGCGCTGCGTTGGTAATGATGTTGAGGAAGGCCTGGTTCAGCTCTGCGGCCAGGCAGAACACCTGCGGTAGTTGCGGATCCAGCTCCAGTTCCACATCGGCCACATACTTCCACTCGTTGCGAGCCACCGTCAGCGTGCTGTCCAGCGCCATGTTGATGTCGTTGTAGGACATGTTCTGTGATCCGGGGTGCGAGAAATCCTTCATGGCGCGCACGATGGTTGAGACGCGCTCAATGCCTTCCAGGCTCTGGTTGATGGCGCGCGGAATCTCCTCCAGGATGAATTCCAGATCCAGGTCCTCTGCCTTCTGGTGCAGGGCTTTGAGGGGTTCGCAGGCCTCGGGACGCTGTGATGCTTTGCCCACGGTCTCTCGCATCTCGACCAACAGCTCACTTAGATCCTCGAAGCTCTCTTTGAGGAAGCGCGTGTTGTCGCCGATGTACTGGGTCGGCGTGTTGATTTCGTGGGCGATACCGGCGGCGAGCTGACCGATGGCTTCCATCTTCTGCGCCTGGCGCAACTGCGTTTCCAGCTTGGCCATTTGTGATACATCGCGCATTACCGCCACGTAGTTCACGATCTGATCCTGACGGTCGAAGACGGGCGAAATGGAGACTTCTTCTTCGATTACACCGCCATCCTTGCGGCGATTGAAGAGCTTGCCGGTCCACACCTTGCCGGCGGAAATGGTCTGCCACATCGAGCGAAAGAAGTCCTTGTCGTGGCGGTTCGAGTTCAGCAGGCTGGGGGTCTTGCCTATTACTTCGGCACTGGTATAGCCCGTGGCTCGTTCGAAAGAGGGATTCACGTAGGTGATTTCGCCGTCGGTATCTGTAATGACAATGCTCTCGTCGGTTTGTGCTACAACGGCACTCAGGCGGTTCAGCTCTATGATGTGACGCTCGCGATCCAGCGTGCTCGACAGGGTGCGTGCGAAGAGTTGCAAAGTGGTCTGAATGTCCTCCGACCAGCCGCGGTCCCTTGTCGTGTTTTCAAAGAGCAGCAGATGTGTGGGGCGCGCACCTGACTCAACAGCAGTGATCAGAAGGCTCTGTGTATCACGCGAATCACAGATTGTGAGCAGGTCATCGGACTGCGGCGGCACCTGTTTCAGGTTGTTCAGGATCACTGATCCGCGTGAAAGAGCGATTCGCAGCCAGGGATGACTCAGCAGTGTTACATCGATCGGCTGCAGTTGCCTGGCGGCGTCCAGATTGGGCCAGGCTTGGCGGACCTTGTATCGCAGACCCTCTTCGTCAAGCTCCAACACACTGGAGCGTGTGGCGAACAATAAATGCGAAAGCGATTCCAGTGCATCACGCAGCACTTCGTCCATATTGCTCTTGACCAGAAAGCGGGTCATGATGCTGGCCATCACTTGTTCAGCCTTGCGCCGGCTTTCCAGACGATTTACCGCTCGTTGGCGCTCGCTGATATCGTGTATCACGGCGATCAGGCCAATGACGTTTTCGTACTCGTCGTGCTGGTGACTGATCACAACTTCCAGATAGCGGCTGCGCTGCCCGGGTCGCGGCAGGCGCACAACGCAGGAGCGCGTGGGTTTTTCAGGATCCAGCTCAAGCTGGTAGGAGTCGAATTCGGCTTGTACGCCCTCAAGCAGTTCCCGCAGCATTGTGCCGGGCACCGCTTCCTCTCCGCCGATCAGCGGAGTCGTGGCCGGATTCGCGTATTGAATAAAGCCGTCGGTGCTCATGAGCACGATGCCCAGTGTGCGATTTTCCACCAGATCACGAAAGCGGTTTTCGCTACTGCGCAAGCGATGAATAGCGTCCTGCTCGGTGAGCTTGGAGCTGATCAGTCGCACCATGCCCTTGATCAGCTGGCTTTCTTCCTCATGGATCGTGTGGCCCGTCAACGGCTTGCATAGCCGCAAATAGCCACGCTCGCGCCCGTTGATCGAAATCGGCTGTGAGACGCAGTTGCCGTCTTCGACGCACTCCCCTTCACGAAAGACCATGCCACCCAGATTCAGCTCGATGCAGGAATTGCGCTGATCGGCAAGGCTGGTGTAAAGCATGCGAACCAGCGGGGAGATGTGATCCATCAGGTTATCGGACTTGGAAAGAATGGAAGCCGCTGAATACAGACAGGTGATTTCCTTTATGCGCTCGCCGTAGCGCTGCAACAGACCCACTTGTCGCTCTTCTTCCGCCTTGTGCTTGGTGATGTCCATCATGCTGACAACCAAGCTGTCGATGCCAGCCAGGTTGGCGCGACTGATGACGACCTGCACCGGTGTGGCTTCGGCACCTTGGCGCAGGATTGCCAGTTCGCCGGTGCAAGTGTCGCCAAAGCGAAATTGGCTGAGTAGACGCGGAAGGTCGCCTTCTACAAGTTCCGGCAGGCTCCGACCGAAGCATTCCTCTGGACTGAGGCCCGACATGGTGCCGAAAACAGGATTCGTTTCGATTACGACCAGGCTGTCGGCGTCCACCTGCAAAATGGCAGACGGTAGCGCATTCAACACTTCGCGCATGCGCTCTGCATTGCGTGCCGGACGCTGTTTCAGCTCCTCCAGGTAGGCGGCGATTCTCTCTTTCACACGCGGTCCCTCATTTCGTAGCTGGAGTATCGGTGTTTTTAATGGTGGAGTTGACTCTCCAGGCGTTTGAAAACGGTGGCTCAAGGTCTCTAAACAGGCGCTTGCAGAGTGAAGCGGAGCCGCCCTTAGCTCCTGTTTTCCGATGAGTAACGGCATCCTGACAGGAAATGAACATAAGCTGAACAGACCAACCTGAGCTTGTCGTGCTGTAGTGGGAAGCACCGGAGGACGGATGAAGACTTGGCCGAGCCTGCTGTTTTTGCTGTTGCTGATACACTCGGCGCAGGCTCAATTCACGCTGGCATATCCGAAGGGCAGAATGGAGTTGGAGGGCTGGCTGCGCGTTGCCTGGAACCATCGCTTTTATGCCGACGATGACACGGATTCGGATTATGCCCATAATCGCATATATGTACAGCGTGCAAGCTTGAAAGCTTCGGGCATCATGTACACGCGTTTCGAGTACGAGATGAACTTGGAACTACGCGGCTATAACGGGCTTGAGCGCGAGACGGGCCACGAGGACGATCACACAGGCTTTTCGGCGCGCGACCTTTACATCGGCTGGCGACCCGACAACCGGCTGAGTATTCGCCTGGGTCAGATGAAAGTACCCTTCAGTCGCAAGCGCATGCTTCCGCTTTATCTGCAGAGCACGATCAGTCGGCCGGATCTGGCGGACGGTTTTGTGCCGGGCAGGGATCGCGGTCTGCTGCTGCGCGCGCGCGACGCCCGTAGACGGTTTACGGCGTATGCGGGTGTTTTCACCGGCAACGGTGACAATCGCAAGTACAACGATCGTAAGGGCCGCTACCTGCTGGCGGGACGCGTGGAGATTCAACCCTTCGGCTTCATTGGCAAGGACGAGGGCGATTTGGATCACAGCCCGCGACCCCTACTGCTAATGGGAGCAAATGTGGCGCAGTCCCACGATGATCGCGCCACAGAGGAGGAACAGGCTGAGTATCTGCGCACAATTCCCGGACGAAAACGGGCCTATGGTGGCGATATCAGTCTGAAGCTTCGTGGCCTGTTTGTCACTGCGGAGTTTGATCATGCACGATTTGATCCGGAGGAGGGCGCCGACTTCGTTGCCGGTGGCTGGCTGACGCAGATCTCTTATGCCATCAAAGGCCTGCCGGGAATGCCAGAGGAGTTCGTGGTGGAGCCGCTGCTGGCCTACGACGAATTCAATCCAAGCAACAAGGTGGAAGATGTAACACAGCGTACGCTGACTTCGGGTATCAATTTCCTGCCCGAGGGCCACGGAATGAAGGTGATGCTGAACTGGTATCACCGCCTGCCCTTGAGCAGCGCTCATGACGAGGGATGGAAAGAGGATGAAGTTCGCCTGCTGGTTCAATTGTGGATTCAATGATGCGCGCAAACACCATGCATTTTGACGCCGGAATTTGTCTGCTTCTATTTGTGGCAATCTTCAGCGTTGGCTGTGTTACCGACGACCTAGATCCCATTGGTGGCGGTCCGGTACTCAACGAGTTTATGGCAGACAACGACGGTGTCATCGCCGACGAGTACGGCGGTTTCGACGATTGGGTGGAACTGTACAACCCCACTTCCCAGGCCTTTTCGCTGAACGGAATGCGTATCACGGACAACATGGGTGACATAGCGCAGTTCAGTCTGCTGGCTCCGGATTCCATGCTAGGACCGGGCGAGTTCTGCCTGGTCTGGTGTGACGGTGAACCGGAGCAGGGGCCATTTCATGCGCCTTTCAAACTGTCGGCAGGAGGCGAATCCATTGGGCTGATCTCAGCAGACGGCGAAATCTGGTACGACCAGATCGCCTATGATGCTCAGCAGACCGATGTGTCACAAGGACGTACTCCTGACGGCTGTGATACGTGGCAAACCTTTTCGTCACCAACGCCCGGATTACCCAACGATACGGTAATTGTCGATCACCCACACCCCGCGGGGAGCCTGGTGGTGAACGAGCTGATGTCTTCCAATGTCAGCTGCTGCACCGACGAGTTTGGTGAGCACGCCGACTGGCTGGAGCTGTACAATGGCAGCGCTGAAGCGGTGCGGCTGAATGGTTTGTACTTCAGTGACACAGCTGGGAATCCCTTGCGCTTTCGTCTTCAGTTCGATCGCGACAGCCTGCTTGCTCCGGGTGAATTTCTTCTACTATGGTGCGACGAGCAGATGGCCCAGGGAGCCACGCACACCAACTTTGCTCTCTCTTCCAACGGCGAAGAGGTTCTGGTGACAGCGGCCGATGGAGAGACATTGTTGTGTCACGTCGAATTTCCCGCGCTTGCCCAAGATCACAGCTATGCACGAATTACGGACGGTGATCCAAACTGGCTGGAGAACGCCTCTGCCACTCCTGGTGCGAGCAATGGAGGGGGGAATTAGCATGCGTGTGTTTATGTGTATCACAGCGCTGTGCGCACTCTTCTGTTCTGCCTGTCAGCACGATGAGGAAACCGATTCGTTGCGATGGGAGCTGGCTGGCGAGTATCATATCACTGTTCCGGAGCCCTCCGGTCTGTGTCTGGATCAAGATGGTCAGCATCTATGGACCGTGAGCGACCATACCGGTCTTGTTTACCGTCTAAACCTTGACGGCAGTATCGAGCGCACACTGACCTGGGTTGGCGAAGACCTGGAGGGCGTGGCGTTGGATCCGCGTGACGGTAGTCTTTGGGTTTGCGAGGAGCGTCGTCGCCAGGTGATACACGTCAGCCGCGAGGGCACGGAGTTAGCGCGCTACAGCATGGACCTGCCGGGCGCGGCGAATTCCGGTATAGAAGGCATAGCATTGGATAGTGATGGTCGATGCTATATCTGCAGCGAGAAGCAACCGGGCCGTATTATGCGTTGGGTGCCTGGTGAGGCGGAAATGGAAAGCTGGGAGCCTGGGCTTCTGCGCGACTACTCGGGGCTCACAATTGCCGATGATGGCGGCCTGTGGGTGCTGAGTGACGAGTCGGAGCGCCTGGTACTGCTTCGTGATACAAATCGGGTAGAGGCGGTAGTGGAGCTGAATCTGCCCACTCTTGAGGGAGTTGCTGTCAGCGGGAACGAGATGTGGTTGGTGGCTGACGCAACATCGCGCATGTATCACATTCGATTGCTTGAGAACTGAAACGTCGAGACTTTTGGAAAGGTTGGGACAATGAAGAAGATGATTTTTGGAGCCGCATTACTGGCGCTATCGGCGATGCCTTTGGTCGCGCAGACTTTGATGATCAATGAGTTCATGGCCGACAACGACAACATCATTCAGGACGATGCCGGCGATTTTGACGATTGGGTTGAGTTGTACAACTACGGCGATGAGGCGGTGGACATTGCGGGGTTGTGGTTCACTGACGGCGAAGAAGATCCCTGGCAGATTCCGTCCGGCAGCCCGGAGGTTACCACCGTTCAACCCCTGGGATTTATCCTGGTCTGGTTCGACAAAGACACAGAGCAGGGTCCGCTTCACGTAGATGCCAAACTGGCTCGCGAGGGTGAGTCCATTGTCATCTATCAGGAAGACGGCACGACAATTCTTACCGACTATGATTTCGAAGAGCAGGAAACCGATGTCTCCGAGGGGCGTGAGACGGATGGCGGGGAGGATTGGGTGCGCTTTGCAGAACCTACTCCGGGAGCCAGCAACGATGGAAACGCCGTATCACACCAATTGCAGCCTGTGACACATTCGCTACTGGCACTCTATCCCAATCCCTGCAATCCTTCGGCTACCATCGAGCTGAATCTTACTGAGGCGGGCCTTGCCACTATTCGGGTCTATGATCTAGGCGGTCGCTTGCGCCAGCGCAAAGACCTGGGATACTTGGGCGTTGGTGTGTATCACACTCAGCTGCATCTCGGGGACGCCCTTCCCAGTGGTAATTATCTGGTGGACGTCGCCATAGGCGCGTATCACCTGAACAGCAGATTGGTTCTATTGCGATAGCGCGTTTGAGACGAAAAGAAGGAGACTCCCATGCGCAAGCTGATGACCCTAAGCCTGCTTTTGTGCTCCACAACGGCTGTGCTGGCCGATGTGGTGATCAATGAGTTGTACTACAATCCGCCCACCTCGCAGGGCGACGACGCCTATTATGAGTATTTGGAGTTGTACAACAGCGGTGATAGCGCGGTGGATATGTCCTCTTGGGCATTTACCACGGGTATCGAGCACACTTTCGCTAGCGGCACAAGCATTGCCGCTGGTGAGTTTCTCGTCCTGGCGCAGAACGCGGACTCGGTGATGAGTTTCTACGGCATCAGCGGTGTGATACAGTGGGATAGCGGCGGAATCAACAACAGTGGCGAGACACTCACTCTAGTAGACGACCTGGCAAATGAGATGGACAGTGTTACCTACGATGACGCATCGCCCTGGCCTACTTCTCCCGATGGGAGTGGCCCCAGTCTTGAGTTGATCCATCCTTCATTGAACAATGGTGCGGCCGAATCCTGGGCTGCTTCCATCGTGGATCTGGGAACACCTGGTGCGCAGAACTCCGTCTATGCCGAACCCGGTGGCGCACCGGTGATCAGTGAACTGACCATGAGCCCCGACTCGCCGATGCCCGGTGAGGCTGTTAGCGTCTCTTGTGATGTGACAGACGAGGGCAGCGTAACACAAGTCCTGCTGGAGTGGAGCCTGAACGGTGTGACACAAGCTCCAATCAGCATGAGTGAGCAGCGCGCGGCTTATACTGGTCAGATTCCGGCTCAGGCAGCAGGTAGCAGTATCGAGCTCTTCGTTCGTGCTACGGATAACGATAGTAACGAGACGCTTTCCGACACACTGAGCTACAACGTGTGTGACGAAGCTGCCGGTATTGTGATCAATGAAATCTTCTACAATCCTTCTACGGCTCAGGGCGCAGACGAGGATTTCGAGTTCATCGAGCTCTACAATCCGACGGGTGCCAGTGTCGACCTGAGCGGCTGGAGCTTTACTGCTGGAATCGAGCACGTGTTTGCTGCCGGGACCAGCATTGATGACGGCGAGTTTCTGGTACTCGCGCAGAACGCAGACTCCGTGATGAGCTACTACGGTATCAGCGGTGTGATACAGTGGGATAGTGGCGCCATCTCCAACGGCGGTGAGCAGCTGCAGCTGGTGAATGCCTGCGGTTCAGTGGCCGACGATTTGAGTTACGAAGATGGCGGCGACTGGCCCATCGAGGCCGACGGTTATGGTCCCAGCCTAGAGCTCTACAATCCATTGCTGGATAACGCGATAGCTGGCAATTGGACTGTTTCGCTAGTCGATGGGGGCACACCGGGCGCGATCAACAGCATCTTCCAGAACGACGCCCCGCCACTTCTGGAGAACATGAGTTTCGCCCCGCAGTCGCCGACATCGAGTGACGCACTGGTACTCGACATCGACGCCACCGACGACCAAGGTATCGTATCCGTCATGGCTTGGATCGATAATGGCAGCGGTTTCAGCGCCTATCCCATGAGCCAGGTGCGCTCTACCTGGACCCTAAGTACAGGCCCCTGGGCCGATGGTGATCTGCTGGAGATCTATTTCGTGGCCGAGGACACCGGCGCCAATTCCACTCGGTATCCGGACAGCGACAACCTCTTCATTCGCATTGAGGACAATCCCGTGGTCGATGGCGACATCGTCATCAACGAGATCAAGAGTGGCGACGATTGCTTCGGCGGCACAGACTGGTTTGAGTTGGTAAACACCATTGGCGAGAGCGTCGATTTGTCCCATTGGATCCTGAAGGACGACGATGACGCGCACTCCTTTGTGCTGCCCGCTGGCACTACGCTGGGCGCGGGTGAGTACCTGGTCATTGCCGAGGATGCCCTTGCCACCGGCAGTGATTACGGTATCACGAACATTCTGGGCGATCTCAGCTTCGGCCTGTCCCAGAGCGGCGACGCGGTGCGTGTCTTCAATGTCAATGGTGTGCTCATTGACGAAGTGTGGTACGATGTCGTGGCGCCCTGGCCGCTGCCGCCCGCAGGCCAGACCAACAGCTTGAGCCTGATCAATCCCGCACTGGACAACAATCAGGGGGCAAGCTGGCAGGCAAGCGCCACGCCGTGCGGCACTCCCGGAGCCGCCAACAACAGCGATACCTATGCGCCCAACATGATCGCCTGGGGTGCTGTGGCTCCCACCGACATCCTCATCGGCTTCGACGAGGACCTTGGTGCAGCCTGCATTCCCACTGTCGGCAATTATCTGCTGGACGGTGTTCCCGCAGCGTCGGCCATTCAGTACACGCACACAGAGGTACAGATCACCTTCAACGTGAACATGGGCAGCGGTTTTGTAGGCACACTTGAGGTCAGCGGTGTTTGCGACGAGGCTGGAAATCCAATGGAGCCACGAACGGTGACCATCAACGTGGTGCCTTCCGGTGCGCTCATCATCACCGAGATCCATCAGAATCCCGCCGCCGTTTCTGACGATTTCGGCGAGTTCTTCGAGATCTACAACTGGACGGCGCAGGACATCAACTTGAAGGGTGTCGAGCTGTACGATCTGGGCAGCGACTATGTGCTTCTGGAGGAAGTGTTGGTTCCCGCGCATGCCTACTTCGTCTTTGGCCAGAACGGTGATCCCGCCCTCAATGGAGGCCTGACGGTGGACTATGTGTACGGCAACGCTTTTACGCTGGGCAACGGCGACGACGAAATTGTGCTGCGTGCTGGCTACAACATGATCGACCAACTGGCCTACGACGGCGGCAGCGAGTGGCCCGACCCCAATGGCATTTCGATGGAGTTGATTGAGCCTTTCTTGGATAACAACCTCGGTGCGAACTGGGTTGAAAGCACTCTTAGCTATGGCGCTGGTGATCTGGGAACGCCGGGCGCTCCCAACTCTACGATGCTTATTGACGCGCCGCAGATAGAGATTACGCTCTCAGGACAGGATGTGCTGCTAAACTGGGAAGCCGTTAGCGGTGCCAGCGCCTACGCTGTGTATGTGACCGACTCGCCCTACAACGGCACCTGGACGCTACTGGCGTCAACGGCGGAGACGAGCTATACCGATGTTAATGCGGTTTCGAATTCCGGCCACTACTACCAAGTATTGAGTGTTGTTGAATAATCCTTTATCGGTATCTGTGCGGAAGCCGGCTCCTTGGGTCGGCTTTTTTTTTGCCCAATCAAGCCAAGAGAGCGTAACGATGTTTTTCGCTTGCATAGTTGAGTAGCTTTGTTAGCTTCGCCGTGTCATAGTTTGCACAGGATCAAAGCCGGCGACTGCGCTTTGAGGGGTGTTAGAATCGGTCGTCTTCTGGTATGTTCGTGCCCTGCTCCTGGCCTGTGACGCGCAGTGTTGGTTGGTTCAAATCAGAGGAAACATCATGCGCGAACTATTGTGCTCACTGGGCCTGTTCATCCTTGGCTCTTCCCTTAACGCGGCTGTGGTGATCAACGAGATCCACTACAATCCATCGGGCGATCAGGGCGATGACAGCTACTACGAGTTCCTGGAACTGTACAACACGGAGGCCAGCCAGGTGGATCTTTCCGGCTGGGCCTTCACATCCGGCATCGACCTCTCTTTTGCGGCAGGGACGGTGATTGACGGCAACGGCTATCTGGTGCTGGCTCAGGACGCGGCCAGCGTTGAGGCCTGGTACACGCTTAGCGACGTGATACAATGGGACGGCGGTGGACTTTCCAACAGCGGTGAGACACTGACATTGGTAGACGCGACCACAACCACGGTGGACGAGGTTGCCTTTGACGACGGCGGCGATTGGCCGGGCGAGCCCGACGGCGACGGTCCTTCGGCGGAGTTGACCAATCCTGCGCTGGACAATGGCGAGGGAGCCAATTGGAGCAGCTCGCTTGCGCTAGGGGGCACACCCGGTGCGCAGAATTCCGTCTACCAAAGCGACTCGCCGCCCAGCTTGAGCGATCTGACGCTTAGTCCGCAGGCGCCAGCCTCGACCACTTCGGTGCTGTTTCAGATTGTCGCCAGCGATGACAATAGCGTGAGCGGAGTCAGCCTGTGGCTGGACGAGGGCGCGGGTTTCAGCGAGATCGCCATGACCGAAACGGCTGGCCTTTGGGAGACGACCCGGGGCCCCTGGAGCGATGGTACGCTGCTAGGATACTACTTCGTCGCCGAGGACAACGCAGGCAACCAGACCACCTGGCCGGACGATCGCACGCTCTACATGCTGGTGGACGACAACCCTGCCCAGGAAGGCGATGTGGTGATCAATGAGATCAAGAGCGGCGACGACTGCTTCACCGGTTACGACTGGTTTGAGCTGATCAACACAAGTGCGAGCCAGATCGACCTTTCCCACTGGATTGTGCGCGACGATGACGACGACCACTACTTCCTGTTGCCCGCGGGTACGCTACTACCGGCTGGTGGCTACCTTGTGGTTGCCGAAGATGCCGCAGCCGTAGTCACCGATTACGTCATCAGCGACGTGATCGGCGACCTGCCCTTTGGCCTTTCGCAGAGCGGTGACGCGGTGCGCGTTTACAATGCCAACGATGTGCTGCTAGATGAAGTCTGGTACGAGATCGAGTCGCCCTGGCCCTTGCCTCCGGTGGGACAGGTGGCCAGCTTGAGCCTGATCGACCCTGCGTTGGACAACAACCTGGGCGAGAACTGGCAAGCCAGCGGTACGCCCTGCGGCACGCCTGGCAGCAGCAATGCCGTGGACACGGTTGGTCCCGAAATGACGGGCTGGGCCATGCTGAGCCTGACGGAGCTTCAACTGGACTTCAACGAGGAGTTGGACGCCACCAGTGCAGCAACAACGGCATACTATTCGCTGGGCGGTGTAGCGCCGCTTTCTGTGATACAATTCGAATCCGCTTCTGTGATCCTCACCTTTGCGGCTGACATCCCCGAGGGCTTTGTGGGCGAGCTGGCGGTCAGCGGAGTGATGGATGCTGCGGGCAACGAAATGGATCCGGGCAGCCTGGTGATCAATGTGATACACGTGGGCAGCCTGGTGATCAACGAAGTGCATCAGAACCCGGACATGGTGCCCGACGAACTGGGCGAGTTCTTCGAGCTCTACAACGCCTCTGATGTCGAGCTGAACCTGCGCGGAGTGGCGCTCTACGATCTGGGGACGGACTATCTGGTGCTTGAGGCCATGCCCATTGCTCCCGGCGACTATCTTGTGCTGGGGCGCGAGGGAGACACGGCGCAAAATGGCGGTGTCACGGTGGACTACGTCTATGGAAGCGCATTTACGCTGGGCAATGGCGCGGACGAAATCGTCCTGCAGATCGGCTACCTCATCCTTGACGAGATCGACTATGATGGCGGCTCTTCGTGGCCCGATCCGACGGGTGCATCCATGGAGCTTATCTCTCCCGAGCTTGAGAATAATCTGGGCTCCAATTGGTTTGTCAGCACTACGCCCTACGGCCTTGGCGACTTGGGAACGCCCGGAGCGCCCAATACCAGCGCGATCGTCGCTCCCGAGATTCACATTGCGATGAGTGGTCAGGATGCTGTGCTCAGTTGGAACGAAATCACCGGCGCCACCGGCTACGCGATCTACTACAGCGAAAATGCATACGGTACGAGCTGGAGCCTGCTGGCCACTTCCACCAGCAACAGCTTTACGGATGTGGACGCGATGAGCGCAACGCTGCGCTACTACAAAGTTGTCAGTCTGATCGAGTAATCCGCCGTTCAGCAAAGCACTTCCGGGGCCGATCCGTTTTGGGTCGGCCCTTTTCAATACTACTTGCATCAATGCCGATAGACGCCTGGAAACCGAACTCTGGCCCCGCAGGAGCATGCATGGACTCGCGCTTACCCCGAATTCTCTTTGTTGACGACGAACAGCACATCCTGAATGGAATCAAACGTATGCTGCGCGATCACAGCGACAAGTGGTCGTGCGAATACGTAACCAGTGCGTCGCTGGCGCGTGAGGCTATGGCCAGGGAGAGCTTCGATCTGGTGGTGCTGGACATGATGATGCCGGGGGAGAACGGACTGAGCCTGCTCAAGGACATCAAAGCCGAGGGGCGCGAGGATAGCCCCGAAGTGATTTTTCTGACGGGTATGCAAGAGGAAACGCTGAAACGCGAGACCCTCCAGCTGGGCGCCTTGGACTTGATGACCAAGCCGATTCAGCGGGACGATCTTGTAGCACGAATCTGCAGTTTGCTACGCGTCAAACGGCTGCGGGACAAGTTGCGCATGCAGCGCGATGACCTGGAGCGGCAGCTGATTCGTAGCCAGCAGATGGAATTGATTGGCACCATGTCTTCGGGTGCCATTCACGATTTGCGCAATGTGCTGGGCACCATCAGCGGCCACAGCGAACTCTTCCGCGCCAAGTTGCCGGCGGACTCTGTGCTGCAGCAGGATATCGAGACCATCATCAAGGCGGTCAGTCGCGGAACCAAACTGCTGGAGCAGATACTGGGCATCGTGCGTAGCAGGCCGCAGGCCAACGCTTTCTGCAACCTGACGGATACCATCAACGAGTGCCTGGAAATGCTTAAGCCCATGGTGCCGCGAACTGTGTCGATCAGCTGGTTTCCGCCCGAGGAGCGAATCGAGGTGGACATGGATTCCATCGAGCTCTTCCAGGTGGTAATGAATCTGTGCATCAATGCGATGCAGGCAATGGAAAAGAATGGACAGATATTGCTGGAAAGCTGGTCTTCCTCCATCGAGTTCGGCACAGGCTTCGCTGAATTGCAGGTGAGGGACAATGGTCCCGGCATGACCAGACAAGTGATGGAGCGCATTTTTGAGCCAGCCTTTACCACAAAGCAGGAGTCAGGCGGCAGCGGCTTGGGCCTGAGCGTGGTACACCGCATTATCAGCAATCGCGGCGGAAAGATTCGCGTGGACAGCGAGCCGGGGTCCGGAGCCAGTTTCCGTTTGATACTGCCTTTGCATGGCAAGCGCAACTAGAAAACGCCAGTTAGCTCTGTGATACAAAAAGGGCCGCTAAATGCGGCCCTTGTGATACATGGTCGATGTGGCTATCCCAGGAAATCCAGCTCGCGCGGGCGATCGCTGCAGATCACTTCCAGGTTCGTGCGCATCATTGGCAGCATTTCAGCCAACCAACGACGAGCCATCACCGTCTTCTGCTGACTCACGCAGGCTTGATCGAGAAAGAGCCAGCCGACGTAAACGGCAATGGCCATGTCCACCAGACGGCGCGCCATCAGGTTGCGGTATTCTGTGTCACGGCCCTGCAGGTGCCCAATGGCCTCACGCAGCATCTCGCGTCCAACCTTTTGCCGCACATTCAGGCTGCGGATTTCGTCGGTTGTCCAGTTGCGATCCTCAAAGCTGTCCAGCAGCTGATCCATATCGCCGCGCAGCAGGCGGGGCAGTGCCCAGTCGATTTGAATTTGCGAAGTACCTTCGTAGATGTTCGTGATACGTGCATCGCGAAAGAGACGCTCGACGGGGTAGTCTTTCATGAAGCCGTTGCCACCGTGGATCTGAACCGATTCGCTGGCTACCTCATTGGCAATCTCAGCCGCGTAATACTTCACCATGGGGGTCAGCAGATCAGCGGCGCGCGAGTACGTCTTCAGCTCCTGCTTGAGGTCCTTCTTCTCGGCAGCTTCCTGCATGTCCACGTAATAGCTGGTGGCGTAGAGCAGGCTGCGTGCGGCCTCGACCTTCATGCGCATATTGCTGATCATGGCTGCTACGGCGGGAATTTCGGCAATGGGCTTGCCAAACTGTTCGCGCTCACTCGCGTAGCGGCGACCTTCACGTAGCGCGGCTTCCGCCACACCAACAGCCTGTGCGGCGACACCCAGGCGGGCGGCGGCCATCAGCCAGGCCGTGTACTTGGTCAGGCCACGGCCGCGACGGCCAATGAGCTTGGCAGGTGCATTGTCAAAGTAGATCTCGCAGGTTGGGCTACCGTGGATGCCCAGCTTTTCTTCGATGCGACGAATCTGCACACGCTCGCTTTTGCGTGTTACAAAGAAGCTCAAGCCGCGACTGCCGCCGTATTTGGCGGGATCTTCGCTGCGGGCCAGCACTAGCAGCACGTCGCCGCAGCCGTTGGTGATAAAACGCTTACTGCCCTTCAGCAGCCACTCGCCGGTCTCGGGATCTTGCTCTGCCTCGAGATCGGCCTTGGTGCGCACGGCTCCAAGATCGCTGCCGGCGTCGGCTTCGGTGAGAACCATCGCGCCGGTCTCTTCGCCGGTGGCCATCCGAGGCAAATACTCGGCGCAAATGTCCTCGTCGGCGAACTGTTGAATTGTATCACCAATTCCCTGCAGGCCGAAGAAGTTCATCAGCGAAGCATCGGCGCGACTGATGATTTCGGTGGCGGCAGTGTAGAAGGTCTTGCTGAAGCCCATTCCGCCCCATGCCGGATCCAGCGTGATACCGGTGAGCTGCGCCTCGGCAAGATCGGCGAGATTGCGCTTGAGGCCTTCTGGAAAGACAACTTCACCGTCCACCAGACGGCAGCCTTCGGCATCCACTTCTTCGGCGCGCGGCGCAATGCGCTCGGCGGCCAGCGATCCCAGCGGATCACTCAGCATGTCGATGTTGGCTTCTTTGGCTTCTTCCAGGCTCTCGAAAGGACTCTCGGGCGCATCAATGTCGCCGCGAAGGTTCAGCAGGCTCTTCCAATCGACCATCTGCTCCATATGGAAGCGCAGGTCGGCATTGTCCAGGTAAAAATTGTCAGCCATGATACGTCTCACAATTTGTAGCGGGCACTTAGCCCAACAGGTCCAGCAGTTTCGGTATCACAACCGTCAGATCGCCAACGATGCGATAATGGGCCATCTTGAAAATAGGTGCAGCAGGGTCACTGTTGATGGCAACGATCATGCGTGCATCACGAATTCCCACCGCGTGCTGCACTGCGCCACTAATACCGCATGCGATGTACAGGTCGGGGCGAACCACCACTCCTGTCTGACCGATCTGCCGTTCCGCGCTAACCCAGCCAGCATCCACTGAGGCGCGTGTGGCACCGATTTCACCGCCCAGGCGCTCAGCCAATTTCTGCAGTAGCGAGAAGTTCTCTTTTGTGCCCACACCTGCGCCGCCACCGATGATTACCTTGGCGTCCTTCAGGTTGACCGTCTTCTGCACAACCTCGCGGCGCTCCACCAGTACTCTCAGCAGATCAGCATCCAGACCGGCGTCCAGAGACTCGACACGACCGGTTGTATCACCGCTTGCCGACTCGGCAATGCCGTCGGCCAAAGTGGCAACGGTACAACCATTTGCCATTGGCGCAAACCATGTGTGCGCGCGAGCATCGTACTCCAGGCGGCGGCAATGCAGGGCTTCGGCCTCCGGCTTGACGGCATCGCAATGCAGTGTGACACAAAGACCAAGCTCGCCAGCTACGCGCGGAGCGAGATCGTTGCCGATTGTAGAAGAGGGCAACAATACCGCCAGTGGCTGAAGCTGTGACACAAGATCTTCCAGCTTTTTCGCGTGGGGACGTGTGGTGTAGGGTTCAAGACCTTCGCCCTTGGCGGCATGGATCACGTCGGCCAGCGGAACACCGGCAGCCTCTGCGCCCAGTAGAATCGCGTGCAACTCGGCACCAGCCTGATCGGCTAGCTGGCGACCGCAGGACAGGCACTGCAGGGATAGATCGGTGACACATCCGCCGTCGTGCTCGACATAGACAAGAATCGCAGACATGACTACCTCCCCAGGATATCCTGCAACATGTTCTTCAGCTCGGCCTCGTTTTCCGGGTCGACGGTGATACTGTCAACCTGGCGCGGCGGCACGGCTTCGTGTGTCACAACCCGGGTGGTCACCTTGGTTGCCAGATCAGCAAGGCCAAGATCGGCAGCAGCCCACTCTTCAATGGGCTGTTTCTTCATCTTTAGCTTGAGCATGGCCTTGGCACTGCGCGGAGTACGGGGATCGTCCTTTAATAGGTAGACGCCCAGAACCAGCACGGAGCCACGCGGCACCCGCAGGAATTCGCTTCCCATTTCCACTTCGCGCTTGCACAGGAATCCCTGCTCGTTTACTTCGCTTAACGAGTCGACATAGCTGACTTGATCAGAGCCCAGGCGAGCGGCCAACTCTGCTCCCAGCAGGCTGTTCTCTTCTTCTGGAAGTGAAACCCCCAGAAGCACAACGTCGTACTCGCCGATTTTGCGAATACCGGCTGCCAGTAGCTCTGCCGTGGCCGCGGAGTCGAGCTGAACGCCTTCAGGGGGCAGTAGGCGATGAACCGCATCCACACCGCGATAAAGGCATTCGCGCAACACGTCCACTTCTGCGGGCTGTCCAACAGAAAGAACCGTGACACGGCCGCCGTGCTCTTCTTTCAGCTGCAAAGCCTGTTCAAGGCTGTTCAGGTCTTCGGGCTCAAATCGGTGAGACAGTACGCCCGGCACCAGGCCGCCGTCACTTCCCACCACATCCGTCGCCAGGTCTCGCGTGTCCCAGGCTTCGCGGACGATGACGATACTGTGAATCGACATGGGATCGCTCCTGCTTGATCCTTGCTTGTCCTGTTAGCGGAATCTTCCGCTTGCTTCAGCCGACGCGGTACTTGACGCCTACACCGCCATCGGGAAAGTGCCACTCGATAGAGCCAGGTTCGCAGACCATCAGACAGGTTCCGCATTCCAGGCAGTTATCGTGTGACACGGTGATACGCGTCGAATCATTGGGGTCGACGCGATAGACACGAGCCGGACACAGCAGCACGCAGGGCTGCTCCGTGCAGCGACTGCAGATCTGCTCGTCCACCGTGATGTGCGGATGATCCGAGTCAGGCTCATAGCGCGTCCTGAACAGCCGGTCTTCCAGCGTGAGCTTGAATAGGTCCTCGCTCATATAGTCCTCAGATCATTTTGCGTGCCTTGAACAGCTTGCGCAAAGTGGCAAGCTTGGGCAGCTCGGCCAAGGCCCGCTGCCGGGCGCGTTTTTGTATCACGGCCTTCGGTTCGCCGGTCATGGAGAAATAGTCGACCAACAGGCGATTGGCCAATGTCGGCCACTCTTTGGTGAACTCGGGGAGTTCTTCCAGCAGTTTTCCCATGTCGGCGTACTTGCGCAGATCGTGAGCCGCGGTGCTTTCGCGCAGGCGCGTCTCGTAGCTCTGCAGCCCGGCCCGACTGAAGTCTCCGGCGGCGCGAGCGGCTAATACGGCCTGCGCGGCCAGGCGTCCTGATTCCATCGCCAGGTTGGTGCCTTCTTTGTAAACGGAGAAATTCACCAACCCCGCAGCATCTCCGGCAATCAGTAGGCCGTTGCCGCTGAGTTGCGGCATTGCGTGCCAGCCTCCCTCGGGAATCATGTGTGCGCTGTATTCCACCAGCTCGCCACCGCGAACCAGAGGACGCACCGTGTCGTGATTCATGAAGGCGTCCATCATTTCGACAGTGCCCAGTTTGTGCTCCTTGAGCGACTCGATACGGGCGGCAAAACCAATGCTGACGGTTTCCTGTTGCGTGTAGACAAAACCTCCGCCGATGGCGGCGCCAAAGGGAGTGCCGAAGAAATCGACAGCAGCGCCTTGACCTTCTTCCAGGCCAAAACGGTCTTCAATCTGCGCCTTGCTCAGTTTGACCGTTTGCTTAATACCGACGGCGTATTCCTGAGCATGGCGACCCGGCGACATTTTTAACTCCTGCATCGCCTTGCGTGATACAAGATTGTTGGCGCCATCGCAGAGGAGGATCACGTCTGCCAGGAATTCTTCTTCTGCACCGCGAATGCGCACGCCAGCGGCCTTGCGCGAGGCACCTTCGCCTTCGTAGAGCAACTCATCCACCACCATGCCTTCCAGTAGGCTGGCACCGGCCTCTTCGACTTGCGCGGCCATCCAGCGATCAAATTGAGAACGGTGTACGGTCCAGGCGTGATTGTGTGGCGACTGCATCCAGCGACGACCCGAGAAATCGACGCCCAGGTGTCCTTCTTCAGTCAGGAAGACAAAACGGCGTTGTGTCACAGGGCGTTCCAGCGGCGCGCTGGCGGCAAACTCCGGCAATAGCTCAGCAAGCACGGTTGTGTAGAGCAGACCACCCATGTTCTTGCTGCCCGCATACTCGCCGCGCTCCACAAGGATCACTTCCAGACCCTGGCGCGCCATTTCCAGTGCAGCGCTAAGACCGGCGGGGCCACCGCCGACAACGATGGCGTCCACTTTTACCTGTTCGCTCACAGCCAACTCCTAATAGTGATGGTTCGGACCAAAGGGCCCGCGCGGACTCGACGGTCCGCGAATGGAAGCAAACAAGTTACACAGCCTGGCACTGCCTCGCAAAGACACCTGTTATGAAGTGAACAGGGTTCAGTGCGGGGAAAGGACAAGCGCTTCCTTACCTTTCAGCGATCGTTTTACGTTTTCGACGGGAGTTTGAATGAGCGAGAAGCTGATTCTGCGTCCGCGCATCTTCGGCAATTTCTGCACCGTTTCGCACCCCGCTGGCTGTTTTGCCAACGTACGTGAACAGGCGATTCGAGCCGCAGGGGCGCATCGGCAGAAACCGGGCGGAACGGCGCTGGTGTTGGGTTCCTCCATGGGGTATGGCCTTTCTGCGCGTATCACAGCCGCGTTCGGTTATGGCATGGACACGCTGGGTGTAGCGCTGTTGCATCCGAGCCAGCGACGCAGGCCAGCAGGCGGTGGCTGGTACAACACCGCAGCCCTGCACAGGCTTGCTACCGAGGCCGGTCTACACGCGAGTACTATCAATGGTGACTGCTTTTCGCGTGAAACTCTGGAGCACACGCTGCAGCGCGTGGCCGAAGAATTGGGCCCGTTGGATTATCTGATCTATAGTGTGGCGGCGCCGCGACGCGTCGATCCCGACACGGGCGTAGAGTACCGCAGTTCGCTCAAGGTGCTGGGGGATCCTGTGACATGCCCGACCCTCGACTGGCGCACGGGCGAACTGGGTAGCATGGAGTTTGAGCCCGGCACCGAAGAAGAGGTTGCCGGTACTGTTGGCGTGATGGGAGGCGATGATCTGGCACGCTGGACGCGTGAGCTGCTCAAGCGCAACCTGTTGGCCGAAGACGCCCGGGTTGTGGCCTTCAGCTATATCGGCCCTTCTGTGACACACGCCATTTATCGTGACGGCTGCATTGGGCAAGCCAAGAAGCATCTCGAGTCTACGTGTCACCAACTCAACAAAGAGCTAAGCGAGGTTGTTGGTGGAAGCTGTCATGCCGTAGTTGCCAAGTCGGTTGTGACACAGAGTTCGCTGGCCATTCCTTCCATTACCCTCTACATCAGCATGGTGATGAAAATCATGAAACAGCAGGGTGTGCACGAAGATACACTGGATCAGATGATACGCCTCTTTGGTGATCACCTCGCGCCCGAGAGGGAGCCACAGCCGGACGAGGCCGGTCGCATTCGCATTGACGATTTGGAAATGGCCGAAAGCGTGCAGCGGGAAATTGTATCACGCTGGTCGCACCTCGACACGCTGGATCCTGCCGTGGATTGCGACCTGGAGGGCTTCCGAGAGGACTTTCTGCGCATCTTCGGTTTTGGTGTTGAGGGTGTGGATTACGAAGAGCCGCAGCCCTTGTGGGTGCCGCTTTGTGGTCCGCCCGATCGCGGAACGACTGGAACACGCATCTTTCATGGACGACCTTTGGTGGAAGGTGTATGAGGGCGGTCATTCAGCGTGTGTCACGGGCAGAAGTCCGCTGTGTCAGCGGCAAGCATGACAGAATAGGTAAAGGCTACGTGGTGCTGGTGGGTGTGGCGCGCGGTGACACAAGCGACGATATTGAGTACATCACTACGAAGATTCCACAGCTAAGGCTGTTTCCCGATGCGAAAGGGGTAATGAATCTCTCGTTGCTGGAAATGCTTGTGCAGGAACCGACAGAGGATTCGCGTCCGGGGGTGCTGCTGATCAGTCAGTTCACGCTACTCGCCGAAACGCGAAAGGGTAGACGCCCCTACTACGGAAATGCCGCCGACCCGGCTGAGGCAATACCTGTATACGAGGAAGTTGCGCGACGGTTGGAAGCGCAGGGAATCTGTGTGACGACGGGTGTTTTTGGTGATCACATGGATGTGGAGCTTGTCAACGACGGCCCCGTGACCATTCTGCTGGATTCGGCAAATCGTTAAGCCGCTGTGACACACAGCATCAGACCTAAACAGCGAATCCCCCGGGGGGAAGCCGGGGGATTCTAGTTTCAGGAAAAGACCCGTCTAGAAGAGGGTGCTCATCACTCAGCGACAGCAGTTACCTTGAAGCTACAAACTTCATCTTCATGGGGCGAGATCAAACAGCATGGCTCACAACTTGTGGCCAACTCGTACCACACACCGTCCGCACCAGCACAATACAACCGATAGAACAGTGCGCCTTCCACTTCGCTCCAGCGGAGCTCCAACTCCTCTGAGTCAACAATTGACAGTGTCAAGCCGGGCGCTGTCAGTTGACGTACTTCATAGCTACACACCTCGCTGCTGTCGGTATTACCCCAATTGTCACACGCTTCAACGAAGTAGCTAAGCATTTGACCTGCAGCAATAACTGGCAGTACCGCGGAATACTGGTGATCTCCGTTGTGATACATGATGATTGTATCCCCCGACCCTTCACTGCTCCAGTGAAGGGATACAATCTCGAGCGAACTTGCATCGGAAACGAGTACTGTAACATCACGAGAATCGGGAATGAATGTATCACCAAGACAGTCGAGAAGGATCACCGGGGGATCGCTGTCCGGGCTGCTGACATCGAGAAGCACGGGTATCACATATGTCTGAATACGACCGGGTTCGTTGGTAACAATTGAAAGCTGACCAGAGAAAACACCACCACTCATGGTAGTGGCGTTCATGGTCAGAAGTAGTGTGTCCTGCTCACCCTGTGCCAGACTTCCGCTGTTCTGTGATACACTTAGCCAGGGGTCTTCATCGTTGTGCTCCAGCACGATGGCCATGTTTGAACACAGATAATCTGTGTTGAATGCAATTTGTGTTCCGCAGGAGCCGTCAGCACTTTCTATGCCGATGGTGGCGCTATCCAGCGTGGTGCTTAACTCAGCGTACTGAAACTCCACGCGACCATCCCTGTGCAGAATAAGTTCGAAAGTGTAGGCGCCGTCCTCATTGAAGCGCGGGACTTCGTCCCACTGAACAATGAAGCACTCGGATCTAGATTCGTAATACACATCCCCGCCACTAGCTGGATTGAAGTCGTCCCACATGGGAGCAATCAGCGCGTTCAGTTCATCAGGCGTGGGAATCTGCTGGTTGGCGTACTCGTTACTCGTTGCAGTGAAACTCACCCAGCCGTTGGAGCAAACATTGACACGAGTGTATGTGTCACCGTAATAGTGAAAGGGAAAACCAAGTTCGAGCGGCCCCGAATTGGCGTCATCTTCAAGGGCTAGCGCTGTTCCGCTGACACTGATGTCGATGAAGGAAACAGTCGGGCCGTCGGGCTCGTTGGAATCCCGCCACAAGTAGCCACCACCGTCAGCAATTGATGATCGTCCAGCAAACGCGGGAGTTCGCGGATCACGTTGGTCCTTGGCAAGTGCAAGCGGTTCGAATGGCTGCTCCCGGCTCTCACCACAAAGCGTGTTCTGGCTGACAAAAGCGTCCCAGGTCAGCGTTTGCTCGCCAGTGTTTTGCAGCATGAGTTGTGCCGTGACACTTGCGCCAGCGTCAACCTCGGCGTTGATTTGTGCAGGCTCGAAACTGAAGTGCGGGGGCGCTGGAGTGTAGAATACGGTGAAGCTCCAGGCTTGCTGCGTTTCGTTCGCATTGTGGTCACTGGCCGTAATACGGTACTCGATCAACCCTCCTGCGGATTGACCCGGAATGGATCCTGCCCAGGTGTTATCATCGGGCTCGAAGTCAACAACGGACCATTCGTTACCATCTACGCGGTACTCCAGTGATACGTCATCCAGGGCGCAATTGTCGTAGAGGTCGGCAATCACATCATAAGGCCCGAGAGTATCGCTAGTATCACTGAGTGGCGTGTGTGTGATACATGGAGCCTCGCTGTCATTCTCGCAGGGATCAGGTGACAGAACACCAAACAGCTCATCACCAAACAGAGCGGCAACGATTTCATCGAAATCGCTTAACCCGGCCAACTCGAAAGAGACGGCTACGGATCGGATGTCGCCGTTCTGGTAGTAGCCACAGTTGTAGCCCGCTTCCTCGTTACTGAAAAGTAGGGTTGCTCCACTGGATCCAAGACGATCTATCCAGGCGTTGGCGCCGCTGTAGGAGTGGTTTCCGCTGGCTGGTGGCTGACCAACAACGGTGGACAGATCTCCAGTACCGTCGCTGTTTCCCGTGACACCAAACATGGTGCAGAACTCGTAACCCCCGTGATTCGGGTCATAGGCCCAGCAGTCCCCGCCCTCCATGTAGACGAGCCCGCCTTCTTGCATGAAAGTGGTGATTGCCGCTGCAGTGGAGCTGTTTTCTTCCACAACGAAATTACGGCTGTAGATACCCAGCAGCACGATCAGCGCGTCGGTTTCTGCACCAAGCGCAACGCCGTCGAGGTCGTTTACGTTTTGTATCACGCCATTGTAACCTGCGTCTGCCAACGCCGACTCCCAGGCATCTCCGTCTGAATACGTGCTCTCCGAAGGTGTCAACAGCACTATGCCGCTGGTCGCCGTGAGGACAGTGAAACTCCAAACAGTCGAAGTCGCAGAGTTGGCTTCCGGAGACCCATCTGTGGCCGTGATGTAATACTCGACGACACTGCCGTCCGCCTGAGCAGGAATTACAGCCGAATAGCTGCTTCCGATGGCCGACATGAGTACGGAGCCCCATAGCCCGCCGTTGCTTCTCCAGAAGAGCGTAGCGCATGCAATACCGCTGATGTCGCTAACCTGCGCCGACACAGGCCAGGGTCCATTTCCAGCTTGATTGCTAAGTGGCGTGTGTTGTATCACGGGAGGCGTTGTATCCGGAGCGCCTCCGCTGATGGCGTCGATCAACTCCTCCATGTTCGGCATGTTGGAGATCGGTTTGCTGCCACTAGCGCTTGCCTGGGGTGTTCCCGTGTTACGCAGCAATGTGCGCATTTGCCAAGCATCAAGAACAGCACCGTCATAACGGCTCTTGTAAATGGCTTGCAAGGTGGCTAGTGCACCGGCAACGATCGGACAAGCGCCTGAAGTTCCACCGAAATCGCTGGTGTAATACTGGCGTGTATCACCGCCTCCTGAGAAAAGGTCACCATAACCAGCGCTGTAGACGTATTCTCCCTGAGCGTAGGCGTCAATGCGGCTTCCATAGTTGGTGAAGCAGGCCGGGTCGCGATCCACATCTGCTGCGCCGACGATGATAGCGCCGCTGTCTCTGTATCCCAGGTCATAGATACTGTTGTAGTACACGTTGTCCATTGGCACACAACCATTGGCTGCGCTGTTGACCACAATGCGACCATTGGCTGTGATGGTCTGGATCGCCTCGAAGTCCGCCTGGTTGGACTCTGCGGGCTGACTTCCTGCCTGTAGCGGATTGCAGGAACAGTTGTAGCCACTGGGCAGACTACCGCCATAACCCCAGGATGCCGCGATGATGTCACCCTCTTCCAGATGGTTGGAGGCGCGGATCCAAGCTGAGGCAGAACCGTTGTCGATTCCACTGCAGCTGATTTCGTCAACGCCGTGCGCCAGCCCTGTGATACCGTAGGCATTTTGCACGGCTGCCAGGATTGAGACACAAGCCGTACCGTGATCGCGCCAGTTTGTATCACTCATGTTTCCGCCGCCCAGGTAGACGAGATCGAAATCTTCGTGATCCAGATACCAGCCGCCTTCTACGTGGCAAATGCTGATGCCGTTACCATCTCCGTTTTCTTCGGCCCAGGCTGTGCTGATGCCCACACCTGTGGGAGCCGCATTCATGTAGCTCTGGTAGCTTTCGTACAGGGGCGTTGTGGGGGGAATATCCGCAGCGAGTAGAATGGGCACACCAACAGCGCTGGCGGAGCGAATGTGCTGGTTCTGAGCGAGTTGTTCTGCCAGCTTGCGCGCCGCTTCTTCACTGGGTAAGACGCAGCTATACCAATTGTTGAGGTTCGGCAGGTTGTGGTGCACGCGCGCTTCGCCCTTACTGCGGAGCTCGTTCAGCACTTTTGCGGAGTGTTCGGCAAACAGGCGCGCAATGTCTGTTGCGCCAAATTGCGCGAGCAAGTCTTCTATGTCGGAGTACTCCCACTTCTGACTGCTGCTGAAATCACGGCCGTGGAGCTCGACTTGTGACACATCGTCAAAGGCAAATTCGACCCTTGCCTTGGAGTAGTAGCCGGAATCCGGCCTGGGCAGTATGTGCTGTGCCCGGGCGATGTGAGAACCCGCCAGGAGAAACGTCAGCATCATCACTAGGAGTAAGTGTGGCACTGACTTGTACATGATTCCTCCATTTGGCGATCCCTTTGCCCCGTGTTCGCGCCATACGCTACCTACCCGCAACTGCGGGCGGAATTGGCCGGGTTTTATAGGGTCGATCGGGCAAAGCCAAAGCTAGACAAGACAGTGTGGAATGCAATGGAAAAATGCGTGTTACATAAAGTCCAGATGAAGTAGCGCTACTTCTTGACACCTGAACATGTGTTTAGTATTCTGTGAACACCAACAGGAGGCAAGCATGAGCCCTAGACAGCAAAACCAAAACTTGACCAGTCGCCAGGAAGAGGTCCTGCGCTACATTCAGGAGCAGGTTGAGGAGCAGGGGTCGCCGCCAAGCTATCGAGAAATTGGTGAGCAGTTCGGCATTCGCTCCACAAATGGCGTGAAGGTTATTCTGGATGCTCTTGAGCGGAAGGGCCACCTGCGTCGACGTGCCAACCGCGCGCGGAGTCTGGAGCCAGTAGACGTGCCTCCTACGCCCAAAGAGCTGGGCGCTGTTACGGTGCCGCTGATCGGACGGGTGGCAGCGGGAGATCCCATTCTTGCTACGGGCAACGTGGAAGACCTGCTGCAGGTTGACGCCTCGCTCGTTCGTCAGGATGATTCCTTTGCCCTGGAAGTGCACGGCGAAAGCATGGTCGAAGCCGGGATTCTTGATGGCGATATCGTTGTCGCGCGAGTGCAGGATACGGCCCGCGCCGGCGAGCTGGTGGTGGCGCTGATCGGCGAAGAAGCAACGGTCAAGTTCTTCTTTCCGGAGGGAGACCGTGTGCGCTTGCAGCCAGCTAACGGATCCTACAAGCCCATTATCGTTGACAAGGCGTCGGAGGAGTTTCGCATTGCGGGCAAGGTGACGGGCCTGATGCGTCGCATGTAGCGCGTGGCTCGTCAAGTGGATTCGGAGTTCAGCCATGCGCTACGAAGAAATCGGTGATCCCATTGAGGTCATTACGCTCTTTCGTGAGGGCAAGATGCGCCCGTTAAAATTCCGCTGGAAGAACGATGTCTTTCGCATTGATCGCATCAATGGAGGATGGATCAGCGACGAAGGCTACAACCGGCGTCGGCATTATGCGGTGTGCGCCAATGAATCACCGGATGTCTATGAACTGAGCTATTCCATCGAAACGATGAACTGGGAGCTTACCCGTGTCTGCCTGGTTGGATGAGCATCAAACAGGCAAGGCGCTTTCTCTCGGCGGCTATCCGGTTGCTATTCTGCACGTGGATATGGATGCCTTTTTTGCTGCCATCGAGCAGCGCGACAATCCGGAATTGCGCGGTAAGCCGGTGATTATCGGTGGAGGTCCGCCTCCATGGCAGAAGCAAGGACCGGAACCGCGGCAGGAAGACAAGCAGGCAGGACGCGAAGCCCCTTGGTCGCGACGTGGAGTGGTCACTACCTGTTCGTATGAGGCGCGTGCGTTCGGTGTTCACTCAGGAATGCCTATTGTAGAAGCGTGGCGCTTGTGCCCCAATGGTATTTACATGCCGGGATCACATGGGAAATACGGTGATGCGTCACGCAGGGTAATGTCGGTGCTGGAACGCTTCAGTCCAGACGTTGAGCCGGTAAGCGTAGATGAAGCATTCATCGATGTGACACATAGCCAGTATCTGTTTGGAAATCCGTGGGCAATTGCGCGCTCCATACAGCGTCAGGTCAAGGAAGAAACAGATCTGACGTGCTCGGTAGGCATCGGCGGGCATCGTCTATTAGCCAAAATGGCCTCGAAAATGCGCAAACCGGCGGGGATCTTTGAGATTCCTGCGGAACGCGCCAGGGAAATTTTCGCGCCCATGCCGGTGCTGAAAATGCATGGTATTGGGCCGTCAACGGCCAAGGCGCTGCAGAAGCTTGGCATACATACGCTGGGTGAACTGGCTGAGTATCCCGACCGTGTCCTGGTGGAACACTTTGGTCCTGCAGGCGCACGTTCCTTGAAGATGCGAGCGCGGGGTGAAGGTGGGCGTGTAACTCGTCCTTTTGGAAACAAAGATGTGGAGAAATCTATCGGGCACGAACGCACCTTTGGGCGCAATATCACCACCATGGAATCCCTCGAAGCGGAATTGCTGGATCTGGTGGAGCGCGTTTGTCGTCGCATGCGGGCGGGTGGATATATCGGTACCCTTGTGAATTTGCGATTGCGCGACGCCGAGTTCGTCACGCTACATCGTCAGGCTCCGCTTTCCGAGCCAGGGAGTTGCGAGAGCCAGATCTTTGACACGGCGCGTCTTCTACTTCGACAGAATTGGGTTTGTGGCAGCCCTGTACGGCTACTGGGAGTTTCTGTTGGGCGTCTGTTGCCTGCTGGTGACGGTAACACCCAAGGACACCTGTGGTTTGGCGAACAGAGATGCAAAGAGGCGGCAATTGGAACCGCGATGGATGAACTACAGGGACGCTGGGGAAGTCGCTTGGTCAGTAGGTGTTCGGCTGCTATGCGTCACAAGGTGCGAAAATAAGAGGCTTAGTTGCTGGCCTCGGGCTGATTCGCCTCGGTCTCTCGCGCGGAAACCGGGAAAGACTCGTTGGCATGACCATTGAAGCTGAGTGGGATGGGATGATCCTCGTCCTCTGCGAGCTTTGTCGCCATTCGCTCTTCAAGCTCTGCGTGCAACATTGCTGTTCCCGAAAGGATTAGCTTGATCGCCTCCGGGTTGGCTCCTTCTTGCAGCAGAGTGCTGGCGGCATTGTTCAGTCGAATCAATGCGTCGGCAAAAGTGCGGTAGCGAATGAGGTCTTGTTTTTCCATTTCTCCAGTACCAGTCCGGTTTCTCTTTCTGATTCAGCAAGATCCGTACCATTCACAAATGATGGTCTTAGTTTGTTGTTTCTATGCGAGATAAAGGAATTGTTGTGGGTCAAAATCGTCACCAAGGTTGTTCAAGAACCGTCATCCTTGTGGAAAGACAAGTTGACATGGGCAAAAAACCTCATTCTCCTCTAACTTGGCAGGGACAATATTTATCCAGATAACCCATATGGGGACACAAGTGCACAAGATCCGTCAGGCACGAACAGCCATCCTGCTACTAGTGGCATTTCTTCTTGCCGTTTTCTCGTCCGTGATACAGGCGCAGCCGACAGATCGAGACGCGAATCTTCGTAGCAGAGCACTCCAGTTGCGTTCCGCAGGTGATTTCCGAGGTTCCTTGAACCTTCTGACTCAACTGTCGGAAAGGCAACCCACAGCCGCCAATTTCAGTGCACTTCTGGATCTGCAGGGTTTGCTCAAGGATCCAGAGGGAGTCGATCAAACCATCTCTCGATTGACTCCACTAATTCAAGGCTGGCCAGATCATATCCGAAGCCGAGACGACCTGCGTTTGGCGACCTCTGTAGCTGAGGCGATGTACCAGACAAATCGCCATCAGGAGGCGGACAGCCTTTGGGAGCTCCTGAAGAAACAAGCAAACAACGAACAGCTGGCGCAGGAGCTATTTTCCAGTTATCGGCGTGTCCGGCGATATGACCATGCAGAAAACTATGCTATTGAGGTACGCGGCAAATTTAGCCAGCCTGACCTGTGGGCCCTAAACCTGGCATCGATGTATGAGGAGCAGGGCTTCTGCCAAAAATCATTTGATGAATACAAACTCTACCTCGACAAGGGAAAATCTTCCGCTACGCTAGTTGCGCGACGCTTGTTGATCTTGGCTGAGAAATGTCGTGATGACGAGGCCTTCTTCGAGCACATGTACAAGTGTGCCTTGGCCGAGGGACGCGGAGTAAAGCCACCTGTGTTACCGTTGCAAGTAATGGAGGTTCTTGTCCAGACGGGTCATTTCAGGTTATCAATTGAGCTTGCCTGGGCATTGGATAGTGGCGATGGAGCCATTCCATTCTCTTTGGCAAAGACGCTGGTGGCAGACCACCGCGGAGATTTGGCTTTACTAATCCTGGATAGGCTGCGAGAACGAAAGGACGCTGTGTCACAAGCTCAGGACTTTGCCTTTCAGCGTGCCCAATCCCTTGCGCTGTGCAATCGGCCCGAGGAGGCCATTTCCGCCTACCAGGAAGTAATTGAGCAGGGCGGCCCCCTTCGCTGGACGGCAGGTCTGGAGGCGGCGCGGTTACTGCATCGTCCCTTACTTAGGCCGGAAGAGGCGGCGGCTCAGTTGGACGACATGCTGCGACAGGCGGGGCAAACGGAAGCGCAGCTTCTGCAAATTCGCTTGCTCGGTGGCCTTGAACGCTATCAGGAGGCCCGGGAGCTGCGACAAGGTGCCAGCAGCAGGGCAAGAGGCGAAGCGCAAGCCGAGCTGGAATTCTTGCAGGTGGAATTGGCCCTGTGGCAGGGTAACCTGAAGGAAGCACGCCTGGCGCTACCAGGCTTTCTACAGAGTCGAAGTCAGCATGCGCTCTTTAATGATGCGATCGAGCTGATGGATCTGCTGGCGTTTGCCGCTACAGACTCTCAGACGGTTGTGTTGGCTGGAAAGGCGCGGCGCCTGGCCTGGCTGGGGCAGACGCGTGCCGCTCTTGATGTGTATCACGAAGCCTCAGCAAGTGGAGGCCCTGCTGCAGAGTGGCTCGATTGGCAGGCCGTTGAGCTCGCGTGCCGCGAACTGCCACCCGAAGAGGCCATGCTTGTCGTAGACATGTATGCGACGCGGCATTCCGACTCCATCCGCCTGGATCGATTGGCGTGGTACAGAATCGATTTAATGGAAGCGCAGCACTATCCTGTTCGCGATGTGTTGGCCGCCTGTGAGGAGATGTTGCGGGAATGGCCCGACTCCATTTTACAGGATCAAATTAGACGCAGGATCCGCAAGCTGGAGGAAAACGGCATTGACTAAGCAAGCTGCACTACTTCTGTTGCTCCTGCCCGTTATTGCCATGGGGAAGATCCTGATTCCTATGGACACTGTGCAGCGTGATCATTTGAAGGCATACGGCATTGCCTGGTGGTCACTGCAGCACGGAGTAAATGTTGAATGGCTACTGAATTACCGCGGCGGCAGCTTCATGCTGGATAGTTTTGAGGGGCTTGAACGCGAACTGCGAGTTCGCGGTGTCAGCTACGAGCAGGTCGGCGGCGCGCAGGTCGCCTCCCTCTACGCAGAGATTGAGAATCAAAACATGGAGCGTGTCCTGCTGGAAATGGCGACGAAGATCGCCATTTATACTCCGCCCACAAGTCAGCCCTGGGATGATGCTGTCACCCTGGTGCTTAGTTATGCGGAGATTGAATACACAACCTTATGGGATGAAGAAGTCCTGCGCGGCGACCTGAAGGACATCGACTGGCTGCATTTGCATCACGAGGACTTCACCGGGCAGTACGGAAAGTTCTATGCCTCGTATCACGGGGCAGAATGGTACCAGCGCCAACAGCGGGAGTTTGAGGAACTGGCGACCCGTCTTGGCTTTGCCAAGGTATCACGCGAGAAATTGGCCGTGGCACTGGAGATTCGCGACTATGTTGAAAACGGCGGCTTTCTGTTTGCCATGTGCAGTGCAACAGACAGTTACGACATAGCGCTGGCGGCGATGAACACGGATATTTGCGACGAAGTCTTTGATGGCGATCCACCGGCGCCAAATTGTCAACAACAATTGGATTACAATCAGTGCCTTGCCTTCAAGGATTTTGTGGTCTACACCGATCCCATGGTGTATGAGTTCTCCGACATCGATGCCTCGCCGGTAAATGGACGCAGCGTTCCTCAGGAACAGGACTGGTTCAGCCTTTTTGAATTTTCTGCGAAGTGGGATCCGGTACCCACCATGCTGACCCAGTGTCACACAGGCCTGATCAAAGGCTTCATGGGGCAATCGACAGCCTTTCACCGCGACAAGATCAAGGATCATGTAATCATTTTGGGCGAAAACGAGCGACTGGGCGAAGTGCGCTACTTGCACGGTACAGCAGGCAAGGGGAGCTTCTGCTTTTACGGAGGTCATGATCCAGAGGATTACCGGCATATGGTCGGCGACCCTGAAACCCAACTCAGCCTGTACCGCAACTCGCCCGGCTATCGGCTCATTTTGAATAACGTGCTCTTTCCCGCTGCCAAGAAGAAGAAGCAGAAGACCTGATCATGACGGCTGTAAGCAAGACGGCTACAAAACGGCGTCCCTTGCAGTTCGCCGTTGCCGCTTTGTGTCGCCACGCCTTTGCCGAGCAGGGAAATGAAGGCGCAGCCTGGATTCCCGGTCGCACACGCCAAGGGCAACAAGCACATCGTCGCGTGCAACAAAATGCGCACGATAAGCACAGCGATTGCTTTAGTGAAATGGAACTGGCCTGGGAAGGCCGCCTGCTTGATACAGACATCAAATTGACGGGACGCGCCGATCTAGTCTTTGCGGATGGTAGTGTTGAAGAGATAAAAACCCTTCTGCTTGAGCCGGGACGGTTCAAGCGCTTGAAGGGCAGCGAGTTTCCCTCCCACAGTACCCAGGCCTTACTCTACTCGTGGATGTATCACCCAAGCGAAATCGTAACCGCCCGGTTGCGTCTGATAAATTTGGCTGATGGTGCCGAGCGCGTCGTTGCGCTGAAGCGTCCGGCAGCCGAGTTGCTAACCTTTCTGGAAGCACAGGTTGCCGCGGCTGTATCACGGCACGCAGCAGAGCAGGTTGAGGTTGCCAGACGCTGCCAACTGGCCGAAGAGCTGCGCTTTCCCTTCGCAGGATATCGCCCTGGGCAGCAGGAGTTGATTGAGCAGATCGAACAGGCGTTGACCGAGCGGTCCATTCTTGGTCTCGCCGCTCCGACCGGTACGGGGAAGTCGGTCAGCACTCTGTTTCCTGCTCTGAAATCCGCGCTGCGTGCTGGCAAACGGGTTTTCTTTTGCACCGCAAAGAACACAGGGCGCCAGGCGGCGCTTGATGTGATACACGCACTTCGCATGCAGGGGGCTCCATTGACTGCGGTGGCCATGGCGGCCCGTGAAGGCATGTGTCCCTCGGAGGTGTATTTCTGTCATGAAGAACACTGTCCTTTCCTGGTGGGCATGCAGAAGCGAATGGAAGAAGCGCTTAACGAGGCTCGCAAACATCCCGTCATCACACCCGAAGAGCTTGTCGCGCTAGGCGTGCGCTTTCGTGTGTGTCCGCACGAACTTGGCCTGAGTCTTTGTGAGACGCGCGATTTACTTGTGGGCGATTACAACTACGTACTTGATCCGCAGGTGCGCATACGCAGGCTCTTTGTCGAAGGTGATCCTTCGGCCTTTGTCGTTTTAGTAGATGAAGTCCATAACCTGGCTCCGCGGGCGCGTGGCTGGTTTAGCGCCGAGATTTCGCTGGAACAGCTTGATGAACTGCTTCGCGAGCTTGATACCCGTGATGCACAGGACGGCTTGTTCGAAACCGGACCGCTGACTCGCGTGTATCACGGACTGCGTCAGGCGGTAGTTCTTCTGCGCGAGATGTGGTTGGATGCAGAGAGCATGTTCGACGACGAGTTTGTCTTTGCTCGTGATCCACGGGAAATCGTACGCAGCGCTACCTTCGATCTCGACAGGCTGAATCTGGCTCGTGGACGCTATGAGGCGCGCCTGATCGAGTACATGCTACTGTCGGTTGTGATGGGTGTGGCAAGACCGCGTGATCCACTGATTCTCTTCTACCGTGACCTCGAGCGCTTTGCCGACCTGGCCGCGCGCCGGGATGAAAGCTTGCGTCAGGTAGTGCGAGTTGGCGTGGGCGATAGCGCTGGTGAGTTGTGCTTTTCCATTGTTTGTTCCTGGGCCGGGGATTGGGTGAGCGAGCGCATGAGCGAGTTCCACGCCGTCGTCTTGTTTTCGGCTACGCCCAAGCCCTGGGAGTTTACTCTACGCGAGCTGGGCCTCGACGGTCACCGTCGTTGTGTCACGATAGATGTCCCATCACCTTTTCCACCTGAAAATCGACTGCTTGTGATACACGAGGGCTTCTCCTCGCGCTTGCGGGATCGTGGATCAGGCATGGAAAATCTGGCGCGCATCGTGTCGGAAGTGTTCGAGCGGGTCGGCGGAAACACTGCCGTCTTTCTGCCATCCTTTGCGTATCTCCGTGCCTTGCGCAGCGTGCTGCCAAAAAGCCTGCCCTTGCTGGTTCATGATGGTGCCATGGAGCCCAAGCTCCGCCAGGCACTGTTGACAAAAATGAGTCGTGGCAGGCCACAGTTGCTGCTATCGGTCATGGGAGGCATATTCGCGGAGGCCGTGGATTACCCCGGACGCATGCTCGAGGCAGCTATTGTTGTCGGACCAGGTCTTCCGCAGCTTTCTCATGAGCGAGAGTTGGCGCGTTTGTATTACGATGGTCAGGGAGATCCCGGCTTCGATTATGCCTATCGATTGCCTGGGTTGTGCCGTGTGTTGCAAGCCGCTGGGCGTGTGATACGTCGTCCTGAAGACCGGGGTAGCATTCTGTTGCTTTGCGATCGCTTTAATGAATGGGACAACCGGCGCGTGATCGAAGAGTATTACGACGACGCGCCACGTCTTGTGTTTAGTACCGATGAATTGCTGGAGCTAGTTGCCCGGTTCCATCAGGGCGAGGGGGAAGACAATGCTTGATCTCCTGGGCATCGGTCATGTGGCCTTGGATCACATCTATCAGGTGTCACACATTCCTGCACCGGACACAAAGATGACGGCCCGACAAGGTCTGGATGCCTGCGGCGGTCCCGTACCCAATGCACTGGGAGCGGCAACGCGGCTGGGTTTGCGTTGCGGCTTGATGGCCCGTGTTGGCGATGATCTTGCGGGCTGCATGTTGAGGGAAGACCTGCAGAGGCGCGGCGTCGATGTGACACACGTTGATGTGAGAAGCGGCCAGCTTACGCCTCAGGCGGTGATCCTGGTTGAAGAAGACCGTGGACAGAGATCGGTAATCTTAAACCGCGCCGGGTTGCCCGACCAGGAAGCGGAGAGATTGGCGTCCGGGCTTCCTGCTTGCCGCATGCTGCTGGTGGATGGCAAAGAGCCAGCTTCGCTCGAAGGTGCACGTCTGGCTCAGGCGGCGGGGATTCCCGTTGTGGCCGACTTGGGCGGATTGCGCGATCACCCCGAGGACCTGATTCCTTATGTCAATGTTCTTGCCGTGAGCAAGAATTTTGTATTACAGCAGTATCCCGACTCCGACCTGCTGGATGTAGCACGCCAGTTGCGCAGCCTTGGACCGAGACTGGTTGTGATTACGCTGGGCGCCGGAGGAGCCGTCTTCAACGATGGTCACGGCAGCGCATGGTTTCCCGCTTGGCGCCCCGCTAGCGTCGTGGATACTACAGGAGCCGGAGATGTGTATCACGGCGCACTGTGTCACGCGCTGCTGAATGGTGCAGAAACGAGTCGAGCACTGGCGCAAGCTGCGGTTGCAGGCGGCTTAGCGTGTACCGAACTAGGTGGCGTCGATGGCGTTCCCGACCTTGAAGAACTGCTGCGAGAAGTTGATGCCTGGGACTACTGAGCCCGCACCTTCCTACATTTCATGGGTAACGAGAGACCTGCCGGAGCATCCATGACCAAAAATGATGTCAACGAAGTCATGATCCCTTCGCAGCTGCCATTGATTCCGCTGCGTGATATGGTGATCTATCCATACATGATCTTTCCACTGTTGATCGGCCGCGAAGGCTCGATGAAAGCCGTGGAAGAGGCCATGGTTCGAGAGAAACTGGTGCTGGTTGTAGCACAGCGAGATCCGCACGAAGAATCGCCCAAGCGCAAAGACCTGTACGAGACCGGTACTGTTGTCAAGGTGCTGCAGATTCTGCGTCTGCCGAACAACGTGATCAAGGTTCTGGTGGAAGGCGTGACACGCGCCCGCATCGAGAAAGTCCGCACGCAACGTGGCATGCAGGTGGCTACCCTAAGTCTAACGCCGGATCCTGTCGAGGACGGAGCGGACAGCGGCCTTGAAGCCATGGCGCGTTTTGCCATAAGTCAGTTCCGCGACTATGTGAGCCTCAACAATAATCTGCCGGACGAGATTCTCGCCAGCATCGATCAGATCAATCAGCTTTCCGTCCTGGTCGATTTCATCGCCGCACATGTTGTACAGGCGGTGGATCGCAAGCAGCCTATTCTTTCCGCCGATGCTCTCGAAGAGCGCTTTCGCCTGCTGAACGAGTTGCTCAACAGTGAGATCGAGATCCTCAAGCTGGAGCAGAACATCGAGAGCCAGGTGCGCGACAAGATCACGCGCACACAGCGCACCTTCTATCTGCAAGAGCAAATGCGCATCATTCGCAAAGAGCTGGGCGAAGACAATGAGGACGAAGAGGGCGTCGTTGCCACGTACCTCGAGAAGATGGAGCGCGCCAAGCTGCCCAAGCAGACGCGAGAGCGTTTTGAGGAGGAGCTGAACCGTCTGCGCTTGATGTCCTCCATGTCGCCTGAAGCGAATGTGATACGCAACTATCTGGATTGGATTTTGGCGGTACCCTGGGGCAATCGTACGCGGGACAATCTGGATATCGATCGCGCCGAGGCCATTCTGCACGAAGACCACTACGGTCTGCTCAAGCCCAAGGAGCGCATTCTGGAGCATCTGGCTGTGCTGAAGCGCGTCAAGAAAATTCGCGGCCAGATCATTTGTTTCGTCGGCCCGCCCGGTGTCGGCAAGACCAGTTTGGGGCGTTCGATTGCGCGCGCCATCAAGCGCAACTTCGTTCGCATTTCCCTTGGCGGAGTGCGCGACGAGGCAGAGATTCGCGGACACCGGCGCACCTACATCGGTGCCATGCCTGGCCGCATCATCCAAAGCATGAAGCGCGCTGGCAGCCGCAATCCTGTGATTCTGCTGGACGAGATCGATAAGATGGCGATGGATTTTCGTGGCGATCCCTCGGCGGCTCTGTTGGAAGTGCTGGATCCTCAGCAGAATTGCAGCTTCAGCGATCACTACCTCGACTTGGACTACGATTTAAGCGAGGTCATGTTCATCACAACAGCCAATGTAGCGGGGGCTATTCCACCAGCATTGCGCGACCGCATGGAGGTGATCCAGCTTCCCGGCTATCTGGCACACCAGAAGCAGCAAATCGCGCGTCAATTTTTGGTTCCACGCCAGCTCGAGGAGCACGGCCTGAGCAATAAGGATCTGCAAATCAGCGACAATACGCTTGAGGAAATCGTCGCACGCTACACGCAGGAGGCGGGAGTTCGCACGCTGGAACGCCGCATTGCCAAAGTCTGCCGCAAGGTGGCTCGCGAGAAGGCAAGCGAAGCAAAGCCTAAGCTGACGCGTGTTACACCCGCTCGTCTGGAGCATTATCTGGGGGCACCCGGCGTTTTCGAAAAGCGTCCGCCAGCCGTTCCCAGCGTGGGGCGCGCCGTTGGCCTAGCCTGGACTTCCGTCGGCGGCGACCTGTTGGAGATCGAGGTGGGCAGCTACCCCGGCAAGGGACGACTGACGATGACCGGGAAACTGGGCGAGGTCATGCAGGAGAGCGCGCGCGCGGCCATGACCTGGCTGCGCATGAATGCGGCGCGCTATCACATTGCCAACACTTTTTTTGACCGGCATGATTTGCACATCCATCTTCCCGAGGGCGCCATTCCAAAAGATGGCCCTTCGGCAGGTATCACGCTGGTGACTGCGCTTTGCAGTGTGGCCACCGGAAGGCCGGTACGCAATGACTTGTCCATGACCGGCGAAGTAACGCTCCACGGCGATGTGCTGCCCATTGGTGGTTTGGACGAAAAGGCGATGGCGGCTCTGCGCGCCGGTATTCAAACCGTGCTCATCCCAAAGGATAACGAGCGTGATGTGGCGGAGTTGGACGAGGTGCTGCGAAAGAAGCTGAGTTTTATTCCCGTCAGCTCGATGCACGATGTGTTGGATCTGGCGTTGTTGAAGAAGCCTGGCAGAAGCCGCGCGACGGCGTCTGCTAAGAAATGACGTGTGCCCGGTCACACATTCCACAAGGTGCGAGCATTATGCTTCGTCACGTGGACCGGTAAGACTATTGCCGAAACGGGGTGATTATACCTGTTTTGCGGCTTGAATAAGACCGATCTACAATGCTTTAGAAAGGATCAGGAAATGAGCGACAAGGATTTGCGGGCACAGGTGGAGCAGGTACTGGCAGAGAAGATTGCCCCCGCCATTGCGATGGATGGTGGATTCTGCGAGCTGGTCGACTTGAAAGACAAGGTCGTTTACCTGCGTTTGGGCGGTGCCTGCAGCGGTTGCCCTTCATCGACGATTACACTGAAGCACGGTGTGGAGCGTATCCTGCGTCAGGATGTGGATCCGGAGATCGTCGTCGAGCAGGCCTTTTAGTCGCCAGCAGTTTGCCTGATGGAGATTGCGCGCTATCCGCGGACATCTACGGAGTACCGCGGATAGTTCTTCGGAATTGTTGCGCAGCGGTGATCCAATAGGCGGATCCGATACTACAGGGAGGTGCCATGAGGAAAGCGACTTTGTTACTCCTGAGCCTGGGAATAGCCACGCTGGCTTTTGCCGATGCTCCGCGTTTGCGTCACGATCCAGTGATCGCGGGAGGAACGGCGAGCGAGAACGCCGCACGCAGGGATACAACAACGCTCATCAACTTCGATTTCGCCAGCGGGCTAGATGGTTGGTACAGCGAGGATCTGACGCTGGCCTTGTCAACATGGCATCCTGACACCTTCAACACCTGGGATGGCAGCCGTAATTGGTGGGCGGGCGATCGGCAGGTCGGCGGGTATTTGAATCACACGCTGCTGTATCTGGAAATGCCGGCTCTCAACTTGACGGAAACCGACAATCCCACGCTTTCCTTCCAGCTGTATTACGCCATTGAAAGCCCGGTCTCAGCACCCGATCCCTGGGATGCCTGGGATGCATGCCATGTGGAAGTACGGGTCTCCGGCGGCGACTGGGAGATCCTTGAACCCACAACACCTGCCTACAATGCCGAGAACGCCTTTGCCTTCTCTTACATTTTCGGCCAGGAAAACAGTGCTGGATGGGCGGGCATGTCGGGCAGCTGGCTGTCGGCGTCTTGCGACCTGAGCGACTATCGAAGCGTGGCCACGCGCGTGCGCTTTGCGTTTGCCAGCGACAACAGCACCGCCTATCCCTCCAATCCTACCCTCACGGGTATGCAATTAGATGACATTCGCATTCAGGATGGGGCCGAGCTGCTATTGCAGAATGATGCCGACGGCATCGATACCCCCGGACCCACGCTGCACTATTCCGGTGTTACCTCCGGTGGCGACAATTGGATGGTTTCGAGCGATTGCGTAAGTCCGCAGTTTAGTCTGCGCTGCAACATCGAGGAGCAGGATGAGCCGATTCTGAATTCGATTACCTCTCCTTACATCACACTGCCGGACAATTACAATCTCTTCCTCGACTTCTGGATGAAGTGCGACATGCCGGATTATGATGGCGACGGAGATGAGACGCTGGACGACTATTTCGAGCTGCAGTATTCGTTCGACGGTAATGACTGGAACACGCTTTTCTACGAGTACTATGGCCTGGTTACTGGCAACGGACAGTGGTTCCATTTTAGCGGCGATGTCGGTCATGCCAATTCGGATTCGGACATCAGCTTCCTTGCGGGGACGAACGTCAGCTTCCGCTTTGTCGTGGTCACGGACGAGAACTACGACGGTGGTACGGGTACGGGCCTTTTCATCGACGACTTCGCGATTCTGGGCGAACCTCTGCTGACGCAGGATGCTGCCGTTGTCGATGTTCGCTTCCCATATCCCCGGACGCTGGGGCGTGAAATGGATGCCGCCGTAACCCTGCGGAATACGGGTTCTGCGAATCTCAGCGGCACGGGCTGGCTGTTGTTGATCGATAACATTGCGACCGACTATTCGGGCTTGGTGGATCTGCCGATTGGCGCGACGACAACAACGACTTTTTCCTACGTACCCGCCGAGGGCAGCCTGCATTTTCCGAAGGTTCGTCTGACGACCAACGACGACTTCAGCGGTAACGATTCCCTAACAGTGCCCAGTTACATCGTGCGCAATTCCAATGTGCTTGAGCTGGCCAACGACTATGCCTGGAATCTGATCACGCCCAACTATCAGTACACGACGGGCCAGGGTGAAGAACTTGGTGTGGGTTATTTGCAGCGCTTCGACCTGAGCAATGTGATACAGGACGAAGAGACATGGTACGAGCTCGACAGTCTGACGCTGCGTCTGGCCTCTTTCAACATTGCTCAAGGTGAAACGGCTGCTTGGCAGCTGCGCATTTATTCCGGTGATCCCGAAACTGCAGAGCCCCTGTTTACGCGCGACTACACCTACGAACCCAGTTTCTCCGGTGGCCTTTCCTCGGCGGATTGGGTGAGCGTTGATCTAAGCACTGATCAGCTACGCATGCGTGGCAGCTACTTCCTGGGCGTATTTCCGCTGGAGCTTTCCAATCACGATACCGGCAACAATGCGCCCGTACCAAACGTGACCGTTGTGCGACGTACCTGGGAAGACCCCATGTCGGCCTTCTTCAGTGGTGGGTTCATGGAGCTGCTGCCCGATCACCAGTATGATTTCCACTGCTTCGGTCATGAGTGGACAGACGATGTCGCTGTATCACCGGTACTACCGCGCTCGGCGGAGCTGAAGGCTTGTGTTCCCAATCCCTTCAACCCGACAACCAGCGTGCAGTTTGTCACACACTCTACGGGGCAGGTTCGTTTGATGGCCTATGATCTGCTTGGTCGTGAAGTCCAGCGCCTTGTGGATGCGCCCATGATGGCTGGATCGCATGATGTCGTGTTTGACGGCGGCGCACTGGCGAGTGGCGTTTACCTGCTGCGTCTTAGTGTTAACAACCACCTCTGTGATACACAGAAGGTGCTATTGGTGAAATAGACTCTTTCGCATTTGTGATACAAAAAGCCCCCGTTTGATGCGGGGGCTTTTTATTGACTGCCAGTTCGCTCAAGCAAAGATCAGCCTGCAGATCCAAACAGCGGCCAGAACACCGGCGGCATCTGCCAGCAAACCCGCCAGCACAGCGTGGCGACTGCGCCGAATACCGACCGCGCCGAAATAGACCGCCAGTACGTAGAAGGTCGTCTCTGTCGAACCGTACATGGTTGTGGCAATGCGACCGATCAGGGAATCTGGCCCGTGGGTTTGCACTAGCTCGGTTACCAGGCCCAGTGTGCCGGAGCCGGAAAGCGGGCGCATCAGTGCGCAGGGCAAAACTTCTGCTGGCATGCCGATCCTATCGGTTAACGGTGATACAAGAGCAGCGAACCAGTCCAGTGCGCCGGACGCGCGAAACATGCCGATGGCAACAAGAATGGCCACGAGATAGGGGATGATTCGAAGGGCGACATCAAACCCACCCTTGGCACCTTCGATGAACTCTTCGTATACGCGCACCTTCCGAGTGAGTGCGACCAGTGGGACAAGAGCAAGGAATGCTGGAACAAGCGATTGTGATACAGCATCAATTGCCGGCTTTAGCAGATCAATCACGCTTCACCCCCTTGCTTGTCGGCTTTGTGCGGGAAGAAGCGGCGCAGCGTGCGTGCCGCAACAATGGCTACTACCGTGGCGCAGCCAGAGGCAAAAAGGGTTGTGCCGATGATCTCGGCAGGGTTTGCGCTACCAGCACCGGCCCGCACAGCAATGATGGTCGAGGGTACAATGGTGATACTTGCTGTGTTGATGGCTAGAAAAGTGACCTGACTATCACTGGCTGTATCACGGCTCGTGTTGAGCTCTTGAAGCTGTTCCATCGCTTTCAAGCCCAGTGGTGTAGCTGCATTTCCCAGACCGAGCCAGCTTGCACTGATGTTCAGTAGCATCGAGCCGATTACCGGATGTCCTTTAGGGATCTCGGGAAAGAACAGGCGAAACACCGGCGACAGCATCCAGGCTAGAAAACGTATCACACCGGCTTTCTCGGCTACACGCATTACGCCCAGCCAGAGGCTCATGACGCCAACCAGGCTCAGAGCAATTGTGACGGCGGCCTCCGCCATATCAAAGGCGGCCTTGGTGACTTCGTCCAGCCTGCCTGTACACATGCCGGTAATAACCGACACGACCATCAGGCCGATCCAGATGTAGTTGAGCATGCGTCTTCCTCAGGAATGTCTGCGCTTGCGAATGTCGATATCGAGTTCGTGCAACTCGCCAATGCGGTCCAACAACTGCTGTTCAATCAATCCGGCCTGTGTGTCACGCTCTTCGGGTGACACAACCGGATCAAACAGTAGCGTCAGGCGAGCCGCGTTACGGTTGTGCCTTTGTGATACGTGCAGATCAAAGGCCGCCACACTGCTGCCTGCTCCCAGAAGGACTTCCAGCTCCTGCTGAATACGGGCGCGAATCGGGTCGTCATAGTTCACCGGGTCGACGTGCACTGTCACTTGCGCTGCGCACTCGCGGCTGATTTTTGCACGCACTTTCTCGGCAATCTCGTGTGCTTCGATCAAACTCAGGTCGTAGGCCACTTCAATATCCAGGCTGATGAAGCGGCTTAAGCCGTACTCATGAACCAGGATTTCGTGTACGTTGGCAGCGCCGGGCACTTGTAATACAATTCCCGTCAGCTTCTCAATCTGTTCCGGTTCCGGGCTGCGCCCGAGGAGCTCGTCAAAGGTCTCACGCGCAATACCAAAGCCCGTCCAGACCACCATTGCGGAAACAATCAGCCCGGCGATTCCGTCGACGTGCGGCACATGCCACAACTGCAGTAGAAGCGCGAGGATCACGACGCCGGTGGAAAGCGCATCCAGACGATGGTGCCATGCGTCAGCTTTCAGTGATCCCGAACTAAGGAACACACCAAGTTGCTCCGAGAAGCGCGCCAGCCATTCTTTGATGAGCAGTGTCAGTAGCAGCAGGCCCAGGATCGGCCAACTGAAGAGCACAGGTTCGGGAGTGATCAGTCGTGTGACGGCACTCCGTCCAAGCTCTACACCGGCCAGAATCAACAGGATGGCAATAACCAGCGTCGAGACCGCTTCCGCGCGACCATGACCGAAGGGGTGTTCGCGATCGGCCGCTTGTTGGCTGAGGTGGAAGCCCGCGATGACCACAATGCTGGTCAGGCAATCGCTAAGGCTGTGCACAGCGTCCGAAAGAATCGCCAGACTACCCGTGTAGAGTCCTGCCAGCAGCTTAATCAAAGCCAGGGCTGAATTGACGACAATGGAAAGCCATCCTTCGGTGCTTCCCAGGCGCGTTCGTAGCTCGGTTTCCTGCAGGCCGCGCCAGCGATTCAGCAGGCGTTGAATCAACCAGGCATTTGGCCCTTGTGACGGCAACGTTTCTCTCTTCATACAGAGCAAGATAGGAATCTGAGTTGCCATTAGCCGGGGCTTAACACCGTCCCCCGGAATGCGACAGGGCCTTAAAATAACAGTAGGTTATAACTTGTTCGTGATACATGAATAACACAGTGCTTTGTGCAGAAATAACAATCGGCCGTCAGATATTGAACAATTTTCAAACCGAGGGATTGTCGCTTGTTTTTGCAAAACAAAGAGATAGTCTGTGGCATGATTTGTGCGCCGCTTTGCGCCATTAGCAAAGTCGAATGGTACTCGCGACGTAGGTCGCAGCACGGCGAGATCCCTCGGGGATAAGCCGTCTCCCCTCAGAAGTGTCGAGTAGGCAGCTTGAAACTTCAATCGACTCAGTAGCCCGCCTGTCGGCGGGCTTCTTGTTTGAAAGCTGTATGTGGTTGCGTGAAAGCCCGCCTTGATGCAACTTATGTCATGACTCCAACCAATCCCAATACCTCTTCAACTACCGAGTGACCATGACAACTTTTCTGGAGCAGTACACCCCTTCTCCTTGGCAGATTGACCATGTGAATCTTCACGTCAACCTGTTTCAGGATCACGCGCTCATTCGCAGCAAACTCTCCCTGCGACAGAATGAGCAATCCCCGGTACCCGGCGGCAAGTTGCGCCTCAATGGCGAGAATCAGCAGCTGATCGAGTTGTTGGTGGACGGCATTAAACTCACGCCTGAGCGCTTTCATCTGGAAGACGAGGTGCTGACCATTGCCGGATTGCCTGCCGAGTGCGAATTGGAAATCGTAACACGCAGCGAGCCACAAAACAACCGCGAGCTCTCTGGCTTGTATCGCTCAGGAAGCATGTACTGCACACAGTGCGAGGCGGAAGGCTTCCGGCGTATCACGTTCTTCCTGGATCGACCCGATGTGATGGCACGCTATACGACTACGATCGAGGCCGATGAACAAGCCTGTCCGGTGCTGCTTTCCAACGGCAATTTGGTGCGTCAGGAAAAGCTCCCCGGCGGACGGCACGTAGCCGTGTGGGAAGACCCTTTCCGCAAGCCCTGCTATCTATTCGCTCTCGTGGCCGGTAAGCTGTCACACATTGAGGATCATCATACTACTTCGAGCGGTCGTTGTGTCACGCTGCGCATCTACACCGAAGCGCACAATGCGCACCGTTGTGATTTTGCCATGACCTCGCTCAAGCAGGCGATGCGCTGGGACGAAGAGACCTTTGGTCGCGAGTATGACCTGGATCTGTTCAACATCGTCGCTGTGGATGATTTCAATATGGGCGCGATGGAGAACAAGGGGCTGAACATCTTCAACTCCACCGCCGTATTGGCTCGTCCGGATTGCACGACCGACGAGAATTTCGCTCGCATCAATTCTGTTGTGGCGCACGAGTACTTCCACAACTGGTCTGGCAACCGTGTCACATGTCGCGACTGGTTCCAGCTGACGTTAAAGGAAGGGTTGACCGTGCTACGTGAGCAACTCTTCTCGGCTGACATGTACAACGAGGGCGTGATACGCATGCGCGAAGTGGACTACATGCGCAGCGTGCAGTTCCCAGAGGACGCAGGCCCGACCTCGCATCCCATTCAGCCGCGCAGCTATTTGAAGATCGACAACTTCTACACCCCGACTGTCTATGAAAAAGGCGCCGAGGTGATACGAATGATCCGCACACTGTTGGGCACTGAGGCCTTTCGCAAGGGAATGGACCTCTACTTCAGCCGCCATGATGGTACGGCCGCTACCACAGAAGATTTTGTGCGCGCGATGGAAGACGCCAGTGGCCGTGATCTCAAGCAGTTCCGGCGTTGGTATCAGCAGGCGGGAACGCCCACCGTTACCATCAGTGAGGACTGGAACTGCAAGTCTGGCGAATACAGCGTACACGTCAAGCAGGAGCAACCCGAACGCGATGATTATCCCTCGCCCGGTCCGCTCCACATTCCGCTGGCCATCGGCCTGTTGGATGCAGATGGAAACGAGCTGCCTTGTCGTCTCACGGGCGACGAGGAAATGCCTGTAGGAACTCGTGTGTTGGAGCTGCGAGACGAAGAGCAGACCTTTACTTTCGCCGGACTGCCGCAGCGTCCTGTGCTTTCACCCTTGCGTGCTTTCAGCGCACCCGTGATTCTGCAGCATGATTGCCCGATGGAGGAGCTGGCCTTCCGCTTCGCCAACGACAACGATCAGTGCGCGCGATGGGATGCAGGCAATCAACTAATGCTGCGTGCAGTGCTGGCCGCCATCCGTGAGCACCAGCAAGGACACGAACTGCGAGCGGATACTCTGCTTGTCGAAACCTATGGCAGAACGCTGGCACAGGCCTTCGATGATCCCTTTTTCTATGCCGAGGCACTGCGTATGCCGACGTACGCGGTCATCGGTCAACACTTGAATACGATAGATGTCCAGGCGATCAACGCTGTGCTGCGTTTTTACGGCAGCGTGTTTGCCGATGCCCACCGTGATACATTGCTAGAACTGGTGGATCGTTGCCGCAAGCTGGAATTGCAGGACAATCTTGCAGAGCAGCACAATGCTCACGCGATGGGCCTACGAAGCCTTCGTAATGGCTGCCTGACCATGCTGATGGAGACACCCAGCGCGGAATACCAGCGCATGTGTTACAAGCTCTTTGCTGACAGTGCGAACATGACTGATGCACAGGCAGCGCTTTCTGTGCTGAATCACGTTTCTTGCGAGGAGCGCGAACAGGCCTTCCAGGAATTCGACGAGCGGTGGCGCAAGGACAATCTGGTCATGAACTCATGGTTCCGTCTGCAGGCGTTCTCGCGGCTGGAGAATACTCTGGATCGGGTGGACAAGCTGCGCGAGCATCCCGCCTACGACGAACACAACCCGAACAAAGTGCGTGCCCTGGTGGCCGGTTTCTCGACCAACCACGTGCGCTTTCATGCCGCCGACGGCAGCGGTTACCGCTTCCTGACCGAGCGTGTTCTAGAGGCTGACCAGTTCAATGCACAGCTAGGGAGCCAATTGGTGCGTCCGCTGGCACGCTGGCGCCGCTATGGTGAGACACAGGGCAGTTTGATGCGGCAGCAGTTGGAGCGCATCAAGGCAAGTGTGCGTCTGTCGGATAATGTTCGCGAGATTGTAACACGCGCGCTGCGCTAAAGGATCGCTCGAGTGTTTACAGCCCCCGCTGGTCGGGGGCTTTTTAACTCTTTGGATGTGGGCCTCTGCTGCGCCATTGGTAAACTGCTGTGTGGCAAAAGGAGTCGACATGAGTGACAGCAGACCCAGTTGGGACGACTACTTCCTCGGCCTCGTGCACGAAGTCTCCAAACGCGCGACTTGTGATCGCGGCAAGAGTGGTTGTCTGATTGTCCGAGACAAGCGAATCATCTGCACGGGCTACGTCGGTTCGCCGCCGGGAATGCCGCATTGCGACGAAGTGGGACATAATCTCAAACGCGTTCTAAACGAAGACGGAAGCATCAGTCAGCACTGTGTACGGACAATTCATGCCGAACAAAACGCCATCTGTCAGGCGGCCCGCTATGGAGTGCCGCTGGATGGCGCCACGCTGTACTGCACCATGGAACCCTGTCGTGTTTGCGCAATGATGATAATCAGCGTTGGTATCACGCGTGTTGTTGCTCAGCGCAGGTATCACGCCGCCCAGGAGACTCGCGAGATGTTTGAACTGGCCGGCATTGAGCTGATAGTAGCCGAAGACCGACTTCAGGAGTATGATCAGCAGTGAGTGGAGCTCCCGACGGCCTGTTTCCTACAATGCGTTGCATTGGCTGCCGAATGATGCCGGGACTTTGCGTGTGCAACGTCATTCCACGCAGTGATACAAGAACGCGCGTCGTCGTTGTGATGCATCAGGTAGAGAGCATGCGTAATACAAATTCGGGACGCCTGGTTCCGGTGGCGCTTCGCAAAGGCGAAATTCGCTTGTGGGGCTTGCGCGAGCATGCTTTTGATGAAAGCGGTCTTTGCGATTCTGCGCGGAGGACAATGGTGCTGTTTCCCAGTGCCAAGGCTGAGGTCCTGACTCCAAATCTCATTGCCCGTGATACAAGACCAGTTACCTTGGTCGTGCCGGACGGAACCTGGAACCATGCACGGCGCATTCCTGCGCGGATCCCCTCGCTGCAAAATGCAGAGCATGTACGGTTACCCTTTGCTGGCGAAAGCACATATCAACTTCGCACGGAGAGCGCGCCGGATCGCCTGGCCACTTTCGAGGCCATTGCCAGGGCGATGGGCATTCTAGAAGGGCCCCTTGTTCGCGAACGCATGGAAGAGCTGTTTCGCGTGATGGTTGATCGATTGTTGTACATCAGCGGCAAGAAGCCGCGTGAGGACGTTTTTGGGGGGATACCGCTGCCACCGGGGAGACGCGTGCAGAAACGCCTAGCACGCAAGAGCACGGTGCGGTCAGGAGAGGTGGAATGAAGTCTGTATCACAAGCAATTGCACTTGGTGTGGCAAGCCTGATGCTTGCTGGTTGTCTGGGGTTGCAAACCCGGGATGGTGAGGCTCCAGCCGTTGCATCGGCGCGTTTCTATTTCACGCAGTCCGGCGACAGCCTGCGACTGGATGCGCTACAGTACTTGATAGAAAACATGGCGTACCACGGCTTTGTCGAGTTTGAGCTGGTGGACAGCCTGGATCACGTCGTGAATGTGGATGTGTTGTCCCGACCGGATCTCACTTCACTTCGGGCACACATTGATTCCCTTGAACAGAACCTGGGCGAGCTGCGCTACAAGCGGCGTAATTATGTCGCCGATGAGGAGGCCGTTACAGCGGCTTTCTTGATTGACAACATAGAACTGGCTTTCGAAGCCTGGCAACTCCCGTGGGCCAGACATTTGAGCTACGAGCAGTTCCGCGACTTTGTCCTTCCCTACCGGGGATCCAATGAACCGTTGGAAGACTGGCGCAAGCCCTTGTACGATCGCTACCGTCACGTTGGTGATACAATGCAGGATCCTTCAGATCCGATTCAGGTTGCGGCACGCGTAAACGCCGATCTGCGTGGCTGGTTCGGCTTTGACGAGCGTTTCTATCTACACCCCACCGACCAGGGCTACTCACAAATGTGTGACACACGTCTAGGTCGTTGTGAGGATATGACCAACTTGACGATTTTCGCCATGCGCGCTGTCGGGTTGGCTGTAACCAGCGACTATACGCCCTATTGGGCCGATTGCTCAAACAATCACGCATGGAACGCAATTCTGGGCAAGGATGGACAAGCCATACCTTTCATGGGCTGTGAAGCTGATCCGGGAAAGTACGAGCTCGGACATCGCCTGGCAAAAGTGTATCGCCACACCTTTTCCGAGCAGCTGGCGTGTCACGCAGCCCTTCTAAGCGAAGGGGAGCAAGCACCTCGTTGGTTGAGTGGACGCAATTATATTGATGTAACACGAGACTACATTGCAGTCAATAACGTGCGCATTACTCCCATGATCGAAGCTCCCACGAAGAACTCCCGCTTCTTGTATCTCTGCGTCTTCAATGATGGTGATTGGCGAGCCATTCACTGGGCAAAACTGGAGAATGGCTCAGCGGTTTTTGAGGATATGGGACGTAATGTCTGCTATCTACCGGCCTGGTATCACGAAGGGGAGCTGTATCCAGCCTGCGCGCCTTTCATCCTGGATCAGCAAGGTGATACACACGACCTCTTCGGCAAGGGAATTCCCATGAGCTTTATGGCGCGTTCAACAACACGTGACCATTTCGAACAGGCCACGGTGAACAATACAGTGCACAAACTGGAATCTGGTTGCCGTTATGAGCTGTTTCAGTGGCGTGATACAAACTGGGCTTCGCTTGGTGAGCAAACGGTAGGCGAGGAGGCACTGGAATTCAGTCGTTGTCCGCAAGATGCCCTGTACTGGCTTGTTGAAGTGGACGGAAGGAAACAAGAGCGCATCTTCACACTGAAGGATCACGAACAAGTCTGGTGGTAGGAGACAGGATGAAGAAACACATCTGGGTTGTCGTTGTGATACTGCTCGCGAGTCTTTCCGTGCAGGCGGCGCAACGCATTCATCGCTTCCCGCGACCTCAAATGGAAGGCGGTATGCCGCTTTACGAAGCGTTGAGCAAGCGAGCCAGTGAACGTGAGTTTCACACTACGCCTATTCCAGACCGCGTTCTGGGAAACCTGCTCTGGGCCGCGTTTGGTGTAAATCGAAAAGAAGACGGCAAGCGTACTGCGCCCAGCACGCGCAACTGGCAAGCGATCGACATTTACATCTGCACCGCACAGGGCTTCTTTCGCTATGAGCCAGCCGCGCACGGGATGATCAAACTTGGTGATACAGACTTGCGCGCCGAGACAGGAACGCAGAATTTTGCGGGCAAGGCGCCGGTGAATCTCGTCTACGTTGCCGATACGCGCAGAATGAAAACCCTGGGTGGCCTGAGCGACCAAGAGAAGACCTTCTACGGTGCAGCCGATACGGGCTTCATTGCTCAGAACGTCTATCTCTTTTGCGCCAGTGAAGGGCTCAATACGGTAGTACGCGCATCCGTCGACCGTAAGGATCTCGCAGAATTGCTTGGCTTGGAAGAGGGACAGGAAATCACCCTGTGTCAGACAATTGGATATCCCCCCACAGTGGGAGAAGAAGGGAGCGAGCGCTAAATGCGTGCGATTGGTGTGATACGTCCGAACTTCTTGACCTTGGCGTTGTTTTGCGGTCTGCTGGCCTGGGCATCCGTTCTTGTCGAGGGCTTTCACCCTGCTTGGTGGCAGGTCGTCCTGGCCGTGATGGGAGCTATTCTGGGGCACGCGGCTGTCAACGCCTTCAATGAAGTTTCCGATTTCACCAGCGGACTTGATTTGCGTACCGTGCGCACTCCCTTTTCCGGTGGATCCGGCACTTTGCCTACTAACCCCGATGCCCTTCCTGCTGCTCGGATTATCGCCTGGGTGACCCTGCTACTAACGGTTGCCATCGGTCTGTGGTTTGTGATACACAGCGGTTACCAGCTGCTGAGTTACGGGTTGGTGGGAGTTGTTCTGATTCTGCTTTACACGCGCTGGATCACGCGTAATCCGATACTCTGCCTGATGGCACCGGGGTTAGGATTTGGTCCGGTCATGATTGCTGGTGCTGCCCATGCCTTAGCGGGACAGTTCTCGCCAGTCGCCTTCTGGGCTTCGCTACCCATGTTTTTCCTTGTCAGCAACTTGCTGCTGTTAAATCAATTGCCCGATGTCGAAGCGGATCGCAGTGTCGATCGAGACCATCTTGTGATACGCCACGGTGTGAAAAGCGCTGTTCGCGTGTTTGTGCTCTTTAGCGTGCTGGCTCCACTCTCGTTGCTACTGGGCGTGACACTCCATCAGCTTCCGTTGGGTGCCCTGGCGGGATTGCTGACACTGCCCGCATTGATGTTGTCTGCCAGAGGCGCGATGCGCAGTTTACGCGAGCCGGAAGCGCTCAAAGCGGCGCTAGTGCTGAATGTTGTGGCCAACAACCTGACGCCGCTGGCGATGTTTGCAGGCATGATGCTGTTCTCCCGATGACCCTCAGACCAAGGAAAGGAGCGCCCGGTGAATCACCCCCCCGAACTGCAAGCGATCTGGGCCAAGCTGGAGAAGGGTGCGGCGGCACAGGCCGAAGCCATGTGTCGCGAGAAATTGAATGGCTGTACGGACAAGGAACTCCGGCGTGAGGTTGAAAACCTGCTTGGTTACGCCTTGGTCGCCTTACAGCAGTTTGAAGAAGCGCGCGAGCTCTACAAGCGCTTGTTTGTGGACAGTGGTGACCATCGTTACCTGCACCAATTGGCGATGGTAGAACGTGAAGCCGGGGCCTATGAGAGGGCGCTGGAGTACGTCAAACAGGAAGCGACGCTCATTCCGGCGGACGACGCGCTGGCACTTGCCGCGAACCTCTATGAGGCAAGCCTGATCAGCTATTTCCTTTCACAGGTGCCCCAGGCGCACACATACGCCGAAAGCTGCCTACAGCAAGCACTGTGTTGTGATGACCAGGTAATGCGGGGCTGTGCTTGGCGTCTGAGCGGCGAATTAGCCAAGGCAGAATCACAGATCGCGCGAGCGCGTGAGTGCTTCCAGAATGCGATTGAAGCTTTCGAAGCGGGTGACGACGGCATTGCTGCTGCTGAAATTCGCCTACATCTCAGTAATCTATAACCCTGGGTACGTCGCCGGGAACAATCTTAGACTAGCCTGACTACGAGGCCTTCATGCGGGAGGTCTTATGCAAGTGCATCGCCTGATCTGGGTGTCGGCGCTCGTGCTGCTGACTCATCTGGTTGCGTCGTGCCGGGAGGAGAACGTGAACGATCAGCCCACTTATCGCCCACTGACGACCAGCGAGGAGCGCGTCATTGTTCGCAAGGGCACCGAGCGGGCCTTTAGTGGCGACTTGTACCACAACGAGTTGTCCGGTACATATCATTGTCGCCGGTGCAATGCTGCTTTGTATCACTCGCGCGACAAGTTCGACTCGGGATGCGGATGGCCGAGCTTCGATGACGAAGTCGAGGGGGCCGTTCGCCGTGTACCGGATGCCGACGGTCGCCGCACTGAAATTGTCTGTGCCAGCTGCGGTGGCCACCTTGGTCATGTATTTCTGGGCGAGGGCTTTACGGGGAAAGATACCCGGCATTGCGTCAACAGCGTTTCCATGACCTTTGTACCTGATTCGGTCCAGCAGGAACGAGCGCTGTTCGCCGGTGGCTGCTTCTGGGGCAGCGAGTACTTTCTGCAACAAATCCCCGGTGTACTTTCCACAACAGTCGGATACACGGGTGGGGATGTATCACACCCTAGCTATCAGCAGGTATGCACAGGTACAACAGGGCACGCCGAGGCGGTCGAAGTTGTTTTCAATCCGCACGAAGTGAGTTTTGCGCAGGTGGCGCGTGTTTTCTTTGAGACTCACGATCCTGGACAATTAAACCGGCAGGGCCCGGATGTCGGGGAGCAGTATCGTAGCGCGCTGTATTACACCTCCGAGGAGCAACACCAGACTGCAGAAGAACTGGTTGCCCTGCTAAGGGAGAAGGGTCAACGCGTTGTGACACAAATTCTGCCAGCCGGTGAATTCTATCCCGCTGAGGAGTATCATCAGGACTATTACATGCACAAGGGAACGCTCCCCTACTGCCATGTGTATCGGCCTCGATTTGAGTAAGTAACTCCGCTTTGTCACACGTCGCCCCACGTGTGACATGCCATCCTTTGGATGGTACCTCCTTTCCGCTGCGTCATACGCAGCACGCGCGCTGTGACAGAACATGGCGCGTGCGTATCATGACGTGGAGCCTCTGCGCCCGACCAGGAAGCGAAAGCGATCCGGGAACCGGGCGCAGGGGTGTTTTTACGCTGCCAATTCGGATTTGTACCGCAAGCCTGAGCCAAGCTACCTTGCAGGAAAGTGAGGTACACATGCACGATATGCTTCATGGCCGGAAGCGCGACCAGCGCGTGCTACAACTTCCTGAGCGGATTCCGCCGGAGATCGCGCGTTGGATCTGGGTTTTGACCGATACGCGTGAGCGCACGATTGCCAGTTTGCGTGGAGTCGATCAGGATCTTCTGGATCGCGAACCCCACCACGGAAACAGCATCGCTAGCCTGCTGTATCACATTGCCGTCATCGAGCTGTCCTATCTCTACGAAGACATCCTGGGACTTGGTTGGTGCGAGGAGTTGTCCACCATGGTGGATCACGGTGTGCGCGAAGAGGATGGTCATCTGGTGCGAGTTCGCGGTGAGACTCTGCAGCGACACCTCGAGCGACTGGAGGCATCACGCAGTCTGCTTATCGGCACCTTGGTGGAGATGAAGCCGGAAGAGCTTCCTCGAACCCGTATTACCGCAGACTACACCATATCGACCGAGTGGGCCTTGCATCATCTTGTGCAACATGAAGCACAACATCGCGGACAGATCGAGTTGACGCGACTTATCTACAAGGAGCAGGAAGCATGATGCTGTTGAACAAGGAGGAGTTGCTGACGGCGTTTCTCCGCGAAATCGATATCTGCATTCATTTGTATCACAAGCTCCCAGCAGACTCACTGGAATTCCGGCCCACGCCCGGGCAGCGATCGGTTCTTGAGCTGCTGCAGTACATCAGCTACATGACAGCGGGCTTTGTGAAGGCGGTTGTTCAGGAGGAGTGGGAGCTCTATCGTTGTGGCGAGGCGAACTGTCACGACCTGAAGGCCAGCGACTTTCCGGAAGCAATGGAAGAGCAGAAGAGGCTTCTGCGAGAGCTGTTTGCTTCGCTAAGCGAAGATCAGATACGGGCACGTCGTGTGACAATGCCCTGGGGAGAAGAAGTGAGCCTGGGCGCAGGGTTGCTGGAGTTTCCCTATCGCTGCATCGTCGGTTATCGCATGCAGCTCTTTCTTTACGCCAAGGCAGCGGGCAACAGCGACATCAGCACCGCCAACTGCTGGGCGGGCGTCGATGTGAACACGGCCAAGGCCGTCAAGTAAGAGTGGGTGATTCGAACATGGCCACTTCGTTTGTCCTGCAGGAGCTGCAGGAAGCACGTGAAGAGTTCCTTGAGCTGGAGCTGTATCACAGAACTATTGAGAGCTACATCTCCGAGTATCAGGTACGTGGTTGCAGCGTCGCGGGACGAAGGCGGCAAGGTCGACCTACTGGCCTGGATTGCGGTAGTTTCAGCAGCCGCTTGCGCGCCTCCTTCCTTGTTTCCCTGATGTCTGCGCTGGATCACCATCTGGGCAACATCTGTTACGCGTTGTATCACATGCAGCACAGCCAACTTGCGCCACATGATCTGCGGGGAAGCACCGTAGAGCGTGGGCACAAGTACTTGAAGGCGGTGCAGGGCTTTACACGTCCGGAAAACGAAGAGTGGGAACAGCTCGCCGCGTACTTTGCGCTACGAAATCTGATTGTGCACAACGGCTCTGATGTGGACGAAAGCCGTCACGAACAACGGCTGCGCAGCTTCCTGGAGCGCACCGAGGGGATTAGCTGCGATAGCGAGGGCGTGCTGGAAATCGAGGCCGTCTTTTGTCGGCGTGTGTTGACAGAGTTGCTGTCCTTCATGCAAGAGCTGCAGGAAGAAACGGGCCGCGTGATACATAAATAGACAGGGCCGGCGAACCGGCCCTGTGATGCACGCTGTCGAAGCTCGATCAGTTGCCCGTCATCATTGCAGCAACGTCGGCTTCCACCTCGCCGATGGGCTTGATACCGAAAGTCTCCACCAGCACCTTTGCTACTCCAGGCGACAGGAACGCCGGCAGCGTTGGTCCCAGGCGCATGCCTTTGAACCCCAAGTGCAGTAGCGCCAGCAGTACGGTGACTGCCTTCTGCTCGTACCAGGCAATATCGAAGCTCAGGGGTAGGTCGTTGATGTCTTCCAGTTCAAAGACCTCGCGCAGCTTCAACGCGATCAGCGCCAGGCTGTAGCTGTCGTTGCACTGCCCCGCATCCAGCACACGCGGAATACCGCCGATGTCGCCCAGTTGCAGCTTGTTGTAGCGGTACTTGGCGCAGCCAGCGGTTAGAATTACCGTGTCCTGCGGCAGCGCCTCCGCTACGTCAGTGAAATAGCTGCGCGAATGGTGCCGACCGTCGCAACCCGCCATGACCACAAAGCGCTTGATGGCGCCGCTGCGAACCGCGTCCACAACCTTGTCCGCAAGCGCCAACACCTGATTGTGCGCGAAGCCGCCGACGATTGTACCCTTCTCAAGTTCGACGGGAGCCGCACAGCCTTTGGCCTGTGCAATCAACTCGCTGAAATCCTTGCGTCCTTCGGCGTCCTCTTCGATATGTCTCACACCGCTGTATCCGGCCATTCCCGTTGTCCAGATACGGCCACGATAGCTGTCCTTTACCGGTGTGATACAATTGGTGGTCATCAAAATTGGACCGTTGAAGGACTCGAACTCCTTGTCCTGATTCCACCAGGAGCTTCCATAGTTACCGAAGAAGTGGTCGTACTTTTTGAAGGCCGGGTAATAGTGTGCGGGCAGCATTTCGCTGTGGGTGTAGATGTCCACGCCCGCGTCTTTGCTCTGTTCCAGCAGCTCCGCCAGATCTTTCAGGTCGTGGCCGCTGATCAGAATACCCGGGCGCTGTCCGGCGTCAAGTCGCACCTCACTGATCTCGGGGTGTCCATAGGTACTGGTGTTGGCGGTGTCGAGCAGTGCCATGGTAGTGACGGCAATTTCACCAGCCTTCAACACCAGTCCAAGCGCCACATCGCCCTGTTCATTCTCGATGGTGGACGCCAGAGCTTCCAGGACGAAATCCCAAATGCCGATCTCCTGGTGACCCAATGCGGCGGCGTGACACGCGTAAGCGGCAATGCCCTTAACGCCATAGGTCAAAAGCTCGCGCAGACTGCGCAGATCTTCGTCGGCGGTCAATGCGGGAATGTTGACCAGATAACCCTGAGCCAGCAATTCCTCATCCTCACCGGGCTTCCATGTGACACACGCAGGATCGTTGGATCGTGTATCACCGGCTAACACTGTGTCACGACGCTGCACTGTTTCCCTGATCAGGGCGATCATGCGCAGATCGTCAAAGTTGCCGTTTGTGATTGTGGCAAAGAGTGCCTGACCGGCGAAGTAGCCGTGGTCAAGGCGAACCGCTTCTGCGGGCTTGGTGCGGCGGACCGCGATGGCGAGTCCTTTCAGACTCCAGATCAGCAGATCCTGCAATGCACTGGTGCTTGCTTCTTTTCCGCAGACGCCTTTCAACGTGCAACCCGTGCAGTGGGCCGCTTCCTGGCACTGGTAACAGAACATCGACATGAGATACTCCTCGTGTTGTTGACTGGTCACAAAGTGCATGCGCCCCGGGCAGAGAATCCTTGACCTGAATCAAGTGGCAATGAGAGCCTTGTTCTTGAGGCTACAAATTTTGCTTGCGAGAAGCCCGTCAGGCCTGTTCATTGGCTTTGACGTGATGGGATCGCCGCAATAGAGCTTACAGCAATAGGAGACTTCAAGGCGTATGGTATCGCACTTTGCCGCGCCGGAACGCGCCGATCAAACGGTTGTGCTACACCAGGCGCAGCTCCTCTGTGATAGTCCACTTGTCAGTGAATTGCTGGGTCTGGTCAGCGGCCTGGTCGCGGTCATCAACGAACACCGGCAACTGGTGGCGCTTAACCGCAAGCTGCTGGACTTGCTGGATGTGCCCGATGCCGCTGAATTGCTTGGGCTACGACTCGGCGAAGCCGTTGGCTGCATTCACGCGCACGAGATGGATGCCGGCTGTGGAACGAGCGAGTACTGCGCGACCTGCGGCGCGGTCATTGCCATGGTACTTTCACAGGAGCAGGACCGGCCCGTCGAGCGCGAGTGCATCCTTGAAGCCATGCGCCACGGGCGCGAAGTGCACATGGTGCTGCGCGTGCAGACACAGCCGATGCCGATCGATGGGCGACGCTTTACCCTGCTCTTCCTGCAGGACCGCACAAGCGAACATCAACAGGCGATTCTGGAGCGCGTCTTCCTGCACGATTTGACGAATCTGGTGAGTGGAATTCAGGCGGCCAGCCAGTTGCTGATTTGGGACAATCAGGAGGACGGCGAGAGTATCAAATACCAGGTGGCCGGATATGCCGACCGTCTGGCGGGCGAGATCGCCATGCATCGCATGCTGCTGGATGGCGACTCGTGGACCTATACGCCACAGTTCAAGCACGTCGCGTTGTCGGAGATTGTCGAAGGACTGCAGAATTCGCTGTGTCACCATCCGGCAACGAGCGGCAAGCGGATTCAATGGCCGCAACCACTGCCTCTGGGGGAGATTCTGACGGATCAGGTGGCCTTGTTGCGTGTGCTGACCAACATGCTGATCAACGCGCTGGAGGCGAGCGAACCCGGAGAGGTCGTACGCGTCAGCATCAAGCAGGGTGATACCTTGATGATTCAAGTCTGGAACAGTGCCGTTATCTCGGAATTGCATCAACGCCGCATTTTCCAGCGCAACTTCAGCACCAAAACCGGACATGGCCGTGGCATTGGTACTTACGCAATGAAATTCTTGAGCGAACGTGTGTTACATGGACGGGTCGAGTTCAGTTCGAACCTTCATCAGGGAACCGTTTTCACGGTGTCTTTGCCGCATGCGCCAGATGCTGCGCCATCCATGTGAGACGTGATCCATCCTACTTCCTCAAATGCCGATAGATAGGTCTGGACAAGTTGTTTGTGGCAAAGCTGAAGATGGAGTGGTCGACAGTTTACCTGGAAGAATCTGCATGAGAATCGGAATCTCATCTACTTTTCATCTTTTTGTAACACGTGGTATTCTCACTCTTGCCTTGTTGCTGTTTTCTGATGTATCACAGACCTTGGCGCAAGGGCCTGCTGTTACCTTTCTTCCGGACAGCCTGCAGAAATGGGTTGGGGCGCAGGATTCCATACGTGTCGGCATTGATCCGACCTGGCCACCAATTGAGTGGTACGACGAGGACAACAATCCACGTGGCTTGTCGGTCGATCTGCTGGAGTACATTGCTTCGGTTACGGGCTTGAACTTCAGCTATATGGGCCCACGGCCTTGGTCAGAGCTCGTCGAGGCTGCCAGAGTAGGTGATGTCGACCTGCTTCCCGGTGTTGTGCCGGTCGCCGATCGCGAAAGTTTCCTCACCTTTGTGTCACGTTACGACAGCTACCCGATCATGATCTACACGCGTGATGATGTGGGCTATGTGCAGCAACTTGGCGTGCTCTCGGGCAAGCGCGTGGCCTTCATCGAGGGGTACGTGGTTGGCGATTGGGTGACCGCTGATTATCCGGGCATTGAGCGCGTGTACTATTCCTCGGCTCTCGATGCGTTGGAGGCACTCCAGGACGAGCAGGTTTTTGCCTTTCTCGATAATCCTGCCGTGGTGGACCGCATTTGCCTGGAGCGCAACTATGCACACCTGAAGGTTTCGGGCATCACCGAGTACAGCTTCGATCTGGCTTTTGGTGTGCGAAAGAGCATGCCTGAGTTGGCCGCCATACTGCACTTGGCGATGGAAAACATGTCGCAGCAGAAGCGAAATCAGATTTGCAGTGTGTGTCTTGAACCCGGAATAGAAAAGTCTTCGACCGGTGTGTGGCTGAGTCTGATTGCCCTGGGTCTTATTCTGCTAATGCTGCACAACAATGTATTACGGCGCATCATCCGGCGTCGTACTACGCAGCTGCAGGAGCTGAACCAATCGTTGGAAGCGCGCGTGGGTGCCTATGAGCAAGTACAACGAGATCTGCAGACCTCGGAATTACGTTACCAGGAAATCGTCAATTCTACCTACGATGCGCTGCTGGTTCACGATGTTCACGGAGCCATTCTGGAGGTCAACGAGCGCACGGCGCAGCTATTTGGGTATAGCCAGGAGGAGATGCTTCGCTGTAGCCTCGGGGATCTGTGCGCTGGTGGCGAGTACACGCTGGAAGGGGCCATGGAGCACCTCAACCAGGCTCTGGCAAAGGGAACAGATGAGTTCGAATGGCGCTGCAAACGCAAGGATGGAAGTGAGTTCTGGGGTGACGTGGCCCTGCGTGCTTCCCTTATCGCGGGAGAAACACGGCTGATTGCCACTGTTCGCAATATGGACGAACGTCGCCGCGCACTGGACGAGCTGGCTACAACGCGAACCATGTTGGAGGCCACACTCGACCAGACTCCGGCCGGAATTGTGGTGCTGGACAACGACGGTGTGACACGCTACATCAATAGGGCCGCCTGTGATATCAGTGCTCTTGACGAGCAGGGTTTTTACGAGAGCGGAGAGAAACTTCCCCCATTGGCACGCAATTGCGTGTATCACGACGGTGCGGTTCCTGATCCCGATGACCAGCCCGTTCAGAGAGCCTTGCGCGAGGGAATTGCGACGCGAAATCAGCGGATGCTGTTTACGCGTCCCAGGGGTGAGACGCGCGAACTGCTAGTATCCGCGGCGCCCATTCGCAACCTGGAGGGCAAGGTTGTTGCAGCAATTGGCGTGTATGTGGATGTGAGCGACCAGACACGCACGACGGCTGCACTGCACGAGACTGAAATTCGCTACCGCCAGCTCTTTGAAAGCGCTTCCGATGCCATTTTTCTGATGCATGGCGAGAGGTTTATTGATTGTAACACGCGAACACTGACGCTGTTCGGCTGTTCACGGGCAGACATCATCGGCCAATCGCCGGATATCTTTTCGCCCCCTTTCCAGGAGGATGGACGACCTTCGGCAGAAGCTGCCATGGAACACATCAATGCTGTCAACGAAGGATTGCCGCAGTTCTTCGATTGGATCCACTCACGTCTTGACGGAGTGCCTTTCTTCGCCGAAGTATCACTCAGCTTGATCAATTCAGAGGATCAGGATCTAGTCTTGGCCATTGTTCGCGACGTCTCCGATCGTCGGCGTGCGGAGGATGAGCGCGGCAAATTGGCCACGGTAGTAGAACAGGCAACAGAAGATGTAATGCTCACAGATAAAAATGGTGTGATACAATATGTAAATCCTGCCTTTACGCGTATCACAGGCTACAGTCGCGAAGAAGCAATCGGGAAGACGCCCTCCTTCTTGCGTAGCGGCCTGCACAGCGATGAGTTTTATCGCGATCTATGGAACACCGTCGGTTCTGGTCGAGTCTGGCGTGGCACGCTGACCAATCGCCACGCCGATGGCAGCAACGTAATCGAAGACGCGATCATCTCGCCTATGTGTGATAGCACAGGCAGCACCATCGGCTTTGTAGCTGTTAAGCGCGACATCACCGACCGTGTGCAGCTTGAAGAGCAACTGCGTCACGCTCAGAAGATGGAAGCCGTGGGGCAGCTTGCCGGCGGTGTAGCACACGACTTCAATAATCTGCTGCAAGTGATCATGGGCTACACCGAAATGGTGCGCGATGACAAAGAGGTTACGGAACAGATTCACGAGTACGCCTCTGAAGTACTGCAGGCCGGTAACCGGGCGCGCAGTCTGATTCAGCAACTACTGGCCTTCAGCAGACGTGATGCACTGCAGCTCAAACGCATCGATCTGAATCAGGTGCTGGCTGGATCCGTTCGCATGGTGCATCGACTCATTGGCACGAACATCATGTTGGATTTCCAGCCGGGTGAAATTGGAATGGTAATGGCCGATGCCGGTCAGATGGAGCAGATCATTGTCAACCTGTGCATAAATTCGCGCGACGCCATGCCTGAAGGGGGATTCCTCAAGCTTGTGACACGCGCCGAGCTCTTGAGTGAGAGCGATGTGCAGCGCTATGCTGATGCCGTTTCGGGACACTACGTGCGTCTCAGCGTAATCGACACCGGAATAGGAATTCCACTACATCTCCAGGATCGCATCTTCGAGCCTTTCTTTACGACCAAGGGGGTCAATAAGGGGACGGGATTGGGGCTGGCGACGGTTTATGCAATTGTGCGCAGGCACGGTGGCTTCATTGCCGTAGATAGTGAAGAGCAGAGGGGAACGGCCTTTCATTTGTACTTGCCGGAAGTAGAGAGTGCGTGTGACACTTCAGAGCATTCACAGTGTGATACAGATGGAGAATCCGGTCTGTCTGGGCAAGGTGAGACCATCTTGCTTGCTGAGGACGATCCGCAGGTGCGTGAACTGGCTACCAGCATTTTGCAGCAGGCCGGGTACAATGTCATCCTTGCCGAAGATGGCGATCAGGCTGTGCAGCAATTCGAGGATCATCAGGAGCGAATCAACCTTGCATTGCTGGATGTGATCATGCCCCGGCGTAACGGCCGGCAGGTGTACGAATACTTGCACGAAATCAAACCGGAACTGCCTGTGCTCTTCGCCAGCGGCTTCAGTTTTGAACTGCAGGAAGGCAAAGAGCTGCCGCGAGGGGGCGAACGCGCGCTGGTTCAGAAGCCCTACGTTCGCGAGGAGCTCTTGCGCCGTCTGCGACAAGCGCTGGAAAATCGCGGCTCCTGGCGGTCCCGTTGACGGATCGCGAAAATTCGGCAGAGCTCGCTATTCCAACAGTGTAATTGCACGACAATTCATGCTCTCGAAGCTGACTCTCCTTACATTCATTTCGCGGGTTTGTGCGAAGTCATTCCGCACACTCTACAAGGCTGAACACAGTTGTAGGACGCCCGCGTCTTGACAACATCATCCCGGCAGGTCCCCCACGGAACCCGGCCGCCTGACGATCCGCCATGTGCGGACTCAATTGCAGGAAGCTCCATGAGCGATTTCCGGATAAAATCTCACCCGATCCTGAAAGCACCGGATCGGGAAAGCGTCCCGTTTTTCTGGCAGGGACAGGAACTACAGGGGCTTGCTGGTGAAATGCTCACTGCCGCCCTCTTTGCCAATGGTATTCGCACCTTCGGGCACCATCATCGCGATGGTAGTCCGCAAGGGCTGTTCTGCGCCAACGGCCAGTGCAGCCAGTGCATGGTGCTGGTGGACGGTCGACCCGTTAAGGCTTGCATGACACCGCTGCATGCGGGTATGCGCGTTGATCCGGTGGACAGTCTGCCTGAATTGCCGGTCTGTGACACAACGGAGAAGTTTGCTGATCCGCGTGTGATACAGGTGCCGGTGCTGATTCTGGGTGGAGGTCCGGCGGGGCTCTCTGCGGCCATTCAACTCGGCAAACGCGGGATCAAGTGCCTGCTTGTGGACGACAAGGATCGTCTGGGTGGCAAGCTCGTGTTACAAACGCATCGTTTCTTTGGCTCCATCAACGCTGTTCACGCTGGCACGCGAGGCATTGACATTGCCACCCGCCTGGAAGAAGAAGTGCGCACGCAGGAGTCGGTTGAGGTTTGGCTGAACACCACGGCTCTGGCCGTTTTCAGCGACAAGCGCGTTGGCCTGTTGCGTCAGACGCTAACGGATGGCGTACCACGGGAAGAGTACGTGCTAGTGGAGTCGCAACTACTGCTGGTCAGCACCGGAGCGCGCGAGAAAACGCTGCTCTTTCCAGGTAACACGCTGCCCGGTGTGTACGGTGCAGGTGCTTTTCAGACGCTGGTCAACCGAGACCTGGTGCGAAGCTGCAAGCGACTCTTCATCGTGGGAGGCGGCAATGTCGGCCTGATTGCAGGGTATCACGCGCTGCAGGCAGGCATTGAGGTGGCGGGTCTGATCGAGGCTCTGCCCGAGTGCGGTGGCTACAAGGTGCACAAGGACAAGCTGGTGCGCATGGGAGTTCCCGTCTACACGCGGCACACAATTCTGGGTGTGGAAGGCGAAGGCCAGGTGGAGCGTGTTACCATTGCCGCCATTGACGAGAACTGGCAGCCGATTCCCGGAACTTCGCGCACCTTCGAGTGCGATGCGGTATTGATAGCCGTTGGCCTGGATCCTGTGGATGAATTCCTGCACAAGGCGCGCGAATATGACATGCAAGTGCTGGCGGCCGGTGATGCAGAGGAAATTGCCGAGGCCTCTGCTGCCATCTTTGCCGGCAAGATCCGCGGTCTGGAAATCGCAAGGCAACTTGGCGTCACCGACGATGCCGTTCCTGAAGAGTGGGCGCGCACAGCCGAGATTCTGAAGTCCAGGCCTGGTGAGTGTGGCTGCGAGGCTGTTCCCGAGGTGGAGACGGGCGTCTTTCCCGTGATACATTGCTCGCAGGAGATTCCCTGCAATCCCTGCACTTCGGTCTGTCCGCGTGGCCAGATCGTGATAGACGAGCAGGATATTCGCGAAGTGCCCGCTTTCCTTAACGGGGAAATCGAGCAACACTGCATTGGCTGTGAGAAGTGTGTCACCATCTGTCCAGGATTGGCCATTACACTGGTCGACTATCGCAAAGACCAGGAGCATCCGCTAGTAACGCTGGCCTTCGAGTTCCAGGCGGGCACTCTTGCGGTCGGTGACCGTGTTACAGTGCTGGACACCATTGGCGATCGCTTGGGCGAAGCCGAAGTGGTGCGTATGCGCGACATACCGCGCAACGGTCGCACCGTGCTGTTGCAACTTCGCGTCGACCGCACCATTGCCAAGCGCGTTGCCGGTGTGCTTGTGCAGGAAGAGTGGGTGGCGGATTCGCTTCCAGAAGCCGTCGAGCGACTGGAGGATGAGGTCATCGTTTGCCGTTGCGAACGTGTCACGGCCGGTGAAATTCGCGCCTTGATCCGCGAGGGCGTTCGCGATTTGAACGCCATCAAGGCGATCACCAGAGCGGGCATGGGCGCCTGTGGCGGCAAGACCTGTCAGAGTCAGATTCTGCGCCTTTTCCGCGAAGAAGGCGTGCCGATGGAGGATGTGACACCGGGCGTGCCGCGTCCGCTCTTTGTCGAGGTTCCGCTGGGAACCTTTGCACGCGGGTCCAGGCAGTGACAGGTGGAGCAAGAACAATGAACTACGATGTGATACTCATAGGCGCGGGAAGCGTTGGGCTCTCCACTTCTCACGCACTGGCGCGGGGCGGAATGCGTGTACTCGTGCTTGACCGTCTGGCCAGTTTTGGTCAAGGCAGCAACAAGGCGGCCATCGGCGGAATTCGTGCAACACATGGCGATCCGGCCAAGATCCGTCTGTGTCTGCGATCGCTGGAAATCGTCAAAGCCTGGCAGCAAACCTACGGCCACGATCTGGAATGGACTACGGGTGGCTATGTCTTTGTAGCACGCCGCGAACGCGAAGAGCGCATTCTGAAAGATCTGCTCAAAGTCCAGAAGAGCTACGGGCTCAATATCGATTGGCACGATCAGGACAGCATGCTGAGTGTTGTTCCGGACTTGCGCAGAGAAGGTCTGATCGGCGGTACCTTCTCGCCGGAGGACGGTCACTGCTCTACGCTTCGCCTGGCCTGGGCGCAATATGATGTGTCACGGAAAGCGGGTGTTGAGTTCCGCTTTCGCGAAGAGGTGACAGAGATCCTGCGCGAAGGAGATCGCGTAAGCGGGGTTCGCACGAACAAGGGCGTGTATCACGCACCTGTTGTTGTCAATGCCGCTGGAGCCGCCGCCGCACGCATCGGTCGCATGGTGGGCATGGCGCATCCTGTTCAGCCCGACAGCCACGAGGCTGGTATTACCGAGCCGGTGGCGCCATTTATGAAGCCCATGGTCGTGGACATTGAGCCCACCGAGGATTCTACCAACTATTACTTCTATCAGCTGCACACCGGCCAGGTTGTGTTTTGTATCACGCCAATGCCGGCGATCGTCGGCGAAGACAAGCGTGAGACGAGCGAGTTCCTACCGCTGGTGGCGCGCCGCATGGTGAACCTGATGCCGCGACTTGCCAACCTGCGCGTGCGCCGGACCTGGCGCGGTTTGTATCCCATGACGCCCGACGGATCTCCCCTGGTGGGCTGGTCACAGGAGTTGCGTGGCTACTTGATGGCCATCGGCATGTGCGGCCAGGGTTTCATGCTGGGACCGGGTGTGGGCGAGTTGTTGGCTCGCGTGTTACAGGACCAGCTTCAGCCCGAGGACGATCTCGTGTTGAAAACGCTGTCACCCTACCGTGAATTCAAGGGGGCCGAAGCCCTCAAATAGCGAGGCTTGCCCATGTCCGCAAGTGCGGAACATCTCTATGCTGCTCTGGAGCAGCGTCTGCTCGCACCAACGGGCATCGACCTGCGCGCACGCATGGAACTGGAAGGCATTATAACAGGGGAGCTGAACGCTTCCCTGTTTCTTTCTCCCACCGATGTGGTGGAGTTGAGTCTTCACGGAGATTTCAATGGCAGCGAGGAGTCGCTTACGCTGATCGGGGACCCGCGGAGTCTGCGTGTGCATCACAACGACTCTGTTCATGTGCTGGACCACGCTGCCGAGTTGCGCGAAGGCCTGGTGTTGGGCCTGTTGCGCATGGGGCTGATGCATAATCTGGCCTGCCTGTTGATGGAGCATCGGCTGGATGGTGTTGACGGCAGTGTGCGCGGCTGGCTGAGTTACCACGATCTTCATCAGCGGAGTGAGGCAGAGCTGTTCTTCGGCATCAGTGTACGTGGTGAGAACTGTGCTCACGCAACACTGCTGTTGGATGCGCAAGGGCTTCCACAGCGGCGGGAGCAGGAGGTCGTCTTTCCTGCGGGGCACCTTTTGGTGCACGAAACCTACTCGCGATTTCAATTATTCAGCGAGTGCTGAGAAAAGCTGAATCCTGTTCGCCAACGCCAGTCAGTTGTCCTTTTTTGGAGGAGGACCATGACACGCACAGATTTCGTTCCCGTTCTGGAAACACAGCGTCTCCGCCTGCGCGGCTGGAAAGAAGAAGATCTGGACTTGCTGGCTGAGTGGTCGGCGGATGAAGAAACCATGCGCTACATCGGTCGGGGCAACACAATGAACCGGGCACAGACGTGGAACAGCCTGGCCTGGCTCGCCGGTCACTGGGTGCTCAAGGGTTACGGGGAATGGGCGGTGACGTTGCGCGAGAGCGGGCGACTGATCGGCCGCATCGGACTGATTTACCCGGAAGGGTGGCCGGATCTGGAGCTCGTCTGGTTGTTGGATCGCGGTTATCGCGGTCACGGCTACGCCACGGAAGCCGCTGCAGCAGCCAGGGATTTTGCCTTTCGCGAGTTGGGCGCGGACCGGCTGATCAGTCTCTTCTACCCGCAGAACGAGGCGTCCATGCGTGTGTCACAACGCGTGGGTGAGTCTCTGGTAGGTGAGGTGGACGTCTTCGGCATGCGGCTCGTGTGTCACGAAATGACTCGATCCACCTGGCTGCGCCGTGTAGGCGACCTGGAGACCTGAGGAACGCACACTCGGATCAGCCATTTTCAGACAACGGCCTTCTCCCGTGCCTTTCTCGTTCACGTAGGGAGGAGGCGCTGTTTTCAGCCGTGCTGATCCACCGGTGCGTGAGTCGCAATTAGGCGACTCGCCAAACACAACTGCCAACAGAATTCAATCCACATGCGGCCTGACTTTGGCGGATCGCGCAGTGTTCCTGCTTTCTTCCGACTGCTCTAGATTGGGTGAGTCAACTCAGGAACAGGAATGAAGCGCCTCATGTTGTACTTCGCCTTTGTCGTCTTCCTTATCTTAGCCGCCAGCGCCCTCTACCTTGTAACACGGCTGGGATCTGCATTTCCGTTGAGTAGCCTCGGGCACGGGCTGCTGATGCTGTTCACGCTGCTGCTCGCACTGCTGATGCCGGCCTTGCTCATTCTGCGACGTGTGAGCGAAGTGGACTTGCGCTGGCCGTTGTTGCTTGCGTATTCGGTCTTTGGCTTGTTCTCGATCCTGTTGGCCTTCACGCTGTTTCGCGATGTCTTGTGGTTGCTTGCCCGTGTGGTTACACTGTTACCCCGTGATACAGCCGCACGCGCACTGCTGTTTGCGTATTCGTCGCGCATTGTTTTGCTGGCAGGAACGCTGGTCTTTGTTGGCGGCGTGCTGGTTGCCCGGCGCCCGGCGCGCTTGCACGAAGTTGACTTGAGCTATCCCGATTTGCATCCGGACCTGGATGGCCTGCGCATTGTGCAGCTATCGGACATCCATTTGGATCAGACAACGCGCCCCGAGTTGTTGACAAGCATTGTGTCACGCACTAATGAGCTACAACCCGATTTCGTAGCCTTGACCGGTGACCTGGTGGATGGTCGCGTTAGCGAGCTTTCGATGCAGGCCCGCGCGCTGACGGAGCTCAAGGCGCCTTGTTACTTCGTTTCCGGCAATCACGAACTCTATTCAGGTTACAGCGAGTGGTGTCGCTTTCTAGATTCCATCGGCGTCCACGTGCTCGATCAGTGCAACGAACTTGTAACACACAAACAGGCGCACCTGCTGATCACGGGTGTCAGCGATTTCTCGATACCGCGCATGTTTCCGAGTGGGATTTCCGATCCGCTGATGGCGATGTCGAATGCGCCGGTCCACGACTTCTGCCTGCTGTTGGCGCATCAGCCTTCCAGCGCAAAAGCGGCGCTGGCCGCAGGCGCAAATCTGGTACTGGCGGGGCATACGCACGGCGGTCAGTACTTCCCCTTCTCTTCCTTGATTCGCTTCTTTCAGCCCTACGCCAAGGGTTTGTATCACATTGGCGAGGCTTACGTTTACACGAGTCCCGGCACTGGCACCTGGGGGCCGCCGTTGCGGCTGGGGGCCAGACACGAAATCACTTTGATTCGACTGCACCGCACACGGCAGAATCCTTAGCGAAGCTTCCGCTACATTGGGGCCTGTTGGATGATGTCGATCCGAGAACCGCTGCCAGGAAGGAGGATGAATGTCCTGTCGCAAGGGAAAATCGGAGTCGAAGGGAAAGGCCGGCGAGTATCGCTGTAGCAAGTGCGGGGCGAACTCCAAGCAAAAGAAGCACCTGTGCAAGCCCAAGAAAATCAAGGACCAACCCAATGAGTAGAATTTGGCTGGGCATTGATTTGGGTGGAACTAAAACCGCGGCGATGCTGGAAAGCGACGACCGTCAGGTGTTGGCGCGCAGCAAAATGAGAACCGAGGGACACGAGGGCGCCGATAGCACTCTCGAACGCATGGTCGCCATGCTGGGAGAGATGTGCGCAGAGGCGGGCGTTGATCGAAATGAACTGGCTGGCGTGGGCATTGGTTGTCCCGGGCCGCTCGACCTCGTTGGCGGTCTAGTACTGGATTCACCCAATCTGGGGTGGGGTGATTTTCCGCTGCGCGAGCGGCTGGCAGAGGCCCTTCACTGTCCAGTGCTACTTGTGAACGATGTGGACGCTGGCGTCTACGGCGAGTACGCGCGTGGAGCGGCCAAGGGTGCGCGCTGTGTCCTTGGTGCTTTTCCCGGTACGGGCGTTGGCGGCGGCTGTGTGTACGAAGGAAGGCTGCTGCGCGGTCGACGCGCCTCGGCGCTTGAGCTCGGTCATATTCAGGTCGTACCCAACGGCCCTCTTTGCGGTTGTGGACGCAGGGGTTGCCTGGAGGCGGTTGCTGGCCGTTTGGCCATTGCAGCGCAGTTGGCTACTGCCGCCTATCGTGGTGACGCTCCGACCATTCGCGAATTAGCGGGAACCGACATCGGCATGATTCGATCAAGTGTGATACGTCGCGCCATCGAGGCCGGTGATACAATAGTAGAAGAAATCGTTCGCATCGCGGCCCATAATCTCGGACGCGGCCTAGCGAGCGTAATCAATATCCTCAATCCAGATACCGTGGTTCTGGGCGGCGGGCTGGTTGAGGCCCTTCCGCAGCTATATCTGGACGAAGTGCAGGCGGGAGTAGCTGAGCAGGCCATGCAAGCCATGCTTGAGGAACTGCACATTTGCGCTTCGCAACTGGGTGATGACGCGGCTATGATTGGCGTTATTGAATTGGTGCGGCGTGATACAGCAGCAGGAAAGTGATTCGGGATGAAGGACGCTCCCATCGAAGAGCAGGCAGGATCACGCCTGCGAGCCGTATTGGAACTGGGGACGACGGCGATCCGCATGGTGGTGGCTCAGGTCAGTAGCAGCGGTCCGCCAAAGGTGCTGGAAAGCCTGCAACAGAGCATCGCCCTTGGTCGCGACAGTTTTTCGGAAGGTGCTATCTCGCGTACTACAACCGAACAGTGTGTCACGGTTGTGAGGCGTTTCAGCGAACTGCTGCGGCAGTATCGTATCGACAACCGTGCCCATTACCGTGCCGTGGCGACCTCGGCGGTGTATGACGCCTCAAACCGCGACGCCTTTCTCGATCGCATCCTGATAGCCACCGGAATTGAAGTCGAAGTGCTTGACGACAACGAAGTTGCTCACGTGTTGTTTCTAGGCCTGCAATCGCACACCGACGCATATCCAGCGCTGCGCAAGGGCCCGTTACTGGTGGTGGAAACCGGTGGCGGTTCAAGCCAGATTCTGCTGATGAGTGGCGGCAGTGTGATACGCTATCACACGCTGCGTCTGGGTTCACTGCGCTTGAGGCAGATGCTCGACGACTTTGGTGCGCCTCTGATTCGACAGGCAGCTATTCTGCGTGAGCACGTCGAGTCTGCGCTGAATCCGCTGCGTCGCCAGATGTCACGCCTTGGCAACGTACAGTTGCTGGCCATTGGCGGTGATGCACGCATTGCGGCACGCGCGATCCGTGAAGACTGGGATCGTCACACGCCGCTTACCCTGCAGGCCAAGGATTTTGAAACGTTCAGCAAACGTGTGCTGAAGCGTTCCGTTGATGAGCTGGTGCAGAAACAGCGTGTCTCCTGGCAAGAGGCGGAAACTCTGGGACCGGCACTGCTGGTGTACCAGCAGTTGGTGGAGATGCTGAAGATCAAGCGTATCACGGTTGCCGCCACAACGCTGCGTGAAGGTCTGCTGGTAGATCTGGGGCCGCGCGGCCGTGAGATTGAGGATCTGGGTAAGGAGCTGCTCGAAGCGGCCATTCGCCTGGGTGAGAAGTACAACTTTGATCGCGAGCACGCCGCTCAGGTTCGGGACCACGCCCTGACTATTTTTGATTCCATCGCGGAGGAGCACGGTCTTGGCGCACGCCATCGTCGCATCATGTCAGTGGCCGCGCTATTGCACGACATCGGGCAGTACATCGATCTTCGCGCGCATCACAAACACAGTCAGTATCTGATACAGCACAGCCGACTGTTCGGCATTGGTCGCCGCGATCTGATTCTATCGGCAATGGTAGCCAGGTATCACAGGCGCGCTGTGCCCTCGTCTGCTCACACGGACTTCGCGCGGCTTGAACGGCCGGATCGATTGTTGGTGAGCAAACTGTCGGCCATTTTGCGTGTGGCAGACGCGCTTGATGTGGCGCATTCCAGGCGCGTGCGAAAGGTGAAAGTGCAGATCAGCAAGGACCGCTTCATCCTGCTGATCAGCGGGCCGCGCGATCTTTACATGGAGCGAACGGCGGTTAAGCGCAAGGGTGACCTCTTCCTGGAGGTCTTTGGTAGAAGCGTGGAACTGCGGAGCATCTGATACCATGGATACACGCTATTTCAATCGCGAACTAAGCTGGCTGGAATTCAACCAGCGTGTGCTCGATCTGGCCTTCAGTGAAGAGTTGCCATTACTCGAACGGCTGAAATTTCTCGCCATTACAGCAAGCAATCTGGATGAGTTTTTCCAGGTGCGCGTAGGAGGTCTGCAGGCGCTGGCGCGGAGCAACTCCACGTGGAAGGATGCAAGCGGTCTTAGCTCAACAGCGCAACTTGGCCTGATTGGCGAGCGCGTGACACATATGCTGGAGTCCATGGATCTGTGTTACATGGAGCAGCTGGCGCCAGCGCTCAAGCAGACAGGAATTCGTCTGCTTAAGCCGGACCAATTGAATGCAACGCAGCGAGAGCATGCTCGCGACGTGTTTGAGAAGGAGCTCAAGCCGGTCCTGTCGCCCATTGCTGTACACGACGACGAAGCCTTTCCTGTGCTTCAAGGGCTGCGCCTGCACCTGCTGTTAAAGGTTCAGCGTGACACAGAGGCCGCATTTGCCGTGTTGCCGCTGGGTAGCCAGACGCACCGCTTCTATGCTATGCCCGATGAAGAGGCGAACTCCTTTCTTTTGCTTGAAGACCTGGTATCAATGCACATCGATCAGCTCTTCCTTGGCTACAGGATCAAGGAGTGTTTACCGTTTCGTGTAACACGAAGTGCTGACATGGCGGTGCGCGAGAAGGAAGCACCGGATCTACTAACGGGAATGCGACAAGTGCTCAAGGCTCGCAAGATTAGCGAGTATGTGCGTGTCGAGTTCAGTGCGGAAGCAGGCCCGACAACTAAAACCTGGTTGCGCAAACGCCTGGCAGTGCGCGACCGTGATGTTCATGTGACACAGGCTCTCTTGCAGATGCGCGATTTGATGGAACCAGCCACAGCATCGGACCACAGCCAGTTGCAGTACAAGCCAATGCCCCCCTTGCAGCCGGTTTCGGTGGATCCAGGCACTAGCATGTTTGAGGCCATCACGCATGGTGATTTGCTGTTGTGTCACCCTTACGAAAGCTATTCGCCGGTGGTGCGTTTTGTCGAAGAAGCCGCCGATGATCCGGATGTGCTGGCCATCAAGCAGATCCTTTATCGTACTTCGCGCAACAGCCCGATTGTGCGTGCACTATCCCGCGCTGCGGCACAAGGGAAATACGTTACCGCCCTGGTTGAGCTGAAGGCGCGATTTGATGAGGCCCGCAATATCGACTGGGCGCAGCGTTTGGCGCAGGATGGTGTGCACGTGGTGTACGGCGTAAAGGGATACAAAACCCACGCCAAGATCTGTCTTGTGTCACGGCGCGAAGGGGATGGCGTCAGGCGCTACATGCACTTCGGCACGGGCAACTACAACGAGCAGACGGCGCAGCTCTACAGTGACATCAGCTACATGACTTGTGACGATGAGCTGGCGCTGGATGCCACGGACTTCTTCAATGCCATTACGGGCTATTCTGAGCCGACGGAGTACATGCATCTGGCACCTGCCCCGGCGCAACTACGAGATCGTCTGCTGGAACTGATCAGCGCCGAAGCCGAGCGCGCGCGACAAGGGCAGGCGACGCGCATTTTGGCCAAGGTGAATTCGCTGGTGGATCCGCAGCTCATCGAGGCGCTCTACGAGGCGTCCCAGGCGGGAGTGCAAATTCAACTGAATGTGCGCGGCATCTGCTGTCTGCGGCCTGGTGTCACGGGGATGAGTGAAAACATCCGTGTTACAAGCATTGTTGGACGCTATCTGGAACACGCCCGCATTATTTGTTTCCATAATGGTGGTCGCGAGCTGCTATTCATCAGTAGCGCCGATTGGATGCCGCGCAACCTGGACAAGCGCATCGAGCTGCTGGTTCCGGTAGAAGACAAGAAGTGCCGCAAGCGCTTGCTTGGTATTTTACAGACCTACTTTGCGGACAACGAAGATGCGCGCGAGCTGCACGAAGATGGAAGCTGGAGCGCGGTGATACAAGCGGAAGACGTACCACGAGTGCAGGCGCAGCGCGCTTTGTATAAAACAATTCGTCGCGAAGTGCAGAAGCTGGAACGCTTGCGGCCTACTACATTTGAGCCGCATCTGCCTCCTGGAGAACTACTGTAAAGGAGCACATTGTGCATAGAGTTGTGATACGAATGATTCTGATAACCTTGATGCTTTCCGTTCCGGTGATGGCCCAGTCGGACGTGTACCCCTTTGATGATGTGCACGGCTATCCGCACTACAACTTGAGCGGGACCGGGATGGCACTAGGAGTCAGCCCTTCGCTGGCTGGCGTCGCCGTGACCAACCCGGCCGCCATGACCGAATGGCCAGCCAATCTGGCGGGAATCGCGTATCACGCCGAGAGTAGCGTTGATCCTGGATCGAGCAATTCGTATCACATGCGCCGCGCCCGCTGGCGTCCATCGATGATCGGCGTGGTAGAACCCTGGATGGAAGCCGGAGTAGGTCTGGGTTATGTACAGCGCTACAATCGTCTCACGCAGGGCTCTTCCAGTGGCAGCCCGTATTACGAAGAAGTGTTGGTTGAAGGCCTGGCAAGCTGCATGTCCCAGCGCTACGACCTGAAACGCGCGGGTGCCTTCGATCTAGGAGTACGCATCGAGTATCTGCGGATGTACTACAGCTACGGAACTCGCGATCTGGCAGGTGGTCCGGCTAACAGCGGGGAGCTGGAGGACACCTTCTACGGCTGGGCTGTTGGTGCACGCTGGAAGCGGCAGTTCAAGCATTTCCGGGTGGAGATCGGTTCGCAGTATGAGACCTTTACTGGCGTAAATGCAACCATGTCCATGCGCTATGCATCACGCGAGGTGCACGCTCAACTTCCAACAGCAATTCATACTGGGCTGATTCTGGGCGACCTTCCCTGGGTGGATCTTGTACTTGGATGGTCGCACATTCGGTACAGCGAAGTCAGTGACAACCTGAACGATCGCGATGACTTCAGCGCTAGCGTTGTCTGGCGCGGTCCGGCGGCGATGCGCGTAAACCTTGGAGCGTGGACCAGCGGAATTGATGAGCAGGATAACGACGATAGTGAGCTCAATACGGTCTACCTGCAGACGGGTATCAGCTATCAGATCGATAATGCGCTAATGGAAATCGCACTAGCTGACAGTCATTTCCTGGGCGGCGAGTACCGCAAGCAAACCATCTTGCGCTTGGCGGTATCTTACACCATGCACTGATGTGGAACTGTACCGGTCTGGAACAGTCCGCTATCACGATGCTGTAACCGTGATACACAGGCTTTTACTGCATTGGCAGAAGCAAGCAGTGTGACACGTTTTCGAGCGCGTGTTACTGCTGTGTATAGTAGTTGACGACAATGCAGCGGCGAGTCATCATCGCCCAACACAACAATGGCATGATCGAATTCGCTGCCCTGACTCTTGTGCACAGTCAGAGCCCAACTCGTCTCATGGGGCGGAAGTTGGTGCAGCTCAACGGCTCTTGGTGGCGCAGAGGGGAAATACACGCAGGACTTGCCGGAGGAGTCCTTCAACAACAAACCGGAATCACCGTTGTACAGCGCGCGAAACGAGTCGTTGCGTGTCACAAGTATCGGTCGGCCATGATACTCGCGTTGTCCCGTCTGATAGCCAAGCGTTCGCTCGCAGAGTTGGTTTACGCGTGACACGCCGCGAGCTCCTGTGTTGTGGGCGCAAAGCACTCTGCAGCTTGCAAGCCTTGCTAGTGCATTTTCCGGTACTGTCTCATGTGATGCTGCCAGGACTTCCGGAAGAAGAGCGGAGAGCTCCACCTGCAGGGATTCCTCTTCCGGAATCCAGCAAACGCTGCCATCCGGAGGCTTCGACAACAGGCTAAGACAAGCCGATGTGTCACCGCGGGAAATGGCTTGCGCCAATTGAGCAATGGCCCCTTCCCCCGAAAACCGATAGCTATGAGAGAGATGTGCTACAAGCGCTGTCTCACCACTCTGTGAGACGAAGTGCGCGCTGATATCGCGAAGGATATCACCAGCATCAATTGATGCCAGCTGACCGGGGTCTCCCAGCAGCACCAGCCTTGAGTTGGATGGGAGAGCGTTCAGCAAGGCGTGCATCATTGATAGATCTATCATGGACGCTTCATCAACAATAACCAAATCGTTGCCAAGTGGATTTTCAGCGTGATACAGCGGCCGATCCGAGTCGAAGCGGATTCCCAATAACCTGTGCAGGGTCAAGGATTCTTGCGGCAATCGTTCTTGCAACTCCGACGGCAGATTTAGCGACCGAATGCCGTGATGCAGCGCTTCCTGCATACGTGCTGCCGCCTTACCGGTTGGTGCGGCAAGAGCAATACGGCGGGGAGCGTCGGGCTGATCCAGCAGCACGGCGAGCAATCGAAGAATAGTCGTCGTCTTGCCCGTTCCAGGTCCGCCTGTGATGATACAGAGCCTCTGGCGCAGTGCGCTAACTACCGCTCGGGACTGCTCCAGCGATATGCCCTCGCTCAACCAGCGTTGCTTGCTGTGGAAGAATGCAGCCTCGTTCACAGGCATCTCGCGGCCAGCTAGTTCACGCAAACGCGCTTCAAGGGCACGCTCCTGCAGCCAGGGGCGCAGGTAATACAAGCGCTGCTGCTCATCAAGAACGAGGGGGCGTGTCTGCGATCCATTATCCAGCAGGTCGCTCTCCTCAAGAAGACGGCCTAGCAAGTGCTGGTCTCCACCTTCCGAAAAACGATCCAGCGGAAGGCAGACATTTCCAGCGGCGTGATACGATGCCAGTTTCAGAAGGAGTTCCTGCAATAGTGCTTGTCTATCAATGGGTAGACGACAATGACGCAGCAGCAATTGTGTGAGCCAGAAAGACCCCGCACCGATTTCATCAGCCTTCATGTCTCATCTCCTGCTGCAGCGCTCGAATCAAATCCGCCGGCACAAGATCGTGATACACGCCAGTTCCAGCGGGTCCGTACATCCCTCGCAGATAGAGGTAGTGGGCACCTCCCATGTGCAGTTCATACTGGTAGCCCGTAACACGCGTCGCCAAGAGACGGTCAAGCGCCAAGGTGTAGATCAAGTATTGCAGCCAATAGCTCGATGCACGAATGCTTTGTTTCAACGGACTCTGATCGTAGGAACGGTAGTCCGGGCCAAGATGATTGGATTTGTAATCCACAATGTGCCAGCGGCCTTCATGAAAGAAGACCAGGTCGATAAACCCCGTCAGGAAGGACTCGACGGCACCCGCGCCAAGGCTGCCAATGCTCAGGCTGCCATGTTGTTCTGGCCAGCGGAATCGCTGCAAAAGATCGATGATGCGCTCGCTGCTTGCCTTTGCGGTGGACAAATGGAATTCCAACTCCTTGAATACGCTAGAGGGTTGCAGTTGAGAAAGGGAGGGAAGCCCGTTACCCAATGGCTGACTCAGCCATAGCTGAAGTAAGGGCAACAGGCTGGCAGCTTCCAGTCCACGTTGTGGCGTGGTCTGTAACACAGTTGAGCAGCATTCGAGTAGATAGTCGGTGTTCCGTGATCGATGAAACTCAACCTTCTCTAGTAACTCGTGCAGAAGCGTTCCCATACCCGCACCGCGCGGAAGGAGCGCTCCGGCATCTTGCTCGGAAACCGAAGGAGAACCCTGCTCGCGGTCGTGGGCATCATCGCCCTCATGCAAGCCTGAGCTTAGCGCAGAAAAACTTGTGATACGCCAGCCGGCATCAACCGTCCTTCGCGAGTACTCAAGGATTTCCAGTTGCTCAGTGCTCTGCGATATGGCGGCGTTGTCACCCATGTGCGGGACATCCAGGCAACAGCAGGCAATGGCTTGTGGAAGCTGCTCAATTTCCGCTGAAGCGTCTGTGGCAGACGCACAAAGAAAAGCCTGCTGCTTTCCAAAAAGCAACCAGTCGAGCACAGAGGGCGCACTTCCGCGTAGTCCGGCCTGAGGCAGTGGTATCACGAGACGACTCCGCGCACGCGTCATTGCCACGTAACACAGACGTATCTGCTCTGCGAGGGACTCCGCCGCACTAACCGTTGACGCTTCAGCGAATGTTGCGTCTTCTGGCGCGGGGAAGGTCGCAATCATCCTGTGTTGCTTATCGTGATACAGGATGGGAAGTGAGATTCGGGATTCCTTCGCAAGAGCCAAGGTTGGACAGTAAACAACGGCGTACTCCAGGCCCTTGGAAACATGAATTGTCAGAACCTGAACCAGCTGTCCTTCATTTTCAAGCCGTAGCTGATGACTTTCACTGCCTGCTGTATCACGAGTAGCGAGCAACCAGTTCAATAGGGCAGCGGGGTCGTGGGCCGCAGAACCAGCAGAAGCACAGAGTTCACCAAGATGCTGCCAGTTAACAAGCGTTCGTTCAGCGCTGCCATCCCCTGGCAAACGCGTAGCTCCACCCCGTCGGAATAGCAGGAATTCAATGACTGTCGCTGCTCCTTGGTGCTGTAGTAGTTCCTGCCAGAAACTCACTTCCTGTTGCCATCCTGACCAGGACTGATGATCAGACTGCAACTGAAGCAGTGTGTCACCCGAGTAACCAAGCAGACTCCCTGTCAATACCGTGGATAGAAGACCATCACGACCGGGACTGTTGAGAAGCTTCAGTAGCGCGACCAGATCTTGTGCTTCTGCGGATTCCAAAACACTGTGACGGCTACGGAGTACGTGCGGAATGCCGCGCGCCTTCAGCTCCGTAGAGATGATTTGTCCTTGCGCGTGACTGTGCACAAGAACGGCAATGTCTCCGCCGTGCAGCGGTCGTGTGTCACCGTGATTCAGCGGCAATCTGGCACGTCCACGCGAGGCCTTATCTAGCAACCAGGAAATGTCATCTGCGACCGAGGACATGATCTCGGAAAGCAGTGCAGGCTTGTTCTTGTGTTGCGTCGGCATTGACCAGAATCGCAAGGGGGTTTTGTGAGAATCGGGATCACTGTCCAGCTGAAGATCACTTTCGTCTGAAAGGGCTGGTTGCACATTAGGCACAGGGATGCCCTTTAGCAGAAAAGCGTCTGGTTGACGCTGAAAGAGCGCGTTCAGCGATGCTACAAGCGCTGGCGAGGAGCGCCAGTTGTAGTCAAGACAGTATTGGGTATCACAGAGACTGGCCGCTTTCAGATAGGCGCTAATGTCGGCACCACGGAAACGATAAATGGCCTGGCGCGGATCACCAATGAAGTAAGTGCAGGAGTTGTGCAGCAGCTTGGTAAAGACCTTCACTTGCACAGGGTCGGTATCCTGGAACTCGTCGATCAGAGCCACTGGAAACTGCTGAGAGACTCGAGATGCCAATCGTCCATCTGCATCACGATCAATGGCGTGGGACAATTGCTCAAGCGCATCTCCGTGGCTTGTAAGGCCGAGGGAAGCAAGGCGATGACGAAGTGCCCTCGTGTAGCGAACATACAACCGTGCCGCGAACCGCAATCCACACGCTTTCAGCCAGGTCTGGCGCTGTTCCAAGAACTCCAGTAGCGGTCGGGTATGCATGAAGAACTCGTGCGCGGGAGGATCTGCCCCTTTCTTGCACCCGGAGGCGAGACTTTCGGGCGTCATCCGTTCGAGTGCCTTTACCGGTGTGGAAACTTGCTCAACGTCGTTCAACCATGACTCGATGTCTGCACACCATTGTATCACGCTGGTGTCTTTGTAGATGTTCTTCTTCAAGTCCGAGCTCAACAGCAGAGCGCATACATCGTCTTGATTCCAGGCGGAGCGAGCTTGTGTGTAAGCAAGTTGCCATTGAGTGTCGCTGACAGCAGCTGGTTTGCGCGTAACACGCAACTTGAGCTGCTTCTGACTTTGGAGCTGTTGGAACATTTCAAGCCAGGACTCCGGCGTCGTCAGTGCGGATTTCTGATTTGGGAAAATGGCGGCAGGTGAATCATGCAAGACCTGGATCAGTGCGTGCGGCAGAAGCTCCAATTCGTTGCGAAGCAAGTCCGCCAGAACCTGCAGCTGAATCTGCCCAAGATCCGGCACCAGTTCAAGCTGAAAGCTGCTACCTCCAGCCAAGGCATTCTCGGATAGAAGCCGCTGACAGAAGCCGTCAATGGTGAAAATGGCGGCGTTTGCCAGTTGCTTGTAACACAACTCAAGATGCTGAAGAGAGCCGTCATCTACGTGTTCAAGCAAAGCAAGTAGCAACGGGTCCGCGCAAGATGTCAGTTGACCACGCTGCTTGGCGCGGGCGTGATGCAGAAGCTCTTCCAAGCGGGAAGAGATTCGCAGGCGTAACTCCGCAGTGGCCGCGCGCGTAAATGTGACACAGAGAATGCGTCCAGGTAGCAGTCTGTCACGCAGCATGAACCAGAGGACGAGCGCCGTCAGGGCATAGGTTTTACCTGTTCCCGCTCCGGCTTCCAGCAGAAAACGTCCACGATCAGTGCCAGCACGGCAGGTGGGAGCCTGGGTAGCCTGGAAAGAGTGCTTCATAGTGGCACTCCTTCCACGTGTGTTACAAGATCACTCGCACATTCGGCGCCAAATCGTAAGTGCTGCAAGAATTCCTTCTGGGTCCAGGGTGGCGAATCTCCCCAGACCAGAAGTGTCGCGGAAGTGGAGTGATACGGAGAATTCTCAGTGTTCCATGTCTCGATTACTTTGCTGATAGCAGTGAGAAAGCCCTCTTCACCGCTCTTGTTCAACGCCGCAGAGAGCTTGAGCAGCAGATCTGAGGGCCAGAAAACGGGTCGGCTCAACCCTAGCTCTGCAAGGCGCAACAGGTTTTGCAGGGAGCGTGTTGGATTGTCTAAGGGCCGGAAGCTTGCATGTCCTTCGGGAGTCATCATCGAGGCTGACAGACCGTGATACTCGACGAAAGCATTTGACAACAGAACATGTTTCAGCCAGCACTGAAGAAGCTGATGAGGACGCAAGGCGCCTGGCTGCAGGTGGAGAAACCCCTTGGCCGAAAGGCCTTGAATTACGCCCTGCAGCGACCAGGATTCGAACTGAAGATCGATAGTGCAGTAGCCCGCGGGGGCAAATTCAGGTGTCGCATGCAGCAAGGGTGACACGTCTTCCACCAAGTGTTGCATCCGTTGCGCACCGCTGTGATAAAGGCTGTCTGCGATAGGAAGGACTGGCAGAGCGCCTGCGTGAGACATCGCCTGAAGGGAATACGGTGCATTGCCCGACAAGAATCGGGACAGCAATGCATTGTGAAGCTTCCAGCGATCAAGTCCGCGCAGCTCAAAGCTCTGTTCATCGGGTGGGTGCTCGCTGGTTTGTGGCAGGACAATACCACAGCGCAGTCGTAAAAACAGGTCCAGTGGATCTCGCAAGAAGCGCTGTAACACATCCAGTCTACGATGAACCTCGTCCAACTCAGGAAGCGGTGCAGCAAGAAAGGGCTCACGCACAAAGCGCTGCTGTATCACCTGCGCGGCTGAAAAGGCATCGCGGTCGCGCGCCATTGCGGATCCAGAGTGAAAATGCTGAGAGCTGACCCGCTGGAGCGGCCAGCTGGTCACGTGCATGGGCGACTCCCCCCATTCGCGCAGATGATCCTGTATATGACTGATCAGTGAACTCGGCGGGAGGTCGCTATCGTCAACCGTGCTCTTGCCGATGTAGCTCAACAGCAGATGCTCGCGAACCGAGAGTAGGCTTTCTAAGAGAATCTGCCGGTCCTCCAGTTCGCGACTGCGCTCTCCCGGTCGACGCTGTGTTTCCGGCATCAATTCATTACTTGTATCACGTCTTGGAAAGGTGTCCTGGTCAAGTCCCAGAAGACATAGCACGCGTGCGGGAACGTGACGCATCGGCTGCAATCCGGCAAAGCAGACTTCGCCGCGCAACCACGAACTACGGTTTCCATTGTCCTCGGGGAGCTCGCGAAGGAGCACACTCAGCGGAACTGGAAGCTCGCATCTGGATTCGCTGGCTGTGTCACGCAGATCGGCGACAGTGCGCAACAAAAGAGTATCCGCAGGCGATCCGGCTAGACTTTCAGGGAACCATGCCTGGTACAACTCAAGCAACAGATCGCTCCAGGCAAGTAGACTGCGGTCCTCGGAAACGGCCACGCTGCCTGATAGTAACAGTTGCGCCACTTCGACGAGACGATCGAAAAGGTCACGGCGCGAATGTGCATCACCAGCGGGAAGAAGAGCGCCAAAGGCCTCCGTCTCGGAGGGCATGGCGAGGGCCAACGCTAACCGGTCGAGGGTTGCTTTCCATGTGCCCGCTTCAGTGACTGGTAGTCCAAGACGCTGTCTGTGTCCCGAATCCGCACCCCAGCGAAGTCCACCTTGTGCAAGCCAGTTCGACAACGCGTCGATGTCATCGTTGGAAAGAGAAAATCTTTCTAGCGTGATGGGATGATGAAGAAAGTGTGATACATCAAGCAGGCTAAGTCGTCCACCGATGAGATACAGCAATTCGCGCAACCACCCGGCCGCATCGTGTTCAGCATTGGGGGAGGTGTCTGAAATGCGCCAAGGGATGTGCTGAGCAGGATCAGCCACAGAAAATGTGGCGCGAATCGCCCATTCCATCTTCGCGGGATCAGGCATGAGAACAAGCACTTCCCCTGCATTCAAGCTGGGGTCTCTGTCGAAGCGCTCCAGCAGATACTCGCGTAAGGCTTGCAGTTCACGCAGTGGACTATGTGTCACGTGTATCCGCAGCGAATCGTCAGCCTTTGGCACACTCTTCACCGCTTGGCCACTCAGACGATTCTGCATACGACCAAGCGCGTGATCATTACAGAAGGTGTCGTGCTCTAGTAGCAAACGCGCACCGTACTCCAGCAACTGTTGCTGCAACTCCGCCGACTGGGCACCCAGATAGGAGGCCAGACTGTTGGATGCGCTGAGCTCCTGGCCAGTTCCCAAACAGAGAAAGCGCACATCGCAATGGCGTGAAAGTGATACAAATGTTTCCAACTGAGGCTTGGGCAGCGCGCTGATGCCAAAGAGCATCAACTCGCGGGGGCAGGCCGCCGGATCGCTACTCCAGTCGAGAATCGCCTTGAGCGAGTCCAGCCTCTTCGCACGATGATGTTTCTGAGTTGTGTCACGCAGTAGTGACGTCCACAAGAGTGAATGATAACCGGTTCCGCGACCGTCCTCCCATTGCTGCAAAAGATCCGGACGATACACAAGCAGACTATCGTAGACTTCGGAGAGTTTGTCACACAGTTCATAGCGGCGTGTCACGGTGTCACCGTGATCCAGCCATCTTCGTAGCGGTTGCAGCTGTGGTTTCGAGATCAGATCGGGAAGAAGACCTAACAAGCGCCAGCGCATATTGGCGCGACTAAAAGCGTCCACATCGGGAGGCCGCTCGCCGGAAAGCTCTTCGTGAAGCTCCCACAGCCAACTTGCCGGAAAGGGAAAGCGCAGCGACGCACAAATACCCATCTGCCTGGCGAGTTCGAGCTTCAGCCAGCGTGCCATGCCAAGATGGTTGACGATGACAACGCGCTCGTCAAGAGCCCTGGATAGTGGCGCTGCGTGTTCCTCACGCAGATGTAACACGAGCTGCTTTGCCAGCCGTTCCGGTCGATTGCTGAGCTGAAGCCAAAGGGCCATAGGTACTCCTGATGTGTTGGCCTCAAGATAGGGCCGGGGCGGGACATTCTGGTTGTGTCAATGGCGGCAAGATTCTAGACACTTTGCACATTCTCATGCAGGATTTTCACAAGGAAACAAAGGTTTACGGGTGGCGCGGTTCTTGCCAAGTTTCTGGGTGGAGGTGTGAGATGAAAGCTGCATTCTGTTGCTTTGTGACCGTGATTGCCGGTTGTTTGCATGCGGCAACACTGGAAGTCTACCATGATTTGGCCGCCTTCGCGGCGCGAGCTGGTACCCTGAACCAGATCACTTTTGATGATCTACCCACAGGCGGTGAAGCCTACTTCACGCCCGATCACTATCAACCCAGCACAGGAATGAGGCTCACTGCGCTTAATGCCGGCGGGCAGTACGCGGGAGATTCCTTTGGCTTTCCGGTGGATTTCGCTCCTGTGTCCGCGCCTAATGTGTACTCGCCCGGACCCGTCGGCGTTGCCTCGTCATCATGTATCACGAGGGTTGATTTCTACACGAGCAGCAATCGCGCGCTAAGCTCGGCCTTCGGCTACTGGTATATCGATTCGGATGTCTCACAGTATCCGTGTCACATGAAGGTGTACAATGACGCTCTTTGCCTCTGGCAGGAGATCACGCTTCCTGTGGGTGGAAATGGCAGTCAACAGTTCATCGGCGTAGTCTGTGCTACGGAGGGTGGTGGTCTGCAAGCTGGAATTGGCCGCGTAGACATTGACAGCGGTCGCGGATGGCCCGCGAGTAGCCATGAGGAGGGTGTGGTGCTTGATGATTTTTACTGCACTCCGCCAAGTGGAAGCCCGGCAATCCAATCTGCTCTTGTATCACGATTTGAAACCGACAACGAAGGGTGGTGGCTGTGGGATGCGCCTACCAGTAGTGGTGTCTTGCCCTACCCGGGAACGAGCGGAATAAACACGGAACCGCTCGTCGACTCCGGTGATCTACTGGTTGGCGATTTGGGCTACGACTGGCTTTACGCCATGGCGCCGGATAGTTGGCACGGTGACTGGAGATCGTATCACATGGTCAATGCTCGTGTCACACCGGGAACGGCTGAGCCGGTGAGTATCGCTTCGGGCTACTACATGGCAGACGGATACGGAACAGACGCGCAGAATGCGGCCATTCTAGTTATGGACGAATTCATGACGGCGGGTGTTAGCTCCCACATGACCGTCAATCTGCAGGATTCGCAGTGGTCCATGTTGCGCGGCAACTGGCAGGATCTGCTGGCGAGCGTGCAGGTCTTTGGTGTGCGTCTCGATTTGAACAGTCTTGTAACACCGGAAGAAACCCACCTGTTACACGAGATCGTCGTCGGGCCACTGCCTGAGCTGCATATCGAGTACAATGACCCGCAGGTGCGCGTCTTCTGGCAGGGCTTCCCGGGTCTGAACTACACGCTGTGTAGCACCATCGACATCCACAACTGGAATATAGAAGCGGTACTTCCCGGAGCGGCTTCGATGGAGCATGTTCGCACGCCAGCTATGGACGAGCGCCGATTCTGGTGTGTGGAAATCGAGTAACGGTAGCACCGAAACATTGCATGTATCACAGGGCGGAGCGATTCGCCCTGTTTCTGTTTTTGTGGTACGCAAAAACGTCAACAGCCCGCGGGGAGCGGGCTGTTGATAGAAGGGAACCGACGGGTAAGGACCAGTGGACCGGGTCCACTAGACGTCGTCGTGGGACAGTTGCGCCATGCGGGCATGGGCACTGCCCTCGTTGGGGTTGATAAAGCGGCCGAAGATGCGGTTGCAGCGCACGTTGAAGGAGTCAATCAGGCTGTACATCACCGGCACAACGACCAGCGTGAGAACCGTGGCAACGGCGAGTCCGAAGATTACGGCTGCAGCCATGCTGCTCCAGAACTGGCTGGAATCGGATTCGGTTACCCAGCGGAAATCGGTGAACTGATAATTGATACCTGTTGCCATGGGCACGAGACCAAGAATGGTGGTGATGGCCGTCAGCAGCACGGGGCGTAAACGTGTTACACCCGCCTTGATCAGGGCCTCACGCTTGTTCAAACCTCGATTGCGCAACTTGATGGTGTAATCCAGCAGCACGATGGCGTTGTTCACAACCACACCGGCCAGACTGATGACACCAACACCGGTCATCACAATGCCGAAGGGCTTGTGCATGATCAGCAGACCCATGAAGACACCAATGAGCGATAGCATGACGCTGACGATGATCACCAGCGGTGTTGTGACACTGTTGAACTGTAACACGAGCACCATCGCGATGAGGAAGACGGCCATCAGGAAGGCGCCCTCCAGGAACTCGGAGGCTTCTTCCTGATCCTCGCTTGCGCCGGTGAACTCCATCTTGTAACCGTGAGGAAGCTCGAAATCGGCAAGCCGCTGCTGCACTTCCAGTAGCACTTCGTTGTCCAGTCGGCCTTCCACATCACCGGAAATAGTAATGACGCGGTCCTCGTCGATGTGCGTAATCGTGCCGAAGCCGGTGGTCATGACCACATCTGCGACCGAGGAAAGAGGCACCATGTCACCGCCTTCGATAACCAGGTGCACGTTCTCAATGTCTTCAATTGTAGTACGCGCCTCAGGAGCAAAACGCACCGTGATGTCCACATCATCGTCACCTTCGCGCCAGGTGCCTGTTTCCAGGCCATTGAATGCACCGCGCACCGCGCTGGCAATCATACCCGTGGACAGTCCCAGATAAGCTGCACGATCGCGATCGATGACAACCTGAATCTCTGGCTTGCCGCTGTCGTAGTTGCTCTGCAGGTTCACCAGGCCCGGTGTATCACGCACCGTCTTCATAACCTGATCGGTGAGCGTTCCCAGCATCAGGTAATCGTCGCCGTGAATCTCGATGTTCACAGGCTTGCCCGTCGGGGGACCCTCTTCCTGCTTTTCAACCGTAATGATGGTGCCCGGCTCGCTGGTGATTGTCTCACGAATGCTGGCCATCGTCTCGTTTGTGGAGCGGTCGCGGTACTGACGATCGATCATGTCGACGGTGATGCGTCCCTTGTGACTCGGGTTGCCGCCGCCGGAGAAGATGTCCCCACCCACGCCCGCGCGTGCAACATACGTGCGCACGTTTGGCCAGTCGTGCAGGCGTCCTTCCACGCTCTGCAGGTATTCGTCGGTTCGTTCTAGTCGTGTACCCGAAGGTTGCTCAAACGATATGGTGACGAGACGCGGGTCTGTGTCCGGGAAGAACTCGAGGCCACGTCCGAAAGCGCCATACAGAGCGATCATGCCGACGAGTGACACAAAGGCAAGGAGGATTACGGACAGCCTGTGATCCAATGCCCATGTGATGACGCCGTGATACTTGCGGGCCAGCCAGGACTGTTCAAAAGCGCTACGCTGCGGACCCGTTGTGTCTTTTCTGCGCACTTTCAGCAGGCTGGCGCAGAAAACGGGATTGACGATCAGGGCTACAAAGAGCGAAGCCGTCAGTGTGATGATGAGGGTGATGGGCAGAAAGGACATGAACTCGCCCACAATGCCCGGCCAACCCAGCATGGGTATGAATGCACAGAGCGTGGTCGCGGTCGATGCCGTCACGGCCCAGGCCACCTCACCCACGCCCTTGACGGCAGCAGAGCTGGGGCTGTGTCCCTCTTCCATGAAGCGGTAGATGTTTTCGACCACCACAATGGCGTTGTCCACCAGCATACCCAGCGCCAGGATCAGGCTGAAGAGCACCACCATGTTGAGTGTGTGTCCAAACACCTGCAGGACCCAGAAGCTGATCAGCATCGAGAGCGGAATGGCGGCCGCGACAAAGAGGCTGGTGCGGAAACCCATGAAGAAGACCAGCACGAGGATCACGAGCACAAGGCCGTTTAGCACGCCGTTCTGCAGGTCATCCACCATCATGCGGATGTCCTTTGACTGGTCGCCGGTGAATGTGACACGCGTCGTGGGCGGCAAATTGGGTAGCTGCTCGTCGACGATTTCGTGTGCGCGATCGCAAATGCGAATCAAGTTCTCGCCGGCCTTCTTACTGATGTCCAGCGTGATACAATTCTGTCCTTCAAGCCGTGCGGTCGAAGTCAGATCTTTGTACCCCACACTCACGGTAGCTACGTCGCGGATGTAAACGGGAAAGTGATCGTCGGCCTTAACGACGAAATCTTCGATCTCGTGCGGATCACTCACTTCGCCCGGAACACGCAGCAGAAAGGAGTAATCGCCCAGATCCATCTCGCCGCCAGGCATGTTGAAGTTCTCGTTGAGGATGGCCATTTGCACATCCTCAATGTTCAGGCGGTAGTGACGCAGCCGGTCGGGGTCCACGTTGATCTGAACTTCGCGTTCCAGGCCACCCGAGATCACCACATCGAGCACGCCTTCGATCTGCTCGAATTCGTCCTGCAGGTTTTCCGCCACAGTCTTGAGCTGCGCCAGATCGTAATCGGCGGTCAGGTTGACGGAGATGATAGGGAAGTCGTCGAAGCTGATCTCCTGAATCAGCGGCTCTTCGGCATCGGAAGGCAGTTCAGGACGCGCCAGGTCTACCTTGTCGCGCACCTTGGCCATCATCTCGTCGATGTCAGCGTCGATGTCGAATTCCAGGAAGATCTGGCTCAGGCCGTCCATCGAGCTCGAAGTCATCTCCTGCAGCTCGTTGATCTCGCCCAGTTCCTGCTCAATCTTGTTGGTTACCAGCTTCTCCATGTCTTCCGGGCTGGTTCCGTACCAGGACGTGACCACTACGATGTAGGGGATGTTCACGTCCGGCGAAGACTCGCGCGGCAGTGTCACATAGCTGCGCAAGCCTATCAGCACGAAGAGGAAGACCAGCACGTAGACGGCGGGTCGGTTCTTCAGTGCGTAATTGCTGATTTTCATCCTAGCATTCCTTCCAAGGGAGATTCGCGCTGCTAGCGGCCCGGAGCTTCCTGAATGTCTACCGGCTGGCCGTCCACCAGATTGCGGAAGCCGCTTACCACCAACTGATCACCAGCGGACAATCCCTTGAGGACCTCCACCTTGTCGCCTTCGCGATTTCCCAGGCTAACCTGGCGCTGCTGGGCGCGGCCCTGCTCGACCACGAAGACGAAATTCTGCTCACGCGTTTTCTGCACCACTGAAATGGGCACAACAATGGCGTTCTGGTTGGTCGTCCGTTGTAGGCGGACTTCACACACCATGCCCGGACGAATACTGCGGTCCGCGTGCAGACTGATCTCAACGGGCAGCGTGCGGCTGCGTGACTCAATAACAGTGCCTACCCACGAGACGGTGCTCTCCTGGCTGAAGCCGGCCTCTGTGATACTCAGGCTGACGGGGTTGCCCACTTCTACTGTGTAGGCCTGGTTCTCCGGCACACCACAGGTGACCTTGAGCTGATCTTCCTGCACCAGACGAATCAGGGGCGTTCCTGGTGATACAAGCTCACCAACGTCGACGTGCCGCTCGGCCACCGTACCAGCAAAGGGTGCCAGCACGAAGCAGTTCTCGAGTTGAACGCGCGCCGTCTGGACTTGCGCCTCGGCAATACGCAGACCGTTACCCGCTTTGTGGAAGTCGCTCTCGGAAATACCCTGACCGGACTCGTAGAGCTTGCGGGCGATTTCGTAATCCAGGCCAGCGTTTTCCAGGCTGGCTTCTGCTGTGGCAAGCTGGGCCTCGAGCATGCGACTGTCGATGTGCAGCAGTGTATCACCGCGCTGAACATGAGCCCCTTTACGGGCGACAACACGACGTAGCACGCCGGACGTCTCGGAGCTGATCAACGCATTCTGCAGAGCATCAACTTCGCCAACCAGCAGCAAGTGGCTGGCGAAGGCACCGGGCTGAATCTGTGATACAGCGACCGGCGCGACGGTCTCGTGAGACAAACCTTCCACGACACCCTCGGAGCGTCCATCGCCCTGCTCTTCCTTGTGGGAACAGGCGGGAATGGCAAATGAAAGCGCCAACACCAGCGCAATGCCTCCGACGGTGTACCACGTCTTGTTGTGGTGTGTATTCTTGGCCATGATATCCTCTGTGTTCCTTAGTTCGTTGTCAGGATTTCGACGCCGTCCAGCTCGCCCAGTGCGTGCAGGAAGTTGATGCGCGCCGTAATCAGGTCGTAGCGGGCCTGGGCCAAATTTGCGCGTGCTGCCTTCATTGCCGTGCGTGCATCACGCAGCTCGATTTCACTGCCGGCTCCGCCGTCGCGACGCATGCGTGCGATGCGCAAACCTTCTTCGGCTGCTTCTGCGTTACGTTCCCAGGCTGCGTAATCCAGCAGACGCCGCTCGAGCTCGCGTCCGATGAACTCCACCTCGATGCGAATCTGGTCTTCCATCATCGACTTGTCCTCGCCCGCCTTGCGCAGATCCTGTTTGGCGGATTTGATGCGCGCATAGCGACCCAGGCCCGTGAAAATGGGTAGACTAACGTTGATTCCGGCATTCCACGAGTTATGCCACTCATCGCTAATGCCAAACATATCGCCCGGCCTGGCGCGCTCCAGATTGTAGAAGGCGGCTACCGTTGGCAACAATTCGGCCTGATAGGAGCGCAACCCGCGCTTGTAACCCTCTACACTCTGCTGCGTGATACGCATCTCAGGGCGTTGCTGTAATGCGCGTTTCTGCAAGTCGGGCAGCCAGTCTGCGGTAAGTTCTCCATGCCCCTGGGTTTCGCCAGCTTCTGCACTGAAGCGAGTAAGGACCTCGTCTTGCAGATCAAAGCCATGAATCTCGAGTCGTGTCCCCGAAGGCAGATTGAGCATCAAGCGCAGCGAGCTCTCGGCGTAATCTAGTCCGTTTTCCGCCTCGCGCAGCGCTGGTATCGAATTCATGTATTCGACTTCATTGCGCAGCAGGTCGTAGCGCGACAACGATCCAATCTCGTGCAGCAGTGTCGCGTCTTCGTAGCGGGCGCGGGCCTGTGCTACAACTTCCTCGTTCAAGTCCACCAGCTCACGAAGCAGTTGCACTTGCGCGTACTGCTCCAGAAAGCTGCGAATCAGCCCCGCACGCGTGCTACGCAATTGAGCTTCCGCTACCTCGCGATAGCTGCGCGCAGCGCCAATGGCGTAGAAGACCTGGCCGGAGAAGAGAAGCTGCGTGGCACCCAGACTGTAGCTGTAGGTATTGCTTGCTGGCGTCATCGAAAGCGAATCCGATAAAGAGATTCCCTCCGTGTTCCCCAGACGAGTTGCCGTGTACCCCAGGTCTACCTGCGGAAGTGCGCTGGAGCCCGTTTCCATGACTCGCAGCCGGGCCTGTTCAAGATCAGCCAGCGCCTTCTGGTAGTCGCGATTGTTGGCCAGCAGGTAGTCGACGGACTCGGATACGGACATCGAGAAGACCTCGGCCCGAAGGGTAGCTTTTGCAGGAAGGCACGCGAGCACGCCTAGTGCTACAAGGGCCAGCGTCGCGTTTCTGATTCTGTGTATCACATTTCTATTCACGATCTCTCCTGAAATCCTCAAGCTTGGCAGATACCGGTAAAGATGACGTCAAGCTGATGTTGGAAGAACTCCTTGACGTCGCCCTGGATGAAGTGGAACATCACGTTGTGCATGTAGATGTAGAAGCAAGACATCAGCAGGCTTGTGGTGGCGATGCGATCCAGCCCCAGACGGAAGTCGCCGGAGCGCTGACCGTCCTGCACCAGCTTGTCCAGCGCTTCCATCAACAGGTGATCCTCGCCTTTACAGGGGCACTCACCGTCCTTTTCCTGCATCGGGTCGTATTCCAGCGAGCGCGGCAGCTCGAGCGTGGGATCAACCAGATAGAAGCGGGCGACTACCGGGTGCTTCTCGAGCGTGCTGATGCCCTGCAGGATGAAGCGCTCGATGCATTCGCGAGCGGATCCTTTGCAGTTCGCGGCTTCGCCCAGATCGCGCTCCATCTCTATCCGATAGCGATCGATGACGGAGCGGAAGAGTTCATCCTTGCTGTCGAAATATGTGTAAACACTACCCTTGGACATGCGACCGGCACGGGCGATATCGTCCATGGAACTACGTCTGTAGCCAAAACGCTCGAAGCACTCCTCGGCAGCGTCCAGAATTTGATCTCGCTTTTCTGGTAGAGCCATTGGTGAACCCTTGTTTCGATTGAACTGAAACGACCAAATCGGTTCATCTGGTCAAATTGGACAAAACGGCCCAAAGTGTCGCAATGGACGAGCGAAGAGTCAATAGCGCACAAGACAAAACGCATCGTTGTTGTGAAAATTTCTCACTACAACTCGGGTGAAAGGGAAAGCCAGCGGAGGTGACACTTTGCTGAGGAAGTAATAGGTTGTGCGCTCGTCCCGGAGGAGGACCGGAAGGCCGGCCCCGGCGGAGACGCACGCCCGGGCGGAGTTTCCGCGGGCACTGTAGGTGGTATCAGGCATGACCATTTCCGTTTTGAAGTCGAAGATTCATCTGGCGCGTGTTACAGACACGCGTCTCACATACAATGGCAGCCTCGAGGTCGATCCCGACATCTTTGAGGAAGCAGGTATCGTGGCTTACGAGAAGGTGCTGGTAGGCAACATGACCAACGGCCAGCGCTTCGAGACCTACATCATCCCCGGTACGCGCGGCAGTCGCGTTGTATCACCCAACGGTGGCGTCGCACGCCTTTGCGAGCGTGGTGATCAGCTTGTTGTGATGAGCTTCGCGCAGATTGAGCCGGGCGAAAGCCTGGTTCCCAAGGTGATTGTGCTGGATGAACACAACACCATCGTCGAGCGTCCGGACTATCGTCTGGATTAATTCGATGCGCACACTCGTTTTTTTGTTCTTGTTCTTGCCGGTTTTCAGCTTGGCACAGGATGATCTCAACCCTTTGACGAATCCAGGCAGGCCTGAGCTGGGCGAGCTAAGCTTGCCTGCGCTAAGCGTCGAGGATTCCCTTGAAATGGTGGCCTCTGTAGAACGGATGGCCGACAGTCTGCGGATCGGGATTCGCGAGCTGCAATTGCTTTGGCGAGAGCATCAGCAGATGCCAACCGATTCCATCAAACGCGTAGTGCAGTTCGGCCATGGACGCAACTGGCACGACTACGCGCTGGATCGGGCGCCGCGACGTGGTATGACCGGCCAGGAATGGATTCTGATCGGTCACATGTTCGGCTGGCTCTACCGGTTTGAAGTGCAGAACGCGTTTCAGAACCAGCTGAACGCTTACCGCTGGGCCGCCATGGATCCGGACTACGAGTACGACGCAAGCATGCTGCTGCTAAACAACTACCACGAGGCGGGCTTTGCACCGGGAATGCTGGACGCCTGTCAGCGGCTGATGAACCTTGATCGCGAGAAGGCAATTGTAGATGGCGTTGAAAAAGAGATCGCCATTGCCTACTACATCGTTGGAGATCGCAAGGCTGCTTTGAAGTGGATCAAAGCCTACCGGAGGCGCGAGCTGGACCACGATAGGCAGTCCGAGGCTGACAACCTCTACGAACGGATTCGCAGCCTGCCGAAGAACTGATCGAAGACCAATTCGATGTATCACAAGGGTCGCAGCCAGTCGCTTGCGGCCCTTTTTGCATTTCGCCTCCGCCAAGCGCGGTTTTCCTCGCACCATGCTTAGCGCTTTGCTATCTATTTCAGGTCCGCGACGAACCGGAACTCGAAGCGGATACAGTCCGACGACCTGAAAGAGACAACAGCCTTTTGGCTATTTCGGCGTGCGCGATAAACGGGTTGCTTTTGGTCGCCAATTCGACTGGAGATTCTCCACGTTGAGTGTCTGAGGGAGCCTGCCGCGGCTTAAGCGGTGTCTCTGCTGCCCGTTTGCGTGCGCCTATGTGAATCTGACCGGCACACATCAGGAGGAAGCAATGTTTGCACGATGGCTAGTTACGGCCATGCTTCTTGCTACAAGCGCATTGGCCCAGTGGCAGCAGGTTGAGGTCGTGCTCCGTGATCAAGACGATTTGCGTGATCTGGGAACAGCCCTGGGCGGCGTGGATGTCTGCGGGCTAGTACACACGGAGCGCGGTGTCAGTTTGCCCCTCAGTGCACGGCAAGTGGAATTGCTGCGTGATACAGGCTTCGATTTTGCGGTGCAGATTGCCGATCTGGAGGCGCTGTTTGCAGAGCGGCTATCCACGCGTGAGTACGGCGCGTATCACACGCCTGATGAAGCTTACGCTACAATTGACTCCCTGGAGGCCCTGCACCCAAATATCATCGGCCCGCGCGTATCCATCGGAACATCGCTTGAAGGGCGCGACATCTGGGCTATTCGTGTTTCTGACAACCCCACTCTGGACGAAGGTGAACCCGCAGCGCTGATCAATTCCTACATCCATGCGCGCGAGGCGATTACGCTGGAAGTCGTGTTACATTTTCTAGAGTACTTGATTGACGGCTACGGAATCGATTCGCGTGTCACACGTCTGGTGGATGAACGGGAGATCTGGTTTGTACCGGTGGTCAATCCCGATGGCGTTGCGTACAACATTCAGACCAATCCCAATGGCGGCGGCATGTGGCGCAAGAATCGCCGAAACAACGGTGACGGCAACTTCGGCGTGGACCTCAATCGCAACTTCGGCTATGGCTGGGGATGGGATGACGAGGGCTCCAGTCCCTACACATGGAGTACGACATATCGCGGTAGTGGTCCCTTCAGCGAACCGGAGACACAGGTCTATCGCGACTTCATCAACAGCCGTAACATCCGCGCTTCTCTCACGTATCACAGCTATAGCAACCTGGTGATCTATCCCTGGGATTACGTGGATGTACACACGCCGGATCACGCCACCTTTAATCGGGTGTCCGCGCTCATGACCGAAGAAAATGGCTACTACTGTGGCACGGCCTACGACGCGGTGGGCTATCTGACCAATGGCGGAACCGAGGACTGGCTCTATGGTGACACACTGGAACACGACCCCGTTCTGTGCTTCACGGTTGAAGTGGGCAGTTACAGCGATAACTTCTGGCCATCCGAAAGCCGTATCGAACCGCTTTGCGAAGAGAACATGGAGCTGCTGATGCGCTTCCTTGAAGCCGGGCGCGATTTCTATGGCACATGGCCGCCAGCGACTCCTTGTATCACATCAGGTTTACCAGACAATCACCGTTACACCTTGTCTTGGGAAACCCCTGATCCCATGCCACAGAATGAGGCTGTGTCTTACGATCTGTGCCGGGTAAGTGGCTATCAAGACACCGGTGCCGATGCGATGAACAACACGGATCGCTGGTCCGGTAGTTGGCGATTGAGTTCGGTGAGTAGTTACTCTGCGCCGACATGCCTGCACTCCTATCCGGAGGACCGCAACCAGGATAACGAGTGGATCATGCAACTGTCCGCCGATGTTGAAGTGGCGCTTGGACAGCTGGTGGAGTGCCAGATGAAGAGCTCCCTGACGCTGTATCACGAGTATCTCTATCTGGAAGTGAGTACCGATGGTTGCGAGTGGACGCCCGTTGATGGCGACCATACAACAGCTCTTGATCCCTACGGGATAAGCGATGGCCCAGCCATTACCGGCTATATGAACGATTGGACCCTGGTAAGCTGGTCACTGGCTGACTATGTCGGTGAGTGCGTGTACTTGCGTCTGCGTCAGACGGCGCCCGAGGGAACACCGTCCGAGGGCGTCTACATTGATGACTTTTCTCCTGCCCCTGTCTGGATGAATATCGAGGAAACATTGGCAGACATTGCCGACACATCTGCGCTTGTATCACAGTACGGCGAGGACACAGGATGGATGGTTCGTGCGCAGGATGCCGACGAGCAGACAAGTTGCTGGTCGGTTGTTGCACGGCCCGGTAACGATCCCTGGATGCAGTCGCCCGCGATGAGCATCGAGTATCGGTCGGCATCATCAAGTTTCCTGATCAGTTGGGTGGCGGTTGCAACCGCTGTCGAATACAGGGTGGAGAAGGCGACCAGCATGCAGGGGCCCTGGGAGGAGCTGCTTGTGACCTCCGGGCTTAGCTGCAGTGAGCAACGTGATACAAGCCAACAGGGCTTCTATCGTGTTACAGCGATTGGCGTGGAATAGTCTGAATCGCTACTGATTGAAGCTGTGTGTTACACGAGGTCTTCTTCATCAATGAAGTGGACCTCGTGTTTAGTGTAGACGCCATGCTCGTAGTCGAAGCGTGCCATGAAACGTCGTCCAGCCATCACCCAGGGCAGGAAGTGGCGATCGCCTTCCCAGAGAGGCAAGGATAGGAGCTGAGGCTCTGGCACCCATTCCAGAGTTCCCTCCTTCACCTGGGCAAGCAGCTTGCCTTCCGCTTCGTAGCCGCAGAAGAGGAACACCGACCAGTCGTGCCGACCATCGAAGAGTGGGAAGAGGATGTGTCCGGCAAAACGTAGGCGTCGCGGACGCAGGCCAGATTCCTCATGAATTTCACGCAGCGCGCATTCCCGTGGACTTTCGCCCGTTTCGCATTTGCCACCCAAACCGTTGTAACGGCCAAAGTGCAGATCGTCGGGCCGCGTATTTCGATGCAACATCAGCACCTCGTTTTCGTGACGTAAATAGCAGAGGGTTGCTTCTATACAGGCGGCCATGGTTCTCTCCGAGCTTCGGTTTCCGTGGAACACACATGTAATGAATTTCCGCAATATGCGCTGGCTTGAATTCTTTTCAATTTGGGCTTGCCAAAGCTAAGACTGAATGTTTCAAAGCTGAATAAATCTCTTGCTAGCCGAAGATCTCATTTCTAATATCCTTCTAGCCCGACCCATTCAGGAAGAACATTTCCCCCCCCTCTGGCTTCACGCATTCTGCTTGAAGGCGGACTTGTGCAACGGTCGGTGTACAGTAGAGTGATTAGAAGAGTGTGTGCTGGGACAAAACTGACTCAGCTTCTGTGCAAGAAATCTTGTGCTGGAGCGAGGTGCACGTATAAGGAGAGAATCATGGCGATGTCGCGAAGAGTATTTGGCACTCTGCTTTGCGGATTGTTGGCAACGCAGCTGTATGCTGCGCAGACCTTCCGCGCAAATGCAGACGCAGCAGGCTACACACTGGATTGGCAGCCCGGGCCTGCGAACCTTGTGTCACAGCACGATAGTCATGGCGATTGGTTGCAGGTCAGCTTTGATGATGCGGGCTATTTTGGCGCTCCCGGAGCTCCGGATCTGCCTTTGCTGAGTCGCATGATCGAACTGCCCGATGAGTCCGGCGTGAGCGTGGAATTGCTTGAGGCCGAATGGGAGACGGTGAGCGGCGTTGTGGCACCCAACCAGGAACGAATGCTTGAGCCTGATGATTTCCCCGCCCCCTATCTCTTGGACGAGGACATCTACAGCAGCGACACCTGGTATCCTGGCTCGGTGCTGAGCGTGAGTAAGCCAATGCTGGCGCGCAACCTGCGTCTGGCCAAAGTGGATCTTGTGCCTGTGCGCACGAATCCCGTAAGCGGTGAGACTCAGGTGTTGCGCAGTGCCCAGGTTCGCGTGAATTTTTCCGGCACAGACTTGCGCAATGCTCGCAGCTACGAGCTGCCAGCCAAGGATCAGCTCTATCGTCGTGTCATGGCGGACAAGCTCGTGCAACTCCCGGAGCACGAGGCGGATCGCGGCATTTTCGATGTGCCAGAAGCCCCTGGCCGCTACCTGATTTTCGCGCGTACTACAACTGTGAGTAACGATGCCTATTTCGTCAACTGGGTCAACTGGAAGCGCGAAAAAGGACACGACGTTGAGGTGATCACCGAATCCGATCTCGGTGCTTGGACTTCCGACGCCATCAAGGGCGAAATCGAAAACCAGTACTTCAGTGATACACCGCCACTCTATGTGACGCTGGTGGGTGACCCAAACGCAAGCGCTGATTACTATCTGCCCTACAGCAGCAGCCAGTACGATCACATTTATGGCATGATCGATGGTGACGATCTGATTGCCGACGTCGCCGTAGGTCGCCTTTCCGTAGAGAACGCGAATCAGCTGCGAACGGTCATGTACAAGTTCATGATGTACGAGACCACGCCGACCGCTCACAGTAGTGGTTGGTTAGGCAAGGCGGCTATGATGACCGGCTACGCCGGCCTTTCCATGATTCAGCAGTCGCGCAGTCTGTGCAACGACATGATTGCCAATGGTATCACAGAGATCGACACAGTCTGGCATCCAAATGGAAGTGCGGCCTGGGTGGAGAACTGTTTCAATGAAGGCATTTGCCTTTATAACTATCGCGGCTACATCAACATGAACGGGCTGAACGAGAGCTATTTCAACGATACCTCCGTGTTCCAGAATTCAGCCCGTACACCGGTTGCGGCCATCTTCACTTGTGATACGGGAACATTCGGTCAGTCCGATGGTCCTTGCGAGACGGAACTCTTTTTGCGCTGGGGTGACATCGACAATCCTCGCGGCGCTGTTGCCGCTCTCGGGTTCGCTACTTCCGGCACAGCTACACGCTACAACAATGTTGTCGTGGCCGGTTTCTGGGGCGCCTTTCTGGATCACGGCTTGGCCCAGATCGGCCCGGCGCTGGCGTTTGGCAAGTATGAGTTGGTGACCAACCTGCCGGTCGGTGCGACGGAATCAGCGAGCTTCAGCTACTGGGGCAACCTCATGGGTGACCCAGGCATGGATATGTGGTGTGGTGTTCCGGCTGCTCTCAGTGTGTCACACAACTTCAGCGGCAACATTCCTTTGGGTGCAACGGGTATTGATGCCTATGTGAGCAGTATAGGAACGGCAGTTTCCGGAGCTGCAGTTTGTGCTTATCAAGGCGGCGTGATACAATCAGTTGGTATCACAGATGCCAGTGGTCATGTCATACTTGACCTGAGTGGAATTCAGGCCGGGGCGCTCCAGCTGACGGCGACTAAGGTTGACTATCTGCCTTCGCGTAATACACTGACCGTCAGTCAGTTCACGCGGTATCCCAGTGTGGTGGACGCCGGCATCAATGGTGACGGTATTGCGAATCCGGCCGAAAGCGTGGTGCTGAATCCCGTCGTGGCCAATACAGGGTCCAGCTCGATCAGCTTCCTCACCGCCACTGTGAGCCTTGATGCGGAGTACGGCACTATCAGTGATGCAACGCTGAGCTGGCCAGCCATCGCCAGTGGATCACAGGCTGCTGCTACAGGCAGTTGTTCACTGACATTGGCATCTGACTTGCCCGATGGAACCATGGTCCCCGCGTCCATCGTCTTCAACACGGGTTCCGAGAACTATACCGACCTGTTGTGGATCGAAGTCAGTGCGCCGCGTCCCGTGATCAGCGACATCACCTTCAACGAGATCGCCTCTTTCGCCCTGCCCGGGCAGACGGCGACAATGGAGTTGCAGCTCGCAAATCTTGGCAGCTACGCGGCCTCAGGTTTGCAGTTCACACTTGGTGATGGCGGCTTTTCCTTTATCACGATGATCGATGGCAGTTTCAGCGGCTACAATGCAGCTCCCGGAGAAAGTGCAGAAGCCGTCTTTGAGCTGACAATTGACAACACAGCCACTCGTGGTTTGCCTGTATCACTTCCATTGACCTGGAGTTCGCCCTCTGGAATCACCGGCTCGATGAGCGTGGATTTTGTGGTGGGCTATGGTGTTGAGTCGGGTCCGACGGGTCCGGACGCCTACGGGTACATCGCCATTGAAAGCACCGACAGCTACACGCTGGCACCCACTTACAGTTGGGTCGAAGTCGCCTCACCGGCAGGCGGCAGCGGTACTGCGCTGGGTTTGACTGACTACGGAGGAAATCAGGATGACGCAGCAACTGTGGCCATCCCCATTCACTTTGTGTATTACGGCAAGACCTATAGCGAGCTCGCTGTGTGTTCCAATGGCTTCCTCGGCATGGAAGAGGGCGCTGTCGATCAGACCGACTTCCGCAATCACTTTCTGCCCAGTGCTACAGGTCCTGACGGCATGATTGCCGTCATGTGGGATGACCTGATGCAAACGGGCAATGCGGATGTATACACGTACTACGACGTGGCCAATCATCGCTTCATCATTGAGTGGTACGATTTCGTGCTGAACGCGGGTGGCGACAACACCTTCCAGATCATTTTGTTTGACGTGGACTACTACAGCACTCCTACCGGTGATAGCCCCATTCTTACTCAGTATCAGGTCTGGAACAACGATCAGTCGAATATCTATGACTTCCCGTATTGCTCGGTGGGTATCGAAGATGAATCCGCCTCTATGGGCTTGACATTGACCAACTACAATGTTGACGCTGCCACTATCAGTGGTTTTACTTCCGGCAAGGCCGTGTATTACACAACGGCCCGCGGGGAGTCACTCAGTAGTGAATCTGATCCCCCGGTAATTGAAACAGAACCCGTTACTGGCGCACGCTTCGACGAGCCCGTGACAATTGAGGCCGAGGTCTACGATGCAAGTTGTGTTGCTTGGGTTAAGCTGTTCTGGCGCGCCGATGGATCCGCATACAACGAGTGCGAAATGGCGTACCAGGGCGGTGATACATGGAAGTATGAGATTGCTGAGTTGGCAGCGGGAACGGTAGTTGACTATTACCTGCAGGCGCAGGACCTCGCCACGGTTCCGAATCAAGCCAGCACGGAGGTGCGCCAGTACACGGTTCTGGCGGGTGATCCGCCGACGGGTCCGGACACGTACGGCTACTACATTTTCGATAGTGAAGACGCGGGCGAAGGCCACGAGTTTGATTGGGTCAGTGTACCGGCAGGCGCTCTCAGTTTGACCCTGGCTGACGATGCTACTTCCACCATTTCTCTGCCCTTCGACGTGATCTTCTACGGGCAGAGTTACTCCACGGTCTCTGTGTGTTCCAACGGTTTCCTGGCCATGGGTAGTAGCTCTACTACGACCTATTCTAACGGCACGCTTCCGGCGGGAAGTGTTGGCGAGATGATTGCCCCCTTCTGGGATGACCTCAATCCCAGCTCGGCAGGAAGCATTGACTATTGGTACGACAGTGACAGCCACCGCTTCTTCGTGTGTTACACAGACGTGCCCCACTTTGGATCAACCATTATTACAGAGACTTTCCAGCTTGCCTTCTGTGACGAGGCCTACTATGCAACCATTACCGGTGATACACCGATTCTGATTCAGTATCACACGGTTTCTGATGCTACCAGCTGCACCGTAGGTATTGCCAACGATACTGCAGATGGCATTCAGTACCTCTATGGAACCGGGAGCAGCCCAGAGTATGCAGCGGATGCTGCCACAATTGTGAGTGGCCAGGTTTTGTGGATCACGACTGGCGAGATGGTTCTGGCACCTGTTGAGGTCACTGATTTGATGATTCAGCACACAAATGGACAGTTTGTTCTAAGCTGGACTTCGACGGGTGCAGGCTTGTACCGTGTTTATCGCGCAGATAGCCCCTATGGCAACTACTCCACTTTGATTGGCACGACGACTGATTCGAATTACAGTCTGGGTGCAGTAGCAGGGCGTGCCTTCTATCAGGTCTGTGCTGTAAACGGTGAATCCTTGCTCGCTGTCCCGCGAGATTGGCGGCAGGTAACCGCCACCTATTCCACCGACAAAACAGAAGAGTAAGGGGCGCAAATGAAGACAATGCTATCAACCCTACTGCTGGCAGGCCTGATGGGCCTGCCGGCAATGGCCGCAGTATCAGGCCGAGCCAATGCTGCCTGTGAGAGTGTAAATGGGGATATCGTGTTTGAATTTCCGGTAGCGGAACTCGGGCGTGTCACCATGCAGGACCAGGATTGGACAACCATCTCGATGGAGGGATGTAACACAAGCACCGTTCCAGGCGAGCCCGAAGTGCCGCTGATCGGGCGCTTTGTGCAGATTCCGGACCAGAGCGATGTCCGCTTTGTTCTGGTGGAGGCGGAGTACGAAGATTTCGATCTGAACGCACCACTACTTCCGCAGCTTGAACGAGTTCACTCAGAGGCCGAACTACCGCTGCCCTTCCTTTTCAACGAGGCGGCGTATCACAGCTCGCAGTATCCGGCAGAAGTGTGGGAATGCGATGATCCGGTTCTGTTGCGAAACAACCGACTGGTGAAACTCGTGGTACATCCGGCACAAATCCGGGAAGAGGGCGCGACCTTGCGCATTTACAGTCGACTTGTGTTACGGCCTGTATTTGAGGGCGTGAACCCGATTAATCAGCGCACACGTCGGATTCAATCCTCGGGAACGAGTCTTGTCCGTGCTGTTGAACAGCAGATTGTAAATCGGGATGTATCACATGACGGTGCAATGCGCGATCTCTTCGATGCGCGCGTGCTACCAGGCAATTACTTGTTCATCGCGTACGATGAGACCATTACTGGCGATGCCGTATTCAACACTTTTGTTGACTGGAAGCGCAGTAAGGGACATCATGTCGATATCGCCACGAGCAGCGAAATCGGTTCGATGACGAACAGCAGCATCAAGTCCTACATCCAGAACGCGTACTTCAACTGGGAGTATACGCCCGAGTTCGTCGTGCTCTTTGGTGATGCAGAATCCTATGCCAGCGAGTTCTCCATTCCGGCAGGCCCGGGCGGCTCTTACGATGGACAACAGGATCACTACTACGCCTGCGTCGACGGAACGGACGCCTTGGCAGACATTGTTGTGGGGCGTATCTCGATCGAGAATATCAATCAGATGCGAACCGTTCTGCGCAAGACCATGTATTACGAACAGACGCCCACTGGAAACGGCATCGGTGATGCATGGATGTCTCACGCGGCCCTTTCCGTTGGTTATGATGCTTTCTCCATGATTCAGCAGTCGCGCAGTATTGCCATTGATCTGGTCGAGCATGGATACGATGTCATCGACACGACTTGGAGTAGCTCACTCGAGTGGGTGAACGCGCGTTTTAACGAAGGCATCAGCATCTACAATTACCGCGGCTGGGTTGGCATGAACGGCGTGGATGCTAGCTCTGTCGACAATGACTCCTATTTCAACAACAGCTACCGCACCCCTGTGACAGTCATTTTCACGTGTGGTACGGGAAACTTCAACCAGAGCTATTCCACAACCGAAGCCTTCTTGCGAAAGGGCGATGTCGTTGATTTCAAGGGCGGTGTCTGTGCCATGGGCTTCTGCACAAGTGATACACATACTGCCTACAACAATGCGGTGGTGGGAGGCTTCTTCTACGGCGCGCTGGATTTCAATATTCCCCAGGTTGGCACTGACATGTTCATGGGCAAGTATCACCTCTATCTGGCACTTGCTCCGGGTGACTCAAACGCTGAAGTGTTTGCGAACCGGGCGAATCTAATGGGTGATCCGGGAATGGATATCTGGCTTGGGCGTCCGGATGTGCTAAGCGTTGACTGCGCCAGCGGCATCTCACTGGGTAGTGAGTACTTCGATGTTGGTGTTGAAGCACAAGGTGGCGCGCTGGCAGATGCTGTTGTCTGTCTCTACGATGCCGATACAGGCTTTCAAGTCCGCTGTATCACAGATGCAAGTGGTCGTGCTGTACTCCCGCTCGACGGTCTGAGTGCTGGCGATGTGACACTTACAGTTTCCAAACCGCAATTCCTGGTTGTTCAGCAGGAGCTGAGTGTGACACAGGCACAATCCGCCGTGGCTGTTACGGCTTCCGGCATCCAGGGAGATGGAATTGCTCTTCCGGGAGAGACTGTCGCACTTCGTCCGGTTCTGGAGAACATTGGGAGCCTTTCCACTTTAACCAGTGTTTCCGGTGCCATTACAGTAGATCCGGCCTGGGGTGTGGCCACCACATCAACAGCAAACTGGGCGAATCTCGTTCCTGGTGCTTCCGCTGCATCTTCAACTTCATTTGTGATACAACTGACCGATGAGCTGTTTTCAGGACAGGAGTTGATGATCCCGCTGCATATCACAAGCGCTCAAGGTTCCTTCGATACAATCATTCCCGTGTGTGTTACAGCGCCCGTGATGCTTTTAACGGATATCGAGTTCGTTCCAGGTGGTGGTGCCATGCTCTCCGGTGTGGCCTGTCAAGCGGATCTGACCCTTGCCAACACGGGAGACTACGACGCCAGCGGTTTGAGCTTTACGCTGGTGGATGCCGACTATTTCGTAGATGTTCTGCAGGGAACGTCTTCATTGTCCGAGTTGGCTGTGGGGGCCAGCGGCAGTGTTTCCTTCGAGCTCTTTGCCGAAGAAGCCTACGCGGGTTACACTGCAGAGATGCAGCTCAACTGGTCCACATCGGAGGGCATCTGCGGGAGCCTGCCCGTGCAGTTTACTCTTGGCTATGAGAGTAGCGAGTCACCAACGGGCCCAGACCGGTATGGCTACCGCATTTATGAAGACACGGACGCAAATACCGAATCGCCACACTACGACTGGATTGAGATTGCACCGTCGGCTGGCGGTAGTGGTACACTTGTTCCGTTGACGGATAACGGCGACGAGCAGGATGACGCCGTGTTGATGAATCTGCCCTTTGATTTTGTCTTCTACGGCGAGAGTTTTGATCAGGTGGGAATTTGCTCCAATGGCTTTATCGCATTCGGCCCACTGGCGCACATGGAGACGGATTTCCGCAATCACAATTTGCCCTGCGGTATGGGGCCTGACTACATGTTGGCGCCAATGTGGGATGACTTCTACATGGATGCAGAAGGGCAAGTGTACACCAAGTATCTACCAGCAGAAGGTATGTTTGTTGTCGAATGGTACAACACGCGCTTCAACGGATACAGTAGCGATCGTAACACATTCCAGATCATTTTGTACGATCCCGTGACACATCCTACTCTCACCGGTGATGGCGAGATCGTATTCCAGTACTCCGTGTTCAACAACACCCAGTCCAACTCTACTGACTATCCGTCTTGCACAATTGGTATGAAGAACGGTGACTCCACAGATGGACTGATGCTGACACATGTAAGTCAGTGGGTGAGTACCGCGACACCGATTTCGGACGGACGCGCGGTCAAGATTACCACGGACATCGGCTACTTCACGGGCATTGATCTTGTTGCACCCGTCATTGAACAGCAGCCGCTGGATGTTGCCTACAACTCTGCTCCCCTGGTGATTTCAGCGTCCATTACCGATGCCACAGGCGTCCTGTCAGCAGAACTTTTCTACAGTGTGGACGGAGGCGAGTACGAAACCCTGACGATGGGTTGGCAGGGGGGAAGCATGTATTCCGCCCAGCTCCCACGATTGGGCGGTGGCAGCGTGCTCGAGTATCACATCGTTGCTGTGGACGCAAGTGACGAGCACAACGAGCGTGTTACAACTACACGTACCATTCAGGTGTATTACAACCTTGGCCAGTACGAGATGGGTGGCATTGACGGGTGGACGCATACTGACGGCCCGGGGCGAACCGATGAATGGCATCTGGAGTCGGCGCGCTATCATAGCGCAGGAACATCCTGGAAATTCGGCGGCTCGGGGCTAGACGACTACGGTAGCAGCTCCGGCGGAGTTTTAACCAGTCCCGTGATCAACATTCCCTCAGGCGCAACGGATCTGCAACTCAGCTTCTGGAGCTGGATCAACGCGGAGACTTCCTCTTACTATCCCGATTCGTGTTACGATGGTGGTGTTGTGGAGGTAAGTTTGAACGGTGGCGAGTGGGAGCCTGTAACACCGACCTCGGGTTATTCCAAGTTCCTGCGCGAGCGCTCGGCACTCAGCGACTGGTTCGGATTCCCGCGTCCCATGTTTGCGGGAGCAGAAGAGTGGACACCCTACATCTTCCCGCTCGGTGATACTGTTGCGGCTTTGCAGGTGCGTTTCATGTTTGGTAGTGATGGCGCGGTCCAGCATGAGGGCTGGTACATTGACGACCTGCGTATCACGAGTTTGGGGGAGATCGCTGCTCCGGACCCGGTTATGCTAAGCATCAATGTGCTTCCCAATGGGCAGATAGAGCTGGACTGGGACGAGTCTGAGTTTGCCGTCGTCTACCATGTGTATGCAAGTAGTAACGCGTATTCAGGCTATGAACTGATTGCGACAACCGAAGAACCGGGCTACACAATTTCCCATGGAAGTGGCTGGTCCTTCTTCATGGTCAAGGCACTGAACTAGTAGATCTTTGTGTGTTACAAGGGCGGGAGTGTCTCAGGATGCTTCCGCCCTTTTCTGCTTATAGTGTATCACAACACCAAAGAGTAGTACCAGTGAGGATACGGGAAGTGCAGCGTAGAGTGGGTCCAGGCCAAACGGATAGACAGGCCAGCCCCCCTGTGCATGTAGCCAGCCTAGCACTTGCCAGGAAAGGGAAACCGTTGCACCGGAAATCATCGAGAACAAGCCGAAGAGGTGGCCGGGGTATGTGTCACGGCTCAGGAAGGAGTGTAGCAGAACCGGTAACAGCACAGGAATTCCAAGCTGTGCAATCGTCAGCCATAGCTCTACAATGCTGCGCATCCACCAGATCATGACAGCGGCCAGAATCGAAGCTACTAGAAGACCCATTCGAGTGACCCGACGCACCCGATCGCGATCGCGTAGCCCTAACAGGTCACGTGCGATAGTTGACCCGCTGAGGAAACAGAAGCTATCCAGAGTACTCAGTACCGTCGCCAGCATGCTTCCGTAGAACACACCTTGTATTACGGGGGGGAGAATTCCAGCCAACGCTGGATACGCATCTGCTGGATTCGCGAGATTTGGCAATAGGGCACGCGCATACAAGCCGGTGAAGGTTGTCAGCGCGTCAAACACGAACCAGCAGAGAATGCTCAGGAGTATTCCACGGCGAGCGGTTTGTGTATCACGAGCTACGGCAACACGCTGATGGAAGCCTGGGTCCACGAGCGTCCACATGGCAACGAATCCCCAGACGAGTACTTGCCCCCAGCTTAGTGTGCCTGGAATGCTCATGTGAGTTGCGGGAAGTTCTTGCTGCAAAAACCCTAGAAAACCGTGCTGTAACACAAGCCAGAGAAACACGGTGCCGAAACCGGCGAACATCAATACGAACTGTATCACGTCGGTTAGGATGACGCTCTTCAGGCCGCCCCGCCACACATAACCAACAGTCAGCAGCAGAGACAGCGCAAGCGAAACAGCAAAAGATGTACCGGTCAGGGCTGATAGCAGCAGCGTAGCCATCAGCAGGTAAGGGGCTGGCGACACCATTAGCAGGGCGTACACTCCAGCGAATCGTCCGGCGATTTTCCCGTGGCGCAGAGATATCTGTTCGGGGATGCTCAGGCTTTCAGCTCCTCGCACGCGTTTTGCGAGAACCAGGGCATAGACCAGCGCAAAGAGATAGTAGAACGCACCCAGAGCAAGCCACGTGACAATGCCGCTGCTATAGGCGAACTCGCCAACACCAAGGATTCCACCATACCATGTGCAGACCAGAGTGGCGACAAATGCGGGAAGCGTGATACGTCGTCCAGCGCTGATATAGTCGCGACTGCTCGCGCTAGCCAGCATACCGACTACAGGAACAACGATTACACAACTGAGGGCTATCAGGATGGCGATCGGATGAAGAGTCATTTGAGTGTGAGGTCCCGTACAAGTAGAAGGCCGCGCTGTGATACACGCAATTGAACCTTGTGTGCCAATGCACGATTAGAGACGCCGTGGCAGCCTGCGCCAATTGTGATTCCCTGCCCGGACCAAGCCAATCCGCTTAGATCACAGGAAACAGGGCGTCCACTGCAGTTAACCAGCGAAATACGTTCCCCCGGGTGAGTAGCAATGCTGCATTCACCAGCATCCAGGGATTGAGCTAGCTGATTGCGGCCGCAAAGAATAATGTTGCGGGACTGAGGCAAAGCGAGCATGCTGTAGAGCCCCATTGTCATATCAAGACGGGACCCCTCGAAGCCAGCAATCCAAACAGGGTCAACACGCAGTTCGCGAGCCAGCGTGATACATTTCTCCAAATCGTTGTGCTCCTGGTCCACAACGCGATGAACCTGACAACCCCTTTCTTCGAGATCCACGACAAGTGCTTCAGGAGTGCTGTCCAGGTCACCAACCAGGTAGTCGATGCGGATTCCCTGATGATGCAAATGGACGGCTGCGCCATCAGCAGCCATGATACGCAATCGGCCGGCTGACGCGGCGGCGGGATGAGGGCTGACCAGCAAGTGTTGTGGGAGTCTGCCCCCAGCGTGCAGATGTTGCAGCAGTTGCCTGGGCGGATCACCGTTCAACACCAGCAGCAGGGCTTCGTGTTCCATTGTTGCAAGTTCTGGCAGGCCTTGGTAAGATGCAAATCGGTCCCTCCAAGCGAAAGGACACAAGGTGTCACGGCGATTAAGACTTGCTTCGATTTGCATGCTGCTGTTGTGCTCCAGTCCGCTATGGGCGCAGACGGGGTTTCAATTCCTGTTGAGCGAAATCGACGCTCGTACGGCAGCGCGTGGCGAAAGCTGTGTGGCTGATGTTTACGGCGCAGAGGGCGTGATACGAAATCCTGCCGCGCCGATGAGCGGCGAGGAGCGTGAGGTCGGTCTGTTATGGCTGGATCACATCGACGACGTCCGCTTCCTGAGTCTGGTGGGCTGTCTGCCCGGACCCTATGGATTCCGATTCGTTGGTGGCCTGCAGAGCCAATCCTACGGTGACATTGCCGGTTACGACGAACAGCAACAGCCGACCGGAGAGATCGACACGGGCGACAACGCGCTCTTTCTGGGCAGCGCTTATCGGTTCGAACTGGACGGGGCGAGTACACTGGATTTTGGTGTCTGTGTGCGCTACGCTTGGTCGACGCTTGATGATACGGATGCATCAGCCTTGATGGCGGATTTCGGCACGCTGTGGCGACATCCCTCCGGCCTTTCGCTTGGGTGTCGGCTGGCCAATCTGGGCAATGTCCTGGATGATTACGAATCCGTCGATCCCGAACTGCCGCGTGTTGTGGAGATAGGTATCGCAAAGCGACTGGCGCATCTTCCTTTCACCTGGAGTGCGGCACGAGAGCACGTTCATGGAAGCGGATTCTGGTACAAGCTGGGCGGTGAGTTTGTTGTTGCCAAACGCTGGCATCTGGGTGCTGGCTACCACTTCGGGCGCAGCGAAGACCGTGTCAGCGACTTCGACGGTGATACAACGCGCGGACTATCGCTGGGTGTTGGGGGAAGACTTCCCTACGGTTTCGACTTCCACTGGGCTTGGACTTCCTGGGGTGAAGTGGGAACGCTGAATCGCTTCACCTTGTCACGCGCATTCTGATGGTACTGAGATGAAAAAACATGACCACGACGCTGAGGATGCCGCCAAGCGCATGGCCGCCTCCATGTGGTACGAACGATTTGAGAAGCCGAGACAGAACCGCATGACACCCCGTACTCAGCGCTTGGTTCGAGCCTCGCTGCTACTGTCTGCGGTGCTGATGGTTGTGCTCGGTGTAACCCTGCGTGGTCGCAAGATGGACCAGGTCACTGGAATCACCGAATCCGGCGAGAGTAGCGCGTTGCTGACTCGCGAGCTTGCGCTGGGACCGGAGGATGCGCGGTTGTTCTGGCCGATTTTGCAGGCCTATCAGGATGAGGCGCGCCAGTTGATGATTGATCGCAAGCGTCTCTTGCTGCGACTGGATAAAGTGAGCGATGAGCGAAATGAGCGCAACGGGAACTTGAGCCTGATCAGCGAAGAGCTACAACAGCAGGAGGAGACGGTGCTTGCGAAGCGTCTGCAAATGCTGCAGACTGTTTCAATGGATCTGGGACTGTGGCGATCTGCGCGCCTGCTTGTGATACAAGGACAATGGGACCCTTGGGATCCCGGGCTGTTGACGCGCCCCGTGGAATAGGCATAAAAAAACCCGCGTTTTCGCGGGTTTGTTGTTTCTTCATCAGCGTCAGCGGAACATCGCTTTGATTCCGCCCCAGGTCACGCGCACCGCATTCATGGTCAGTGAAACCTGCACGGGGTCTTCGGAGGCCGGCACACGCTCTCCGGTGGGAAGCACGTAATACAGCATGTACCAATACTCCTGCTCGACATCGATACGATTGCCACGATTGATGGCATCCAGGCCTGGATGATCATAGTAATCGTAGATCGACGACAGATCGCAGGAGATGCGATCGCCAATAGGCTGGTACCAGGACTCGTCCGTACTGCGTTCCAGCTCGAAGCCCACGATGCCCGATTCGCTAGACACCGACCAGACGAGATGGACGGTGTTATCCGGCATTACACTGGCGGTAAACTGCAGCAGCTCGGCTGCTTGTGCCAAGGTGCCTGCCAGCAGTAGCATAATTATGTAGCGAATCGAAGTAAGCACAGTGTTTTCCACATGAATCCTATCGGCGTTGAGTCTAGCGAAAGGAGGCGATCCGGGCAAGTGTCTCATTGCCTTGGGAGAATTCTTCTGTTACGCAGTATCGGAATCCTGTTGCCCAACATTCTGCGCAGACCCAGGAACATCGACATCAACGCCGGGGTAGGCGAGCTTCCCGATTCTGTCCCGCCAAGCCCTAGGGCGTCGCAGCGGCCTGCCCAGCCTGTTGCAGGTAGTGGTCCCGGCGTTGCGGATCCGAGGTGTCCAAACGAAGCAGTCGCAGGATGCTTTCCTCATCACGAGCTTTCACCAGTATCTCGCAGATGATGCGGTAGTTGGCATCCCAGAACGTGCTGAGTTTGGTCTGGTCATCGATTTCCGTGGCCAGGTCCAACGCTGTCAGCGTTGTTGTCCAGGCTTCGTAGTCATTGTCCATCACCTGCCGGAACCAGATCGCCGTATGCATTACCCAGCGCAAGGTGCGATAAGGGCGGTTTTCCTGCGCCAAGGTGACCTGATCCAGCTTGCGGTACCGATCCGACCAACCGTCGCGGTAGGTGCTGAATTGTGCCAGTTCAAGTACGCGGCGCACCTTTTCGTACATCGCGTCACCGGCGAACTCGCCGAGCTTGTCGTATTCGCTCGCAATGACCATTAGGACGCAGTAGTCGACCATACCCAGAAAACTGTCGAACTGGTTTTCCTGGTGACGGAATGCGCCAATGGCATCCACGGTGAATTTCCAGTCGGACTCGTCGATGCGCAGATCGCCGCCATTGCTACAAGCAACCTTGGCCTGATAGACCGTGTTGGCGCCCTCTTCTGAAACATTCGTCAACTGAATGGCCAGCGGCACCGTGAGGCCAAGAGTCTGCTCGTCCTCGTCCCAGTCGTAGTCGCTGATATAGGCGGCCAGACGTTCTTCGAGATTGAGGAGTGGTCCCCGCTTGTCCTGCGGAAGCTGTGCCAACTCGATGGAGATCTCGGGTTGAATGGTTAGCGCCTGCACCAGGGATACCCATCCCAGTACGAGAAACAGCGGGCGCAGGAAGAAGGACGTCATGCTACCTCTCTTGGATCGTTGGAGCAAAGAAGACCACGTTGCTGCCACGTCAGACAGACTCTCTGGGCCTAAAGTAGAGCATCGCACAGCCAATTCAAAGGTGGTGTTGCCCCTCCTCGGTCTCGTGATACTGCTCCTTTTCGCTGGATCGTCGTTCGCCGTGTTTGAGGATGGCGGTGACTTTTGGACACGGACCGCCCTCCCCGATAGCCTTGGCGTAAGTGCACTAGCCCTGTGTGGTGATGCGCTACGCATTACTCCTGGCGTGGGAGTGGGCTGGCAGCGGACGGCTTCGTTGGCGGAAATGGACCAGCATCAGGCGGCCGTTGCTCTGAGGCTTCGCAAGGTTGTGTTGGCGGGAAGCGTGAGCAGCTTTGGTTGGGAAAGCTGGCGAGAACAGTCGCTCTGGCTGGCCCTTGCCGGCGTTCTCCGCAAGGCACGAGCGGCCCCCATTTACTGGCGACTGTCGTGCGCCTTGGAGCAGGTCTGTACCAACAGCTTGTCCAAATCAAGGGCGCTACACTCCGCGCTTGGTGGCGGAACTCCGCTCTACGGCTTCTGGACGCAGCTTACCCTGCATGCACGGTTTGCGCCTGAAACACTAAGCGGAGCATCGCTTGAACACTGGCCAGAGAAAGGGGGCTGGCGACTTGCCGTGTCACGTGATATAGGCGAATGGTTGCGTGTAGCTTATGCGCGCGGCGGTGGCTTGGTGAATGAAAGTGAGCCCACGCTGTCTGTTAGCGCAGTGTATCACGATGTCGGTTTAGCGGTTGCATGGCTGGAGGATGCGAAGAAGCGATTGGCTATGCGTGTACGCCAACCATGGATCGAAGTGGTTGTTGCCGTAGACTTGCACCCCGTTTTGCCACCAAACATAGGGCTGCAGTGCGCACTCTCGTTTAGGGGAGGCACACGATGATTGTGATACAATTGCTCTTGGTGTTGCTCTTTGTAACACAAGCAAAATCCGTGATGAATGGAGATGTGCGTCAGGAATGGTTGGATCATGCTAGCTGGAAAAACCGTCTGATGCTGGAAGTCGGCAAGGACCGCTTTGCTTGGCGTGTTGTCTCAACGCGTGCGCGCGGGGAATGCGGGGTGATGCCGCATGCCGCGCTGGCTTGTGCCTACCGGCGTGATCCGTGGAGCTTGTATATCGGTCGCCTGACGTTGCGTGATCGCATCGGTATCCTCGCCGGATGCGCTTCAGGTATGGGGTCGTTACCTGCCCCTCTTGGGGATCTCGTAAGAGTTGGATTCGGGAGCGCGAGTGCATGGCAGCCGGAAACTGATGGTCTTGTGATACAAAGGAGTCAGGGACAGTTTCGCGGAGGTCTTGCCGCTGCATGGACAGCGCGTGACCGAAGCGCGGCTGGAGACGGCTTTGTACTGGGCATGGCTCACGACGCGGAACACGAGGAACGTCGCGCAAAGTGGCAGGAGCGTACGCTACTTGGCTGGCTGGAGTTACCTGAAGCCGGGAGCCTGAAACCGCAGGCTGCGATTGGCTTTCGTCGAGATCCTGGTGGGTGTCGTCTGTTGTATGAAGCTACTCTGCAGCATCGCACACGACGCACACGGCTTGAATTGGGACACGGAAGCGGAGAACACCGTCTGAGTTGGTGTCACGGCGATTGGCGACCAAACCGCATTCTGCAACTGCGCTTGGCAATCTGGGGTGGTCGACGTGGTTCATCAAGAGCGGCTTCTTCCGCGTTCAGCTTGCCGGAAGAGGGCGTTGGAAGAGGCCTGCGTTGCGGAATGTCGCTTCGTGTGTCACACTTGCAAATTGAGTGTTACGAACAGGATCTGCGGGGAAGCGCATATGAGGAGGGCTATCGCTGCAAACGCTCTCTAAGTGTGCGCTTGCTTCCAGGTGGTCGAAGTCGTGATCCGCTACAACTCAGTGGTTCCCTCTGGTCGCGGCAGGATGTAAGCGGAGGAAGCCTGCGTGCCGTGTTTCAAATAGACGCTCAACGCAGATTGAAAGCGGGTCTTCATTGGGCTGGTGTATCACGGGAGGCGACGCGAGGATTCAGTCTGCAGTGGGATCAGACGCTTCCCTTGTTCGACTCGATGGAGCTGCGGCTGTATTACGTGCGCCGCGATGCGGGTGAATACACGCTGTATCAAAGTGTAACCCCATGGCAGGGCGCCCTCAGACTGGAAAGCGGGCGCAGCGGTCTGGACCGCGGCGGAGTTGCCCTTTGCTGCAAGGTCCAGGGTGTGATGCAGTATTCTTTAACGCTGCAGAGCGAGTGGCGAAGCACGGAGAGCTGCGACGAGCTAGGCGTGATTCAGCGCAGCGGCGGGTTTCGTGGATGCCTGTGCCTTGGTGTATCACAACGAAAACCGGCCCGCTAGGGGCCGGTTGCTGCAGGCTAGGTTGTTGTTGCAGATTACTGACCGATCAGTCCGGCCACCATGCTGGGCAGGCTGTTTGCCTGGGCTTGCATAGAGATACCGGTTTGCATCAGAATCTGCGCACGCGTGAATGCCGACATCTCGTTGGCCACATCCGCGTCGCGAATGGTGGATTCGGATGTCACGGCGTTTTCCCGCGAGATCTGCAGGTTCGCAATCGTTCCCTGCAAGCGGCTGACGTAGGAGCCGATGCGCGTGCGCTCGGTGTCCTTGGTGTCGATCACCGCGTCCAGAAGGTCGATGGCCGCCTGCGCACTGGCCGTTGTTGTCAAATCAATGTCGGTCAGGCCAAGGCCTTCGGCCGTCATGTCTGCCAGGTTCACGTAATAGTAGTCCTGATTGGCTTCGTTGTAGGAACCAATGTGGAACTTGATTCCCTGACCGCCTTCGCCACCGGCGCCTTCAGAATAGGTGCCGTCGATCAGGCTCAGGCCGTTGTAGTTTGTCACCTCTGCAATGCGGGTGATTTCGCTCTTCAGCTGCTGGAATTCCACATCCAGATAGCCGCGATCCAGGTTCGTGAGGGTTCCATTGGATGCCTCAACCGCCAGCGCCCTCATGCGAATCAACTTCTCATCGATCACCGACAGGGCGCCTTCCGCTGTGGCCAGCATGTTGATGGCGTAGTTCGCGTTGCGCTCTGCCTCGGTGAGGCTTTCAATCTGGGCACGCAGCTTCTCTGACACCGACAGACCAGCAGGGTCGTCCCAGGCGTAGTTGATTCGCAAGCCCGAGGACAGGCGAGTCACGGCCCGATTCAAATCCTGGCTGGTATTGCTCAGGTGCCGGTGAACGCCGATGGCCAGCGAGTTTTGATTAATCCTCAGACTCATCCGTCATTCCTCCAAAAGGATTCGACCATTCCAAATCCGTCGATGCTCTTGTGCATTCCACCACGATCATATTCACCCTGCCTTGCGGTCCGCCTCTCCCTGACGGTGTATCACCACTCGGCGCGGGCTGACACTCTCTTCGGATGCTCTGGAAAAAGCTTGAATGTTTATGCCGAGAAAAAACAAGCACAGAGAGTCGATACAGGGCGCGACACGACGCAAACTGGCTTCAGTACTGGACTAAGCGGTGAGAGGCTATTCAGGAAGACCGTAAAAACGATCTGAGTCCTGGCGCTGTAGTTGGGGCATAAGGGGCGGTCGTTCGCCAGGCCTGGGGCGCTGACAGATGGATTCGAAGAGTTGCAGGTACTCAACGGCGGCGTGTTTCCACGAGAAATCACGACTCATGCCGTTGCGCTGGATGCGCTTCCAGGTCTGCGGCTTGCGCATCGCGGCCAGTGCTACATCAATGGCTTCCAGCAGTTCTTCCGGCTGATACTCGTCAAAGGCGAAACCCGTCGCTTCGTCCGCGGAGTCGCGGAAGGCGAGCACTGTATCACGTAGGCCACCGGTGTGATGCACAATGGGCGGCGTCCCGTAGAGCATGGCGTACATTTGACTGAGGCCGCAGGGTTCGTAATGGCTGGGCATCAAAAAGATGTCGCTGCCCGCAAACATCAGGTGCGCCAGCTCTTCATTATAGCCGATCTGCAGGCCCATGCAGGAGGAATGCCGCCGCGCCACATCACGCAGGAAGGCCTCGTGATGCGGATCGCCACTGCCCAGGATAACCAGCTTGACACGTCGCGATAAGATGCGATCGATACAACCGGCGATCAGATCCAGGCCTTTCTGTTCCGTGAGACGACTGACCATGCCCAGAATGGGGCTGCCATCATCCTGAAGCCCGAAGGCTTCCAGTAGCGGGGCGCGGTTGTCCGCCTTCTGCTGCATGCGTCCTATGCTGTAATTCGCAGGAATCAGTTTGTCGCGCGAAGGATTCCAGGCCGTGGTATCGATGCCGTTGAGGATGCCGGTCAGGCGCTCCTCGTATTGGCGTAATACGCCATCCAGCCCGTGCCCCAGTTCCGGCGTGCGAATCTCTTCTGAGTAGGTGGGTGAGACCGTGACAATCTCGTCCGCAAAGGAGATCCCCGCCTTGAGGCAATTCAAGTGTCCGAAGTATTCGAAGGGGCTCATGCTGAACATGAGCTCCTGGGGCATTTGCAGCTTCGTGATGCTCGATGCAGGAAAAATGCCCTGGTAGCCCAGATTGTGAATACCAATCAGCGTGCGCACACCGGCGAGCTCCTGATCGTTGCTGTAGCGGATGCGCAGCAGCGCGGGCAGCATGGCTGTATGCCAGTCATTGCAGAAAAGGATGTCGGGAATGGCCCCCGTCTGCCGCAGCAGCTCCATCACCGCCGACTGAAAGAAGAACCAGCGCTCGTCGTCGTCCGCATAGGGGCGCCCACTGTGCGGGTCGACGTAGATGCCTTCTCGCTCGAAGTAGTACTGGTTCTCGATGAACAACGCACGGCAGGATTCACCCGGGTAGTCCGCTTCGAAAATGCGGGTGGGAAAGTCGTTGCCCAGGTAATTCACGTGAATGGTGGTCAGCAGGCGCATGCCAGCGGCTTCGCGATCGATACGACCATAGAGGGGAAGCACGCTGACGATTTCAGTTCCCAAGGCGTGCAGAGCGGGAGGCAGCGAGCCCGCCACATCACCAAGCCCCCCGGTTTTGATCCAGGGCAGCGATTCGGCGGAAACGAAAACTACTCGTCTTCTGCTGTTGGGAAGTCGCGTCATTCGTCGATTTGAACGCGGCGCAGACGTGCGGCGGCGGCTTCCGGCGGAACCTGGTTGATGTAGAACCCGGTGCCCCATTCAAAGCCGGCCACTTCGGTCAACCGCGGCAGGATCTCCACGTGCCAGTGCCAGTCGTATTGAAGAGTATCCCAGTAATTCGCGCGACGCCGTCCGTGCGAGGAATTGGGCGCCGTGTGGAATACGAAGTTGAAAGGAGGATCGTTGAGTTCGATACGCAGCTTCTTGAGCACAATGTGCATCGTGCGAGCAAGCTCGCGCACCATGTCATCGCTGGCCAGCGCGAAATCGTGATGATGACGTCGCGGCAGAACCATTACCTCATAAGGGAAGCGGGACGCGTAAGGACAAATGGCGATGAAGTGCTCGCCCAGATGTACTACACGTTCGCCCGATTCCATCTCCTGCGCGATGATGTCGCAGAAGAGGCAGCGTTCCTTCACCTGGAAGTGCTCGCGCGCGCTCTGCAGCTCCTGGGCCACTGTCTGCGGAGTAATGGGCGTTGCGATGATCTGTGTATGCGGGTGGGCGATGCTTGCACCGGCCCGTGATCCGTAGTTCTTGAAAATGAGCACATAGCGCAGTCGCGGATCGCGCATCAGATCCTGCAGGCGGCTGCGGTAGGCCATGAAGATGAGATCCATCTGCTGCGGGCTCATCTCGGCCATGTGGCGAATGTGACGCGGCGTTTCAATAAGCACTTCGTGTGCGCCGATGCCGTTCATGGCATCGTACATGCCCCGCCCCTCGCGCTGGGCGGCGCCTTCGACCTGCAGGGCGGGATACTTGTTGGGCACAACGCGCAATTCCCATCCCGGACCGTTGGCGGGGCTGCCCTGTGGGCGCACCGCGTAAATCTCGTGGGGCGTTGTGTGCTCCATGCCGTGGCAGAAGGGGCAAGCCGGATTGCTGGGGAATTCGAGCTCACCGTGGTACTGCATCGCCCGGGCACCACGTTCGACAGCGACAATTACCCAGCGGCGTTGAATCGGATCATGACGGAGTTCGGGCATCATCAGCTCCTGGACTTGCCGCGTTTTGCGGTTGGCGCGCTGGGTTTCTTTGCGGTGGCCTTAGGCTTGGCCGCAGCGGAGGTCTTCGCTTTTGCCGTTGTGGTGGCGCGGGGCTTGGTTGCAGCAGCGGTTGCAGGCTCGGGCGTCTCACCCAGGCAATCGGCTCGCCAGCTACATCCCATCTGATCGCAGTGGCCGTCTACGGCGGTTCCGAAGCAGTCCCAGTTGCCTTCCGAGCGCTGGATCAACTGAATCAGTTCACCCTTTTTCGCGGCGCGCGGAATCTTGATGCCGTGGTTCTTGGCCAGGGTACGAACGTCATTCATTTTCATGACTGTTCTCCTAGAAAAGGCTCATGGTTGCGGCCAAGGTAGCAATTCGATCCAATCGCACCAGCCTCAGCGAATTGTATCTACGCGCCCTGCATTTTAGATTCAGGCATCCAAGCTGGAGAACGATATGAAGATTACTAGTACGCTCCAGGGCGACGTACTCCTGGTCAAGGTGCAAGGCAACCTGTTGGGTGGTCCCGACGCCGACACCTTCTACAACATGATCAAGGAGCATCTGGACCAGGGAGTGCGGAAGTTTGTCGTCGACATGGGTGGCGTCAAGCTGATGAATTCCTCGGGTCTGGGGATTCTGATCAAGTCGCTCAAGCCCGTGAAGGAAGCCGACGGCGATCTGGTGCTGGCTTCGGTGACGGAGAAAATCAATTCTCTGTTCATGATCACCAAGCTCTATCAGGTGTTCCGCAGCTTCGACAGCGTCGAAGAGGCGTTTGCCGCTTTTTAATCCTGATGTCCAGCCATTCCGGAAGTGACGATGCCTTCCCTTCCTAATGAGGTTGGTCGTGATATTACCCGGGGGCTGGACTGTCTGAGGCAGCTGCTTCAACAGCCCGCAGCATCGGGAATGACCAGCGAACAGCGTGCGCAACTGGAAGCCTGCGTACAGGCCCTCGAGGCTTGTCGCGGGCTTAGCGTCGATGTAGCACGCAGCGAGCGCGAACGCCGCGAGAACCAACTGCTGCGCGAGATTACACTGCGACTGGGGCCGGAACTTACCGTCGAGCGTTTGTCTCACCTGATCATGGATACTTTGGTCGAGCTGATTCCCTACGACGCAGCTGGCCTCTATTTCCTCGACGACAGGCAGCAGACTTTTTGGGAAACGCTGCGCGGCTACGCCACCGACCGCCTGCACCTGGTGAAGCGCAAGCTCGATCGCGGAATCATGCGCTGGATGCTGGAGAACAGGAAGCCGGTAATCGTGCCGGATGTATCACAGCATCCTTTGTATTACAACGCACGCGAACAGACTCGCAGTGAGCTTGTTGTTCCGATCATGATTGCGGATCGCCTGATTGGCGTCTTCAATCTAGAATCGGATGAGCTGGATAATTTCAACGAGCAGGACTTGATCCTGCTTACGGTGTTTGCCAATCAAGTGGCCAATGTCACTGAGCAGGTGCTACTGCGAGCCGACAGCAGCCGTCAGCGTCACATTGAAAAAGACCTGCGCATCGCGGGATCCATTCAACGCTCACTGCTGCCTGGAACTCCGCTGCAATTGCCGGGCTTGCACGTTTCCGGCATGAACATTTCTTCGCAGGAAATCGGCGGCGACTACTACGACCATTTCGAGATTACCGACAACGATATCGGCCTGGTGATCGCTGATGTGGCTGGCAAGGGTGTGCCCGCCAGCCTGATTATGGCCAGTTTTCGCACAGGCATTCGTCTGCTGTCGCAGCATCGCACCGAGATCACCGATATCATGGGCTACCTCAACAATTACCTCTACGAGTTAACAGAGCCCGAGACTTTCGTGACTTCGTGTTACGGCGTTTACAACCGCAAAGAGGCAACCTTCAGTTATGTCAACGCGGGGCACAACCCGCCCATGCACTTCCACGCGGCGACCGGCAAGGTGGATCTGCTCAGCGAAGGCGGCCTGTTGATGGGTAGTTTTCCCGATATGCCTTACGACATGGGACTGCTGCATCTGGATGTCGGCGATGTGATACTCTTTTACACCGATGGCCTGGATGAGGCGCTTTCGCCCGATGAAGTACAGTTTGGGACAGAAGGTGTGCGCGCCTGCCTTTCGGAGCACGGCCACGAGAATCCGCAGCAACTGCTTGACGCGATCATGGACGCATTGCGAGAGCATACCCAGCAACCCACTCGTCGCAAACGATTTCTTGACGATCTGACCTTGATGGTTCTGCAGCGCCAGGCCTAGGAATAGAGATGCTCTGTCTACGTGATTTGCCTGAATCAATGGTTGTGATACAAAGTGAAAGCGCAGAGCAGACGCGGCGTTTGCGCGTCCGCCAGGAGACCTCATGAGTATTGCCATCGTTCCCGGAACCTTCGATCCGCTGACCAATGGCCACCTCGATATCATTCGCCGGGCGGCCCATCTTTTTGATGAAGTGATTGTGCTTCTGGCAGTGAATGCTGGCAAAACGCCGATTTTTAAACTTGCTCAGCGACGTGAACTCGTGGAAGCGTGTATCACGGGGATGCCCCGCGTATGCGTTGACACACACGACGGCCTGTTGGTAGAGTACGCACAGCGTGTCGGCGCTGCTGCTCTTGTACGCGGTCTGCGTGCCATCAGCGATTTTGAAAATGAGTTTCAGATGGCCAGCGTCAACCGGCGTCTGGCTCCCGACATCGAGACGGTGTTTCTGACTCCGACGCACGAGTGGACGTATTTGAATGCCAGTCTGGTGCGTGAACTGTGGCGCTTTGGTGGCGACTTCAGCGCTTTTGTACCGGAACCTGTGCTGGCGGCAATGCAGAAGCTCAAAGAGGCATCTACCCGCTCGTGATACACGGGCGTTTTGTAATACACAAGGAAGTCCCATGAATATTCTAGAACAGATCCAAGACCGGGCGCGCCTTCTGAAGCGCCATATCATTCTGGCCGAAGGCACAGACCCGCGCATGGTCGAGGCAGCGCGCGAGCTCAAGGAGAAGGATGTCTGCGAGATCACGCTCATCGGCAACCGTGCCGAGGTCGAGCGTCTTGCCGCTGCGCAAGGACTTAGCCTGAAAGCGCGCGAGATCGTCGATCCTGCGCAGTCCGAGTGGCTGGATGGTTTCGCCAACGAGTTCTTCCAGATGCGCAAAGCCAAAGGCATGACCTACGAGAAGGCCCGCGAGCTGTTGCAGAACGAGCTCTATTTCTCGGCCTTTATGGTGCGCAGCGCTAAGGCCCATGGCAGTGTGGGCGGCGCTGTCAACACCACCGGCGATGTGATACGCGCTGGTTTGCACGTGTTAGGCATGGCCAAAGGAATGAAGGTCGTCTCCTCGTCCTTTCTGATGGTGCTGGCTGATGGTCGCAACCTTAGCATGGGCGATTGCGCCATCGTGCCGGATCCCAACCCCGAGCAGCTGGCCTCCATCGCCATCGCTTCCGCCCGTACCCACGAGGCCCTCACGGGCGAGCAACCGCGCGTTGCGATGCTCAGCTTCTCGACCATGGGAAGTGCTCATCACCCGGCTGTGCAGAAGGTGCGCGATGCCCTGGCCGTCGTCAAGGAACTGGAGCCGGATCTGGCCGTGGACGGCGAGCTGCAGCTCGATGCTGCCATCGTTCCCGCCATTGGTTCCAAGAAGGCGCCGGGCAGCAAGATTGCCGGCAATGCCAACGTGCTGATTTTCCCGGATCTCAACGCGGGGAACATCGGCTACAAGCTCACAGAGCGCTTGGGTGGTGCTCAGGCCATCGGCCCGACGGTGCAGGGATTGGCTGCGCCGTACATGGACCTTTCCCGCGGCTGCAAGGCCAGCGACATCGTTAACGTGGCGGCAATCGCTGCGCTGATGTAAGGGCCAAGCACGCATATTCGCACATCGACAGGCTCCGTCTTGCGGCGGGGCCTGTTTTGCTTTTCGCGCTGTCGCGTGAGCCAGTGCCCGCTCTAGCAGAAGCGTGTCTTCTGTTGTCAAAGTTAAGACAGCCAAAGAAAGATGCTCCTAGAAAACATTTGTGTGCTATCCTGAATGCGATTCGCAAGCAGGAGGACAAGAGGATGACTAGCAGATGGACTTCGTTTTTGATCGTGATGTTCATAGCTCTTCCGGCGATGGCGGTGGAGTGGGACAATTCGTTCAATCTCCCCGGTGTGGACGGACAAGTCAACGCCATCGTAGAAACGGATCAGGGGCTTGTGGTGGCAGGCAAATTTGCATCGGTTGCCGGTGTAAAGGCCTACAACGTTGCCATGTATCACGCAGGAAGCTGGCAGTCGCTGGATGAGGGCCTTGGATTTGGCACAACCATCTACGATCTGGCTGTGGACGATCAGGGGCACCTCTTCGCCTGTGGCACAATTCAGATTGGCAGCGAGTACTCGCTGGTTGCGCGGCTGGGAGAAAGCGGCTGGGAGGATTTGGGCCTCGACTTCGACGATTGGCGACGTGCGTCTGTGCTCGCCTGGGACGAGGACGGCTTGTGGATTGGTGGCAATTTCCGCGAAGTGAATGGAATGGCGGCTACCGGCCTCGCACTCTGGAATGACGGAGCGGTGAGAGTGCCGGTTACGTTGGTCAACGAGGACTTTGCGCCTTTTATTAGCGACTTGTTGCCTACATCGAGCGGGATGGTGGTTGCTGGTAGTTTTGACGGCACCAGTGAATTCAATGCAAGCGGGTTGCTGCGCTATCAGGATGGCACATGGGAGGGAGTAAACACCGATCCCATCGACGGAAGTATCACGACACTAACGGAGTACTTCGGCTTTCTAATGGTTGGCGGGTATTTCACACAGATTGGTGGCGTATCACAGCAGGGATTTGCCATTTACACAGGCAGTTCCTGGACAACGCCGTGTATCACGGCAGATACCTATGTCAGCGCAATGGCAGTATCCGGCAGCGAGATCTGGGTGGTCGGGGACAGCGAGCACCCGCTGTGTCACTGGAACGGTGCCAGCTGGGAGGTGCTGCCTGTGCAAGGAGGATATCCGGTTGTGCGCGCTTTGCTGACTATGGACAATGGCGAAGTGGCGATCGGCGGTAGCTTTATTGGTTTGGGTGATACGCCGGCGGCGAGCCTTGCGCACGCCAGCGCAAGTGGAGTTATGTCATACGCTATGCCGGGCCTCAATAAAGGGCTGCAGGCTTCCGGCGTTTCCAGCTCTCCTCAGTATGTGACACATCTGCTGGCCAACAATGGTCAAGTAGTGATGGAGGCCAATGTCAACGGTGCCGATGGCAAGGCGCTCGGGCGAGTTCCCTTGTGGCAAGACGGCAACTGGAGCGCGCTCAGCAGTGAGTCGATCGTGGACGCGGTTACCATGAATGACCAGTACATCGTGATTGCTGATATCAACGGTGTGTCACGAATGGACCGTGATACAGGTACATGGGCTCAGCTTGGAGGTCAGAATGAAATTTCGGGTGTGATTACCGATTTGATGTTCTGGGGCGATAGACTTATGGCCACTGGCTACTTCACACTGACCGACGAGAACGGCACGGAAAACGCACTGGTATGGTGGGATGACAATGAATCCCGCTGGCGTGGTACGGGCACAGGCGAAATCAGTGTGCAGATTACATCCATGGTTGACGCAGAGGACAGACTCTATGTCGCTGGGGCTTTCACAGTGATCGGCAACGTCTTTGCCGCCGGGTTAGCCTCCTGGGATGGCGAAAGCTGGTCTGGGGCGATTCGCGATGGGGAAGCAAATGCCAGTGCCATGCTCTGGAAAGAGGGCGAACTCTATGTGGCTTCCACTGGATTTACCGCTTCCGATGGAGGGCGCCTGGACCGGATGTCCCCGGGCGGGCAATGGACGCAGTTGCTCAGTTTGGACCAAGGTTCCATCCGTTGCATGGTTGACGATGGCGAGGGCGGCATATATCTCGGCGGTAATTTCCAGGATTTGAGTGGCAGTGGGGCTAACAACCTGGCGCACTGGTCACCGGAAGGAGTGAGCCCGATTGGCAATGCCGACGGTGAGGTGATGACCATGGACCTGGACGGTCGCACACTCTACCTGGGGGGCAGTTTTCGCATGCTGGAGGATGTTCCCTCTTACGGGTTCGGTATCTGCACGCTGGAAGACCGCAGCCCGGTACGAAACGTGGCCATCAGGTACACGCAGCAGGGGCTTCAGCTCAGCTGGGATCGTGGCGCAGACACTCGCTGGCGCGTGTATCACATGAATTCGCCCTACGCCGAAGACGGTGTACTACTTGCAGAAGTCATTCAGCCCTTGTGGAATACACCGCGCGAAGTACTTCGCCAGACAGGTTGGTTTCGTGTTACAGCGATCCGCTAGTTGTGATACAAAGAAGCCGGCATTTGCCGGCTTCTTTGTATCACATGTTGTTTATCTCGACTACAAGATGCAGGCAAACAGAATCAACAGGAGCAGAAAGAGCGGGCTGGAGAACCAGATGTCCACAGGCATTCCAAGAACTCTTTTCCTCTGGAAGATGCGTGCACGACTACGCAGAGATAGCGTTCGCATAATTGACTCCTGTCGAGATTCATGTCGGTCTTAGGGCTTGGGGTCCGCTAGACGCGGTCGTTGAGCGAAATGCAAGAGCCGTGCCATTGAGCCGGATTTTGGCTCATTGTAATACACGCGTTGATTTTGTTGAGATTAGGGGTGCTATAAATGGCACCGTAATCAATTCCAAACACAGCGGGTGATCAAAATAGAGCAGGCCTGTTCAGGATCTGGTCAGTTCGATGCTGTGTGTTCGGAGCCTCTCAGGCAGCCGATTCCGGAAGATGCCCAAGACGGCGAAGTCGATTGTATTCACGCAACAGAGAGGGCAAGTTGCGCCGAATCCACTCTTCGGCTTGATGATGTGCAGGAAAGGCGGCTTCGCGAAGGCGAAACTCGGCATGGTGGAACACCGCACGTGTTCCCGCCGCACGTGAGCCAAGAGCCGCGTGTAGCAACTCATGATGCAGCACATCATTCAGTACGAATTCGGGAACACGAGGTAGGCGGCAGACGGCGTGCAGCCCGACGCTGTTATCGGCGGGGCGGTATCTGCCCAGGATTCGACGGCTGCTGCTGTGATACCAATGGACACTGGGCAAGGCAGACGTGGCCAGCTCCGGGATCCAGCCTTCGATAATGTGTCGCGCACGAGCGGCGAGCATTGGATCACTTTGTATCACGCGCGCAATCGGGGTCAGGTCAAGGCTCAGACCTTGATAGACGGCAAGGTGTTCCTGCGGTGGCCTGAGGCCACGGGCGCGATGCAGTAGCACAATTCCCAGGCTTAGGGCGCCCGCGGGATTTCCAGAAATCAACTGTGCTGCAAAAGAGAACGACCAGCCCTTGTCCGTAAGGCGCACACTGCCCAGGGTGTTTCTGTTGTTGCGCGCCCTGGCCAGAACGAGTTGTGCTTTCCGCGGACCCTTGACCCGTCCCTTGACCGCGATCCGGTTCTCCTCGGCCTGAAGTTGTGCCACAATCTCATCAAGACAAACAGGGGCTTTCTGCCGGGCAATGGGCAAAAAGTCGGGCGAAGACAAGGGCAGACGAAGCTGCAACTCTGACGACGTCTCTCTGATCATGGTGCCAAGGTAGCACCTGTGTATCACGTGAATCAACGCTTCGCACGGGAAGACACGGCTTTGCTAACTTGCTGTCAACAAACTTTGTCAGGATTAGCAGGTGAACCCTGCCCAAGGAGAAATCATGTCTTTCAATCGAGAGCAGATACTGGATTGGATTCAGAACATCGGACTCGATCAGGGTGCCGATGCACATCGTCGCGGGTGGTTGCGCGAGATTGATCTGCGCGATGATGGCGTCTTTGTTTACCTGGAAGTTCCCGCAGGGGATGCAGATCTTCCTCGTCGTGTCACAGAACAACTTCGCCAGCAATTAGGTGCGAAAGCCAATGCGCGCGTAGAGGTGCTTGTGCGCATCGCGCGTGCCGAAGAAGCGTGCGGTTGCGGTGATGATTGTGGTTGCGAAAGTGATCATGATGACGATTGTGGTTGCGGCTCGGATCACGATCACGGGCACGCTCATAGCCATGCCCAGCCGACCGATGATCCCAATGAGATGCCCAAGCTGTTGGGACAAGTGAAGCACGTCATCGCGGTCGCTTCTGGCAAGGGCGGCGTGGGCAAGAGTGCGATTGCGGCCAATCTCGCCATCAGTTTGGCGCGAGAAGGCTATCGCACGGGTTTGCTTGACGCCGACATCTACGGCCCCTCCATGCCACTGCTGATGGGAAGTCGCCAGCGACCCCAGGTGCAGAACGGAAAGCTGATGCCGCTGGAGACCAAAGGTGTGCTGTCCATGTCGCTCGGTTACTTGATCGAGCCCGACAGCGCCATGATTTGGCGTGGTCCGATGGTAATGTCGGCGCTTACGCAATTGATGCAGGATGTGGTATGGCCGGAACTTGACTTCCTCGTTGTGGACATGCCCCCTGGAACCGGTGATGCACAGTTGACAATGGCGCAGCGCGTACAGATGGCGGGCGCAATTGTCGTCTCCACTCCGCAAGAAATGGCGCTGGAGGATGCACGCAAGGCCATCAACATGTTCCGCAAGGTGAATGTGCCCGTCTTGGGGCTGGTTGAGAACATGAGCTGGTTCCGCTGCGACAACTGTGATAAGCGTCACTACCTGTTTGGCGAAAACGGAGTCAAGCGCGAGGCTGAAGTGCAGCAGCTTGAATTGCTGGCGCAGTTGCCATTGCTGCCGGTGATTCGCGAGAGTGGCGATCAGGGTGATCCGGTCGTCCTGCATAACGAAGAAGTTGCGGAAATCTTCCGCGGCATGGTGGACAAGCTGCTGGCGAAAGTCGAGGCTTGATCGCTTTCGGCCCGGGCACAGAGTAGAGCTGTCTCTCTTTGCGGAAGAAGTGACACCTCACTCGGTGTTACTACTTTGTTCATTACCTCTTGGTACAGCAGTTCAGCTGCTTGATCCAGGTCGGGCCATTTTCTACTTTCATTGCAGAATCGATGGAGGATACATGAGTCGTCGACTTGTCCAGCTAGGCCTGGCCCTGTGCGTATTGGCCGGAGCAGCTTCTGCCCAAACCACTTCCTTGACCGAGGGGTTCTCCCTGCAGCTTAACGGTGGCTTGCAGCAAATGGGAGGACTGGATGATCTCAAAAACCAGATCAGCGGCATGAACCACTACTTCGGTGAGTACGGAGAGTTTGTTTCTGACGCACAGCGTGGCGTCGACACCGGCGAATGGGCGCCTTACCTGAAGATTGCCAACCCCAGTAGTTGGGATCACATAGGAGTGCACTTGCGCAAGGATCTGATGCGCTGGGAGCATTCTGCCTTGACGGTTGGCACGCGTTATCTCGGTGGATCGACTCACGAGTCGAGCTTGTTCCATTACACCGTGCCAAACCAGACGAGCATGGAAGGCAAAATCTGGGGCGAGGAGTACATCTCGGCCAGTAGCTACATGCTTACATGCGGGTACAAACTGCGCGACCGTGTCTTGCCGCTTTGGCTGAAAGCTGAACTTGGTCTGGGTATGGCTACTCTGGAAACGCAAGGCCGCTACACCTTCTCGGCGACCAATTTCACGGTTGATCAAGAAGACCCGGCATATGGCGAGATTGGCATTGTGCAGGACCTTGTCGCCGATTACGACGGTGATACATTCTGTGCGGACATCTGCATTGGCTTCGAGTACACGATTGGCCGTCTTGGCATTCAGCTTGATGCCGGTTACAGCTACATGAACTTTGGCGAGCTGACGGATGGTAACACCACTTATCGTGCAATCGGCCAGGATGGCCAGGTTGTCGAGTATCAGCTGATCAATGTGCCTGACGGACGTTACGAATTTGTGCCCGCCATTCGTGCTGCTTTGACCCACATGGTTGATCTGCAGCTTAACAACGGTGAGCCCTTGATTGGATATCCCGAAGGTCTCGGTGCGGGAGTCATTGACGTAGACTACTACACCAGTCAGCGCTTGGATATCCCGGCTCCGCAGCTGATTGAGTACGACTTGTCCGGGCCCTATGCTCGTTTTGGAATTTCGGTTTACTTCTAAGAGCCGACGTTGTGATACACTCAGGGGCCCGCGCGGCCCCTTTTCTATTGGTGGAGATGAAAGATGCGCAAGCTCTTCCTCATAGATCTGATGTCGCTGTTTTTCAAATCGCACATGGCGATGGAGCGTCACCATTTAACCAACGGTGACGGCATGATCGTCAGCGGAATCAGCGGCGTGATACGTACTCTGCTTTCCATTCAGCGCCAGGAAGAACCCGATGCTATTGTGGTTTGCAGTGATACAAGCGGAAAGACCTTCCGACATCGGCTCTACGACAAGTACAAGGCCAACCGTCCTCCCATGGCCGACGAAATGGCTGCGCAACTTCCGCATCTCTTTCAACTGCTCGATAGCGCAGGCATGCCGGTGCAGACCTGCAGTGGCTACGAGGCAGACGATTTGCTGGCTACGTTGGCTGTTCGCGGCAGGGATGCTGGCTGGCAGGTGTTCATTGTCTCGGCGGACAAGGATCTGATGCAGCTTGTTGATGAGCGCACCTTTCTTTACACGACAAAGAAGGGGGGCGAAGTAGAATTGGTTGGTGCTGACGCCGTGCGGGCAAAATTCGGCGTATCACCCAATCAGATCGGCGATTTGCTGGCCCTGATGGGGGACGCCTCGGACAATGTCCCGGGCGTGCCCAAGGTGGGAGTGAAGACTGCCGGCAAACTGATTGCCGATTACGGTTCGCTTGATGGCATCTACGAGCATTTGGATGACCTTGGCGGAAAGGCTGTTGGCAAGGCGCTCGCGGAAAACCGGGAGCTGGCGCGTCTATCGCGTCAACTCGTGGAGCTGGATACCAACGCTCCCTGTCCCGTTGACCTGGAGCAGCTTCCCACAGTAGACTGGTCGAGGCCTGAGCTGGTGGAACGCATGATGGGGCTGGGCTTTCGAGGCCTCATTCAACAGGCTGGCAAGATGACGGCACAGGGCGCGCCGGGAGAGATTTCGTCCAAAGCGTCCAAGCAGCAAGTTGAGCGAGTGTATCACATCATCCGTGATCGCGAAGCGTTTTGTGCCTTTTGGGATGACATGTTGCGTGATACAAACCCGGATGGTGATACACGAGCGGCTTGCGCCTTCGATCTCGAGACGACAGGGCTGGATGCGCACAATTGTACAATTGTCGGTTTCAGTTTCAGTTGGAAGCCCGGAGTCGCGTACTACATTCCATCCCGCTTTCCCACCGGCGAGGAGCGAGAACACAGTGCCGAAGCAGAGTTGCCACTCTTCGAAATGAAGGAGGAGTTCGTTCCTGCTGATCTCGAGTGGCTGCTTGAGCGGCTTCGCGGTTGGTACGAGGACGAGCGCCGCGCGAAGTTGGGACAGAACTGCAAGTACGACATCAACGTGCTCGCGCAGTATGGAGTTCATGTCCAGGGCGTCATCTTTGATACCATGTTGGCGAGTTACGTGTTACAGCCCGAAGGACGCCAGCACAATCTTGACGCACTAAGCCTGCGCTATCTTGGGGAGACGAAGATCCCGACCCATGATCTCATCGGCAAGGGCGCCCGCGCTATCAGCATGGCCGACGTACCGCTGGATCGCATCGGCGAGTACGCCTGTGAAGACGCCGATTGTGTGTTACGGCTGTGGCCGCTCTTGGATGAGGAGTTGAAGAAGGCTGGCTTGGAAAGCCTCTTCCGCGAGATTGACGTGCCGGTAATGCGGGTCCTCTGCGAGATGGAGCAGGCCGGAGTTAAGATTGACATTGAGCCGTTGAGGGCGCTCGGTGAGGAGCTTCATCAGCAAATGGCTGTGCTGGAGCGCGAAGTCTACGAGCTTGCTGGCGAGGAGTTTAACCTGAATTCGCCACGGCAGCTATCGGGCATTCTTTTCGACAAGCTCGGTCTGAAGCCTGGCAAGAAGACGACCACCGGTTACTCGACGGATGTGCGTGAACTCGAACGCCTTGCCGATGAGCACCCGCTTCCTGGAAGACTGCTTGAGTTCCGGCAACTCGCCAAACTGCTTGGCACTTATGTTGAAGCGCTTCCACGTATGGTCAACGAGCGCACAGGGCGTATTCACACTAGTTTCAACCAGACCATAGCCGCAACCGGGCGCCTGTCCAGCACCGATCCCAACCTGCAAAACATCCCTGTTCGCAGCGAATGGGGACGACGTATTCGCGATGCGTTTGTAGCACGCGACGCGGACCATGTTTTGATTGACGCGGATTACTCACAAATCGAGTTGCGGCTATTAGCGCACATTTCCGGCGACCCTGAACTGACGCGCTCCTTTCGTGCGGGCGAGGATGTCCACGCGCGGACGGCGGCCGCAATTTTCGGTGTATCACCGGCGGATGTGGATGCGGCGATGCGCGCCCAGGCGAAGGTGGTCAACTTCGGCGTGATCTATGGAATGAGCGCCTTTGCACTTGCCGGCAATCTTGGAATACCGGTGGGTGAGGCAAAGCGCTTCATCGACGAGTATTTCACGCTTTATGCCGGTGTGCGCGCTTATGTTGAGAGCACGCTGGAACAAGCACGCGCGCAGGGGTGGGTGGCCAACATTTTCGGACGCCGGCGCTACCTGCCTGAGATTCAAGCCGCTAACCGACAGCTTCGCGAAAACACGGAGCGCATTGCTGTCAACACACCCATTCAGGGGAGTGCGGCAGATCTGATCAAGCTGGCGATGATTCGTGTATCACAGAGAATACCTGATGAAATGCCATCTTTGCGCATGATTTCACAGGTTCACGACGAGCTCTTACTCGAGGCCCCACGCAACAAGGCCGAAGGCTACGCGCGCATCATTCAACATGAAATGGAGCATGCGCACGAGCTGAGTATTCCGCTTGTTGCCGACCCTGGGATTGGAGACAGTTGGCTGCAGGCCAAATAGGAGAGTGGGAAGATGAGTCGAATTCCTTTCGTGTTATTCGTATTGATCATGGTCTCCGGAGTTCTGGCTGATGATCTGTCGTCCACGCCGCCACGGACAGGTGTTGCACCCCGTGTCAACCCCTACACGTGGTCCCTTGGCTTGCAGGCTTCCATGATGACCTCGTATGGAATCTGCATTGAGCGGAGATTTGGCGAACGCGTCGGCCTCCGAATCGGAGGCTTGGGCTATTTGGATTCCGAGGACGGAAACAAGCGCTATTTGTTGACGGGCCTGTTGGAGGGTCGCTATCTGCTGAAGCGCATTAGTCTGGTGGACATGAATGTCTTTGCCGGTGTAGGTCGCGTGATTGATATGGACAAAGAGGAGTATTCCGATTACAACGGCGGCGAAGACTATCACATGGAAGGCACCAACCGCGTTGGGTTTGGAATAAGTATATGTTTTCTTGGAATTAATAATCTGGATTTTGAGATGCAGCTTGGCCAGTACTATCGCGAAACGCACAATGTCCAGGGTCTGGATAGCTCGCACTCGTATCGCTTCGGTACAGGAGTTGGTGCTTGCTTGTCCTATAGATTCTAGGACCATTGCGCTTCGGTGGTTGGTGGGATGAGGAATTTTTGCGCATTTAGCGCAAAAATTCCTTGACTCGTGTAGCGAGCTCTGATATTTTGCCGTCTACATGGAGGCAACATCCCTCATTCAAACGGCCCTACCGCAGGTGTTCCGTTCTTTTGGTCCCGCCAGTCCGGTGGATGCACTGGAGCCGGTGAAGGCGGATAGCCAGTGGGTCGATTCAGTGGCCCACATTAGTCAGTTTGCCAACCGCAGCATTCCCCAAGCCCGCCAACAGTTTGAGCTCATGCTACGCACCGAGCAGCGCGGTTCTCACAGGGCCGTGCTCTTTGCTGGCATTGCTCGCTGCCTGAACAGCCAGATGATGCTGACACGCGGCGCCGAGCTGCTGGGGTATGCGTGGAGTCTGCTGGATCAGGAGGAGCCGGACTGTGCTGCATTTGTGCAATTGGAGATGGTGCGCTTTCTGGTGATCATCGGCAACTCGGACGCTGCACGGTTGATGTTAGAGCACATCATGCGTATCACGCGCAGCGAGTACTTGTTGCGCATGGCCGAGTATTATCGCCTGGCCGATGCTGCAGGACAGGGGCGGGATGTGATACCCGCACTACAGGATTCCGCCGATTGGTTCCAGGAACGCGGACAGCTTAGCGCCACCGTGTCGCACTTACGCATGATCGCTGCATTGAAGCGTTTCGCCGGGAACGATGACGAGGCACGTGATACACTGAATCGAGCCATGCTGAGCAGCAAAGGCGATGATCTTCGCTTCTGCAGGGCGCTGGTGCATAATGATCTGGGGCAGTTGGCTTTCCAGTCAGGCGATCGCGATGGAGCCTTCAAGCATTTGAATGCGGCGCTGGATCTGGCGGAGTTTCCCTATTCCCGCATCGATACGCTTGATCTGATGGGCCGCTTTCTACGCGACAGTGGCGAACATGATCAGGCGATCGAGCGCCTGACCGAGGCTCTGGATATTGCCGAGGAGCAGGGCACGATGATTATTCTGCCCGCTCTGAACCTATACTTGGGCGAGTGTCACGAAGCGCTACATGCGCCTTCTGTGTCACGATACTTCTATCGTCGCGCGTCTCAGAGTGCGATGGAGCTGCTTGAGCATGGCTTTCCCGCCACGGCAACACGACTCAAGGCCATTCGCGAATACAACCGGATCTGCGCGGTGACGGCGCAAGAGGACGCCCCACAATCCAGTCATCAGGATTGGTCTTTTGCGCTGTCACACACGCTGCGGGACATTCGGACCCTGTTCCAGCAGGCGCTGCTCGCCGCTGCACGGCAACGGGCAGGTAGCCTGCGGGACGCTTCACAGGAACTGGGAATTGCGGAGCGAACGGCAAACAATGTGATACGTCGATACCGCGAGCTGGGCTCACCGGATCCGGAGCCGGTGATCGTTGAGTTCGTTCAAGAAGTTCTGAAGCTGAATTGGAAAGAATCCAATCAACGATTTGATGACGCAGTGCTGCTGCGTCTTGCAGAGTATCACGACAACAACAGGCGGAAGATGTGTGAACAGCTCGGAGTCAGCTATCAGCACCTGTCTGCCATGTTCTGTGATACACGCAAGCGTTTGGAGTGTTGCGGAAAGGAGGCCCCATGATGTCCGCACGGAATTCGTTCATGACACTTCTGTGCTCGATGCTGCTGGCCAATACGCTGCCGGCCGCCTCGTTCAGCGGAAGTGTAATGGACGCGCTGGACGGCACGCTACTCCCCGGCACGGAAGTAGAGCTGTCTGGCGTCAACGGCACTTCATGGACGGCGATGACGGGCGAGGAAGGCGACTTCGTTATTGAGGCTCCAGCGGGTCGCTACGACCTGCACGTGATGCATCCCGAGTATCACCCCATCGACCATCCCATGCAGCTGCCGGAAGCGGGTTTGATTCGTGAACTCGCGCTGATGCCGCTCGATGTGGAGCATGCGCTAATGACCGGGTACATCACCGACGCCGAAACCGGAGAGGCTGTGGCCGGTGCCACAGTGGTTACGGCGGAAGGGCTGATGGCACATAGCAATCAGGAAGGCCTGTACAGGCTGGGCGGTCTTGTTCCCACGATCTTGGAGTTTCAGGTGGTGCATCCGCTCTACCAACTCTACGAACAGACTACTTTCCTGGAAGCGGGTGAAAACCAGTTCGACATTCAATTGACCCCCGGCGAGATCGATCCCGGCACGGCCTGGCTGCTGGGCAATGTCGTCGGTATCGATTGGCAGATTCCCATTGAGGGCGCACGTGTTGCGCTAGACGGTGATACACTGGCAATAACAGGCCCAAGTGGTGAATACTCCATTTTCCAGCTTGAGCCCGGTTCCTATGAATTGTCTGTCTGCGCAGAGGGCTTCGAGCCCTTCGTATCACCGCTGAGTATCGAGGCGGGTGCAAATCACCGACGCGTTGTGCTGGAGCCACTGGGCGGCATCGAGACCGCTACGCTGACCGGCGTAGTTGTAGATGAAAACGGCGCAGGAATCGTTGGTGTCGATCTGCATGTGACGAATCACGGCGCTGGAGCTGTGGCGGAATGCGTCTCAACCGAAGACGGCGCTTTCTCTTTCGATGCGCTCTTTGCGGGCGAATGGATGCTTACAGCTCACGCCGATGGCTATCTGCCGTATCACGACACAGTGGAGCTGTCTGCAGGTGACAATGAGCTCGCTATTACCATGACCACGGAGCTCAACGAGGAAAGCGCAGGCATCGAAGGCTATGTGCTTTCGGCGAGCACGGGAGATCCGGTTTCCCACGCCAACATTGTGATTCACCAGGAAAACGTGGCCACTATTGTCGTTGTAAACGGACAGGGGCACTTCCATTCTCAGCTTCTGTCGCCTGGCACTGCAAGTGCCACCGTGACACATGAAGGCTTTGCTACGCTTGTTGAAGAGATTGAGCTCTTCGAGAATGAAGTGCTGGCACACGATTTCATCCTAGTACCCGATGAGGAGCCGCAGACCGCTAACCTGAGCGGTGTGGTCACTGACGAGGCAACAGCTGAGCCATTGGCCGGTGTCACCGTTTCTCTGACCAGTATGATCTACGACTGTGGTGCAAGTGCTACCACCACCGAGGATGGCTCGTACCTGATTGAAGAGTTCTGCAACGGGCCTGCAACCATCACTGTTCAGGTCGAAGGCTATCTGCCTTACTCCACACGCATCCACATGACACAGGGCGACAATGTTCATGATGTCACACTGGTGCCCTTTGAGCAGGAAACAGCTAGCCTGAGCGGTCGTGTTACAGAGTACGAAAGCGGAGAAGGCGTCTCCAACGCGCACGTTCGCGTGGTCAGTCAGACGGTCTGGTTGTTTGCCGAGACCTACACAGACGAAGATGGCTACTATGCTGTTGATGACTATGTGTCGGGTCCAAGCAATTTCATCGTGATCGTTGATGATTTCCCGGCGTATCACGAGACCATCGATCTGGATCCTGGTGTAAACGCGTACAACTGTGTACTTGGTGATCCGGGAACCGGAGCGGCCAGCCTGAGTGGCTACGTTACTGAAGTAACAAGCGGTGAACCCATTCCGGACGTCGAGATTGTTTCCGAGGATTATCAGTTCGCCATTTCCGATCTCGAGGGCCAGTATCTGTTCCCGGAATTGGAGCCGGGTGAGACAAGCTTCTGGGTTCATCATCCCTTCTATGGCGATTGCTTCTCTTTCACCTTGAACCTTGAGCCTGGTGAAAATGTGCACGATATCGAGCTGCGTCTGCATGGAACAGGCAGTGAGCCCGCGTCTCTGTTGATTACCACCTACAACGGACTCTCCGGTGAGACACTGGATGCCGTCGAGGTGTATGCCAACGGTACACAGATCGGTGTTACAAATGATGCCGGGCAATTGGATCTGGCAAACATCAGCTCCGGCCACCTGGTACTGATGGCCCTGCGTGAGGGATTCAGCATGGCGCACGACAACGTCTGGCTCACTCCGGGTGAGAACGTGGTCGACCTCAATCTCTTTCCTGAAATCGAAGAGCCTCACGAAGTACTCGTCCATGGCCGCGTTGTTGATGCTGTGACACGTCTTCCCATTGCAGGTGCAGAAGTGGAAGTGACACTGCCCGATAGCCAAGATGCCTTTGTGGCCGTATCCGATGCGTCCGGTTTGTACGACTTGCCCTTGCCGCTGGTGGAGACGCCTTACATCAACGTCTACTGCCAGGTAGAGGGCTACGAAGCGCGCGAGTACGAGATTTTCGTGCAGTACCGTGATGTCGTTGAGCTGAACGTGATCCTGTTGCCCGAGAATTCCAACATGGGCATGATTCGTGGTCGTGTTACATACGATGGCGGCCATCCGGCTCCCGCAGTGGTCTGGGCTATCAGCGCCGATTCCTATGACTACATGGAGCCTGTTGAAGCGTCCGGATCCTATACGCTGATGCTGCCTCCCGGAGAGTATTACATCGCCTGCTCGCTGATTGGAGCAGAGGGTGAGCAGATCTACACCGAGTTCTACGATGATGTGATGTTCCTGGACGATGCCGAAAGCCTTAGTGTGGAGGCTGGCAGTGTGCTTCCCGGTATCAATTTCGGTCTGCCCTTGATGGAGACCATCAATATTCATCTGACCGGCCAGGTGACGGACGAGACGGGCACACCGCTGACGGACGCCCTCGTGCGCTTCTGGCGCGACGACGTGGAGCTTGAAGAGTACGCAACCCCCACCGACCAGTTCGGCAACTACGATGTCATCATTGTGATGGATCGCCTGCCCATCGTTCCCTTCAGTTTCTCTGCGCAGTACGACGGCTATCTGATGGAGTTCTTCAGCGACGCCGATTCTTTTGTGGACGCGACGCACTTCCTATTGCAGGATGATGTGGAAATCGAGAACGCCGATTTCTCGCTGATGCAGGAAAGTGAGGCGACCGATGTGTACACGGGCCGCATTCTCAATCCCGCCGGAGACGGCTTGGGTAGTGGCATGGTTGCCGCTTTCAATCCCGATGGCGGTGTGATGGCAGCGGTTCCCACGAGCGCCGATGGAAGCTTCAGCATGCGCGGCCTAAACGATGAGCCGGTAGTGCTGATGTATTACGCGCCGGGTCATGCACCGCAGTTCTCCGGTGGAAGTCTGGATCTGGACAACGCGACTATTGCACAACCGGGCTATGACGGTAGTGAAAATGCCACGCTCGTTACAACAGCCGACCCCAATGGTGTCAACCAGCTGACCGGTGTGATACGCGACGTCGATGGCCGTCCGCTAAGTGGAGCCTTGGTCATCGTGCAGAATGTGGACACGGGCGAGCTGCGTTCCATCTTTACCAACTCCGCCGGTCGCTACGCCATCAATGGGCTGGCAACGGGTTCCACCTACTGTGCCTACATCAGTCATCAGGGTTATTACAGCTTGCAGGTGACCTTTGCGACAGATTCTGCCGAGGATCTGGTAAACGTTGTGGATGCCGGACTTGTATCACGCACAAGTACGGATGTCGGCGAAAACGTTCTGCCGGAAACACTACGCTTGCTGCCGAATTACCCGAACCCCTTCAATCCCACGACGACCATTCCTTACGTGCTGCCGGCGGCATCGCGTGTAACATTGGGCGTCTACAACCTGCAGGGTGAGCTCGTGCTACAACTGGTGGACGGTGTTCAGCCAGCAGGTGAGTTTGCGCAGACTTTCTATGCGGGCAACCTGGCATCAGGCGTGTACTTCGTGCGTCTCGCGAGCGATGCTGGCGTGCAGACGCGCAAGCTGATGTTGATCAAGTGACCCGTTATCGCCGGTCATAACGTGCCGTAAGACCGGTTTCAACATGAAGAGGGACATCCACGGATGTCCCTCTTCTGTAGTGTTCCGCTATCATTGTCCTTCGCTCCGTGTGATTCCGCAGACACATGTTAGTCGCTTCGCACACTGTTCTTTTTCCGATATGCATAAAATCAACGAATTAGCAGGGCATAGTTCTTGCACATCCTTCACAACCCTTGCCGATACCAACCGCCGCCAGGTGCGGAGAACAGGAGAAGTAGAGGATGAGCAAAGCCGCGATCTTTCTGACCCTGTTGCTGACTGTGAGCCAGGCCTTTGCCCTGGTTCAGCACACAGCTGACATGAGCGTCGAACAGAACAGCCCGACCAGCTTTCAGTTGAGCATCAACGTCCCCGATGCCGAGGTCGAAGAGTACGTAGGAAAGGAAATCCTGCGCATTCCCGGCGAAGGTGTGCTGGGCGTGGCAGGTTGCCCGGACTTGCCCTTGTTGGTGCGTCCCATTCGAATTGAGCCAGGCCGCGCCTACAGTGCCGAGCTTGTCGAAGCGCAGTGGACGTCCCTTGGTGTTCGTGAAATCTGCCCCCGCCAGGAGCGGCTGCACGAGGAGATCGATCTGCCACTTCCCTGGATCGAGGAAGCGGATGTCTTTGGCGCCGACGCGTTCTGGCCCAATGAGGCTCTCACTCTCTCGGAGCCCGTGCTTGTTCGTGAGACACGCATGCTAAAACTGATGCTCGCGCCTTATCGCTACAATCCGATCACGGGAGAGCTGCAGAAGCTAGAGCACGCCACTATCGAGCTGCGTGATACGGGCAGTAGTTCTGTGAACAACCCAACGCGTAGCACGCGCATTGACGATCCCGCAGGACGGGCGGCTGAACGCGCGTTTACACGCAGCCTGATTCGCGATGATCGTCTGGTGGATCTGGTGGAGATCAATGCTCCCGAGGCCGGTGACATGGAGAGCATCGAATGGGAGCGGGCGGAATTGCCGCTGAACTACCTCGTCTTTGCGCCTGCATCGGCCATGACGCAGACGGCACTGTTGAACTACCTCGAGTGGAAGCGTCAGCGCGGCCACTATGTGGAAGTCATCACCGATGCAGACATCTCGTTTACTAGCACCAACATTCGCAATGCGATCATGCAGCGCTACGAAACCTCGTCACACCCGCCGCACTACGTGATGCTGGTTGGTGATACAAATGGTACGTACACGGTTCCCACAGGAGGCGGCCAGTACGACCACTTCTATGCTACCGTCGCGGGCAGCGATATCCTGGCCGATGTCGTTGTGGGCCGCATGTCCGTGTCGTCGGCCAATGAGCTGGCTGGCGTGTGCAACAAGCTGCGCAACTACGAGGCTTATCCCTACACCGGTGATACAAACTGGCTGCGTCGCGCCTCATTTCTTACTGGCAGCGGCCACTGTGGAGAATCGATGAGCCAGCTCTGCCGCATGGTGGCACACGAGCTGGTCGAGGAGCGTGGATACACGCAGATTGATACTGCGTGGTGTGCTAACAGCCCCAGTTATGTCTACAACTGGATTAATCAGGGCATCAGCTTTTACACGTACCGTGGCTGGATTGGCATGGAAAATCTCAGCCAGTCTACGTTGATTAACCTCTCGCAGGGACCACGCATGCCCGTGGCCGTGGTTTTCACATGCAGTTCCGGCGAGTTCGACAGCAGCTACGAGGTCGCGTTCTCAGAAGCCTTCCTGCGCGGAGGCGATGCTGCTACCGCTGGCGGCGCTGTTGCCGGAATGGGCTTCTGCACGACTGCAACACACACCGAGTATAACAACGTGGTGGTAGGTGGCTTCTACGCGGCACTGCTGGATTACGACATCCATCAAGTGGGCACATGCATGTTCCGAGGAAAATACGACCTCTGGCTGTCGCTGCCCGAGGGCGACTCCGCCACGAACGGCTTCAGTTACTGGGGCAACCTGATGGGTGACCCGGGCATGGAGATGCTCTGCGGCGTTCCCGCGGAAATGACCATGTCTACGGATGATAACCAGGTCTACTTGGGCAGCGAGTCGATGCAGCTCTCGATGTTTGATGATGGCGGTGATCCGCTTCCCGGCATTACTGTGTGCGCCTACCAGCCAAGCGGTTTGCAGTCGGTTGGTGTTACAGGCCAGGATGGAACGGTCGTTCTTTGGCTGACAGGGCTCCAAGAGGAAGACCTGACGCTGACGGCGACACGGGCAGATTACATTCCCGTGATACAAACGCTATCTGTTGTCGGCGATCTGGCGGCTCCTGTTCTGGATGAGTTGAACGGCACCGGACCTGGGGGCTCATCAAGCGTACGCGCTGGAGAACTGCTGACCCTGAGTCCGGTCTTTGCGAACGCTTCCGAGACCGGATCCCTGTCGAGCATGACGGTTACGCTGGTGGACGGTGTCGGCTATCAGGTCGTTGATGGCAGCACCGGTCTGGATGCAATCCCTGCAGGCGGGACAGCCACCGTAACTGCGCCGCTCTCACTTCAGGTTGATAGCGATTACACAACCGGCGACGATCTTGTGATACGTTTCGAGCTTGAATCCGGTAGCGAGATGTGGCACCTGGCGGCGGAGAAGGGCATCAGCTCGCCTGCCCTGCTGATGGATGCCGACGGACCGGAGTACACGGCTTTCAATCCCGGCGGCAGCAGCGATGTCAACTTCACCCTTACGAACCACAGCCTGCAGACCGCTGCAGAGGTTACTCTGTATTTTTCGGTGAATGAGGGCAGCGGGTTTGAATTGGACATCGCCGAGCGCCCAATTGGTACAATCGCCGGTTTCGGCCAGTACAACGCACAGGTCGAGGTTACGGCAGATGGTGGATTGGTTGCGGGCTATACTTCCGTGATACACGTGGATTGGGAGACCATGTACGGTGAGCGCGGAAGAATTGAAGTGCCCGTGACACTGGGCACCGGTGCCATCACAGATCCCACGGGACCGGACGAGTATGGTTACATGGGCTTTGAGGATGACGACAATCAATGGCTACAGGCACCGGCTTTTAGCTGGATTGAGATCGCGCCCAACGCTGGCGGTGATGGTACTGTTCTGAGCATTAATGACTATGGTAATGAGCAGGATGATGCAACCCTTGTTGATCTGCCCTTTACCTTTGTGCTCTACGGCCAACCCTACAATATCATGGGTGTGTGCTCCAATGGCTTTGTCAGCTTTGGCCCGAATTCGCATCTCGAGACGGATTTCCGAAATCATTATCTGCCTGCGGGCATGGGTCCCGAGCCGATGCTGGCGCCCATGTGGGATGATTTCTTCCTCGGCGGCAACGCACAGATCTGCGGGAAGTATCTCGAAGACGCGCACATCTATGTTGTCGAGTGGTATCGCGTTCTGACCAACAGCAATCAGGCGGTCAACACCTTCCAGCTGCTCCTGTATGATCCTGCTTTCTATCCGACGGATACTGGTGACGGCGAGGTTATATTCCAGTACCAGACCTTCAGTGATACACAAAGCAACTCGCAGGATTTCCCCTACTGCACAGTGGGAATCAAGGATCACACCGGAACGCGCGGCTTGACCTTGACCTGCTACCACGAGCGGCCTTCGACGGCACACACGATTACAGATGAGACCGCGATCAGGTTCACGACGACGGTGCACTTCAATGTTGAACCGCCGGTATTAAGTCTGATTGATGAGTCAATTCTCTTTCAGGCTGAAACCGGCAGCGTTGTCACGTTGAACGATTCCATTCGCTTTACGAATGAAGGAACGGGCAATCTTGCCTGGCTGGCTTCGCTAGAGTACACCGAAGACTGGCCACCCGCCGAACAGCGCGCCAGCGGGAGTGATCAATACGGTTACACCTGGATGGACAGTGATGAAGACGGTGGTCCGCAGGCAGGCTGGGTGGACATCAGCGATGTGGAGATTCCCGTCTCGCTGACGCACAATGACTCCGCCGTCGGACCCTTGAGCCTTGGCTTTGACTTCTCTTTTTACGGTGATACATACAACCAGTTCTGGATCAATCCGAACGGCTTCCTCTCCTTCGAGGAGGCACACGGATACTTCCAGAATAATGTGGGCTTGCCCAGCGATCAGGCTCCCGAGACGATCATTGCGCCGTGGTGGGACGATCTGCTGACCAATGCCGTGCTCAATGACGAAGACTGGATTACGTGGTACAGCAACAACAGCGACTCGTTGATTGTGTGTTACAACAACGTGCCTCACTTCAATCCTAACAGCTATGGCGGTCCCTTTACATTCCAGATCATTCTGGAGGGGAATGGACGTATCACCTTCAACTATGGTGATATGAGTTCCAGTGATCCAAACAGCGATTCGGGAACCATCGGAATCCAGGGAAGCAGTACTCTGGGAATGATGATTGCCGCCAACCAGACCACTGCAGTTTCTGACCGGACCATCCGCATCCGGCCTCCGCACTGGCTTGCACTGGGTAGCGTTAGTGGCATCGTTCCTAGTGGCGGTAGTGGGCACATTCCGCTTGTAGTGAATACGCAGGTCAGTGGATTCCTTTATCCGGAAGATGACTACTCGGTGAACCTTCTGCTAGCAACCAACGATCCGGATCACCGTGAGACAACCATTCCTATTACACTGCACATCGGTGAAGTCAGCGTTTCCAACGGTGATACACCGGTCAGTTTTGGGATCACCAAGGTGTATCCCAATCCCTTCAATCCAACGACGACCGTTCAGTTCACACTTCCCGCGCAGAGTGCGGTCGACGCGCGTTTGTTCAACTTGCTAGGACAAGAGGTCGCACAACTCGTAGATCAGCCGATGGCGGCGGGCCAGCACACCTTGCAGGTTGACGGAAGCCGACTTGCAAGTGGCGTCTACATGTTGCGTCTGGCAGCTGGCAGCGATGTTCGCGTACACAAGCTGATGTTGATGAAATAGCAGCAGATCGAGAGTATCAGGCGAAACCGGTCCGGAGCTAATGCTCCGGGCCGGTACGCCGGCTTGGAGGAATCATGTGGAGAGCGATGACGCTTTGTCTGCTTCTGCAGACAGGGAGTTGGTTGTATGCCAGTGAAACGGATCACGGTGATACACAGATTCAATTGCAGTTAAGCTTCGGTTCTGTTGTCGTACAAGACGTGACGATGGCGGGTGAGCGGTGGAGTACCTTGGAGTGCTCAGAGCAAGCGCTCCCTGGTCCTGCGGGAGCCCCAGCCCTGCCATGGCTCACGCGCTTGGTTGAGATTCCACCAACGGGCAGTATCACGTTCTCATACACGACTGATGATCTAGATGTGATACGCGGTGTGCATTTGCTCCCTGAGCAGGAGCGCGTGAGTGATGATCGCAGCGGTGGGCCTTTGGCTTTTGTGCAGGACAATGCGATCTACTCGAGTTCAGGCATGTGGCCTGCACAGGAGGTGCAAGTTGGCGATCCCGTGATCTTGCGCAACCGTCGCATGGTCAAGCTGACCTGGTATCCTTGCCGTTGGAATCCTGCCAATGATGAGTTGGTTGTGTCTCACGAACTGAATCTCGTGATACATACGGATGCAAAAGCCGGTGTGAATGAAATCAGTCAACGCATTCCCTGCCATTTTAGCCCGATGGATCGTCTGTCGGAAGCCGTCGTAGATGTTCCATTTGCGCATGGCGATGAGGGCGCAATGCGTGACATCTTTGAGCGGCCCGCTTTGCCAGGAACCTACCTCGTTTTCGGTCACAGTGGAGCACTGGCGAACGCTTTGATGCAGCAGTTTCTGGAATGGAAGCGCAGTCGCGGCCATGTAGTACACGTAGAAGATGAAAGCAGCATCGGTTCACTCACACCGGGCAACATCTTTCAGACCATCAACGACTACTACTACAACTCCGAGTACCCGCCCGACTTCGTCATGCTGATTGGTGATCCCGATGGCAGTGGTGATTTTAGCATGCCAGCGTACGACAGCAATTACGATGGTCTGCAGGATCATGGCTATTCACTGATTGAGGGCGACGATATTCTGGGCGATCTTGCGGTAGGTCGCATTTCGGTAACCAGTCAGTCTCAGCTGGCTTCGGTGCTGACCAAAATCATGGGCTACGAACAGTCTCCCACCATTGCGGGAACGAGCTGGCTGACCCATGCGGCTCTTTCCACCGGCTACAATGCCGTTTCCATGGTGCACCTCTGCCGTTCTGTCGTCCAGCGCTACCTCAATGCGGGCTTCACGGATATCGACACCTTGTGGTACAACAGCAATTCCTCCTGGGTGGACGCCCGCTTCAACGAGGGCATTTCCCAATACTGTTACCGCGGCTGGATTGGTATGAACGGCGTTGACGCCGACTATGTTGATAACCACTCGCACTTCACCAACAGTGGCCGTTGCCCGATTGCCTGCATCTTTACCTGTGCCACTGGCGATTACAACGGTGGCTATTCCACGACCGAAGCCTTTTTGCGCAAGGGATCCATCGACAACCCGCGAGGCGCGGTCGCCGCGATGGGCTTTTCAACGTCGGCGACGCACACGGCCTACAACAATGCAGTCGTTGCCGGCTATTACAGCGGCATTCACGATCTGCATCTTCCCATTGGGCCGGCGATGTTCCGCGGCAAGTACAACCTGTGGGCGACACTTCCCGAGGGCGACACGAATGCTCGCGCTTTCTCTAATCGTGCCAATTTGATGGGTGATCCCGGGCTGGACGACTGGAACGGTTTGCCAACCTCGCTGAGCCTAAGCTGCGAGGAGGGAACGACGATTTCCTACGGCCAGGCCTTGTTGACCTTCCATGTGCAAAACGAGTTGGGTACCGATGTGGAGGGGGCCGTCGTCTGTGTGTATCAGTCTGGCGATCTGCAGGAACGAGCTCTGACCGGCCCGGATGGCATTGCACGCCTTTCTATTGCAGGCGCAGAGGCCGGATCGTTCACGGCAACTGCCAGCGGACGGAATCTGATTCCGCAGACCCTTGTGCTGCAGCTGGCAGAGAGCACATCAATGCTTGCGCTCACGGGTGCAGACCCCGAGTACTGCATCCCCGGCGCGGTGAGTCCGGTTGCACCCCTGCTTCGTAATGGAGGCAGCACGGACCTCACAGGCATTGAGCTACAGTTCGCTACTCTTGGTGATACGTACACGCTATCCGACAGCACTTCGTCCATTGGAACCCTGACACCTTCGCAGGAGGCCACGGGTGACGTGATACTTGTGTCACCGGTTGCCGGTCTTGGAGATTATCAGATCGTCGATATTCCCGTTGAGCTTAGCACTGATGCTGGATCACGCACGGATTGTCTGCGCTTGATGACTCATGCACCACGTTTGGAATTGGGCGCAGCGCTTTTCAACGATGCCGAGATTTTACAACCGGGCGAGAACATCGATGTGCAGTTCAGCTACACCAACACCGGGCATCTGGACGCGCAGGGCTTGAGCCTTACCCTCAGTTGCGACGATCCCGCTGTGACATTCATTGGCCAACCCGATGGGCCGGTATCACTGTCGCAGGGAGTCAGCGCCTGGTACCATTCTGCCATCGATCTGGAGGGAACCATTTTCGATGGCGCACCATTGCGTATCACGTGCGATTGGGAGTGCAGCAATGGGCCGAGCGGAAGTGTCACTCATGTGTTCTATGTAGGAATGCCGCAGGGAATGTCGCCTACCGGTCCCGACGACTATGGCTATTATGCATATGAGGATATGGACAACAACACCAAGTCTCCCGTGTACGACTGGCGGGAGATTTCCATCATTGGAACTCAGCTTCCTATAAGTGATACATCGGATGAGGATGACCAGTCGATGCGTGTCACACTGCCCTTTGAGTTTGTGTATTACGGCGAATCCTACAGCAGCGTAGCCGTGTGCACAAATGGGTACATCGCCTTCGGCGAAGGCGCAGAAAATGATCCGCATTACCGCAATCACGCTCTGCCCTCAGCTACGGGACCCAATGGAATGATCGCGCCCTTCTGGGATGATCTTCAGACGATCAGCGGCGGCGGCATATTCACCTACTATGACGTGACGGATCATGTCTTCATCGTTCAGTGGAACAATATGAATAGCAATGGCAGCGGTGGTCGTAATACATTTGAGCTGCTGCTACTCGATCCGGCGTATCACACCACGGAGAGCGGTGATGGCGATTTCGTGATGCAATGGAGCACGTGGGACAACAGCCAGAGCAACTTCACCGATTTCCCCTACTGCAGCGTTGGAATAGAAAGCCTGGACAACTTGAGCGGACTTAGCCTCAGCAACTACGGTATTGAAGCGCCGACTATCTACGGCATGTATGCGGGTAAGGCCATCTGCTTCAGCACGGACCGTGGTGATCGAATGACCAATGAGACCAATCCGCCCATCGTCAGTTTTGCCCCGATTGGAATAACGCGTGTCGACACGCCTACTTTGTATCACTGCACGGCGGTGGATCCATCCGGAGTGAGTGGGGTTATTCTGCACGTCCTTGACAGCAGTGGCGATGCCAGCAATGTGATGCACTACAATGTCGCCGCCTCACGTTATGAGTACACGCTACCTGCGCGTGATCTGGGCGATGATTTCGACGTCTTCGTTGAGGCCACTGATGGAGCGGAGATTCCCAATACAGCCTACACCGATACAACACATGTGGTGGTTTCGGCAGGATATCCGCCTTCGGGGCCGGACGGGTATGGACACCTGGCAATGGAAGCCATGGACGTCGGTGGCAGCGCCTACAACTGGGTGGACATCAGCAACTTCGGTGTGAGTGTCGATTTTAACTACAGCTGGTTTGTCAACCGTGAAGTCAGCACACTCAATCTCGTTTGGTTTGGCGAAGACTTTGACGAAATCACGCTTAGTGTATTCGGTGCATTCTATTTCGGAAATGTATACCCAGAGTGGATCGACACCTCGCCCATGGCCGCAGGCCATGGAATAGCCAATCAGGTCAACGTCAATGCCACCTGGTATGAGTGGTACGAAGAACCCGAGATCTACTTGTGGGTAGATGAGATTGGTGGCCGGCTGATCCTCTCCTGGGAGAACATGACGGGTTGGAACGACGAAGGCCAGTACTATACGGCCTCCTTCCAGGCTATCATTTACGATGCCGAACAGCATCCCACGACCAATGGCGACTCAGCTATTCTCTTCCAGTACCGCGAAATCGGCGACCTGGTATCGGACCATTCCATTGGCTTCCAGGACGGCAATACCACAGATGGACTCAACTTGTACTGGAACGGCGGATATATTGAGGACCTTTCGGATCTCAGCGATGCCACGGCGCTTTTGATCAGCTCGGGATGGGCCACAGAGGTTCCACAGACCTTGCAGCCGCTGGTGTTCCAACTGGACAGTGTATGGCCGAATCCTTTCAATCCCACAGCGCGCGTCAGCTTCCAATTGCCGGTTGCCGGTCAAGTGGAACTTGTGCTTTACAATCTGCTTGGGCAGGAGGTGTCACAGTTGATGTCGGCTCCGATGGCGGCCGGATCACACAGCGTCATGCTTGATGGCGAGGGTCTGGCCAGCGGAATCTATCTGCTGCGTCTCTCCAATGGCAGCCAGCAGGAAGTAAGGCGTATCACGCTGTTGCGTTGATAATGCGCGACTCGTGTAGCACGAATCAGAGACAAGACGGCACAGGGACAAGACAGAAGAAACAACCGGCCCGGAGTTCGCTCCGGGTCGGGCTGTGTTTTGGGGAGGAGCCATGTGGAAGGCGGTAGTTCTTGGCTTACTGTTGACTGGCGCTGCGCGAGCAATTGCTGCGGTAGCGACGGAGAGTGAGTCGCACATTTCGGTGCAAGTGCATTTTGGTGCCGTGGAGCTTGTCGATGTGAGTCTGGCTGGCCGCCAGTGGCAGGAGCTACGCTGTGACACACCATCGCTACCAGGCACCGCCGGAGCACCTTCGCTTCCCTGGATCACACGACTGATCGAGCTTCCGCCCACGGGCAGGTTTTCCTGCAACTACTCTCTTTCGGGCACGGAAATCCTGCGGGCACCTGCGCTGATTCCCGAACAGGAACGGGTGAGCGACGAGCGCAGTAGCGGTCCTCTTCCTTTTGTTCTGGATGAGAGCGCCTACACAGGCAGCACTTTATGGTCTCAGCAGGATGTGATTCTTGGAGAGCCAGTCATTGTGCGCAATCGGCGTATGGCAAAACTGACCTGGTACCCCTGTCGCTGGAATCCCGAAAATGGTGAGCTTCTCGTGTCACACGAGCTGGATCTGGTGATACAACCTGAATCCGGAGCCGGAACCAACGAGCTTCGATTCGAACTTCCCCGCCATAACGGGCCGTTGGAGCATCTCGCGAACGCATTGCTGGATGTCCCGTTGGCGCACGAGGACGGAACGCTGAGCTCAATCTTTGATCGTCCAGCATTACCGGGCACCTATCTGATCATCGGCCACAGCGGTGCTTTGACAAACAGCCTGATGCAGCAGTTCATCGAGTGGAAGCGCAGCCGTGGGCACGTAGTACATGTCTATGATGAAGAGCAGATCGGCACACTGAATGCAGACAATATCTACAGTGCCATCCGCAACAGTTACTACAACGACGAGTACCCGCCGGATTTCGTAATGCTGATTGGTGATCCGGACGGTGACGCAGACTTTCATCTTCCTGCCCGTGACACCCAGTACGATGGTGAGCAGGATCATGGCTATTCGCGGCTTGAGGGCGACGACATCCTGGGTGATGTGGCCGTTGGACGCATTTCCGTCAGCAATCAGGCCCAGTTGGCGTCGGTACTGACTAAAATCATGCTCTACGAGAAAACGCCCCTCGCTGCGGGAGAAGACTGGCTGGCGAGGGCGGCGCTGTCTACCGGATACGATGCGGTTTCCATGGTGCATCTTTGCCGCAGTATTGCACAGCGATTCCGGGATGCTGGCTACATGCGTGTAGATACACTTTGGTATCACAGCAGTGCTTCCTGGGTCAACGCGCGCTTTAATGAGGGAATCTCGCAGTACTGCTATCGCGGCTGGATTGACATGAACGGTGTCACGACGAGTTTTGTCAACAACGACGCGAATTTTACCAACAGCGGACGCTGCCCGGTGGCCTGTATCTTCACGTGCTCGACCGGCGATTTCAACGGTAATCTTTCCACCACCGAAGCCTTTCTGCGAAAGGGCACCATTGACAATCCACGCGGAGCGGTTGCCGCCATGGGTTTTGCGACCTCGGCTACTCACACGGCGTATAATAATGCTGTGGTCGCCGGCTATTACAGCGGCATTCACGATCTGCAGCTTCCCATAGGACCCGCCGTGTTCCGTGGCAAATACAATCTCTGGGCTACCCTCCCCGAGGGCGATATTAACGCGATAGCCTTTTCCAATCGCGCGAATCTGATGGGCGACCCAGGTCTGGAGGATTGGAATGGGCCTCCGCAGGCTTTGACTCTGAGCTGCGCGGAAGGAAGCGAGATCCCCTTCGGGCAAGCCTTGTTGACATTCCGGGTTGCGGACGAAAACGGTGATCCGCTGGAGGGAGTGACGGTTTGTGCCTATCAGGCAGGACATCTGCAGGAACGCGCACTCACCAATGCTGCAGGTGTATCACGGCTGTCTCTTGTCGGAGCAGTGCCTGGTGAAATCCTGGTCACTGCGAGCGCGCGCAACTTCTTTCCGGAGCAGATGCTGCTGCCGTTGGGTGAGGCGAGTTCCATGCTGGTGCTAGTGGGTGCTGCCCCCGATGCCCTGATTCCCGGAGTACCGAACACCGTCTCCCCGCAACTTCGAAATGGAGGTAGCACAGAGCTGAACGCGATCTCGCTGCAATTCAACACCGAAGGAAACAGCTTTTTCCTATCTGACAGTCTGAGCTCGCTGGTCGGGTTGGCTCCCGGGGAAGAGCTGGCTGGTGATCCAATTACGCTTGTGCCTGTTGCCACACTGGTGGACGGCGGAGTGTTACAGATTCCCGTGACACTTGGCGCCAACGGCTTTGAGCGCGCCGACGGGCTTGGCCTTTCCGTGGTTGCTCCCGTGCTCGACCTGGTGGAAGCCCGGTTTAATGATGCCGAAGTGCTTGATCCGGCCATGGATATTGAGCTGAAGCTCCGCTACACCAATACCGGCCATCTGGATGCCGAAGGACTGCGCTTCGAGCTGAGCAGTACTGATCCAATGCTGAGTGTCGTATCACAGCCGGAGGGTGCGGTTTCACTTGGCGTCGGGCAGAGTGCCGACATTCACGCGACGATCAGCCTAAGTGCAGCAGCATTTGATGGCTGCGTCTTGGAGCTGCAATGCCACTGGAGTTGCAGCAACGGTCCTGCCGGGGATCTGGAGCATCGCTTTGCGGTGGGTACACCAACCACTCTCGCCCCCGGTGGCCCAGATGCCTACGGCTATTACCTCTACGAGGATCTGGACAACAACACCAAATCTCCCATTTTCGATTGGCGCGAGATTGCGGAGATCGGCACGCAGCTGCCTATCAGCGATCTGGTGGATCAAGATGATGAAGCCCTGCGCATCGAGCTCCCCTTCGACTTTGTGTATTACGGGCAGAGCTACAGCAGTGTGGTCGTGTGTACAAACGGCTTCATCGCCTTTGGCACGGGCGCGGAGTTTGATCCTCACTACCGCAACCACCGGCTTCCCTCGGCAACCGGCCCCCACGGCATGGTGGCACCCTTCTGGGATGATCTGCTGACAGCCGACGGCGGAGGCGTCTACACTTTCCATGATCTGGTGGATCACATCTTTGTTGTCGAGTGGCACGAGATGAGCTTCAACGGTGGAAGTTCAAACCGTAACACATTCCAGGTGCTGCTGCATGATCCTGCGTATCACGAAACTCAGAGCGGCGATGGCGATATCGTGATGCAGTGGAACACCTGGAACAACGAGCAGGAGAACTCCACCGACTTCCCTTACTGCAGTGTCGGCATCGAAAGCCCGGATAATCAGAGCGGATTCAACCTGAGCAACTACAACATCAACGGAGAGAGCGTCTTTGACATGTACGCCGCCAAGGCCGTCTGCTTCAGCACGGACAGGGGTGAGCGTCTGGTTAACGAGACCATGCCGCCCATTCTACATTTCCTTCCGCCACAGCTGGTTCAGTGCGACTACCCGATTCTCTTCCACTGTTTTGCCTTTGATCCTTCGGGTGTGGACGAGGTCATTCTGCACGTTCTGGAAGATGGCGGTGATACAGCTAGTCCGATGAGCTGGAGCGCGGAGTATCAGAGGTACGAGGTAACGTTACCTGCGCGTGCAGTCGGGGATGAGTTTGCCGTCTTTGTTGCCGCCAGTGATCAGGCGACAACGCCCAACTGGGCGATCTCCGACACCACTCAGGTTGTTGTCCACCTGGGGAATCCGGTTTCGGGACCCGATGGCTACGGCCATGCGGCCCGTGAGGAGGCGGACATCGGCAGTGTGGCTTACAGCTGGGTTGACGTTGCCACACCCGAAAACCGTCTGGACTTCAGCAACGTCTATTACAGGTATATGCCGACGGATCCTCTACGATTGGTCTGGTTCGGCGAGGAGTTCGATTTTCTCACCATTAGCAACTTCGGCGTTTTCAACTTCGGTCAGGAGCCTACCTACTGGATGGACCTTTCGCCCATGGCCGACAACAATGGAACCCCAAACCAGGTCAACATTCTGGCGGGGTGGTTTACCTGGTTCGAGGATGTGGATATCTACTGCGACATCGACGAGGAGGAAGACCGGGTGGTGATCAGCTTCCATGGCCTGGAGGGCGTTTCGGAAGAGGGGGAGTACTACGACGCGACCTTCCAGGCGGTCGTTTACGATGCGGATCGCTATCCAACGACCAACGGTGATTCGGCCATTCTCTTTCAGTACCAGCACGTGCGCGACCTTACCTGGTCCTCCGTTGGCTTCCAGAACGAGAGCATGAGCGATGGACTCAATCTGTGTTACAACGGGGAGCTCATCGATAATTTGAGTGAGTTGGATGACGGCACAGCCATTCTGATCAGCTCGGGTTGGGTAGTAGATGTTCCGCCATCGCTACAAGCACTGACTTTTCGGATTGAGGGCGTGTGGCCCAATCCCTTCAATCCCACAGCGCGCGTCAGCTTCCAATTGCCCGATGCGGGACCGGTGAAGCTGTCCTTGTACAACCTGTTGGGGCAGGAAGTAACCCAGCTGATCAATGCTCAGATGCCTGCGGGTAGCCACAACGTCATGCTCGATGGCGAGGGTCTGGCCAGCGGAATCTATCTGCTGCGTCTCTCCTGCGGAGACAGGCAGGAGGTGCGGCGGGTGACGCTCTTGCGTTGACACTATGAACATCAAAGAGCCGGCGCAAGTCGGCTCTTTTTCATTTGAGGGCACTTTTCGAGAAACCTCCCCCTCGGCCTTCCGGTTTAGCTCTTTTTGCCATAAACGGAGGTTTCCCATGAAACAGGCTACTGCACTTCGGCGGACGAGCGTCTGCCTGCTTGCCGCACTGCTACTGATTCCCGCGCTGGCCTTGGCGAAGGGCGCGCTCATCGGCATCTATCCCAAGGATTTGTCTGACGCAATGCGCACGGCGCTCGATTACGAAGAGCCCGGCATTCTGATTGTAGAGTTGGTTGAGGATGGTGGCGCAATGGCGGCCGGTGTTGAGGTTGGCGATATCCTTCAGAAAGTGGATGACACTCCGATTCACTCCGTTGAGCGGCTGACGACACTGATGAAGCGCCAGCAGCCGGGCACGGAGGTCGATTTGCTGGTCGTCCGCAAGGGCAAGGAGAAGCACATCAAGGTGACGCTGACGGAGCGCAAGACCAAGTCGAGTAGCTGGACGCTGCCTGAGGGAATGTCCTTCACGCAGGAAAATCGCCCCTACATCGGCATCTATCTGGAAGAGGTGACCGATGAGCTGGCCAAATTCTTTGGACACAAGGACGGCTACGGCATTCTCATCTCAGGCATTGCCGAGAATTCACCCGCAGAGTCAGCCAAGTTGGAGGTGGGGGATCTGCTGGTTGGCATCGACGAGGAGGACGTCCACAGTGTCAAGGATCTGCACAAATACCTGGGCAAGAAAGAGGTTGGTGACGAAGTTACGCTGCACGTGATTCGCGAGAAGAAAGAGCGCACGATCAAGCTCACCTTGGGCGAGCGCAACAAGGGTGAAGACCACGGTGCCATGATCATTCGTATCGAAGACGAGGACGGAATTCACACCATTAACACCGAAACGAACTTTGACTTTGAGGAAGCCGGTTGGAACTTCTTCGACAACGGCTGGCAGGTGTTTGATCGCCTGGAAGGTCTGGAAGGACTTGAGTGCCTTGAAGAACTGGAAGACCTGAACATTGAGACCGATGGCGATAGCCGCATCATTATTCGCGATGATGAAGACACGATCGAGATCCTGCGCGGTTCATCGAACGATATCTATTGAAGTAGACGGAAGAGTCTCTGGAAGGGCCCCGCTCAGGCGGGGTTTTTCTTTACCCGTGTTGCGATCCCGCGGCGTCTAAGCGTAGCCAGCAGCCAGCACAGACCGAAGCCAGCGGTAGCCACTAGCACAATGCTCGGGCCGCTGGCGATTCCCGCGTAATACGAAAGATAGAGGCCGCAGATGCTGGAAACGGCCGCCAGCACCCCCGAAAGCAACATCATCGTTGGCAGGCGCGAACACAACAGCCAGGCACCAGCCGCAGGTGTTACAAGCATGGCTACCATCAGCGCAATGCCCACCGTTTGCAACGATACCATGATGGTCAAGGCGATCAGTGCCAGCAGCAGTGTATCCAGCAGTCGCCAGGGCAGGCGCACCGTACGTGCGTAGACGGGGTCAAAGGAGAGCAGCAGGAATTCCTTGTAGAAGAGGAAGACCAGCGCGATTACCAGCAGGCTGAAAAGCACGATTAGCAGGAGGTCGCTGCCGCCCACGCTGAGCACATCGCCAAAAAGGAAATGCGTCAGATCCAGACTATAGTCGCGCACTGTGGAAATGAGCGCGATGCCCAGAGCGAACATGGCGGCGAAGGTCACACCAATGGCCGTGTCCTGTTTGATGCGCGTACGCCGACTGAGGGTGCCAATGCCGAAAGCGCTGAGCAGCGCGGCGGCCATACCCCACCAGAAGAGCGGTCGCCGGTCGCCGTGTCCCAGCAGATAGCCGATGGCAACGCCGGGCAGGATGGCATGAGCAAGGGCGTCTCCGTAGAAGGCCATGCCGCGTAACACGACGAAACAACCAATAATAGCGCAGGTTAAGCCAACGGTCAGGGCCGCAGCAAGTCCACGCAGCATGAAGCCGTATTGCAAAGGTTCCAGAAGCCAATGCATCAATTGCACCTCCCGCTGCAGCCCGAGTCGGTTACGGCACAGCGCTTGTCCAAATGCAAGTGCCGCCCGTAGGCTGTGGTCAAATGGTCGTGAGTCAGCACTTCAGCAGGAGTACCATCGGCTACCAGTCCGCCCTTGAGCAACAGAATGCGCTGGAAATGGCGGCTGGCTTGACCCAGGTCGTGCAGGCTCATCAGCACCGTGACACAATCCTGGTGCAGATCCTCGAGCAACTGAAAGATGTCGGATTGCGCCTGACTGTCCAGGCCTGTGAGCGGCTCGTCGAGCAAGAGCAGGTGCGCCTCCTGTGCTAGTGCTCGTGCGATGAAAACGCGCTGCTGTTGCCCACCAGAAAGCTCACCGATGTGACGGTGTGATACATGGGCAAGTTGCACTGATTCCAGCGCCTCTAGGGCGAGTTGGCGATCGTGCGCCGTAGGGCGGTGCAGCAGTCCAAGCCTGGGCACACGTCCCATCAGCACCAGATCCAGGGCGGTTACCGGAAAGTGCCAGTCGATGGTGGATCGCTGCGGTACGTAGCTGATGCAGCGGTGGCCAACGGGCGGACGTCCGAAAACGGCAATTTCACCACTACGCTGCTTCAGCAATCCAGCAATCAGGCGCAGTAGTGTTGTCTTGCCTGCGCCATTGGGACCGATAATGCCGACCATTTCACCGTTTTGAATGCGCAGACTGAACTCGTGTAACACGGTCGTTTCGTCAAAGCTCACGCTGGCATTGCGTATCACAACTGGCTCGGCCTGGTGCTCTGCGTCGCGCCTGAATTGCAGCAGCTTCATTTAAGCGCCTCGCAGATGGCGTTGACCGCATTGCGCATGAAGCCCAGGTAGTTGTCACCTGTGCTGCCTTTCTTCTCCAACGATCCCAGTGACAGCGGCACGATCGTGATACCGGTGTCCTCGTGGAGTTGGCGTCCCAGCGCAGGATTTGCCTGGCGACTCAGGAAGACGGCGGGAATGTGCTCCGCGCGCAACTGCACCTCAAGCGCGGCCAAATCCCGCGCGTTGGGGCTGCTGAGGCTGGAAAACCCCTGTATCATACTTCCCACCTGGGTGAATCCGTAGCGCCTAGCGAACCAGCCGAAGACCATGTGGTCACCGACCAGCAATCGTCGGGCAGGTGGTATGTGTGATACACGCTCGCGGATCCAGGCATCCAGTGCAAGCAGGCTGTCGCCCATTGCTGAGGCGCGCGTGCCGATCTCTTCAGCCTTGTCGGGAACGAGCCGCTGCAGCTCTTCGCAGATGCGCGTGTTCCAGTGATGCACGGCAAGTGGATCCAGCCAGGCGTGAGGGTCGCCGCTGTGGTTGTGATGCATATGCTCGTCGTGATGCACCGTCTCTGTGTGATGACTGTGCTCGTCCTCGTGCGTGCCAGACTTGTGGTCTTCGCCAAGTTCGGGGACGGCGAGGCCTTCGCTGAGTTCAATACGGCGCTGCTCGACGGGAAGTCCCGATAGGATGGGTTCCAAAAAGGACTCCAGGCCCAGACCATTCAAGAGAAGCAGGCGGGACTGATGCAGGCGTGCCATCTCACCGGGCGTCGGCTGATAGGCGTGCGGGTCGCTTTCGCGCGGGAGCAGTACTTGTAGATCAACGTCCGGGCCACCAATGCGGGTTACAAGGTCTCCGATGAAGGTCGTGCTGGCGCTGACTTGCGGCAGTTGCGAATTCTGTCCGGGACCCCCGCAGGAGAGTAGTGTCAGCGGCAGCAGCAGAAGGAGGGCACGATGAAAACCAAAGTTAGGCATGGCAAATAATCTATTGATTGAGAAATAAAACGAGTGCATATTCAACTCCGTCAAAAAGGTTCCTTGCGGACAAAAGGGGGCGCAATGTCACGCAAGAATAGATTGTACTTGATCGCGTTGATCCTTGTGATCGGCGGAAGTGATTCCAACCTGTTCTGGCTTTCCGGCGAGGCTGGGCCCGCGGACTGGGTTTCCATTGCTGCAGCAGCGCAGCCAGCGGTTGCGCAACCTGCGACCGCCTCGGTGGACGGGATGATAGCATTTGGCGAGCGAACAATCGGCTTCGATGCCCAGGATGCTTGCTGTGGCTCTACCTCTGTATCACAAGGTGGTCTGGTAAGGCTGGACCTCCATCCGTCGCTTGCGGGTACCGCATCCTGCTCATGCTGCACCCCGCTGCAGACGCATGTAGATACCGGCTGTGCAACCGTACGACTCTAGGCGAAACCGGCTCCCATCCATTTGGAAAGGAGCCGGGTAGAGAGAGGGAAGAGGTGGGCAATGCTACGGTCGGAGCTGGCCCGTTGCCTGCAGATAGCGAAGGGAGGCCATGCGTAGCTCAATGCGCGCATCGATCAACTCGCTCTGTGCCTTCAGGACTCCGGCGCGAGCCTCCAGCAACTCCGACATGCTGATTACTCCGTTCTGGTAACTATCCTCACTGACCGATGCGTCTTGCTGCGCCAGCTCCAGGTTGTGATTCATCAACTCCAGCTGGTCACAGGTTACGCAGTACTCCAGCCAGCACTTGTCCATCTGCACAAGCATCAGCTCGGCCTTGTCGGCCTGATTTGTCTCTGCAATGCGACGATGGCCGCGCTCTGCTGCGATTTTGTGCGATCCACCCCACCAATCCGTCAGGGGCACGCTAAGGCTAAGGAAGCCGAGTGCGTTGTTCTCAGCCTCCTTGTCGTCCAGTGTCATACGATAGACGGTTACCCCGATAGCCAGGGTGGGAAGGCATTCGCCCAACGCCAGCGTTTGATTCAGCTCAGCAGCGCGTGAAGCATACGCAAGCAGCAAGGTTTCGTGTCGTGTTGTCAGTGCAAGTGCGTGATCCACTTTCTGCAGTGTATCACCACCTTGGCTGAAGGAAAGGGGCTGCAGCTCAATGTCTGTGTCACGCTCCAGGCCAAGGAATTGACAGAAGGCCATCTGCGCCAAATGCCTTCCATTCCGCAACCGGGTTTTATTGACCTGTACGCGCCCGCGCTCCAACTGGACTTTCAGCAGATCATTGCGCAACACAAGTCCGCCCTGGTAGGCGTCTGTCACTTGCGCTTCAAGTTCCAGAAGCATCTGTTCGTAAGCATCAAGAGTAGATAGCTGCTGATCCAGAGCGATGAGCTGACAATAGCGCGCTTCCACATCAACATGCATCTCTTCGTGCTTCAGCGCGAGTTGCTGCTCCCGGACCTCTACGCCGACTTGTGCCAGACGGTTGCCATTGATTATGCGGCCCCCGGCGAACAGCGGTTGTGTCACCGTGACACTTCCCAGGCTGAGTTCGTCCAGCATGCCCAGTTCAACACCGGGGAAGTAGGCATACTGGCTTGCTGAGGCAATGTTGGCCGGATTACCGTCGTAGACAGGAAGGTTGCCGCCCTCCATCTCGATCTCAATCATCGGATCTTTGGCACGCATGGCAAGGATACTGGCGCTAGCGCTTGGGAAATAGTGTGTGCGGGCTTCGCCGCGTACTTCACGAGCCGCTTTCAGTTCTTCCTGAGCATTCAAGTACTCGGCATTGTGCTGTAGTGCGAGAGCCTGGCAATCCTGAAGTGTAAGCCGAGTCTGTGCCTGTGCGGGATGTGTCACGGACGCTGTCATGAGGAGTAGAAGAAACAGACCGGCGACATGTGATACGTGGGATGAATCCTTTGACCTGCCTGGACCCAGTAGTGAGTAGAGTACAGGCAGTACTACCAGAGTCAGAAGCATGGTCAGCAGTAGACCGAAACAGACCACCGTGCCCAGTGGCCCCCAAAGGGGCGAGCGACTGACGATCATGGGTATCACGCCGACAGCGGCTGCTGAGGCGGTCAGGAAGATGGGACGCATACGACGACGACCGGCTGCCATTGCCGCCTCCTCAAGAGTCATCCCCTGCCGTGTACGTAGATGTTCAGCGTAATCCATGTAGATGATGCCGTTGCGGATCACCATTCCCACCAGACTGATCACACCGATGAAAGCCGTTAGGCTGAAGGGATAGCCCATGCTGATCAGACCGATAACGGCGCCAAAGAGACAGAGGGGTATAATGCTCATTACCAGCATTGCCAGACGAATCGTGGAAAATTGGAAGAGCAGGATGAAGAAGATGACCGCCACACTGACGGCTAGTGATTTGGCGAGCGGGATGTAGTTGTCTTGTGAGTCCTTGAAATCGCCACCGTAGGACAGGCTGATCCCGGGGGGCAGTTGCATAGCCGCCAACTGAGGAGCCAGCTCGTGCATCACGCGGTGTGAGCGTCCTTGTTGGGTCAGGTCAGCGGACACCGTGATACAGCGCACTCCGTTGCGATGCATGATGTGCCCTTCGCTAGCGTCAGGCTGCAGCGTAGTCAGATTGCGAACGCGTGCTGAGCGACTACCCAGCCAGGAGTTGACATAGATGTTGAGCAGATCATCGCTATTCTGCACTTCGCTATCCAGCTGCTTCAGCCTAACGCCCACAGGATAGTCGCCTTCCCAGACGGTGGCCAGCGGCAGACCCTCTGTAGCGGCTGCAACGGTGTAGGCAATCGCCGATTTGCTAATGCCCAGGCGGTTGGCTTCGTCTTCATTCACCACAAGCCTCAGGCCGTGAAGCTGCATGCCAAAGTCATCGCGCACCCAACCCACGCCCTCAATGGCGCGCAGGCGAGATTTGATCTCTTCAGCCGTTTGGTGCATCACGGGTAAGTCCTTGCCTGTGAGACGGACTTCAACGGGAGATTTTGCCACACCGAAGAAGATGCGCCGGAAGCGGCAGGTTGCCTCCGGAATAGGCGACTGATAGCTGTCCGCGTACTCCTGTACCAGCTCAACAGTCGCATCATCGTCTGCTGTGTTGACAATCAACTGAGCGTAGTTTGAGCCGGGCACTTGCGGTGCGTAGAGCGTGTGGAAGCGAGGAGAACTGGTGCCGACAAAGGCGGTCACGTGTGTCACACGAGCGTCGGTCAACAACAGGTTCTGCAGGCTGTCGGCGGCCTGGGCCGTGCGATCCAGCGAGCTGCCGTTGGCCAGGTAGATTTCCACTGCGAACTGGTTGCGGTCCATTTTGGGGCCGAACTGATTATCCAAGCCAGAGCCCAGTATTAGCGTCAGTACCAACATGCCCAGCGCGAAGAGTACCACCACGGCCTTGTGGCGAAAGGCCTGCCCGAGCAAGCGATCATAGAGGATCTGCATGTGATCCAGCATGCTTGGACGTCTTGACTTTGTATCACCGTGTTTCAAACCGCGCTTGATCATGGCGTAGGTCATGATCGGAACCAGGAACGTGGCCACCAGCAGTGACACAATCAGAGTGATGGCAATGGTGGTCGGGAAAGGTTGGGTGAAATCGCCAGCAATGCCGGTCATCAGGTAGCTCATCGGCAGAAAGGCTGCTATGATGGCCAGAGTAGCGCTGATCACGGGAATGAAGACTTCGCTTACGCTGCGACTGGCTGCCTCGCGCGGTGACACACCTTGATCCAGCTGCTCGACATAATTGTCCACCACGACAATGGTGTTGTCCACTACCATGCCCAGCACGACAATCAGCGCGGCGAGGGATACGGTGTGCAATTCAATACCCACCGCGTTCAGCAACCCGATGGAGATCAGCACAGTGATCGGGATGGTCAGTGCCGCAATAGAGGCGACGCGCAGAGGGAGTAGAAGCATGGTCACAAGCACAACAGCGATGACGGCAATCAGGAATTCGTGAAGGAAGCCACTGACCGAGTTGTCCACAGCAAGCGGCATGTCGGCGATGGTGTCCACTTCCACATCGGGCGGCAACTGTTGTCTCACTTCCGCGAGCACTCGGTCCACCTCTTTGCCGAACTGGACGATATTGTTGCCCTGATTCATCTCCAGTGTCAGGATCAGACAGGGCTCACCGTCAATCTGCACGTAGGAGTCCACATCCTCGTATTCGCGTGATACACGAGCCACATCCTTCAGACGCACAGCAATACCGCGAGGATCTGTGTAGACGATCTGATTGGCGATGTCGCTTTCGCTGTCGAAGCGCGCAGGAAGATGAATCGGTAACTCCGCAGCGCCCAGCTCAAGATCACCGGCGTAGCTCACTTCGCCTTCCAGACGAAGCGCCGCCAGCAGTGCCACGGGGCTGATGCCGTAATACGTCAGCTTCTCGTTGTCCAGGTAGATGCTGATCTGTTCCTGCTGCAGTCCCATATGTTTGAGTGTCGAGAGTGCCGGGAGTTCACGAAGGTGGTCTTCCAACAAGTCCAGGTACTCCTTCAACTCCCGCTGGCCGCGACCGGGGGCGTGCAGAGCCATCACCAGGGCTGCCGCATCACCAAACTTGTTGTTAGCGATAAGCGCCAATACGCCCCTTGGCAAGCCCATTTTCAACTCATTCAAGCCGTGTCTCACGTCCAGCCAAAAGGCGTCCACATCCTTCACGTTGTCGCGCAACTCGACAAAAAGGTACATGCGGCCTTCCTGAGAGATCGACCAGGTCTCATCGCGGTTGACCTGTTCAAAGGAGAAGAGGAATTCCTCCACCTTGCGGGTCAGTTGCTCTTCGACTTCTGCTGATGTAGCACCGGGATACACGCCGACCACCAGACCTTCGCGCACGACGAGCTCGGGAAACTCCTGGCGCGGCATCACCAGCAAGGCGTAGATGCCAAAGAGCATGCACAGAGCGCAAAGGGTCAGAATGATCTGTCGCCTGCGCATGGCCCAGGCAATCAGTGAATCAAGCCAGGGCAGTCTCATTAGTGTTCGCTCCCCGTGCTGATTAGTGTAACACGCGCGCCGTCGTAGAGCATGTGCATTCCGCCAGTAACCACCTGCTCGCCAGTGTCCAAGCCTTCTAGAACGGCCAGGTTATCACGCAAGAGAGGGCCCCGTGTCACATTGCGGCGCTGAGCCACCCCGTTGTGTATCACGTACACCCAGGAATTTCCAGCGTCGTCCAGCACCATGGCTTGCACGGGGATTTGGACCAGCGATTGGGCGGGACGATGGAGCAGAACCTCGCAGAGCATGCCCGGCCGCACGCGCTGCTCGGGGTTCGCCATGCGTAGCTCAACCTGATAAGTGTGTGACAGGGCATCCGCCACCACACCGATCTGGCGTACGCGTCCCTGCCGTGCTACACCGGACAGTGCGGGAATGCGAATGTCAGCGATCATGCCAAGCGACAACTCATCGATCTCGCTCTCGTGAACGGCAATGCGCGCGTTCAGACTGTCGACCTGCACAATGGTCAGCACGGCCATGCCAGGAAGGGCGCCGCTGCCTTCCTCGAGGCGGCGACTACCGACGTAGCCATCGCGGAGCGCGTGAAGACTACAATCAGCGAGATTCTGCTGGGCTTGTTGCCACACGGCCTCGCTCTGGCTGAGCTGCGATTCTACCTTGACCATTTCGATGTCGGGCAGGTTGCCGCGCTCGTGAATCGGGCGTAGCCGTGATACAGCGTCCAGCGCGCGGTCATGGGCGGCTTCCGCGGCCTGCAGTGCGTTACGGAAAGTGCTGTCGTCAAGCCTGGCCAGCAGCTGGCCGGCGTGAACCGGCTGGCCTTCCTCAACCAGCACTTCCTGCACGATTCCCTGCACGGCGAAAGCCTGAGGCTGGCTACTAACGGCGTCCACCACTCCGCTGTAGCTCATTTCACTTGTGTAGTGCACGGCTTTCACTTGCTGCACGCTAACGCGCACGCTGCGCGGAGGGTCGACTGATGCTTCGCTAGCTGGCTGACAGCTACTCAGTACAAGCAGGCACACGAGGGTGAGCCCAAGAGTGGCGATTCGGATCCCGCACATTGCACTTTCCTTTTCGTCTATTCGAATGAATCCGTTTTTTGTTCGAGAGCAAGTCAAAAAAAATCAAGGCATCAAGCCGCGTACCACCAGGTCACCAATTGCCATGATGCGTCGTGAATCGTCGTCTTCGCTATCCGAAATCAGTAGATCGATGGTAAGGCTGCGCAGGCTGGAAGAGATGATATAGGCGATGTCGCTCTGTTCCTGCGCCGTGCAGGTTTTGAAGATGCCTCGTTCAATTCCGTCGGCAATCAGCTCGCGCACCAGCTGGATCTCGTCCTGATCAAAGAGCAGACGGTAGGTGTAGACAATGTTGCGGTCTTCGCGCGCGTCCATGCGCAGGGTGTTGAAAAGCATGACACGGCGGCGTGCCTCGCTGTACATCAGCTGGAAGTAGCGCTTCAGCTTCTCTGCAGGACCACTTTCCTTGGCCAGTTCCCGACGCAGCAACTCGCGCACTTCGGCGATTTGGCCCTCTAGCACAGAGGAGAAAACCTCTTCCTTGTTGCGGAAATAGTAGTAGAGCGTAGCCTTGCCTTTGCCGGCTTCCTGGGCGATGTCTTCCATGGTGGCGCGTTTGTAGCCCCAGCGCTGGAAGACGCGGGTTGCCGCTACGGTGATTTGGGCGCGCACATCCTGATCGATAGCCATACTCGAATTCTCGAATGATTTCGTTCGGAAGTCGAGAATAATAGCTTGATCTTGAATTGTCAAGAGGGAGCTTGTACACCTTTCATCGTGACTTCCGGCTTCATTCTGATTTGACCTTCGCGGCGCGGATGAAAAGAAAAGCCCGGCTCAACGAGTCGGGCTTTCTAGTGTCACTCGACTGAATCGCTACTTGAGCAGCGACTCCTGCTGTATTACGGACCTCACTTCGGGCACAGAGCTGGCGACGACTCGTTCGTCATCAACGACTGCTACCACGTAGAGGAAACCAGTGTTTGTCAGGCCATAGTCGCTGAAGCGCAGGACACACTCTGATGTAAGCGCGTCATAGGTTTCGGCCAGCGTATAGCTCTCGGCATAAGGATCCGCGCTCACATAGAGCTTGTAGCCACTTAGGGTAATAGGATCACCATTCACATCGGTGCTCACGGGATCCCAGCTGACTTGGGCCAGCACCTCACCATTTGGCAGAACAGCGGAAGTGATACTCAGGTTCATCGGCACCGCCGGGGGAGGAGTTGGTGCCGAGACGCTCAGCGAGTAGTTGCCTAGGCTGCTGTTCACGCCCGTGATCCAGATCCAGTAGTTGCCAGCCTCAAGCTCGGTGGTTATCTGTGAGTGTGTGCCACAGAAATCGTCGTTGTGGGCAATCACGTTGCCTTCTGTCGGGCAGGCATCGTAGATGTAGAGGTCCGTGTTGAAGCGGAAGTTGCTTCCGCAAAGGCTGACAATAACCTCGCCCGCCTCTTCCACAACGAGCTCGTAGAAGACATCAGGAGCTTCGCTGCCCAGAATGTTCTCCTTACCGATAGTGGTTCCAGTAGCTTCCTCGCCCACGTGTATCACGGGAGCATCAGCACAGTAGTCAATGTGACAGCCGACAGTCAGCTCGTAGTTCCCCTCCGCTTCGTGATAGCCCGTCACCAGTAGCCAGTACTCCACACCTGCAGACAGATCATGGTCGATCATGGAATACTCGCCGCAATAATCATTGTTGAAGGTAAGCGCGTGGCCGCCACTGGTGGGACAGTCGTCATAAAGGATCATGAAAGAGTTGTAGTCCGTGCCCGGATTGCAGAGGCTGAACACGGCAAGCATGTCGTGATCCGGAGTGAAGGTGTAGAGGTCATCACCCGCATCCTGGAAAGTCCAGTTCGGACCGCCCACGGTAGTACCGGTATAGGTGCCTCCGCAATTCATCTCCACACCAAAATCGCAGGCACTTAGGTTTTCGCAAGTCAGGCTCAGCTCGAAGTCGCCCTCGTCCTCTGCGTCGTAGCCATTGACTACCAGCCAGTATTTATGGCCAGCCCACAAGTTGTGCTGAATCAGCGATTGGCTGTTGCAGTAGTCGTCGTTCAGGTCGATCAGTTGTCCACCCTCGCCGGGGCAACCATCAAACAGCGCCAGCTGGGTATCGAAGTTGGTGTTCGGGCTGCAGAGGCTGAAGGTGGCTTCCACATTGAGCAGTGGCGCATACGTGTAGAGCACATCACCTGCGGGAGTATCGTAGTAGTTAGCCGCTCCCACCGTGCTACCACTGACCACATCGCCACTAGCAAGTGCAACACCGATGTCGCAGGGATTATGGACGCAGCTCAGGCTGAGCTCGTAGTCGCCCCAGTAATGGATATCATTGACGGCAAAACCCGTCACCAGCAGCAGATACTGTGTTCCACCCGTCAGCTCCACTTCGAGCTCAGACTGCTGATCACAGAAGTCGTCGTTGCTGGCAATCAAGTTTTCTGCGGATGTATCACAGCCCTCGTAAAGATTGAGAATCGTGTCGAAGTTGGTGCCCTCGTGACACAGACTGAAAGTCGCCGTGACATCAAACTCGGGCGTGTAGGTGAAAGGCGCATCGTGGGCGATCGTGCCGCCCCAGTCAGCATCGTAGTGTGTACTACCGGTGATCTGGTCGCCGCAGTGCAGCTCGATGGCGGCATCACACACACTCAGGGCCGTGCAGCCGCCCACCTCGAGCACATAGTCTCCCTCGCTGACGCCATAGCCTTCGACCACCAGCCAGTACTCCACACCTGCCCACAGATTCGCCGACAGGGAAGACTGCATGCCGCAGCTGTCGTCATTGTAGTCCAGCAGCACGCCATTGGAAGGACAGCCGTGATACAGCGACAGGTAGGTGTCGAAGTTCGGATCACTGTCACACAAACTGAACCAGGCAGACATGTTTTCATCAGGTGTGAGGGTGTAGAGCATCTCGCCCGAGGCCTGGCCAAACCAGTTGACGGCGTTCGCAGTGCTCCCGCCGACCACATCGCCGCAGCTGATGGGTGTGCCATAGTCGCAGGGATCGGGCGTGCCCCAATCCAGATTCAGGCTGAAGCAACCCTCGCTACTGCCGTTGCCCTCAACCACGATGTAGTACAGCCCGGGAGCCAGCAGGAGATTCTCGATCTTCGAGGGCGGAATGTCCGTGTAGGCCTCGGGGCAATAGCCAAGCGGCCCGTCGTCATTGAAGGCGATCTGGTTTCCGGTGTCCGGGCAGCCGTCGAAGACGCGCAGGTAGGTGTCGTGTTCAACCATCCAACTGCACAGATCGATCGTCAGCGCCACGGGGTCGTCTACCTGCAGCGCGTAAATGGCATCGCCGGCCGGGTTGCCGACGTGGTTGAGTCGCTGATAGTTGCAGCCTTCTACCTCTGTGTCCACGCTGGTCAGCACGGGAACGTCCTCGCAGAACCAACCGGCGGGACAGTCTTCCACTGACACGGAAAGGTGATAGCCGACGGGCGTCTCGATGCCGGTAAAAAGCTGAGGTGCGACCGCAATGATGTAGCTGCCCGGCTGCAGGCACTCACTAGTAACACTCAGCTCGCCGCGGCCCATGTCATGGCCGAGCACGTCATTCTCGGACACACCAGCGGCCAGCTCGATCACGTAATCCAGCGTACTGTAGGCGGAGACGGTGATGACGCCCTGCTGGGTCAAGGTGAACTCGTAATGGTCTGTATCACGCTCGGATGAGCCGAACTCCGGATCAAAGGTGAAGTAGTCGCCGCAGATCTCTGTTCCCATCGGCATGAACTCCCCATTGAAGCCGGAGTTGATGTTGTCAAAGCCGTAGAGATCTGTGACGATGGGCTCGTTCTCCTGTGGCAGCCCTGCGCAGTCGTAGGGCGAGAGTTCGGGGTAGTGAAAGACGTGTAGGAAGTACTCCCCCTCCGCACCGTCTTCGTAGTAACCGCCGTCGATCACCAGGTAGTACTGCCCGGGCTCCAGCCAGTAATCCCGAATGCAGGAATCCCCACCGCCGTGGAAGTCAGAGTCGCAGGTGAGCAGATACTCATCTGCATCTGCTAGAAAGAGCTGGGTATCGAAAAGCGATCCCTTTAGATCAAAGGTGTAGAAGGCGGCCTCAGTGACGGCCACCGTGTAGGCCACGTCCGCCGATTCCGAGGTCCAGGTCGGGCAGGGAATCTGATAGTCGTTTGCGTATCCGACGGTGGTGCCACGCACTTTGGAGGGCGAAGTCAGGGACGGCGCATTCTCGATGGTATCACCGCCCTGATATGTTGTGTAATCCGAGATCGTGTCATAGTACTGGGGATAATCTGTTCTCAGGCGTGCTTCGACAGTAACCGGAGCCAGCATCCCCACAAGCAGACCGAGGCTCAACAGCGATTTGCAGTACAAGTTCATCCGACTCTCCATCTGAAACGTGACCGGCAGCCGCTTTGTGCCAGTCGACTATTGTGAACGGAAGTTCGCTTTCCAATCCAACTTGGAACGGGTGGCAAACGATATGCCAAAATCGTCACAAGAAACATTGTTTAACTATCGCGGCTGATGGACTCTTCCTCGGACAAACCTTGTAGGCGCGTTGTATCGGATTGGGCATGGGGAAACACCGTGTTCAGTATAAAGAACGTCTGAGGAGCAAGAATTGTGGGGAGTTTCGGTGGCCCGAGGAATGGCTGGTGGTGGCCACGTGATCCATGGTTCTCCTGAAGTAAAACGCTGTGAGCCTGTGACACAATCAAACCGGAAGGCTCGGGCTTTCCGGTTTTTTACGTTGTGGTTGGCTCGCTTGTTGATGCTCGAAATTCACACGCCGCTGGGGCAACATGGGACTATTCTGAGCGCGGTCTTACACGCACGCAGGCCATTTGCCGCGAGTACAGTATCTGGAAAGTGCTTATTGCTGTTCCCGCCAAGTGACCTATCAAATACCCATCAAATAAGACTCAGATTTGTATGTATTTGATAACAGTGATGATAGATATCGTGGGAGATGCAGATTGAAAGGACCCGTCAAATACAGTTCAAACGGCTTTGTGTATTTGTGCAAGGTGCTCACGCCTCCTGCTGTGGACTGGATTTAGAAGCACGCCCTAGATCTAAGCTGGCATGGAAGCACAATGCTATTCGAATGACGTTGGCCCCTTCTCGCGACTGCTCTCACGTTGTTGTGCGGATTGGATTCGCTCTCGGAAGCGTGGCTCTTCAAGTGCTGCCAGTCTTGCAACCTCAGGGATCGCGGAGTTGATGAGCGCGTCCAGGAGTGGCTCTCGTGCAATCAGGATGTCGGCCAGCGAACCGCCCCATGATCGCGGATGCAGGCTGTCAATCAATTCAGGGACTATTCTTTCGTATGAATTTGCCAATTCCAGAAGTGTTTGGAGGATTGGCTTCCATTCCAGTTTACCATCTACTGTGTGGTACAGCGGGGTAGCTTCTATCAGGACGCAAATGCGTTCATTGGGATTTTCCTGGCACCAATCAATCAGCAGATCACTACTGATTTTGTCGAATGGGTTGCTGCGTTCATCTCGGAGTGAACTATGCCATGAGATTGCGCTCAAGTGTTCTGCCGTTCCGAATGCATGCAAGAATTTGTCAGGGATCTTCTCTGCAAGCAGGTTCAGCAGGAGCGACAAATCCATGCGGATTGATTGTTCACGAATGTTATCAAGCTCGGCTTCGCCAATGCGGTCTATACAGATTAGAGCAACGCCTGCGATGGTATAGCCCGATGAACCTGGTCCACCAAGCTCATCAGCTTTGATGAATGACCGCAACACCTGAAGCGCGGCAGACTTCAGGCGCATTGAATATGGCGCAGCAGCTGAATCTCTCCCATGAGCTCTCATGGTAAGGATTTCTATAACGGTGGCAAGCCCATGTTTTTTGGGGATCATCATTTCTAGCAGGGTAGCGATCTGATCGTCAGAGAACGCCTCGTGGACTCTTCCCCATCCAAGTACTTTGTATCCACGGACATCGCATACTTCGCTTTCAATGGCTTTGATGATTCGATTGAAGTCCCGTTCATCCATGTTTCGATGAAGCTGGAAGAAGGGGAAGTCGTGCTGAATACTCGGGATTGCCAATATTCTATCGAGTAGTGCGTGGTGTTCCTCTCTGTGTGTTTCAAGAACACCATCCATGAACCCGCGCAAGATTCCAGTTTGCCTAGAGTCCGAAGGAAGTCCTTCGAATTGCGAAAGCAGGTACTGCCAAGTCGAAGACAGCGTGATTGTTGAGTCAGCAATCCCAAGCCCGAAATAGTACTGCGCCTGAGTTTTGGCCATAAACAACTGCGGCCAAAGCTGCTCTACTGTCTTAAGGTTCTTTCCCGCAGCCCGTCCCAGATCCTGCGCCTCTAGGTTTACTCGTTCCCATTCGTTTGGGGCGTCCGCACCCTCAAGTAAGAAGCGGCCAAGGGCGTGCTTTCGAGAGTCATCTGCAAGTACAACAGCAAGTATTCTACTTGGGAGATCCGCTGGTCGTAGCTTGAGCTCGAGGTCTTCAAGTGGCCCGTGTAAGTCAACATGTATAACGTCAGGGCCTCGGCCGAGTAGATCGAGGATCGAGTGCCAGCCTTCAATCCAGCCGCCTTGTTCATGAAATGCTAGGGCTATCTCAGATAGCAACTCCCACCTTTCCGCACGTGCCCACAGCCCAGTAAATCGTTTCGCAAGAACATTCCTCGCGCATCTGGCTGTTGGCCTGTCGCTTGTGGCGTGCTCCGCGCATATCTGAATGAAACATGAGAACCACTGGTCAATTTCGGTTGCTGACATGGTTCTACGAATACCACTTCGATCATGTGTACCGAACTCGTCGTGCGAGTACGTGTCTAAGTTTATTGTTTTCAGAGCTGTTGATAGGAGTTCAAGACCAAGTTGGGATTCCGAATCACTATCCGATTCCAACAACTCTTTGACAATTCTAGATCTTTCTTCCAGACTGGCTGTCGTTCCAGAGTTGATGCACTGAAATGATGAGCTAAGGCAGTTCATCGGGTGGTCTCTTGCATGACTAGCAATCTTGTCCGATCGAAGGAGCATCCGCAGAGCTTGTACGCACCTACTAAAGTACTCAGCAGAGTAGCCTATGTGGTACAGGACTTTTGTAAATGACTTTAGGGTTAGTTTTGGAATTTCCTCAATTGGAATAGAGCCAAGAACCCTTTCAATAGCATCGAGTGCGCTCGCTGGGTTCGCTGCAGCGAGATTTTGGAAGATATCCTTCGTGCAATAATCCATGGAGAGAAGGTGTATACCTATTGGACCCGCCTTGGATAGCCAACTGCTTGCGATTTGCTTGGCGGTGCTTGATTGGTGGAGGTATGACAGTCTGCGCGTCAGGGATGTCAGCAAACGAGTCGGCCATTGGGAATGCAATACTGAAAATGATGTTGGTGGAATCAGGCCTAGAGCTTCGTTAGCCAATTTGTTCGCAATGGCCTGTGGAAGGACAGCACGCCAATTGCTTCTCTCTTGAACTAGCCCCCGCTCAAGCAGAATGGATGAGTATCTGTATAGCTCTTCTGGTGTACTATTCGCAATGGCTGCTAGATATAACAGCTCGGAGTCTTTATCCGATAAATCGCAATCGAATGAATACACGATAGCGAGTATACGTGCTGCAGCTCTCAGCTTGTGGTCTTCTGCATGTCGTTGTTGAAAGAGCCGATCGAACAGCTCCTCATCCTGCAGTTGCGCAGTGTTCTTGGTCTTTCTTAGCTGATTCGCCAGTGCAATAGCAATTCTGCAGTTTCTATCTGAATATTCTGCTATTCGGTATGAGTCACGTCTAGTTAGGCTGGGAAACCTAGTCTTTACAAGATCTGCAAGATTCGCCTGATCTAGTCCGTGCAAGCGAAAGACATCAGTCTCGCCTTGAATGTTTTCGCGAATGTCGTACTCGATCGTGAGTATGCTGATTTGGCTTCGGCTTTGCCTGCATACATCGATAAGTCGTTTATGCTCCTGCGGTGAACAGTTGTCTACTATCAGGATTGTGCGTGTTCTGATCTCAGCCAGTTGCATTGCCAGCGACTTAGAATCGGGTTGCAGTGAATCTGCGGCATCACCATAGATCACGTCATTTATTCTAAGTGGATTCTCGCCAACGGCTTCATCAAACAGGGCTTGGGCAAATCTAGTCTTCCCCACCCCTGAAAGACCTACGAGTCTGATAATCTGTTTAGGGGCAGATAACTGTTCACGTATCCGGTTTATGGCATCGACGATAGTCAGGTGAGATTCTGAAGAACCGGTTAAGTCTTCCACACGCTCAGAAGAGTCGTACAGGTATTGGCCCTGGCATTTCGGATCGCTATCCGCCCACTGTCCAAAGGGTCTCCATCCATATTGTGGCTGGCCGATCTTCTCCTTCACCCACAGGACAAGAGATGGGAAGCATCGCACCCAGTCCGCAATCTTCTGTCTGTCGTAGAACTGAAGTTGGTCTTTGGCACAAACAATCTCTCCTTGAACCGCCTCCTGCATTCCGGCTAATCGTGACTTCAGCATTGAATCCGACGTGTCGGCACCAGATGACGCAATCACATATGCGCCACCAGCGACAAGGATCTCTTTAATCGCCGGCTTCAGGCTACCATCCGGATTCAGCATCTCCTTCTTTACATCGCCTTTAGTCAAGTCAGGCTTCTTCACTTGGATGGCGGTCAACTTTCTGGGGATGTATCCAATGGCTAGTGCTCGCGCCTCATCACGACAGTCGACTTTGACATCAATTCCACCGTCGGCAGCATTCTGGTCACCGCCCCAGCTCACGAACTTGCGGCTGATCGAATTTTTGGCTAACTCGGCCTTGCATAGTAGGGCAATGAGCTCGCGAAGATCAGTGTCATTCAGCTGAGCGATCTGATTCTTGGAGACGTCTAGGAACTCGTGCATTGGGCTTGTCCTGGTCTTGATGTGCCCGATTAATATCGTTCATACATTTTGCCCATGTTTGTAACTGACTATGTCAACCCAGATAGACTTTATCGTTGTTTCGTAGGATAGATACATTTAGCTGATCAATAGTCGTAGGGGAGTTAACACACGCGTGAGGAGCAACTGATGGTTGCTGTCCAATCCATCCTGAGCAGGATGATAAAAGAATGCAATACTGCACGTGCATGCTTCCAAGTTTGGTGGGAGGGTATCAGGAATTCTGTGTAAATAGCCAGATTCTCTCAGAGGAGGAATTCAAGTGGCTATTTCGAAAGACCTAATCCAGGAGCTTCTGCGTGAGTGCAAGACACCGGCAGACCTGCTTGGTGAACACGGCATCCTGAAGCAGCTGAGCAAAGAGCTCATCGAGGCTGCGCTTGGTGCGGAGCTGACAGATCATCTGGGCTATTCCAAGCATGAAAATGGAACCAAGCCTACCGACAATAGGCGCAACGGCAGCACTAGAAAGCGCGTACGAAGCGATCAGGGCGACATGGAAATCGAAGTTCCCAGAGACCGGGACGCGACCTTTGAGCCCATGCTGATCGGCAAGCACCAACGCGAGATTCCTGGCTTCAGCGACAAGATCCTGTCGATGTATGCTCGTGGCATGTCGACACGGGAGATCACGGAGCACCTGAAGGAGATCTACGGAACCGAGGTATCGCCGCAGTTCATCACCTCGGTGACCGACGGTGTTGTAGAGCATCTGGAAGCCTGGCAGAACCGGGATCTGGACGAAGTGTATCCCATTGTTTTCTTCGACGCTATCATCGTCAAAGCCAGAGAAAACAGGCGTGTGCAGAAGTGCGCCATTCACTTGGCGCTGGCCATCAACCTCGATGGGCAAAAGGAGCTGCTGGGCCTTTGGGTAAGCGAGAACGAGGGTGCACAGTACTGGCTTAGCGTGATCACGGAACTGCGGAACCGCGGGGTTCGGGACATCCTGATCGCTGCTGTAGACGGCTTGACTGGCTTTCCTGACGCCATCCGTGCTGTTTTTCCGAAGACGGATGTCCAGCTGTGCATCGTTCATGCGGTCAGGAATTCGCTGAAGTACGTGTCCTACAAAGAGCGTCGCGCTGTCGCCACAGACTTGAAGCAGGTCTACAGTGCTCCGACGGAAGAAGCCGCTCTCGGGGCACTGCAGGAGTTTGGTGCCACCTGGGATGCGAAGTATCCTACAATCAGCAAAAGTTGGCGGGAGCGCTGGACGGACCTGGTGCCATTTCTCCAGTATCCAGACGAGATCAGGCGCGTGATGTATACGACCAATGCGATAGAGTCGCTGAACTACAATATTCGGCGTGTGACAAAGACCAGATCAGCATTCCCTACCGTGGAATCGGCTCTGAAGCTGGTTTTCATGGTGATACAAAACATCGAGAAGAAGTGGACGATGCCCATTCGAAACTGGGGTCAGGCAAGGAACTACCTGGCAATCAAGTTCGAGGGCAGGGTGCCGGCGTAAGAGGCGTTTACACGAAATTCCTGACAGGCCCTTTGGTGGGGCATCAGGAGTTCTGGCCGAAAGGACTTCGTCGACACAATGAACCATCGCGACCATGTTCTCTTTTTTGCTGCCTTACAGCCGGCACTCTACCGGGAGTTTCTCCTTTCGATAAGCAAGTTGTTTGATCGAGATTCCCGATCTGTAGGTTTCCAAGCACTACGAAGAGCCCTTAATGAGGAAGACCGACGTGATCTAGCTACAACAGTATCGGGTGCATTCACCAAGAATGGAAACGCAATTAACGCCATCTTGAACATCAGGTCTAAGTCATTGGCACACATGCAGTTGGATATCGGTGTAGATGATATCTATGAAGAAGTCCCTGTTTGCTACGATGAAGTTCGTGCATTGATCGATGACGCGGCCGACGTTTTGAACTTGGTGGCCGATGTGACTGGATACAATTACAGGGTATCAAAGAAAGATTTGTTCGAGAAGGCAACCTTGAGTATGCTCGGCTTTCTCAAGGTTGGAGTTGATTGTTCGAACTGGAGCAGTTGAGCATGTATTACAGATGCTGACAAACTGATTTCCGAGACATGAACCGTCACAGAGATCGTCGCCTATTTCCAAGTATACCGTGACACAAATAGGTAGGCCAGCTCGCAGGTTTCTTGTACCATGAACTCCCTTCAGAAGCCGATCTTACACAGCTCCCACGCTTGGTACAACTCAAAGTAAACAAGACGCCGTGACGATAGGTGACCGTCACCAGAATCTTCACCTTCGATTTCTTCCACGCAACACTCTCACCCACGAAAGTCGCCAAAACTCCAGCGCAGTAGCGGCTTCATCGCCATTCGTTAAACAACCTGTCTGGGAGCGGGCTGCAATCGTCGAGAATCCGCCACAAGCCGCATGTGACACAAACCGCCAACGCAAACCAGCCACGCCCGCATAAAACAAAAGCCCCCGCCAATGCTGGCGAGGGCTTGTTGTGTTTAATGGCGGGAATGTCTGGGAATCGAACCCAGCCGGGACAGTTTCCGCTGCCCTACAACGGCTTTGAAGGCCGCGGCCGCCACCAGGTCGGCATCCATTCCCGTGTGTTCAATCTACGAAAAGAGGTGGCCTAGAAACCCGTTCGCTTTCGTGATTCATCGCACCAGATTCAGGCGGCGGCACTCACTGTGACCGAGGCCTTCAAGGCTCAGCAAATACATGCCGCTAGCCTGGCCGCTCAAGTCAAGACTGATGGCATGCGCACCCGCAGTCAGACGATGCGAAGAGCGTGATACAAGTGCGCCGCGAAGGTCATAGAGACGCAGGTCGAACGTTGCAGCCTGTGATACATTTATCTCAACTAGCGTTGTCGGGTTGAAGGGATTGGGGCGAATCTGCTTCAACTGCCATCCACTGACTTCAGGCTGAGCTGACGGTACGTCAGTGCTCAGGCCTGTTCCACGAACCGACAAGGTCTGCAGTGCTCCGTTCTGCGCGTTGCTCGACATCGTGACCAAGTCCTCGTAATCGCCCTCGTCCTCAGGATGGAAACGAATCGTCAACAATTCCACTTCGCCACCGTTGATCTGAACGGGAGCCGAAACAGTACTGTAGGCGTCCGTTCCCAGCGAGATGTAGCCGAAATTCAAGCGGCTGTGGCCGGGATTGTAGAGCGCCACGTACTGCTCCAGTGTATCACCAATAGCACAGTCGCCGAAATTCAGCGCTGTATCACAGAACACGAGCTCGCGGTGAACTTCAGGATCCGGATCGCTGGCAAGCGACGCAATACGGTCCAGCCAACGCGGATGAATGATGAAGGGATTATGGTTGTGCTGCAAAGCGAAGATTGCCGCTTCTCGAGTGTACTCGGCGTCGTCGGGCGGATCCTGCTCGCTCCAGGCGCGCAGTACTTCTTCCTGACTGTTTAGGAAGCTGTAAAGATTGCCGTAACACAGCGCGAAGTAGAACATTGAGCGAGCGCAATTGCCTTTGTGCACATCGCGCGGTTCGAAAACGATCGTGCCGGACGCGTTTGTCCCCAATGAGCTACCGCCCTGACTCCACGTGCTGTTGACCACTTCGCCAAAGGCGTAGTTGCCGCGCCTGCTGTTGGAAGCGTTTGTGGTTGGATAAAGGTGATACATGTCACTGCGCGCAGTTCCTTCGGCACCCATCGACTGTGGCCAGGTGTGTTCGCAGTTCATGATGTTGGCATCAGGAATTCCGGACGTGGTTACAAGCGTGCCGGTATAGACGCACTCCACCTGTCCGTTGTGGTTGTCATACTCACCAAACATGTGCTGACGCGCGCCGGTGTAGCCGTAATCGGTGTGGCTCTGGATCAGCGACGCGAGTTCGTCTACCAGGTCTTCACCCCACAGATTGGCGGCGTCGTCCCACAGGGTATCTTCCAACCTTGGCTGTGCGTTCAGCAGCAGGCAGGTTGGGCCCAGAAGCTGACTGGATTGTACCAGCAGCGGAAGGCACAAATCCAGATCTGTATCACAGGCAAGGCTAAGACTCACTTGCCCACTGGCACCAGCGAAGATTGTATCGGGATAAGAACTCACGGTCAGCGCAGAGTTCAGGCAGATCAGGTTGTCAAGACCGATATTGGTATCGCTGTCATTGTACAGCGTCAACTCCAGGCTGGAAGAGCCGATCGTGACACGCCCGAGTTCCAGGGCAGCTTCATCAGCGCGGAGGCTGGTTGAAGGAAGCAGAGTATCGGCTTGCGCGGACGCGACCAGCAACACTCCCGTCAGCAGGGTAATGGATGAACGGAAAGACAATGGACCAACTCCTGAATAGATTTCAGTTTGTAAAGCTGGTTCGCAAGGTAGTACTCCTTTTTGGGCCATTTGTCGTTCTAAATGTTGAATGGGCCGAGGCGGTGGAAGTGGTGCCTTCACTCGGTACCGATGTGGTTCGGTTGGAGGCTCCTTTGCCCTGTCGCGGCGAGTATCACAAGCCTGCGCAATGGCCAGACGATCGACCTGTAGTCGCTGTTGCCTTTGCCGGTGGGGGAGCGCGTGGCCTGGCGCATGTTGGTGTGATACAGGTCCTCGAGGAGGAGGGTATTCCCGTTGACCTCGTAACCGGAACGAGCATGGGTGGCCTGGTTGGCGGGCTTTGGTCACTGGGCTATGATGGCCAGCAGATCGATAGTCTTGTATCACGCATCAAGTGGGATCAGATTTTCAGCGACGCACCAACACACTACGAACTGACGGGCAACGCACGCTTTCAGGATGTTGGTACAGTGCTTCGCGTCCAGTTGAAGGACTGGGAGTGGCATGTGCCCAGCGGCTTCATTGCGGGACGTCGCATCGAGGAGCTCCTTTCCGATTTAACCCTCGGCTACCACGGTGAACAGGATTTCCTTCAATTGCCCAGATCGTTTGCCTGTGTTGCTACTGATGCCACAAGCGGTCAGCGTGTCTATATGACTCAGGGTGAGTTACTCTTTGCGCTCCGTGCTACAATGAGCATCCCAAGCATGTTCACTCCTGTGCGCATGGATAGCCTGCTGCTGGTGGATGGTGGTTTAGTGGAAAACAGCCCCGTCGAGCTGGCGCGACGACTTGGTGCCGATGTCGTCATTCTCGCAGGTCTGGAGCCGCCTCTGCGCAAAGAGGCAGAGATTGACAACATGTTTTCCATCGCTGAGCAGACCTTGACCATCACCACTCTTGAGGGCGAACATCGTGCTGCGCGCATGGCTGATCTTGCAATCATGTCGTCAACGGGTGATGTTACGACTCTCGATTTTCATCGCTATCGCGAGGTCATCCATCTGGGTTACCTCGCCGCTGACGGGTATCGGGAACGACTTCGCGAACTGCGGAGAGAGGTTATTGGCGAAAACAAACAGTCGGCGTTTACGCGGGTTGGCACTCGTGCGCAGTGTATCACGCCAGAGGATCCAGTTCACATTGGATGTCTGAGGCTTCGCTGCGATGTGAAGATGGACTCATATCGCCTGCAGCGCATGATGGACCTCTACGTCGGTGAGACAAGGCCGCTTGCCGAGATCAAGGATCATGTGCACAGGCTGGTTTCGACGGGGGCTTTTGAGAAAGTAACGATGCAACTCGTTCCCGGTGATACAACGAGTCAGGGAGAGTGTGCATCGACGATGATCCTTGATGCGAAGGCAAAGCGTGGTTGGAACATGGAGGCCTTCGCGCGCTATAACGAGGCCAACCGCACGATGCTTGGGATACGCATCAATTGGTACTCGCCTTTTGGCCCTGGCAGTCTTGATCGCATGACCATTTTGCTTGGTGGGCAGACACTGGTTCACGACGAATCCTGGATCGGTAACTTCCGTAACACAGGCCTCTATCTACATCCCAGTGCGTCGTACATGAGTCATGAAGTGTTCATTCGCGACTCTGATCGCTCGAAGTTGGCTGGCTATCGTGATAGACGCTATGTGTTGAGTCTTGGAGCCGGATGGGTTGTTCGCAATGGTGCCAGATTGGAAGCGGGATGGTACTACGATCATTTTCTGGCAGAGCCGGAAGTGGCCTATTACTATTTCACGAGCGCGGAAATAACTGGCCGCGGTCTCTACACGTGTTTCGATCTCGATCTTCGTGACACACGGGAGTTTCCCTCCAGGGGATCGCTCATCCATGCTCGCCTGAACTGGGCACCCAGAGTGTTGTACGAAAATGATTACTGTCAGTACAAGGGAAATGCGGCCGTCTACATTGCCTTGCCGGATCCATGGTTCCATTGTTCCGATCGTAAGTGTCACACGGAAACCGTTGAGCCGGTTCAGTCCCGTCCACTAACCCCGATCCCGATGGGGCAGCAGGGGGGAGACATTACGATTGAATTGACCACAAACTTTGCCCTACCCATATCGACCGAGAGGTCGCACAGACAAATCGAACCCATCGGTGGGCCGACCGTTCCTGGGCTTTTTCGTGAAGAATATTGGCTGACCAAGTATGTCACAGGGAGCATTGGTCCTCGCATCTGGCTGAATTCGTTTATTAGTGTGAAGCCGGTGTTTGCATTCAGTCACTTGGCGCAATCAGAGATTCAACCCCTTCCGGAAGGTTCCTTTTCTTCCTGGGGGCTTGAGGTTGCAGGAAGAAGCTTGCTGGGGCCGATCAGTTTCCTACTGAGTCAACGCAGGAGCGAAAGCCTTCTGCTCACAGTGGAAATCGGTTATCAGTGATACAAGAGCAGGAAGGATTTTTCGTGATACGCTTGCATGTGTTTCTGCTGTGTTCCCTGTTGCTGATCTCCTGTGATATCGTTCCCAAGGCACGCTTTGATACCGGCGCAGTTCTACCCATGTCTTCTGGAATTGTCGGGAGTGAATACTGGGCCGGTGTTGGTTATCAGGTTGAAACACCAGTTTCCGGCGCTCTGCCCGAAGTAAGTGCCGACATGGGAGGTGCTGGCTTTGAGGACTATGCTGTTGCGCATGGGTGGCAGACGCGTACAGATTCACCGCGTGACACAGATCCTGATGCGTTAGTTGGTGGACGTATTCGGTATCACATCACTGAGTATCCTGCCACGCTGCGGACCGAGGGAAAAGATTCGCAGACAGCGTTTCAGCGCATGATTCTCTGGGCGTGTTACGAGCCGCTACTGCGTATCAATGAGGTCGATCTCGGTTACGATCCAGCATTGGCGACCCATTGGAAGATTGTTCAGCGCGAAGAAGGCGGTCAGGAGCTCTGGTTTCGGCTTAACCCGGAGGCGCGTTGGCAAACCGGGCAGCGTATCACGGCAGAGGATGTCGTTGCGTCCTGGCGGCTGAAAGTTGATGAGGGTCTGCTGGCGCTGGGCGATGCAATTCAGTTCCGCGAGTTTAGCGAACCCGAAATCATCAGTCCCTACATCATTCGTACCACAACGGAGAAGCAGAGTTGGAAGCAGTTCATGCTGTTTGCCACTCAGCTCTTTCTCTATCCCGCGCACATCATTGGCGACATGAGCGGCAAGGAATACATGGACCATTTTCAGAATGATCCCGTTCCTGGAAGCGGTCGCTACTTGATTCGCACAGCTGATGTGAGACAGGGAAACAGTATCACGATGACTCGCGTGAGTGATTATTGGGACGATGCCAATCCGCAACGCAAGGGCGAGTACAACTTTGAGAAAATCAAGTTCGTCGTTGTAGGAGAAGAAAACCTGGCGCGCGAGAAGACGAAAAAAGGCGAACTGGATTTCTACTACGTGACACAAGCCAAATACTGGGTTCGTGAGCTGACTCCAGAACGTGTGACACAGATCGACATGGGCTGGCTGCGCAAGAAGCGTATCTTCAACGATCAGGCTACCGGCCTTCAGGGCTTTGTCTTCAATATGCGTGAGGCGCCTTTTGATGACATTCGCGTGAGACAGGCCTTCTGTCTGCTCGTGGATCGACAGACGCTCATTGAGAAACTCTTTCTGAACCAGTACTACCACCAAGACAGCTTTTATGCTGGCAGCCGCTATGAATCACCGGACAATCCGAAGGTGCGTTACAATCCCGATGCGGCGGTCAAGCTACTTGAGGAAGCGGGCTGGGATCGACTGGATGAAGATGGCACTCGCATCAACGCGGCTGGCGATCGCCTGGAATTGGATCTGATGATTGGCGAGGGAATATCCACCGAGCGCATTCACACCGTGATACGTGAAGGACTGCTGCGCGGTGGAATCCGGCTCAACCTGACCACAACAACCTTTGCCACACGCATCAAGATGCTCGAGGATCGCAACTTCAAATTGTATTACGGCGCGTGGACAGGGTCGAACTTTCCGGACCCGGAATACACGTGGCATTCAAAGTATGCCTTTGGTCCCGACACGGGAAATGATTCGGGCTTCCATGATGCCGTTGTCGATTCGCTGATCGACCTCTACGAAATTACCTACGATTTAGAACATCGCACTCAGCTTTTGCGAGCCATCGATAGCAGGCTCACACAATCCTATCCCTGTGCACTGGCCTGGTATGGTCCCTATAGCCGCTTCCTCTATTGGGACAAGTTTGGCATGCCAGAGTGGGTTCTGCCGCGCACGGGTGATCGCAGAGACATTATTCGTACCTGGTGGTACGATCCCGCCAAGCATCAGCGTTTGCGTGCTGCAATCAAGCAACAGCAGGCGCTTGATCCCGGTGAAGTGGATGTGAAGTTCTGGCAGGATTAATCCGGACACTGCTGGCCAACAAGGGAATTCCCGAACCTCCATCTGTAAGACGATGCTGACATAATCGGGCTGTGATGACAGTTCTTGCATAACAAAAGACGGAGTTTTTTGAGAGCAGACAAGAAAGATCTTGCACTCCCACGGATACAGCTTTAGATTCGATTCCGATACCTCACCTCTACTAGACGGCCACGTCATTTCGATGGGAAGAATTATGCGACAGACACTTTGCCTGCTGCTGGCGGCTTTGCTGCCCGTGGTTTCTGCTTCAGCAGAGACAATTCGTGTTTCCACTACTTGGTTGCAGAACAACACGTTGGAGGTGGGGAGCGGTGATTTTGCTGAAGTGTATTGCGAGCCCGACGGCCCTCCCGTCGAGCTGGCAAACATCACATGGACCGGCGGACGACTGGAGTTTGAGGACTGTCGCATCGATGACAGCGGAAGCTCCAGGCAGAGTCTTCCTCTTGTGATACAAACGGGCCAGGAATGCGAGCTTGTGCGTACAACCATCGATGGCTCGTCGACGGCGATATCCCTCCAGGGCGGGACTCTCTACACGGACGAAGTAACCTTCACTACTCCGCTGGCCATTGAGGCCTTGGATCCCGCTTCAGTAGTCAATATCTCCAATACCAACTTCAGCATGTGTAACACGGCTGTTGTTGTAGCACAGGCCAACGAACTGCACTTCGATTCTTGTGCATTCATCTGCAACGATCTGGCCCTTGATCTCCAGTGCTTCGGAAGTGCTTCCTTCACCGATTGTACTGTACAGGCGAACCTGAGTGGAGTTCGTATCACGGGCGACGCCTCGCAGGTCAGCTTCTTCGGCGAGAACATCTTCGCAGAAAACCGCGATTTCCACGTCGATAATCTGAGCTCCTACGCCCTCGACTTAGGTGGATCCTTGCTCTACGGGCGCGGCAAGTTTGGTGGCGTGGTGGATACAGGTGATACGCAGGCCGCAAATCCTGATGGGCTGATCAAGGCAGCTGATCCTGGTACTGGTGCTGAAGTTATTACCGACGGCGAAGCTATCGATGTGATTGCTTTGACTTGGAGCCCTTCCGCGATAACCAAGAATGGCATTCCCTGCCGCATCAATAGTTATCGTGTATACCGCTTAGACTCTTGGGGAAATCCTAGGGTTCCGTATGGTCGGACTTTTATAGCTGAGACTACTGAATGTGAGATAGAATTGGATACTATCCCCGCCAATAGTGGTGTCTATTGTGTGGTTGCCGTTATGGGGGAATGGTCGGATGAATGAATACGTATCAAGACACCCTAGTTTGGAGTTGTTCCAGAGGGGCGAGTATCACAGGTTTATTGAACAAGTAGAAAACGATGTCTGCGCTTGCCAAGTAGGATCGAACGACTGGAGTGTCCTTCATTACTACAAAGCTTGTGCGCTTTTGTTCACTGGATCCCAGATTGATTCTCTTGCGGATTTTCGAAGAATAGTCGAATGTCGTGAATTAGAGCCCCGCTATCGGGTCAGTGCCATCTACAACATGGGGCTTATTGGTGGCCAGATTCGTGACTATGAGTTTTCGCGCGAGTGTCTCGACCAGTACTTGTTGGAAGAGCAGCATAATCCGAAGATTGCCCAGTTGTGGCTTATGTCGCTAACCACAATTGCGCAACCCTTGAAACAACGAGACTGGTCAAGTTTTGCACGACTTGCTGTTGCCTGTGGGGTTGAAAGGTCGATGCAGATACGGGCACAAAACTGGTTTGGCATTGCCGCTCTGCATACAGGGCAGTATGAGGCTTGCGAGCAGTTACTACAAATTCTTGGTGGTTTGAGTGGTATCGTTTCTCTCAATTGCCTTCTGTCTTTGTTCGAGGCTGCTCTAAAAGCAAAAAAGTTGGACTTCGCATCGGATATCGTGATACAAGCTCGTAGGGAAGTATCAAGTGCACGTCTGTTGTTTGTTCACAAGCACATGGCGTTGCGGCTAGGCGAGGCCAGGGGTGAGGCTTCGCATCACCTGCTGAGTCAAGCACGCGAAGTCCTGCGATCAATCGAGTATACTCAGGATTGTTCGTGTAATGCCGCAGCTGCCTACTGCGCTGAACTAATCCGAAAGTTTGGCACCGAAGGCGAACTGATGATTCCTGCCAAGTACGGTATTGTGGGCGTCTCCAAAGAGATCATGCATTTTCGCATGACGCTGGAGCGCTACGCTAAAAGCAGCGAGCCGGTACTGATTCAAGGCGAGAGCGGAACAGGCAAAGAGCTGGCGGCGCGCGCGCTGCACGATGCATCGCCACGAGCCAGCGAGCGCTTTATTGTGGTGAACTGCCCGGCGATTCCCAACGGCCTTTTCGAGTCCACGCTCTTCGGCCATGTGCGTGGAGCCTTCACCAGCGCAGACAAGGATCATGTCGGCCTGGTGGCACAAGCGGGAGCGGGGACTCTGTTTCTGGACGAGGTCGGTGACCTTCCACGAGAGATGCAGGCCAAGCTCCTGCGCTTTCTCGAGTCCGGCGAGTATCACCGCGTTGGTGAGCAGTCGGTTCAGCATTCGCAAGCCAGGGTAGTGGCTGCAACCAACCAGGAGCTGCGCCACGAGAGTCGCTTTCGCAGCGAGCTTTATCATCGACTAAGAAGTTTGGTTCTCGTCGTGCCACGCTTGGCAGAAAGGCGCGAGGATATTATCTATCTGGCCAGGTATAGAATCCGCGAATTGAATCGAAGATACAGTCAGTACAAGTCGCTTTCCGGAGAGGTTGAGACAATACTGACGCAGGCAGAATACAGGGGAAATGTCCGAGAATTGTTCCACGTCGTGGACGCCGGATGGCACAACGCAATTCTCGCGATTGAAAAACAACACTTGCCTGTTCAGTATTCCTCGTTAAATTACGCGGGTAGTCACCATCAAAACGCCGTCAGGCAGGAGATGCCGATGGACTCTCGTGAATTGATTAGGGAAGAAGGTGCACCGAGTGAAGAGGGACCGCGTTCGATTGCGGTAAACTTCGCCGAGGCTACCGGTTGGAATCTGGACTTCGACGGCGGTACCGTCCCCCTGCGCGCATTGCAGGATCAGGCCGCCTGCTGGGCCGTACGTGCAGCGATGGATCACTTTGACGGGGATGTCAGCGAGACAGCCCGTTTCCTTGGTGTATCACGGCGCTCCGTGTATCGCTATCTTCAGAAGGACAGAGAAGCTCCGGATTTTGAGGCCGAGCTTTAGGTCGCACCTTCCAGCATATTGTATCACAAGACCCGTCCTGCACCGACGCTGTGGGGCGGGCTTTTTTCCCGTTCGATCTGCAGCTTTCGAAACCGGATTGTGAAATTCCTGTCGTGAGGTCTCTTTTTCGTTGGGGCACCGCACTCCTGTGACATGTCCAATGGGGTAGACAGTGTTAGCTGATGCTGCAGATGTAACACCTATCTTGTTTGGAACTCATTGCTTCATTGGATAAGTTGTCCCTTTAACACCTGGAATCGATGGCCGGTTCGTGTGCCGAAAGCGAGCCAAAATCGGCCCATGCACGGGCCAGCCTTCAATTGGAGCCTGAGATGACAACCAAAGCCCACGCTTTGCAGCCTGCTGCTATGCTGCGCCAGACGCTGCTAACCCTCTCCGCCGTTTGTATCACGGTCACCCTTGCTGGTTGCAGTAGCGGTACTTCCCGCTACGACACTGGACCGATCATGGAGAGGAATGAAGGAATCAACGCCAAGGACTATTGGCGTACTACGGAGTTTGAGGTCGTTGACCTGCCTGACGGCGCAATGCCTGAGGTGCCAGCGGAGTTGGGTGGTGACGGATTTGAAGCCGTTGCCGAGGAGCTGGGCTTCACAACGAATACTAACCTTCGGTCCATGGCCGACCCGCGCGGAGTGCCCGGCGGCATGCTGCGAGTTCCCATTGCCGATTTCCCCGCCACCATGCGCAGTGAAGGCAAAGACAGCAACACCACTTTCATGGCTCTTGTCAGCGGCATGATGTACGAGTCGCTGACTTCTACCGACGCCTACACCGACGCTTTCGCGCCTTCACTAGCTTCCCACTGGAAAATCGAAGTGGACGAAGCGGCAGGAACGCAGACCTTCACCTTCCGCATCAATCCGGAGGCGCGTTGGCAGACGGGTCATCGTATCACGGCAGAGGATGTGCTGGCGTCCTGGACGCTGCAGACGGACGACGGCCTGCATAGCCCCTATTCGGCCATGCTCTTCCGCAAGTTCAGCGAGCCGGAAATTCTCAGCCCTTATATGATTCGCACATCCAGTCCTGAATTGAACTGGCGCCACTTCATGTACTTCGGTGGCATGACCATCTACCCGGCACACATCATTGGCGACATGACGGGCAAGCAGTACATGGAGACCTTCCAGAACAAGACCATGCCCGGTTCCGGCAGCTACCTGCTGCGCGAAGAGGACATCCGTCAGGGCAACAGCTTGACCATGACTCGCATCAACAACTATTGGGACCGCAACAATCCGATTGGCCAGGGTGGAGCTAATTTCTACAAGGTCAAGTTTGTCGTGGTGGCCGATCCGACCTTGCAGCGTGAGCGCTTCAAGAAGGGCGAGCTGGATGTTTACATCGTTGGCCAGGCCAAGTACTGGGTCAAGGAATTCCTGCCGGAAGAGATCGAACAGCTCGGCAAGGGCTGGATCCAGCGTAAGAAGATCTTCACCAACAACCCGCAAGGTATTACGGGCTTCGTCTTCAACATGCGCGAGGCACCCTTCAGTGACATCCGTGTGCGCCGGGCCTTCTGCTACCTGTTCAACCGCGAGAAGCTCATCGACAAGCTCTTCTACAACGAGTACCTGCCGATGAATTCCTACTACCCGAGCAGTGTCTACGAGAACCCTGAAGACGAGATCATTACCTACCAGCCCGAGCGCGCCCTTGAGCTGCTTGCCCAGGCCGGTTACGATCGCAAGGACGATGAAGGCTATCTGATCAACCACGACGGCGAGCGCATTACCCTGGAACTCATGATTGACGAAAGTCCCACCTGGGAACGCATCATGACCGTGATCCAGGAGGATTACCGTCAAGCAGGCATCGACATGAAGCTCAAGCACACCAACGGATCTATCCAGTTCCAGATGGTGATGGAGCGCAAGTTCAAGATGCACTTCCAGAGTTGGGGTGGCCTGTACTTCCCGAACCCGGAGAGCTCCTTCAGTTCGGCAATGGCTGATCAGGAAAACAGCAACAATCTGGCTGGCTTCAAGAGCGCGGCCTTGGATTCCATTTGCCAGGTCTACGACGTTACCTTCGATCCGGCTGAGCGCGTCAAGCAGATTCAGGCGATCGACAAGATCCTGACGGAAAGCTATCAGTACGCGCTGGCCTGGTATGGACCCTTCACTCGTTTGGGCTACTGGAACAAGTTCGGCATGCCCGAGTGGGGCTTGAGCCGTACGGGCGACTGGCGTTCGATCATTGGTCTGTGGTGGTATGATGCCGACAAGCATCGCGCTCTTGTGGATGCGATCAAGAAAGACGGCAGTCTGCCCATCGAACCCGTGGAAATCGACTACTGGCGCAATTATCAGGTCCAGCACTAAGGCGCAAGCCCAGGTCTAAGCCGAACGGATTGACTGATGACGACATATTTTCTGCGACGCTTCCTGCTGATGTTTCCAACGCTGATTGGCATTACGCTGATCGCGTTCACCATCATCCAGTTCACCCCCGGTGGACCGATGGAGCAGGAAATCATCAACCTCAAGCAAGGCATGAACCAGTTGGGTGAGACTGGTGTGCAGGGTGGGGACAACCTGACGGGGGGCGCATCCATTCCAGCAGAAGCGCTGGAAGAGATGAAGGCTTACTACGGGTACGACAAACCTATTCTTTTCAATTTCAGAATCTGGAATCCTGACAAGCACGTTGCCCGCTACATGGACGCTCTCACCCATGAGGATGAGATGACCGCCATGCAGGCGGAGCTGGCCCCGCTCTACGATCAGTTGCGTGAGGCCACCAATAGCGACGATGCTGAAAGGATCAAGGCGACGATTGCCGAGGAGCGCAAAGAGGTCGACGCTCTGCGCAAAGAGATCGACTCGTCGCGCAGTGCCATCATTGCTTGTGCCGAGTTGGCGCTTCCTGCCCTGAAGGAAATCGCACTGGACGAAAGCGGCCAGTACAACCACCATCAGCGCGAAATGGCCATTGACCTTATCGTGAAGCGCGCGGATCTTCCCGTGTGGACGTCACAGGACTACGAGACCAAGCTGGCTGCTGTGGAAGCGTGGGCGGAGACCGCCGTGCTGAAGGGTGCCAACCCCGTTGTTCTGGTCTGGCGCACCTTCTCCTACGGACGCTATGGCTCCTGGCTGATTTCCATCTGCCACCTCGATCTGGGACGTTCTCATCGTTATGCACGCCCTGTCTGGGACGTGATGAAGAGCAAGTTCCCGGTGTCCATTTACTTCGGTGTCATCGGCTTTGTGCTCGCCTACAGCATCTGTATTCCTCTGGGTGTCTGGAAGGCGGTTAAGCACGGCAGCTCCTTTGACACCGTCAGCTCCGTGCTGATTTTCGTGGGATACTCCACACCGGGTTGGGCGCTAGGTGCCGTGCTGCTGGTGCTCCTGGGCGGCGGCAGCTTCTGGGATGTCTTCCCGCTGGGCGGCTTCCGCAGCGAGGATTGGGAGTTCTACTCCACTTGGGGCAAGATCTGGGATCAGCTGCACCACACCATTCTGCCGCTGATCGCATGGAACATCGCCTCCTTTGCTGGCATGACCGTACTGATGAAGAATTCGCTGATGGAGAACCTGTCTTCGGACTACGTGCGTACCGCGTTCTCCAAGGGCCTTAGCGAGCGTCGTGTGATTTTCCTGCACGCGCTGCGCAACAGCCTCATTCCCCTGGCAACAGGCATCGGTGGCTTCATCGGTTTGATCTTTGCCGGTTCCTATCTCATCGAGAAGGTGTTCAACATTGATGGCTTCGGTATGCTGGGCTTTACCAGTCTGATTTACCGCGACTATCCCATTGTGCTGGCGTCCATGGTGATTGGTGCTGTGATCCGCCTGATGGGAAACATCTTCTCTGATATGGTCTACGCGGCTATCGACCCGCGTATCCGCTTCAAATAGCCTAAACTCAGAACGGAAACTGCATACGATGTTCTGGAAGAAAAAGACAGACGACGCCCCGGTGGTAAGTACTTCGCTAAGCGCAAAGCGTTGGCGCAAGTTCAAAACCATGAAGCGCGGCTACTACTCCCTGATTATCCTGATGTGTGCCTACCTCCTTTCCTTCTTGCTGCCTGTATTCATTGGCGAAAAGGCCTTGATTCTGCACTATGAAGGCAAAACCTATTTTCCGGTTTTCGGCACGTACCACAGTGCACAGGAGTTCGGTCAGGACCGCATTGGTACTCCCGATTACCGCATCCTGAAGCAGGAGTACAAGCAGGCGGGCGAGGGCAACTGGCTGGTTTTGCCGTTGTATCCCTTTGGCCCGAAGGAATCGCTGCTTGGAATGCCGGGCACGCCGCCGCATCGTCCAAGTGCGGAGCACTGGCTGGGCACCGATGATCGCGCGCGCGACGTTTTCTCGCGCCTGCTGTATGGCTTCCGTATTTCCATCTCCTTCGCGCTGATCTACGTATTCTTCTCTTACGTCATCGGCGTGTCCATTGGTGGCTTCCTTGGCTACTACGGCGGTGTGTTCGATATCATCGTGCAACGTGTTATCGAACTTTGGAGCGCCATTCCCTTCATGTTCACCATCATGATCATTGTGTCGCTGATACAACCAAGCTTCTCGCTGCTTGTGTTCTTGCTGGTGCTCTTCGGCTGGATGGGAATGACCTACTATATCCGTGGCGAATTCTATCGCGAGAAGACCAAGGACTATGTGCAGGCCGCCATTTCGATGGGTTCTTCCGACCGTCGCGTGATCTTCAAGCACATCCTGCCCAACGCATTGACGCCGGTGATTTCCTTCGGCCCCTTCGCCGTGGTCGGTGGTATCGGCTCGCTGGTCTCGCTGGACTATCTGGGCTTTGGTTTGCCGCCCGATGAGCCTTCCTGGGGTTCCATGGTAAAGGTCGGTATGGCCAACATTACCGACTGGTGGCTGGTGCTCGCGCCCATCGGCGCCATGTTCATCACCCTGCTGTTGGTGGTGTTCATTGGCGAGGGCGTGCGCGAAGCCTTTGATCCCAAGGTTTACTCAAGGCTGCGTTAAGCAAGCGGACAGGCGAGGATACTGATGAGCGACCTGCTGTTTAAAATCAATAATCTGCAGACCCACTTCTTCACCGAGGCCGGAACGGTCCGTGCGGTGGATGGGGTCAGTTTCTACATCAAGCGCGGCGAAGTGCTTGGCATCGTGGGCGAATCCGGATCGGGCAAGTCGGTGACCTGCCTTTCCATCAATCGCCTGATTCCCAACCCGCCCGGCCGCATCGTGGGCGGCGAGGTTCTGTACTACAAGGACCCGGAAAAGGCACCCATCGATCTGCTGAAGCTCAGCTACGAGAAGATGCGCCACTACCGCGGCGAAGACATCGGCATGATCTTCCAGGAGCCGATGACCAGTCTCAATCCGGTGTTCACCATCGGCATGCAGATGTCCGAGTCGGTCCGCTATCATCGCAACATCTCCAAGCAGGAAGCGATGAAGATGGCGCTGGATATGCTGAAGGCTGTGGGTATACCGGCTCCTGAGAAGCGCATGGACGACTATCCGCACCAGTTCTCGGGCGGTATGCGTCAGCGCGTGATGATTGCCATGGCGCTGGTTTGTGAACCGGCTCTGTTGATTGCCGACGAGCCCACCACAGCGCTGGATGTGACCATTCAGGCGCAGATCCTCAAGCTGATGCTGGACATGAAGGAGCATCGCAAAGACGCTTCCATTGTGCTGATTACGCACGATCTGGCTGTGGTTGCCGAAACCTGCAGCCGCGTCATCGTGATGTACGGTGGGCACATTCAAGAGACCGCCGACGTCTACGAGCTCTTCGATAATCCGCTGCATCCCTATACCGAAGGTCTGCTGGGTAGCCTGCCTCGTCCCGACAAGGAGAGACAGCGTCGCCTGACCACCATTCGCGGTATGGTGCCCAGCATGCTCAAGATGCCCAAGGGCTGCCGTTTCTGCACGCGCTGCGACAAGGCCATGCCCCAGTGCACCGACCAGGTACCCAAGATGAAGGAAGTCAAGCCGGGGCACTTTGTCCGCTGTCATCTGTACAACGACGCCCCCGACGCTTCCGCGCAGGATCAGGCCTGAGGTAGAAGGATAATCCGATGAGTCAGAAGAATAACGACCAAGAGTTGCTTCGCGTAGAGGATCTTCGCGTTCACTTCCCGATCCACGGTGGCTTGTTTATGCGCAAGGTGGCCGAGGTGAAGGCGGTTGACGGTGTTTCCTTTACCGTTAAGAAGGGCGAGACCCTGGGTCTGGTGGGTGAATCCGGTTGCGGCAAAACCACCGTTGGACGAGCTATTGTCAACATTCTGCGTTCGGGATCACCCGACGTGGAAATCTACGGCAAGATCTTGTTCAACAGCGACGAGGGCTGGGTTGATCTGGCCGCGTTGCATCGCAAGGACATGCGCCGCTTCCGCAAAGACATCCAGATGATTTTCCAGGATCCATTCTCCAGCCTCAATCCTCGTATGCTGGTCAAGGAGATCATCACCGAGCCCTTGGAAATCACCCAACCCGAGATGAGTCCCAAGGAGCGCGACGAGCGTGCCTTCTGGCTGCTTGACAAGGTGGGTCTTTCCGGTGAGCAGGCGTATCGTTATCCGCACGAGTTCTCCGGTGGTCAGCGTCAGCGCGTTGGTTTTGCCCGTGCTCTGGCGACCAATCCCAAGTTGATCGTTGCCGATGAGCCCGTGTCCGCGCTGGATGTGTCCATTCAGGCGCAGGTCATCAACCTGCTGCAGGACCTGCAGGAAGAATTCAACCTGACCTATATGTTCATTGCCCATGACCTTTCGGTGGTGGAACATATCAGCAACCGCATCGCGGTGATGTACCTGGGCAACATGGTGGAACTGGGCGAAGCCCAGACCGTGTATCGCAAGCCGGCGCATCCCTATTCGCGCGCACTACTTGATTCCGTGCCGTTGCCGGACCCGCACCGCGTGAAGACGCGCGATCGCAAAGTGCTCGAAGGCGATGTGCCGAACCCGATCATGAAGCCTTCGGGCTGTGCGTTCCGCACTCGTTGCCCCATTGCGCGCCCTGAGTGTGCGCAGGCGGTGCCCGAGTTCAAGAACCGCGGCGAGAACCACTTTGTGGCCTGCCCTTTCACGGAGTAGGTGATACAACTGCATGTGACACAGAGCCAGTTGGTCCGCCGGCTGGCTCTGTTTGTATCTGGAGCGTGTGATACATGGAACTGGAACTGGCACTGGCTCTTCTCAAGATCGTTGCCGGCTTCTTCCTGCTAATCAAGGGTGCCGACTGGCTGGTAGAGGGAGCCACCGACTTCGCCCGTCGACTGCATGTGCCCGAGATGATCATTGGACTGACCATTGTATCACTGGGCACCAGTATGCCCGAGTTGGTCGTCGGCCTGCGAGCGGTCTTCGCGGGTGCCAACGATGCCGTCATGGGCAACGTGCTGGGTTCCAACATCATGAACACCATGCTGGTGCTGGGCGCTGCAGGACTTGTATCACGCGGACCACTCCCTTTTGAGCGACGCAGCCTGCGCCGTGATATTCCCATCAATCTGCTGGTGTCTTGTGCACTGTTGCTAATGTGCAATGAGTTCTGGCTGTGTGATACAACTATGCTGTCGCGTTGGGATGGCCTCCTGCTGCTCGCCGGTTTTGTTGCTTTCACCATGTACATGGTGCGTTGTGCGCGAAAGGGTCGTGATACACAGCCACAGGAGTCTCACGAAGAGCCGCGTCCCGTATGGAAGAGCACCATGCTGTTTCTTTTGGGAATTGGCGCCTTGAGTTTCGGTGGCGAGCTTGCGGTAAGCGGTTCGCTAGTCGCTGCAGCGCTTCTTGGCTTGAGTGAGAAACTTATTGGTGTGCTGATCCTTGCTGGCGGCACCAGTTTGCCTGAGTTGGTAACCAGTGTGGTGGCTGTACGCAAGAGCCAGGCGGGAATCGCCATTGGCAACGTGCTGGGCTCCAACATTGCCAATATTCTGCTGGTGTTGGGAGCAAACAGCGCAATACGTCCCTTAGTCTACAACCCTGAGCTGAACGTAGACCAGGCCTTTGTCATCGGCTCGCTTGTTCTGCTTAGCCTTTTCATGTTGATTCAGCTGGGCGGCAAGCGCTGCGAGCAGAACTCGCTCAGCAAAATCGAAGCGGGAATTCTGACGGCGAGCTACGTCGCCTACACCCTTTTTGTTTTGGTCCGCTCCTGAACTCCGACGCAAGCAGTGAAAACTCCCTCGTGTGAGATTTTGCCGTCTTCTGATAAGCATTGTTTGCTGTATGCGGCTAGATAACTGAAGCCTTGATCAATTTCTACTGCACGATTGTAAAATGGTGCTGTGCATCTCAGCTTTGAGGCTTATTCCTTTGAGTCCATTCGAGACCAATACTCACCAGATGGTGGCCAGAACAAGTTTTTATAACTCATTTTTCCAACAAGCTCTGGAAATCTGGAACTATACGGTTCCATTTCTCACCTTGGATACCTAGGATTCCATCAAGTAGATCCAGCTCAGAATCAAACCAGAAGTGACATCAGCCAGCAATAAAAACAGACAACAGCTAAAGCTGGGCTTGCAAAAGGCCGATGCACAACTCGCTGCATTTTGCAACAGGGATACGGATCCAGCGGATCCAAAAAAATGACAGAGAAGACGAAACAAGATAGAGGAACGACCGTGCCAAGGGTTGGTGAACCCGTGGTCGGAGTTCGGTTTTTGGAGGGACAGATGCAGAAGGCACGCTACTTGCTCCTGTTGCTTCTCGTTACCAGTCTCACAGCACTTGCCGTCCCGCGCTATGACGCGGGAAATCCATTTCCTGCTGTGACGATTGACGAGGACAACCAGCTTGTTGTGGATGACGTACTAACGCACTTCTACAACGACGAGGAAGGCGGTCTGGTCGCGTATCAGAACGCCACATCCAACAGGCCAGGATTCAGCCTGAGCTACAATCAGGGTGATGATCAACTGACCATCACACCGCCCGCCGATTGGAATACGGCGGAGGACAATGCTGGCAGCCCGGTGGTCATTACCATCGTGGTTACGGACAATCCTTCTGTGCGCGCAACCGCGTCAGGTGCATTTCAGCTGACCATTTCAGCTGTGAATGATGCCCCTGAGCTGGATGAGGCTTTCGTTGCCATCACCACAGCAGAGGACACACCCTTTACTCTCGCAGAGGCGGATCTGCTGAGCCACTTTGTGGATCAGGAAGACGACGCCCTGGAGATCACGGCGCTAAGCTTCAATCATGGCGAAGCCGTGCTGGACGGCGGTACCTGGACCGTTACGCCGGATCTGAACTACTTCGGTGCGGGCACAGTCAGTATGACGGTTGCCGAGTCCGCTACAGCCGAGCAGTACGAGGTCAACGCGAATATCTCGGTCACCGTGACTGCGGTCAACGACAGTCCGGTCGTCGCTGTCCCGCTTGACGACGACAATACCAATGAAGATGTCGCTTACACCGTGTCGGCCCTGTTGGGCCATTTCTCGGATGTAGAGCAAGCCACGCTGGGATTCAGCAATGCTACTTACGATGTGGCTGGCTTCACTCACGTCTGGAACGGTACGGACCTGACCATCACGCCTCCCGCCAACTGGAACAGCGACGAAGACAACGGCGGAGCCGGTGTCAGCGTGACCATCACTGTCAATGACGGTGTGGGCGGAACGGTGCAGGACGTTTTCGTGCTTACCGTTGACGCTGTGAACGACAACCCCGTCTACGATGGCGAGCTTGTTGACTTGAGTGTCGATGAGGACAATAGCATCAACGTGGACGAGGCCGACATTCTGGCCGAGTTCTACGACGAAGACGGCGATGCGCTGGGTGTATTTGATGTTACCATGACCAATGGTAGCACCATGCCCGGCATCGGTCTGTGGACGCTGATTCCGGACGCAGACTTCTACGGCGACTGCACGGTTACCGTGACGGTGTCCGAGCCCTTCACTCCCGAACAGTACTCGGTCCAGGGTACCTTCACCCTGACGGTGAATCCGGTAAACGATGCTCCCGTGCTGACCACGCCCTTCACCGCGATGGATCCGGATGAGGACGAGAACTTCACCGTTTTCAACATCCCCACCCACTTCACCGATGTTGACGGCGACGTGCTCACGGTGGTCAACGCAGAGGCCGATGGCCCCGGCTTGAACTTCACCATTTTCTCCGGCAATGTGCTGGTCGAGCCCGATCCGAACACTAATGGCGACTATGTGCTGACGCTGACCGTCAGCGATGGCGCTCTGACGGCCCAGGGTACGGTGGATGTGACCATTCTGCCCATCAACGATGCGCCCTACAACGACGTGGTCTTCGATGACGTCATCGGCACCGAAGACATAGAATTCGTGGTTGAGGATGTAATTGGTGGCCACTTCGACGATGTGGACAACCCCGCGGATCTGATCCTCAGCGATGTCAGCGCCAACGTGGTGGGTTTCGAATTCAGCTACAGCGAAGTCGACGATGAGCTCACCGTTACACCGCCTGCCAACTACAACGGCGAGGCCGTACTGACCCTGACCATCGACGATCAGGCTTTGCGCTTAACCACTACGGCCACGATCAATGTGACTCTGGCTTCGGTCAACGACGAGCCCACCAATGCCGCCCAGATCGCGGATCGCAACATCAATGAAGATGCCAGCGTCACTGTCAACAACCTGCTGGACTACTTTGATGATGTGGATCTAAACGATGCCACGCCCGATGAGCTGTCTCTGCTGGAAGCTGCTGTTCTGATGGGTGATGGCACCGCCGTTCTCGGCGCGAACTCTGTCACGGTTACTCCTGCAGCGAATTTCAATGGTGTAATGACCATTGGAATCGCCGTGACTGACCTGCACGGAGGCACGCAGGGTCAGACCTTCAGTGTGAACGTCGCTGCTGTGAACGACGCACCCTATCTGTCCGGCGTATTGGCTGCCCGGGGCGTGGATGAGGACGATGTCCTCAACGTGCTCGAGGCTGACCTGCTGGCCGCTTTCAGCGATGTGGATCTGCTGGATGCTGGCAGCACCGAGGCGCTGACTGTTGTCAACCTCAGTGGTGCGCACCTGACCCGCGTAGACAACGGCGACAACTGGGATCTGACTCCTGAGGCAGACTGGAATGGCAACATCACCGTGACGGTGACCGTGGCCGATCAGGCCGCCGTGCAGACGACGGGTACCTTCGTTCTGACCGTTATGTACATGGAGGACGCGCCGATCCTGGCTACGGCTTTCGATGACGAGCTCATCGACGAGGACACCGGCTACTCCATCAGCCTTGCGGAGATTCTCGGTCACTTCGATGACGAGGATTTGCCCTATGGCGATCATCTTTCCGTCGACGACGTCCAATTGTCCAATCCCGACTGGGGAGTTGTGATCGGTGATCCTGTGGTAATCACACCGGACGCTGACATTGTCGCCAGTACCAACGTCACGATCATCGTCGTCGACGATTTGGGCAACGACATCTCCGACAGCTTTGATATCGACATCAATCCGATCAACGACTGTCTGGTAATGGACGGAGATGGCTATGCTGATCGCAGCATCAGCGAGGACGCCAACTGGACCGTGAATGCCACCCAGTACGTGGCCAACAATTACAGCGACATCGACGGCGACGCCCTCAGTCTGCAGTCAATCACTCTGGATGACGGTACCGCGGTCAACTCCGGTGGCGGCATCTGGACCGTGACCCCCGATGCCAACTACCATGGCATCATCACCGTTACCATGACCGTCACCGACGGCACTTGCACGGTGGATGACCAGTGGCTACTGACGGTCAATTCCGTCAACGACAACCCCACCTTCACGGGCTCCTTCGCCGATGTTACCACCGACGAGGATGTGGCCTTTACGGTGGTCGATCCCACTGCACAGTTCAGTGATGTGGATGCCGAAGACGAGCTGAGCGTGACCCAGTGGACGGCCAAGGTCTTGGGCGTGACCGTACCCGGCTTCACCTTTGTGGCTTCAGGTGACGATTACATCATCACTCCGCCTGCCGATTACAATACCGATGGCGGCAATGATGTGATAATCACCATGACGGTCGGTGATGGCACGGCTACGGTTCAGGCTGGCTTTGACCTGAGCATCGACGCGGTCAACGACTGCCCGCGCGAGAACGAGGCCAACCCGCTGAACAACCTGGTGACCAACGAGGACACCGCTGTCACCTTCACCGATGCTGGCATCCTGAGCCACTTCATCGATGTTGAAGGCGACGCCATGTTCGTGGAGTCGGTGGAGATCGAAGGCGGGTCAACCGACTACGATGGCAACACCTGGACGGTAACACCGCCTCCCGAATTCAACGGCATCATTCCCATCGTCTACCGCGTCAACGACGGTATGTGCAGCGACGAAGTCGAGCAGAACCTGGTGGTGACCTCCATCGCCGACTGCCCGGTTTACGACGGTGAGCTTGCCGACCTGAGCACCGATGAGGATCTTCCGCTGGAAGTCTCTGAGGCCACGCTGGTAGCCGAGTTCAGCGATCCTGATGAGGACGAGCTGACGGTAGATGTTGACAACAGCTTCTGGGCCAACGGCACCATCAGCGTTGCTGGCGGCGTCGTGACCTTCGCGCCGGACGAGGACTACAACGGCACCAGCGAGGTGACATTGGCCGTGACGGATGGCCTTTGCCCCGTTACCGGTACCTTCGATCTGACGGTCGTCAGTGTCAACGACGAGCCCGTGGCGAGCGCGGCCATTGATCCCATCATCACGGCGGAGGACACGCCCTTCGCGCTGACTGCGGCTGAGTTGATCGCCCAGTACAGTGACGTGGATGGCGATGCATTGGCCATCCATGACCTGGTCTTTGATCAGGGCAGTTACGAGCTGTTCGAGGGACTCTACACCTTCACGCCGGATCAGGATTACAACGGTGCCGCTTCCCTCTACGTGGACGTGATCGAGGTCGGCACTGCCGAGCTTTATACCGCCAACAATACCATCGCGGTAACGGTCACTCCGGTGAACGACGCACCGGTATTGGAGACGGCGTTTGAAGACGCTGCCACCGATGAAGAAGTCGCCTACACCGTAATCGATGCGGCCGACCACTTCTCTGATGTGGACCTTGACGAGCTGGAAGTGGTCGATGTGACCTTCGTGCCTGACAATGCCGATTTCGACATTGACGGCGCCAACGTGGTGATCGATCCCGATCAGGACTTCGTCGGCGACATCGTGGTCACTGTGGTCGTCTCGGACGGCAACGGCGGTAGTGAGGACGGCAGCTTCACGTTGACGGTCAACCCCATCAATGATGCCCCAGAACTGCTGGTGCCATATGCCGCTGTGAATAGCGACGAGGATGTCGCTTTCACCGTTGCCAACCTGCTTAGCGGCCACTGGACGGACGTCGACATGGACGACCTGACGGTCAGCTTCAGCGACAACCTGCCTACCCGCGACTTCACCTTTACGTACGACACGGATGAGGATGAGCTGTCGGTCATTCCGCCGCAGGACTACAACGGCAACGCTGTGCTGACGGTGACCGTGGATGATCGTCAGTTGCGACTGACGGCTTCCGCCAACATCAACGTGAGCATTGCGCCGGTCAACGACCTGCCCGTTTTGGTGACACCCTTCCCCGACAACCTGACCGAGGTTGAGGACCAGGACTACGCCGCTGTGGGCAGCTACATCCTTGATCGCTATACCGATGTGGACGGCGACGAGCTGGGCATTATCAGTATCGATTTCGAGCCGGGCGACGCCGACTTTGACGGTGACGAGACCTACTACTTCCATCCCGAGCCCAACTACAATGGTGTGATCGAGGTGCTGTACGTCGTCACCGACGGTCACCCCGGTGGCCTGGTGGCTGGCAGCTACAATGTGACCTACGCCTTTGTCAATGACGCTCCGACCCTGGTGGGCGGCATCGCCGACCAGGATATTCCGGAAGACGGCCAGGTCGTTATCAGCGAAGCTGACATTCTGGCGCAGTTCGACGATGTGGATCTGCCCTACGAGGACGAGCTGAGCATTCTTGACATCGAGATGACCCACGGCACGGTCAGCCAGGCTGGTGGCGATGTTACCTTTACGGTGGCCGCCGACTACGCCGAGACCTGTACAGTGGATATCACCATTCAGGATCTTGCCGGTGCCACCGCCAGCGATCAGTTCATCTTTACGGTGAACCCGCTCAACAACGACGCACCCGAGCTGGTCACGGCATTCGACGACGACAGCGTTGTCGAGGGCTCGACCTGGTACATCGAGATTGCTGAAGTGCTGAGCCACTTCGACGATATCGATGGCGACGCATTATCCCTATTAACCGTTCTTTTCGACAACACGACATTGGGCGTGGTGCCGAGCGACGGTCCTGTCCGCGAGGCTTTCACCCACGTGGCAGCCACTCCGCTGGACGAGAATTTCGTCGGTACAAGTACACTGACCTTCATTGTCATGGATCCCGAAGGCTTGACCGCCGAGGGCAGCATTGATCTGACCTGGACCGCTGTGGATGACGACCCGATCCTGGCAATCCCCTTCGATCCGATCCTGGGCGAAGAGGATGTGGAGTTCACCATTGCCGGTATCACCTCGCATTACGATGAAGTGGACGGTGAAGACCTGCAGGTCAGCAACCCCGTCGCCAGCGTGGAAGGCTTCAGCTTCGACCTGGAAGACGACGACCTGACGGTTACTCCGCCGGCCAACTGGTCTGGCGTTTTCGAGGTCAGCTTTACTGTGACCGATGTGGCTACCCGCGCCGCGGTGCAGGGCAGTGTGGATGTGGAGTTGGCTGCGGTCAACGATGCGCCCACCCTGGTTGAAGGTCATTGGACCGAACTGGCCATGGATGAAGACGACACGGTGGTCTTGACCGAAGCCGACATCCTGGCCCAGTTTGAAGATGTCGAGGGCGACGCGCTCGAGGTCATGGGCATCTTCTTCCCGAACGGCAACGTTGTTGAAGGCGTGGACGACTGGACGCTGATCCTCGACGCCGACTGGGACGAGAACTTCAGCATGCGCATCGACGTCTGGGAAACCGCTACTGCCGAGCAGTATGAAGCCAATCTGGAATTGACGGTGGTTGTCACCCCGGTCAACGATGCACCAACCCTAGAAGTTGCCTTTGACGATGTCAACATTGACGAGGACGAAGTCTTCGCGATCCTGGACATCACAACCCATTTTGACGACATCGATTCTGCCGAGCTTACGGTTTCGAACTACACTTCCAGCGTGGAAGGCTACGGCTTCGTGCTGGAAGGTGACGAGCTGACCGTGACTCCGCCCCAGGACAATGTTGATCCTGCCGTAATCACGCTGACCATTTCTGACGGTGAGCTGACGGCTCAGGGAACATTGAACGTCACCATCAATCCGGTCAACGACGCGCCGGTGCAGGTGATTGAGGTGGCCGAGCTTACTTATGATGAGGAAGACAGCTTCTCCATCAACAATGTGCCCGCCTACTTCGATGACGTGGACGGCGATGCCATCAGCCTTTTCGGCGCCACCCTTGAGGAGGGTACGGTTGAGCTGAACGGCAACAACGTCAACTTCACCCTGGACGACGATTTCTTCGGCCTCACCACAGGTACGCTGACCGTGACCGACGGCGAGCTCTTTGCCACCGCCGAGTTCAGCGTCAACGTGAACAACATCAACGATGTGCCCGTTCTGGATGCTGCCTTTAACAACGTGACCACACCGGAAGATGTGGCCTTTGTCATCGAGAACATCACGGATCACTTCACCGATGTGGACATGGATGAGCTGGTGGTCAGCGCCTATGGTGATGATCTCGGCGATTTGTGCAGCTTCGATCTGGATGGCAATGACCTGACCATCACACCGCCGCATAACTGGAACTCGATCGCCGAAGGCACGACCATCGAGATCGACCTGACGGTCAGCGACGGCAATGGCGGAACGGCTTCCACCAGTTTTGATGTCACTGTCACGCCGGTCAACGACTGTCCGCAGCGCGATGTAGACATCATGGACTTCGCGATGGCTGAGGGAACCACCTTCACCTTGAACGATGTGCTGGACAACTTCAGTGACGCCGACGGCGACGACCTGGACTTCCAGGAGATCACCTTCAGTTGCGGTATTGCCCTGCAGGTGGGCGCCGACATTCAGCTGACGCCCGATGAAGACTTCTTTGGAACCTGTGATCTGGATATCGTGGTCACCGACGGCTTCTGCAATGCAGTTGAGAGCGTGGTGGTTACGGTAACCAACCTGGCCGACTGCCCGGTCTTCGATACCGCCTTTGACGATGTCACCGTTGACGAGGATACGCCCTTCACCGCCAGCGTGGCGGAAGTGCTGACCCACTTCAGCGATCCCGATGAGGATGTGCTGAGTCTGGCCGACGTCGACTTCGATCTGGGTACGGTTGCGATTGAGGGCGATCTGATCACCTTTACGCCGGATGAAGACCTCAACGGTCTGGGCGAAGTCTCCTACACCGTCAGTGACGGTCTCTGCCAGGTGACGGGTGCCATGAACGTCAACCTGACTCCGATCAATGACGCGCCGAAGTTCACCGGTGTGCTGGTGGAGCGCAATTACCTGGAAGACGATGTCGACGACCTAATCATTGACATCCTCAATCGCTTCACCGATCCCGAAGGCGACACCAAGATCTTCGACACCGCCGCCATCGTTTCCGACTCCGTGGCCGTCTTCTTCGATCTGAACATCGACGACGACAACGTGGCCTTTACGGTGAACGCGGCCGGTGAAGATTACAACGGCGTCTTCGAAATTGCCGCCACGGTCAGTGATGATCAGGGTGCCAGCCGCACCGAGACCATTGCCGTGCTGACGGTGATTCCGCAGAACGATTGCCCCGTCTATCTGGCGGATGTGGATCCCATCGAGGTCGACGAGGAAGAGACCTTCTACTTGGCCGATCCGCTGAGCCACTTCCTTGATGTGGACGGCGATGTGCTCGAGCTGACCAGCGTGCTGCTTTCCTGCGGTACCGCCACCATCATTGGTGACAGCGTTGAGTGCGTTCCCAACGAGAACTTCTCTGGTGCCGGCACCCTGACCCTGCGTGTCAGCGACGGTCATTGCGATCCGGTGCAGGCCAACATTGCGGTCACCATCAACGCGCTGAATGATGCGCCGGTGCTGGTGACGCCTTTTGCCGATGTGGAAGTGAACGAGGAGACATCCTTTACCCTCCTCAACATTCGCAGCCACTTCGACGATCCGGAAGACGACAACCTGATCGTGTCGGCCTATGTCAGCGATCCTGTCGGTTTCGCCTTCACGTACGATGAGCTGGGTGACGACCTTAGCGTGACTCCGAGCGACGACTTCTTTGGCGAGGCCACCGTAACCGTGACCGTCAACGATCGTGCGACTCGCGCAACCACCAATGCGGTGATCAACGTGACCGTACTGAACGTCAACGACTGTCCGACTCAGATCCTCGTCTTTGACGAGATCGAGGCCCTGGAGGACACCCCCTTCAACGTCATCGAAGTTCTGAGCTACTTCACGGATGTCGACGGCGACGATGAGCTGGCCATTCTGGATGCCTGGTTCGAGTGCGGTAGCACCGAGATTGGCGAGGACATGGTCACCTTCACGCCCGACGAGGACGTTACCGGAATGTGTGATGCTTCCATCACCATCTGGGATGGCACCGAGGGTTGTGAGGTCGTGGCGGCGCTTACCGTCGACATTGGTGGTTCCAACGACGCGCCGGTCATTCTGACGGACATCGATCCGCAAACGGTTGCCGAAGACAACAGCTTCAGCATGGGCTCCATCCTGAGCCACTTTGCTGATCCCGATGGCGATGAGCTCTTCGTGACACAGACGACGGCGGATGTCGAGGACTTCACGGTTGAGTATTCCGATGCCGAGGACCTACTGAGCATCGTACCGCCTGCGAACTACAATGGTACCGCGACCATCCAGATCACCGTCAGTGATGTATCACCCGAGCGCGCCAGTGTTACACTGGACTTCGAGCTGACCGTCACGCCCATCAACGATGAGCCGGTGCTGAATGCCAGCATCGATCCGCTGACTTCCTTTGAAGATCAGCCGCTGGTCATCGCCGACGTCACCGCTTGGTTTACCGATGTGGACGGCGACGAGCTGGCCGTAAGTGCTTCCACCCTGATGCCGGAAGGCGTCGGTACTCTGGACATCGACGGCGTGAGCGCGACGTACACACCCACCGAGAATTTCACCGGTGATGTGGAGTTGAGCTTCACCGTGAGCGATGGCGAGTACACGGCCAACACCGGTACCATTATGCTGACCGTGATTCCGGTCAACGATCCGCCCTACGTGTTGAGTGAGTTGGGTTCGCTGACTTTGGTGAGCATGAGCAGCGACAACAGCATTGATCTGGACGACTTCTTTGCTGATCCCGACGGCGACGAGCTGAGCTACAGTTACAGCTATCCCGGTTCGGAGCTGAGCATTGACATCGACGTGAATGGTGTGGTGACCATTGCCTCCATCACTGAATGGACCGGCGAGACCGCCATTACCTTCATCGCCGACGACGGATACGAAGTGGCTCGTGTTGGTGTCGACCTGAGCGGACGCAATTCCGGTCGCGTCAACACGCAGCTTGTATCACCGCTGTTGGACAGTCGTGATACAATCAGCAGCACGCTGACGGTCTACGTCGAGGAGCCCAGCACGTACTTCGTAAGCGGTACGGTGCAGTACTTCTTTGGTGATGTGCCCATGCAGTTGGTGACCATGAACATCAGCGGCGACGCTGAGCAGAGCATGGACACGGATGCCAGCGGTGCTTTCAGCTTCGAGCTGGATCCCGGCAACTACGTGCTTGCCGGTGCTCGCGACGAGGCCGAGTTGAACGGCGTGAGTATCACCGACGTCATCAAGATCCGTCGTCATCTGGCGAACCTTGAGCTCTTTGATTCACCCTTCAAGTATCTGGCCGCCGACGTGAACAACAGCGGTGGTGTCAGCATTACCGACATCATCAAGATCCGTCGTTATCTGGCCGGTCTGGAAGAGCTGGAAAGCGGCGACTGGACCTTTGTACCGAGCGAGTACGAAATCAACAACGACAACTGGATGCTCGCCCCCGACGCCATGTCTTTCGAGCCGCTGATGAGCGACGTCGTCGACGCCAACTTCATCGCGGTGCGCATGGGCGATGTCAACGGAGGCTGGGCTCTTCCGGCCATGCTCCAGCGCGGCAACAGTGGCAATGCCCGGTTGCAGCTTGGCGAGCGTCGTGGCCTGACCGGTGACGAAATCACCGTTCCGGTTCGCGTCAGCGGTGCCAGCGAGCTTGCGGGTGTTGAGTTGGGACTGAGCTGGGACGAAACTCTGTTGACCTACACCGGCTGTGATACGGATCTGGAGAATCCGCTGATCAATGCAGGTGAGGGCCAGCTGCGCCTTGTGTGGGAAAGCATCGAGCACCTCTGTGACACAGAACAGGCCGTGTTCAATCTGCGCTTCCGTATCACGGGTGATTTGGGCAGCCAGGCCGAGCTGAACGTCGAGCGCGCAGTTATCTGCGATGTCGAGGGCAGCGAGATCGGTCTGGTGGCGGAGAACGGCAGTGTGCTGGTCACGCCAGCCAATGGCAATCTGGGATTCGAGGCCGTTTTGGTGGAAGATTTCAACCTCTACCAGAACTATCCGAACCCCTTCAACCCGTCGACGACCGTCAGTTTTGACGTTGCCGAAGCGGGTTTGGTGAGTGTTTCGGTTTACAACGTAGTTGGGCAGAGGGTGCTGGACCTGCTGAACGAAGAGCTGCCCATGGGACGCTACCAGTTGTCTGTCAATGCCGGTCATCTGGCGACAGGCACCTACTTGACCGTCATGCGTGCTGGCGATCACGTCTACACACGCAAGATGTTGTTAGTCAAGTAGGGTAGGACAGCAGGAACCAGTTAGTGTCGAGGTGTATCATGAACAGAATTCTGCAAATGACCCTGGGAATGCCGCTGCTGGCCACCACCGTCGCCTTCGGGCAGGCGGTGGTGAGCCTGCCGGCGACTGGCGGTCTGGCGAGCGATACCATTCTTGCTGACATCACCGTCAGCGGCTTTACCAACGTGGTGGGTGTTGAGCTGCACATCGTATCAGACCCGGCTGTGGCCGTTCCTCTGATCGGTACAGTCAGCGACTATCTCGCTGGTGCCACGGTTGGTCCGGCTGAGCCGACCAATCAGATCAACATCATCTGGGAGGATTTCTCCAATCCGCTGACCGTGACCGATGGCGCAGTGCTGTTGCAGGTGCCTTATGTGCTGGTCGGCGAGGTGGATGACTCCTGCACGCTAAGCTTCACAGGCTCCGTGCTTGTGGACGAGGCTGCCAATGAGATTCCTACCACCTGGAACGAAGGAAGCATTGCGATTACCCCTCCGATGCCCCCGGAAGCGTTTACGCTGTTGAGTCCGACCGACGAAGCCGTGCTGACGTCGACCACGGTCGATTTCAGCTGGGAAGTGGCCGTCAACGACAACATGGACCCGCAGCTCTACGATCTCTACCTCTCCAGCGATGTGGACATGACCGATGTGACCCTTGAAATCAACGACATCGAGGGAACCAGCTATCAGGTCAGCGAGGATCTGGTTGACGGCGAGACCTACTACTGGACCGTGTTTGCGCAGGACGTGGACACGGACGGCACCTGGGCTACCGACACTTGGCAGTTTACACTGGCCGTTCCCGATTGTCCCGTAGTAGACACGCCCATTCCCGATGTCAACGGGGAAGAGGACACGCCGATTACGGTGACAGCACTGCTGGGCCATTTCTCCGATCCCGACGGCGACGACCTGAGTGTTGCTTCGGTGACCGACGACAGCGGCGAAGAATTCGGCTATGACTACAGCACCGCCAACCTGGTGGTTACTCCACCCGCCGACTGGAACGGCAGCACCACGGTGACCGTGACGGTGAGCGACGGAAGCTGCACGGTGAGTGACGAGTTCGAGCTGACACTGGCCGCCGTCAACGACGCGCCCGTGATCGAGCTGGTGACGGGTCCGCATTCCGCGTGTGGCGAGGTGGAAGTGATTGGTTGGGGTGACGACGCTACCGAAGGCTTCTTTGTGGATGCCGACAACGGCAGCCTGTATTTCGTCATCGATGATGTGGACAACGCCACCGTGACGGTCAGCGTTTACGTCAATGACACCATGGTCGGCAGCGAGCCGGTTGGTGTGCCAGCGACAGATTACCTGCCTCACAATATTTTTAACCCGGAAGACTATCTGGATCAGGACATCACCTTCTATGTCACCATCAGTGACGGTGAGTCCGTCTGGAATGCCGGTGGTGAGGAATGCTCGCACGCCCTCAACTTCCTGGCCGTTGAAGGTCTGCAGCCCACGGAATTCTACTTGGCTCAGAACCTGCCCAATCCCTTCAATCCCACCACGGTCATCGAGTTTGGTTTGCCGCAGGCTTCCGACGTGCGCCTGACGGTTTACAACCTGGCTGGTGAAGAGGTGGCCGTGCTGCTGAACCGCAATATGGCGGCCGGCGAGCACCACGTGACCTGGAATGCGAACCAGGCCGCTTCAGGGCTGTACGTCTACACCCTGCAGAGCGACTTCGGTACCCAGGTCCGCAAAATGACCCTGTTGCGTTGAGCTACTCATCGCATCTTCCCTCTAACCCCGTTTGCCTCCCCGGCAAACGGGGTTCTTTCTTTGGTGAATGTGTGATACAAAAACCCCGCAACGACGAACGCGCGGGGTTTGAAAGACTTGCTGAATCGTCGCCGTCGACTAGCCCAACTCTGCACAAAGCTTTTCGCGCAAGCCGTAGAAGGACCCGTTGGAGCAGATCAGCAACAGTGTCTCTGTGCCCTTGCGTGCGGACAAATCCATGCGCGCGCTGTCGAGCAGGGTGGCCAGGTCCTGGTGTTGTTCAAACGGCACGTTGTGAGAGGCCAGATAGAGGGCCGCGCTTTCCAGATCGAAGAGCACGTCGGCCGCATAGCGTTCGCGGCGATGCAATGGGCCCATCCAGACGCGATCCGCGCCCGCAAGAGCTTGCTCCCATTCCTTTTGCATCACACGTGTCACACTTGTGTTTGAGCGTGGCTCGAAGAAGAGCAGGATCTTGCGGTCCGGGTAGCGCCGGCGCAGGCTTTGTATCACACCGGTGATAGCCGTAGGGTGATGGGCAAAGTCGTCGTAGAGCAGAAAGCCATCTCGTAGCTCGTAGCGGTCCATGCGCCGAGCGGGACCGGCGAAATCGCGTACTGCCTTCAGGAAATTCTCCCGTGATACACCAAAACGGTCGGCGACAGCTAGTGCAGCCAATAGATTACGGCCGTTGTATTCGCCCTGCAATTTGCTGGTGATACACAGCTCCTCCCTACCTGCTTCCGGTTCGGTAGGGTTTGTCGGAATCAAACAGCGATGCACGGCGTATGTATCACCGGGCTTTTCGTCGAGAAGCTGATATGTGTTATTTGTGCCGGAACCAAACTGTATCACGGGGCAGAAGGCCTTTTCGCAGACAGCCAGCGCGTCGCCGCAATCGCCGTTGACCAGTACAAGGCCCTTTGCGGGTACCATGTTGACCAGACGACGAAAGGCCGTGCGAATCTCCTCAAGACTGCTGAAGATGTCAGCGTGGTCGAATTCCAGATGATTGAGCACCAGCACCTGTGGCCAGTAGTGGAAGAACTTACTGCGCTTGTCGTAGAAGACGGTGTCGTATTCGTCGCCTTCGATTACAAAGGGCGCACCTTCTACTGCTGCGCTGAGAGGCGTATTCAGTCCTGCGGTTTTGCCGCCCACAAACCAGCCGCAGGAGAGTCCTGCCTGCTGCAGCACCCAGGCGCTCAAGTTGCTGGTGGTCGTTTTGCCGTGCGTACCGGCGCAGACAACGGGAACGCGATCCTGCAGGAAGCGCTCGTGCAGCACCTCGGGCAGACTGGTCAGCCGCAGGCCGCTGTCCAGCGCGTACTCCAGCTCTGGATTGCCGCGTGGAATGGCGTTGCCCACAACAACTGTGCACTCCCCGGCTTCGGCGAAAGCAGCCAGTCCATTGGCGCTGAAGCCCTCCTGCCAGCAAATGCCGGCTTCGCGCAACAGGTCGGACATTGGCGGATACACGCCGCTGTCGGAACCGCCCACTTCGTCGCCCATACGTCCGAGCGCAATCGCCAGCGATCCGGTGGCCACACCACCCATGCCAAGAATCCAATAACGCATTGCAATCCTCACAGGATAATCCGCAGTCAATACTGAATATAACCGATCTCGAGGCCGATAATGTCTTGTATGGAACAATCGCGGCAGGATTTTCAAGCACGTGATACACTCAACTTGGAAGAGTCGCGCTTTTTCAACTCCTTGTAATAGGATCAAGCTAACTGGCGAGGTAGGCCGTGAGCGGCAAACGCAACATTCTGATCGTCGACGACAATCCTGACCAGTGTGAGATTCTTGCCGAGTTGGTGAGCGAAATCGGGCACAATGCCTATACCGCCACCGATGGTGAGATGGCGCTGCAGGTCTTCGACGAGCGCAGTATTGAACTGGTAATCACTGATATCAAGATGCCCAAGATGGACGGCATGGCGCTGCTCGAGAAGATTCGCGAGCGTGACTCCAGCGTTCGCATCATTGTGGTGACCGGATTCCCGTCGTCCGAGACGATTCTGCGCACCATCGAGAACGATGGCTACACGTATCTGGTCAAGCCGGTTAAGCTGAAATCTATGGCTGCCCTGATCGAGAAGGCTTTTTCGGACGGCGAAGAAGACTGATCCCTGCAGGGTTGACGGCAGATCTCGGTACTCAGACTATCGGTAGACACGTGGACATTCCATTCGGAGAAATCCGTTCAGCAGTCGAGGAGCGCATCCAGACTCTGCTGAGCGGGTTTTCGCATCCTGCATCCTTGTACGAGCCCATCCGCTACGTGATGTCCGGCGGCGGCAAGCGCGTTCGTCCTTTGTTGGTGATTCTGGCGGCTCAAAGTCTGGAGGCTTCCATCGAGGAGGCTTTGAATCCGGCGGTGGCCGTTGAGATGCTGCACAACTTCACGCTGGTTCACGATGACATCATGGATCGCGACGACACCCGCCGCGGGCGCCCCACTGTGCATGTGCGCTGGGACGATGGCACGGCCATTTTGGCCGGTGACGCGCTGCTGGGTGTGGCTTACGACGTGCTTTCGCGCTACGACGGTCCTCGTCTGGGCGAGATGGTGCGCACCTTCAATGCCGGCGTCATCGAGGTCTGTGAGGGCCAGGCGATGGACAAGGAGTTTGAAGGGCGCAACGATGTGCGCCTTGAGGAATACGACCGCATGATCGCCCTTAAAACCGGCAAGCTGATCAGTATGTCGGCGCGTATGGGTGCGCTGTTGGCCAACGGCAATGACGCGCAAGTAAAGGCGCTGGAGCGCTTTGGAGCCCTGTTGGGCCGCGCTTTCCAAATTCAGGATGACTTGCTGGACTTCACATCGACCACAAGTGAGCTGGGCAAACGCGTTGGCTCCGATCTGGCCATGCAAAAATCCACCTTTGTGACACTGACGGCGCGTGATACATTCGCACCCGCTCTGCAGGAGCGCTGGCGCAAGCTCATGTTGACGGAAACTCCTGACGAGCATCTGTTGGCAGAAATGGGATCGGTGCTGCAGGAGGGCGGCGTACTGGCTGCGGGCGAATCCCAGGTGGAGGCGCTCACCAATCAAGCGCTTGCCGTTTTAGACGAGATCTTGACCGAAGAGCGGCGCGAGGATCTGCGACGCTTCGCCTTTTGGATCCTGCATCGCAAGTACTAGAAATCCGCACTCGAATCCAGGGTGCCCGCACATCGCCCAAACGAGCGAAGTACCATGGACATGTCCGGACAGATCCTACACCTATTGATCGCCGCAACCGTGTGTGGTGTGGTTTTTCTAGGTAGTTGGCCCGTGGGCCAATTTCTGCTTGGAAGGCCCGCGCTAATCCTTCCGCTGATGGGGTGGCTTACGGGCGAGCCGCTTGTCGGGTTGTGGCTGGGGGTGTGCCTGGAACTGCTCTTCATGCGGCAGCTTCCCATGGGTAGCTCAATGGTCCCCGAACCTGCACTTGGCGGGCTGGTGTCACTGTTTGCCGTGCATCTGTTGCGGCTGGGGCACGACGGGCTGCTACCGGTGGATCCTTGGGAAATGGTGGCGACAAGCATTCTGTTGGCGCTACCACTGTCTTACCTGATGTCCGTTCCCACCATGCTGCAACGACATATCAACACCAATTTCTGGCACGATCGCTTTGTATCACGGGCCGAAGCCGGTGATACGCGCGGGTTTTCAGCGTTGCTTCCCCTGGTGCTGTTGCAGACCTGGCTTCTAATTGCGCTGGCCTCTTTGATTGTGATTCCGCTGGCCATGCTCTGCTGGGCCGGTCTGGACAGGCTGCTCGATTACGCATATAAGTTGCGTGAGCGCGAATTGCTGATTCTGGTGCTTGCCGCTATTTCAGCTGGAGGCATGTTGCGTCTGGCTGGCGGCTTCCCTGGCACGAACAAATCGAAATCCTTCCTGTGGACGGGCTCCGGTGCCGTGGTCGGAGCCGTGATACTCGCACTGCTGTGGTGGAGGATAGGCGGATGACGCAAGACCTGAGCACCAAGCTTCGTGTGTCACCGCTGCTCAAATGGAAGCTGTGTTGGCGCACCATGTTCATTCAGGCGGTCTGGAATTACAGAGGCATGCAACACATCGGCCTCTTGTGGAGCATGCTGCCAGCGCTGGAAGACCTTGGCGAGCGCAAACGGGAAGCCATGGTGCGTGGTGTAGAGTTCTACAACGCTCATCCCTTCCTCTGCGGCTTCCTTACCGGTGCGGGCGTGCGGTTGGAACACGAAGGTCGCGGCGAATTGCTTAGTCGTTTGAAACGGGCCGCCGTCGCACCCTTGGGAGCCACCGGCGACCGCCTCTTCTGGTTGCACCTGAAACCAGCGACCGGCATGATTTGTGTCACGAGCCTGCTCCTGATTCTGCTCGGGTTCACTGTTGCCGGGTTGACCTCGTGCGGCATAGGCGTATTAGCGTGGAATCTGCCGCACTGCATTGTACGCTGTTACGCGTTGGATCGCGGCCTGCAGCAGGGCGGTGAGGTGCATCGATCCATTCGCAGCCTGCACGATAGCGTGTGGATCCATCGCGCTCACGTGTATCACCAGTTCGTCACCGGCCTGTTTCTGGTGCTGTTTCCGGGCGTGCTCGTGATCTTGCTGCTCGCCGACCCCTATGGTACTCTTAGCGGAATTCCCTTGTACGCAGACATCGTCACGCTATTGCTCTTCTGTTTGACGGTGTTTTTTGTCAGCCTGAAGCTGACTGTATCACGAAAAGCATTTCCGCTGCTGTTATGGTTGTCTCTGATTGCGGTTCACGTTGTACCTGCCTGGATCGCCAGAGTATTCGTGCAATTAGAATTGTTGCTTAAGTAAGTGTAGAAAGGTGTACTGCAATGCCCAGGAAAGCACTGACTGTCCAGAACCGAATCGGGATCCATGCCCGGCCGGCGCAGCACATCGTGAAAATTGCCTCCCGTTACAAGGCGGAGTTCTACATCGAGTACGAAGACCAGCGCATCAATGGCAAATCAATTATGGGCGTGTTGATGCTGGCCGCTGAGGGCGGTTCTACTGTAGTACTTGATGCAGAAGGATCAGACGCAGAAGAGTTGCTGAATGAGCTTGAGCAGCTTTTTGTGGACAAGTTCTACGAGGAGTGATCCATGGCCGAACGCATGATTTCCGGCATTGGCGTGAGCCCCGGTATTGTCATCGGCGAGGTGCGTGTGCGCACCAGACAGCGTCTTGTAGTACGTCCGCGTCCGCTAAAGGAAGGTGGCGAAGGCGTTGAACTCCGCCGCTTTGACCGCGCTGTATCACGAACCGAGCGCGACATCACGCGAGTCGGCAAGCAGGTGAGACGTCGCCTGGGTGCCGCCAGTGCTGGCATCTTTGATGCACACTTGATGATCCTCAAGGACCCGATGCTTGTCGATCGCACTCGCCAGTTGATTCAGGAAGAGCGCATCAACGCAGACTTTGCTGTGCTAACAGCGATGAGCGAGATCCAACAGGCCTTTCGTCGAGTGAAGGACGAGTTGTTCCGCCAACGCTTGATTGATGTAGAGGACGTGGGGCGCCGCCTGATAGAGTACATCCAGTCGGACGCAGACCGAAAGCGCTCTGGCGATCGTATCACAGATGAACTGATGCTGGCTGCCGAAGATCTGAGTCCGTCGGAGGCTGCCGAATTGGAGGCCCTGCGTGTTACAGCCGTAATTACAGAGAAGGGCAGCCAGACAAGTCATACGGCCATTCTATGTCGCAGCCTTGGCGTTCCGGCTCTCGTGGGTGTCGAGGGCGTGTTTGAGCATCTCAAAGAAGGCGATTTGTGCATCGTTGATGGCAATGCTGGTGAGCTGATTATAGACCCCACGCCGCGAACGATTTTACGCTACACGCGCCGCCAGCGTACGCTGGAGCGCTTCAACGAACAGCTTGCCGAGTTGTACGATCAGGACACGGTGACACAAGATGGCCATGCGGTAGAGCTATCCAGCAACATTGAGCTACCCCTCGAGCTGGATCACGTGATACGCAGCGGTGGCAAGGGTATTGGCCTGTTTCGCACGGAGTACTTATACCTGGCTGCCAGCAGTATGCCGGACGAGGAAACCCAGTATCGCGAGTATCTGCGCGCAGCCAAGGCCGTCAAGCCTGAGCGGCTGATTATTCGCACCTTCGATCTCGGTGGTGATAAGCAACCGCCCTCCATGCGCTTCCCCCAGGAAGCCAATCCCTTCCTTGGCTGGCGCGCGGTGCGCGTGAGTCTGGACGATCCTGCGATGTTCCGCGTGCAGTTGCGCGCCATTTTGCGTGCGTCGGTGATGCCGAACATCCAGGTCATGTTTCCCATGATTTCCGGTGTAGCACAGTTGCGTCAAGTGCTGGAGGTGTTGGACGACGTTAAAACCGAGTTGCGCGAGCAGGGAGTGGCCTTTAACGAGGACCTGCGCCGTGGCATCATGATCGAGGTGCCCTCGGCGGTGTTTGTAGCACGCGAGCTGGCGGCCATGGTTGACTTCTTTAGCATCGGCACCAACGATTTGACGCAGTACACGATCGCCGTTGATCGCAACAACGCAACGGTGGCTCATCTCTACCAGAGCACACATCCTGCCGTGATACGTTCTGTTGCCATGACGGTGCAGGCGGCGCACGAAGAGGGAATCTGGGTCGGCATGTGCGGTGAAATGGCTGGTGATCCGGCTATGACAGCCATGCTGATCGGTCTTGGGCTGGACGAGCTTTCGGTCAGCCCGGTGATTCTGCCTGAGATCAAAATGTTGATTCGCCAATTGAACTTGACCGAAGCGCGCAAGCTGGCGAAGAAGGTGCTGGAAATGGGCGAAGTGGAGCAGATTCAGCGCGTGCTGGATCAGGACCTTCGACGTCGTGTTGGTAAGGATCCCCTCTGGAGACCAAAAGCCAGCAAGCAAAGCAGTCAGGGCAAGAGTTCGAAAGGCGCCAAACGCTCGCCGCGTTCCTGAGACCGTGAGCGAGTAAGCGCTTGTGTAACACTTGCTCGTAGTTACTGATCGAAATCCAGCTAGCGTAGCTTTCGCTAGCGCTTCTGGCGCGCAGATGTCTCATTCTGATTACCGATACCACTCCAGGAGGACTTATGCGCAGAACGTTCCCCCTTTCTTCGCTGTTGCTTTGCCTGTTATTGCCAGCCCCTGTTTTGCACGCCGAGTGCAACGTTCCACGAGAGCTGAGTATCGCGTGGACTCAAGGCGCAGCTGATCTCGAATGGCATGCTCATTACAAAGAAAGCCGCTGGCGAGTGGAAATCGCCGCCGATTGTGCTTTCTCAGAGCTTCTTTGTACCGCCGAAGTTGAAAGTGCGCACTACACCTACTTTCACGATGATCTTGGTGTACGCAGCGCTTTCTTTCGCGTTTACGGCATTGAGGCCACCGCAGCAGGCGATGTGATTCCCATCGAGGATTTTGAATGTGATTACAGCATGACGAGCTGGGGTGAGGAAGACCAAGAGCCCCGAGCCTGGGACTTTGATAGTGATGAAGTGTATCACGGTGAGCGTAGCTTGCGGCTTTTTGGTAACACAGTAAAAAGCCAGCCGTTCTGCTCCGATAGCCTTGGTTTGAACACAGTGTATCGTGTTGCAGCGCGTTGTAGTGACACAGCGGATCGCCAGATGATCGGCTTCGCGGACAGCAGCAATGTGCTCTGGTATGTGCTGTGGGGGACTCTCGGCGGCTATCCGGATAGCCCTGGGCAGGGTCTGCAGGAAACCGTGACCACGTATCAGGGCTGGTTTCCGCGCAACGAATGGGCCGAGATCCTGCTGCCGGTTGGCAAGGATTGGGCGGGGAAGTACGGCTACTACCCTGTTTTGAGCACGATTCTCTGGGCAAATGAGTGTGATACAAATGATGGTGAAGTGCGCTTCGATCAGCTCTGCGATGTCACCGGTCAGCAGTCGTCATGTCCATTGGTTGAACCTGCTGCAGACGATCTTGAGGTCGTCGTTGACAGTGTTCGCGTACGCTTGTGGAATACGACGCCTTCAGACAGCGTGACACATGTCTGGACGACAAGTCTTGGGCAATGTATCACAGGGGATGATGTGCAGTTGATGGTCCCCGTATCACCGGCACAGCGAGTCATTCTGTGCGCCTATGCCGAAAACGGGGCTTCGTCTGTGTCACAAGCGATAGATCTTCCGGGAACCAGTGGCGAGGCGAATGACGATTACTATCTGGGCTTTGGTGGCGATGTGATGACGGCGCGCTGGTACGAGACAAGCGGCTTCATCAGCAATTTTGGCGTGGATTCCATCTATGCGGGGGTGCGGCCGTTCTTTGAGTCCATGGATTTGATGATGGTGAATCTGGAGTGCCCCTACACCAACGCTAGCGTACATCATCCGACCAAGTCCATCTACTTCAAAGCGAATCCGGCCAACCTGGTCGGTGTGCGCAATGCAGGCATCGACTATGTGACTCTGGCCAACAACCACGCCTTTGACTATCTGCTGCCCGGTATGCTGGAAACTATGAGCGGACTGGACACGCTAGGCGTGATACACAATGGCTGTGGTCGCAATGAGGCAGAGGCATTGCGTCCGGTGGTGTTAGGAACAAAAGGCCGACTGTTCGGCCTGGTTGCCATGAGCGATCGTACAGGCAACTACAATAACTACCAACCCTATCTGGACGCCGGTGCATCACGACCGGGGTTTGCGCTCTGGAGTCGCGCCAACATGTTGGCCAGCATTCCCGACTTGCGAGAAAAGGTGGATGTGCTGATTGTGCAGGTGCACTCCGGCAACGAGTATTCCAGCGCACCCACGCTGCGGCAGATGGCCGAGTTTGAGGACGAGGATTTTCCCTTCGATCCCAATCTGCGCGGATTGTTGCCCACGCGCGAGCTGCTCCCCGGCGATAGCGAGCGGCGTATTCGACAGGAAGCCATCGACATGGGCGCGGATCTGGTGATCACACATCATCCGCACATTCTGCAGGGCGTCGAGTGTTACAACGGTGGCCTGATCGCCCACAGCCTTGGCAATCTGATCATGGATCTGAGCTACGCTGAAACACAGGTGACGGCGGTGCTTGAAGTGAACAGTCGGCAGCCTGCAGGAAACGCCTTCGCGGAGCCGTATCGTATCACGCCCGTGTTCATTCGCAACAACCTTCCCGTGATACTTCAGGGTGGACAGGCGCAGGGCGTGATGCGTCACATTGCACGCATGTCCTGGGAGGGCTTCGACACTTCGGTGCTCCTGGGCTACGATTACGCAGCGAGCGAAGCCGCCAACTGGTGCTGGGCGCTGCCAGCGGGCATCTACTGCGAAACGCTTGTGGTCAATCCCGCGACGGTCAACCTGGAGTTTGTGCAGGAAGAAGAGAGCTGGATTTCTGCTCCCGTCTTTTTCCCGGAAGGCAATGCGGAAGACCTGGACCTCTCGAATCTTCCCGACAGCATCGAAGTGCGTTTTGGCCGCGACCTGGAGTGGTGGGGCAACATGGAAGACGAGGGCTTCGTCACCTGGGATATGAATTCCGAGAACGAGGAATTCACCGATGCCCAGGCGTATCACGGCGAGCGCAGTTTGTATCACCACATTGGAGCTGGCTATGTGGCCACCTACTTCGTCAATCGTTGGCCGGTGGATGGCACGGCACAATACACGCTGGCGGGTTGGATCAAGACGGATACTGCGAGCGCTGCAAGTGTCGAGATGCGCTGGTACAATCATCGTACCGACGGCTCGCCCTTCGCAACACAGGCTACGGACGATCTAACCGGCACGAACGACTGGACCTACTGCTGGAAGAACCTGGACAGTCAGCCGGGTGCGACCTTCTACCAGTTGCGCTTGATGACGGAGTCCGCTTCGAGCAGTGCGGAAGCCTGGTACGATGACGTGCAACTGATCGAGTGGGACGAGTGGCAGACGCCAGCCACAGATGTCGTTTACATGCCGGTTGGCGGTGACTGGCACGTTGTCCAGTTCCGCTATGGTCAGCAGCTGATCAACGCGACGGTGCAAATGAGCTCGGCGTACTTCACGACCGAGGAATCCGATTGAACAAGGGGCTACGGGGCGATCCATCTGGGTCGCCCCAGAGTCTGTCGGACTTGCCCTTTTGCGGTCTTCATCACCTCCGACAGACTTTCGCGGTACTCTTTTCTGAGTGTTTGGAACTTGTAAGTATTACCTTTGATCATCGTGGGATGAATATGAGTATGGTGTGGTTATTGTAGTTGCCTGCCCCTGTTTATGCTCAGCATCCCCAGATTCAGCCATTTTAGCGGATTCCCGCTGTGATACATGATTCGTTGTGATAAGTACTGGAGGAGCACATGGCTCGTGTTATGATGTTTGTGGATGGAACCTGGTTGTATCAGAACATGTCCCGCCTGCTGGATTACACAGAGGATCGCAACTACCAGATCGATTACAGCAAGCTGCCCAAGGCCATTCTGAACGAGATGGCCATTCAGCAGCCCGGGCTGCACCTGGAGTACGTGCGCGGTTACATGTTTGGTGCCTATCCGGTGAAAGTGGATCCGCTGGACGAGGGGCTCAGTCTGCGGCAGCGTGACTTTTACACGCGACTGCGCGAAGAGTACTTCTACCATGTGGAAACCTACCCCGTCAATTTCAAGGGACGGCGCATTCGTCGCAGCGATCGCGACCCGACCGATCCCTTCCACCCGCGTGAAGCCCAGGCCACGCTTTCGCTGGCTACGGCGGCGCTACACAATTGCTACCTGGATTCGTGTGACATCGCCGTGTTCCTGATCGGCGATCGCGATTACAAGCCAGCCATACGTGCCATTCGTCGTCTTGGCCGTCGCACGGCCATCGTGAGCATTCGCAATGCCTGCACGCCGGAATTCGCCACGCCGCAGGATCGCACCCAGGTGGCCGATTTCGACACCATCTGGATGGACGATCTGGTTTCTGAAGTGCAGCTGGTGCACGAACCGCACATGCTGGAATGCCAGGGTCCGGAACACATCGGCGACCGCATGGTGATGACCACCTACTATCCGCGTCCCGGCCAGAAATTCTTCTGCGACGCCTGCCGCGACGAGTACGAAAATCAGCGCCAGGAGCAGCTTGCGGAAATCGACGAGCGCCGCGAACGCGCCATCGAATCCGGCGATCTGGTGTTTGGTTGCGTGAAAACGGTGAAGATGGACAAGGGCTTCGGCTTCATCACCGCCGACAACGGCGAGGACTACTTCTTCCACTATAGCGACCTGGCCGAGGGCCTGGAGTTTGGCGAGGATCTGGTGGACCTTGGCGTGAGCTTCTATATCGTCCGTGAGCCGAATGAGGGAAGGGCCGGCGCGGCGACTATGGTGCGGTTGGAGGACGAGTAGTCTTCCTTCCAACCTTCTTCTTTGATCGCTATCGCTGCCGACCGTGCCGGTCGGATCGGTACTCGGTATCGAGACTTTCCCTGCGAGGCGGTCTTGTCGCTGACGGCTGGCGTTTACTCGTCTCAGGTTTACTTCGTGTGTGATACAAATGGAGCGGGTGAAAGCCCGCTCTTTTCTTAATCGGTATCGCTATCGGTATCGAGACTTTCCCAGCGGGGCGGTCTTGTCGCTGACGGCTGGCGCTGATTCGGTCTTGGTTTTTCTTCTTGCGTGATACACAAGGAGCGGATGAAAGTCCGCTCTTTTTTTCCTGCGCGGAAGGCGCGCTTCCTCTTCGCCTGCGGCGGGTGGAGAAGAAGCTACGCATTCAAGCTTGCTTGACTACGTGGCTCGTGGCCTCGCCCATTAGTATACGCTCGCCTACTTGTTCACCGCCTAGCTGGGCATGAGACGGATGTGTGGATGGAACGGTGCAGCGTGTGACACTTTAAATGTTCCCCGAAAGGTTCCGATCCGGGCGAGCGAAGTGTCCGACCACTAACTGAGTGCTCCACTCGGGAATAGTCTCATGGAGAATTGATAATAGGAAAGTGATAGTCAGTTTTCCTGGATGTCCTTGATTACTACCTTTGCAGGCCCAAACAGGTATCAAGCGAAGATATCTGCTTGAACGTGACCTGTAGATAGAAACACGCACTGGCTCCGGAAATGCAGATCAATGAATGGATTGGGGATGCCATTCTCTGCGTATTACCCGGAAAGGAGGCAAGCACGAATAACAGATCCGGTGCCTGATGCAAACGGTGCTACTTGACTGGCACCTCCAAATTCTGGAGAATGCACATGCGTTGCATGAGATTTCCAGTCCGGTTCTGCCTTGTGCTACTGACAGTACTGATTCTTGCGGGAACGGGAGCAACACAGACTTTTTCAATTCTTCGATTCGAGGTTGATGGACGCGCACACGGCGTGTTTGAATGCGATCAACTTGAATTCTCATCCACTGCTGACCCGACCAATTTGTGCTATTCGCGCCAAGGAGAGCATTGTTCTGATTGGTCGACGGGTGTTTTAATGCCACGCAGTAATGCCTATCACAATTATACTCATGGTCGCATTGGTTCTACCGCCAGCGCCGTCGCTGAGTCAGGCTATGTCGAATACGACAACATTCCGGGCTACGGAAGAGTCTATTATCGTATTAGGTACTCGCGCTATAATTCGGGAACAGATGATGTTCGCATCTTCCTGAATGATGTGCAGGTCGGTGTATTCAATCCACAGAATACAGGGAATTGGAACAGCTTCAGGTGGTCTGACAGCGATTCTGGATGGTTCCAGCTGGACCTTCCTCCTCGACCGGAGTACGAGATTGTTGCATCTGTGACTGAAGGCGGTGAAATCACTCCTTCAGACACGCAGTTCGTGCCCGAGGGTGAGAACCTTTGCTTCAACATCAATGCAGACGATTGCTATCATCTTGCTTATCTGTATACTGATGGCGTGAGCATTACACCGCTGACGAGTTATTATTGCTTCAATTCTGTTATTGCTGACCATACGATCCATGCTGAGTTTTCACGGGATCAGTATGAGATAACGAGTACGCTTTCCGCTGGCGGCAGTTTACAACCTGCCTGCCCATTCTTGGCATCCTGCGATACAACGGTCACTTTCTTGATACTGCCGGAGTCTGGTATGCAGGTTGACGAAGTCCGGGTGGATGGAGAGCTGCAAGAACCAACACCAGACTCAATTACTTTGTCAGGCATTCGCACAGGCCATAATCTGGCAATCAGCTTCTCTGCCATGACATACACAGTCGATATCTCGTCCAACGAATTTGGAAGCTGTATTCCAGAGGGTGAGCAAATCGTTCAATGGGGCACTGATTTGAGTATCCAGTTCACTCCTGCTCCAGATTGTGAAGTGACAAGTGTATTTCTGGATGGGTATCCCCTCGTACCAGTGCCACAATCTGGGTATGTCATCGAGAATGTCACTGCTGATCACACTCTTGTTGTTGATTTCCGTGAGGCGAACATTGCCTATTTCCCGATCCTCATTGATGACTGTGACACACCAACTGACTGGGATTTGAATGCGCTGAGTGTTCCACATGGATTGGTTTACGGGAGCGCTTCCATTGGCAGGAACTGGGTTAATGAGTCGGCCTATTCCTTCTGCGTCAATTCTCATTCAGGTCTGCACACCTACTTCGGACAGTGGGAAATGCTTATGGGACCGGATTCTGAGAATCAGAAAACAGATCTGTCCCAGATTTTATGGCCGGGCATCAAGGCTGAATACCAAGGTGAGATTCGCCAATTGTTGATCAAGGTTCTCGATGTCAGTAGTAGTCAGAGCAATACAAATCTGAGTCTGCGACTGGAGCTGAAATCATCAAACGGCAATATCGTTGCATCCCAGACATGGAGCAACCTATTGCAGTTCGCTTATCCCCACACGTTTACAATGGAGCTGGATCCGACCTCCCTGGATGATGTGGAAATGGTTGTCTGGGTTGCAGACAACGCCCTCGTTGGCGATTGTATCACAGTTGACCGATTAGCGTTCAATGCTGCGATGAAGATTGTCGACCCGGAGGTGCAGGCCTTTTTATGGAACTACAGCAACCTCATGTATAATCAGGATCCTGTGTCGGGGATGTTCAAGGATCGCAGTAACGCAGAGTTTGGAACATTTGAGAATGTGACCGCTACAGGAAAGGCCGCGAAGGTGACCGCACTTGCCTATGTGGCTGATATCATTGAGCAAGAAGTTGCCGAGCAGACTGTCGCCCTGATTGTTGAATCCATACTGGCGCTTCCTAGAGGTCCAGTCGGTGTCAACCAGCTGGTGCCACACTTCACATGCGCAGGCGGAAGCACGATTTTGACAGGGACGGAATGGTCCACTGTGGATTTTGCTATGACAATTCTAGACTGCTATTTGGCACTGGAAATTCTAGGTGATCGCACAGAGGATCAGGACTCACTACTTGCTATGCTTGCTCGGATCGATTGGGCGGACTTGCTCGTCGAGGCTGATGGTAAAACATTTTTGTCTCACGGGTATGCAGCAGATGGCACTCTGCTTACTCCCTACTGGAATCATTATGGCAATGAAACGCTTTCTGCGAATCTGGCGATGGCGGCGTGCACTGGGCATCTACTGGCTATGGAGGGTCCACCTTGTTTTGGCGGAAGTGCATTCATTGAATTCGCTCGTGTCCCGATTCTGATTGACGGTACTGACCGGTACGGCAACAATCATTGGCAAACGCGTCGGGAGCTTCTCGAATCCCAACTGAGCTGGTATCAACAGCCAGAGAACTACAATCCATTTCTTGTTTCCGCGCACCTGAGTGGCCTCTCTGCTGCTGAGAATGCTTTGATTTCGAGAGGTGTTTCACCCGCAAACGCATACAAGGCCTACGGCATTGGCGGTTCGGGTGGCAATGCGATTGATGGTGATGCGAGCGTGATTGTAGGTCACTTCTCGGGTTTGATTGCAGCAGACAGTCTTGATGCTGCACTGCAGATCTGGGAATCTCTTCGTGACTGTGATGCGAGTGCACTTGCAGGTGAGATTCTGGTTTCACCGTGGAACACCTTGGAATCCATGTCTGTGGATCCAGCCACAGGTAACTGCGTGGTCAATAGACTGCGGGGATCTTGGAATCTTGCACTTGCTTGCGATGGTTGGATTGTGATGCTGAGTCAGGCCAACGATGCGTTGACGGCTGCTGTACAAAGCGCAGAACCCATTCAGCGAGCGCTGAACGCCCTTTACTTCGACCATGAGACACCATTGAAATCGCTAGTCACCATTGAGATGCAACAAACAGATATGGTCCTCAACTGGGATACCCAGACGATTTACGGTAATTCTGCGACACAGGATGTTGCGGATTATGCCATTTTCTACTCGGAACACTGCTATGATTCCGATAGCGATTTCTACTTCCTGACAGTTACTGATACTACAACTTTCACGCATGAAAGAGTGGTCGAATTCAGTGAGATCATGTGTTACAGGGTGATGCCACTTTCAACAGCGGAGCGGGAACGACTGGAGGCAAATCCCCTCCTGGGATCAGCGTCGATGTCTGATATCAGAGAATTTCTTCATAGGAACTGACAACTCTTGGGAGGCGCGCATTACGCGCCTCCCAATTTCCATGACTATTGTGGCATTGGATGAGCTGAAGGTCCGGGTAAACTTGGATGGCATTGCCGCGCTTTGGTCGCATGGCGTGCTTGCCATGACGAATACGAGAGCCAGCGACAGGCGCTGGCCATCCCCCGCTTTTTCGATCCACTTATAATGCGACTCACCCTACCTTGCATCCAAGGAGGTTTTGCCACGCTCAAGAGTCGATTCAGCGAGCAGCAGATTTCAATGTGCTAAAGGAAGTGGAAGCTGGCGCGGCCATTGCTGACGTGTGCCGCCGGACGGGGATATCTGTGGCTACCTTCCATCGCTGGAAGGCGAAGTACGAAGGGTTGGAGCTGTCGGAGCTTCGGCGGATGAAGTCGCTGGAGTCCGAGAACGCCCAGCTAATGCGCCTATTAGCTGACACCTTGCTCGAGAAGAACACGCTAGAGGAACTGGTCCGGAAAAAAGCGTGGGGCGATCCCAGCAAAGGGACGCTGTGATCGCCTTGATCACGCTCGGACTAAACGAGCGTGCTGCATGCCGTTTGGTTGGAATGTCCCGAAGCACGTACCGGCATCTTGCCAGCGAAAGTGAACTGAACCGGACTCTACGCTGCATTGCCAGTTCCCACATCCGCTTGCTCGCATTCGGATGTGCTAGTAGAGGGATCCGGTGGCTGCATGGCTGAAGAATCGAGGGCCGATTCTTTGTCTTTTCTTCGACAGCTTATCCTGAAGGTGAGGAGGAGACTTCTCGCGAATTCGCAGCGCTGCGCGAGCGGCTCAAACCGAATGCGAGAAATCTCCGAGGTGTCGAGCACGCAGTACACAAGCGCCAAAGGCGCGATCGATCATAACCTGGGGCAGCGCCCCAGGTGGATGCCAGCTAGCCGTGCGGATACACATGCCCCAGGGGATATCTGCACACCCTCATGCGGGACACTCCTACGTTCCAGATGGAAACTGCCAGACTGAGCGGGAAAGACTGAAGGGGCATTCATTAAACCTCACAGAGCAGGGACGCTATTCTTCGTCTAGTTTGCCAGCTATCGGTAGGAGTGAGTCAGTGTTCACTAGTCGTGGCGAAATGGGGTGTGCGGGCTGTGTCCTGTCATGTTAACTCCACCCCGTTAAGTACGTAGCTGTTGTCAGGATAAGAGATTAACAGGGACAGCTCAAGGACTTGGGCGCTCAGCTAACAAGTTCGATTTCGAGTGTCGGTCTTTCTTTACAAGGATGTGTTTTCCCTTGTTCTACCTATGCAGGATATGCGATCTTGGGTCCGTGCTTGGCTGGATACACAGGAAATCAGCAATGCGAAGAGCGGACTTAACAGGACCAAGAGAAGTGCGGAAGGGCGGGATAACACGGTCCGTAGAATCAGATGTTATACGCTGTAGCCCAGCCCAGACTTTACATGGAGAAATGAATTGTCACTATTGCATCAGATTCAGGAATCAGTAGTTCAAGAAGGGTCCGATTTGGGATCTGTTTTGCTCAAGCTTAGGCTGCTTGCTGCAAGACTAGGCAGTGAGGTTTTAGAAGAGTGGGTTAAGCATGAATCTGAGGGCTACCCAAAAGAGGCAGAACTCCCTGATTACAGAGTCATCGGTGTAAGCTATAGAGGTACTTTTTCTGGTCCGTTTGGGTCAGGTATTAAGAATGCGCAAATACCACCGTATCTTATTGAAAAGTATGCTGGGGATAGCTGGACGAACTATGAAATACGGAATAGTATTGCTGCCGTTGATGAGCTGGTTAAAAGCAGTGTCGATGGTGGCAGTTTAAGAATAGATGCCTCAAATCTCATTTTACTGTTGCAAGGCAAGGTTTATGAGGGGTACGCATGTAATGATATTTCTGGAACAATATCGCGTGTGTCTCTTTCTGAAATTCAGCAAGCTGTGAGAAGTAGGATTCTAGAGCTTACGTTGGAGCTTGAAAAATCTATTCCCGCAGCAGCACATATTACTTTTGGTGCTCCTAAAGCTGAGCAGACGAATTCAGAGAAAGTCCAGCAAATATCACAGCAAATTATTTATGGGAATGTAACCACTGCCGTTGCTGGTGGCTACGGGGCAAATATTGCAGTAACTATTGAAGAGCGAAATAAAGGTTCTCTAATTGAGTATCTTGAGGCTGCAGGCATACCAGAGGCTGATGCAACTGAGTTTGCCCAAATAGTAGAGGCTGAAGAGCCTACAAGTAAAGAGGAGCCATTTGGGCAAGGGGCCAAGCATTGGGTCGCTTCTAATTTAAAGAAAGCTGCGGAGGGAACATGGAACATTGGTGTTTCCGTTGCAACAACTGTACTGACCGAAGCTGCATTAAAATTCTATGGCCTAAAGTAAATAACGTATAACAAACGGCTGCTAGGGACTGCATTGCGCTGCACTCCATGCAGCCCCAGAGCCGAGCGTTAGGTCAACAGGTGTCAGGGGTGTAAATGCCAAAAAGAACAAAGAAACACCACTCAGAGGACAGGTCACGAAACAGCTTTGCACTCACGCTACCGGAAAACTGGGTCCTAAGGGATAAAGACAAGGACTATGGAATAGACATTGAAGTAGAGGTCTTTGACAAGTCTGGAGAAGCAGCTGGGCTGGTGTTCTGGGGGCAGCTTAAAGCCACGAGTTCGACGAATCCGAGAACGATTCGATCTGTAAGTCTCAGCATCTCTACTATTGTGTACTACAAGACCTTGGACATTCCGGTCTTACTCATTCGTTACTCTGAAATCGAAAACGCGTTCTATTGCAAGTGGGCGCACGATATTGACCTCTACTATCGGAGGAAGGGTGCAAAGACTTATTCGGTGAAGTTTGATTCCGCGGATAAGTGGTGCCATGAGGCTCAGATAGGAGTTGAGAATGTATTGAGATGGCAACGCTCGCTAAACCGACATGGGGTTTCGTTGCCGCTTTCGATGGACGTACAGATTCATTCTGAGACCCTTTTTGGACAACCGAAGCATGTCGTGATGAGCAGGCTGAGACTTGCATTAGATCACTATTCTTCAATTCTTACGATTCCTAGAACATCTGCAAGTCCACTATCACAGATAAAGATTGACAGCGAGCTGCTGAGAATCAAAACAGGTCCAAGAAGTTGGCTCGTGATCCATGGTGTTGATAGGATTGACAGCGAAGCGCCGTTTAATGATCTAGCTGTTGTGATTCTGTCAGGAGTTGCTACATCAATCGCACATATGGGAGAATCGGAAAAGGCAGGAGAGATCGTACTGATGCCGGAAGTATTTGACTCTCTGTTAGTCAATCAAGGGCTGTTTTGTGAGATTCTTTATCGCATGAGGTCTGGTGTCTATCTACTAAAAATCCTTGATGCGATTGGAAAGTCAATAGATTCCATTGAAGACAATCAGCTTGAGAATTTGGTTTACGCTTCAGTCATCATGCAATCAGCATGTAATACGGTTGACGATGACTATTTAGTTGAGAAGTTCATCCACCAATGTATTGGGAAGTACACTAGACTTTCAGTTAGCAGTCAAGTGGCTATCTGGCACTACAATTTGGGAAACTTTCTCAGGTCGCGACAAAGATATCGGGCATCTGTCAGTGCATACGTTCGTGCAGCAAGATTCGATGACGCGTATAAGACACGAGACTATTATTACAGGGAACTGGCTGGTTCCTTGTTCGGAGCCAATCAATTCAGTTTTGCTGCAGCGTGTTACAAGAGAGCGTATGATTTAGGGTGTGATTCAACGAGTCTTGCACTTCTTGCTGATTCACTAATGCACTCTGGTAAGTATTCAGAGGCCCTAAAATGTTTTGAGGAGTACTTCGCTCTTGTGACGGATATTCCAGACGCTGAATGGATTCTTAAACACTATTTGCTTAAAGAATTGTCCCGCGAATATGGAGTTGATGGCCAAATCAGGCAGCATGAGATTGCATATAGACTTGTAGGTGATGCTAGCAAACCGGAGAATTTTGATCCTGATGCAATTAGAGCTGCCTTACGGAAGGATCTCATGTGTGGCTACGCCTGGTATAATCTTGGTATACACCAAACTGAGAGTGGCGCTCATTTAGAAGCACGTAACAGTTTTGCCTTCTCAGCGGTACTCAACCCTTGGGATATGGAAGCCTGGGTCAATGCAATGAAGTGCTGTTTTAATGCTGGTGACTCGCTCGATTTTCTGCAATGCCTTATTCTTGCTGGCTATCGTTTTGGCAAAAATGATTTTTTGAGCAACCTATATCAGATGCTTGGTGATGGTCTTCCAACTGAGCTAGTAGAAGAGTTTTCAACAAGCCTCGAAGAATTGATTAGTAATCAGAAGACGAAAGCCGTTGAGAAGGAAATGCGTATGCATGGGCCAGAAGGGTTATTCATGTCTGTCGGTTACTAGTGTTGACCTAACACATACTTGCTGCGGCCCCACGGCGTGACACGCCATTTGCTGTTGGTGAGTATTGGTGTCTTCGCATTTGTGATGCAAATGCTTCGCCATTTTGCCCATCAGCCTGGCTGGATGTTTAACGAAGACCGTAGGGTAAACTTTTGGTTGGCGTAATTCCTCGGTACGCATGACCGGGGCAATGTTAGCTTGGTTAGGGGAAAGCCGGCAAATGTCACAGCATTTGCCTTTGGTTTCGGCCCAGAGAGATTTAGCGCAAATGTCGCGCCACAGCTCGTGTGCCGCAGAAGCCGACGTTAGATCTCATAGCAACCATCGATCAGACATAAACGGAAAAGAACAGGAGAAGCAGAAAGTGAAGAACGAACTTGACATCTTTGTTTCCATGCCATATGGAAGTGATGCACATTCAGAAGGCTATTGGAAGCGTTTCTTCGAACAAGGCATAGATCCAGTGTCGGCGAAATCAGATCAGCTCGGGTACAAACCAGTTTTTCATCGTGCTGATTTAGAACCAAGCGCATTAGATTTAAAAGAGAGTGTACAACGTTTATTAGACAAATGTGATGTTTGTCTTGCAGTTATAACGGGCGCAAATCCGAACGTGTTTTGGGAAGTGGGATACGCGGTGGCGAAAGAGAAACCAGTAATCTATGTTGTTGAGAAGGACATTCCTGAAAAGCAATACTCACCTGTACTAGTTGCCGGCGCGCTCAAAATAATGTACGATGGAACGGTGTTTGATGATACTGATCCTGTAAGCGGGAAGTTGCGTGAGTTTCAGCAACAGATTCGTGCATTTCTTAAGGTTGCAAGAACGATAGCGGCAGGAATGCACAAACCGGCACCACAATATGCGGTTTATTGTAACAGAGAGTTAGTCGGATTACCTGAGATTGTAGCAAAGGCAACGAGGTCAGTTAGCCTAATAACGACAAATCTAAGCTATTTTGCAAACGAAGATCTGTTTAAAGTATCCTTCGAGAATGAAGAGAGATTTGCATTTGATATTCCAGTGAAAAGAGGAGTTGACGTTAAAATTCTTGCCTTGAATCCCGACAGCATCATTGCTGAATACAGGGCAAGGCAGCTTGGCCGTGATCATGACATTGCTGGATACCGCGAGCAACTGAGAAAAGCGGCAAAATTCCTATATAAAAGATACTTACAGTATCCAAATGTTGATATAAGAATATATGATGATCTACCACTTCAGATTACTGCGATTGTCGATAATAAAGTAGTAACAAGCATAGTTAGCCGTGGACAACAGGCAAGAAACAACATTCATGCGTCATTTGATATTGATTATGCTGGCGCAAGAGCTTCATTCGAAAAGCATATTGCAGAAGTGCTTGCACAAGTTCAAACCTGCCACATAAGCAGATTTGCTTGGGTTAGACAGTGTGATAACGGCGAAAAAGATATGTGAGATCTAACATCAGCTTGCAGCCGACTTTGCGCCTGTCACGTCGCTTGCACGCAAGGGGCACAAAGAGAAAACAAAAGACGCAAAGGCAAGCGCCGCGCCAGGCGCGTCGCGGCTGAAGCCAACGTTAGTATGGCATCGTTCCTCCTAAATAAGAAGTGAACATCAATGTTTTCAGATTACTTTGCATCAATTCCAATCATTGCGACAAAAAGATTATGCTTACGGCAATTTACGATTGAAGACATTCCGGCATATAGGAAAGAATTTGAAAGTGAACATATTCAGAAATATCTAGGAGGAGTGTTACTTTTGAAGAATAATGAAGAAGATGCACAAAATTGGATTCGGAATATCAATGATCGATTGCTCAAGAGAAAACTTGTATTGACGTGGCATATTGTTAATCATCAAGAACAAAGTATTGGACGGGTTGATCTGGGCGGATTTCGCCAAAGAAAAGTTGCAGAAATCTCCTATTATATTTGGAAAGCATCGTGGGGAAATGGATACGGAACAGAAGCTGTTGAGGCCGTGATCCGGTTTGGATTTCATCACTTGGAGCTTGAGAGAATATCAGCAACAATTCATATAGAAAACCTTGGATCGCAAAAATTGATTGAGAAGGTCGGATTGAGAAAAGAAGGAGTCTTGAGGAACTATCCTCTCGGTAAAAGCCTCCAAGATGTGTATATGTATTCAATCATTCGAGAAGAATATGGTTGTCCAAAAGTATAAAAGGCATGTTGCGCTGACCGAATAGGTAGCAGCAGACTCAGAGAAGACCATTTCTAACGATGCGTTTGCAGACTGACTTGAATCAGACGTCGATGGGCGAAAGGCAAGCGCCGCGCCAAGCGCGTCGCGGCTGAAGCCATCGTTAGCGCATTACAACCACGATGATCCAAAAGTCACAAATTCCCCGCATTTCGAACGCACAGCTGGAGGCGATCTGCAAGGCCATTGCTGACACAGATCTTGGCCTGACAGGATCTGAGATTGCACGAACACTACAGCTAGCAGGAATTGATGACGTTGACGAGCGCAACACCAAGTGGAAGCGCTTGCTGAACGCCCTTGCCGCCCGAGCAAACGCGGATGGCCACGCGGCTTGCGTCTTGAGCTTCTTGCGCCACGCAATGGAGCCCGCGCGCTATTCCGGTGATTGCAACACCTTCGAGATGCGCCGTGCGGCGGTGAATGTGCCACTGGCCTTCGTTGGTTTCGAGCTACGTGCCGATGGCCGTTTTGCTCGCGTGAAGGCGGCAGCAAATCTCAGCGAGGCGGAAGCTCGCGCTGGCAGACTGCGCACGAAGCTGGAGGCGCGTGGCGTCCATGCGAAGGTCTTTGAGTACTGCCGGGCTGAGCTGCTCGAGAACAACTGCTTTCACGCAGTGTTGGAGGCGACGAAAAGCGTGGCTGCGCAATTGCGGCAGATGAGCGGACTGACAGGCGACGGTGCGCCTCTTGTTGACGCCTCACTTGGTGGCACGACGCCAAGGATTCGCATTAACTCGTTCGCTACCGAGTCCGAGCAGGGTGAGCAGCGCGGCTTCTGCAATCTCGTGAAGGGGCTCTTCGGCGTCTTCCGTAACCCGACTGCCCACGAACCGCGCACCGAGTGGGAAATGTCAGAAGAAGACGCGCTGGATCTATTTGTGCTTGTGTCGTATGTGCATCGTCGGCTGGAGCGCGGCACCGTGATGTAGCCTCTTCAGCAAACAACGGCACACCATCTCAACCACATCATCCGGCTCCAAGGGCTTCCTGGGAGGAGACAACATCCAGGCCACCATGGTGTTTGAGAGGGTTTTGTAGCAAGCATCGTCCATGCGATCCCGTCCCAAGGTCTTACAAGTCACGAGTCGCTTCCCTTTCCCTACAAGCAGTGCGTCCACGATGACTATGCTGGGATAATCCTTAGCACATAGACTTATAAGTCTTGGCCCTTCTCAACTGCATTTCCGTCAGCCATGACGCATATTCGTACTCGATACCATTCGCTCTCGAGGTGCTGCTATGCAGACCAAACTCACTCTGCGACTTGATGATTCCCTCATCCAGCAAGCCAAGGCCTACTCGCGGGCCACGGGCAAGTCGCTCTCACGGATTGTTGCCGATTACTTCGCGCTGCTCGCTGTTACGCCCGCTGATGAGCTGCCGGAAATCACGCCGACTGTGCGAAAGCTTAGGGGTGCTCTTAAGGGCGCTGACGCAGATCGTTCCGACTATCGTGAGTACTTGGAGAAGAAGTCGCGTGTATCACAAGACATCTAGCATTGGCCGAAGACGAGCCTCGCTGTGTTTATCCGCCGAAATCTAGAAGCCTATCTCACCAGAGCCCTCGACTAGGATCGCCACCCCCTATTCACAAACCCGCAACCAATCCCATTCATCCTGTATCACATCTCGCGCTGTATCACAGCCGAGCCGCTTCATCACTAAGGACGAAGGCGCGCACTTGTTGTAACACAGAGAGACCTGAAGGCCTATGGACGAAGCTGCGCATCTAGCAAACGTCATTCTGTAGGGAGTTTATGTGCGCCGCTTCGTCGAGGTGCTGGCAGCGCAGCTGGCGGCACACGCTCGCCGAGGTAAAGAAAAGGGGCGTCGCGAGACGCCCCTTTTCTTTACACAGCCACCCAGGAGACTCGAACTCCTGACCTACGCATTACGAATGCGTTGCTCTACCAACTGAGCTAGGGTGGCAACGAGACCCCAAGTTTAGCACCCGGGATCTACATTTTCAAGATGCAAGCCCGGCAAGCGAGAGGAAGTTCTTACTCGCCCTTGCCGTGACACTGCTTGTACTTTTTGCCACTGCCACAGGGGCAGGGATCGTTGCGACCGATGCGCGGACTTTCGCGGCGAACGGGCTGCGCGGCCTGTTGCTTGGCGACTTCTCGCTCTTCGCGACTTGTGGTGGGAGGCGCAGCGGCACCGCTGGAATGGAGCATATTCAGCTCCTGATGGCTGGCCTGGCCCCTGGGAGCCTGACCGCGCAGTTCCACATCCTCCTGCTTCAGCTCCACCTGCGCACGCAGAATGAGCTGAATGGCGTCCTCGAAAATGCTGATCAGCATGTCGCGGAACATGCCCAGACCCTGGCGCTTGTACTCGGTCAGCGGATTCTTTTGCGCATAGGCCTGGAAGCCGATGCCCGCTTTCAGGTCGTCCATTTCCGCCAGGTGACGACGCCAGTTGCGATCGGTGGCGGTGATAATGGCGAAGCGCTCGAGACGGTGCAGCAGGTCCTCGCCCAGGATCTCGGCCTTGCGCTCGTAGTTGGCGATGGTTTCCTGCTCGATGATCTCGATCAGCTCGTCCTGCGTAATCGAGCGCTCCTGACCCGGCGCCAAGCTAAGGTTGACCACCAGCAGGCGCATCAAGTCCTGGCGTAGCGCGGTCCAGGACCATTCGTCGGGACTGCCAGCCGGGTTGCAGTGGCGGTGCACCAGCGCGTCGGCCACATCGGCGATCATCACCCGCACGTGCTCGCTCTGGTTCTCGCCCTGCAGCGCGCTCTGGCGGCGGGCATAGATTGTATTACGCTGGCTGTTGAGCACATCGTCGTATTCAATCAGGTGGCGGCGAATGGCGTAGTTCTGCTCTTCCACCCGCTTCTGCGCCTTCTCGATGGAGTTGGTGATCATGCCGTGCGTAATCACCTCGCCTTCCTTCAGGCCCAGGCGGTCCATTACGCCCGCAATGCGCTCGCTGCCGAAGAGGCGCATCAGGTCGTCTTCCAGACTCAGGAAGAAGACCGACTCACCGGGATCGCCCTGGCGACCGGAACGGCCACGCAGCTGCAAATCGATGCGCCGTGATTCATGGCGCTCCGTACCCAGGATGAAAAGACCGCCTTCGGGACCGTTGGGACCCTGATGTATCACGCCTTCGCCCAGCTTGATGTCCGTGCCGCGACCGGCCATGTTGGTGGCAATGGTTACAGCGCCCGGCTGTCCAGCGTTGGCCACGGTCTCGGCCTCGCGTTGGTGCTGCTTGGCGTTGAGCACATTGTGCGGCACCTTGGCCTGGGTCAGCAGACGCGAGATGATTTCGCTGACTTCCACGCTGATGGTTCCGACGAGCACCGGCTGCTTCTTCTCGTGCAGTTCGGCGATCTTCTCGACGATGGCCGCGTACTTCTCTTTTTTGGTGCGGTAGATCAGATCGTTGCGATCCATTCGTATCACGGGATCGTTGGTCGGAATCTCGCAGACCTCGAGCTTGTAGATGTCCCAGAACTCGCCAGCTTCTGTCGCGGCCGTTCCGGTCATACCCGCCAGGCTGCGGTAGCTGCGGAAGAAGTTCTGCAGCGTGATACTCGCCACCGTCTGTGTCTCACGCTCAATGGCGACGCCTTCCTTGGCTTCCAGCGCCTGGTGCAGACCGTCGGAGAAGCGACGTCCGTGTAACACGCGGCCGGTGTATTCATCAACGATCTGGACCTTGTTGTCCTGCACCACGTACTCCACATCCTTCTCGTAGAGCGTGTAGGCGCGCAGGAGCTGGCTGATATTGTGAATGCGCTCGCTGCGATCCGAATAGCTGCTGTTCAGCTCATCGGCCAAGCGCAGGCGCTCTTCTTCACTCAGGTCGTGACGCTCCTGAATCTTGACGATCTCGGTGCTCAGATCGGGCAGCACAAACATGTCTTCGCTCTGGCCCGTGTACTGGGCGAGCTTGTGGCGGCCGTTGTCCTGCAGGTCGATGATGTGATTGCGCTCGTCGATGCTGAAGAAGAGCTCCTGATCCAGCAGGTGCATATTCTTCTCGCGCAGGCGATCGTTCTCAACGCGCGTGATCAGGCGCTTGATGCCCTCTTCCTTGATGATCTCGATGAACTCGGGCAGCTTGGGCATGGAATGCTGCGCCTGCAAAAGCAGAACGCCAACCTGGTACTGGTCCTCTTCCTTCTCGCTCTCCATCAGCTTGCGTGCCTGGGTAACGAGATCGCGCGTCTGCTTCTGCTGGTCACTGACGAGGCGCTTCACCGGATCCTTGAGCTCGCCGAATTTATGGGTGGATTTCTCCACCGGGCCGGCGATGATCAACGGCGTACGGGCTTCATCAATCAACACCGAGTCGCACTCGTCGACGATGACGTAGTTGAAGCCGCGCTGGACCATGTCCTCCTTGCGCATGACCATGTTGTCGCGCAGGAAGTCGAAGCCGAACTGGGAGTTGGTTCCGTAGGTGATGTCGCACGCGTAGTTCTGCTGGCGCTTGTCGGCGTCCATGTTGGAGGTGATCACGCCGGCGGTCAGGCCAAGGTAGTTGTACAGCAGGCCCATCCACTGGGCGTCGCGCTCGGCCAGGTAGTCGTTGACGGTCACCAGGTGTGCGCTCTTGCCGCTCAGCGCGTTCAAGTACAGCGGCATGGTGGCGACCAGGGTCTTTCCTTCACCAGTGGCCATTTCGGCAACCATTCCGCGGAAGAGGGCGATGGCGCCGATCAGCTGCACATCGTAAGGCACCATGTTCCACACCAGCTCGCGGCCGGTAACGGTAAACGTGGTGCCCACCAGACGACGGCAGGCTTCCTTGACAACGGCGAAGGCCTCGTACATCAGGTCGGCTTCGGTTTCGCCATTGGCCAGGCGGGTGCGGAACTCGTCCGTTTTGCCCTTCAGTTCATCTTCGCTAAGGCCTTCGAGTTGCTTCCACAACTCGTTGATGCGATCGATGTCCGCCTTGTACTTTGCGATCGTGGCGGCGCGACGATCACTCTTCTTGCCGAAAATGCCCTTGAGAAAACTCAGCATAGACCTTCACCTTGTTTGCGACAGCTTCCGGAGCGTGTGCTTCATGCAGTCAAACCGCTGGCCGGAGCACAGAACAACAATAGTAAGAAAGGGTCTCCATAGATGTGAATGTACGCGAAAGCTGTTGTGCCTCTCCTGTAGCGCGTATTACAGGTGTTTCGAGGTTGCCATCGTGCGAACTGCAGGGAGATCCAGCGAAAGAGCGCGGAACGAAAGGCGGCTCAACGCACGAAATCAGCACTTCGTTCCCGCTCGCCTTCGAGCTCGTGTTGTCCCGACAGGGGACAATTGCAAACTTCGATCACCAAAACGACAAGCCTGGCCCGCAGCCGGGTGCAACTCCTAGTCCACTGGAGACCCATCATGTCCGATCTGAAATACGGTTCCGTCAGCTCCGCCAAGGCCATGGAGCTGGAAGAGCGCCACGGCGCGCACAATTATCATCCTCTGCCGGTCGTGCTGGCTCGCGGCGAAGGCGTGTACGTCTGGGATCCCGAAGGCAAGCGCTACTACGATTTCCTGTCGGCCTACAGCGCAGTGAACCAGGGCCATTGCCATCCGCGCATCGTCAAGGCCATGTGCGAGCAGGCCCAGGTGCTGACGCTGACCAGTCGCGCTTTCTTCAACAATGTGTTGGGCGAGTACGAGAAGTTCATCACCGAGTATTTCGGCTTCGAGATGGTGCTGCCGATGAACTCCGGCGTTGAGGGCGACGAGACCGCTTGCAAGCTTGCGCGCAAGTGGGGCTACGTCAAGAAGGGCATTCCCGCGAACCAGGCCAAGATCATTGTGGCAGAGGGTAACTTCCACGGCCGCACCATGGGCATCATTTCCGCCTCCACCGATCCGGATTGCACCGAGGGCTTCGGCCCCTTCCTGCCCGGCTTCATCAAGATTCCCTACAACGATCTGGACGCGCTGCGCGCAGCAGCCCAGGATCCGACCGTGTGTGCTTTCCTGGTGGAGCCCATTCAGGGCGAGGCCGGTGTGTTCGTGCCCGACGACGGCTACCTTAGCGGCGTGCGCGAGATCTGCAGCGCGAACAACGTGCTTCTCATCGCCGACGAGGTGCAGACGGGCATCGCCCGCACAGGTCGTCTGCTGGCGGTGGATCACGAGGACGTGCGCCCCGACATTCTGATTCTGGGCAAGGCGCTTTCCGGCGGTGCGATGCCGGTGTCCGCTGTGCTGGCCGACAAGGACATCATGCTCTGCATCAAGCCCGGCGAACACGGATCGACCTTCGGCGGCAATCCCCTGGCCTGCAAGGTGGCTATGGAAGCGCTGAACGTGGTGCGCGATGAGAAGCTGGCGGAGAACGCCGAGCGGCTGGGGAAGATCTTCCGTGAGCGCGTGCGTGCCATTGATCACCCAATGATCGGCGAAGTGCGCGGCAAGGGTCTGCTGAACGCGGTCGTGGTGAGCCCAAAGAACGGCAAGACGGCGTGGGACATCTGTGTGGCGCTGAAGGACAACGGCATGCTGGCCAAGCCCACTCACGACCACATCATTCGCTTCGCGCCGCCCCTGGTGATCACCGAGGAGCAGATTGAAGAGTGCGTCGCCATTCTGGAGCGTACTTTCAAGCAGTTCTAGAACTCTAGAACTCTAGGAATCGTGTGATACAAAGCCCGGCTGGTCCGGGCTTTTTTGGCGATGACCACAATGGAAAAGGCCGGCGAATGCCGGCCCCTTCGTGAATACGAATCAGGAATGGTCTGCTTAGCCGATCAGTCCGGCAATCATGCTGGGCACCTGGTTCGCCTGCGCCTGCATGGCGATACCCGACTGCATCAGGATCTGATTGCGCGTGTAGTTGGACATTTCGGTAGCCACATCGGCGTCGCGAATCGTTGATTCGGACGAGGTGATGTTCTCACGAGAGATCTGCAGGTTTTGAACCGTCGCCTGCAGACGACTCACGTAGGAGCCGATTCTTGTGCGCTCGGTGTCCTTGGTGTCGATGGCTAAATCCAACACGTTGATGGCACTCTGGGCGCTGGCTGTGTTGGTCAGGTCCACACCGGTCAAGCCCAGTCCGACGGCCGTCATGTCCGCAAGGTTCACGTAGTAGTAATCCTCGTTGGACACATTGTAGGTGCCGATGTGGAACTTGATCCCCTGGCCACCAGGACTCGCGGCGCCTTCAGAGTACGTACCGTCAATCAGATTCAGCCCGTTGTAGTTCGTCACCTCGGCAATACGAGTGATTTCACTCTTGAGCTGCTGGAATTCCACGTCCAGGTAATTGCGGTCAAGATCAGTCAGCGTACCGTTCGAGGCTTCGACAGCCAGAGCCCTCATGCGAATCAGTTTTTCGTCGATAACACTGAGGGCACCTTCGGCGGTTGCGAGCATATTGATTGCGTAGTTGGCGTTGCGCTCGGCTTCCACCATCGAATCAATCTGCGCCCGCATTTTCTCGGACACCGCCAGTCCGGCCGGGTCATCCCAGGCGTAGTTCACCCGTAGGCCCGAAGAGAGCCTGGTGACTGCCCGGTTGAGCTCGTTATTGGTGTTCGTCAGATTTCTGTGAACTCCAAGGCTGAGCGGGTTTTGCTTGATGCTCAAGCTCATAAGTCAATCCCCCTTAATAGGATTCGACCATAACAATTAGATCCACCAGCTCTTTTGCTCTCATACATAAACCAGGATACTCCAGCTTCCCCACCATACACACCAAGCGTTCTCCCAAACGGTGCACAGTAGGGCTGCACAAGATTTCGGCTCCTTTCGCCGGGTTCTGCACGAGGGGAAAGCGGTTGCAGCAAGCGGAAATCGGCAGAATGTGCTCTGCTCAATGATTGTGATACACGCATGATTTGTGAAACATCAATAAAAACATGCTGTAAGAAGGTGTTGCTGCCGGGCGGCAGAATTTTGTGATACACCGGAAAAAGCTGCTGGCGGGTGCCGTGGGTAGGGTTTGAGTCTGGAAGTTCGCAACTCGGCTTTCCTGCAGGCTTTGTTTGCTCCGGCGGGGGGCTTTCTTTATTCTGCAGCGGAAGGCAAGACGTTAGCTGCTATAGGGGTACTACCCGTATGAGAAAAAGCCTGTTTCTGGCGCTACCCTTTCTGTTGGCCGCATGTGCCGACAACACGGTGGCACCGGGGAGCGTGACTCCCGCTATTGATGGTATTGATTGCACACAGAGCTTCATCGACACCTGGCCCGAACCCTACGAACTGCGACTGCATGCGCAACTGCCCGATCCCGCAGAACAGGAGTATTCGGCCAGCGTTTTGGTGACACACGTTGATGTTGGTGATACGCTGGAATGGACTCTGCTGGACGATGGCGACCTGCTCAGCCTAGGTGAGGGCGTCGATGGTCAGCTGTCTCACAGTGGCGACAATATTCCCGGCGACGGCATCTTCACGGCTCTCATCGACCCGGCATTCAGCGAACTCTATGGTGAGTTCACGCTGCTGTTTCGGCTTTCGGGTGATGATGTGCTGTTGGCTTCGCAGACGCTCGCTGTATCACGCAACAGCAACACGCCGCCATCGATTGACGAGGTGTTGGTGGATTCTGCTTTGGCCAGTGGTGATACATTGGAAGTCAGTGCCACCATCTCTGATGAAGACGGTCAGGATGACATCGTCGCTGTGTCATTGCTGAATATGCAAACCAGCGTCAGTTGGGAGCTTCTGGCTGATGACAGTCAGTTCGTCGGCTATGTGGGGCCGGAAATTGCCGCTGGTTGCCAGGGTGTGACACAGTTCCGGTTGGAGGCCTTGGATCACAGCCAAGGTAGCGCCGTGTGGGACTTGAACATCGAGTTGGAGAATACGCCGCCTTCGTTGTCAGAAGCCGATTTGGAACTCTACGTCTGGGGTGGAAACAGTAGCTGGGAGCTGTTTGCCGATTCCAGTGTGGATACGATGAGGATCGAGATTCCATCCGCAGGCGATATCTTCGTGTTCCAGTTCCGCATGCCAGTGGCTGACGCACAGACGCTGCTGGATATTGAGTTGGCCCAGGTTCTATTCCGTGGCTTGGGAAACGGTACCGCGACGCCGATTCCCGGAAGTTATGAAGGTGATACATATGCCAGTGAGGGCGTGTATGAGCTGGGCTTTTCAATTGAAGGCCGCGATCCGGGCAATCCCTTCAACAACATGAGCTACGAGTTGACCTTCAGCGCCACGGATCGTGTGGGCGGCGAGGCGCAGAGCTTCACGCGCATCATACAACTGTACTTCCCGGAGTAATGCGAATGAAGAAGACCAATCTGCTGCTCCTTACCTGCCTGCTGCCAGTATTTGCCAGCGCAGTAGTGGAGCGTGATACACGGGCCGGTTGCCTGCTGCCTGGCGGATACAACCCTGTGTCTACGTCAGAATCAGAAAGTCCTTACGATGGCATGCTGAGCAACAGCGTGACACAGTTTGTCCCCGTCATCGATGGTGATACATTGGTGTTTGTCTCAAACGGATATGGCGTGTTACGATCCGACGATCTTGGGCGCAGCTTTGTTACCTACACGGATAGCTGTGGCATTCCTCGTGGTGGTGTTAGCGCGCTGGCGGCTAATGCTAGTCTGCTGGTCTGTGCCACTATCATCGATACATCCATAGCCGATGTGCAGGGTGCCGGGGGTGGTATTGCCTACAGTCTGGATCACGGTGACAGCTGGACGCTGCTCGATCAACCCCTGGATTGCTTCGTCGAGGCTGCCAGCGGTAGTCCTGTCGATCGCATCGCAGTGGATTGTGTCACGGGTGATACGCTGTATTACATGGATACGCCTGTAACGACCACGATCCAGAACATCACCTGGAGCCTGGCGTGCGAGGGCGATAGCGCTTTCTGGGCAGCCTCTTTTGCGGGTGGCTTTCGGCGCTATTCGCTGGCCACAGGACAATGGCACACGCACGTCGTGGATCACAACCGCTTTCAACCTGTGGACAACTTGAATCATCGCGCATTCAGTGTGCTGACAACAACCGACGGTATTTGGGCCGGTTCGGCAGGTGGTGTCAATTACATCACCTGGGAGGATTTCTTTACGCCTGGCCGTGAGGAGCCCGGCGATGGCTGGCGTCATTTCGAATACCAGGAGCCGCAGCTGAACGGAGTCCCCACCGTTACCGGCAACTGGGTGGTGACCATGGATCTGCAGATTCGCAGCGATGGTAGCGAGGTCGTCTGGGTCGCTGGCTGGCGTACCTACGCGGACATTCATGACTACATGGGGTTGACCTGGACCGAGGACGGCGGGCAAACTTGGCATGAAGTCGAAGACATGCGCGAGGTCAAGATCTGGGATCTGGCTTTCAACGGTGACAACATCTGGGTTGCCGCTGAGGACGGGCTTTACAAGAGCAACCGCGACGGCGAGGATGGCAGCTGGGACTTGTATGGTCCGATTCGTGATACAATCACCGGACGCGAGATGATCTATGAGGAAGCCTACGCTGTCGAGTATATCGCCGGAAAGCTGTTAGTGGGCGGATCGCGCGGTGTCTTTGTGAGCGAGGATAACGGCGCAAGCTGGCATTCCACAAACCACGAGCCGCAGCAGCTCTTGTTTGCGCCCAATCCATTCTCACCGGAGGCCTTCGGCAAGGGCTATATCGCCATGAGCCCTGCGCAGGACGAGCGCGTCACTATTCGCATCTACGATTTCGCCATGGAACAAGTTGCTGTAATCGCCAATGGCCGCGAAATCCCCGGTGGTCTTACGACGGAGATCTACTGGGACGGCAGCAACCAGCAAGGCGACCGGGTTGCCAACGGCGTCTACTTCTATCACGTGGAATCCCCGAGTGCTTCAACTTGGGGCAAAATCATGGTCATTCGATAATGGGGGGCGCAATGGTTAACAGACTATGCCTGACAGCGGTGGCCCTCACATTGGTTGCAACGGGCACACTGGTTGCCGATGAGAACTCAAATGGTGGAACGGCAGGCGCAATGCGGCGCATGGGATACAGCGCCCGTGAGCTGGGTATGGGGATGTGCGCCGTGGCCATGCCTATGGGCGCCGAGAGCAAGCAGTACAATCCCGCACTGATGGCCTGGACCGAAGACATTCAGGTTGGCCTGGATTACTTCAAGCTCAGCCTGGATCGCAGTATGATGGGAGTGCATGCGGTTATACCCATGAAGCCAGCGGGTGCACTCGGTGCAAGTTGGACACGTGCGGGAGTGGATGAGATTCCCGAAGTAACGTCCTGGGGCGAGCCGACAGGACGCAACATGTCCTACAGCGAGCACTTGTTTTCTTTTGGTGCGGCCCTTCACCCTGCGCGTCCGGTGGCCTTTGGTGTTACCGTGAACATTGGTACGGCGACCTTTGCCGATTTGGGAGAGGGTGACCTTGCCGAGACCGCCACGGGTCTGGACGCTGGGATCAGCATTCATCCTCGCCGCAATCTGTGGCTGGGAGTTGCCCTGCGCAATGTCGGTTCGTATTACGAGTGGGATAGCAGCAGCATCTGGGATACCGATGGTGAGACACAGGTTAAAAACAGCCTGCCGACAACTTTTGCTGCGGGATTTGGCGTTAGCCTCTTCGACGAAAGCCTGAACCTTCTGGCCGATTACGAAGCCACCAACGAAGACGCCTGGGACATCCGGCTGGGTGGTGAGTATATCCTGCACGATCTTGGGGGACGCGGCGAGGCCGCTTTCCGCGCGGGTTACAACGACGGGAGTATCACGGCCGGAGCCGGATTCGTTTGGCCTCTCGAGAAAATTGGTCTAGGTCTAGACTATGCCGTGGTCTTCCACGAAAATGATCCGGAAGAGATTCATGTACTGTCCTGGTCGTTCCGTTTCTAGGAGAATTGCGATGCGAAGTCTGATTGTCTGTCTGCTCCTTGCCGCGAATGCCTACGCGGTCGATCATGGCCTTGCGTTTCTGACGATTTCCTGTGATGCCAATTCCGGTGCGCTTGGCGAGACTGGGGTCTCTGTGTATCACAATACTCTTTCCAGTCTGCAGAATCCTGCCCTGATGCCGGAGCATTGGCAGCCGACGGTATCTGTGACACACAATGACTGGATCTATGATGCGAATGTGCAAACGCTGGCTGCAGGGGTTCCCCTCGGTCCGGTTTGGTTGAGCGCAGATCTGCGGCGTCATGCTGTCGAGGATATCGAGTTGCAGACCAGTCCCGATGAGGATCCTGAAGGCACTTACGATGCTGACGATGTGGCGGGTGGCCTAAGTATAGCTGTTCCGCTTCCACAGGGCTTCGGCGCAGGTGCCTCCGTGAGACGTGTACACGAGAAAATCCTGAGCGAGGATACGCGTGGCTGGGCTTTTGACGCTGGCGTTCACTGGCAAGGGCCGAAGGAATGGTCGCGTCCGCTGCAAGCCGGAGTTGTAGTACAGCACCTGGGCAATATGTCTGAATTGGATCAGGAGGCGCCTGAGTTGCCACGAACGATTCAGGGCGGTGTTACCATGAGCCGTATTCTGCCTGTATCACAATGGCAGAGTGCGCTCAGTGTCGAGTATCGCAGCGTGCGCGACAACGATGCGAATGTCCTCGTGGGTGTCGCTGTATCACCGATCTCTGCGCTGCAATTGCGTGCTGGCTATATGACGGGCTACGACGACCGCGCGCTGACCTTGGGATTCGGCCTTGTCTGGCGTGGTTTGACTCTGGACTACGGGTATCTTCCCATGGATTCCGAATTGGGCGATACACACAAGTTCACTTTTTCCTTTGCGCTCTAATCGGCAGATTGGCCTTCGAACCGGTGCTCCTGCAAGACACCGGTTTTGTGTCTTTCGAGAAGCTTCAAGTGGATCAAAAGAGGATCAGTACAGAAATGGCGAAATACCGCATTGCCTGGCTGCCCGGAGATGGTGTGGGCAACGACGTGATGGATGCGACCCGACCCGTGCTGGACAAGCTTGGCTTTGACGCCGAGTACATTCACGGAGACATCGGTTGGGAGTTCTGGTGCAAAGAGGGAAATCCTCTGCCAGATCGTACGCTGGAGGTCCTGCGTAACACGGACGCCTGCCTGTTTGGCGCCATCACCAGCAAGCCTCGTGACGAAGCAGCAGAGGAGCTGATTCCCGAGCTGAAGGGCAAGGGCCTGACCTATTTCAGCCCCATCGTCCGCCTGCGTCAGGAGTTCAACCTGCACTCCAATGTGCGCCCCTGCAAGGCCTATCCCGGCAATCCGCTGAATTACAAGGATGACGTGGATCTGGTGATCTTCCGCGAGAACACCGAGGGTATGTACGGCGGTATCGAGTTCCACCCGCTGCCGCAGGAAGTCTACGACGCCCTGTGCCTGAACCCCAAGATGAAGAAGTTCTCCAAGTTCGACCTGGCCGATATCGCCTTGTCCACGCGCATTATGACCCGCCAGGGTTGCAGCCGCATTGTGCGCAACGCTTTCGAGTATGCGCGCAAGCACGGTCGCAAGAGCGTGACCATTGTCGAGAAGCCCAATGTGCTGCGTGAGACCGGTGGATTGATGGTGCGTGAGGCTCGCAAGGTCGCGCAGGAGTATCCCGAAATTCCGCTGTACGAAACCAACATCGACGCCCAGTGCATGTGGCTGTTGAAGAACCCGAACGACTACGATGTGCTCGTTGCCGAGAACATGTTTGGTGACATCATCAGCGACCTGAGTGCGCAGCTGGTGGGCGGTCTTGGCTTTGCCAGCAGCGGCAACATCGGCGACAACTACGCCGTGTTCGAGCCGACTCACGGCAGCGCGCCGAAGTATCACGGCAAGAACAAGGTCAATCCCATTGCCATGCTGCTCACCGCCAAAATGATGATCGAATGGTTGGGTGAGATCAAGATGGCCGAGCGTCTGGAGCGTGCTATCGCTGCAGTTTTGGCCGATGGTGTCCACCGCACCTACGATATGGGCGGCAGCACCGGCACAAAGGAGATGGCGCAGGCCGTCATCGACAAGCTGGACTGATCGTGCTGATTCCCATTGGAAATCAAGAGGGTCGCGGTGGACTGCCGCGACTCTCTCTTTTTCTGCCTGCACTACTGCTGCTGGGCTGCGGTCTGTTTGAGAGCCGTGATGCTGAAGAGCCCAGCGGTGATACCTCCGCCGAATGGCTTCCCCCCATTTCCCCCAGTGCCGTGATACACAACATCCAGGAGGCGGTGCGCGTACTGGACCGCACGAACTATCTGGGCGCTCTGGCACAGGAGGACTGGGAGCATCCCTTTCTGTTTGTCGCAGATCCGCAATTGGTAGATCGCACTCTGCTCGAGGGTTGGGGAATTGCCGAAGAAACAGGTTACTGGTACAACCTGGTCGAACAGTTTGAGACCGCAGAAAGTGGCGCAGCGCACGAGTTGCTTCTGGCCGCAGTTGATAGCACGTATTACGGCGACAGTGCAGCGTTTCATGCCGACTACCTTCTGCTGATGGATCACCAGCGCGATGGCTTGCCTACTCAGTTTGAGGGCAGTATTCGCCTCTTGCTGACGCGTAATGGCGAGCTGGGAGACTGGGCTGTATCACGCTGGGAGGATTTTGCTGCGGATTCTACCGGAGGATGGTCGCGGTTGCGAGTGGAGTTTGCCTGGTGATACGGCGGCTGACTGGTATCGCTGCGGGCGCGCTGCTGCTGTCCGCGTGTCGCAACCCCTTTGCGCCTCCCCTGGGTGATCCTGTTTCGGTCTGGACAGACCAGGAAACCGTCGGCGGTCTGCTGGACAACTTCCGCCAGAGCTACACGCGCCGCGACAGCCTGCGCTACGCCGAATGCCTTGCTTGCCCCGACTTCCGCTTCAATTATTTCGATGCCGACCTCGGCGACTACACCTGGATGCCGCGCGAATTGGACCTGACCACGACAGCGCGCCTCTTCGACCACTACCAGACCGTGGACCTGCGCTGGGTGGGGATCTCCGATCAGTTGGCGGCGCTTTCCACTCTCGACTCGCTGATCAGTTTTACCGTCTTCTTCGAACTCAGCCTGGACGCCGAGATCATCACCGGTCACGCCCGATTTCATGTGATTCGCAGCATGCCTGAAAGCGACGCCTGCCGCAGCGCCTTTTACGACGACGCTCCTGTCTTTCGCATCCTTCAGTGGGACGACGACTTGTAGCCCTCCATTGCATCTCCGATCTTGAGGCATGCCCGGATTGCTGCATCTGCTGAGTCTACTTTTCTTCACTACCCTGGCTTTGACCGAGGGCTTTTCGGCTACACACAATCTGTGCATCATTGTTGATGACTTGGGCCATCGTCTTCCGGTGGCCTTGGATCAGCAATTGCAGGATCTACCCCGCGAAGTCAGTTTTTCCATTCTACCCGACCTGGCATGTTCGAGTGATGTTGCCGCACGTTGCCGTCGCAGGCAGCGCGAGTTTCTACTACACATTCCCTGGGCGCCTGTGCCGCCTTGTTCCTGCACCAGCCCGCAGGTGCTGCCTGTACACTCAACGCCCGCTTTGCTACATAGTGAGCTCAAACGTTGGAGCCTTGATCTGGCGGGGTATACGGCCGCCAATAATCATCAAGGCTCGCTTGCTTCCTGTGATACATGCTTTCTGCATTCCTTCGCAGAAGCATGGCGACCATTCGACAGATTGTTCATCGATAGCCGCACGTCCAGCAACTCTCGCGTGAGTCGTGTGTTACGCGACGCGGGCTGCTCTGTTGCCGAAAACAGCCTCTTTCTGGATCACGAGGACGAGGATTCTGTGATACAAGAGCGACTGCGGGATCTGGAACGTTTGCTTGTGTCACGCAAACAAGTGATCGCCATCTGTCATCCTCGCGAGCGAACGCTGCGACTGCTTGGCGAGTGGCTGCGGGAGTTACCCGCAGGAGTCGTGTTGATTCCTGTAAGTGCCTTGAGTGAGAACTCGGGGAAATCCCGGACAGGAGATTGAGATGCGTCTGGCAACCAGACTTGATTCACTGATCGCATTGCGCTCGATGCGCGCCGACCGGCAGCCGGATCTCTTTGGCGCTCTTAGTGTTCTGGAGCGAGCTGGCGCCGACGGCGTGGTCTGTCGGTTGGATGGATCTGGTGCGCCGGGCGACAAGGAGTTGGCCTTGCTGCGCAAGCAATCGCCTCTGCACTTCTGTCTTGCTGTCTCACCTGTAGCCGCCGATGTCCAGCGCGCCATCGACCTGCGTCCCGATATGGTGCTCTTCCAGACCGCAAGTGCGAGCGGTGGCCGCATGGATCTGGCGTCCGCTGGTGAAGCGCTGCGCGAGCTTGTGATACAACTTCACGCCCACGGCATTGTTGTGCAAATGGAAGTGGACCCCGAGCTGCAGCAGATCCGCGAGTGCAAGCGACTTGAGGCGGACTTCCTGCTGTTGGATACCACGCGCTTTGCTGAGCAGTCCGATGAGCGGGAGTCGCTGGCAGAAGAGGGCCGTTTGCTAGAGGCAACCATGGCCGCGCGCAAGTTCGGACTGCGGGTCGCCATGGGTGGCGGCATCAGTTACCAGACTGTATCACGGCTGGCCGCCATACAAGGCGCCGAGGAGCTGGTGGTTGGTCATGCGCTCTTTGCCCGAGCCATGCTGGATGGCCTGGATCGCGCAGTTCGCGATTTGCGCGAGCGCATCCATTTTCGTTGAGGACAGACCCCGCCCGATTTCTGGCGCGGAGTGAAATACACAAGAAGCAATGGTGAGCGATATGCCTTTTCCAGCCGAGCCCTTCCGCATCAAGGTTGTTGAGCCGGTCAAGCTGATTTCCCGCGAAGAGCGGGAGCAGGTTCTGCGTGACGCGGGTTACAACCTCTTTTCCGTGCCTGCCGAGAAGATTTACATCGACCTGCTGACCGATTCGGGCACCAGTGCCATGTCGGATTATCAGTGGGCGGGCATGATGATGGGCGACGAATCCTACGCCCAGTGCCGTAACTTCTTTCATTTCGAACAGCGTGTGCAGGAGATCACGGGCTACAAGCACGTGATACCGACGCACCAAGGTCGTGTCGCCGAGAACCTGCTGTTTTCAACGGTGGTCAGGGCCGGTAAAACGGTAATCAACAACACGCACTTCGATACCACGCGTGCCAACGTGCAGGCCAACGGCGGTCAGGCGTTGGATCTTGTGCAGGAGAAGGGCAAGGATCCTTCCATCGTCGAACCCTTCAAGGGTGACATGGATGTGGAGATGCTCGAAGCCGAAATCAAGCGCATTGGCGTGGAGAACATTCCGCTGGTAATGCTCACGGTGACCAACAACTCCGGCGGCGGTCAGCCCGTGTCCATGCAGAACGTGCGCGCGGTCAGCGAAGTCTGCAAGCGCTACGGCCTGCCGCTCTTTTTTGACGCCTGCCGTTTTGCCGAGAACTGCTGGTTCATCAAGCAGCGCGATCCCGAGTTTGCCGATCGCAGTGTGCTGTCCATTGCCCAGGAGCTCTTCAGCTACGGCGACGGCTGCACCATGAGCGCCAAAAAGGATGCCCTGGTCAACATGGGCGGCTTCCTGGCTCTTAACGACGAGTCGCTGGCGGACAAGCTGCGCGATCGTCTGATTCTGATCGAGGGCTTCCTGACCTACGGTGGTCTGGCAGGTCGCGACCTAGAGGCTGTAGCACGCGGACTGGAAGACGTGATGAACGAGGATTACCTCGCCTACCGCACCGGCCAGATAGCCGCCATCGGCGAGATGCTCGAGGCCAGCGGCATTCCCTTCGTCAAGCCCACAGGCGGTCACGCGCTGTTCCTGGATGCCAAGAGTTTCCTGCCGCACATCCCGCAGGAACAGTTCCCGGGCCAGAGCCTGAACTGCGAGCTCTATCGCGAAGTTGGCGTGCGCGCCGTGGAGATTGGTTCGCTCATGTTTGCCGAGCCACATCCCGATACAGGTGTGATCGTGACACCGCCGATGGAACTGGTGCGTCTGGCGATTCCGCGTCGCGTCTACACCGAGTCTCATCTGCGCTATGTGGTCGAAGGTATCACACGTATCTACGAGCGCCGTGATACACTCAAGGGAATGCGTATCACGTGGGCACCCAAGGCGCTGCGCCATTTTCGTGCCCATTTGGAGTATGTGGACTAGAGGCCGCTGATTTTGTGTGACGAATCCACTTCGGCAAAGCGCCGTAGTATCGACATTGACTCTGAGTCCCGAACGGATTGGACGGGTCGCGTGATACGCGCTGTCTTTATGGACATGGACGGAGTCGTGGTGGATTCCATTCCCAACCATAGTCGTGCCTGGGTCGAGGCTTTTGCCGCGCGCGGAATCAGCCTCGATCCAGTCCTTCCGCGTCTGCGGGAGGGCGAGAAGGCGCTGCTGACCTGCCATTGGCTCAGTGAGCGCTACGGCTTGGGCTGGACAGAAGAAGAGTGCGTGGCGCTGGTTGCCGAGAAGCGTCAGCGCTTTCGTTCTTACGGTGTGCCACAGATTTTTCCGGGAGTGAATCGTTTGCTGGACGATCTGGGCGCGCGCCGCTTGCCATGTGTGCTGGTCACCGGATCAGCACGGGTCAATGTGAATCACAGTCTGGGCGACACCCTGCACCGCTTTCACCACGTCATCGCCGCAGAAGATGTGATGCATGGAAAGCCGGATCCAGAACCTTATCTGCGCGCAGTGGATCGGGTGATGGTTCCGCCTTCGGAGTGCCTCGTCATCGAGAACGCTCCCTTTGGTATCGAAGCCGCCCGCAGAGCCGGTTGCCGGGTTGTTGCCTTGACAACGACGCTGGAGGCCCGCCACCTTGACGGCGCGGATTCCGTTTTGGACTCGCATGAGAGAATTCTCGAACTGCTGGATTCGGGGAAGTGATACAGTAGCGCGTGACACAGTCAGCGAGGATTGCAGGAGGACGTGATGGAGAAGATGATTACAATCGATCGCCACATCAGTGAGCAGGAGCGGAAGTATCCTGGCGCTTCCGGTGCTCTTTCGGATGTGCTGTACCAGATCGCGCTGGCTGGCAAGATCATCAACCGCGAGGTCAACCGCGCGGGACTGATCAATCTGCTGGGCAAGACTGGTGATACAAATGTGCAAGGCGAGGCTGTCGCCAAGCTGGATGATTACGCCAACGAAGTGCTTGTGCGTACGCTGGGGATGGGCGGTCGTGTCTGCCTGATCGGTTCAGAAGAAACACCCGATGTGATACGCATGAACACCGAGTCGTCACGAGCCAAGTATGTGGTGAATTTCGACCCGCTGGATGGCAGCTCGAACATCGATGCCAACGTGTCCATCGGCACCATCTTCTCGATCCACGAGCGTGTCACACCCGTGACACAGGATCCGACCGACGCCGATGTGCTACAAATTGGACGCAAGATGGTGGCCGCCGGATACATCGTCTACGGCAGCTCCACGATCATGGTCTACACTACACGTAACGGAACCGTGGACGGTTTTACGCTGGATCCTTCCGTGGGCGAATTCCTGCGCAGTCATCCCGACATTCGCACGCCGAAGCGCGGCAAGATTCTCAGCTGCAACATTGGCTACCAGCACTACTGGGCCCAGGGCGTGCGCGATTACATCGAGGCCGTGACACAAGAAGATCCGGAAAAGGGCCGTCCCTTCACCATGCGCTACATCGGTTCGCTAGTGGCTGATTTTCATCGCAACCTGCTCTACGGCGGCATCTTCATTTACCCGCCCAACATCACCGGACCGCGTCGGCACAAGGGCAAACTGAGACTGCTGTACGAAGCGAACCCGCTGGCTGCGGTCGCTGAGAATGCAGGTGGTCTGGCGACAAACGGTTGTCACGATGTACTGGATGTTCAACCCAAAGAGTTGCATCAGCGCACGCCGTTGATCATTGGCAGTTATGACGATGTGACCGAACTGATGAACTATCTGCGTCGCAGGGGAGAAGACGTCCTGGTGGGCTAATGAATCCCAAGCGGCAGAGTTTTACATTATAAAGTTTTCCGATTCACAACCGCCCGAGCGGTTATGTATCACGTTCATGAACCATGACGAACCGTTGGCATAGAAAGGAGCAAGTAATGGCGACCAAGAAGCTGGTCTATTTCTTCGGTGATGGTAAGGCCGACGGCAATGCCGGCCAGAAGGAACTGCTGGGTGGTAAGGGTGCGAATCTGGCCGAGATGAGCCGGATCGGTGTGCCCGTACCCGCCGGATTCACCATCACCACGGAAGTCTGCCAGATGTTCGAGAAGGCCAACGCAAAGCCTTCTCCCGAACTGGTGAAGCAGGTCAAAGCCAACATGAAGACCGTCGAGAAGGCTATGGGCGCGGTCTTTGGCGACAAGAAGAATCCCCTGCTGTTCAGCGTGCGCTCCGGCGCCCGCGAGTCCATGCCGGGCATGATGGACACCATCCTCAACCTCGGTCTTAACGACACCACCGTGCAGGCTCTCGCCGCGAAGACCGGCAATCCCCGTTTTGCCTTTGACTCCTACCGTCGTTTTGTCGCCATGTATGGCGAAGTCGTGATGCGTACGCCCGATGACGAGGCCACCGGCCGCTCCATCTTTGAGGTTACCCTCGAGAAGAAGAAAGAAGAGCTGGGCATTCACCTCGACACCGAGTTCAGCGCAGAAGATCTGCAGGATCTGGTCGCCCGCTTCAAGGCCGAAATCAAGAAGCGCACCGGCAAGGTCTTCCCGGACGATCCGATGGAGCAGCTCTGGGGCGCCATCAAGGCCGTCTTTGATTCCTGGTACAACAAGCGCGCCTACGAGTATCGCCGCATGAACGGCATCCCCCACAACTGGGGAACGGCCGTCAACGTGCAGTCCATGGTTTTCGGAAACATGGGCGAGAACAGCGGTACCGGTGTTGCCTTCACCCGCGACCCGGCTACCGGAGAGAAGCGCTTCTTTGGTGAGTATCTGATGAATGCTCAGGGCGAGGACGTGGTGGCCGGTACCCGCACACCGCATCCGATTGAAGATCTGCAGAAGGGCATGCCCAAGGTCTACAAGCAGCTCGAAGCCATCTACAAGAAGCTCGAGAAGCATTACCGCGACATGCAGGATCTGGAGTTCACCATCCAGGACGGCAAGCTGTGGATGCTCCAGACCCGTAACGGCAAGCGCACCGGTTTTGCGGCGTTCAACATTGCAGTGGACATGGTTCGCGAGAAGCTGATCAAGGCCGACGAGGCGCTGCTGCGTCTGAAGGCCGATCAGCTGGACCAGCTACTGCAGCCGATTTTTGATCTCGATGACAAGAAGAAGGCCATCAAGGCCGGTCGCTTCCTGGCCAAGGGCTTGAACGCGGGTCCGGGCGCCGCTTGCGGTCGTATCGCCTTCACCCCCGACCGCGCTGTCGAGTATTCGCGCAAGGGTGACACCGTCATTCTGACTCGCATCGAGACCAGCCCCGAGGATATCGCCGGCATGAAGGTCGCCGTGGGTATTCTGACCGCCCGTGGTGGTGCTACGTCTCACGCCGCGCTGGTCGCCCGTCAGATGGGCAAGGTCTGCGTCGCCGGTTGCGGCACGCTGGACATCGACTACGCCAAGGGCACCATGAAGGTGGCCGGTCGCACGCTGAAGGAAGGCGACTACATCTCCATCGATGGTACCACCGGTGAGGTGCTCGAGGGCGCCGTGCAGACTCGTCCCAGCGAAGTCATTCAGGCTCTGCTGCCCGATCCCGCGCTGCCGAAGGCTCGCCGCGAGAAGGCCATGGCCGAGGCTCGCAAGGGTCGCGTCTACAAGAACTATGAGCAGATCATGAAGTGGGCCGACGACTTCCGTCGCCTGGCCGTGCGCACCAACGCCGATCAGCCTGATCAGTGTGAGACCGCCGTGCGCTTTGGTGCCCAAGGTATCGGCCTCTGCCGTACCGAGCACATGTTCTTTGGTGGTGAGAAGATCAAGGCCATGCGCCGCATGATTCTTTCCGCCGACGAGGACGGTCGCCGCAAGGCCCTGGCCAAGCTGCTGCCGCTCCAGCAGAAGGATTTCGAAGGCATCTTTGCCGCCATGGGTGATCGTCCCGTGACCATCCGCACCCTCGACCCGCCGCTGCACGAGTTCGTGCCCCAGGGCGAAGAGGAGATCAAGGATTTGGCCAAGGACATGGGGATCACCGTAGCCGATGTGAAGACGCGCATCGCCGGTCTGCACGAGTCCAATCCCATGCTCGGACACCGTGGTTGCCGTCTGGGCATCGTGTATCCGGAAATCACCGAGATGCAAGCCCGCGCCATCTTCCGCGCCGCCATCAAGGTGGCCAAGACAGGCGTGAAGGTGCAGCCCGAGGTCATGATTCCGCTGGTCGGTCACAAGCCTGAGCTTGTGGATCAGGCGGGCATCGTGCGCAGAGTGGCCGAGGAAGAGATCGCCGCTGCCAAGGTCAAGTTGAACTACTTGGTCGGCACCATGATCGAGATTCCGCGTGCGGCCTTGACCGCTGCCGAGATCGCCGAGGAAGCCCAGTTCTTCAGCTTCGGCACCAACGACCTGACCCAGATGGGAATGGGCATCAGTCGCGACGACGCCGGTGTCTTCCTGCCTGAGTATCAGGAGCGCGGCATCATGGAGTACAACCCCTTCGCGTCGCTGGACAAGGTTGGTATTGGTCGTCTGATGCGTATTGCCGTGGAAGACGGTCGCAGCACCCGTCCCGATATCAAGCTGGGTATCTGCGGTGAGCACGGTGGTGATCCGAGCTCCATCGAATTCTGCCACGAAGTGGGTCTGGCTTACGTGAGCTGCAGCCCCTACCGCGTGCCGGTTGCCCGTTTGGCCGCTGCCATTGCCGAGCTGAAGAACCCGCGCAAGGCGCCTGCGAGCAAAAAGGCCTCGAGCAAAAAGGCGGTAGCCAAGAAGCCGACGGCCAAAAAGCCGACGGCCAAAAAGCCGGCTGCCAAAAAGACCGTTGCTGAGAAAGCACCCGCCAAGAAGGTGCCCACCAAAAAGGCGCCGACCAAGAAGGCTCCCGTGAAGCCTGCACCGGTCAAGCCCGCGCCCGTCAAGAAGACAGCGCCCGTCAAAAAGACGGCGCCCAGAAAGACGACCGGCAAGTAATTGCCAGCTTCCGCATGACACAAGCCCCCCGGGTATCCGGGGGGCTTTTCCTTGTCAGACCTGAACTAAGGCAGGACGCTCATGGCTGTATCACTTAGCATCTCCATCATCGGTCACAACGAGGCGGATCATTTGCGCCGCCTGTTGCCAACGCTCGCCTGGGCCGATGAGATCATTTACGTGGACTGCGAAAGTGCCGACGGCAGCTGCGATGTGGCACGGGAGTTTACTGACAAGGTTTTCCAGCGGCCAAATGATATGAGCATCAATATCAACAAGGCTTTTGGCATTCATCAGGCGACCTGCGACTGGGTGTTTTACATGGATCCCGACGAGCGCTTACCGCAGGATCTGGTGGCTGAGATTCGTAATACAATTGCTGGAGACACGGAATTTGCTGCCTTCAGTCTGCCGCGTCGCAACCACTTCTTCGGTCGCTGGCTGAAGCGTGGCAGCATGTATCCGGATCGCCAGCTTCGGCTGTTTAAGCGGGGTGCTGCCGATTTCGCTAATCGGCACATTCATGAGAAGCTGACCGTAAATGGGCGCATTGGTCGCTTGCGTCACGCCTTTGATCATCATCCGTATGAGCGTTTAAGTCAGATGATCGCCAAGTTCAATCGTGATACAAATGCTGAAGCGGGCTATCTTCATCGAGATGGGGTGTCACGCAAACGACTGAGCTGGATCAGGCTTTGTATCACGAAACCGCTGATTCGCTTTACTCGCCGCTATATTTTCAAGCTGGGTTTCTTGGATGGGCTGCCCGGACTGATCGCGCCTCTTGCTGATGCGCTTTCCTGGCCGGTGCGCTGGTTCAAGGCTCGCGAGTTGGACAATCCCAGGCCGCGCCCATGAAGCGCTTTCTGATTGTGCGCACCGATCGCATCGGCGATCTGATGCTTACTGTTCCCCTGGTCAGCGCACTGCAGGAACGGCACCCCGGATGCAGCGTGAGTATGCTGGTCAGCGCCTACGCCGGACCGCTGCTGAGTTTGCATAAAGGGATTCACGAAGTTCTGGTGTATCACGGTGATACAGAGCACAGAGGCGTTGGTGGACTTCTTCGCCTGGCGGCCCTGCTGCGCGAACGACGCTTTGACGCAGCCGTACTGGCCCATCCGCGTCCCGAACTGGCTCTGGTACTCAAACTGGCTGGTATTCGCAATCGCATTGGTACCGGCTATCGCTGGTACAGCTTCCTGCTGAATGAGCGTGTCAAACAGCACCGTGCCCGTGGCGGTATGCACGAGTCCGACTTCAACCTGGCATTGGCAGCCGGTCTGCTTGGTGAGACAACTTCGGCTCCTGTTTTTGACTTCGACTGGGAATGCGCGAAGGCCGCGTGGCGCAAAGCCTTTCCTCTTGAATCAGCACATCCCTATTTCGTGATACACGCCGGCTGTGGCGGTAGCGCTCCGAATCTTCAGACCGCACGCTATCGCATGCTAGCTCAGCGCGTTTTGGAGCGCACGGATTGGCAGCTTGTGCTCAGCGGTTCTCCCGCCGAGGCTGAGCTGGCGCAAGAAGTGGCTCAGGGTCTACCTGCGGATCGCGTAATACTTCTGGCCGGACGTATGGATCTGGTCCAGTTAACCGGCATGCTTGCCGATGCACGCCTGCTGATGGCAGGTAGCACGGGTCCGCTACACCTGGCCGCAGCAGCGGCTACTCCGGTACTCTCCTGGTTTTGTCCCGCACTTAGCCGGGCCGCAGATCGTTGGGGACCTGTCGGTCAGCTACAGTGGGTGTTGCAGCCTGACCTTGAACCTTGTGCGCGCTGGCAGGAGTGTCAGTACGGCAATTGCCTGGATCACCTGAGCGATTCGCAATTACTCGACCAGCTCGATCGCAGGCTGAACTCCCTCGGCGTGTAACACACAAGCAAGCCGCCAGCGCGCGCGCTGGCAGGAGTGTCAGCACGGCAATTGCCTGGATCACCTGAGCGATTCGCGATTACTCGACCAGCTCGATCGCAGGCTGAACTCCATTGTCGTGTAACACACAAGCAAGCCGTCAATGTCCACTTCGACCTCCAGACCAAATCTGATCAGGCGGCCAACTCGCGGCCAACTCGAGCCGGCTTCTGCGTGTGAACAACGTCCAGGCGCAGACCGCGGTCACGGGCGAAGGCCTCAAAGAGCTGTTGGTTCTCCACACGATCCCCGAGAAAGAGCGAGAAGTCCGGGTCCACTAGAACGAGCGAGGGGCAATTGCTCTGCGTAATCAGCTCGAACAGCGTTTCCAGCCAGGGGCGCGGCGCCCCCAGACGCACGGCTAGATCCCGGCTACGCAACCCTGCCTCGTCTACACACAACCCGCCCCAGGCTACCAGGCCCAACTCGCGAAGGCGAGCCACCGACTGCTGAAAACTGACCATCAGGGGGCGCTTGTTCTTGTTGGCGTTCATGTCCGGATCCTTTCGGTTTGTTGTCCATTTCGAATCTGGACACAAGAACGAGGGGGGCTGGGACTTTTTCGGATTCCCTGAGGAGTGAGCTGCGACGAGCTCGTCATGCAAAGAGTGATCCTCTTCGTCAGGCTGGCTTTTTGCCGGTGTTATTGTCGGTACACGAGATTCTGCCTGTTGCTGACGCACCTTGGGACGCTGTGTAGTGTTATGCCCTACTTGATTGTTTTTCTAGTTTTGCCAAATCAGTATTCAGGTAAGGTGGGAGATAAAAATCCTCATGGTGTTTTTTGTTTGCCGGGATTGATAGTTGCCACTATCTTGCACGCTCAACAGCTTCATGGCTACCTCCCGGAGCTTTGAAGCTGCCCCCAAACAGGTGATGGAAAACTCGACCCAACCGAGAGAAAGGAACAGGCATGAAGCGAGTGATGGCCATAGGCCTGCTGCTTCTAGGCGCGTCCGTGTCGCAGGCGGTGTATGTGGTGGGGGATACCCCCTCCGATTTCACCTGCACGGACTGGGATGGAAACAGCTGGAACCTATACGATCAGCGCGGCAAAGTGCTTATCATGAGTTTCGGGTACCCCACGTGACCCGGTTGCAGGACGGAGTTTCCGATCCTTCAGAACAACTTCCGCGAAGTCTACAGCGAAGAAATCCTCTCCATCGTTCACATTGACACCCAGGGAAACAGCGCATCGGCGCTTCATACGGCGTGGGATTCGTATGACCCAACCTTCCCTGTTCTAACCAGTTGCAACACATACGGCCAGTACGGCGACGGCTACGTGCCCTACAACGTGTTCATCGATTCCGAAGGCATTGTGCGCTTCACCGACTCGGGATTTGATGCAGATACCATGCACGACCTCATCGCAACCTATGGCCCCGTGTATCACCCCGAGTTTGCCATTGACGAATTGCTGGTGCTGAACGACGCCAACGCCGATGGTCGTCCTGACCCGGGCGAAAGCGTGGATGTGCAGCTGACGCTGCGCAATATTCCACGTGCCGTTTACGGCGGAACCGGCATTTCGGTCGTCATGAGCAGCAACAGCAATGACATTACCGTAACCAGCGATCCGGTCAGCTTCCCGGATGCCGAACCCGGCGAGAGTACCACGGGTAGGGCGCTTTTCAGCTTCACCGTTAACGAAGGCTTCGCGACCAGTTGGGCAACGCTCTCTTTCGACTGGAGCTGCAATTACAGCGAAGGTTCGCAAACCGGCAGCTTGGATTTCGAGCAGCGCCTTGGTCGTCCCGACCTGTTGATCGTCGACTCCGACGGCAGCCTGGATGACAACGAAACCTTCGTGACAGACGCTTTTGACGGTCTCGACCGCGAGTACGACCTCTGGAGCGGCGGCGACCTGCCCGCGAGTGAAGTTGCCAACTACAGCGAGATCTTCTGGCTCGGCGGCAAGAATACCAGCGACCTCAATCTGGATCAAGCCAATGCTCTGGCCGATTTCATGACGGAAGGCGGCTTGCTGGTACTGAGCAGTCAGTACGCCACTGACAACGCCGAGACGGCGGACTTCTTCGCCAACAGCTTTGGTGTCACGCTGGCCGACGACGACGGCGGTTCGATCTTCTTGTGCTCGAGCCCTGAGGACGACGCCTACTTCAGCGCGATTTCGATTGTGGCCACCGGCACCCAGGGCGCCAACAACAACGAGACGCCCGACGTGCTTGAGATCAGCGGCGGCAGCAATGAGCTCTTCCGTTGGACTCAGGGCGACGGCGGCATTTCGGCCGTGTACCGCCACATCTACGGCGAGGGCCTCTTCATTTTCGCTGGCTTCCCGCTGGAGGCCATGCGCGTCTACTCGAGCTTGCCCAATTCCATTAACTACACGGGTTTTGTGGAGCGCGTCTATGCTGCGTATGAGATGGTTACCTCGGTAGACGATCCCATCGTCGCTGTGCCGCAGGAGTACCAGATCAGCCAGGTGTATCCGAACCCCTTCAACCCGAGCACCAGCATCAGTTTGCAAATGACCGTTGCCGGCGATGTTGAACTCGCCGTCTTCGATCTGCTGGGACGTCAGGTGAGTGTGCTTAACGAGGGCGTTTTGGCCGCAGGCGAGCACCAGTTCAGCTTCCGTGCAGACGGCCTGGGTTCAGGCCTGTACTTCGTCAAGCTGTCGGTGGATGGCGTGTTACGTGATACGGCTTCCATCACCTTGGTGAAGTAGTCGTCGAAGTAGATTTTTCTAGCGCCCCCGGTTGCCCGCTGCAGCCGGGGGTTTGCTTTTCTAAGCAGCTAAAGCCGCGATTTGCTATTCTGCTGCAGGTGTTGTCGACCCAGGTTCCCCTGCCAAGGAAGCGCGATGGACAAGAAGCAGATTCTGTTGATTGAAGACGAGGATGCGCTGCGCGACGTATGCACGCAGATGCTGGAGTTTCTGGGTTATGGTGTTTGCGCGGTGGCCAGCGGCAAAGAGGCCCTCGATACCTACCAGCCTTCCCGCTTTGACGCGCTCTTGCTGGATGTGAATTTACCCGACTTTTCCGGCCACAAAGTGATGTCGCTGATTCTGGAACAGGATACCAGCCAGCAGATTGTGCTGTGCAGCGGCGAGGATCTGAGTGATCAGGGATTGACGGTACCCATCCTTGTCAAGCCTTATCGCCTCACCGAATTGAAGTCCTGTCTGGACAGCCTCTTCAATACCTGATTTTGCATAAGCCTCGCACGGGCAGTACCTTTTCGCGATGCAAAACCCGCACTTCGAGCCTCTGCCGGCCATCGCCGGCCTGAGTCACAAGGACTTGGCCGCACACCCCTTGCTGGCGGAGCTGCCCTCTTTTCGCGTTGACCAAGTGTATAACTGGATCTATGCGCGTCACGTGCTCGATTGGGAGGACATGACCAATCTATCCAAAGCCTTACGCGCCGAGTTCGCTTTGCGGGCCAAGGTGCTTGGGCTGCATGTGGAGCGGCGCCTGAGCAGTGCCATCAGTGCGTGTGACAAAGTGCTCTTTCGTTTGCACGACGGTGCGGCCGTGGAGGCCGTGTGGATGCGCTTTGACAGACGACAGACGCTGTGTGTGTCCACGCAGGTGGGTTGTGCCATGGGCTGCACCTTTTGTGCGACGGCAACCATGGGACTGCGTCGACACTTGACGTCGGCGGAAATCGTCCAGCAGGTTCTGTTCTTTCAGCACGAAGCACAAGGCGCATTGAGCAATCTGGTCTTCATGGGTATGGGAGAGCCACTGCACAACTACGAGCACGTGACACAAGCCTGCCGTATCCTCAACGATCCCGCCGGCATGAATTTCAGTCGCCGCCGTATCACAGTTTCCACCGTCGGCCTTGTGCCACAGATTCATCGCCTGGCCAGTGACAATGTGCCCTGCAAACTTGCCGTCAGTCTCAATTCGGTGTTTGACGATGTGCGCAGTAGGCTGATGCCCGTCAATCGCAAGTACGGCCTGCGCGAATTATTCGACGCTTGCCGCGCCTATACCAAGGCTACGGGTTTGCGTGTCACATTCGAGTATGTCCTGCTTGAGGGCGTGAATGATCGCCCTGAAGATATTCGCGAATTGCGTCGGAGTCTCTCGCAACTTCCCTGCAAGCTGAATCTGATTTACTACAACCAGGCGGATCGGGGTTATCAGACAGCGGCCCGTGATACATTCCAACGGTTTTTTGACGCATTGGAAACGGCACACGTTCCCGTGACACTGCGGCAGAGCATGGGCGAGGATATCGATGCTGCCTGCGGCCAGTTGAGCATTCGTGAGGAAAACGAGCGATGCTAGCGGAACGGGCCACAGTCAAGTACGGCAAGGCCGGAGATATTGTGCTCTCCGTCGTAATCGTGCACTACAACACACTTGAGCTTAGCCGGGGTTGTCTGCTCTCGCTGAAGCGTTTTGTATCACAGCCTTGCGAAGTGTTTCTGGTGGACAATGCTTCCACCGACGGTTCCGGTGAGACATTGGCGCAGGAGTTTCCGTGGATGGAACTGATACGCCTCGAAGCGCCCAGCGGTTTTGGTGCCGCGAACAACCGGGCGGCTGCTCGCGCACGCGGACGTTATCTGCTCTTTCTGAATTCGGATACCGAGCTGTTGGACAACTGTCTGGAAGACCTGCTGGCCTTCATGGAAGCGCACGGCGAGTGTGTTATGTGCACGCCGCGTCTCGAGCGTCGTGACGGTAGTCTGGATCACAGTTGCCGCCGTAGTTTCCCCTCGCCCGAAGTGGCGCTGTTCAAGATGCTTGGGCTGAATCGGCTCTTTCCCGGTCACAAGCGCTTTGCGCGCTACGATCTGCGCTTTCTCGATGAGCGCGCGTGTTACGAAGTAGAAGCCATCAGCGGTGCATTCATGCTGACGCGTAGGACGGCCCTCGAGCATCCTGCGGCTCCTTTCGACGAGGATTACTTCTTCTACGGTGAGGATCTGGATTTCTGCTTTCGCGAGAAACAGCGTGGCGGCGCGATCTGGTATCTTGGCACCAGCACTGTAAAGCACTACAAAGGCGGTAGCACGAACAAGCGGGAAGCCTGGGTGATCAAGCAGTTCCATTTGACCATGCGCACCTTCTACGATAAGCACTACCGGCGGCAGTATGCGTTTCCGGTGACTTGGTTTGTCTACCTGGGCATTTATCTGCGGCTAGTCTACAGTCTGCTGCGAAATGTGTTTTTGCCAGCCAAGGTCAAGGAAGCATGAGATACTCCGTTCGCGTGCTGCTCTTCCTACTGGATGTAGCTGCCATTCTGCTGGCATTCCGGCTTGGGTGGTGGACGCGATTTCATCTCTTGCCGCCGCTGATGCCGGGCGCGCTGCACATGGAGCTACCCTGGCAGCTCTACCTGCCCTTTTTACCGCTGCCTATTGTTCTGGTGCTAATCGGTGGTATTCGTTACCGGTTGTATCACTTCGGTCACGATGAAACGCGGCGGCAGATCTTTGGCAGCCTGAAAGTCGTCATTCTGCTCTTCGTGGTAATGGCTGCCTACATGGTCGCATTCCGTCTGGATGAAGCCTTCAGTCGCCTGGGGACTGTCATTGCCATTGCGTGGCTGACGCTACTGATGCCCGCCTTCAGGCTTTTTGCGTTGTGGCTGGTCAATCGTAGGAAGCTGCTGGCAGTGCCGACGCTGATCATTGGGCGCACCTCAACGGTTCAGCGCTTTCTGGACAGCATTGGCGAAGACGAGTATCACAAGCACAACCGCATTCTGTTGTGTATCACACCCGAAGAACTCGTGGACGATGAGCGCGGCGAGTTCCACGATGAGGCCGATGAACGCATCAACCGCCTGATAGCCGAGGAGCATCTAAGCAAGGTTGTGGTGTTCATGGAGGGTGTGAGACGCAGGCAGCTGGGTGTGATCCTGCGCCGTTTCGAGGTTCGTCTGCGCACGATCAAGCTGATTCCGGACGCCTGGAGTTTGGCGCTGGCTGGATCACGCATCCAGACGCTTGGCGGCACGCTATTGCTTGGTCAGCCTCTACGTTTGTGGAATCCGGTGAATCGCGCCATTAAGCGCAGCATGGATATTCTGGCCGGGCTATTAGCGCTGCCTCTAGTGTTATTGGTCATTCTGGTCTGCACCCCCTTTCTGCGATTTCAACCGCTGCGACGTATCCCGCGCCTTGATTTGGCCGGACGACCTTTCAGTCTGCTGCAGCTGAATGTGGATTACGAAGAGGGCGGACTGATCTTTCAGAGTGGGCTCTACAAGCTCCCGGAAATGCTGGATGTGCTTGCTGGCCGACAAAGCCTTGTGGGACCCGCTCCGCTGATTGAGCGCGAGTGTGATCTCTATCGTGACACAGACGGCGCTTTCAGTAAAATACGTCCCGGCATCACAGGGCAATGGCAGAGTGGCGATGTGGGCTACTTCGAATTGGACCAGCGTATAGCCGTCGACATGTATTACGCCATGAATTGGAGTGTTGCGCTGGATCTGCGCATTCTCTTCGATTCTGTGCTGAAGGGCCTGGTGTGTCTGTTCAAACCTCGGGCAGGAGCGCTGCGCACATGAGCGACTACTTGGCACCACAACTGAGTGTATCACAACTCAAGGCCCATTGCGCCGCGCAGGTTCTGGGCATACCGGATAGCTGGCGCATTGCGCTTAATGAGGCCGAACTCCCTAAGCCAGTACTGGATTCGCGTGATGCGCGTCCTGGAGATTTGTTCTTCGCACTTCCGGGTACGCGCGTTGACGGACACCAGTTCGTGCCTGAGTTGCAGAAGCGTGGCGTGTATTGTGTTGTGTCACGCGACCACGAGTTCGCGGAGCACGAAGGTCTGCTATGTGTTGAGGATCCGCGTCGAGTCCTGGACTGGCTGGCGGCGGAGTTGGCAGGTCTTGCGCAACACGAATTGCGCGTGATTGGTATTACGGGAACCAATGGCAAGACCAGTACCTGTTGGATTCTGCAGCAATTGCTTGGCGGTATCGATCCGTCCTGTGGCCTCTGTGGTACAATCATGCAGCGCGTCGGCCTGGGCACTGGTACTGTCGCATCACTGACGACACCGGATACACTTACGCTTGCGCGGCTGGCGCAGGATGTGATACGTGCTGGTGGTCGTCATCTGGTAATGGAAGTCAGCAGCCATGCCATTGATCAGCAGCGTGCTGGTTTCTTTGAGTACGCAGCTGTGGCCTTTCTTAATCTGAGCCCCGAGCACCTGGATTATCACGGCAACATGGAAGACTATTTCGCTGTCAAGGCCGGGTGGATCGCGCTGCCGGGGCACGGAAGCCGCATCGTCTGCGTGGACAGTCGTTGGGGTAGTACCCTGGCGGACCATTTGCAGGAACCGTGTGTCACCTATGGTGAAGCAGCAGGACAGTGGCGTGTGCTGCCGAAGTCCGAAGGGCTGGAGCAGCGATTTGTGTTGCAACACGAGGACGGTGATACAATTGAGATGATACTTCCGCTTCCGGGTCGACACAACCTGCAGAACGCAACAGCTGCCGTGTTGCTGGCGCTGGAATTGGGCCTGTCTGCCGAAGATGTGAAGAGAAGGCTATCGACCATTCTTCCCGTGCCAGGCCGCATGGAGCGCGTATCACCGCCAGCTGGAGAAAAGCGAGCTCTGGTTCTCATCGATTATGCTCATAGCCCGGACGGCTACGAACGGCTGTTTCAGGCTCTGGCTGGTATAAAACGCACCCGGACAAATATTGTGTTTGGTTGCGGCGGTGACAGGGATCGCAGCAAGCGTGCGGTCATGACCTGCATAGCGTTGGCTAATGCGGATCAGGCCTGGATTACCCTGGATAACCCGCGCAGTGAAGATCCCGGGCAAATTTTCGATGACATGCTAAAGGCGCTGACGGAAGAGCAGCTGCGGCGTGTGACACGAATCGAGGATCGGCAAGCGGCCATCCAGCATGTGCTGGCACAAGCGGGATCGGATGATCTTGTCCTGCTGGTTGGCAAGGGCCATGAGCGCTACCAAATTTTGGGAAGCGAGAAATCGTATTTCAACGAAACAGAAATCGTCAGGGCGTGTTGGGAGCAAAAATGACAAAAGCACTGTTGATCATCGGTGCTGCGCGTAGTGGTCTGGCGGCTGCGGCCTTGGCACGAACCCAAGGATGGCAGGTGTGGATCACGGACGATCGTCGTGGCGAAGAAGAGCTGGCTGCTGATATCAATCCGCTTGGATTGCACTATTGCGAACCGGGCCGTCTTCCTGCCGAGGTTCGCCTGGTGGTGCTCAGCCCGGTGATCAAGCCTGCGCATCCGTTGGTGCAGCAAGCGCTAGCCGCTCGTGTTCCCGTTGAGAGCGAAGTGGACTTCGCCTCACGCTACTTCCAGGGCCGTGTCTTTGCCATTACCGGCAGCAACGGCAAAACCACATGCACCATGCTGGCGGAGGCCGTGTTACGCGAGGCTGGCTTGGACGCGCGCGCCTGCGGTAACATGGGCTATCCCTTTTCGAGACTTGTGCTGGAGCACCCAGAGTGCCAGTGGGCCGTGGCCGAGCTGAGCAGCTATCAGCTCGAGATGAGTGCGGGACTGCGGGTCCGCGCGGCCTTGTTGCTGAATCTGAGCGAAGACCACCTGGAGCGCCATGGCAGCATGCACGCGTATCTGGCGGCCAAACTACGCCTTGTGGGAATGCTTGAGGCGGATGGAGCACTGGTGGTCAACGGTGATGACGACGCAATCATGGAGGGCGTCAGCCATTTGGACTGTGCACCACTGGCTTTTTCTGCCACACATACTGCGGCCATTCATCTTGACGGTGATACAATTCGTTTTCCTCTGGCCAAGAGCGAAGATCTACTGGAGGGGCAGCGGCCGAAACTGCGCGGAAGACACAACCTGCAGAACATCATGGCCGTGGCATTGGGCGCCTGGCAGAATGGCGTTCTTTTGGATGTGATACGAAGGGCTGTGCTGGACTTTGCACCTGTTGAACACCGCATCGAGCCTGTCGCTGTGCTACGCGGTGTCGAGTGGATCAACGACAGCAAGGCCACCAACGTCGATTCCACGAAGCACGCCTTACGCTGCTTCCCTGATCGCCGCGTTGTGCTCATGGCCGGTGGTGAAGCCAAAACCGACGACTACAGCGAAGTGGCCGTCGAAGTTGCTGACAAGGTGCGCGTGTTGGTTGCTTTTGGCAAGGACGGTGGAATTATCGCCGACTGGTTTGCCATGCATGGAAACGGGGATCTGCAAATTGAGCGCTGTGATACGATGGCTGATGCCATTGCTCGCGCGCGCGATACGGCTGCAGAGGGAGACTACGCTCTGCTGAGCCCGATGTGCGCTAGTTTTGATCAGTTCAAGAATTTCGAAGAGCGCGGCACACGCTTCAAAGAGTACGTGCTTCGCCTGCACGAGGAGGCGCAATGACGCGCACCGATCCCATTGGTGTTTTCGATTCCGGTGTCGGCGGGCTGACTGTGGTCAGTCGCTTGATCAACCGACTTCCGCATGAGGACATTATCTATTTTGGTGATACGGCCCGTGTGCCCTACGGTATTAAATCGCCGGCCACTGTTCGCGAATTCAGCCGACAGATTGCGCAGTTTCTGTTGCGCCGCAGGGTCAAGGCCATCGTGATCGCTTGTAACACGGCAAGTGCCGTTGCGCTGGACACTTTGCGAGCAGAGCTTGACGTGCCGGTTATCGGCGTGATTGAAGCCGGGGCGCGTCAAGCCTTGTCGGTGACACAAAACCATCGTGTAGCCGTTATCGGTACGGCGTCCACGGTAAGCAGCCGAGCCTATCCTCGTGCCCTTGCGGCACAAGATTCACGAGCTCGAACCTTGTCGAAGGCCTGTCCACTCTTTGTCCCCTTGGTCGAGGACGCCATCTTCGACGGTCCCGTGGCCGAGTACGCGGTGCATCACTACCTAGACGAAATCTGCGAAGCCGGTGTTGATACACTGTTGCTGGGCTGCACGCATTATCCGCTGCTGGTTCCCGTGATACAACGCGTAATCGGTGATGGAATCCACGTTGTGGATGCAGCCGAGGGCACCGCAAATGAGTTGGCCGAGTTGCTCGAGGCCCGCGAGCTGCTAAACCCGAACCTGGGTGACGGACTGCGGCGCTACTACTTCAGTGATCGTACCGAAGCCTTTCAGCGCTTGGCCCAGCAGATCATGGGCGAGGCCGTGGCTGACATGTACATCGTCGATCTGGAGGCCGATGCGCGCGGCGAGCGTCTGATCGATTAAGCTCATTTGTATCACACCATTTCTCGCTGCCGATGAACAACTCCTCCTGTACCGTCTGCTTCTGCTGTGTTGGCAGCGCATCTTTACCCGGCTGATGCCGCTCCACGTTTCGGTGCGTTCCATACTATCAGAGTGGTTGGCTTTCACGGAGGAGAGGGCCTTGCAGGAAAAACACTGGTCTTCCGCACTCTTTTTCGCTTTCCCCTTGACTCTTTGGAGTGTTCTTGATATCTAGTGTTGTAGTCAACTAAAACACTGGATGACCTATGGAACCAACCTGGAACGAGAACGAGCCCATTTACCTGCAGATACGACAGCGCATTCTGCAGATGATCATGGGCGGCCAGTTGCCGGAGGGCGAGAAGCTCCCATCGGTGCGCCAGGTGGCGACTGATCTGCGAGTGAATCCGCTCACGGTGATGAAGGCATATCAAATGCTTGTGGACGAGGACCTGGTAGAGAAGCGCAGGGGGTTGGGCATGTTTGTCAAGGAAGGTGCTACCGGAGACCTGGTGGCCGTTGAGAAGCGCCGCTTTCTGGAAGAAGAGTGGCCGCGCGTGTTAGCGCAGATCGTTCGCATCGGGCTGGAGCCTGCCGAGTTGCTGGCACCGGAAATGCTACAGCACGCGCGTGAAGAAGCCGGGAGGGCCGAGTAATGCAGGAACTGATCACAGCTCGCGGTTTGACCAAGCAATACAAGCAGGTGCGTGCGCTGGATGACGTGAATCTGACGGTGGAACGTGGCCGCATTGTGGGATTGATCGGACCCAACGGCGCCGGTAAAACCACTTTTCTGAAAAGCGTAATGGGACTGATTCACCACGAGGGCAGTATTCAGGTGCTGGGCTTGGATCCGCGCCAGCAGCGCCCGCGTGTGATGCAGAGCCTGTGTTACATAGCCGATGTGGCTTCCCTGCCGGGTTGGATGCGTGTGAGTCAGGCAGTGGAATACACGCAGATGATCCATCCGCGCTTTCGCCGCGAGAAGGCCGAGGAGTACCTGGCACGCACGGATATTCTGCCCAAGTCCAAGATCGCCAAGCTGTCCAAGGGCATGAAGACGCAGCTGCATCTGGCGCTGGTCATGGCCATTGACGCCGATCTGCTGGTCTTGGACGAGCCGACGCTGGGTCTGGATATTTTATACCGGCGCCAGTTCTACACCGATCTGCTGAATGAGTATTACGACGAGACCCGCACGATTCTGGTCAGCACGCATCAGGTGGAAGAGGTCGAGCATATCCTGACCGACCTGGTGTTCATCAACGCTGGCCGCATTGTGCTGGACTGTGCGATGGATCAGGTGGCCGAGAATTTCGTTCTGCTGAATTGCAGTGATGGCAACGAAGCACAGGCGCGCGCCTTGGGACCCATGTACGAGGAGCAGCAGATGGGCGTGACCAGCTTCATTTTCGAGAATGTGCCGCGTGAGCGTCTGGCCGAGCTGGGTAAGGTGCGAACCCCCGGCGTGGCTGACCTCTTCGTTGCCAAAATCGGGAAGAAGAACCATGACTAAATGGAGTTGCCTTTTTCTGATCCTCACGCTGCTGCCGGGGATCAGTGCCATGGCGCAGGCGCCCGTGGACACCGTCCGTGTTGAGGTCGTACATGCGCAGGAGCAGGATTCCACCTTCGTTCAAACCAGAACCTTCGTGGACAGCATGCTCACGGCGCACAGCGGACTGGACGAGACGGAGTGTGCCATTGTCAGCGACGCGGCCATTCTGAGTCGTTTGCAGAAGCTCATGTCCCACGGCGTGCCCGGACTGCAGGGCATACTGCGGGTGCTTGATAGAAGGAGGATCCTGTAATGAAGCTGAGTACCTGGATGAAGCCCGGTACCTGGCCGGCGGCGAGCTGGGCCATGGTCCGACGCGAGCTGTGGGAGCACACTGCCATTGTGCGACTGCCAGCTATTCTCGGCGCCCTGATGATACTTGCCCTGATTGGTCTGATGGCGCTTCCTTCGCGCATCAGCGGTCACTTGGATGAAGCTGATAAATCCTTCCGGCTGCCGCTAAGCGAAATCACCAATGACGCCAGCGCGCCGGATCTGAAATTCTCGGTGGACGAATTCGGCCTGGGCACTCTTTATGACGTGGCCGAGCAAATTCCGGCCGACATTCGAGGAGCAGGAATCAGCTTGATGCTGCTGGGCCTCTACGGATCATACGATTTATTCTTGAAGATCCTGATGGGCGTCTATCTGGCCGGGTGTTTGTTCCGCGAACGGCGCGACAATAGTGTGCTCTTCTGGAAATCGCTGCCGGTGAGTGACACAAACACCGTGTTGGTGAAGGCTGCATTGGGTATGGTGGGAATTCCGCTCATCTTCTTCGCCGTTTCTCTGCTGACGATGTTTGTATCACAGCTTTTCGTGGGCTTTGGCGCGCTCTTCACTGGACATTCAATGGGCCTGGCCTTTGAGTGCGTTATGTACGGAACGGTGCTGAGGCATATGTGGACTTCGATGATCAGCCAGATTCTCTGGTTGGCTCCCATCGGCGGCTACTTCCTGCTGATGTCAGCCTGGGCCAAGCGGAACGTGGCGCTGTGGATCATTGGTCCTCCGTTGGCCATCATTACCCTTGAAGGCTACTTCATGGCCAAAGGACGTTTTGCCATTTGGCTTGGTAAGCATTTCGTTCATCTTCCGAATCTGGAAGATCAGATGCACAATCTGGAACACGCTGGACCGATGGAAGTGCTCAACTTCAACTTCTCTACGGGGTTCGACAAGCCGGATATGTGGCTTGGCGTGCTGATCTTTGCCGCCTTCGTCTCCGGTGCAATCTGGATCCGCCGCTGGCGAGAAGAGTCGGCATAGAAGTGAAAGTATCGTAGTAGATCAGACTCCCTTCTGATAGATGTGAGACAGGTGTGACACGAAGGGCGGCTCGGTGGCCGCCCTTTGCTTTTCGCTTTGCCGATTATTCGGCTTTATGCATGTTGAGAGTGGAGGTGATACAATGCACAAGAAGTTGTTCGCGATATCCTTGCTCCTGCTTCTTTCCTGCAGCGACGACCGGACTGTAGTACAGCCGCAAGAGGAAGAAGTCAACTGGACTCTGGTGCGTGCCTCGGATCAGGCCACCTTGCCCAGCGAATTCGAGGCAGCAACGTTGATAGGACTCAGCACCGATGGCTGGGAGGACCATGTCCGCATCGACCGCCAGGGCGACTTCCTCTACTTCAGCTATTGCGATCGCGATTTGAATCACACCGGCAGCGACCTGGTGGAAGGCCCACTGCGCGACGCGGACAGTCTATGTACACCGTTGTGTGGCGAATTTCCACGCAGCGATCTGTTTGTCAGCTCGGCCGTTGGCAGTGGGTGGGGCACGCCTGTGCCGCATCCCCTCAGTATCGAAAACTCGGTTTCGGCTCCGGCCATTCTGGAAGGGCAAGAGGCCTGGTTTCACCGCCAGCTTGTGCCGCAGGCCTTGACCGATCTGGTCGTTTCGTACTACACGGGTGATACATGGACTACGCCTGAGCGCCAGCAGTTGCTTTCCAGCGCTTATCGCGATGAGTATCCAACCTTGGATGATGCAGCGGCTAGTATTCTGTTTGCGAGCAACCGCCCGGGTGGCGCTGGCGGTATGGATTTGTATTACGCGCAATACCTTGATGGAAACTGGACAGAACCCGAAGCACTTCCTGAGAATGTCAACAGCAGCGCCGATGAAACACAGCCTTGGTTGCATGGAGCCACGGTGTATTACGTGAGCAATCGCAATGGCCGACAGCAGATCTTTCGCACCATTCGCGACAATGCCGGCAACTGGAGTGAGCCGGAATTGATTGTCAGCGCCCGCGGCGATGTGCGCAGTCCAAGCATTAGTAACGGCAACCGCTATCTCTACTTTGTGCAGGTGTTCTCAACAGGAGACGGGAGCATTTCCACCGCGGACATCATGTGTGCGGAAAGGCGCTAATGGCATTGTAACACGCGAAGCTTGAAATCAGACTGAATCATTTGTGCGGGTTAACACTGAGGATTGACATGGCTCTCCTTGGCATCATCGGCGGCATTGCGCCCGAATCCACCATTGCCTACTACCGGCAGCTCGTCGCCGCTTTTCTGGCAGAGAAGGGCGATGGCAACTACCCGTCCATGCTGATCAACAGCATCAACATGAAGCGCATGCTGGACCTGGTAGCCGCGCGGGAGTTCGACGCTCTTGTCGCTTTCCTCCTGAACGAAGTGGAGAAGCTTGCGCGTGCAGGCGCCGATTTCGCTCTGCTGGCTTCCAATACGCCGCACATCGTTTTTCCATCGTTGGCTGCGCGGTCTCCCTTACCCATGCTCAGTATTGTGGAATCGCTTGCAGACCATGCCAGGGAGCGCGGCATCGGCCGCCTCGGCCTCTTCGGCACGAAGTTCACCATGCAGGGTGGCTTCTACGAAAAGGCGCTTGCTTCTCAGGGTGTCGAGCTGACCCTTCCTGAGCCGGACATGCAGGATGTGATACACGATATCTATATGAGAGAACTGGTGCGGGGTATTTTCCGTGATACATCGCGCGCCGAACTTATGCGCATTGTGATGGAGATGCGGGAGCGTTCGGGCATCGAGGCGCTGGTGCTGGGCGGAACAGAGCTACCACTGCTTCTGCGCCCGCAGGACGAGGCCGGTCTTCCCTTTCTGGACACCACGGCCATTCACGTTCAGGCCGCTCTGGCGAAGATGCTGTAGCACGGGCATGTGTGTCACAAATTGCCGTCCAGCACGCTGCGCACCTTAGCCGCCAGCGCGCTTGAATTGAAGGGCTTCTGCAGAAAATTCACTCCTTCCTGCAGAATTCCCTTGGTGGCGATCACATTGGCCGTGTAGCCCGAAATGTAGAGCTGCCGCATGCCGGGGTGAAGACGATGCAGGCGTTCGGTCAGCTCGCGCCCATTCATCCCCGGCATCACCACATCCGAGATCAGTAGATCAATGTGGCTTTCAAGATCGCCGGCCAGTTCCAATGCCTGATCCGGGCTCTTCGCAGCATGTACCACGTAGCCTAGCCGTTTCAGCGCCAGGCTGCCGAAGCGCAGAACGGCGGTTTCGTCCTCGACAAAAAGGATCACCTCACTTTTTCCCCGCGCGGGAACTTGTTGTTTGACCTCAACCTGCTGCGCTTCTTCAGCGTGCCTTGGCAGGTAGATTTTGAAGGTTGTGCCCAGTCCCGGTTCGGAATAGACGTTGATGAAGCCTTCGTTCTGCTTGACAATGCCATAGACGGTGGCCAGTCCCAGTCCCGTTCCTTCTCCCTGTGCTTTGGTGGTGTAGAAGGGCTCGAATATGGTGTCCAGCTTGTCCTTCTCAATGCCGCAGCCGTTGTCGCTGAAACAGATGGCGACGTAATCGCCGGGCACGACCTCGAATTTGTAGCCTGCAAAGGTATCGTCAAGGCTGACATTTTCGATTTCGATGCTGATCTCTCCATTTCCGCTAAGGGCGTCTCTGGAGTTCACCGCCAGGTTTGTGATGATCTGGTCAAGCTGCACCGGGTCCAGTTTGATGTTCCAGGCGCGCTCATCTGGATGCCACTTCACCTCAATATCTTCGCCAATCAGGCGCTTGACCATCTTGATGATAGTGGAGATCCTGTCGTTCAGGTTGATTACTTGCGGGGCCACTGTCTGCTTGCGCGCAAAGGCCAGCAACTGGCAGGTCAGTGCGGCAGAGCGTTCAGCGGCGCTTCTGATCTCATCCAGAAATGCCCGCGTGTCCGACGAAAGGCTGCTGTCTTCGGCGGCAAACTCTGCATTGCCAATGATTGCCTGCAGCATGTTGTTGAAATCGTGCGCGACACCGCCGGCCAGACGACCGACCGATTCCATTTTCTGCGATTGCACTAGCTGGTCGGAGATACGGCGCTTTTCTTCCTCAGCTGTTTTGCGCCTTGTGATGTCGTTGACGGTTACTACCAGATGATCTGGAATGAAGGTGGCGTGCATCTCGCAGATAATGCTGGAGCCATCCTGGCAGGACATGCAGTACTCACCGGTGTTGACGGAGGTCCCACTGAGCCGCGCGTGATCCAAAGCCTCTTCCCACTGTCGAAGGGTTTTCTTCCTGCAGCCGGGATCAGGGAACGCTAGGGGTAGCCATTGCTGAAAGGTCTCCGCCTTGTAGCCGAACAGATGCAGCGCGGCCTGGCTCCAGTACTCGATGCTGGTGCACTTGCCGTCCAACAGTATCACCGGAAAAGGCGTGGAGTCCAGCACCGCCAGCAGTTTCTGACGGCTTTCCTGCAGGCGCTGGTTGCCGGAGTTGATGGTCTGCATCAGCTCGTTGAAGGTTCGATAGAGCAGGCCGAATTCGTTGGTGTATTCGCTTTCGATCTGTGCCAGATAATCGCCGGTTTCGATCACCAGCTTCATTTCTTCCAGCAAACCGTCGACAGGTTTGGTGATCACGCGCTGCATGTGATACGCGATGATCAGGCTTAGTATCACAAGCAGCAGGAAGGCACCGCTGAACAGGACGGCTGTCCAGAAAGTGCGCGCCCTCAATCGCTCTAGCGAATAGGCCACAACAACGCTGCCATACTCAACATTTTCGTGTGATACGCTAGAACGAATGTAGATGCTTCCATGTGATACGGGCCAGGGCTTGGACGAAAAACGCCAGACGTCGAGCTCGCTCGCTTCGCCGAAATGCAGCAGTGCTTCACCATTTGTATCACACACGTGGACACTGCGAATGCTCTCGATAACCGTGGTCTTCTGCACGATATCGGTCATTGCGGTTGAGTCCTGGAACACCACTGGCAGCACAAGGTATTCGGCCAGCAGATTGGTCTGCAGCTGAATATCCTCCAGGAACTGCTTCTTGCCATAAGCAGTGCTCTCGACGAACAGGGCGATAGCACCAACAAGCATTACAATGGCCGAGGTGGCGACAGTGAGAATTGCGATGGTATGCTTGATGGAGAGTCGCTGCAGCCACTTCATCTCAGTTTCCAATCACCTTGTCGGCCAGCTGTACCAAGCGAAAATCAATCGTCAGCTGCGAGGACTGAATCGCCCGGTAGTTGGCATCAAAACGAATGCGATGCTCAACGAGCTTCAGCCCGAAATGTGATCCAAGGCGCACACGCTCGGAGTAGGCGTCAATGACCAGCGTTCGGTCCTCATCGATCTGTTGGATGAAACGTTCGACGTAGCTGTCAATGGGATGATCGATGTAGAGCAGATTGCAGGCAGCGGCTTGTTTGTAGCTGCTTACCGCGATAACGTGGACGGGCAGCGATTGGATACTCGTTTCCGCCAACAAGCTCTGAAACACCTCGACCATGTTCTCATCGCCAAGCACGCCCAGGACGAAGTGCTGCTGATCGCTGGAGCCAGCGCTGTCCAGATCCCACTGCACAAACAGACACATCTTGATGACGAAAAGCGCTTTCAGCGTATCTTCATCCGGCGTCGCCTGGGTTGCTCCAACACTCGAACAGACGAGCAGGAGCAGGCTCATCATCAAGTGCGCGACGGCGTTCTTTGTACGCGGAAACAGCTGCATGCTTAGAATTTCAGGGAAAGGCACAGGCCAAGGGAAAGCGGTTCCTTAATGAAGCCGCATTGCCGTGGATACTGGCGCAGGTTTCCCGATTCCCAGTATTGAATGATGTAGCGCACGTGATTCACGCTGAACACGTTCATGGCGTACAGGGCAAGGCTGTAGTCCACGTGCGCATGCGTGTTGGCGTAGCTGAGTTGCAGGTTGCTGGTGAAGGAGGGGCGCGTGTAGCCCTCGTCGCGCAGTTCGTCGTAGATGGCTTGCATCCACGCTTGTTGCTCGGCGGTGCCGGAGCTGCGATGGGCGTCCATGAATTTGTCCAGCATCTCGCTTTGCCCGTAGTCCCAGAAACATCTTCCATTGAGGTGCAAGCTGAAGTGTTTGCTCAGGTTGTAATTTGAGAAGAATTTGAGCGCGTGGCCGGGCAGGTTGTTCATGCGCGACTCAGCGAAATCCGGCAGAAAGACATCGAGGGAATCTGCGCCCATGCCGCTCAGATAGGCTTCGGTGTTCGCTGTCGGGCTCCAGGAAAGCTGATGAATGTAGGAGTAGTTCAGCCCGAAATAGAGTTGTGGTACCGAGTAGATGCCTTCCAGCTCTACGCCTGCATTTTCGAAAGTGCCTACGCGTCCGGCCGCCTGCGTCGTGCCAAGCCAGGAGACTTGCGCCACTTTGTTGTAGTAGCTGGTGGCGTTCACTTGAATACGGTCGCGAATGAAGCGCGTGTAGGAGGCCTCCAGCCCGGCGATGCGCTCGGTCTCCGCAGGCTGATCCGAAATCCTGTCCTGCGAATAGAGATTGGCGAACAGGGGCAGGCGAACCGAGTTTTGCGCTACCAGCCGCAAATGGTCGTGTTCGCTAAGCTGTGCCATTAGCGCGATGCGCGGCGAAAATGCTGGATCGGAGAATTCATGCTTGTCTGCGCGTGCCGAAATCAGCGCCACAAGCTTTTTGCTCAGGCGCACATTGACTTCGCCGAAGGCCGCCGTCTGGTAGCCGTCAATGCGCTCTTCGGCGACCGTGATCGTGGTGGAGTCGTGCAGCCGCTGATAGAACTGCGAGCTCTCTTCCAACACCGTGTAGCCGAGTGGACTCTGGAATCGATAGAGGAAGGTATTGTCGTCTTCGCCCCATTCCGGCCCGTACCATTGGTACTCGGCCTCGACGCCGAGCGAATATTTGATCCGCCTGTGTCGCTGAGAGCTGAACAGGCTCTGGAAGAAGAGGCTGTTTTCGCTGAAGCTGGCGCTGCGCTGTAGGATGTGATCGTGCGGATAATCGAGTCTGAACACTCCTGCCACATCGCGATAACTCTTGCTGTCGAAGCTCAGGGTGTTGCGTAGTTCCAGATGCTGACCCGGGTTGGCGCTGTGCCCCGCCGTCAGTGCAAGGCTCTGGCCCTGAATACCGGTGAAGCCGGGTCCGTCGGCAAACACGGTTTCCTGAATCTGCTTAGTATGGCTGAAGGAGGTGTAGCGCAACCAGCCGAAGAGCTTCTCGTGCTGAAAATCCAGATTCAGCTTGAGTTGCGGCTGCGCGTCAAAGTCCTCCAGTGTGTTGGGAGCTGCGCTTCCCCTGTCGTTCTCACCCCAGTCGACGTCCATGTAGCCGTAGCCGCAGTTCTCGCCCCAACAGACGTAGTAGAAGTCCGGATCTTCGATGCCGCGACTGCGACTGTATGAGGCATTGGCGTGCACTTGCAGAGGCGCTTTTTCGCTTTGGTACTCCACGAAGACATTGGTGTAGCGATAGCCCAGGTTTTGCTGGGTGCGAACGCGCACTCCAGGTTGGATGCTGGCCGCTGTTCGTGTTTTGATATTGATCACGCCGCCAATAGCGCCGGGGCCGTAGGTGACGGAGCCGGGGCCGCGAATGATTTCGATCTCCTCGATGTCATTCAATTCCCTGTTTTCAAGCTCATATTGCGGACCCTGCAGCATGCGCAGGTTCATGTTGCGGCCATTCACCAGCAGCAGGAAGCTGTAGTTCTGGTCGCCCAGAATGCCGCGAAAGCCGATGCGCGGACCCATGTAGTGATCGACGTAGGTGGCGCCGGGAACGTAAATCTCGATCAGATCCAGCAGATTCCGCGCGGGCGTTGTGCGAATCATTTCGCGAGTGATTACCGTGTGGGCGACGGGGGCGTCGATGCGTTGTGTGCCTGTAATCGAGCCGGTGTAGACTTCGACTTCCATCAGGTCTTCGAGAGAGAGAGACAAGAGGCTGTCCGGCAGTTCGTTTGCCCGAAGAGTACTCGTGATACAGCCAAGGAGAAGCGCAACAAGCAGGATGCAGTGCAAGCGGGCGGCGCGCATGGGGCGAAATCGCGGCATGGTGCCTCCGTAAACTCGGGATAGCAGAGCCGTTTCCCAGGGCAAGAGTATCGGTGTTTTTGCGGGCCAACCAAAGGCAAAAGGCCGGTTTCTTGCAGATTGAGTGCTGAAGAGGAAATGGTGTTCGCGCGATAGGGAGCGGGTTTTTGTTGTGAACCGAATTGGTTGAAAATGAGGCGATTCAACCAAAAGGGTTGAATTTCTTCGGGGACACTCGTATTATCAACACATGAATTTCATCGGAATCATTGCGGACATTGCTGCCTCCCGCATTGTGAGTGCGCGCTCGCAGTTGCAGGAGAAACTCTATCACACCCTAGAGGAGATCAACAATCGCAGGGGTTTGGCACTGGCGTCGCCCTTCACTATCACTTTGGGAGACGAGTTCCAGGCGCTGTATAGAGCCCCTGCAGGGCTTTTTGCCGACCTGTGGAAGATCTCTGCAAGCTTGCACCCGGTGAAGATTCGGTACTCTGTTGCAGCGGGTTCCTTATCGACTGCTGTCAACGAAGAGCAGGCTCTGGGCATGGATGGCCCCGTTTTTTATACCGCACGTGATTGCCTTGCAGTGGCGAAAGAGCAGAAGCTCATGTTCCACCTGGGGGGGAAGATTCCCTCTCTGGACTTGATCAATGACGCCCTTGGGTTGGTTGCCCATCATGCTCGAAACTGGAGTGGTAATCGTCTGGCAATCGTGGCGGATTTGAGCGAAGGCAAGCCAGTAAAGGAGATTGCTCAAGCAATAGGAATCTCTGAGAGCGCTGTCTATAAAAACATCAACGCTGCTGCTTTAGATACAGTAGTAGCCTTGACGCGCGGCATCGAGAGCAGTCTGAATCAGGCCTTGGAGAACAGCGAAAGATGCTGATTTTCCTATATCTACTTAATGTCCTGCTTCTTTCACGGGCAGTTTGGATTTTTGCCGACGGTCCGGTTCGATTTCCGGTGATGATTGTCGGAGCTACTTTTCAGCTGCTCGCCCTACTCCCGCTCCAGATAAACTGGACTACTGTTCCGTTGCTGGTGGGTGGACTGTTGCTCAATCTGCTCAGCTTTGTATTGGACGGACGCCTGCATGAGCCGGGTCATCGCACCTTTGCACGCATAGTAATTCTGGTTTGCTGGCTACTTCTGCTAGCGCTAGTCTGTTCAAATCGGTTTGACCTTGCTTTTAGTTTCTGGGCTTTACGGGTTGTTGATGGGCTGATCGCTGCGTTCGATGGATTGGGGCAGGTCGATAGCCAGTGCCTTCAAGCACTGCTTGGCTGTTCCGCCGGAGTTCTTCTTGCCGTTGCGGAATCGCACGTGGTGATTCGCTTCTTCTTTCACGCTCTACAAGTGAAGCCGACGATGCAGATCGGTGATGATTCCACTGCTCCGTCGATCGACCAGGTGGAATACAATCGCGGCAGAGTGATCGGCGCCCTGGAGCGGATTCTCTGCTATTTCCTTGTGCTACAAGGTGCCTATAGTGCACTGGGTTTCTTGATTGCTGCCAAAGGCATGACCAGATTCAAGCAGCTCGACAATCGCGAGTTTGCAGAGTACTTCCTGATCGGGACCTTGCTTTCCGTTCTGCTTGCCGGTATGGTTGCCTTATTGGTTCGCAGCCTACTCGGGTTCTTGCACTAAGGCAGAGAGGATTGACTAGTCAACCACTTCAGGTAAAACAGCGCATCTTCAACCGATTCGGTTGAGATTGTAGTGCGTCGCGTACGGGTACACAACGACGGCATTCAACATGAACGCTTTGCAGCAAACCCTCACTTTCCTGCTTCTTCTTTTCGCCGCCTGCACCGCGCACCGCATCCCGCTGGGAGCGACTAAACTCAGCCGACATGGAGGGGAAAATGGACGACTTCGGCAGCCTGCGCTTTCGCCCCTTTGAGGAAAGCGATGTGGCTGTGTTTACGCCACTTATGAAACGTGCGTTCGACGACGACACACAGCGGCATCTGGGCGAAGCGGTCGGCGGCCCTCCCGGCTACGACAACGGCGACTTCCTGCGCAACTACGCTCTGCACCAGGCCAGCACAGCCTTTGCCGTATATCATGAGCAAGAGCCGCTGGGAGTAGTGATTGTCTGGATCCGCCCTGATGACGAGAATTTTCTGGGCTGCCTTTTTGTCGATCCGGACTTTGGTGGCCGAGGCTTTGGCCTTGCCATCTGGCGCTTCGTTGAGGCCCGTTTTCCGCAGACGCGCGTCTGGCGAACCGAGACGCCGGGCTTTTCCACCAGCAATCACGCCTTCTACGTGAACAAGTGCGGCTTTCACATCGTGAAGATCGAGCACGCGCGCGACCGGCGTGAGGCGAGTTATCTCATGGAAAAACAAATGAACAAATGAGGCGCGGAGTTCAGGTCAGACCAAGACGGCGACCTGTTATCGTCGGCCCGAAAGAGAAGCATCAAGCAGAACAAGGGAGGTATTATGTTGGCAGAACTGATCGGCCACAATGTTGAAGTGTACTGCAGCGCCTTGAGTATTTTCGCCCTGCCGGTAGATGGAGTGGTGGAGGCGCAGTCCGCTGAATGGCTGACCTTGCGTCGTGGCAAGAAGACCGAATTGCTGCGTGTTGACAAGATCATCCGGATTCGAGTGCTCAGTTAAGCGCCTGAGGATCCGAGAACTCCTGCCGCTTCTTTGCCGATAGTAGGAGTTCACTGAATCGACAGGAGTCCACATGAGCACCCTTCTCAACGCCACCAGCCAGATCGATGAGGCCGCTCTGCGCGCCATCGCCCACATGCCCACGAAGAGCGTGGCGACTCTGGCGGACGAGGCCTTTCTGCGCAAGCTGAGCGACGCCGATTTTATGCGCATTGCCGTACTGCTGGCGCAAAAGAGCTACGACGAAGGCGGCTGTCCCATTGGTGCGGTAATCGTCGACAACGAGACCCGCTGCATCGTGGGCAAAGGACACAACACGCTGGTGCAGGAATCCCACCCCTACAACCACGGCGAGACCTCGGCGATCCGCGACGCTGGCCGTCAGGACTTCAGCCGCACCACCATCTTCACCAGCCTGAGTCCCTGCGATGTTTGCGCCACCCTTATCTACATGCGCGGGTTCGCGCGCGTCGTCGTGGGCGATGTCACCAGCGCGTCCGGCAACGAAAGCCTGCTGCGTGAAAAGGGCATTCGTGTGGACATTCTCGAGGACGCGCACGGCATCGAACTCTACGCCCGCTATCGCAGCGAAAAGCCCGAGTTGGATCTGGAAGACTGGCGCGGGCTGAGTGCAGTGTGTCCTTCTGACAAGGGAGAGACAGCTTGCACCAATACCAGGGAAATCGCATGAAGAATGCAATCAAGTTTTTGTTTCCGCTGCTCTTGGCTTTTGTAACAAGTGTGACCTTTGCCACGCCGCGCCAGCTGAATTCCTTTACCGAATTGCTGGACGCGCTATCCGGCGGCGAAAGCGTGCGCGTGGTCATTCACTACGGCGACTGCACGCTGATGCTGGATGGCGAAGAGGTCGAAGCGCCCGACGCCATTGGCGGCATGGAGATCGGCAACTTCGAGTACTTCGCGCCGGGCTTTGCGGGCATGGAGCAAGGCTGGCTCAGTTTCAGCAGCACCAGTCTGGTCCAAATGAAGGACACGGTCTACAACTACGTCAAGTTTCGCGTATACGATGACGGCCGCGTGCACATCGTCGCCCGTTACCTGAAGCCGCGCAATTACAAAATTGTAATGAACGAGACCTTCCTGACGACCATCAACAACGGAGCCAACGATGGCGCGATCCGCTTCTTCCTGCCATAGCGCACTTCTACTGGGCTTGCTAATTCTGCTTGGCGCCTGCGGTAAAACGCCCGATTCTGCTGGCACGCAGAGCTCGCCCGAGCAGGTGACAATTCAAGCTTTCGATTTCAGCGGCGAGTGGACCACAACCCTTCCCGCTGCGGATAGCGCTGGTCGCATTCTCTACCTCAGCTTGAGCGAAGGTGGAGATCTGCGTCTGCTGGTGGACTACCAGAACGATCAGGATCCCGTTGAGGAGCTGGGTAGCTGGAAGCAGGATAGCGAGCGAAGCTGTTCTTTGCAATTGGGCGAGACGCCGTGTAACTACATGATTCTCGAGGCGCACGGAGACAGCTTGGTTGTTGTGGATCGCAACCCGGTGAATTGGGGAAGCAGCCCATTTAGCTTTGTGCGTCAGAAATAACACATAGTTGTCGCTTGATTTCTGTTCAGGATCGGGCGCAGAGAACTCCCGAAGTCCGTCTTAACAAAGAGTAACGCATTAATTCTATATGAAATGGGAGCCAGCTTTGAGCTGGCTTCATTTTTGCAAAGTCGGGGCGAACCTTCAGCCCGTCAGGGCTTTCCATGAGTGAACCGACAAGCAAGGAAAGCTGCATGCACTTCCCATCCTTCCCCCTTGTCCCGGCATCCCTGCTGGGTTTGGCGCTAGCATTGCCAATCAGTTCTTCCCTCTCCGCCGAGATGCCCAGTCGTCTTGACGGCACTCTGCCGGGCTTTCATCCCGCGCTCAAGCCGGTGGCGCTGGACCCGGTGGACGCTCTCCCGGCGGGCCTGGACTTGACGGTGTGTGCGTTTGCGCAGGTCGGCGACCAGTTCGCGCTGCGTCTGGCACTGGCAGACGGAAAGCCCGTTGAGAACGGCTTGTTTCGTTTCAGTGCAGGTGAGGGCGTCGAGCGTGTCGAGTTGGAGTACGCGTCCGGCAGCAAAGCAATCCTGCGCAGTTGGAATGAAAAAGGCGAGCCGCAGGAGCAGTCGCTGATTGTGACTCGACAGCAAATGCACGGCAGCCCGGTTTTTGAGTTGTGGATGCCAGCTGCTGCGCTCAAGGGCACGAGTCTTGCCGCTGGTCCTGCTCACATCGAAAGTCTGCTTGGCGATCGCCTGGTAGACGAGATGAGCGCCGACGAAACACGCGACGGCGAGCGTACCGATCATCACGTCGCCTTTGTGCATCACGGCAACCAGGGTCTCACCTGGACCGATGTGCTCTGGGGTGACGAATCCTACAGCCATGAGCAGCACTGGGCCGACTACCTCGATACCGGCAGCGCGCACAACGGCTTCGACGAGTTGCTGGGCTTGCACGACGTGCTGGATGTTCCGGCCAATTTCCAGGTTGCGGGTCCGCTGCAGACGGCGGCCGAGTGGTACTATCCCACCGGCGGTACTGTCGAGGGCTTCAACGAGTGGATGGCTCGCGGGGTTGACGAGGGCTGGGCGGCTATTCTGGCTAGCGCTTATGCTCAGCATATCATGCCGTTCTCGAATGATTCCATGAACAATTGGGCCGTGCACGTCCACGCCGACATGTGCGAGTGGCGCTATGGCTACACGCCCCACGTGGCCTGGGTGCCGGAGCGCGTCTGGGTCAGCCCCAGCGACAACGACGGCAACGCCTGGGACACAAGCCCGCACGTCAACGACTGGATCGGCGACAACTGGCTGCCTCACGGCATTTACGGCGTCATCCTTGACCAAAGCGAGCATTGCGGCTATCAGGACAACTGGTCCAACGATCGCCACATCTATAGTATTAGCGTGCCCGACCAGGGCGACCTGAAGATCATTCCCATCAGCGGCGGCTTTACCGGCAATTGCCACCACGACGCCAGCGCTGCCTGGAGCGACATTCTGGGCTCCAGCTCCGACGAGCTGCTGGTCTACGGTACGGACTGGGAAGTGGCTGCAGAAGTGGCCGGTTTTGGCGACAGCTTCCCCAGCGCGCTGAATAACATGATCTGGCTGGTGCAGCAGATCGCTGCTACCGGCGGCAGTGTTGCCTCTGTCAAGCTCGACGAAGTGGTCGGCGGCTTCAGCGGCGGCCCCATCAACCTGCAGAACGGCACTTACGGTTTGCTGGGCGGTTTGGGTGGCTACGGCAGCGACTGGCTGAGTTCCGGCACACGCAATTCCTGGTACGGCCACTGGGCCAGCAGCGCGTGTCACAGCGACCAGCATTCGCCGCAGTGGGATTACGGCACAGTGTGGAACAACACCTGGACCAATCTGATGTCCGCGCCCGCCAACGATCTGAGCGAGCTGGGCTGGTATGTGCTCATGACCAACATGTACGAGACCGGCTGGCACGACGGCAGCGACATCTCAGGCTGGATTCACCGCTACGCATCGCACATCAAGAACGCCAATGTTTACACTGAGGCCAGCCGCTGGGTCAACGGCGACTACGCCGTCACCACCAATGCTTACGCCAGCGACATCGACATGGATGGCCAGGACGAAATCGTGATCCACAACGACCGCGTTTTCGCCGTCTTCGAAAGCGTCGGTGGCCGTGCGCAGTGGGTGTTCGTCAAAGGTCCGGGGTACGACGGCTCCGTGGTCGGCAGTTGCAGCGCTTACTGGGTGGACACCGAGGGCGACTACAACGACAATACATCGAGCAATCACATCGCCGCTTTCAGCGATGTATCACCGACCTACGAAAACGACCTCTACAGCATGAGCGTCGACACGGTCTCCACGGATCACGCCGAGATTACGCTGAGCTACGGCACCGTGAGCAAGACCATCAGCCTGGACAGCGGCAATCCATACTTGGTAGTGGATTACACGACCTCCGGTGATACATGGATCAAGCACGGCTTCACGCCCGACTACATGGATCTGCTGTGGAGCGCCCAGAGCGAGCGCATTTGGGATCCCACCGCCTCCTGGCCGCAGACTGACTGGTGCGGACAGCGCAATCCCAACACGGGACTGACGGCGGCGCTGGTGCTGGGCAATGGCGGCGCGGAGCATTCCTCCGACTTCCAGGGCACCATATTGCGTGGCGACGAGATCAAGGGCAATGGCCGCTTCCGCTATCTGTTCTACGCAGGTGAGACCAGCGAACCCGACGCTCAGGGTCATGTGGCGGAGCTGGATCTGCTGGCCACTCAGAACATGGACGTGACTTCACCGCAGCTTTCGCCCGTCGCTTCCTTCCTGTCGCCCAACAAGGCTATTCTGACCTTCTCCGAATCGGTGGACGCGACGACGGCGGCGAACACGGCCAACTACACCCTGAGTGGTATGCCTGGTGTGACGGTGACTTCGGCCGCCCGTCAGGCCGACTGGACGCGCGTGGCCCTTGATCTGAGCGGCCTCAGCAGTGGCATCAGCGGCACCATCTCGGTGCAGAACCTCACTGATATTGCGGGTAACCTGATTGACCCGGCCAACAATACCGCCAGCTTCTCCATGCCCGACGGCCTGACTCCGCATTCCATTCTGGTGGACGGTCTCAATGACTTCCTGCCTGCCTACGAGTGGATGGACGAGAGCGCGGACAGCCTTTTCATCACCTGGGACAGCACGAACCTGTACATCGGCTTCCACGGTCGTAACCTGGCCACCGGCGATTTCTTCGTGCACATCGACACCGATCTGGTGGCCGCTTCCGGCGCCAGCCGTGGCAGCTGGGGCCGTCTGGGCTTCAGCAGCGAGCATCGCCCCGAGTACGAAATCTGCGTTGAGGGCGGCGGCAACAGCATGCAGATCAACCACTGGACCGGCAGCGCCTGGAGCTATCTTGGCTTCGGCAGCCACGGCGGCAGCAGCTACGAGGGCTGGTCCGGCAACACCATGAGCGAGTTCAGCATTCCCTGGGCCGACTTGGGTAGCCCGACGGGAATCGCCATTGCAGCTTCGTTCAGCGAAGAAGACAACTGGATCACGACGCTTAGCTGGCCGGAGAGCAATCCTACCGGCAACAACGTCACGCTGACCGATTGGTGGATCTACGCCGAGCCGGTTATCGCAGGCCCGATGCCGCTGATGGGCATTGCGCCCAACAATCCCGGCAGCGGCGGCGAAGAGCTCGATCCGGTGACGGATCTGCAGATCAGCTACGTCAGCGCCACACAGCTACGTTTGAGCTGGAGCGCGGTGGACGGCGCGAGCGCTTACAACATCTTCGCCTCTGACGATGCCTTCGATTTCACGGCTGAGGTCCTACTGGACCAGACCAGCCTTCTCGAGTACTATGTATCACCGGCGGAAGCCAAGCGCTTCTATCGAGTGGTCGCGGTCGACTAAAGGATTCATTTTTGAAATAGCTGCCCCTTGGCAGGATTTCATGAACCACTGACCTAGTTACAGGAGACGTTATGAAAAAGAGTTTCAGCCTGCTGGCCGCTGGCGTGATGCTGGCCGCCTTCGCGCAGACTGCCTTTGCCGTGGTCGACGACGCCCTTCTGCAGTGGCCCTACTCCGGAACCACGCAGTCCAATGGTGTTGGTATCACCTTCTATTCCCGCGTTCTAAAGACCGGTTGCACCGGCGTTTGTGATCCCGAGATTGTGGCCTGTGCCGATCTGATTCCGACCCTGTATTATCGCGCTGAGGGAGCTACCGAGTACACCAGTGCTACAATGGCACTGAACACCGGTGACTGCTACAATCCTTGGGAAGAGTACATCGGCGTGATCCCCGTGGAGGCCCTCACCGGCTCCCAGGTGGACTTCTACGTGGAGTACGAGGACATCACCGACAGCAGCACGCTGACCTTCCGCAAGCACGACGACACAGGCGTGGTGTATACCGCTGAGAGTCCCGCCTACTTCCTGCTGTCCGATGCCACCACTGCCGAGTTCACTCTGCACGTGACCGGTGATTTCCACTGTGTCACGCCCAGCGGTGCTGGCCCCGGCATCTCCGGTATGTTCAATGGTTGGACCTATCAGGCCATGACCGCCGTTGGCGATGGTACTTATACCTATGACATCGTGTACCCGGTGGGCTCTGATCCGATTCAGCAGTTCAAGTTCCGTAACGGTGATGGCTGGGAGAACCTGCCCGACAATGGCAACCGTGAGTACACCATTGCTCCGGGCGCCACTTCGGACAGCTACCTGGGTTACTGGAACAACGAAGAAGAGTGTTCCTGCGATGAGCAACCGCTGAACAACAGCCAGGTTGTCATTTTCAGCGTCGACATGCAGCATCAGGATCCCGCCATGTACGCCGGTGGCGTGAGTGTGCAGGGTAACTATGCACCGCTGACTTGGAACCCTGGTGAGAACCTGATGGCGGATCAGGGCGGTGGTCTCTTCACGATTGGTCTGACCCTGCCTGCGGGTACTTTGAATACTCTTGAGTACAAGTTCACCTGCAGTGCGGATGGTACGAACTGGAGCTGGGAGAGTGTGGACAACCGTCCCGAGTGCCTGGATCCCGATGCCTACACCACAGCCCTCGAGGTTCAGTTCTGGAACAACTACGAGCCCCCGACAGTGAGCACCGTCGACATCGACGTGACCTTCCAGGTTGACATGAACTGCCTCGATGCCGCCTACTATGCTGGTGGAGTGAGCGTTCAGGGTGGTGCTGCTCCGCTGGATTGGACCTCCGGTTCCACGCTGCTGAGCGACGCCGACATGAACGGTATCTATGATGTCACTTTAACCTTCCCCGCCGGTACGGCCCTTGAGTTCGGTCACAAGTTCAACTTCAGCACCGATGGCGTGAACTGGAACTGGGAAGACAACATCAGCGACCGCATGGTCTATCTGAACGACGCCGAGACCACCGTGGTTCTGGATGTGGTTCGTTGGGACAACTGGATGTGCGGCCTTGATCTGTCCATCGCTCCCCAGGGCGCAAACGTGGTCCTCAGCTGGGATGCCGTTGGTACGGGTTACACCTACCACATCTACAGCACCGATGAGGCCTACACCACCTTCACGCTGCTCCAGTCCACTACTGACACCAGCGTGACGATTCCTGCCAGCGACAAGGGCTTCTACTATGTGACCTACGAGATGGTCGCCGAGTAAGCGCTGCCTTTGACAGCTTTCAGGGCCGGCTTCCGCGAGGGTGTCGGCCCTTTTTGTATCACGCCTTTGCGGTTGCGCCAGCTTCAAACTGTGCCCTATCTTGAAGCAGGAGTTCAGGAGGCTACATGCGGCTCGTTCTACTTGTGTTACTGGTGATCGTCAATGCGTCTGCCTCGGTCGTATCACACGGTCCAGATGAGTTCAGTCTGCTTGTTGAATTTCGATACATCGGGTCTGCGGAGAGTGTGTCTGTGGCAGGTGAGTTCAGCCGCTGGGCGCACGCGCCGATTCCGCTAGCCATAGGGGAGAAGGGCACTTTCAGTACCACATTGCGCCTGGATCACGGCCTGCACGAGTACAAGTTTATCGTAGACGGCGAATGGATTCCCGACCCGGACAACCCGGCACGCACACGCAATGATTTTGGCTTAGCCAACTCCGTGTTCTTTTTGCAGGCGAACGGTACCCTGGAGTTAACAACAGAAGTGCCCGAGCAAATAGAGTTGCTACCCGCACAAGACGGTGATACGCCCGTCGACCTTGTTCTACTCTGGCAGCAGCACATGCCCTGGTTGTCCGACCCGGTCGAAGATCAGCTTCTAGGTCCCTGGTTGCGAGTACATGCCGCCAAGGACTATCTCGACATGGCGCTGCGCTTGCGTGATACGGAGCTAAGCGCCTGTATCAGTCTTTCGGGTGTGCTGCTCTATCAATTGCACACCTACTATCTGGAGCGCTTTGTTCCTTGCCTGGATCATGCCTATCGACGTGTGACACAAGAGTATGAAGAGTCTGCGCGCGGTCACACCGACCCCTGGCTGGATCTGCTGTTACTGCCCGTACTGGATCCAGACGATGAGCAACAGAGCGGATTGCTTTGGCGCAACGCATGGAGTTGCCTTTCCTTTTCGGATGAATTAGCCGCACGTTGGCCGCGATTGCTCCAGCTACGTGATACAATTCGAGCCGGAAATCTTCCAGATGCGGATACGGCTGCTGAACTGCTGACTCTCTTTCATCTGGTCTGGATGGATCCAATGTTCTTGCGCGGCCCTGTCCCGCTGCCAAGCGGTGATACACTTCGTGTCTGCGATCTGGTCGAAGAGCACGCCGGAGTGTGGTCTGCGCCAGCTTGGGATGCCGTCGCTCGCGAGCGCCTGGCTTTCGAGTACGGCCTGATTCTGGAGAACGTGATACCCGCGCATCGTCAGTTGCTGGAGTCGGCTTCTACGGCTGGTGAATCCAGAGTTGAAATAGCCACAACTCCATTCGCGCACCCCATTCTTCCTTTGCTGATAGACGCCGGTTGTGCGGCAGATCGCATGCCGGGAGCCACGCTACCCACATTCGCACATCCTGAATGGGCGCGTGTGCACGTAGAGCTGGGGCGCAATCAGTTTGCCACGCTTTTCGGTCGTGACCCAAACGGCTTCTGGCCGGGTGAAGGTGCTGTCAGTCGTGATGCGCTGTCCATGCTTGGTGTTGCGGGTCTACGCTGGGCGGCAACGGGTGGCGAGGTCCCCGATGTGGATCACCCGGCACATCGCGCTGGCGCTTTTCGTTTTGTATCACAGGACGACAGCATACTTGTGTTGCTGCGTCACACGGAGCTCTCGCGCTCCATCGGCTGGCGCTATCGGCGCTACCCTGGCCCGGCAGCGGCACATGACCTGGTCAATCGCATCCTTGTGGAACATATGCGTCATCCTCAAGCTGCGATTACGTTGGTTTTGGATGGCGAAAACGCCTGGGAGTTCTTCGAGCTGGATCACGATGCCGACGCCTTCCTTCAGGAGTTGTATCACAGCTTGGAACAAATGCAACGCGCAGGGCGCATTCGCACGATGACGCCCTCGCAGTTTGTTGCGCGTGGTATGAAGCTGCCATGTATCACAATGCAGGATGAAGAAGCACTGCCGGCAGGAAGCTGGATTCACGGCGATCTATCTACATGGATCGGTGAGCCTGAAGAGAATGAAGCCTGGCGTTTGTTGGAGATGGCCACAACAATGACGGGAAACGATTTACGGCACTTTGCTGTGACACACGGTCTGGATCTGGCGGCTTTAGCCTTTCATCCAGACGCAGAAGTGCGTGAACGTGTGATTCATCTGCTGGCGGCGCAAGGCAGTGATTGGTGCTGGTGGTATGGAGCTGATCGTCGAGCACTTGAGGGCGACGAATTCTGGGATCAGCTCTATTTGCGATTGCTGCGATCGCTTCTACCGGCAGAGGAAATCCCGGAGAGTCTGCTTTTGCAGCAAAACGGAACAGCAACGGGAAGTACCTTGGACTAGCGACTCGGTTCACTAAGACGACGATACGGGGAATCATGGGCGTTTGGCCGAAATTCGATCCAGAGTGTATCACGGAAAGAGAGTGCTGCTACCCTGTGCCAATGGCCTACCATGATGAGCTGCCGCAATCTGATTCTTGTGGAGTTTTTGGCGCAGATCGCGGAGATCGCACACATGCTGGCGTTGATGTTTATGCTGCTGCAGGGGCTTCGGTTTGTGCCGCCCTTGCGGGCGTTGTGCTGGAAGTTGCCGAGTTCTCTTCGCCCGCAATCAATGGTTATTGGAATCGGACTTTCCAGGTGATTGTGGATCACGGCGGCTTCTATCTGCGCTACGCAGAGCTTGGCGATGTCGTTGTGCAAGCAGGGCAGCGACTGCAAGTTGCCGACATGCTGGGCGTAGTGGGGCAGATTCTTGAATCTGGCCGTGTCACGGCAACAGCACCCACCTACATACGCAATCTAGTTCAGCAGCAACGCACCAGCATGCTGCATCTGGAGCTTTGGATGGAGCCGCCGTGTAGTAGCGAGGAGTACTCTGGTGGCAACTTCTTTGGAGCGCTCCCTGAAAGCGTATGCGATCCCGCGCCGCTACTTACGCGGATTCGTGAGCGTTGCCGGTCTAAGATGTAGTTCGCGGCTCCCTTCATGCCGCAAGCCAAGCGTCTGCGAGCACACAAAACACTCACCTCGCGCAATTTTCCTGAAACCCTCTCCGTCTTCTCTGGCCGTGGGTGCTTCTCCTTTTGGAGACCATCCCGATCCCCATCCCCTTTGCGCGCGACGAAGTTCACGGGATCCCGAAAAGCCGGAGGAATTCCCATGCGACTCACTGTCCTGTTGGCGGGTCTCGTCCTGTTGTCTGGTTTTTGCGGCTGCAGCAGCGACGATAACGATGACCCCACCGCGCTGGATTTGCGCGGACACGTAACCGGTGCGTCGGGCCAAGCCATTCCCGATGCCATTATTCAGCTAGGCTATCGCCTGGAAGGTCTAAGCGAAGATCCGCACGAGGATCCGGTCATAGACGATGACCTAGGCAGCTGTCGTATTCCCGTTTCAATTGACGAAGACGGAGTGCTTCACGTTTGGGTGACGCGGCACGGACAAAGCGAAGTCGTTGCCAGCGTCATGCATGGACAGATTGGAGCAGGCAGCTATGACCTGTTCTGGAACAAGCGTGATACAAGCGGAATGCTGGTTGCCAGCGGCATTTACGATGTGCACGTTGAGATCGACGAAAGCAGTAGCAGTTGCGCCTATCTGATCAACAATTCCTACGACGATTGCTGGTACTTGAATGAGCTCTGCTGCGTGGCCAGCACAGACGAGGAAGGCTGGTTCAGCATCAACCAGCGATGCCTGGCCTTCAATTGTCTGGACGCCGCCGCATTGTTTGGGGAGGACGGCGAGTTGTTGACAGGAGCCAGCTTTCAGCGCAGCGTGCGTTTGTGGGTCATGCACGACAACTATTACAAGGTCTGCGTTGACTCGGTTTACGTAGATCCGGAGCAGGGCGCAACCCTTGAGATTGGAATGACCTTGCTTCCCTATGGCAGATGAACCTCTTCTGTGATACACTCTCCCTGTGGGGCGGGCAAGGGTCCGCCCCTCTTTCATTTTGGAGTAGCAATGAAGACGCGGAGTTTGGTTTGTTTCCTTGTTGGCGCAGTGGCGTTTGTGCATCTGAGCGCCGCTCATGTTGGAACACAGAGGATCCCCACTCGTTTTTTGCCCGAGCTGACCGCTAGCGCCGCCATCGAGCTGGCACCCGCCATGCATCCTTCCGGCGAGGAGTTCTGCTTCACGCGTATGATGCCCGGATCGCCCTCTGTGCTGCTGTTGATGCAGGCTCACGATGGCGAATGGTCAGCGCCAAAGGCCTTTGTTCACGCCTCTGTTGCAGATGACGCTGCCGCCTGTTACTCGCCCGATGGATCACGCCTGTACTTCCTTTCCAAACGTCCCACGAGCACTGGGGAAGATGCACGCGCCGAGTTTCACCTCTGGTTCTGCGAACGCAAGGGTGATACATGGGCCGAGCCTCGTGAGCTTCAGTTTCCGCTGGGTTCGCCAAGTGGAGAAGGCCGTCCTACGTTTAGCGCCGACGGCATGATGTATTACGTCGCCGAGTATCCCGAATTGGGCGGTGAAGGCATCTACTGCTGCCAGTTGACGGATGGAGTTCCCGGCATGCCCCGGCGTCTGCCGGATGAAATCAACGCCTGCGGCAAAGTGGCGGTTGAACCCTGTATCACAGCTGACGGCAATTGTCTGATCTTCTATTCGGCCGGGCGTGAAGACAATCAGAGCCAGCGGATGCTGAAAGGCGATTTGTACTACAGCCATCGCCAAAGCGGAGCGTGGACACCAGCCTTGCCTCTGCCCTTTCCCATCAACACAAGCAACGAAGAGAGCATGCCCGCCATCAGCGCCGATGGCAGCCGTTTGTTGTTTGCCAGCGATCGCACGCCGGGGCAGTCGTTTCCGGATCTTTATCAGGTTCAGCTTCCGCCTGAAGTTATGAGCCGGAAGTGATTGCGCTACTTCCCTTTGCTGCGACCGATACGGAAGATTGCCAAAAGCGCGCAGGTCGTGCGTATCATCGCCCCCTCCTTGATCCATAACCTTTATATTTCGGCTTCTGACCTATCAGTACAAGCCGGGGAATTCCATGAACCTCAAATGCTCCCTGTTGATCGGGTTGGTGGCACTATTGGTGTTGGGTGGCTGCGGCAAGCGTGATACACGTACCGTTGTGACACTCTGGCATCAGATGGTGCCCGCCGAGCGTGTGATTCTGGACGATCTGATCCAGGACTTCCAGGCCCAGCATCCCGATATCCGCGTACGCGCGCTCTACAAGGAAACGGAAGAGTTGCGCAGTGGCTTCCAGGCTGCTGCACTGGCGGGCTCCGGGCCGGAGCTGGTCTATGGCCCTTCCGACGTGATCGGCCCCTTCCAGACCATGGGCATCATTCGAGACATGACGCCGTGGTTTCAGGAGGACCTGCAGCAGAACTTCGTCGAGGGCACGCTGACCAAGCTACCGCCCCGTCAGGGCGGAGAGCCAGGCGAAATGCAGCTTTTGCAAGTGGGCGACCGCCTGGGCAATCATCTGGCTTTGGTCTGCAACGGCAATTTTGTGCAGCAGGCACCGCGTACGACAGCCGAGTTCATCGAGCTGGCCAGGGCCAACACCATCGACGAGGACGGCGACGGTCGCATTGACCGTTACGGTCTGGTGTGGAACTACACCGAGCCATTTTTCGTGATTCCCTTCCTGACCGGCTACGGGAGCTGGCTTTTTGACGAGAATGATCCTTCGCAAACCACGCCGGATCTGGACAATCCCGAAGCCGTCGCCGCCTACAAGTTCATCCTCGAATTGCGTGATACATATCGCGTAATACCTCCCAACGCCGATTACGAGCTGGCGGATGGTCTCTTCAAAGAGGGCCGTGCCGCCATGCTGATCAACGGCGACTGGAGCTGGGGTGACTACCTGGCCCGCGAGGACCTGAAAGCCTTTATCGCGCCGCTACCCGTTGTCGATGCCACCGGCATTCCGATGGGACCCATGGTGGCCAGCAAGGGCTATAGCCTTAATGGCAACTCCAGCCAGACACAGGCCGATGCCGCCATGGAATTTGTGCGCTTCATGGTCTCACCAACCAGCGAGCGTCGCTTTATGGCTGAGCTGAAGACAGTGCCTTCGCGCAAGGAGCTGCTGGACGATCCGCTGCTGGACGAGGACCCGACGTTAAAAGCCAGCGTGATACAGATGCAGAATGGACGCATGATGCCTGTGGTAGCCGAGTTGCGCGCTATCTGGGATACGATGCGCCCGCAGTATCAGGCGCTGCTGGGCGGTTCCATTACTCCCGAGGAAGCCGCTGCCAACATGCAGATTGAGGCGCAGAAGAGTATCACGCGCATGAACCAGGAACTGAAGCCGACGGCCTTTGCACAAGTGTTCAAAGGGCTGATGGTGTTGGCGCTGGTCGGCGTGCTCGTCTGGAAACGCAAGGTGTTTGGCGAGTTTCTGCGTGACTGGAAGCGCAACCGCATGGCCTATCTGCTGGTGATACCAAGTTTCCTGGTCATCGCACTAACCATTGTATTCCCCTTCTGCTACAACGTTGTCCTCTCGCTCTCCAACATGAGTTTGCGCCATTTTCAGGATTGGCAGATCATCGGACTGCAGAACTATGTGCAGGTCTTCCGCGAGGGCATCTTTTGGAGTGTACTGCTGAAGACGGTCATCTGGACGCTGATCAACGTTGTCTTCCATGTGGGCATCGGTGTCTTTCTGGCGATCATCATCAACGGGCCAGTCAAGGGCAAGAGCATCTATCGCGTACTGCTGATCATCCCCTGGGCTGTTCCCGCCTACATCACGGCGCTGACCTGGCGCGGCATGTTCGATTACGAATACGGCGCGGTCAACCTCATCGCCAGTCAGGTGTTCAATCTGCCCATGACCAATTGGCTGGGTGATCCTTTCTGGGCCTTTGTCGCCTGCATCATTACGAATGTCTGGCTCGGTTTCCCCTTCATGATGGTGATCGCGCTGGGCGGTCTGCAGGCCATTCCGCAGGAGCTTTACGAGGCCGCGCGCGTGGACGGCGCATCGCGCTGGACGCAGTTCACCAAGATCACCTTGCCGCTGCTCAAGCCGGTGATGCTGCCGGCCGTGACACTCGGCACGGTGTGGACCTTCAATCAGCTCAACGTGATGTGGCTGGTGTCCAACGGCGGCGAACCCTCCGACAAGACGCACATCCTTGTGTCCTACGTGTACAAGGCGGTCTTCAACCTCTACCAATACGGCTACGGTGCGGCCCTCTCGATGGTGATCTTCTTCATTCTGCTCGCCTTCTCGATCACCTTCCTCTGGCGAACCAAGGCAACCAAGGCCGTGTACTAGGGAGGCACCATGAAAGAGTCAAAACTGCTGACCCTCGTGAGACATCTGGTGCTGATCGTGTTCAGTCTGATCTCGATCTATCCCGTGCTCAACGTCATCTCCATTTCGCTGCGTCCCGGTGACCGGCTGCGCAGTACGGATCTGTCCGTGATACCCGATGGCGCCTGCTTCGACAGCTACATCGCGCTGTTCACGGAGCATCCCTTCTTGACCTGGATGTGGAACTCGCTTTTCGTGACCCTCGTCGTGACCGCTACAGGTGTGGCGCTGGCAGCCGTGGGCGGCTATGCTTTCAGCCGCTTCAAGTTTGTCGGCCGTGATGCAGGCATGCTTGCGCTGATGACCACGCAGATGTTTCCTGCGACCATGCTGCTGCTGCCTTTGTACATCATGGTGGCCAAACTGCATCTGGTGAACACCTTCCTTGGCCTGATGATTCTCTACTCGGCGACTGCGCTTCCCTTCTGTCTTTGGCAGATGAAGGGCTATTACGACACCATTCCCGGCTCGCTGGAAGAGGCCGCGCGCATCGACGGCTGCAACCGTTGGCAAGCCTTTTACAAGGTGATCCTTCCGCTGGCCAGCCCTGCGCTGGTAATCACCGCGCTTTTCTCTTTCATGGCCGCATGGTCGGAATACATCGTGGCAGCACAAATCCTGCAAGAGAAGGAAATGTTCACGCTGCCGCTGGGACTCAAGTCCTTCCAGGCTTCCATGTCAACGCAGTGGGGCTTGTATGCCGCGGCCAGTCTGTTGGTAAGCGTTCCGGTAGTTGTGGTGTTCATCTCTCTCAGCCGCTACCTGGTTTCCGGTCTGACGCTGGGTTCGGTCAAGGAGTAGGCAATGCCTGTATCACATGCGATAGGTGTCGACATTGGCGGCACGAGCTTGCGCTGCTCATTGATGGATGCGTCTGGCGAGGTCGTCTGGCACTTGAAAGAGGACAACCGTGGACAGCGGGATCGTGATACATTGCTGGAACAGTTGTGTCACATGTTGGACCAGGCACGCGAAGCTGCAGGCGGAAAACGTGTGCCTATCGGAATCTGCGTGCCGGGCTTTGTGGATTACGATGTGCAGACTCTGGGCACAGTGTTCAATGTTCCGGTGTTACAAGGATGGCCTCTTCGCGAGGAGCTGCAGCGTCGCTATCAAGTGCCCGTGCTGCTGGACAATGACGCCAACATGGCTGTTCTGGCGGAGGCGCGATTTGGCGCAGCGCGAGGACTGCGACACCTGATCTACATCACCATCAGCACCAGTATCGGCGCGGGGCTTGTCCTGAACGGCCAAGTCTACCGTGGCAAGAACGGCCTCGCGGGGGAAATCGGACACTTGGCAATGGACATGGGGCCGGTGCGCTGCTACGAATGCAAAACCAATTACAGCTGCCTGACCACCTGGTCTTCCGGCAACGGGCTTGCCTTCCGAGCGCAAGGGGCAAAGGATCACACAACCTCCTTGGCTGCGCTCGAAAACGTTGATGCGCGAGCCGTCTGCCTGGCCGCTGGTGAAGGCGATGAGTTCGCGCTGAGTATTCTGCAGAACGCATCTCGAGCGCTCGGGCGAACCATCACCAATTTGCAGCACACGCTCAGTTTCGAAATGATCATTTTTGGTGGCAGCGTGATACAACACTGCGACATGTATTGGGATCTGTTTCGTGACGAATTGAACGACTGTCTTCACCCTTCGTTCAAGGATGGACTTCGACTGGTTCGCACGGGATTGGGTGATGGTATCGGCGCCATGGGAGCGGCTGCACTGGCAATGGAAGAAGAGGAGCGGGACCGATGATCTACAATTCTCTCCTGAAGGGAAACATGGTCACGGAGGAAGTGGACAGTCGTCTGCTGCAAGATAATCCGCTGGGTGATACACACTGTCGTCGCGTGCCTGTGTATCTTCCGCCAGGGTATCACAATGGAGATCAGCGTTATCCGACGCTGTATCTGCTGACAGGGTTGTTTGGCACGGGGAGCGCCTGGCTCAACTTTCGCGCCTTTGAGGAAAACGTGATACAAATCGTCGATCGTCTGATCAGTGATGGTTCCATTCCTCCTTGCATGCTTGTCTTTCCAGATTGCTTTACCCGCTACGGGGGGAGCCAGTACATCAATTCCTCGGGAACCGGCGCGTACATGTCTCACATTGTCGAGGAGCTTGTGCCGCAGATAGACGCTCACTACCGCACACTGGCCGAGAACCGCTTTCGTGCTGTCGTGGGTAAGTCCTCGGGTGGGTTCGGTGCTCTGCGACTTGGCATGAGTCACGCCGAGCTTTTTGCACATGTGGCTTCATCAGCTGGCGATTTGCACTTCGCCGTTACTTGCTTACCGGAAATTGCGCGCTTTCCTTTTGCCATAGAGCGGCTTGGCGGCTTGGACGCCTTCTTGCAGTCGATCGGGGAGTTGCGTCAGCTGAAGGCCGATCACGCCAATGCATTGAACGTAGTGGCCCTTTCGGCCTGCTATTCACCTGCGCCCGAAGAGGAGTGTGGTTTTGAGCTGCCCGTTCACTTGCACAGCGGCGAACTGAATGACGAAGTCTTTGCCCGGTGGCTGATGCAGGATCCGGTGGTTCGTATCACGCGCTTTGACCGTGAATTGGATGCCCTTGCCGGTTTGGACACACTCTATGTTGAGGCAGGAACCCGCGACGAGTATCACGCCGATCTTGGCGCTCGCGTGTTCTGTTCGCGCCTGCGGGCGCGCGGTGTGAGTGTGATACAACAGGAGTTCGATGGCGGCCATTTCGGTACAACCTGGCGCTATGAGCACATTTTGCCGTTCCTGCTGAACAGGATGCCTTTGCAGGAGCTCTGATGACAAGTAACCGCGCCCGCTGGTGGAAACCTGTGCAGGTAGATCGATTGATCTGCGGACTTTGTCCGCGTGCTTGCAAACTGGATCCCGGTGAGCGCGGCTTTTGCTTCGTTAGACGCAATCTACATGGGGAGCTGCGCACCGAGAGCTATGGAGCCGTCTCCAGCCTGGCGATTGATCCCATTGAGAAAAAACCCTTGTATCACCTGCTTCCTGGAAGTGATGTGCTCTCGATGGGTGCGATTGGATGCAATCTGAATTGCGCCTTTTGTCAGAATCATCAGATCAGCCGTGCCTCATCTACCCATCTTCTGCGAAAGATCAGTGCTGAGGAAATCGTGCGCGGCGCACGCGAGCAATCATGCGAGAGCATTGCTTTTACATACAACGAGCCCGTGGTTGCTGGCGAATTCGTTTGTGATGTGTCTGCTCTGGCTCACGAGGCCGGTTTGTACAACGTCATGGTTAGCAACGGTTATGTAACACGCCATGCCGCTCGTGATCTCTTTCGGCACATCGATGCAGTTAATGTCGATCTGAAGGCCTTTCGCGAAGAGTTCTACAAGCGCCTATGTGATGCAAAACTCTCACCCGTATTGCGACTGCTGCAGTACTTGCGGGCCGAGACGAAGGTCTGGGTTGAGTTGACGCATCTTGTGATACCTGGTGAAAACGACAGCGAAGAGGATATGCATCGACTAGCCGCCTGGGTAGCAAGAGAAATGGGCCCGGGAACGCCTTTGCATTTGAGTGCCTTCTATCCGACACACAGGATGAAACATGTTCCGGCAACGCCAGAGGAGCTGATTCACAGATTAGTCGATGTGGCGCGTGCGGAGGGACTGCAGTTTGTCTATCCAGGTAATGTTCCGGAAAGTCGCAGCGGTGATACACGCTGTCCTGTTTGTGCGACAACGCTGATCGAACGTTCGCGCATGGGTTTGCGTCATGCAGTGCTCAAGAGCGGACGATGCCCGATATGTGATACAGCAATTCCGGGAATCTGGTGACACTCTCGGCGTAAGATTGTGTAGGGAAGAACAAGAGCGCTGTTGCGAGAGCTTTGTTTGAGCCATATTAAAGCCAGAAGACGTTCCAGCAGTGGTGGTTGTCATGTCGCGAAAGCTCAAGCCTACTCACATCACAGTGCGCCGACAGATTCTGGTGGATGCTCCACAGGAAACCGTCTGGAAAATTCTGACCGATATGCTGCACTGGGAAGACTGGCATCCAGATGTGTCACGTGTCAAGCAGCTTGGGCCTTTGACGGTGGGTACACGCTTTCGTTGGCGTCATATGGGCGCTGCCATTAGCAGTGAAATCCGGGCCTGGCTACCCCCATGGCGCTTCGGCTGGTCCAGTGAAACACGCGCCTTACGGGCGGCCCACGATTGGCGTATCTACCGCCAGACAAATGGGCTTGTCCGCGTACTGAGCATGGAAGATGTTGTCGGCTGGACGGTGCGACATTTTCCCGAGCGGATGGAAAAGAAGGTGGGCGCAGCTCTGGATCTGTGGCTGGCTCTGATCAAAAGCAATGCCGAGAAGCAGGCCCGCGCAGCCGGTATTCCTCCTGTTGGAAAACTTGGGCACAGCGATATCATTCCAGAGGAGCAGCCTGAGGAAACTCCGGGAGAGGAAGTAACAGCAGAAGAGACGGCAGAGCAGGAACATGCGGTGTCAAGTCCCGGGCAGGAGTAAGTAATGACAGCACACAATGCCGTGATACACGATTTGTGGCTGGACGGCCATGGTGGTGTTATGCCCGCAGACGGTGACAAAGGCATCGAACACTATTGCCGCTGGGTGCATCTGGATTACAGCAAGCGTGGTCTTGGTACTCACTTGCGCGGGATTGGCGTACACAATGACGTGATACACGCCATGAAGATTGAGGAGACCCGTCCACGCTGCACTACCCTTGCTGGGGGTACGCTGTTGATACTGCGCGGCGTTAATCTCAATCCCGGGGCGCAGCCGGATGATATGGTCAGTTTGCGCTGCTGGACAGATGGGCGTCTGCTGGTGACTTCACGCCATCGCGAGCTTCTCTCCATACGCGATATTCGTGATACACTGATTTCGGCCAAAGGTCCGCGCTGCGTTGGTGGATTGTTGGCTGCCATTGTCGAGCGCTTGACGGAGCGCAAGTCTGAAGTTATGGAAGCGATTGCCGATGAAGCTGTGCAGCTCGAGGAGGACGTCCTGGAGGAGAAGGGACAGGATGTTCGGCAGCCGTTGCTCGCATTGCGCCGACGTCTGATTATTCTGCGTCGCTATCTGGCACCGCAGCGTGACGCTCTGGCCAGACTGCAGCTGGACTCTCCTGCCTGGCTGGAAGCGGGAGATATGCTGCTCGTCCGTGAGTCCGCAGATCGACTGGTACGATTTGTTGAGGATCTGGATTCTCTGCGAGAACGCTTGGCTGTGATTCAGGAAGAATACCTGGGGCGTCATAACGAGCTCTTGAACCAGCGCATGTACATGCTGGCCGTGTTCACCATGATCTTTCTTCCCCTTGGCTTTCTGACCGGTTTGCTGGGCGTCAACCTGAATGGAATACCCTTTGCCGAGAGAGGATTTGCTTTCCCGCTGTTCTTCGGACTGTTGTGTGTTTTAGTGGTGATACAAACCATCGTCCTCTGGCGCAGAAAGTGGTTCTGATTCTATGTGATACAACGAGAAAAAGCCCGTGTCGGACATGAGTTGACACGGGCTGTTTTGTCTATGATGTTCTGGCGATTAGTTTGCAGCGATAACCCTGAATTGCCACACGCCCTCGGTAATCGCTGAAGTCCATGAAGGCTCGGTTACTGTGGCTACGTTCGTCCATGTACCTTGCGAATCACAACGTTGAACATGGTAGCGCGCAGCCGCTGGAACAGCTGTCCAATTCAGTATGAATTGACCCCGCGCCGTCTGCGTGATACGCAGGTCGCTTACAGCGTGCAGACTAATGGGTGACTCCAGCAAACCTGTTGTGAACAAAACGCAATCGCCCGATGCAGGCAGAGGATTGGTTTCTGGTTCCAGTGTGGGATTACCCACGTACCAAGTAAGGCCGTCGGTTCCCAAAGGACTCTCAATGCCGATGGCCGCATAGGTAGTGTTGGAAACAGTCTGGTGTTGCATCAGAATGCTGCCGTCACCTGTAATAGAAGCGTGCTCGGTTGGATCGTACAGGATCACCTGGAAGGTCTCAAATGCGGTGACGGGCAGGTACTGGCGGATGTTGTTGTACTCAATGATGAAGCGTCCGCCACTTTCATCGTACCATGTGCTGATGTGACCGCTCTCTTCCACCTCGCAGGTCAGGTCTTCCCAGAAGGGGGCGATCATGGCCGACGGGCCTTCACTGGGGTCGCCAAAGCCATGGCCCACGCGAGTCGTTTCGCTTGTCTCACCAAGCGCAACCCAGCCGTTTGTACAAATGGAAATGCGATCGAAGACTTCGCCGTAATACACGAACTCAAAGGGCAGATCCATCTGAAGTGTCTGATTGCGCAGCGTGAAGGGCAGTGCCTCTCCCGGGCCAGCGGCAGCTGGATCAATCGTAGTCCAGTCGTAGGCGGCGCGATTGTGTGACTGAAGATTCAACGCCAGTCCTTCTTCAACCATGTTGACAATAGCCATTGCCGTTTTTGTGTCCTCGGGGCCATAAGCGAAGTAGCCGTATTCATCAGGGCCGGCCGGTGATTGTATCACCTCGCTCACTGGCCCCTCGGCGACGACCAGCCAGGGTGTTCCCACGGGAAGCGCCATTTCGTAGTATCCATTAGCATCTGCTTCAACTGGATCGAAAGGCGTGTCCAGTGCTTTTACCGCAGCGCCCGGCATCGCCTCACCGTAAGCGTCAAGAGCGTAGCCGTGTAACACGCCACTTGGAGCTAGCTGGAGGGTAATTGCAATTGTTGTGGTGCTGTCGTTGCCCACTGCTATTTCCACCGTCTGCGGCAGATAACCCAGCCGCGAGAAACTGAACTCGTGTTCACCGGCGGGAAGCATGAAAGAGAAATCTCCGAACTCGCCCGTCGTTGCGTAGGGAATCCCCTCGCTATGCTCAACGTACACTCCGCTCAGGGGTGCATTCGTGTCTGCATCGCGTACCGATCCTATCACGGTGCCGTAACCGCTCATGGCCGACAGCACCGCTTCGTAGGCATTGACAATGCCGTGGCCATAGGTGTTGTCATCGCCGGGTGTGCCCAGATCCGACGCTGTATCCATCAGGATCTGCTTGATTGTGATTACGTCCAGATTGGGATTCGCACTGCGCATCAAGCCCACAACACCGGCCACGTGCGGGCCCGCCATTGAGGTCCCGTCCATAGTTGTATACCCACCACCCGGGTAGGAGCTGTAGATGTTGCTTCCCGGCGCCATGACTTCCGGCTTGATCGAATACGTGCCACAAGCATCGGGCGCTGGACCGCGGCTGGAGAAATCACTCACGTAGTAGGGACTTGAGTACGAGGTTGAACCCACACTGAAGCAGTTGTACTCAGTAGTAGCACGATTTCCCGGGCTGCGCAGAGTCTGTGAACTTGGGCCCTCATTGCCAGCAGACCATGTGACACAAACACCGGCCGCTTCGCAGTTATCGATCGCGTTCCACCAGCGGGAGTCACACGCCGAATAGCCCATTGAGGTCGTCACGCCCCATGAGTTTTGTATCACATCAGGAACGTCTTCTATCGTCTCGGGAAAACCGTCCGGGTCGGTGAACCATTCGTAGGCGGTCAGGACATCGGTGTCGAAACCGCTGCTGACGCCTTGATCAATGGCGTTGCAGGCAATCCACTGTGCACCTGGGCAGACACCGATGGAGTCATTGGGTGCCTGGCCAGTAATGGTTCCCATCACGTGAGTTCCGTGGCCGCCGTTGTCAACGGGAAAAGTGGTGCCGCCACCAAGCACGTCCTTCCAACACTGAGCAGCCGGGGCACTAAGACCACGCCAGCGTGATGCAAGCGCCGGGTGATCGCCGTCCACACCAGTATCCAGGTTGGCTACAAGCGCTCCGTTTCCCCAAATGCCGAGCTCGTACCACACGCGTTCTGCTTCTATGGCATCAATGCCGGGAGCCAGCCCGATCTCTCTCGTTCCTGTATCACGCTGTGCAACGGGCTCTATCAGTTCCGGCACTAGATTGGGCTCGATTATGTCTACCTGGTCCAGCTCAGCTAGAGCCGACAGGTGATACACGCGCGTTTTCAGCACAATCGAATTAAGCAGCCAGTGCGGTGTCACATCGCTGATCTGCCCTTGCTTTTCAGCCTGTGCCAGCGTTTCCAGCAGTGCGGGCTGCGTTTCCGCGGCGAGTGCCTGCAAGCGTTCGACGACAACGCGATGGCGTTCGGCCAGCGGAGCTTTTTTGTAATGCAGCTCCCAATCGAGCGATTGTGTATCTACCTGATCCTTCAGGACGATCAGCACTTTTACCCAGTCCTGATCCTTCATACCTACAATCTGCTGCTCAAGGCTGGAGTGCAGGCTGCCGGCCAGCAACGTTCCAGCCAGACCCACCACCAGGGCTGGCGCAAGAAATCGTTTGTGCATGGTACCCTCAACTCTCTCCGACACGCCCGCATGCGGCACGTGGCAGAACTACTAATGATGCACCGCACGAATGCTTGCGGCGCGAAGTCCTTGCATAGTAGCATGTTCAAAGCACGCTTCACAGAAGAAGAGTTGCATTTGGCAAAGCTGGCGCAAAGGGCTTCCGGCAATACTCACTGCAGTTTGCACTCCCCCGCTGCTTTGTCACCTTAGTCCATGGGAGGCGCCATGCATCTGGTTTTTGTCTGTAGCGGCAACATTTGTCGCAGTCCGGCCGCGGAGGCTTTGTTTCTACTGCATGCGGCCAAGCTGGCTGTACCACATACAGCGACGTCCTGCGGCACACTGCGAATTTCCGGCGAGCCGGCCGCGCCCTTTACGATTCGTGCGCTTTCTGAGCGCGGCGTGGATCTCCGCGCTCACCGCAGTCGCGCCATGAGCTATTTTCTGTTGCGCGAGGCCGATCTGATCCTCTGTATGGAGCCACATCATCGCGACGCGGTGCTGGCGGAGTTGGGCGGCGACTTGGACCTCGTGCAGTTCGGTGTGCGAGTTATGACTGAATTTCATCTACGTGACGAATTTCGCAATGATGCCGGCATCTACGATTTTGTTCAAGCGGAATGGCCCGAATACTCTGCCGGAATTGACGAACTGGAACTCTGCATCAAGGGGCTGTTAGCTCTCTTGTAGTACTGAATTAGCCTGGCTCAGTGGCCGATACTGCCAAACGGTCCATCAGTAGTACCACGCAACCGGGCAGTTTGTATGATTCTGATTCCTGACATGGCCCACGCCGATCCTGCATCCACCAATTCGCTGCGTGCTGCCTGCTGCGACCGCTTCGACGTTAAGCTGATCGAGATGGTCTTGCAGGCCAAGTTGGAATGGCAGCAGGTCATTGACGCCCTTCCTTATCCAATGGTGCTGAGCGATCCCGAGGGGAACATCATCCGCGGTAATCTGGCGACGGTGTCCGGAAACATGGACCAGGTTCGCTTGCTACCCGGCAAACGGGTCGCCGCTCCGGTAGCTCAATTGGCAGAAGAGGTCATTGCGAGTGGAGTGATGGAGCGTCGCCATTTGCGGGCCTGCAATATCCTGCAGGATACCGATCTGGACACGCCGCGTTACGAAGCCGCCGAGCTGGTGAGCTGGCCCATTCAGGACGAAAGTGGTAAGGTCGAACGCTTGGCGCACTATCTCGTAGATCAAACAGCGCTTTACCGCCTTGAACAGCAGCTTATCGAGCGCAACCGCATGGCTGCCATCGGGCTGCTTGCATCGGGAATTGCCCACAATGTCAACGGACCCCTGCAGGGCATGATTGCCCAATTGCAGTTGCTAGAACTGCGCATGGAGGAAGAGGGCGATCCTGATGAGCGTGTTGTGGCGCTGGGCGGAGACGACTTGGACAGCTTGCAGGAGCTGACCAATCGCATGCGCGGCATTCTGCACAGCCTCATGCTGAAGTTGCGAAATGAGCATAACAGCGAACCGATGCCCGTCAATCTGAACCAGCTGATGGAGACCGAGCTCGAGGTGCTGAATGCCAACATGGTATTCAAGCATCAGGTTGAACGACATCTAGCGCTTGATCCGGCACTTGAACCCGTGATTGGCGTTTACGCGGATCTGTCTCAGGGTATAATGAACATTGTCTACAATGCGCTGGATGCCATGCACGACCGGGAACCGAAGATATTGACCATTCGCAGCGAACGTCTGGACGATGGCCAAAACCTCTTGAGCATTCGCGACACGGGCTGCGGCATCCCGCCGGAGCTGCACCACCGCATTTTTCAGCCCTTCTTTACCACCAAGGCGGTCGTTGGACACGCTGGAGAAGGCAGTCCAACAGGCACAGGTTTGGGTATGAGCTCCGCGAGTCACTTGCTGGGCAAGTACGGAATTCGTGTCGAGTTCAGTAGCCAAGTCGATGTTGGCACGGAGTTTAGACTCTTTTGGCGGGGGGAATAATCAAAGTGGGTCAGTCGGCCAGGCGGTCTAGGCGCTTTGCTCGTTTGTCGAGGAGCTCGAGGGCCTGTTGTCCAGTGGCGGTCTCAGCGGTCCTTCACCGTGTCGTAACAAAGCTCTCAGCATATCCGCCTGCGTCGCATCTCCGCTAGCCTCTGCTGCGTGTATCAGGCGCTCCAACTCACGATCTCGCAATCCACCACTCATGCTGTCAACACCCTCGTTTTTTTCTGGTGTGAAGTGGTAACAGTCCATGGCAGAAAGATACTCTCCTTTGTTCACAATTCCATCAGAGCAATCACGAATCGTTACGTGAAGTGTTATGTATTCTCGCGTGATCGCCTGAGGTCCGGCTAAAGCGCCGGTTCTTCTGACAAGTCGCAGTATAAGCCGAAGCGCTTTCAGTTCGAACGCGAAGTGCTTTCAGTTTGGCGCGTGCTGCTGTTTCCTTCGCCTCTTTGTCTGTTTCGGCCTTCCTAGTAGAAAACACAGCATCGTGCTACGCAAATGGTGTGAAATGAAGTGCCAGTCTGCCGATACTCCCCGGCTTTCCTTACTCTTATGCCCATGACTGAAAAGCAGCATAGCATGGTTGACGCCGACAGCCTCTCCGTTCTGGAAATGGACCGGCTGCTTGAGTGGGTTTCGCAGTATGCGGCCAGCGCTGAAGCCCAGCGGGCACTGCGTGCCAGTGAGTTTTCGTTGTCACGCGAGTGGATTGAGGCCGAGTTGCTCCTGGTGGGCGAGCTTCGCGAGATCCTGGAGCATCGCGAGGGTTTTGGCTTCTCGGCTTTGGCTGATGCGACGACGGCACTGCGTCATTTGCTTGAGGGCGGCGATTGGCTGAATGGACGTGAATTGAATGCCGTCGCGGCCTTTCTGGAGCTTTGCGCACGTATTCGTGAGTTTGCTGACCATGAATCGCAGGGCTTTCCCGCGCTCTTTGCAGCCGCGGAGGGCTTGGTGGCCCAGCCGGAGGAAGAGCGACGCATTCGACGACAAATTGGCGAAGACGGCGAACTGAAGGATAGCGCATCGCCCGAGTTGGCCCATCTTCGTCACAGCCTGGGGCGCGAGGAGAATCGCCTGCGTTCGGAGCTGGATCGCGTCGAGCAGAAATGGCGGCAGCAGGGCCTGTTGGGTGATACAGGGCTGTCCTGGCGAGACGGGCATCCAGTATTGCCGGTACCGGCGGGAAGTGCTGGGCGAGTGCAGGGGCTTGTGGTGGATCAGAGCCAGACCGGGCGCACCTTTTTTGTGGAGCCCATGGTGAGCCTGGAAATCCGCGGCAAAATAAACCGACTGCAGATTGAGCTGCATCAGGAAGAAGCGCGCTTGCTGCGTGAACTGAGTGAGGGGCTGCGTCAGCACGGCAAGGAGCTGAATCACGCACTTCGGTTGCTGATTCGCCTGGATTCGGTCTCGGCCAAAGCAGCCTGGGGGCGTGCGGTCAATGCAATAACGCCGCGTGTATCACACGGGCTGGATGTTCGCATTGTGCGCGGTAGGCATCCTTTGCTGATGAAGCATCTGGATGTTGTTCCGCTCGATCTGCGCCTGGGCGGTGATACACGCGTGCTGTTGATCAGCGGACCCAACGCGGGTGGAAAGACAGTGGCGATGAAAACCGTCGGCTTGTTTGCCCTGATGCTGCGTGCGGGGCTGCCGCTTCCTTGTGATGCAGGTACACGACTGCCGGTCTTCGAGACCGTACTGACGGACATTGGCGATCAGCAATCCATTGAGAACGATCTGTCTACCTACAGCTCACACGTTGTGCGCATGAAGCGTATTGTATCACACATTCATCAGGAAGGCCTCTTTCTGGTGGACGAGTTGGGCAATGGCACCGATCCCGAAGAGGGAAGCGCGGTGGCGATGGCCTTTCTTGAGCGCATGTTGCAGGCGCGCGGCCTGACTATCGCCAGCTCGCACCTTGGCCAGTTGAAAGCCTTTGCGCACGACTGTGAGGGCATCGACAATGCCTCGATGAGTTTTGACGAAGAGCGTATCGAGCCCACGTTCCGACTGATCCAGGGCGTTCCCGGTGCGAGTTATGCGGTGGAAATTCTGCAGCGCATGGAGATGCCCAAGGTGATCATTGATCGTGCGCGCCACTATCTGGGCAGCGAGCAGAAGAATCTGGCTCGGCTGATTGCGCGCATGCAGAGCACTTTGGCTGCTGCTGAAAAAAGTCGTCGTAACGTTGAAGCCCGAGAGATTGAAGTTGAATCGCTGACAAGTCAGTACCGCGAACGTATGAAGCGCGTGAAACAAGAGGCGCGTGAGCTCAAGCGGCAGGCGGTACTTGAAGCCGGTGATATCGTTGCCGGTGCCAACAAGCTCGTGGAGCAGGCGGTTCGCGAGATACGCGAAGAGCAGGGCGCGCCAGTGACGGTGCAGTCGGTGCGTGGACGTATCACGGAAGAACGCGAGAAGCTGGAGCAGAGCTCGCGCAAGTTGAAACCGCGTGAGACAAAGCGCTTACCGATCGGCGAAATCAAGATTGGTGTACTGGTGCGTCTTAAGGACGTAGAGACTCCGGCGCGTGTCACGGATATCGATCGGAATGGCCGCAAGCTACGCGTGGAAGCCGGTGTGCTTAAACTGACGGTGAACCGCGATCAGGTGGTCGAAATCGTTCCCGAGCAGCGCCAACGCCATATTCAAGGCGGCGTTGATGTGCAGATAGCCGATGCGCGCCTGCGACTGGATCTGCGCGGAATGCTGGGAGATGAGGCAATGGGTGCGGTTGACCGCTATCTGGATGAGTGTCTGGTGGCAGGTCTGACCGAAGTGACTCTTCTTCACGGCAAGGGAACAGGCGCGTTGCGCAGTGTCGTGCGCGAGCATCTTGGCCGCTTCCATTTTGTTCGCGGATTTCGCGACGGGCACCCGGAAGAGGGCGGAGATGGTGTGACAATCGTTCGTTTGGATGTGTAATGGGACGCATACCGGAAAGCGTGATACAGGACATTCTGTCCGCTGTGGATATCGTTGACCTGGTTAGCGAGTACTTAACGCTGAAGCGCGCCGGTGCCCATTTCAAGGGTCTGTGTCCCTTTCACCAGGAGAAAACGCCCTCGTTCACGGTGAATCCCGCGCTGAACATCTACAAGTGTTTTGGCTGTGGCAAAGGCGGCAATGCCATTGGCTTTGTCATGGAAGCCGAGGGCTTGAGCTTCCCTGAGGCCGCGCGTTTGCTGGCCGAGCGCGTGGGCGTTGTCGTTCCAGAAGAAGAGGACCCTGCTGCAAGCAAAGCGCGTCGTACTACAGAAGAATTGCTGCTGGCCATCAATCGCACGGCACAGGAGTGGTTTCGTGCCAACCTCAAACGTGAAGCACATCGCGATGGGGAATTGTCGGAGTATTTGCATCGTCGTGGTTTGGGTCACGACCTGATCGAGAGCTTTCAGCTTGGTTGGGTTCCCGCCGAATGGGATGGCCTATATCGCCACGCCGTATCACAAGGTTTCAGTGAGGAGCAGCTACTGAAATCAGGGCTTGTAACACGCGCCCGTAACGGGAATCCCATTGACCGCTATCGAGGTCGTCTGGTTTTTCCTATTCGCAATGTCAGCGGTACCCTTGTGGGCTTTGGCGGTCGTATTGTCGCTGGCGGTGATGCCGACACTCCCAAGTACATCAATAGCCCCGAGACGGAGTTGTATCACAAGGGTCGCAACCTGTACGGCTTGTTCGAGGGTAAGAACGAAGCCCGCAAATTTCGACGGTTGGTGTTGGTTGAAGGCTACATGGATCTGATTGCCTTGCACGCTGCAGGCATCGGCAACGTAGCTGCCAGTCTTGGAACCGCATTGACGCGGGAGCAGGCGCTGCTGATTCGTCGTTTCGCCGAGCGCGTAATCTTCCTCTACGACGGTGATGCTGCGGGTCAAAAGGCGATGGCGCGTGGAGCTCGCAACTTGCTAGCCGTTGGACTTGACCTTCGTGTAGCACGTCTTCCCGAAGGGCAGGACCCCGACGATTTGTTGCACAGCGAGGGCGCGGATGCGCTGGCGCAGGTGTTGGCCGAAGCACAGGATTACTTCCTCTTTCGTACACGCAACTACCGTGATACAGCCGATAAAGCATCACCCACTGCCTATCGTGATTTTGTAACGGAGCTGGCGGGAGCAGCCGCTGAAGTTGAGGACCTGATTCTGCGCAATCAGCTACAGCAGCGGATCAGTCACGCCACAGGTATTCCACTGGATGAAGTCGCCCTGCTTGTGCGTGAGGAAAAGAAGCGCAGCGAACGTCAAGCAGATCATCATGAAGAAGGAAGCTCTCTGCCAAGTGCTCCCGCGCGCTTTGACACCGGATTTGGAACACGCGAGGCCCGTCGAGAAAAAGCCCTCTTTGAGCTTTTCATGCGCAATCCAGGCCAGCGCGAGCGAATTGCCGATGACCTTGATCTGGCCGCACTGCAGCATCCCGTGATACGCGAAGCCTTTGCGCAGGCCTTGCGTGTTCTCCTTGGCGATGATAGTTCCGTGGATAGTTGGGCGCACGCCTGCGAGAATCAACGTATTCGCGAGCTGGCCTTATCGGGGTTGGTTGAGGCCCCGCGACCCGGTGACGCCAGAGAGGTCGAAGATCTGCTGCTGCAGATGGAGCGTGAGCGACTGGACAAGCAGCTGCGTGAACTGCAGGCGCGTCAACGGGAGGCCACGCCCGACCAGCGCGTCTTGTTGAACGAGGAGTTCTCTGCGCTAACCATACAGCGCCGTCAAGTGCTCGAGAGCCTTGAACGTAATCGTCATGCACAGGATTAAGGTGCTTATCTAAGCTGTTCGCTCACCGTAGCACGCGTATCACGTCCAAGAGCTGCCGTGACACGAGTGAAGAGCTCTTCGAGGTTGAAGGGCTTGCGTATCACGCCTTTGACGCCCTCGCGGGCCAGCTGCGACGGATCCAGCAAATCGGCATAGGCGGTAAAGAAGAGCGTGGGCAAGTCGGGCCGGATGCGGCGCAATTCCTGCAACAGCTCCCAGCCGTTCATCTGCGGCATGCGCATGTCCAACAGAGCCAGGTCAACGCGATCACCAGCTTCGGCGAACCATTCAAGCGCTTCCGGACCGCCGGGGAAGGCGCGCACGGCAAAGCCAAGATCGCGCAGAATGTTGCGTGCTACGCCACGCACAACAACATCATCGTCCACCAACAGAATGAGCGCCTGCGGCTCGTTGGGGTGCAGGCTGCCGGGGCGCACACCGGACTCGCACAGCGGCAGCAGGATGCGGAACTCAGTGCCAAAGCCTTTGCGGCTGTCCACTTCGACCGTCCCTTGATGATTGCGCACGCAGCTATAAACACTTGCCAGGCCAAGTCCGGTACCTTTGCCGCGTCCTTTTGTCGTAAAAAACGGCTCGAAGATGTGAGACAGCACTTCTTCTTCCATGCCGGTGCCCGTGTCACACACGCTCAGTCGGATCCAAGAACTGGAATCTGCAGGGCGCTCGTTACTGGCGTGATTCAAACGAACAGTCTCAGTGCGGAACAGTAGCCTTCCACCTTCGGGCATGGCATCGCGGGCGTTGAAACCCAGGTTGATCAGCGCATTTTGTAGTTCACCGGGATCTCCCAGCAGCACGCAGTTTGCAGCTTGCTCTTCGAGGTGAACGTCAATGTGGCGGCAACTGTGTTTCAGTAGATCCATTGTATCACGCAGAATGCGGTGCAGGTTCACACTCTGGAAGCTGGAGCGATCGGTGCGCGAAAACCCAAGAAGCTTGCGCACCAGCTCGCTGGCGGCTTCGCTGGTGGCTGCAATGCGCTGCAGGTGCTCGGCAACAGGCTCGTCGCCAAACTGTTTTAGTGCGTTGCCCACATAGCCGGAAATGGACATCAATTGATTGTTGAAGTCATGGGCAATGGCGCCCGCCAGTTGTCCCATGCTTTCCATTTTCTGAGCCTGCTGAAACTGACGTTCTAGCTGTCGGCGACGACGATCTTCGTCGTGTCGCGCAGTCAGATCCTGGGCCAATAGCAGCAAATGTCCACTGTCAAGTGGCGACCAGGAAATCTCGTAGGGAACGCCACCGATTTCAATCTCACGCGTGCAGCGAGATCCAGATCTTGCAGAGTGCTTTACCGGGCACCATTCGCAGTCTTCGGGCAGGCAATTGAAAATCGTGCTGCAATGCAGTCCGGGCCGGATTCCCTGACGCTGAGCGGCGAGGTTGCTTGTGATACATTTGCCTGCATTGTCCACTAAAGCGGCCAACATCGGCATTGCATCAAGCAGTTCCTGATTGTTGCGTTGGTTACGGCGTTGTACCGAATCGGCGCTTGCAAGCAGTTGGGCTGCATCCAGACGGTCGAGAATGCGATGGATGGAATGGGGCAACAGATCGAGAAAGCCCGTTTCCTTCATCAGCAGGTCAGCGGCGCCTGCCTGCATCAGCCGTACGCTGCGTCGCACATCGCACTTGTTGCAGAGTACCATCCACGGTGTGGTGATTTCACGCCGCTGGAGCTCAATAGGCAGGGCCTCGTCCGGCAGACCTGTCTGGTCCGGATCAAAGACAATGATGTTGCTCTGTCGCAAGGCCGGGTGCTTGAGTAGCTCATCATAGCGAGTGAGGTGTGCTACAAGAAAACCCGCCTCATGCAGGCAGGTGGAAAGAATACGCCCCATTTTGGGGTCTGACTCGAGGAGCAGAATTTGTCGATGGCGTTGGAGCATGCGGGCACACAGCCAGTTTTAACCTACCCACTCACTTAGCGTCGGACACGAACCAAATAGAGTATTTAGGCGGCTATTTGTCCAGCTTATAGAAGGAGAACAACGCAACAATCAGCACCGTCAGATTGGGCAACCAGGCGGCGGCTTCCGGACCGAGCAACTCTTTGTAGCCCATGTTCCGTAACACGACTTGCATTCCGTAATACAGAAAGCAAAGCAGCAAGCTCAGGCCTAAACCCTTCACCAGACCGCCGCGGTTTCTCCGCAGCGCCAGCGGCACACCCAGCAGAATAATCATCAGGTTCGCGAAGGGACTGGCCAGTTTGATCTGGGCGTCCACTTGCCAGCGCGTGATACGTGCTCCTGCCTGGCGCAATCGTGCAATCAGTCCGCCCAGCTCGCTGTAGTTCATCTCCTCGGGCACGGAACGCAGGCTCTGGATGTCGTAGGGATTGAGCTGCAGCTCGGGCACCGCCAGTACTTCGTGATGCAGCAGCCGGTTACGGGGCGCCAGCCAGCGTTCGTCCACGTCGTACATGGTCCACACGCTGTCGCGCAGCGAGATACGTTCGGCGTCCAGTCGATGTGATACAGTGCTGCCATCAAACTGCAGGAAGACCGCGCGCCGCCCCTCGTTCTGCTCCAGGTTGAAATTGTCCAGGCTGAACATGCTGGAGGAGTCGTTCTGGAAATAGACGTGTCCGCTGTTCTGGCGCAGAGTGGGCGGCCGCTTCTTGATGCATGTCTGGTAAATTTCGTTGCGCTCGCCGGCGGTGTCGGTGACCAGTGTCTCACCCAGGTAGAACACGCCGACACTGACCAGTAGCCCCTGCAGGGCCAGCAGGCGCAGGATGCGTCCCGGGCTGATGCCACCCGCCTTCATCGCTGTGACCTCGGAGGTGCGCACCAGGCTGCCCAGGGAGAAGACCGTTGTCAGCAGCATCACCACCGGCGTGATCAGGTAGGCGATTTGCGGGATGTAGAGCAGATAGTAGCGAACGATGGTTTGCCAGCCGGTCTCCGTGTCGATGAACTTGTCCAGGTTCTCCATCAGGTCGACGGTGATGAAAATGGCCACACTCGCCATTAGCGTGAACACGGCGATGCTCCAGAAGCGGCGCAGGATGTAGCGCGTAAGAAGGCTCATGCGCGCGGTTCCTCATCGCTGCTGGCTTCTTCCAACTCTGCGGCCAGGCGGCTCATCGCTTTCATCTCGGCCTGGTTCTGGCTGTCCTCCTGGATCACACCGCGCTTGCGGAAGAGATGGCGAATCCAATGGGGTAGCTGCAGTGGCGTTCCCTCGCGACCCACGCTGCGCATCAGGTAGATGCCCGCCAAGCCCAGCAGCATGTTTGGGGTCCACATCGCAACCCAGGGAGGCACAAAACCTCGATCTGCCAAGTCCTCGCCGCCGATGAGGAAGATCCAGTAGATGAGGAAGAAGGCCACGCTGAGGCCTCCTGACATGCCGATACCGCCGGAGCCGGATTTGATGCCTAACGGCGCACCGATAAGAATGAAGACCAGGATGGCAACCGGCAGCGAGAGCTTTTTGTGAATCTCGACCCAATAGCTGCGAATACGACGCTCGTTGCGCACCGGATCGCGCTCGTGCCACTCCTGAATTCGCTCCAGCATTTGCGCTATTGTCTGCTCGCGGTCGCCGCGGTATTTGGACGTCTGCCGCTGTAACACCATGCCCCGCGCCTCGATGTACAGGTCGCAGGATTCGAAGTCGATCATGCTGTAGCTGTCAGGATCCTTCCATGTGTTGCGGTGGATCTGACCGTCGTAGAGATGCAGGTTGAAGCGCGCGTGCTGCTCCTCGAAGAGCAGATCGGCGCTATCCGCCAGAATGGTCGTCTGCATCTTGCTGTCGCTCTCGTCAAAAATGGTTACACCGCTCATGCGTCGTGTTTCGTGATTCACGTGACGACTGTGTATCACATAATCGGGCACGTCAAAGAGAAAGAGACTCTCTTCCATCTGCATCGTTGGTTGTTTGCGCATGATGCTTCGCCGCAGCAGGCTGGAGCGATAGTTGAATTCGGGCAACACCCAGTTGTTGTAGGCGATCAGCGCTACCATTAACAGCGTGCCAGCGATCAGCACCGGGCGGACGAGTCGCGGCAGGCCTACGCCGCTCGCCTTCAGCGCTGTGATTTCGTGATCGCCGGCAAGACGACCGAAAGCCATCAGGGTGGCGATGAGTGCGGCCATTGGCACAGCCATCGCTAGAATCCATGCAATGTTGTAAAGGAAGAATTCGAGGATGACACGCAGCTCGATACCCTTGCCCAGAATCTTGCCCAGGATCTGAAAGGCGAAGTTGAGCACGAAGAGGAACACAATCAGCGTCAGACTGCTGAAGAAGGGGGAGACGTGCTCTCGCAGGATGTAGCGGGACAGGGTTCTCACGTTGCTCCATCGTGGATTCGGCCAAAACACGGACGGCATCCCCGCAAGGATGCCGCCTCAAAGTATGAAATCCCCGGCTCCCGCCTTAACGGCGGTCGGACAGGCGTAGGATCACCATGAACAAATTGAAGATGTCCAGAAACAGGCTGAGGGCTGCTGCCGTTGCCGGAATGCGATTCCCGTAATACATGATGCGACTGAGGTCCATCAGGATGAAGCCGTTGAAGAGCAGGGCGATGATCACGTCCAGTCCAAAGGCCAGTTTGGCGGAGCCGATGAACATGTTGATCACCATGCCGCCGATCATTGTCAATAGGCCGATGACCAGGAAACCGCGCAGGAAGCTGAAATCGCGGCGTGATACAAGCGTGTAAGCCGCCAGGCCGCTCACATTGAGCAAGGTCAGCACACCCGCCTTCATCAGCAGCTCTGCGCCGCCCACTTTGGATAAATAAATGGCGAAGGTCGGGGCGCTCAATAGGCCCATGGCGAAGGTGAAGACATAAAAGGCGATGGCCGCGTTGGGTCCGGTACTGGCGCGCTGTGCCCAGATGATCAGGCCAAAGAGCGGCAGAATAGCAAAGAAGCCCAGACTGAAAATGATGCGTAACACGGCGGGAGTCATGCCCACCTGGGCACCGGCAGCCGCCACAAGCATTCCCAGCAGCACAAAGCCGAACACCTTGCGCACGTAGGTGACCTGCGCCGGGTTATTGCTGATGGTCAGTCCGATTGTATTGAAGCTGAACGGGGTCATTGTTTCCTCCTGTGAAATCCGGCGGGCTAATTATCGCCGTTTATCGGACGCAATACAAGGTCTTCCACCAGCAATCGCTGGTCTGTGGCACTTGCCTCAAAGATGTGGCGACCGACAGTGTCTGCGTCCATCAGCGCCGAAGTGTCTTCCATGCGCTGTTGCCAAATGGGCGTTTCCGTCATGCCGGGATACACGTTCGTGATACGCACTCCCTTGCCGCGAAGCTCACCGCGAGCCGCATCCATCAGTGCTTTCAATCCTGCCTTGCTGGCCGCGTACCAGCCTGTTCCAGGAAAGGCGCGTAGCGCGGCCACGCTCAACACATTGGTTACCTGCAAGCCGCGACCCGCCTCGATACTGCGTGTGGCGGCTGCCTTCAGTAATCGCCAGGGTGCCAGCAGATTGGTCTCGAGTTGTGCCGAGGCGTTCTCTTCATCGGCCTTCAGCAGGCCTGCCGGTAGAAACACACCAGCGTTGTTCACCAACACGTCCAGAGCGCCAGTTTCCTTCCAGACTGTGGCGACCAACTCGTTCGCCGCCTGCGGATCACGCAGATCGATGGCATGCACCCTGACCGTGCCTGTATCACGCAACTCGTCCTGAGCCATTCTCAAAGTCTCTTCGCGACGACCCGCAAGATACACGCGATCGCCGGCTGCCAGAAAGTGCCGCGCACAGGCCAGACCAATGCCACTGCCACCACCGGTAATCAGCACAATCCGTTCATGCTTGCTCATCAGCACTCCTTTCTGAGGAGGACCACGTTCTGTTCGTTCTCTTCGAGTCTGAGCTCCCATAAATCCCCGCGAGGCAGTGCAGGTTCCAGCTCGCGCCAAATTGCCGCCAGCAGGTTCTCAGAAGTTGGAATGATGCCTGCCATGAAGTCGACGTCAAGATTCAGATTGTGATGATCCAGTTTGTCAATGACGCGGCTGCGCAGAATGCCTGAAAGCTCACCCAGCTCGATCAGCATGCCGGTGGCAGGATCGACCTCGCCGCGTACGGTCACTGACAGCTTGTAGTTGTGACCGTGACCGTTTGGGTTGGCACATGGACCGTAGAGGCGCGCGTTTTCTTCCTGGCTTAGTGCCGGATGAAACAGCCGGTGGGCGGCGCAAAAGGTCTCCGTGCGTGTGACAAAACAGACGGGCATGCTGCCTCCGCGTTGTTAAAGGACCCACCAAATGCCAGGCGGCAATGGGGGCCGCTTTCTATCTTGATGGCATGGAACCGCTGATACGTATTTGCCAGCCACGTGATCTTCGCAACGTGCTCGATTTGTGGCGGCGCTGCGGCATTCATCTGGGCTTCTCTGAGCGTCTTGATCAGCTTCGGCGCGCCTTCGATTGCTACCCCGAGCTTTTTCTGCTGGCCGAATTTGGCACTCGCATCATTGGCGCAGTCTGGGGTACCTTTGATGGTCGTCGCGGTGTGATCAACCACCTGGCTGTAGACTCCGACTGGCGCGGTCAGGGTTTGGGTGAAGCCCTGCTCAAGGAACTATTGACGCGTCTGGCTCAACTGAACGCGGTCAAGGTACACCTACAAGTGCAAAGGGACAACGACGAGCGCTACCAACGACTGGTGGCCTGGTATTGCTCCCTTGGCTTCTATCCCCGAGACGATCTTGTCATGATGAGCGTGGACCTGCGGGAAAATTCCTGGGAGACCTGAACCGTGGACGATCCTTCTGCCTTCGTTGCTCAGTGGGCGGATCTGCTGGATCATCTCGAAGAAGCAGTACTGCTTCTTGACGAGGCCGGTGCGCCCATGTATGCCAATCGTGCCTGGATTGAACTCGCGGGCCCGCTGCCCGAAGGCGGATTGGTGGCGGCGTTGAGTCGTCTGCCTGGGCGTTTGCCGGGCAACCTGATCAAGGCCTTGCGCGAACAGCAACCCTGGCGTGGTGGTCTGCTGGATCTAGAGCGCGATGGTCGCCAGGCTGGATTCGAAGTGGCTTATCGTCCCGCCTCACGCATGCTTGTTCTCTATGATCGCAGCGAACGCCGACGCTTGGAAACCGAGCTGCTGCAGACACACAAGATGGAATCCCTCGGACATCTGGCGAGCGGTGTAGCACACGATTTTGCCAATCTGGTGACAGCCATGAACGGCTACTGTGATCTTGTGTTACACCAGATGGGACTTCCCGAACGCTTGCAGCGTGATCTGCGCGAGATCAACAACATCGGAACGCGCGCAGCTGAGCTGGTGAATCGCCTGTTAGCCTACAGCCGGAGGCACGACCCACACCGTGAGGATTTTAATCTTAACCGCCTGGTGCAGAGCCTGGCTGGCATGTTGCGTCGGCTCATCGGTGAACACCTTACACTAGAGCTGGAGCTGGAAGCGGAACACGCGGTGATTTGCGCAGATCGTGCGCAGCTTGAAATGGCCCTGGTCAATCTGGTGATCAATGCGCGCGATGCCATGCCCGAGGGCGGCGTGATACGCATCCACACCTCCTGTCCGGAGGATGGCCCCGGCGAGCGGCATCATGTGACACATGGCGGCCGCTGGCTCTTGCTCGAAGTACACGACCAAGGCACCGGAATGGATGAAGACACGCGTCAACGCCTCTTTCAGCCCTTTTTCTCGACCAAGGCACCGGGCAAGGGGACCGGCCTGGGAATGTCGATGGTCCAACGGGCGATTGAAACGAACGGTGGAGCCATTGAGGTGGAGAGTGTGCAGGGCGTCGGGAGCAGTTTCCTGCTGTGGCTGCCTGCGCTTCCGGCGCTTTCCGATGTGATACAATCCGAGTTCTGGGCAATGCCCGCCCAGGAGGCGGGTGTGCTGGTGGTCGAAGACGAGGACGTGCTACGTGAGCTGGCGGCTACGGTTCTGGAGAGCCGTGGATATCAGGTAAAGTGCGCGTGCAATCTTCAGGAAGCACTGCATTGTTTGGATCACGGCAGCTTTCACACTGTGCTTTGCGATGTTGCGCTACCTGACGGTCACGGCGTGACGCTCGCTGAGCATATTCGACGACGTTTGCCGCGAGCGGGAATTATTGTGTGTAGCGCCTATCCTGTTGAGGAGCTGGGCGAGGGAAAGCTGGAGCGCTTGGGCTGTCGCTATCTGCCAAAGCCTTATGTTCCAGAGTCGCTGTTGGCTGCAGTCAGTAGTGCGAGCCGGTTCCGTGAGTCGTGCGCGCGTACCGAAGATCAACCCCATGGAGTGCTTTCTTGAGACACGCACAAGTTCTGCTATCCCTGCTTCTCTTGTCCCTCAGCCTGTTGAGCTGCAGTCGTCGGGCAGAATCGCTCTTCGACTATTTCCCCGATCGCAAAGGCACCAGTCGCCAGTATCAGATTTTGGTGGATGGCTTCCAGCGCGGCTTTGTGCGCATCGAGACCAGTTCCATCATGCGCGAACAGGATCAACTTGGTCTACTGCTAACTGATCCACGCCGGGCGAATCTGCTAGGACGCGAGTCGTTGCTTGTAACACAGGAAGCGCTCTTTTTGGAGCTGCCAGATAAAAACCTGAAGCTGGCTCTGGTGGAGTGGCCTCCTGCAATTGGCGGCGAGTGGTATGAAGTCCGTAGCGGCGTACTGGCGCGCTGTGTGGAATCCGCATCTGTTCAAGTGACAGCCGGGACTTTTGACGATGTGTTGCAGATGCACTACCGACTTACGCCTGGCTTCATGCTGGAACACGGCTTTGATGTAAGTGACACACTGGATGTCCGTCTATGGCTGGCGCCCCATGAGGGTCCCGTGAAGCTTCAGGTGGGCGAACACACCTTGGAGGAACTTGTTGAGCGCTGGTGATACACTGCTGCTTGAACGCGCATTGTTGGCAGCAAGAAACACAATTCTGAAAGCGGGCGTCGACGTGCGAGACGCCTGGCGCAATCACACACGGCTCGAGGTTAACGCCAAGGGGCGTTTCGATTATGTGACACAGGTGGACAAGAACAGCGAGCGAATCATCTGTGACACGCTGCTGGAACAACTTCCTGAGTTCGGCTTGCTGGGCGAAGAGGGCAGCCACATCAACCTGGAGAACGAGTATTTCTGGGTTGTTGACCCCTTGGACGGCACAGCCAACTTCATTCATCAGTACCCCGCTTTCGCGATTTCCATCGGATTGCTGCAGCGTACGGGTCCGCAGTATCGGCCCGCGCAGGGAGCTTCGGAGGTCCGCTTTCCCGAAGTCTGTAACACGCGCCCCGTGCTTGGTGTAGTACTCGACGTCTGCCATGATCGCGTTTTCTGGTCTGTGCGCGGCGGTGGAGCCTGGGAAGAGGTACTTCCCGTCAACTGGAAGGACGCCGCAGTTCCACGTGCAGTCGGTGAGCTACGCGAGAACAGTACCCGTCTTCGTGTGACAAATGAGCAGCTGAGCACGGCGTTCATGTCAACGGGGTTCCCCGTTCGTCATCGCGACCTCTGCCGCCTTTATGTTGAAATGCTAGGTACGCTGCTTCCGCGTGTCAAAGGCTTGCGCCGTGGCGGCTCCGCTGCGCTGGATATGGCCTACACCGCTGCCGGACGCTTTGACGGTTTTTTTGAGCTGCACCTTTCTCCCTGGGATATTTGTGCCGGCTGCATGCTGCTGGAAGAAGCCGGCGGCGTCTGCCAGGGCCTTGGAACCCACGCAATGGCCGATGGCAATATGATTGCGGGGAACGTGGGCTTGGTGCGAGAATTGGCCGAAGTGCTCGAACCTGTCTTAAGCGGAACGCTTTCAAGCCCTTGTGAGACTTGAATACTATGAGAGTCTTCGCTACTATTGAGACTTGGTTAAAACGTATGAGGATCGCTGTGATCAAGATGCCTATACCGTGCATCAAACTTGATCTGAACTACAGACGACTCTAACTACTCTGTGCACCCCTAAAGCGGGTGCATTTTTTTCTCCTCAAGGAGGCTGCGTTGAAGAAGGAACTGCATTTGTTAATCGAGCTGCAGAAGATCGATAATCAGTTCCGCGAGCTGGAGATCTCCAAGGGCACCCTGCCACAGGAGCTGGCCCGCCTGGAAAAGGAAGAGCAAGATCTGCGCGTAAGTCGTGGCGCACTCGAATCCCGGCTTACTGAGCTTGGGAAAGAGGTGACGACCTGCGAGAAGCGGGATGGCGAGCTTAAGAACAAGATCGCCCACCTGCAGGAGCGCCTCTTCGCTACTCAAACCAACCAGGAATATGAGGCGGTGACTCGCGAAATCGACTGGCATCAGGATCAGTTGAGCGAGAACGAGTTGCGCATGCAGCAAGGCATGGAGCAGCAGGAAGAGCTGCAAACCGACCTTGGCAGCAGTGCCGATCGTGCCGCTGAATTGGAGGGCATGCTGGGACGCATGCGCGAACAATACGGCGAGCAGAACGCAGCCACCGCTGACCGGGCCAAGGAGCTCGAGGTTCAGCGTGAGGAGCTGGTGGGGCAGATTCCGCGTCAGCTTCTCTCGCACTATGAGCGTATCCGCAAAGCCAAGGATGGCCGTGGCGTCGTGAGTGTCTACCACGGCAGCTCCTGCGGTGGATGCTTTCAGACCTTGCCTCCGCATCGGATCAACCAGATCCGTCGGATGAACGAAGTGACCTTCTGCGAGATCTGTGGACGTTTCCTTGTCAGCGATCTGCTCGAGGAGCTGGAGTCCGCAAGGGGCTGATGGTCCACTATTTGTGACCCAGGGCCGGAGCAGGCCCGTGGCCGCCGTACCTTATTCAGTGGTGCGGAGGAAAGTCCGGACTTCATAGGGCAGGACGCCCGTATGGGGCGCCGCGAGGCGACGGAAAGTGCCACAGAAAATATACCGCCAGCCTTCGGGTTGGTAAGGGTGAAATGGTGCGGCCCGGGAGCAACCGGGCTTAATGTAAGAGCGCACCGCGCGACGGGTAATCGTCGTGGCAGGGTAAACCCCGTCCGAAGCAAGACCAAGCAGGTCCCGTGGACGGCCCGTTCGGTGATGTGAATCACCAGGGACCGGGTAGGTCGCGTAGATCAATGGCCACACGGCCTTCGGGCCGAACAGAATCCGGCTTATGACCTGCTCCGGCCCCGGGTTCACAAACCTCTGGATGTGTTGAGATTATGAATACATGGAGAAAGCATGGATCTTCTGTGGGTTCACCCGGGAGATCTGCAACATGACCAGAGGGTACTAGATGTCGCGAACACCCTGACATTGCCTCCTGCCATTGCCGCCGTACTGGTGGGCAACGGCATCGAATCTCCTGAGGCCGTAAAGGCTTATTTCAATCCTGGTGTCGAGCAGCTACACAATCCGTTGCTCATGCGGGATATGCAGGTGGCCGTTGACCACCTTTACGATGCGTTGCTGGAAAGGCAGCGAATCGTGTTGTATGGAGATTACGATGTCGATGGTGTTACCTCGGTCGCGTTGCTATATCTCTTCCTCAAGGACATCGGTGGCGATGTTCTCTACCACATTCCTGAGCGGAAGCGGGAAGGTTACGGCCTTTCCATCGAAGCGGTGGAAGACATACACCGTGAGGGTGGCCGTCTGCTGCTGACCGTCGATACCGGGACCACGGCGCACGCCGAGATCGCCCGGGCCCGCGAGCTGGGAATGGAAGTCATTGTTTGTGACCATCATCAGGCAGCCGAGGAACTGCCTGTGGCCACAGCGATTCTAAACCCCAAACGCGCAGACGACGAGTATCCCTTCAAGGAGCTTGCCGCCGTCGGTGTGGCCTACAAGCTGGGGCAGGCGCTGGTGGAGCGGCTCGGTCTGGATCAGAGCGTGCTGCACCGCTACCTGGACCTGGTGGCCATCGGCAGTGCGGCGGACATTGTGCCACTGCGCGGAGAAAACCGCGTGCTGGCCAGTCTAGGGCTGCGCAAACTGAACCAGCGGCCGTTGACGGGCGTGGGCGCTCTGCTCAATGTCAGCGGGTTGGTACGTCGTGAAGTGGGCGTCAGCGGCATCATTTTCGGGCTGGCGCCGCGCATCAACGCCGTGGGCCGCCTGGGCAGTGCCGAACGAGCGGTGCGTTTGCTGGTGACCAAGGATCGTGAGACGGCGCGTAGCGTCGCTCAGGTGCTGGAGCAAGAAAACCGCCAGCGCAAGTCCATTGATCACAACACCCTGGACGACGCACTGGTGAAGGTGGAGCAGGAGTGCGATCTGGAGAACGATCGCGTCATCGTGCTTGCCAAGCGCATGTGGCACAGCGGAGTTATTGGCATTGTTGCCAGCCGGATCATCGAGAAGTATCACCGTCCGACGGTGATGATCACAGTGGATGAGGACGGTCTGGGCAAGGGCAGTGCGCGCAGCATTCCCGGCTTCGACATCTACGAGGCACTCAAAGCCAACGAAGATCTGCTGGAGCAGTTCGGCGGGCACAAGTACGCGGCCGGGCTCACCATTCGCGAGGAGAACATTCCCGCGCTACGTGAGCGACTCAAGAACTGGTGCAGCAAACGATTGGGCGACGGTGATTTGGTGCCGCGTTTGCGCATCGATTGCGAAATCGATCTGGATGCCATTAATCGCGAGTTTCTGGATCTGCTCAAGCGCTTCGCACCTTACGGTCCCAAAAACCAGCAGCCGCTGTTTCTGACCCGCAATGTGACTATGGTGGGTGAGCCGCGCATTGTCGGCAACGGACATTTGTTTGGTCGCGTGGTACAGGACGGCATCGAATACGATTTCATCGGCTACGGCAAATCGCGCCTGCTGGATGGCCTGGGCGGCGATGGTGATGCGGTGGATTTGGTGTATTCGGTGGCTGACAATCAGTGGCGCGGCCGCAGTTGCATTCAGTTGCAGATTCGCGATATCTGCGCGACGGGCTTCCGCACAATGGTTCCACGGGAAGTGCGTGATACAGAGGTCGACGAAGAGCTTGATCTACAGGAAGAGGAAGAATGAGCCACGTCGGCTTTGAAGAATTCCCTTCCTTTTCTGCGCTTGCGGTGGATTTTGGCCGCTTGCGATTTGATCGCGGTCAGCGTGTGGGGCGCGGAGGAATGCGTCTGCGCACGCAATTGCATGTGGCACCCTGCCTGCTGCGTTTGCCTGGAGATCGGTTGGTGATGGTGGATACGGGCTTCGATCCGGCGCTTCCTGCACGGGAAGTGGGTGTGGAATGGCTGCCGCCACAACTGAATCCGCTGGATCAGCTTTCTGCGCAGGGCATCTGGCCCGACGACATTTCGGACGTGGTGCTCACGCATCTGCATTCGGATCACGCCACCGGCCTGCTTGACCGTGAGACAGGAAAAAGCCTATTTCCCAACGCCGGAATTCATGTGCAGCGATTGGCGCTGCAGCACGCGCAGGAGTCGCTAGCGAAAGGACCGCAGCACTTCCTCGATCGTGTCCTCGTGGAGTGGCTTGTATCACATCCGCGCCTTGAGGTCCACGAAGAACGCTGGCAATTGTGCGAGGAGCTGCGTGCGATTCACACGGGCGGTCACACGCCGGGGCATCAGGTCTTGTTTGCGGGCGAGGAGCCGGGAGACGAGAATGCCTGTCTGCTACTAGGCGGGGACATGATTCCCCTGGTGACTGCGCTGGAAGAACGCTTTCGCTCCAGTAGTGATATGGAACCCGATACTGCCGCGAGCGAGCGCGAAGTGCTCCGCGGCTTTGGTGGTCGTTTGACCTATTACTTGTATCACGCGGCACCCGGAACGCGCTTTCATCGGGCGTCGTCGCGAACAAGCTGACAAGGAGACAGAAAGGTGCTCAATTCCAGACGGGCGGCCCGTGAGATGGCTGTGTTGATTCTTTACGCACAGCAGACCTCCGGACTTCCGCTTAGCGAGGTCATGGATCGCACCTGGGAGCTGATCCGCCGGCTCGAGTTGGAGCTTGAACCGGAAGAACGGCTGGATCCGGGCGAACTCGACCGGGATTCGGTCTACGGCAAGTTCATGCGCGAACTGGTGCTCAAGACCATCCGTGATACGGAAGTCATCGATCAGATTATTGCCGAGCGTGCCCACAAGTGGGATCTGGAGCGTATTGCGCGTCTGGATCGTATCATCATGCGTGTGGGTATTGCCGAGATGCTGCACTTCCCGGACATCCCAGACAAGGTTTCGATTAACGAAGCCATCGAGATTGGCAAGAAGTACTCGACAGACAATAGCGGCAAGTTCATCAACGGCATCCTGGACAGCGTCAAATCGCTGATCCCCGAACTGCGCAAGCGCTTCGACGAGGAGTAATGACCGGCGGTCTGATGATCGTGGCCGGTGAGCCCTCGGGGGATACGATTGCTGCGCACGCGCTGCGCGAGCTGAAACCGCTTGTGTCACAGGATCTACCGGTCTTTGGCGTGGGTGGTGATGAGCTTGCAGCTGCGGGCATGGATCTGTGTCACCATTACCGCGATATCGCTGTGATGGGTGTTGCCGATGTGATACGTACTCTCGGCCGGGTGCTTGGCGCGATCCGTCAGGTGGAAGCACTTGCGCGAGAACGCAAGCCGGATGTACTGCTATTGGTTGACTTCCCCGGTTTCAACCTGAGGCTGGCCAAGCGTCTCCACGGCATTGTTCCACGAGTCGTGTATTACATCAGTCCGAAGTACTGGGCCTGGAAACGGAACCGTCTGCACTCGGTGATACGACACACGGACTGCCAGCTGTTGATCTTTCCGTTTGAGGAAGCCGACTACCGGAAACTGGGCGCTCCTGCCGAGTATGTGGGGCATCCGGTTCTTGACCTGGTGCAGCAGGCGCCGGTGCATAGCGACGCGCGGTTGAAGCTCGGACTGCGTCCGGATCAGCCTGCGGTTGCCCTTTTCCCGGGCAGCCGTTCGGGAGAGTTGAAGCGCCACCTTCCAGTACTACAACAATGTGTCACCATGCTTGAAGATATGGAGCTGCAGCTCATACTGCAGTTGCCAGCAGGTGTGGACAAGACAACTGCAGAAGATGCTGAGTATCGCTTTCGAGCTTGTCGCGTGATACGCGGCGAAGTGTATACTGTCCTCTCTGCGGTCGATGTAGCGCTTGTGGCCAGCGGAACTCTCAGTCTGGAGGCAGCCGCGCTTGGGCTTCCGCACCTTGTGTATTACAAGATTGATCGGCTAGCCTGGCAACTGGCGAAACTCTTTGTCCGCCTTCGTTATGTATCACCCGCGAACATCGTTGCAGAACGGGAGCTTGTTCCCGAGTTCCTACAGGACGATGCTTCACCCACACGCATGGCCAATTGGGTGCTCAAACGGTTACAGCAGTGGAATCCCGCACCTGGCGTTGTGGATGCAAGTCTGCGTGATACGGTGACACAAGTCCTTGGCGGCCCCGGTGCAAGCAAACGTGCGGCAGAAGCCCTCTTTCGCGAGCTCAAGGAGACGCGCAATGGCCAGAGTTAAGGACCTTCGACGCCGCGCACAAACCTGGCTAGTGGGTGAGTTGGGATGGATTCTGCTGCGACTGCTGCGACTGACAGTCAGACCAAGGCTAGTGAACCGCGAGCTCTTTGATCGACTTCGCAAAGAGCGGCGCACATTTTTGGTCGCCTTCTGGCATGGCCGCCTGCTGTACCCGGCAATGGCGCATTCCAATCTGGGTATCACGCCGCTGATCTCGCTTTCACGCGATGGCGAGATGATTGCTCGCACGATTGAGAAGCTTGGCTATCGCACGATACGCGGATCGGGTTCGCGCGGCAGCCGCAAAGCGATGGATGAGATGATAGCCTTGGCCAAACAGCCGGGGCAGATTCTAGTGATAACACCTGACGGTCCGCGTGGCCCGCGTCATGTGCTGCAACCCGGTACGGTGAAGATTGCGCGCGAGGCTGGCATTCCCATCATGCCGCTCTCGTTTGCCACAGCAAAGCCGATTGTTTTTGGCAGCTGGGATCGTTTTCAGTTCTGGAAACCCTTTTCGCGGCTGGTAATGATCTATGGCGATCTGATCGAGCTGGATCCGGAGGGCGATTTTGCTGAGCAGGTGGAAATGGTACGACAGCGACTGATCGAAATTGAAGAGCGCTGTGATACATGCTTCGGCAAGGATGGCCGCGATAATGGCTGACCCGCGCAAGATATTGTGCAACCTGCCTTGGGCTCTCATGAGCGGATTGCGCAACTGGTGCTACGATAGAGGCTTTTTGTCATCAGTGCCAGCACCGGTTCCCGTTGTTTGCATTGGAAACATTAGCGTGGGCGGCAGTGGCAAAACTCCGCTAGTGATACATCTTGCCCGCGAACTCCTCGCCGGACGCGTGCCGGAAATCGTCGCATCGGTGATACACAAGCCTGCTAAACCCGGTGTTCTGCTGCGTGGTTACGGAAGACAGAGTCGGGGATACGTACTTGTATCACGAGGTGATGACACCCTGGTCGATGTTTACACATCCGGCGATGAAGCGCGACTGCTGGCAAAATCCTGCAAAGGTGTTCCCGTAGCTGTTTGCGAAGACCGAGTCGAAGGAGTGCGGCAACTTGCTGCATTGGGTGTTGACCTTGTTTTGCTGGACGACGGCTTTCAACACCGGCGGCTTAAACGTGATCTGGATCTGCTGGTTTGGGATTGCCGCTTCGATCCTGAAAAGGAATGCCTTCTGCCCATTGGCCGATTGCGCGAATCGCCTTTGGCTGCAGCTCGTGCCAGTGCCTTGATCTTCAGTAGACCACGATCCTTGAAGGAACTGGATGCACGCCGTCGCTGGTTCGGCGCTCATGCAAAGACAAGACATCTAGCGCAATGGTCAATGGAGCACCGTACAACAGATCTTCGCCCTGCAGCGGGCTCCAGCGCAGAACTGCTCGCCGAAGGCGCGCGCTACGGCTTGTTCTGCGGTCTTGGCAATCCGCAGCAATTCTTCCGCATGCAGGAGCAGAAGCTGGGGGTGTCGCAAACCAGTCGCGCCTGGCCCGATCATCACTGGTACACAATGGCGGATCTCCAATGGTTGCGTGATACGCTGGCTGCTCAAAGGCTTGATGCCTGGATCACCACCGCCAAGGACGCCGTGCGGCTGCCGGTGAATCACGGGCTGCCGTTATTGATAGCCGATCTACAGATCTCTCTCGTACCTCTCGGGTCTGGAACGGGAGCCTCTACCAACACTACATTGTGATCCATGTCGCATAACACAAAATCCCTTCCGCCGGAGCAGGTGGATTATCTGGTCATTGGCAGCGGAATTGCCGGACTGAGTTTTGCGTTGGACGTGGCCGATTCCGGCAGTGTATTGCTGCTGACCAAGTCCAGTCTGGACAACACGGCTACACGCCGCGCACAGGGCGGTATTGCTTCTGTGCTGGCGCGCGACGATACCTTTGAACAGCACGAGCGTGATACACTCAAGGCAGGTGGCGATCTGTGTCACATGGACGCGGTCCGTACCATTGTCGAAGAAGGTCCGGCCAGCATCGACTGGCTTGTAGAAAAGGGCACTCGTTTTACTCGACTACCCGGCGGCTTCTTTGACCTGGGGCGCGAAGGCGGCCACACACGCAATCGCATTGTTCATTTCGATGATCTGACAGGAGCCGAGATCGAGCGTGCGTTGCTGGACCGTGTTCGTGAGCATCCCAATATTCAGACCCTGGAGCACTGGGTGGCTGTTGATCTGATCACCAGTCATCATTTGCCGCCGAGTCACCGGCAGGATGGCGGCCCCTGCTTTGGCGTTTACGCTATGGCGCAGGACGATGTGCACGAGGGCAGTGTCTGTCGCATTCTCGCGCGTATCACAGTGCTGGCAACAGGCGGTGCAGGGCAAGTATACCTGCATACCTCAAATCCGGATGTCGCGACCGGCGACGGTGTTGCACTTGTCTACCGGGCTGGTGGTGCGCTAGCCAATCTGGAGTTTTTCCAGTTCCATCCTACCACTTTGTATCACCCGGAAGCGCACAACATGCTGATCACTGAAGCCCTGCGAGGCCACGGCGCAAAGCTTGTGACACGCGAGGGTAAATCGGTGATGGAGGGCCTGCATCCCATGGGGGAGCTGGCGCCACGCGATATTGTAGCACGGGGAATTGACGCCTACCTGAAGCGGAGCGGCGAAGAATGCGTGTATTTGGATGCCACGCATCTGGATTCAAAAGAGCTTGTGCAACGTTTCCCGAACATCGCACGCAATTGCGCCAAGTTGGGGATCGACATTCGCAGCCAGCGCATTCCCGTCGTCCCGGCCGCGCACTATATGTGTGGCGGCGTTTACAGTGACCTGGATGGGCGGACAACGCTGACTGGCCTCTATGCGGTTGGCGAAGTCGCCTGGACCGGCGTGCACGGTGCAAATCGTCTCGCTTCCAACAGCCTGCTCGAGGCGGTCGTCTTTGCCCGGCGAGCGGCGGCTAGTGCGAAGCAGGAGTTGCCTGCGCGCAGCATGCCCGAGGAGCTGATTCCCCAGTGGGACATGGGCACAACGGATTTTGACGATTGGGTGCTCATCGAGCACGATCGCGAAGAGATACGTCGCCTGATGTGGGACTACGTCGGCATTGTGCGCTCGGGCACGCGTTTGCGACGCGCACGTTCACGCATGCTATTGATAGCACGTGAGATCGAGGACTTCTACCGTCGCGCGCTCCTGCGCCCTGAGCTAGTGGAGTTGCGCAATCTGGTGGCGGTGGCCAACCTTATCATCAAAAGCGCACTCTTTCGCGAGGAATCCCGTGGCCTGCACTACCGCACGGATTTTCCCGAGCGCGATGATGAGAACTGGTTCCGTGATACCATCATTCGCCGTTCGCAACCGGAGGCGGCCCAGATCGACAATCCGGGAATGCGTCCGACAGAGTAGCAGCACCCCCTTTTTCTTCCCTGAAGATCGTTCGCGTCGCTGTCAAGAGGGACGGAGAGATCGCTCCGTCAAGCTCATCGCCAACGGCAATTCTTGCCCCATAAGGGACTGAGCCTGCAGGACGCCCTTTCCGCCCGACTACCTCGCTTTAGAACTTCAGAACTTACAAGCTCCTGAAAATCAGGAGTTTGATCTTTCACTTCGAGCTGGCATTGCTCTTGCCATAGCCCCCTCGTCAGCCACATCCAGGAGTGTGAGATGAGAATCGAAAAGAGCAAGACTTCCCTGAAGGACAAGAAGGCCCTCTTCGTGCTCGGCGTCGGGTTGGGCTACCAGGTTCGTGCACTCAAACAGCGCGTGGGCCCGGAAACCAAGATCTACGCTATTGAGCGCTATGAGGACGTTTACCGCAAAGCTGCCGAGACGCAGCACTGGGAAAGCGAAGACGTGGACGGTGTTGAGTTCTGGATCGGCGAGGATGTCGAAGAAGTCCTGGCCCATCTGGATATGGTCACCGCCGAGATGGCCTCGGAGGAGTGGGACATCGTTACCAACCGTCCATCCATTCGTTTGGACCCCGAGTATTACAAACGTGTGATACGTGAGCGCGGAATCAACGAGTAGCCCTGGATCGATTATGAGTGTGTTACAACCGGTGCGGCGTCGCATTGTCCTGCTGGCCGATGGCATGTGGGGCGTGCGTGCGCTTGAACATCTGCTCTTGCATCACGAAGTCGTGCTTCTGTGCGGACGGATTCAACCGACCTGTCGCGAGCTGGAAGATCTGGCGCGACAGCGTGGCCTTGATCTTCAAGTGCCGGATAACATCAACTCAACGCACTGGTTGTCCGTGATACAAGGACGGCGTGCAGATCTGATTCTGTCGGTTTCCTACGACCAGATTTTCCGCTCACGCTTTCTGCGTGATGCAGGCGCTCCCATCATCAATGTGCACGCTGGAAATCCCGAGAGATATCGTGGGCGTGCCATTCTATGCTGGCAACTCCTGGAGGGAGCGCGCGAGGCTGATCTGTGTGCGGTTCGGGTGGGCGCAGGAATCGACGAGGGTCAGGTACTGGTGCAAAAGAGTGTTTCGCTTTCAGGTGATGAGACCTATGGCGAGGCGCTCGATCTAGTGTGCGACGCCATTCCCGGCTTGCTCGACGAGGTGCTGGAACAACTTCCTTGGTTGAATTCTTTCTCTTGTGATACAGAGCTGGGCGAAGAAGTGCGTCCTGTCTACTATCCGCGCCGTCGTGCCGGTGATGAATGGCTGGACTGGGAGCGCAGTTCTGCCGAGCTTCTGCGTCAAATCCGAGCCCTTGCCCCGCCAAATCCCTGTGCTGCAACAACGCTTGAGGACGAGGAAATCCGCATCGGATTGGCCTCTGCCTGTGATGGCTTTCCCCCTGCTGCGGGAATTCCGGGATCGGTTGTGGGCATGGATTCACAACTTGGGCTACTGGTGAAAACCGGTGACACAGCACTGTGGATTCGTGGCCTGCGGACTAGTGCTGGTGAAGCGCTGGATCACACCACCTTTCACTTGTCAAGTCGCTTCGGATTCCAGAAACACGCTGAACTCAATCGGCTGCGGCGAAGAGTCTTTGATATTGAACGTCGCTTGAATGCCCTTGTCGAGAGTCGGGAGGCGGAAGCGTGAGGCTGCATGCGCTGATTCCTGCGCGCGCCGGATCGCGCCGCTTGCCGGGCAAGAACATGCGGTTCTTTGCCGGTCGGCGCTTGATCGATTGGACCCTCGCGGCGGCCAGCGAGAGCGGCTGCTGTGAACGCATCTGCGTAAGCACTGACGATCCGCTCATTTTGTCTCACGCCATCGAAAGCGGCTGTGACCCAATGCCATTGCGCCCGGCAGAATTGGCCAGTGACAGCGCGAGTTCCTTGGCTGTTGTGCTGCATTATCTGCGTTGGCTGCAAAGCGAATCTGTGCCGGTACCGGATCGGCTTCTCCTGCTGCAACCTACCTCACCCTTGCGTGATGCAAGTCAAATCCGGGACGCCGTCAACTATGCCGCGAAGTGCGGTAACACAGAGCTGGTGTCTGTGACACAACCTACCAAACCTTTGAGTTGGCTGAGGCGAGTTCACGCAGACACTCTTGGAGATTCCCCCTTCATAGACGAGGGCGAGGTTGTGCTGCTCAACGGCGCAATTTACCTGCTGGATTGCGCCCGCGTATTGAGCGAAGAACGCCTACTGGGTCCAAGTCCGCTTGCCTGGCGGATGCCCAGAGAGGTAAGTGTGGACATCGACGACCGGATGGACTGGGTGCTGGCCGAAGCGCTGGCCCGTGATCCGGGGGAGGAAGCCGCATGAAGAAGAGCATCAATCACTTGCTCGCTGAGGGGGGGCGCCCGTGGATCATCGCCGAGATTGGCGTGAATCACGACGGTCAACTTTCGCGTGCTATTGATCTGATCGCGCAAGCTGCAATCGCTGGAGCGGACGCCGTCAAGTTTCAAGCCTTTGACGCAGATCGTCTGGCTGGTGAAGAGGCGCCTCTTGCTGACTACCAGATCAGCAATATGGGATCAGGTACGAGCCAGCGTGAAATGCTGCGTAGACTGCAGTTTGGCATGGTGGAGTTGGCCGCTTGCCGTGCTGAGGCGGAGCGCTTGGGCTTGGCTTTCGGCTGCACGCCCTTTGACTTGACCAGTCTGGAAATGCTGGACCGTCTACAAGTGGACTTTATCAAGATCGGCTCTGGTGATGCAAACAACCTCGCCTTGATCGAGGCTGCTCGTGACACAGAGCGTCCCGTGGTCATTTCCACGGGAATGTGCGAGGCCAGCGAGGTGGATGAAATCGTACGCCGGTTTCAACGGAGTCCGGATCAGCTGGCGCTGCTGCATTGTGTATCAGCTTATCCTGCGCCGGAAAATGAGTGCAATATCCGCGTGCTCGATTGGCTGCGTACGCGATCGCCGTGGATCGGATTCTCGGATCACACCAATACACGACTGGCCTCAATCGCTGCTGTATCACGAGGTGCAATGATGATCGAGAAGCACCTGACCTGGAGCCGTGATGCCAGCGGTCCTGATCATGCTTGCAGTTGTGAGCCTTCTCAGTTTGCCGACTTCGTTGGCCTGCTCAGGCGGCTACCGGCTATTCTGGGCGATGGGCGCAAGCGCTCGATGCCAAGCGAAGAGAACGTGCGTCGTGTAGCACGAAAATCCGTGGTACTGGTACGCGATCTTCCCGCTGGTCATGTCATCGAAGAACGAGACTTGATGCTGACTAGGCCAGGTACGGGACTGCCACCTGTTCAATTGGGCCTGGTGGCCGGTCAGCGTTTGCGTCACAACATGCCTGCGGGCAGCCTGTTGCGCACCGAGGACCTGGATCATAGCGGGAGAAGCAGGGCATGAAGATCCTGGCGGTGACAGGCAGCAGATCGGACTTCGATTTGCTGGAACCCGTATTGCGCCTGCTGGAGCAAAGTGACCGTCACGATTTGACGGTCTTTGCGGGCTGCGCACATCTAGCGTCACGCTGGGGTGGAACCGTGTCACACATTCAGGGCTTCCGTCATGTGTTGAAGCGTCCAAGTCTGATTGATTGGGACACGCCTGAAGCTCGGTTGAAGAGCATGGGATTGCAGCTGATTGCATTGGCCCAGGACATCGGCGAGCTTCAACCCGATCTAGTGCTTGTGCTCGGTGATCGCGAAGATGCCCTGTTAGGAGCAACTGCTGCGCAGTATTCCTGGGTACCGGTGGCGCACATCTTTGGTGGTGATACAGGTTATCAAACTGTTGATGACTGCGTAAGACACGCCATCAGCCGCTTGTCAGCGCTGCACTTTGCCGCCTCGCACCAGAGCGCAAAGCGTCTTGTGGAAATGGGTGAGGAAGAGTGGCGCGTCCATTTCGCTGGTAACCCCGCTCTGGACCGCATTGTAACACATCGCTCGTGGAGAGCTGAGGAACTAGCCGATCGCTTCGGTATCAATCCAATGCGACCGGCGGTGCTGGTATGTCAGCACCCTGTGAGTCCTGATCCAGAAGAGAACGCACGGGAATTGAAACTCATTCTGCAGGCGCTGACCGCTTTCGACGTTGAGATTCTGCTGAACACGCCCAACAGCGATCCGGGAAGTTCTGGCGCATTGAGTATCACAGCCGAAGCAGCAGGCGTTCACCTACTGAAGAACCTTCCGCAGCGAGATTGGGTGGCGCTCTTGAAGCACATCTCGCTGATGGTCGGCAACAGCAGTGCCGGTTTACTCGAATCAGCTTTTCTGGGTATTCCCGCAATCAATGTGGGTGCGCGTCAGCTCGGACGCGAGCACGCGGGGAATGTCGAGTTCGTTTCTGCCAAGGCAGATGAAATAGCACGAGCCATACAACGCGCGCTGGGCGATAAGAGCTACCGCGAAGAGGTCCGTCAGCTTGGATGTCCATTCGGCGACGGGCACGCGGCGGAACGTGTTCTGAAAGTGCTGGATGAGCTTGACCCGACGACACTGTTACCTAAGCGACACCGGGACTATGTGTCACAAACTCATGGGGAGGGTGATGCGACGGCAGCTTGAACCCACCCATCTGATTCCGGCGCGAGCAACACTTCGGCGCGCTGTGATACAGATCGATCGCAATCGTTGCGGCGCGGTGTGTGTCGTAGACGATCAAGATCACTTGCTAGGCATTCTAACCGATGGCGATATCCGTCGCCAGGTGCTTCGGCAAGCGGACCTGGACAAGACACGTGTCGAAGATGTGATGCAGCGCAGACCGGTAACCGCCACCGAGGATTTCAGCCTCGCTCAGTTGCGGCATCTGATGAAGGCGCGCAGCATCCAGCAGATTCCCATCGTGGATCACGAAAACAGGATACTTGGGTTGTCATTGGCTGCGGACCTTGTGGCGGGGCCAGCACGAGGCAAGCGCGCCGTCGTCATGGCCGGAGGACGCGGAGTGCGTCTACGTCCGCTGACCCTGGAAAGGCCAAAACCCTTGTTGCCTGTTGGCGGGCGACCGCTCATTGAATTGATCATTGAGCGCATGGTCGCAAGTGGATTCACCGACATCGTTGTGACTACCGGCTACCGTAGCCGCATGATCGAGGATCATTTGCAGGATGGTAGTCACCTGGGTGCTTCCATCCGCTATCTGCAGGAAGAAGCACCGCGAGGTACAGCGGGAAGCCTTGCGGCACTTCCGGAAGACATGGTGGGAGATTTGCTGGTAATGAATGGCGATATCCTCACCACCCTTGAATTCAACGGGCTTTTGGATAGCCACCAAGCAGGCGGCTCCGATCTGACGCTCGCTGTTCGTGAAGTCGAGCAGCACGTTGATTACGGTGTAGTACAAACGCAGGACGAATGGATCACGCGCATCGATGAGAAACCCCGCCGCACGATGTTGGTGAACGCGGGCATCTATATCGTCGGGCCAAGGGCTCGTGCACTGGTTCCAGGGTCGGGGCGATTTGACATGACTGAATTAGTACGCTATTCGCTTGGGGAGCGGCTGCGTGTGCGCTCTTTCCCCCTGCGAGAATACTGGCTGGACATCGGCCGCATGGATGATTATGAACGAGCCAATCGCGATCTGGCTGACCAGAAGACGACGGGTATCGCCAAGGATATGGACCGGCAGCAGCCGGAAAGAGCACAGGTGTGACAACATGATCAGGCTTAGTGAGCCGACCCTGTTGGGCAGGGAAATGCAGTATCTGGAAGAGTGCATTCAGAGTGGCTGGGTATCTGCCGAAGGCGGGTTCGTGCGCCGGCTCGAAGAAGAACTCGCTTCGTATCACGGACGAGGAATGCTTGCGACGGCTACCAGTAGCGGAACTGCCGCTTTGCAGCTGGCGCTTCTCACAATGGGGCTGCGTCCGGGGGAGCTGGTAGTCGTTCCCGCCCTCAGCTTTCTGGCAACGGTAAATCCCGTGATACACATGGGTGGTGAGCCCGTAATTCTGGACGTCGAACCCGACAGTTTGGGTTTGTCGCCGGAAGCGCTACTTGATTACATCCGACGTGATACAATCCAGCGTGGTGGAGCTGTTTTTGACCGCACAACAGGCCGCCGCGTCTTCGGTGTCATAGCGGTGCACATTTACGGCATTCCTTGTCGCATTGAAGAGCTGCGCAGTATCACGCGCGACTATGGGCTTGTACTGATCGAAGATAATGCAGAGGCGCTTGGTGCCACGGTGGGAACTACACCGACCGGTGGATTTGGTGATGCATCCATTATCTCTTTCAATGGAAACAAGGCGATCACTGGTGGTGGCGGCGGTATGTTGCTCTCGCGTCATACGGGTGTTGTTACCGATGCTGCCTGCTGGGCGAATCACTGTCGGCCCAGCAGTGCCAGTGAACCAGAAGACTATGGCTTCAACCTGCGAATGAGCAATCTCCAAGCTGCGGTTGCCTTGGCTCAGTTTGAGCAACGCGATCGGATTTTCGCAACACGCAGGCAACACCACGCCCACTACCGGCTCAAGCTGGAGCAACAGGGATTACGTTTGCTGGAGGGATATCAGCAGGACAATGCCAGCTACTGGTTGCACGCAGTAATCTTCGATCAGCTTGTCAATCTGGATGCGTTGCGAAATGAATTGGAACGGCGTGGCGTGCAGAGTCGACGCATGTTCAGACCGTTCCACAGAACACAAATCTACTCGCGCTTCAGTCGTGGAGAATGCCCCATTGCGGATCACGCCTATCAGAGTGTGCTTGCGCTACCCTCAAGCTCGCACTTGAAACTTGCCGACTTGGATGCAGTGTGTGACACGTTGAAGGGCGCACTGGAGACGGCAGAAGTGCAGAAGGTTAGCGCATGAAAATTCTCATACCCGGGCTGAAGTACTGGCCCCTGCATCACGAGATTGAACACACGGTTGCGGAAGCCATGCGCGCTGCCGGACACCAGGTTCTTTTCCTGGGGTGCAGCCCTGGTACTCTTCAGGGGTGCGAGTGTGTTGATCGTGCTGTGCGTGAACAAGCCGGAAGTCACCGTGCCTTCTGCGAACAGTGTGCTACGCGGCAAAAGGGTGTGCATCGCCGGGCGGGTTTCAGGGAGTTGTCGCTGCCGCTTGAGGAAGCGTTTGAACAAGCTCTTGCATTACGACTCAGTGATACATCGATAGACGAGTTACTTACGAACACTATTTGTGGTGTCAACCTGCGTGAAATTCTGCTGCCTTCATTGCACAGGTTCTCACGTAGCATGCGCCGTTTTGAAGAAACGGTCCACGAGGACGTGATACGTGAATACGCAGCAACGGCGCTTCGCATAGCACACCACTTGCCCAAAGTCTTGCGTGATCACGACATCAGCACGGTGTTCATGCTTAACGGATTGTTCTTCGCGGAGCGTGTGATTCAACTTGTAGCCCGGTCTGCGGGAGTACGTGTTGTCAACTACGAGCGCGGACACATTCGTGATACTCTTGTGCTGAGTGATACAGAAGCAGCCTGCTTCCTGGAAAGCTCTAGAAGCCCTTCTTCGCTCGAACCACAGTGTCGAGATCTTCACTTGTTGGACGAATACCTGCGGGGGAGAAGCGAAAACCGTGATGCCAGTACGCATTTTGGCACTGGTCGTGACACACAAGCACGTGACAAAGATGATCGTCCTCTGGTGGCTGTGTTTACCAATGTTTGCTGGGATAGCAGTGTCACAGCCCGAGGAAGCGGTTTCGGTGGTTATGAAGAGTGGCTTCAGGCCATCATCGAAATGTGTCGCCAACGTCCGAGCATTGACTTCTGTCTGCGCATACACCCCGGCGAAGCGCGCCTTGAGTACGATCTCACTCACGACCAAACCACGAGTTGGTTGCGGGAGCGCGGACTACCCTCCAACCTGGAGATCATTCCTCCTGAAAGCAGTCGATCCAGCTATGATCTGATGGATCAATCCGTCGCAGCCGTAGTCTACGTTTCCTCTGTGGGCTTGGAGATGGCTTGCCGGGGCGGACGTGTGATTTGCTGCGGAGACGTGCACTATGCAGGTCGAGGTTTTACTCGGGAAGTAGGTGATTTGGCCGCTTTGCTGGAGGAGGTTGATGCGGCTCTGGGTTGCCCAGATGACCAAGAGGTCTCCAATGCAGCGCGAGTCTATGCCGATGGTTTGTTTCTGGACCGTTGTTACCCCTTTCCTTGGGTCATTGAAACACGCTATGGCCATCCGCAGCGCATTTGTGGCCGTATCACACCGAGTGTACTCAAACAAGATACCGCCTTGCAGCGCCTGATTGCCTACATCTGCAGTGGTGAGACGATGCCAGTGAGCTTGCGCGAATTGGTTGATCAGCCTTCTTTGTGTGCCCTTCCCTTCTCTTATGGGTCGCGGCCATGGCCACGGGAGCGCGTGGCTGTAATCATGCCTGCTTATCAACGTCCGGATCGTTTGCGACGTGCACTACTTGCGTGGAGCCGGCAAACGCTTGCGGCATCGCGCTTTCAGCTGATCATCATTGATGATGGATCACAGCCGCCACTTGTGGATGTGTTACAAGAGGTCGATGCCCTGACGCCTCATTTAAACATGCAGCTTGTGCAACTAGAGGAGAATGGCGGGCCTGCCCGTGCACGCAATGTGGGCATCGCCACTGTGTTACAACAGGCGAACCCGGCGGAGCTTGTTCTCTTTGTCGGAGATGACATTGAACCAGCCGAAGATTGTCTGGAGCGACTACTACAGACGCGACGGGCATGGGGAAGCGAAAGCGTTGCCTTGCTCGGACAGGTTGATTGGCCTCGTGATCTACCTCGATCCCGGACAATGGACCTGGTGCAGCGTAACGGCATGCAGTTCGCCTTTGCTCAGCTACCCCCTCGTGCTATGCTGCCGGCAAACTACTTCTACACATGTCTTGTCGCTGTGCCAACCCAATGGCTGCGTGATACAGGTTGTGCCTTCAATGAGGGCTTTCCTTACGCTGCCTGGGAAGATGTGGAGTTTGCCTGCAGGCAGCAGGAGCTGGGCCTGAAACTCGCCTATGATGCCTCGGTTCGTGCGTATCACAATCATCCAATGGACTACGTCTCCTTCACCCGACGTCAGCGGAACGCAGGAGCCAGCGCACGCATGTTTGCACTGCTTACTCCAAAAGCCTGGGCGCGCATGGGGGTCAGCATTGCGGATACACCACCGGATTCGCGGCGAATTCTTGCCCTTGAGCGTGCTTTGCGCGAGTTGGAGAAGCTTGATCTGCACGCTTTGGAAGGGCTTCCCGGCAGTGATGGCAGTTTGGCACGGCAGCTTTCACGAGAGCAGGATCGCCTGCTGGAAATGCTCTTTCGCATGTATCACACGGTGGGATGGTACGAGGAGCCGCTCTTTCCTTCGACTGCGCCTGAGGCCGGGCTTCTTAGTGTGATCATTCCCGTGCTTGACAATGCGGTTCTTACCCGGTCGTGTCTACAGACAGTGTTTGAATGCACTTCCGGCGCATTTGAAGTGATCGTTGTTGACAATGGTTCTGGTGGCGAAGTGGCAACCATGCTGCAAGAGTTTCCTCAGGTTCGCGTGATTCGCAATGAGGAGAACCTCGGCTTTGCACGTGCCAACAACCAAGCGGCGGCTGTAGCGCGCGGAGAGATCCTGGTGCTGTTGAACAACGATACCGAAGTGCTTGCAGGATGGGATTTACCCATTCGCGAGGAATTGGCATCACCCGTCGTTGGCGCCGTTGGCCTACGATTGCTCTATGGCAATCGACAAGTGCAGCATGCGGGCGTGGCCTTCAACGAGGAAGGCTTGCCGTGGCACATTCACCGTGGGTTGCCGGAACACCATCCAGCAGTAAATGTGAGACTGCAGTTGCATGCCGTAACCGGTGCATGCTTGGGCGTGAGACGAGCCGACTACTATCGTCTTCACGGTCTGGATGAGAACTTTATCAACTGTTACGAGGATATCGATTTCTGTTTGCGGCTCTGTCGCGAAGGCCTTGCCGTTGTATATCGACCCGATGGCGTCGTTCTGCATCACGAGGGTCGCAGCCAGGGCCGCAATGCATATGTGGATCACAGCTATTTCGTTCTCAACCGAAAGTTCCCATTCCGCCCATGTGATACAGCATGGGTTCAGTTGCAAGTAGCAAGAGCGCTTGGTGCGCCTCCAAAAGTGTCTACTGGGTCGAAGAGCGCAGAAGAACGGCGATCTGATGCCGTGGAGAGAGTGCAGTGAAGCAAGTCGTGATTCAGCTTGCCCGTCTGGGAGACTTGGTGCAGACCTTACCGTTGGTCAAGGCGCTTGCACTCCAGGGCGAGGTGGATCTGGTATGCTCCTTTGATCCTGGACACCAAATTCGCAGTCTGTTTGGTCGTGTGGTTGTGACACCTCTTGATGGGTGGGCGGAAGTTGCACACAGTGCCCAGGCACTGCTACGCCTGATGCGGGAGCGCTTTGCGGTAGAAGGTGGCAATTCGCGCTTTCCGCACTACGCTCGCGTGTACTGCATGAATGATGCCCCTCCTGCTTTGGCTCTCGCCCGATTGCTTGGGCGAGGTCAATGGCGTGGCGCCGGTTCCCCTTGTGACCCCTATACGCGCTGGTTGCATGCCTTGGTCAGAGGACGCAAACAGGCGCTGCTACCGCTGGTAGAGGTCATGCAAGTGTTGGCGAGTCAGCCTGTATCACCTGAGCGCGAACGAGCTCATGGGATAGGTCCGATTCTTGTGCATCCAGGGTCGGGAGATGTGTCACGGCAGCTTCCCGACATGTTCTGGAACAAGCTCTTGCGCGAACTGACAAGGTTGCAGCAGCACCGCTCAATCGTGTTGACCGGAAGTAGTGCAGAGGCTGGACGTTGCCAACACTTGGCCAGTGGTAGCGGTTCTCCGGCTGTGCGTAGTCTGGCTGGCACCATGTCATTGGACGAACTGCAGAATCAGTTGTTGAACGCTTCTCTTCTGATTGCTCAGGACACGGGTGTGCTGCACCTGGGCGCTTGGCACAAAACGCCACTTCTTGGCCTGTATCACGGAAGCATGTACTCTGCGCAGACTGGACCCTGGCTGGAAGGCGCCCATTTGCTGGAGGTACAGCGGGAATGTCATCCGTGCATGGAAGGTGTTCCGGACTGTGGTAGCTATGAGTGCCAAGGCGACTTGGATCCGGCCGAATCAGCCAGAGTAGCCGATGCGTTATTGCGTGACACAGAAGTTCTGCAGCCGAAGAGTTGCAGACTGCTTCGTATGTGTTCTGTGGACCGGGGGTTGATGGCAGTACCAGTAGATATGAAGGATCAGGCTGCAATTCTGGAGCAACAGGCGCAGCGCAGAGCACTTTACAAACGCGGCGGCGTTGATGCCTTGCTCGATTGTCGCCCGGGTTTGCTTGCGCGTGCCAGCTTACTTGGTGCTCCTCACAGCGAGCTCCGTTTGTGGCGTGGAGCGCAACCGGCCTTAGGCTTCAAGGCGAGCTGGAATTGGCTCATAGAACGTGATACGCTAGAGGATTCAGGACGATGAAGCTGCTCTTGCTCGACTTTCCTCTTTTCCAGAAGGAACTACGACAAGCCGGTCACGAGGTCGTCAGTGTGGGTACTGATTCAGCCTGTGAGTTCCAGCTACCTTCAGAGAACTACGACAGCGCGCACATTCAAGCCGCTCTTCCCGAAGGGTTCATTCCGGATCTGGTGTTGATCACGGAGACCCTGAAGAAGAGGCGTTTCCCTGCCGGACTTGGTTTGTTGCGTGTACCACTAGTGTGGTACAGCATTGACGGACACCTGCACTTGGACTGGCATCTGCGCTATGCGCGGCACTTTGATCTTGTGCTGAGCACTCAGCTGGCCGTGTGTGATGCAATGAAGCAGCACGGCATAGATGCGAAATGGCTTCCCTGGTCGGTGGACGAAGTGAAGTTGCCACATCATGATGATTCCATGCGTGACATTGATGTGAGCATGGTGGGAAGCTTCAATCCTGCTCTACGTCCACGGCGATATCATTTGCTGGAGGATTTGAACCGTCACTTTCGAGTGCAGCTCTTTGGTCCACCCTTCAGCTCCTGGTTGGATGATGAGCAAATGCGACAAGTGTATCGGCGCTCACGGGTCGTGGTCAACGAATCGGTGGGCGGAGAGATCAATTTTCGAGTCTTCGAGGCGCTTTCCGAAGGTGCTTGTCTTCTGACTGATAATGTTCCGGGTCTGGACCGCCTCTATCGAGTAGGCGTAGATCTTCTCAGTTATAATCGTGATACACTGATCGGAACCTTGCGTGCCGTTCTTAGTGATGAAGTTAGACGCGCAGGAATTGCTGCTTCCGGGATGCTCCACACGCGCAGGCACCACTTCAGACGACAGCGCTGCAGCGAGCTGATGGAGATTCTTGAGCGGTTTCTGCGCAACCGAAAGAACAGTCCTACTCAGCGTGGCTCTGGAGAGCATGCACCTCGCAGACAGCTGGCCGAAGAGGCCTTCTGTTGGAGACGTGCTGCAAGTACCGGCATTGCCGAGCGTCACGAAGCGCAGCACGAAGTTCGTTTGCGGTTCTCGCGTATCACGAAGGAAGATGCTCTTTCGCTCTCCTATCAGGATCCGGAGCTTCTTGTCGAGTACGCCGAGTGGCATTGGGGAAATGGCAGAGAGCATGAGGCGCGCTCACTGTTGATGCTTCGCGCTGATGGCTTGTGTCACGAAGCTCTGCAGATTCGACAGGTGCTCGATGAGTGGGAGAGCTCTCCTCAGGATCATCTTCCAGCGCTGGACGCCTTGATGCAGCGAGCTGATCGATTGGCAGAACAAGGCCGTGTGTGGTGCGCGGGGGTCAGGTCCGGAGATAGCGAGGATCTACACCTGCCGTTGTGGTCCATTCAGTTGCTTCAGTATGCACTTAGTCAACGACCCGCAAATCCGGATCTTCTGCAGCGCCTTGCCTGCCATCTGCTGCTGGCTGGTGATACGGATGCGGCATTGGATGCATTGACAGCCTTGATGACTCAAGGCAATCAGTACAGCGAACTCTGGCAAAGTGCAATGGTTCTACGAGCTGGACTATTGGATCACCTGAAACGACGAACCGATGCTGTGCTGAGTTTACTTGGAATGCGCGGTCTGCTGTATCACATGCAGAAACGCACCTTGCACGGAATCCAGGCGAGCCTGCAGGAAAAGCTTCTGCAGTTCTGGCCCAGCAATGAACTGCAGGAGTACACTTACAAACTGTTGGGGCTTATGGCCGCTGGAGATAAAGGACTGGATGAGCTGGTCAAGCTGGCCCGGCGTGATGCAGATTCCGCCGCATGCATTCTGGCGGTGAATCAGCTATTGCAGCAGGGGAACGCGGCACAGGCAAATGCCCTGCTTGGCGTAGCGTTGATGCGCGCGCCGAGGTGCTCCAGGCTGTTGAGCCTGAAGGCACGTGTACTGGAAAGCATGGGAAGGCGCGAAGCTGCAGGATTGCACTTGCAGCGTGCGCGACGCTTTCAACTGTTTGCGCCCGTAACACAGGTCGCGGAGTGATTCGCGAATTGTGTGCGAGCCGGAATGAAAACTACTGACGCGCGGAATGTGGTCGGTCCACCAGGCAGGATGCGGACCGTGTTCCAGGGCAAACAATATTGGGTCGCTGGTCCGGCCAACGACACTTGGGTAGTACTGTGGGGAGACAGTGCCCCAGCTGTGGTTGGTGCTGGTGCCGGTATACCGGCTGCGTCAGACTGCCGGCCCGATAGGAAAAGGTGTGCGTGCACACCGTGGTATCGACCCGCTCGATTTGGTGGGTGAAACCGAGGTTTGCGATGAACCTTATGCAGCTCGTTAGTGGGCGGTGGCCCGATCTAGCCCAATTGCTGGAAACGGCGTCACCGCCCGCTGCAGCCGCAGTGGACGTGCAAGGTGAACGACTCAGATTCCATTTGAACGGACAATCCTTGGCTTCCCCGCTGCGTCCCGACCGGGAAGCCGAGCGCCTTGTGCAACAGGCGCTTCAGGATCGACCAGCAGAGTGCATCGTGTTGTTTGGTCATGGACTCGGTCATCTTGTGCGTGCAGCACTGGCAACAAATGTGTCACGTGTGGAATTGCATCCGCCCTGTCTGGGAATGCTGCGGTTGGCGCTACAGCACTGGTCTGCGTCAGATGTACTGGAGGATCCCCGCCTGGTGATTGTGTCACCTGACGAAGATGCTCCTGTAAAACCAGAAGGCATCGTTGCTGTTATCGAACCCCCGGCCTGGGTAAAGGCGTTTCCCGAGTTCATTGCTCGTCGCCGTTGTGCGCTAGGATTGCAGCAGGCTAGTGCACTGCGCCTGCGCATACTCGTCGTAGAACCACTCTATGGTGGTAGCCTGCCGGTAGCAAAATCGGTGTCTACAGCACTCAGGGCGCTGGGACACGAAGTCCGCAGTCTGAGCTACGAAGGCATGGCCGAGGCACAGCGATGTCTCACAGAATTTGCTGACCGACACCAGGGCGAAACGCGGCCTTTGCAGGAGTTCACCGGCATGCTGGGTAGTATGCTGTTGGTCGAGGCGAACGAGTTTCAGCCGGACCTGGTCCTTGGTATCGCACAAAGTCCATTTAGTGCTCGCATTGCCGATGTGCTTCGCCAGCAAGGCGCGCGTACAGCGTATTGGTTTGTTGAGGATTTTGAGACGCTCGACTATTGGCGTGCTCTGCATGGTCACTTTGATCTGTTCATGACGATTCAGCGCGGGCGATTTGTTGAGGAGCTCGAGAGCATCAGCCGCGCTCCGGTGCGCTATTTGCCCATGTGTGCTGACCCTGCTCTTTGCTATCCAGAGCCACAAGCTGGTGTGTCACATGAGTTGAGTTTCATCGGAGCCGGGTATCACAACCGCGAGCAGTTCTTCCGTGGATTGGTCGACCAGGGATTGCAGATCTGGGGCAGTGAGTGGAATCCCAGGCTACCCACGTGGCAAATGGTGCAGGAACAGGGACGTCGCACAACACCGGAAGAGAATCGCCGGATTTTCTCGAGCTCGAGGTTCAACTTGAATTTGCACTCCTCTATGTATCACGGGGGTGTAAATCCGCACGGGGATTTTGTGAATCCGCGAACCTTCGAGATTCTGGCTTGCGGAGGTTTTCAGCTTGTTGATCAGCGTAGTCTGCTTCCTGAGCTGTTGATTCCGGGACAAGACCTAGTGTGTTACAGTACTCTGAGTGAGTTGCGCGAAGCGCTTGAGTACTATCGTAAGCACGAAGATCTGCGTCTTGAAATTGCGGCACAGGGGCGTCAGCATGTGTTACGCTCGCATACCTACACCCGTCGCATGGCCGAAATGCTCGAAATGATGTTGTTGCAACAGGCCGATTTCTTCCCGCGGGCGGTGTCCCGCTGCAGTTGTGAAGATCTGGATCCTGCACTCTGCGAATTCCTGAGCACCGTTCCGGAAGAGATACCGCGCGAGATAGATGCCCTTGCAGAGTACATTCGCGAAGGTGAACCAGAGCTGGACGACAACCAGGCACTACTGCTATACATGGCCGAGATTCGCGACTGGGCAAGGCAACGGCAACAGCAGGTGGCAACGGAGCAACGTACCCGTGGCTGATTTCCTGGTGCTCAGCTGCACCCGCATGGGTGACATTGTGCAGACCACGCCTCTGCTGCGAGGGTTGAAACAACGCTCACCCAATGCGCGCATAGCGCTAGTTGTGGCAGATAGGTACGCAGCACTGGCACACATGATTCCTTCTGTGGATCACGTTCTTGTCTGGAATCAGGCTGAAAGCCTGCGCTCATTGTTCTCACAGAATGCACTTCGCGAAGGCTGGGAGTATCATCGAGAATGGCTTCAGCAGCTGAGACCCTACGCAAGTGGCACACTGATCAATTTGTCTCACAGCAGGGATTCTGCTCTGCTCTGCAGGCTGCTCAAATCACACCGAACACTTGGACTGCAGGTGGATGCAATGGGTACACAGCTCGTATCCAACGACTGGCTGCGCTACTTCTATAACATGACAGGACTGCGCGGACAGGCCGCTATCAATCTGGTGGATGTCTATCGCGAAGCGCTGGGGCTTAGTGCACACGAGGGAAGAAGTCTGGAGCTTCAGGCCCCGAAGGATGCGCTGGAGTGGGCGCAAGAGGAGTTGCGCCGCTGTGGTGTATCCCCAGAGCAGCACCGCCCACTTGTTTTGATGCAGCTGGGAGCAAGCGAGAAAGACCGCTGTTGGCCTGTGGAGAGGTTTGCCGAGGTCGCACGGCGCATCACAGCACAGTGGGGAGCCGTGGTCGGTTTGCTTGGTAGCTCAGGCGAGTCGGCTATGGCAGATGCTTTTCTTCGGGAAACACGGGGTTGCGACATCGCGAACTGGGTCGGTGCCACTACACTGCCGCAGCTCGTCGCGCTCTGTAGCCTGGGTTCTGTCCTTCTGGCGAATGACACCGGCACTGCGCATATCGCCGCGTCGCAGGGAACACCCATTGTGGGCTTGTTTTTTGCCACTGCGCATCCGGCGGTAACGGCTCCGCGACAGGAAGGCGCCCTCGTGCTACAAACCATGATTTCTTGCGGACCCTGTCAACACCATACTCATTGCCCACATGTGATGTGTCGCGAGATGATTGATGTTGATAGCGTGTGTCACGCAATTGGTGTGCAGTTGCAGCGCCAGGGGTTTCATACGAACAATCCCGGTGATGTCTGGCCGGAGAATTCTGCCTTACGCATCTGGCGTGTGGCTTTTGATGAAAGGGGATACCAGGACCTTCAACTCGTGAATGGCCCCGCACTAACGCAGGAAGATCATCTGGCTCGTGCCTATCGCCAGGTCTGGGTAAAGGCTCTGGGGCGTGAGACAGATGCAGGCCGTCATGCTGACGGCCTCCCTTCAGCAAATGGCGAGCACGAGTGTGTAACACGTACTTCGCTTGACGCTCTTGCGTCGGCAGCCAACAAAGCTCAGCAGATCCTTGTGTCGGTCGGCAGACTTCTGGCAAGTCAAGCACCAGACCTGCGAGTACTGCAGCAGCACGGTGACCGCCTTCAGCAGCTCGACGAGGCAATGCAGAGCTTGCGCGAAGCACACGAGGAACTACGACCGCTACTGGTGCAGTTTCGACTTGAACGCGAGGCTGTTGGGAGGAGCGCTTCCATGAAGCAAGAGAATCGTGATATTCTTCTGTGTTACAAACGGCTAGAGTATCGTGCACTTTTGCTGGCGCATTTGCTCAAAACAGACATTGCACCGGTACACGCACAACCCGTCGGGGAGTCTGATCATGCCTGAGCGTGATTTCAGATGCAGAACTGAACCGGCGCGCATAATGGGTCGAACCCTGGTCTTTGCGCTGGCAGAACGAGAGTTGCGCGTGCACAGCGCCTTTGATCCGGAGCAGGAAGCGCGCAGATTGTGTGATACGCTTCCTTTGCATGACGCGCCGTTGTTGGTCATCATCGGGGGTGGTCTGGGCTATCTGGCACGTGCAGCAGCCTCGTTGAAGCTAGCTGGAATTGTGACCTTGGAGCCGACCGATGATCAGCTTGCTGCCCTGCGTGATCCAAACACTGCCGGCATTTTACTGCAGGGCGAGGCAGAAACTCTGCTTGGCGAGTTGATGCGCCTGCGCCTAGAGATGCAGCATCCCGATATCGTTGTTGTACACAATCCGGCCTATCATCAAGTTTGGCCCGAATGGTCAGCGGTCTTGCTTTCTGAGCTTCCGCCCGGTCGTATGAATTCACTGTTCCGCCATTCTCGAAATAGTGGCCCTTGGCAGGGGAAGCGTGTGCTCGTGCTACAGAGCGGCTATTTCCTGCTGAGGGAGTGTATCACGGCCTTTCGTGAGAATGAGTGCGAAGTCTATGAGCTTCCGCTTGATCCCGCAGGCGCAAGCATCTCACCGTCGCTGGATCACCGCGGTGTGCGGGTCAGCGCCGATTTCCTCGAGCGGCTTCTTGAGGCCATTGAGACCTTCAAACCCGAGTTCGTCTTTTGCGTGAATCACATCGGGTTTGATCGTCAGGGACGCTTGCTGGATCTGCTGGACAGCCTCCGTCTTCCGCTTGCGGTGTGGTACGTGGACAGTCCGGCCTACATTCTGGACGAAGAGGCTTCCGTTGCACGGGATAGCAGCTTCTTGTTCTGCTGGGAGCGCGCCTGGATTCCGCTCATGGAAGAGCGGGGCTTTGGCCGTGTGATGCACTTACCCCTGGCCGGTAATGCGTCCTTCTTGAATGTGCGACCGGACGGTGCCCGCACCCTGAGTTTTGTGGGAGGCAGTAACACGACAGCCATCGCCAAATGGCGACGGGATCTTGCTCCGCCGACTTATCTGCGAAAGGAGATTGGCCGCCTTCGTCAGCTTTTCATGCATGAAGAGCGCGGGTTGCTTCCCGAAGAGCTTCTGGAGCGGAAGTTGCACGAGTTTCCGCGGTTGAAGGCCTGGCTTGACTCTTCGCGACGACGCAAGCTCTGCAGTCTGTTGGTTCTGGAGGCGACGCAGAGCGATCGCCTGCGACTGCTGCAGGAGCTGCGCGACTACGAGCCCGTGTTGCACGGAGACGCGGGTTGGCATTCGCTGGATGCGAAGCTGCGCGCGCTTACTCCCTTGGACTATTATGCCGGTCTTGCGGAGCATTATGCTGGCAGCCTGATCAATTTGAACTGTACCAGTCGCCAGATGCCGACTGCGCTGAACCAGCGTGCGTTTGACGTTCCGCTGGCGGGGTCGCTGGTCCTTGGAGATGCACAACCCGATCTGGAGTTGCTGTTTACGCCGGGCAAGGATTGTGTCGCCTGGCATAGTGTCGAGGAAGCCTCTGAGCTTTGCGCAAGGCTTCTGCGTGACACAGACGAAAGAACGCGCATTGTATCACGGGCGCGAGAAACCGTGATGAGCCGACATTTGTACCGCCATCGAATTGCTGATCTTTTAGCGTTCATGAAGCGGGAACTTGGTGTGACTGTATCACCGAACAGGAGTGTCACATCCAATGAGAGCAACGAGGTGACGCATGGATTTTAGAATCAACGGCCAGGATCAGCAGGAATTGCTGGCTGGTCTTGGCGAACAACCAATGCTGCACGAGCTGGTAGCCGGTGCAGCCCGGCTCATTGAAGAGCGCGGCGAAGTTGTAACACGCATTGCCATAGACGGACAGGATCTGACGGGTGGTGCTTGGGCAGACCAATCTGAGCGACGCGATGTTGCACAACTTGAGATCACCTCCATGCGTCCCATTGACCTTGTGCGTGATACAATTGCCACCAGTCGGGAGTGGGTCGATCCGGTACGACAGGAAGTGATGGCCTGCGCCGGTCGTTTTCGTACCGGAGAAGAGACGCGTGCCGTTGAGCAGCTTGTGCGTGTGGTTGATGGCCTTCGCCTGCTGCTGACGGGCGTGATACAAATGTCTACGCTTGCAGCAAACACACTGCCCGAGCTCCCGCTTGAAGATGCTTCGGCATGGCGTGACAGCATGACTTCGCTGCTGGATGAACTGATTGAAAGTCAGCAGAACCAGGATTGGGTCATGCTGGCTGATTTGCTGGAGTACGAGCTCTGCGAGAGGCTGGATCAGTGGCGTACGCTAGCTGAGGAGCTTTTGAATACGTTGGGCAACTAGCCCGAGGAAACAAAGATGAGTAGTGAGAGCACTCGCGATCGTGAATCGCGCGCCCGCGTTGAGGCCATTTTGCAGGATCTGCTTCGCGTTGGCCGAGAGCTGCTGGCGCAGTTCGCCGATGGGCAGACACCGGAAACTGCAATGCTGGAGAGCGCCTTGGGAAAACGCAGTCAGCTGTTGGACGAGCTCCATAGTCAGTGGCAGGGCTTGCGTATACAAGATCCGCGTCTTGCAGAGCGCCTTGAAGAAACCCAACTGAAGGATGTGCGCGAGCAGGATCTGCGTTTGCGCGAGGATCTGCACAATCGCCTGCAGACCATGCGCGGTGACCTGGATAACATGGCGAGTTGTCGTGGTCGCCTGTCGCAGTACCGGGGAGCCCATAGCCGAGGCGGTCCCACAACGCGCGCGCGCTATATCGATCAGCGAAGCTGACTTCGCGAAATCCACTTCAAGCTCGTAACTACCCTGGCGAGCCGGGACCGGGTTCTGCATCCGCGGGCGGGCTCCTTTGCGCACTTGCGGTTCGGCGTGTCCGATAGATCCCTCCGACAACTCTCTGACACAAGGCTGAAGCTCCTCTACTATATTGTCCGTCTTTGCCGTCGGCAGGTAAGCCGCAAACGAGCCCGAACGGGCCGGCACACGCAATCGACGGTGGGCAAGCAAACCGAACTAAGAAGAATACGGAGCGACCATGGCTGGTCTGAGCAATAACGAGAAAGCATCACGCTGGTATCAGGAAACACGCAAGCTGCATAGTACGGGAAATCCGGATTTGGCCAAGGTCGTGGCGGGTTATCGCAAGGCAATTGAGCTTGACCCCAATTTTGCCGACGCGCACTACGCGCTTGGTGTTGCCCTGCTGGGCAAAGGTGAGTTGAACAGCGCATTCGAGAGCATTTCGCGCGCGCTGCAGTTGAAGCCCGACAGCGCGGAAGCCTGGTTCCACCTGGCGCAAATCCGCCTGCGTCAGCAGAAGCCGGCAGAAGCCGAAGTTGCGCTGCGCAAGGCCATTGATCTGACTCCTCGCGAGCGTCGCGGCCCGCTGTATTTCACCATCGCCATGTCTCTGCAGAGCCAGAACAAGCTGACCGAGGCCGAAGAGTGCTTCCGCTTGGGTTTGGAAGTGAGCCCCGGCGACCGTGCGGGCAATTTCCAGTTCGCCCTCTTCCTGCAGAACAGCAACCGCAACGATGAAGCCGCCGAGGTGCTGGATCGCATGCTCGCCGAGCGCGCCGACCGCGATGTGCTGAACCTGCGCGCGCTGGTGTACGCCCGTCAGAACAATTTCGACGAGGCAGTCAAGGTCCTCGATCAGGCTCTGGAGCAGGCACCGGAGGACGCCGGGCTGCTATTCAACCTGGCGCAGATGGAAGACCAGCGCGGCAATCGCAGTCGTGCCGCTGAGCTACTGAACAAAACCCTGGACGTGCAGCCGCGTCAGCCGGGGGCTCTGAGTCGCCTGGCGGCCATCGAAGCCGGCGAGAACAAAGAGTACGACAAGGCCCTCGCGTTGCTGGACAAGGCGTTGGGCATGGCACCCGAAGATCCCACGTTGTTCTACCAGAAAGGCGCTGTGCTGGCCGAAATGGGCCGCACCGATGACGCCATCGCCATGCTCGAGAGCGCGCTGAAGCGCCGTCCCCGCTTCCCGGAGGCGCAAGCGATTCTGGCCCGCTTGCAGAATACGGACGCCGCCGAGCCGGTGCAGGATCCTGCCGAGCTGGAAGAAGCCCTGAAGCAAAATCCCACCGACGAGGAATTGAAGCGTCGCCTGGCGCAATCCTACCTGGTCAATCGCCGTTTCGACGATGCCGTGCGCGTTCTCGATGAGCTGCTTGCCGCGCACCCAGACGATGCTTCGCTCAAGCTGAGCCGCGCCTTTAGCGCCAGCCAGCAGTTGAGCCGTGATCCGCGCGAAGTGATCCAGGTCCGCAACGATCTGCGCGATTCGCTGGCAGCTTTGGGCGACGGTGGTGAGAATGACGGCGCCCGGTTACGCCTGGCTCAGATCAACATCATGCTGCGTGAGCCCGAGGATGCGCTCGTTGCATTGCAGGACCTCTTGAGCCGCCGCGATAACGATCCGCGCCTGTACAGCCTGCAGGGCGTGGCGTTGCAGCAGAAGGCGCACTTTGATGAGGCACGGGCAGCCTTTGAGCGCGTTGTGGATTTGATCGATCCTGAGCGCCAATTGCAGCCGGGTGATCCGCGTTTGCAGATGGGGCTGCTGGAAGCCGTAGCCGCTCTTGCCCAGATTGCCGATGCGACGAACGAGGTTGAGACCGCCGCGTCCTGGTATGAGCGACTGCAACAGCTGACGCCGCAGGATGTAGCTCCGTTGGGACGTCTGGCGAATCTGTACAATCGCAATCGTCGCTTCGAAGACGGTTTGGCCGTTGTGGAGCGAATTGAAGTGCTTCAGCCCCAGGATGCCCGTACGCAGTTCCTGAAAGGACTGGTGCTGGCGGACCTCAAGCGCAATGACGAGGCTGAAGCAGCTCTGCTGCGCGCGCTGGAACTGCAGCCCGAGTTCCCCGAAGCTCAGCAGCGTCTTGAGCACATGCAGCAGAGCCGTCCTTTGGTGGCTGCCAGTGCCGAGGAGCTCGAAGAGTCGCTGGCCGAGGATCCGGAGAACAACGACGACCGCCTGCTGATCAGTCATCACTATCTGCGCGAGCAGCAGTGGGACAAGGCCGCCGAGCATCTTGAGGCGCTGACCTCGCGTGATACAAGCAATCATCGCGCTCTCTACGACTTGTCACAGGTCTACGTGGCTCAAGGCAATCTCGATCGCGCCATCGACTGCCTGATTCAGCTCGAGGAGCGTCTGCCCAACGATCCCAACATCCGCTATGGTTTGGCGGAGTTGCTGCTGCAGAACGGCGAGACCGAGCTGGCGGTCAAAGAGTACCGCAATGCGACTGAAATGATGCCGCGCAACCCGCTGTTCAACTTCCGCCTTGGCCAGGCCCTGCGCGAGCAGGACCGCGACGATCGCGCCGAAGAGTCCATTCGCAAGGCCATTGAGATTCAGGACAACTTCCCTGCCGCGCATTACGAGCTGGGCTTGATCGAGTACACCAGCGATCGCGAAGAAGCGGCGCTCAAGAGCTTCGGCAAGGCTTTCACGCAGAATCAGCGCCTCTATCTGGCCTTGTATTACAGCGGCATGATCATGCTGAACAAGGTCAAGCGACCTGACGAGGCCCGCAAGTTCTTCCAGAGCGTGCTGGCGCTGAAGCCGGACCACGGCGACAGCCACTGGCAGCTGGGTCGCCTGTTCAAGGATGCGAACCGAACCGCAGACGCGCGCTATCACCTGCAGAAGGCGCTGTCAAGTTGGGACGAGCAGGCCTTCAATCGTCCGGCGGCCGAGGAGCTGCTGGCTGGCCTGAGTGGTGAGTAACGCTGGAAATATTTATACTGATAAATATTGCCTGCGGGAACAAAGCCCCGTGTGCCGCGTAGGCGGGTTTTCGCAAACAATTGAGGTAAAACAATGGCTGAACTGCCCAAGATCACCGATGCGGAGTTCCAGGACTTCACTTCAAAGCCGGGCCTGGTGCTGGTAGATTTCAGCGCCACCTGGTGCGGACCCTGCAAGAAGCTGCACCCCATTCTGGGTGAGATTTCCGCCGAGCGCGACGATGTCAGCATTGGAATGGTGGATATTCAGGACGCCCCCAAAGCGGCACAGTCCTGCGGAGTCATGTCGGTGCCGCAGGTGCACGCCTGGAAGGACGGGAAGAAGGTGGACCAGTTCATTGGTCTGCAGAACAAGGCTTTCATCAATTCGATGATTGACCGGCACAAGTAGGAGAGAGCCATGCGCACGCTGACCCATGCGGTTGTGATCCTGATGGTCCTGTTCCTGACGGCCTGTGGTGGCCAGCAGAAGCAGGAAGGCCAAGTCGCTGCGGACAAGACCGTGGCCGCTGCTGCAGCCGAACCCGCTCCGGGCGAAGTGATGCCCATGTCCCAGGCGGACTGGGCCGGACTGACTACGGGCAAGGTGACCTTTGTGGAGCTCTGGGGTGTGTGGTGTGGTCCCTGCATTCAAAGCATGCCCGCTGTGCAGGCTCACTGGGAGCACTACAAGGACAACCCGGACTTTCGCATGATGGTGGTCAATACCGCCTGGCACGGCGACAACCTGGAGCGCGTGCAGGGCTGGCTTTCCAAGAATTCGCGTTATACCTTCCCCGTGTACGTTGAAGATCGCGGCCAGGAGGCGCATTTGGCTATGGTCAACCGCGTCAACAGCATTCCGCGCTCGCTGGTGTACAACAAGAAGGGTGAGCTGGTCTTCAACGATCATCCCAGCAAGTTGACGCACGAGTTTCTCGATCAGCTGCTGGCCGAGTAGGCTGGCGATTTATGGATTACAAAGGGCGCCCGTGTGGCGCCCTTTTTCTTGCTCCGCCCAGCTGCAATTGCCGCTATGCGCCACCACCCGCCCCCCTGCCGGGGTCACGCTTCAGCCGCCTCGCGGTTTCCGCTTTTGGCTTCCTTCCGGACTCCCGGTATCGGCCTGTTCTTGCACTCAGACACAAGGGGCTGCTTTTGCCCGTTTAGGCGCAGTTCCCGCATGAACTTTTGTGCCCGGTACCGGAAGCGACTCCTACTGCGCAAAACAACAAAAGCCCGCTCCTTTCCGAGCGGGCTTTTGTATCACAGAATGATGTGTCGTGTTTAGTCGTCCTCGCCGCCCGGCAGTTTGCCGAAGCGCGCTTCCTCGTCGTTGATGGCCTCTTCCCAGGCCTCCAGCGGCGTCATCTGCGAGTAGATCATTTTCATCAGCAGATGCAGGTGATCGTCCATCAGCGCCAGATTGCCCATGACGGCATCGGAGAGCATCGGCGGGTTCAGCTCCAATTCGCGGCAGAGCAGGTAGGTGCGCAGGGCCAGGCTGCCACTGCCCATGTCCAGTTCAAAATCGCCGTAGCGTTGACCCAGGTTCAGCCGCGTAATCAGCTCCATCATCGCGTAGCGACGCTCCAGGGGCACGGTAGTGGGCAGAAAGGAGTAGAAGCAGAAGATTTCCGCCTGGCTGTCCCAGACTGCGCGACACTGCCATGTGCCGCTGTCCCCGGCGTAGGAGGCGTCCACCGATCCATCCTCGGGATAGAAACGATGGTCCCAATCGAGCTCAGCGAAGTAATCAAGAATGGTTTCGATGGGATTGGCCTTCATCACGGCAGACTCCTTTAGAAATCGAGCCATAGAATAGGGTTTTGCCGCGGTTCCATCAAGCCGCAAGCGGAACCTCGACAGCTTAGAGCACAGTGTTCCTTTTGCTGCCTGCAAGATTCAGTCCTGCTCACGTTTATCCCTCGATATCGGTGTTCGGCCACTTCCTGTCTACGGGTTGATTTCTGTTCCAGGCCTCTGCTGGAGCAGGAAGTCCGCCCTTCTCGTAGCTGTATGCCTCCCGAAGTTCAGAACTTCGCAGCCCTGCAGAATCTGCCCGCGAGATTCCTCCTCTGCCTTATGTCCCCGGAAGATCCTGATAACTCGTGAAGTTTGGTTTTGATCTCAGCACACTGTGACGCGAGAGTCGTGCTGGCCTGATCCTTGCTCCCCGAGCCCCGAGCAAAATAGCTTCAAGCTCGCTCGATAGTTCTCATTTCCTGCCGATAGGAGGACAAGCGTAATCCTGCGGCGTGAGAACGCGCCTGGATCAAAGCGAGATTGGCTCTTATGCTTTCTGTATACATTACGATCGATGCTCTGGCGTCCTTGCACTCTCCCTGCAAGGTCAAAGGACAAGTTTCAACAAGGGTAAATTGCCTGCGGAGGAAACATGGGAACTAAAAACAATATTCCCAGAGTCGCGCTGGCAGCCGTGCCTATCCTGGTCATCCTGACTTTGCTGATGGGGGTAAGGGATGCCAGGGCTCAGGCCACCAATAATACGCTCAACGCTGCTACGCTTGCGTATCTTACTACGGGTGGTCCTTACGGCTGGACAGATTTGACAGCAGTAGCGGGAAACATTGACCTGACCGTCACAGATGCTGCCGGCGGTGATTTCGCTACTACCGAAACCATTGAGCTCTCTTTACCCAGTTCGAACTACGAATGGGTATTGTCAGAGTGCGTTGTCTCAGAAACCAGCGTGGCCATCACGGGTGTCGCGCTGACTACTCCGGATGATCAAACACTGCGTTGCACAATCACTGGCGGTCCTTCGATTGCGGCAGAAACTATTGTTTTCAGTGTGCTTGCTGTGCGTCTTGCGTCTACAGTTGTTGTTGATTTGGATGATACCGGCAACATTGCGATCGCCGGTACGGCCAACCTGAACGGCGACAATTGGACGGCCGGTCTCTTGGCCCTCGAGGGACCGAGTGTGTCTTTCGACACTCCGGTTGCCAACGGCGCCGACAGCACCGATCTGGCCGATGGCGACGGTGGTTGGGATTTCGATTTCGACTTCACCATTACCGACGACAACAGCGTGCTGAGCGGCTTTGTGCAGCTCTGGTGGAGCGTGGACTCCGAGTTGGTGCGTGTCACCGACGCGGAAGGTACATTCCGCGCCCTGGTGGATTCCTCGGGCGTTCCCGTTTTCTACTACACTACCGTAGCTGGCAACAAGACGCCGTCCATCATCACGAGTGGTTTGAACGACTGGGACGTAACCCTGAATACGGTGGAATACTACGCTTACGCCACTTGCCAGGACTTGGGTGATCAGGCTATCGGACGGGCCGGTCCCATCCGCGTCTTCCACTATCCCACCAACGACCTGGATCAGGACGATCCCAACAGCGCCGACACCTCGGTAGACTTTACCAGCAATGATGACGACTACCTGGATAGCGGCCTGCTGCTGGCGGTCGACGATGGTACGCAGAACGGTGCCGGTTCCGAGACCGTGACCTGGAGCCTGCAGACCATCGACTTCGATCATAACGCCAACGTGCAGTACTACTACAGCACCAGCAGTACCCTGACCGAGGCCAACCTCGAGCTGACGGGTGCCTTTGGTACTTACGTAGTTACCGGACTGACGGGAGCTACCGCTATTGTGGATTCCCTGGAAGAGGACGTTGATCTTTCAACGATTTGGGACATCTACGATAGTGATGACGATTTCGTGCCCGCTGGCGACTATTACATCTATGTGGTGTCCAACGACGGTTACCACCAGGATGTGGACGTTTCCAGCGATCGTCTCTTCGTGCGCCACAGTCCGCTGTTGGTGATTGAAGACGCATACACTTTTGACGCTGCAACTGGTTTGGTTTTTGACTTGCGTCCGGATGTGAACCGCTACTTCAACGTCAACTGGGGTACAACGGTAGCCGGTGATCGCGATCCTGATCAGAACAGCTACATCTCGTTCTATCTGGATGCAGATACGGACGCTTTGGCTGACTTCAATCAGTCCACGATTACAACCCTGACCAATGCGACCACTCGCGCCGACAACAACATTAGCAACGGTGAGCTGATCTATTCCTCTACCATTCGGGAAGATCCGGACCACCAGCTCAACAACAACGTTGACATCGACATGTGGGCATGGGATGAGACACTGCGTGCCAGTATCAACACTCGTGTTGCTGCTGCCGACAACCTTGTCCTGTACGGCATCATCACCAGTGGTACGCTCTCCCGTATTTGCACCTACGCCAGCGTTGACGCGAATTACGTCGTCACTGCTGCGGAGGACCTGACGGGTGCCCTGCTGACATGTAACAACGCGCCGGACGCCTTTGTCGTCAACCCGCCTGATCTGGGTGGCTTTGTCGGCTGGGGTGAGTCCTATCGTGTTTCCTGGGAATTTGCTTGGGACTTTGGTGAAGCTGCTGGTGCGCAGGACATTACCCTCTTCCTGGGTGATGTGGACATGCGTGGCGAGAGCACCTTCGATGGAACCTATGGTACGGGTGTGGTTGGTTTGGCCGACCTCTCCAACGACCTTTGGGTGATCAACTCCACCGACGGTACGGTTGGTAACGAGGTGCAAATTGCTGGAGCCTCCATCGACGGTTCCTACGATTTCCGTCCCGACCTGATGACGGGTAACTCCATCGGTGGCGCTCAGTCGCTTGCTGCTGCCATGACCAACGAGGGTGAGTACTACGTTTACTTGGTGATCAATCAGAACGGTGCCGGTATCGCGCCGGATGATGCCGACATCGTCTTCCAGGCACCGGGTAGCCTTTCCATCACTAGTGAAACCGGTCCCACCGAGTTCGGCTACCGCGTGTTGCCGTACAACGTGACCGTTGTCGAGGCCGATACTGTGACTTTCAGCATCTACCCGAATTCCGGTGTAGCTACCGCTGAAGTAGCCGCTGTCTTCATGGCCATCGATACCACTTACTGGGATCTGGTAACGCCGAGTGCGCCCTTTACCGTGAACACCACCAACTTCAGCTCTTCGCTTGTTGTCGAGAACAGCAACGATCAGGGCAACGTGAGTGGCGGACACCACCATCTGAACTTCGTGTACGGAGCCAGTGGTAGTGCCATTGCCAACCTGGACGGTGGTACGAACGAGCTTTGCACTCTGGCGCTGGTTGCCAAGCGTAGTGGTATGGACGGTATGTTTGATCCTGTCTTTGCCGAGATGTTCTTCGAGCAGGACTTGACCAACGACCGTTACACCTGCTTCTACAACGGTGGTGCCAATCCCATGCCGGTGTCGGTGCAGATGCCTGCTGCCCGTGCGGAGAGTTATCCCCGTGGTGAGCTGCAGGGCAACGTTCAGCTTGAAGGCGTTGGCTCGAGTGGTTATGCGGGTCTGGTAGCCAACATCGACGTACGTCCTTCCGGTGCCGCCCACGGCGTGGATCATTGGGACGCGCTCTTTGCCGCCAACAATGACGACGATACCACCACCCCGGGTCTCCAGGTGAATCTGGATGCCTACGGCCATTATCACCTGACCTACGTGCCCAATGGTGAGTACGATGTGACAGTGCGCGTTGACGGTTGGGTCTCTGGTGCCATTGATGCTGTCGTGCAACACGGTGACCATCTTGGTGATGTCGATCCCGTTTGGGAAGACCTCATTACCCAGAATGATATCACACTCTATCGTCCGCTACTGCCAGCCGGTGACTGCGCGGGTTACACCGACAGCACGGGTACGGTTCGTCCGGACAATCAGATCGACGCGACCGACCTGACCGCTGTGAAGAACGCGTACAACACCGAGCCCGACAGCAGCGATTGGAACGTTCTGTGCGACTTCAATCGTGACAATCTCATCTACATTGATGATCTGAACCTGGTGAACTCCAACATTGGTGAGGTTGGTGTGCCGCTGGTCTACCGTGAGGGTGGCCTGGAGAACATCAACACCGAGTTCAAGATCAACGATCTGCCCGAGACGGTTGCTGCTGGTGAAGAAGTCGAGGTCGTGGTTGAGCTGCTGCATGCGGCAGACGTTCGCGCCTTTGACGTTCGCGTGCAAATTCCCGGCTTCCAGGTGATCTCTGCTGAGAATCACATGCTGCTGGGCAACTACAGCCGTGCGGACTACATCAATCGTACCGATGGCAGTACCTACTTGCTGGCTGGCGCCGTCCGGGGTCACAGCGAGTTGGGCTATGCCGGCAACGGCGAGCTTGTCACCCTGCGCCTGCGCGCTACTCGTGACATGAGCGTCAATGTCCAGATCACCAACGGTGACGTCATTAACACCAGCAACGAGCTGGCCCACGCCGCGCTGAACAACGACGCGGTGCTGCCCGCCAACTACATGCTGGGTAATGCCTATCCGAACCCCTTCAACCCGACTACGCATATCGATTTCGAGTTGCCGCAGAACGACTTTGTCCGCCTTGCGGTCTACAACATGCTGGGTCAGGAAGTGGCTGTGCTGGTTAATGAGGAGATGACCGCCGGTCGCTACCAGGTTAGTTGGGATGGTCTGAACAAGAACCACGTGCGCGTTGCTTCCGGTCTCTATGTCTATCGCATCGAGGCTGGTAACTTCAACCAGGCGCACAAGATGATTCTGATGAAATAGAATCCTCTTTTAGGACGAAACAGAAGCATCGAGGCCGACCCGGTTCGTAAGAGCCGGGTCGGTTTATTTTGAGGTCAGTGCATCGATCGCGGGAATCGCAGGCTGATGTTGGTGATACACAGGCGAGCACGCAGGATTTGCTACCTTGCTTTCATCAAGGACGGTGATACACTTCTTAGCCCGCCTGGAGGACAATGACTACTCCCGCAAGCGATCATAGCGGATTCATCGAGCGCAGCCTGGCGCAACACGCAATGGCAGGAGCGAACTTCCGCTTGGAGCCTATGGCTGGCGGTGGCAGCGATCGTCGCATGACTCGCGTGATCCATCCTGCGGGGAGCTGGGTGCTGGTTGAGAATCCATCGCCACAGCAAGGTGAGCGTGGCCTGTGCGAGAACGACAGCTTTCTCTATGTCGCAGGACTTCTTAGCCGTGCGGGCTGTTATGGACCTGACGTAATGGCCGACGATCTTGCGAACGGTCGCTATTTGGTCGAGGATCTGGGCGACCAGCATTTACTGGATGAAGTGGAGGCCAGCGGTCATCCGGTGTGCAACCCGATCCGTTCGCAGGAGCTGCTGTTTCCCGCTGTTGCTAACGCTGGCTACGAAATGCCGCCGGAAAGGGCGTCTCAGCTTCTGGAGCTGTATGCACCCGTATTGCGTGATCTGGCGCAGATGCAACACGCATTGCGCGAGAGTTTTGATCCATCGCGCGTGCACAACAAGCCTTATGATTTCGAGTTGATGACCGTCTGGGAGTCGGGCTATTTTCGGGAGCGGTGTGTCACAAATTTGGCCACCGTAACACACGATGCGGAGTACTTGCAGCGCGAGTTCAAGGAGCTGGCGAACAAAGTACTGGAGCTGGATTGCGAGCATTTTCTCTATCGCGATTTTCAGTCGACCAATATTCTGCTGCACGAGGGGCGTGCGCGCTACATCGATTTTCAGGGCGCTCGTAAAGGGCCAGCGCAGTACGACCTGGCTTCCCTGCTCTGTGATCCATATGCAGCCTTGCCCGCTGCGCTGCGCAGCGATCTGTTTGAAGTCTACGTGCGCGCGGCGCTCGAATTGAAGTTGATTGACGAGGAAGCCTTCCGGCGTGGTTGGCCGCTTGTGGCTGTGCATCGCGTGATGCAGGCCTTGGGCGCTTACGGTTTGTTGTCTGTGGTCAAGGGCAAACGGCAGTTCCTGCTGCATCTGCCTGTTGCTACGCGCACCTTGAACGAACTGCTGGAAGAACCTGAACTGAGGTGTTACGCAGAGTTGCGTCGTGTTGGCGAAGCACTGCAGTACTGGATTGAGGCGGGTGGATTGGCATCATGGCTGGAGTAGCACGCTTCGTTTTTACAGGTGGTGGTTCTGGAGGACATGTGTATCCCGGACTGGCTGTAGCACGTGAGCTACGCCGCCAGGGGCACAGCGTCTCATGGATCGGCACACGCGGGCGTTCTGAGGAGCGCATTCTTGCCCGCGAGGAGGGAATTCCCCTTTACTTCGCACCAAGTACAGGTTTTCCAGGCAAGCGGCCACTGCCGCTGTTGCACTTTGCCCTGGTGCTGTTCTGGGGTTGTCTAGCGGCCACGGTACATCTGCTGCGACTTCGGCCGCAGGTGGTCTTTGCCGCTGGCGGATTTGCCAGTGCGCCTACGGTCTTTGCGGCAGCCTTCTTGCGCCGCGCATTTTTGCTGAAGTGCCGCATTCTGCTGCACGAACAGAATGTATCACCGGGACTACTGAACCGCGTTGCTGCCAGACTAGCCGATCGTTGCGCCTTGACTTTTCCGGGTCAGTGCCCTGGAATTGATTCTTCGCGCTGTATCACGAGTGGCTATCCCGTTCGTGGCGATCTGGATCCGCTTCCGGATCGTGCCCAAGCCTGCAAGCGCTTAGGACTTGATCCACAGAAGCCTGTTGTCTTTTTCTTTGGTGGGTCGCAAGGCGCACGCAGCATCAACCGGGCTGTCTATGAGTTGTTGCCCGATCTCGTCCACCAACAAGTCCAGGTGATACACGCATACGGCACGGCAGATGGCACTGCTTACAGCGCCGATCGCGAGCATCAGGCGGCACTGACGCGTCTGCAGGAGCAGCTCGGAGCACCTGTACTGAAGCAATTCTATGTAGCACGAGAGTACTTCTTTGATATTCGTGACTGCTATGCGGCGTCGGATCTGGTTGCCTGTCGCGCTGGTGCGGGAAGCATCTTTGAAGTGCTGGGAAGTGGCCTGGCGGCAATTCTGCTGCCAAAGATGGGCTTGCCCGGCGATCACCAGGTGCGCAACGCCCGTCGCGTGGAACAACAGCAGGCCGCCAGATTGATTCTGGAAGAGCCACGCGTTTGCCCCGAAGGCATCGTGGCTGGTATCGACGCCAAGTTGCTACTTGCGTGTATCACAGATCTATTGCAGAACAAACAAGCAACGGCACAAATATGTAAACGTGCGCGCGACTTGTATCACAGTGATGCACTGAAAGTGTTGTTGAAGCTGTCCTTGCAGGCTGCGGAGGATACGCTACCGGCCGCCGCCATTCGCAAGGCAGAGGATGCAAAAAGCGACCAGCTAAGTGAGATGTCCGATCTCGCGTTGCTTCGGCAGGCACAAAGAACAGATCTGGACGAGTCCCAACTGGCTTATCTTCGCTATCGCTGCGGCGCCGCGCTGGGATCGGCCAATTGGTCACGGCGTAATACAGGCATCAAACTGGCGGGGGCCCTCCGGCTGGAGAGCGCATTGCCACTGTTGCTGCATCTGGCGCGTGATCCGCGCAAACCTGCCTTTGCAAAGCGCCTGTTTGGCGAACGGCGCTATCAGAACGGCTTCATAAGGCGCAATCTGGCTGGCAGCTTCGGCGAAATCGGCTCTGTCAACGGTGACGTTTGCAGGTGCCTGGAAGAAATGCTGGATGACGGCTACTGGGAAGTCCGCGTTGCCGCCATCGAGAGCCTGGCGAAGCTGGGCTGTGATACACCGGGCGAGCGTGCCCGCGCCCACCTGCAGCGCTTTCTGCGCAAAGGCAATTTTGAAGAACAGCAGGCGGCCATCAAATGGTGGCTGGTGACGGATTCTGCCAGCAAGTGGCGTGATACACTAATGCCACTGCTGAATCACGTCAATAGCAAAGTGCGTGAGCAGGCGGTGCTGGCTCTGCTGGAACTCGTGCGCTGCGGTCGTTTACCGGGCGATGAAGTCCGTCCGATTCTGGAGGATGTGCTGGTTACCTCCACGCGATTTACACCCTGCTTTCCCCTGAAACAGAGCATGCGGGATCTTGCCCGCGTCATCGAGGAGCAAGAGCAATGCTGAAGTGGTTGGCCGATCTGTTGCGGGAGGATCTGGCGGGTCCGGGCTTCCTGCGTCTGTTCAGCTACCTCTCATTCCGGACCGTCATGGCGGCTATGACGACCTTCTCGCTTAGCCTGCTGCTAGGCTCGCGCCTGATTCGCGTGTTACACCGCAAGCGCATGCGCGATGTTGTCGAGGACTACGGAATCGTCGATGTCTCCAACAAACGCGGCACACCGACTATGGGCGGCCTGATCATCATTGCTGCGCTTTCCGTCGGCTACCTGCTGTGGTGTCAGTTCGACAGTCCCTTTGCCTGGGCTGGACTTGCCGCGCTCTTCTGGTTCGGCGGCATCGGCTTTCTGGACGACTACATGAAGATCCGCGGCGGGGGTGGAGCCGCGGGCCTCTCGCAGAGCGCCAAGTTGCTGCTGCAGACCCTGTTCGCGGTCATTTTTGCCGCCTGGCTGATGTCCGACTATTCGCCTCTGCCGCTTGGAATGCGCACGCACATCTGGCTGCCCTTCGTCAAGTATCCCATTCTGGATCTCGGTTGGGCCTTCGGCGCTTTCGTGGTATTCGTGGTGCTGGCGGTCAGCAACAGCGTGAATTTCGCCGACGGTATGGATGGCCTGGCTACCGTACCGACAGCCATCAGCTTCACGGTCTATGCTATTTTTGCCTATGTCATTGGCAATGCGAATTACAGCCAGTACCTGCAGTTCGATTACATCCACGGCGTGGGTGAACTCACGGTGCTTAGCGGCGCGGTCATCGGTGCCTGTCTGGGCTTCCTCTGGTACAACTTCTTTCCGGCACAGGTCTTCATGGGCGACACCGGGTCGATGGCTCTGGGGGGCGTGCTGGCTACCCTCATCATCTTGCTGAAGCAGGAATTCCTCTTTCTCATCGTCGGCGGAGTTTTCGTGGTGGAGGGCGCCTCGGTGCTCATCCAGGAGAAAATCGGCATCAAATGGCTGGGGCGCCGCATCTTTTACCGCGCGCCCATACATCACACATTCGAGCATCGTGGCGTCGCGGAGACTAAAGTGGTCATTCGCTTCTGGATCATCGCACTGATTCTGGGCTTTGTCGGATTGCTGTCGCTGAAAATCCGATAACCGGGACGACAATGAACGGAATCTTGCTTGCTGCCGGCCATGGCACTCGTCTTCGCCCACTTACGCTGGTACGGCCCAAACCGCTTGTACCCCTTCACGGCATTCCGCTGCTGGACTTCGGTTTGCGACAATTGCGAAAGGCCGGTTGCTCGCACATTGCAATCAACGCTCATCATCTAGCACCACAGGTTCAGGCCTGGGCGGACGAGCAGCGGACCCTGTTTCCGGAGTTGAATCTTCGCGTGGTATTCGAGGAGAAGATTCTGGGAGTGGGTGGCGGATTGCGTAATCTGCTGCAGCATCTACCGCCGGGTCCCGTGCTGGTGCAGAATGGCGATGTAATTCATGATTTCAATTTGGCAAGGCTTGCCAAGGAGCACGCGGCATCCGGCGCCGAGCTGAGCCTGGTGCTTTCCGGGCAGCCGCATGTGCTTCAGTTTGAAGCTGGGCAGGTGCTGGGCTTTCGACACTCCGCAAAGGCAAATCGAGGTTTCACCGGCATTCATTTGCTGAGCGAGCCCATGCGCCGACGTGTGGAAAAGTGGTCACAGCCGGACATTATTCCGTGCTACGAAGCAGCACTACGCGATGGCGTCGGCATCCGCGGAGCCGATGAGCCTTTGGGCCTTTGGGTGGACATCGGTCGCATTGGCGATTACCTGAGTTTGCATCAGAGCTTGTGGATGAATTCGGCTTATCGGAACCTGCTGGGGCATTTGGCACTAAGCGCTCGCTTTGACGCGGAAAGCGGTCTAAGTATCGGGGAAGGTAGCCAGCTTTTAGGGCCTGGGCATAATTCCGTAGTCTGGACCAATGCAGAGTGGCGAGGGGAATTGGTGGACTCCTGCGTACTGGATGGAGTTGTTTGCCAAGGAAATGCGAAAGAGGAAATCATACTGTGAAGAAGCTGCTGTGGATCTTGCCCCTACTGATTGTTTTGGCTGTTGCAGCGTGGGCGGGGCACTTTCTGCTTCATTTTCCGAAAGCCATAGGCGAGCAGCCGCTGCGCGTACTTAGCTGGAACGTTCATGGTTTGCATGATCGCTATGATCACGAAAGCAAGAGCCTGATCATCGAGAGTATTCTGCTGGCGAATCCCGATGTCGTTTTGCTTCAAGAGTATCCGATGAGACACTGGGGGCTTAATCCTGAAAGTGCGCTTGCTTTGCGTGGGAATCTGCAGTATGTGAAGCACTATCGCTATGCCGATGGGATGGGGAAAAGCGCCACGATGGGCTTGGCCATTCTCTCCCGCTATCCGATCAAGGGAAGCTGGCAGGAAATCCTGCGACCCCTGGGCGAAGGCCGTCTTGTCGGAGTCAGCACCCTCGATGTCGAGGGCCGCGAGATCCATCTTGCGGTGGTTCACATGCCCAATAGTGACATCCGGCGTTTTGGCATTCAGAGCAGCGAGATTTTCGGCACCAACTTGCGCACCATTCAGACGCAGCATCTTTTGCAATCACTGGACAGCCTCCGCCACGAACCGCTTGTTGTTGCCGGCGACTTCAACAGTTTTCCCTATTCGGCCAGTTGGCGCATGATGAATTACAGCCTGCGGGATGCTTTCCCGTTTGCTGAGCTGTTTACGCCAACCTATACCGTTGAGGAGGGAATTGGAGTGCGCTTGGATCACATCTTTGTCACGCCAAAGGTGGAAGTGAAGTCTGCACAAGTGCTGAAGCTCGAGGGGTCGGATCACTTGCCCGTAATTGCAGATCTTGTCTTCTGAGTTCGCGTAGAGCAACCGTGGGGGCCGCTCGCTTTCCTGCCCGCTTACGGAGACGATTTCCCATCTTGACGAGTGACACTCCGGTGCCTTCTGGCGCTTTCGCCGGTTTGTGATACAGAGTCAAGACAGGTGTTCTCATGCAATCCTTCCGTCGCCCCATACTGATTCTGCTGACGCTACTGTTTGTTCTGCTGCATGGGCGTGCGCTTGCAACAGCAGACGCAGCGCAACTGCAAGCCGGTGGCTTGTATCCGGATCTGCAACTGCTGCAGAGTGACGAGAGCGGTGTGGAGTTTGTGCTTCGTCTGGTGGTGGAGGATCCCATTGCCGATGCGGAGGGCGGTTATCTTCCGCGCATGCGAGGCGTTGGTCAAGAAACCAACCCGCAGCGCTCACTGCATATTGCACTTCCGCGTGGTGTTACACCGCGTCTGCGCTTGCTGAATCAGATTTCCTACACGCTGCCTGGACCTGTGTCCGGTTGTGAGTTCAAGGGGCAGAATCCACTGCCGTTACTGTCTGAGCGTGTGACACAGTTCGATGACTTGCGTGAGCTGCGAGTTGACCTGAACCTGCTTCGTACCAGCTCGAGTACAAGTCGTATTGTTCGCGAGCTACATCTGCGCGTGGATTTTGAGCGAGGAGCCGTCGCATCACCCGGAAGCCTCAGTCGTCTGCGGCCCGATGAGCTACGTATGCACTTCCTGAATGCACATCAGATTGGGGCGTGGGCTGAGCCGCGCAGCTTGTTGCGCGAAGGGGCAACGGTGTGGGACGGTGACACATGGCTACGTATTCCTGTCACAGAGGAAGGCTTGTATGTGATACAACCTTCCATGCTCAGCACTCTTGGGCTTGATCCTGCCAGCCTCGATCCGACGACGTTCAAATTGTACAGCTATGGTGGTCGACAGATTGACGTAAGTCCGATTTCTGAGCGAGCACAGCAGTATGATCCGCATGAAGTGCCGATGATTCGCGAGCTGGATCTGAGCAGCGGCTTCAGTGGCCAGGAGAGGCTCCTTTTCTACGGACGTGGCACGCACGGACTTGCCAATCTGAGTGATGGAACCCTGCGGCACTATAGCCACGACTACACCGACACAAACTACTACTACCTGCTTGTGGGTGGTGTACAGGCGGGTCTTGTTATGGACGAGCTGGAAGCCGGGTTTGTTTCAGGAGCAACAACGATTGAACAAGCCCATTGGCGCGGTGTGATACAAGAACACAAGAATGTTGCGGATACAGGTAGCGCTTACTGGTACGGCGACGAGTTCCAGGGTTCCGGTAGTTATGAGTACACCTTTTCATGTCCAGCAATCACCAACGGACAGCTTAAGCTGGACTGGGAGTTCTGGTACGAACTGGGAGGCTCGACTCAGCGCATTCAGTTCGCTCTGGATGGCGTGGAGATGGGAGCGTCGGTTCGCGCTGACAGCTCGGTCTACAATTTTCTGGAAGTGACACGCTCGCTTAGTAGTGGAGATCATCGCGTACGTGCGAGCCTATATTCCAGCAATGGGCTGCGGCTGTTGATGCAATACCTGGTGCTGAGCTACGACACAGAGCCCTGTTTTGTCGACGGTGAATTGCGTTTTGAGAGTCCTAGCAATCCGGGCAAGTATCACTATCAGATCAGCAGTTATCCGGCAAACGCCTACGTGATGGACGTTACCGATTACGATAGCATTCGCGTGATACAATCCAATTCTTTCTCACAGAGCGTATCACCAATTACTGCCAACAGCATTTTCGGACGGGCTCGCTTGTATTACGGTGCAGCGGAGTCAGCATTGCGAACACCAGAGAATGTGAGCATCGATTCCATGCCGGATCTGGCTTCTGAAGCAGGAAGCAGCGATTTGATTGTCATTGCGCCTGATGCGTATCACGATGCAATGCAGCAACTGGTGGACTACAAGAACAGTAGTACTGCTACTAGCGCCCGCCTAGTAAGCCTTGAGGACGTTTATCGCAAGTACAACTGCGGTGTTGTTGATCCGGGAGCCGTGCGCAATTTCCTTCTGCAGGAGTATGAACAGCAGACACCTGCGCGTTATGTGCTACTGGTGGGCAACGGCCACTACGACTATCGCAATCTGATCAGTGGTGCTACGCCCATGGTCTTTCCTGCCTGGTATATCGGCAACGACATGCAGGATGATTTCTTTGTGCGCGTGGACGCCGACCTGCATCTGGGCTTCAGCCTTGGGCGCCTGCCTGCCAACAGTGTTGCAGATGCCCAGGCCTACGTCGACAAAGCGATCGTCTACGAAAGCGGACAGGCCGCAGGGGAGTGGCATAATCGTCTGCTCTTTGTCGCTGATGATGAGCACTGGGAAAACGGCGCGGTGCGCAGTTTTGAATTCACGCATTCTCAGGACACAGAGAGCCTGATTCAAGAGTTCGTGCCGGAAGCCTTTGATACTAGGCGCCTCTACATTTTCGAATACCCGTCGGTCTACAATCCTGAGATTCGTGTCTACGAGAAGCCCCAAGCCGAGGAACGGCTACTTGAAGAGCTAAACAACGGCGTGGCGATGGTTAGCTACATGGGACATGGCAACAACACAACATGGGCTCATGAGTATGTGTTTCACCAGTCCAAACATCTTCCTTTGATTCAGGCCAACGACAAACCCACGATCTATCTGGCTGCAACATGTAGCTGGGCGGAAATAGACCTACCGATCGGCCAGGCAATGCCGCTGCAGCTGACCAATATGCCGCACGGTGGCGCGGTTGGTATTCTCGCTGCTACCAGGAAAACAACGGGCACGAGCAATTACCGCATGGCGGAAGTTATCTACAGTGCCCTGTTTGAATACTGGAATGACGCAACGACCCCCGAGCGTATCACATTGGCTGACGCAATGGCAGCTGCCAAGAATGACGACACGGGTTACAATAACCGAGCCCTCTATTTGTACCTCGGCGACCCAAGCATTTTGCCAGCCTTTCCTTCGGGGAGTGGAGTTGTAGAGCACCTCGTTTCAGGCAATGTGGAGTCGGACACCTTGTTGACGACCGAGTTGGCTGTGATACAAGCAAGAACGAGCGCTGGTGAACAGCAGAATGCCGTGCTAGAAGGTGAAGCTTCTGTGCTTGTGCGTGAAGCTCCTGTGAGTCGGACTCACGCGTACGATCCTATCGACGGGCAGGAAGAGTATCACGGAGTCAGCCTGAGTTACGAACAACCGGGTCCACTGATCTACCGTGGTACGCAACCGCTTGCCAATCAGGAAATCAGTGCTCGATTCATCGTTCCGGTTGATTATTCTGGAGCGCCTGGAAATGGTCGCATTCGTATGTATTACAACGGTCAGGATGCTACTGATAGCCATGGCGAGGGTGTCGTGTATTTCGATGGTTTTGCGTTTGACTATAATCCCGATCCCGAGAGTGACACACGGGCGCCCGATGTTGGTGTCACGTTCAATGGGCCGCAGTGGCGACCCGAGGACTGGATTGCTGCGAACAGTGCACTTATTGTGCAAATCAGCGATAGCAGCGGCATCAACATCACGGGAGAAGCCGGACACCGTATCGAACTTACCCTGGATGGCGGCCAGCCCATTGATCTGACAGAGTTGTTTGAATATGACGCCGAAAGCTGGATGAGTGGACAGGTTGTCAAACAACTGCCGCAGCTTGATCCTGGACGACACGAGCTCCAGGTTCGTGCCTTCGACAGTTTCAACAACCCTGGATACGCAGAGAGCGAGTTCTACGTTGCCAGTGAGGAGGCCATATCACTTGCTGCAGTGGTCAATTTCCCGAATCCGGTAAAGGAGACAACGCAGTTCACCTTTACGGTAAGCGGTGTTGTTCCGGATGCATTGGACGAAGTGACTCTGTCGGTTTATACTCTGCGAGGAAGACGTGTAGCACGCCGGACTCTTGATGTCTCCGGGTCAAGTGCGCTGTATTACAGCGAGGCGTGGGAGCCCCGTAATGATCACGGTGATCCGCTGGCGCGTGGTGTTTACTTGTACCGATTGGAGCTTCGCATTGATGGCTTCAGTTATTCACTCCTTGACGATTATGGTAACTTCCAGAACTACCAGATCGGATCACAAACGCTGGCTGGACAAGGCAAAATGATCGTGGAGTAGATCTGCACAACTGCTACTGAGTTCCGCTGAATTTCTACAAGATGAGTCCATGCATTCCAGTGCCGGAGCTGTTTCGGCTTGGTTTGCTCCTTCTCATCCCGATGTGCTTTCAAGAGAGGTGGCAGATGAGATCTATACATGTCAGCCTGTTGATGCTGGTTCTTTCTCTCTTCCTTGTATCACATGCTTCACCATTGCAGAGTAGCACAGGCCTGAGAATCGGGGGTCCGCACAAGGATATTCAACTGACACGTAGTACTGAGAGCGGCATTGAGTTTGTATTACAACTGGATGTGGGAAAGGCGTACACGACTGAGCAGGGTGAGCTGATGCTCAACTTGCCGGGTGTGTTCGATGATACGGAACCCCTGCGCGTCCTGCACATTGCATTGCCGCCCGGATGTGATGCGCAAGTGCGTATCCTTAAACAGTCCAGTATCGCAGTACCCGGCGCCGTTTACGCTTGTCCATTCCAAGGCCGCAATCCGCACCCACTGGTTGAGAAGCGAATCGTGCAGATAGGCGATTTACGCGCCTTGAGACTGGACCTCAATTTACTGCGAACGAACTCCGGCAGCAGTCGACTTGTGCAAAGTCTGCGGGTCGAAGTGGATTTTGTTGCACGGGTGGCGCAGACTTCAGGCACGTATAGCCGTCTGAGTAAAAGTGAGCAGCACAGCCAGTTTCTAAACGGCTATCAGATTGGCGCCTGGGCCATGGCGCGGAATCTCCGGCGTACTTCCGCTCCTCAATGGGATGGTGACACATGGTTGCGCATTCCCATCAAGGCAGAAGGTTTGTACCTCATCGACGCCGAAATGCTTGCAGCGCTTGGATTGGAGACAAGTAGTCTGGATCCATCCAACTTCAAGCTGTACAGCTATGGTGGTCGCGTGATTGACAACGACCCGATGTCTGATAGGGCACAACAGTATGCACCGAACGAGATTCCCATGATCCGGGAGCTCGATGCAAGTCCAGGATTTTCGGATACTGAGCGTTTGCTTTTTTACGCCTATGGTGATCAAGCCTACTACCATTTAAGCGATGGTACGCTAGACGCAGAAACGCATCAATACTGTGATACGAACTACTATTACCTGCTGGCGGGAGGCGCTCTGCCCGGGCGTAGCATGCAAGTGCTTGGCATGAGCAGTGGTACTGATGTCCAGTATCTTGACGAGTGTTATTGGCGCACGGTGATACAGGAGCGCAAGAGCTACACGGGGACGGATCCCAGCATGTGTTTCGGGGATGAACTGCAAGGCATGGGCAGAGTGGAGGTCGAGATTCTCTGTCCATCAGTGATACAAGGACCTCTGCAGCTCATACCACGCTTTAATTGTGAACTGAATGCTCATAGTCAGCTCGTGCAGTTCGATATCGATGGCGTACCACTAGGAGAGCCGGTTCACGCTATCCCCTCTGCCACTTTGGAGTACTTGTGCAGCCTTAGCCCCGGTGTTCACCGTCTTGGCCTGCGCCTGGTTTCTGGAACTGGGGACCGCGTTTCTGTGAAGAAGCTAACGCTGGGCTACATGACGCCGCCCGCATTCATTGGAGGTGAGCTGCACTTTGAAAGTCCTGATGAGCCAGGCGTGTATCACTACTCCATTTCGGATTACTCTGCGGATGCATATGTGCTGGATGTTACGGACTTCGACAGCATTTCTGTGATACAGTCTTCGCAGTTTGTGGATCGCGTGGAGCCGATACTTGCTAATAGTCGTCTTGGACGCGTGAGACGCTATTTCGGAGCTCGCGAAAACGCTTTGCGCCGTCCCGAAGGAATTAGCCTGGATGCCATGCCGGACCTGTTTCGTGACCTGGGAAGCAGTCAGCTCCTGGTGCTGGCACCAGAGTCGCTTCTCGAATCGCTTCAGCCACTCATTGACTTCAAGAACAACAGAACTAGTACCAGTGCACGAATGGTCAGCCTGGAAAGCATTCTTTGTTCTTTCAACTGTGGTATCACAGATCCAGGAGCTGTTCGCAATTTCTTACTGCAAGAAGCTCGAGCAGATACGCCAGCGCGCTATGTGCTTCTTGTCGGTAACACGCATTACGACTATCGGGGGCTTCTTAATGATGCACTGCCGCTAGTGTTTCCGGCGTGGTTCAGCGGCTCTGTGATGTACGATGAGTTCTTTGGCAAGGTGGATGAGTCGGAGCTGATTCGATTTGCGATTGGCCGGTTGCCAGTATCCTCCGCATCGGATGCCCAAACATGCGTTGAAAAGATCATCTCCTATGAAAGTGGGGAGTACACAGGCGACTGGCATAATCACCTTGTGTTTGTTGCCGATGACGAGCACCGAGAAGACTATACTGCTTCTGTTGGCGAGTATCGGCATAGTCGTGATACAGAGAGCCTAATTGCGAACTGTGTCCCGGCTTCCTTTGATGTCCAGCGCCTGTATTCGATCGAGTATCCAAGCGTCTACAATCCTGAGATTCGGGTTCACGAAAAGCCGCTGCTGGAGCAGGAGTTGTTGAGCGCCATCAATGCGGGAGCAGTCCTGATTAATTATACGGGGCATGCCAACATCAACACATGGTCGCACGAGTACATCCTTCATCAATCGAAGCACTTGTCACGTATCACGACAAACAACCATCCTGCCATGTACATGGCATTGGCGTGTGAGTGGGCCGAAATCGCACAGCCAGCAGGCAGAACCATGTCGCAAGAGCTGATGTGCAAACCCAATGCGGGAGCCATTGCCGTAGTAGCGGGCGCTGCACCGACAAACGGTCCGAACAATTTTAATATGGCTGTCCCTTTGTATTCGCAGCTTTTCCGGAGTCGTGATACGGATGAAGAGCAGATTACACTGGCTGAAGCTCTGCGCTATGCAAAGAATGAGAACATCTTCGACAGCAATCGTAGCAAGTACTTGTATCTGGGTGATCCAAGCCTCCGTCCAGCATTCCCGGCTGGCGGGGGACGCGTGACACAAATCCTTACTGGCGGAACTGAGTCCGATACCTTGTTGACGACGGATCTAGCTGTGATACAAGCGCTAACATCGAGTGCCTCTTCTGGACAAGCTGTTTGCTCAGGGATTTCCCAGGTGGTAATACGTGAAGCTCCGGTTCAACGCGAGTACATCTTTGATCAACCAGATGGCGGAGCTGGTGAGAATAGTGTGCTATTCAACTACAGCAAGACTGGGCCGCTACTCTACCGTGGGCAGTTGCCGGTTCAGGATCAGTGTATTACAGCACAGTTTATCGTGCCCAAGGACTTTTCCGGAATGGCCGGAAATGGACAGATTCGCATGTACTACAAGAGCGACGATCCGGATCACGCGGATCAGGACGGTGTGGTCTACAGCGACGCCTTTACAGTCGATTTTCATCCGAATCCGCGAAGTGATACACAGGCACCCGGGATTGCTGTCTATTTCAATGGTCCGCAGTGGCGGCCAGAGGACTGGATCGCACCAAACAGCAGCCTGATTGTGCAGATCAGCGACAGCAGCGGAATCAACATTACGGGTGAAATCGGACATCGCATTGAACTGGTGCTTGATGGAGCACAGCCCATTGATCTTACACCTGATTTCGTGTACGACGAGGGAAGCTGGACTTCCGGTTCGATCAGCCGCCAATTGCCCGTAGTAGAATCCGGGTATCACGAGTTGCGGCTTCGCGCCTTTGACAGTTTCAACAATGTCGGCTATGCCGAAAGTGAGTTCTATGTGGTCGAAGAGGGCCCGATTGCACTTGGCAGCGTTGTGAATTTCCCTAATCCGGTGAAAGCCCAGACGCAGTTCACTTTCTGCGTCGACGGTGTTGTTCCTGAGGCGATGAATGAGGTGATTGTGAGCGTTTACACTCTGCGCGGTCGACGTGTAGCACGCTGTAGCCTCGATGTCTATGGAAGTGGAGCGTTGTATTTCACTCAGGATTGGACGCCGCGAAATGATCACGGTGACACACTGGCGCGCGGTATCTATCTCTATCGGCTCGAAGTCCGCTTACCAGGCTTTACATATTCCTTGCTGGATAGTTACGGAAACGCGCAAGTGCAGCAAGTAGATGCGCACAATCTCTGCGGTGTGGGAAGGATGATCGTGGAGTAAGCTATGGCTGTTCTTGAGATTGCCGACACTCGCGCAACAGCGCTTGAAGACGTTCGTAGCGCTCGGTGAAGCGGTCTCGGTTCTCTTTGGAAACGTCAAGCGATATTGCGCGCTCCCCCACTGCCAATGCCGCTTGCGGGCCAAAAAGCTGCAAAGCAACCTGGCTTTGCTTCTCGAGGCAAAGGAATTCGTTGACGTGGTTATTGTGCTTTGCCTGCGCAAGCTGCGCAAGTATTGTGTTGTAGCACGCATCGGCCTCGTGAAAGCGTCGTGCAGCCAAGAGCGCATCTGCATAGGGAAATAGAAACAGACGACTTCCAGGATACTGCTGCAGCCATTTCTCACATAACTCGATGGCCTCCTCGTATCGCTGCATTTCCATCAGCATCCACGCCAGATTGGAGGCTGCAACAGCGGGATGGAACAACCCGTTATGCATCGCCTGTGATACAAGTGCAATACTCTCTTCCCGCTCGTCTCCAACAAAAGGCAACCAACCGAGTTTTACAGATCGCCAGAAACGGTAGCTGCCCGTCGCCAGGAGGACATCGCTGAAATCCGGGCATTCGGCTTCGACTTTCGCCAGGAGCTTTGCACCGTGCAGGCCATCGCTCATTGCGCGGAGATATTGCTGCCTTCGAGTAGCGTGATACGCGTACCAGGAGTCCAGGCATCCCTCGATGTAGTCCAGCAGCAACGAGGAGTCACCTGCATCGCGTCTTTGATCCACCAACTCGCGCGCCTTGTCCAGCCCTGCTAGAAAGCCCTCCTCGCCACGAAAGCTCTCTTCGTCAACCATGCGATAGTTGATTACAGATGCGTAATAGAGCCAGTGCTCCGGCTGATCTGGGCGTGCTGCAACGAGAGAGTCAACAATTGCCTGTGCGTCTGCAAAATCCTGCCTGACGCAGTACTCGATCGCACGATTGACGGTCTTGATTAGCAAGGAGTCGGGCGCGCAATGCGAGGTCGAAGCCGGGGACGCATTTAGAAGCACGACAAGCACTGCCAGCAGGCATGTTGTCATCCCACTTGTGGTGCTGCGATGCTTCATGTCGAAATGCGGTATCCAGCGCAGCATGCGCCGCTATCCCTCATCCGATGAAAACATGGTGCCAAAAATGCGATCGCCAGCGTCTCCCAGGCCAGGCAGGATATAGCCTTGGCTATTGAGTTCGCGATCCATCGCTGCTCCGATGATCGGTACGTCGGGATGGCATCGGCTCAATTGCTCAACACCCTCAGGCGCTGCCAATACACAGACGAAGCGCAATCGCGCGGCTTGACGTTCTTTCAAGTAGCTGATTGCAGCACACGCTGTGCCACCCGTAGCGAGCATTGGATCCAGAACGATTAGCTCGTGGCGGGCTAGGCTGGCCGGCAGCTTTTTGTAATACACGACTGGCTCAAGGGTCTCTTCATTGCGGTACAAACCCAGATGAGCGACAGCGGCAGTAGGCAATAGGCGCGAGAAGCCATCCACCATGCCTAATCCGGCTCGTAGGATGGGAACTAGCATCAGGGGACGGGCGAGGCGGTAGGCGCGCATCTGCTCAAGCGGAGTTTCCACCTCGTAAGCTTCCGTTTCCAAGTTCGCCGTCACAGTCGGAACCATTAGACTGGCGATCCGCTCGATCAGATCCGCAAACTCTGTGCAGGAGGTCCTCAGATCCCGCGCACGACCCAGATAGTGGCGGATGAGCGGGTGTTCGACAAGTTGTATACTCATGCTTCTTCCGAATTGACCTTCGAACCTATTACATCCAACTCGTCCAGGCAATGCCAGCCCCTCAAGCGGGCGGGTCTTTTCTGCGTATTGACCAAAGGTAGAAGGGCGGCTAGCCGATATGGAAGAAAATAAGACCCGGGAGCGCCTGTGTTTCAACAGCTAGAACTGAAATCCCGCTATCAGCCCAATGGCTTGCGTGTAAAACTGGAGACGCCTCTTACGCTGGAGGCGAACTTCGACGAGCGACTGTTGCAGGTTCTTGACGAGATAACTGCGGGGCGCTACGGCGATGAACTCCCGTCTCTGGCCGGATTAGCGACGGAAGTGCGCGATCAATACCACACCTATAGCCTGGTTCGTTTGGCGAAGTGTGATAGTGAGTGCTTGTTCATGCTGATGGCAGCTTTGGCGGCTCGGCTTTCAGCGCGTCTAGGTGCAGCGGATAGCTCCCTTGAGTTGGATCAACCGGCGCCGGATGAGCTGGTGATGAGGTTTCAGCCCGGTCATGAATTTCTTCATCCGTTTTCTATGCTCTATGCTTCCAGCTTGGTTTCAAGCTTGCATCGGAATCCACAATTTGAGCCACGAATGGCCCATCTTTTGGAGGTGGCCCAGTTATTTTTCCTGAAAGAATATTCCCTATCGACAGATGAGAGGGCCTTGCACAATCTTCGTGGTAAGTACTCACAAGAGACAATTAACAGTTTTGTGAATCTGATTCATCCCGATCCTGCGTTAGTGGAGAACCAGTTTTCTAGCATTTTACTGTTGGAAGATAACGCGGATTTAGTTGAAATTGTTGGAGATATGCTTTCGAGTTTTGGCTATGTCGTCTATTGTGCCTACGATGGAATGCAAGGATTAAAATTGATGGAAAAACTTGCATTTGACCTCGTAGTCAGCGACATTCAAATGCCGGGTTTAGATGGCTTGAGTTTTTTACAAGTTCTGCGGAACTTAAAGCCATCGGTACCAGTAGTAATCACGACTGGCTTCACTGGGATCTGGCGGAAAGAGGATGTGATAAGCCGCGGAGCGGTTGCCTTTCTGCCGAAGCCCTTCCGAATGGAAGACTTGATTGGGACAGTGCAACAGTCGTTGATGCCGGAAGGATGCCGGCACTGAATTTGACCCCTCTCTTAGCTGTGTGTTTGCAAGTGGCCCGCACTTCCCCAGTGTTGGGCCGCTTGCGCTTTTTGTCCATGCAGCACGCATCCGGCAACTCTGTAAACAGAGGGGGCCGTCCGAAGACGACCCCAAAGAGTTCGTAATGATTTGCGCGCAGTTCGCTTGTTACAGCATCATCTTCATTGTAATACTCCAGCAGCGTCCAGCAGCCGGATAGAGTGCTCGCTGAGGTTCGTATAGCCAGTCGCCATTGCTGTCGACCCAGTCGTTCCAGTAGCCGTTTGTCTCATACTCTTTGTTGAGCAGATTGCTGACGTGAAGGTGCAGGCTGAGATCCTGATGCAACCACTGCTGAAGATGTAGGCTAGCTTCCAGGCTCAGTGTTGCATAGGCGGCAATGGTTTTGGGGAGCAACAGATGGCCATTCGCATCCAGATAGGCGGGATCAATGCTGTCAAGTGGAATGGGTGAGAAGTCGTCGTCATTGCTATTGTCCAGATATTGCTTGCCAACAAACTGCACACCGGGTCGCAACTGCAGCCAGGGAGTAGGCTGCCAGTTCACCCAGCCGTTCAGTACAAGGTCCGGCGTCAGTGCGATAGGGTTGCCCGAAAAATCCCGTGATACAGTGGTTTCATTCCATTCGGCATCGTAGGCGCTATCATATACGGTTAGTTCGTCAATCTTGTTACTGCTAAGCGCTGCATTGCCGCCCATGCGAAGCGAATTGTGCACTTGCGCTTCGGCCTCCAGTTCAATTCCCGCGTGGTGAGAGCGCGGAGCATTTCCTTTCACTGGGCTTTCTTCGTCAAGGCCGCCGAAATTGACGATTTCATCATGCATGTCCATGTAGTACAAGTTTGCGCTGCAGTAGAGGTCTCGGGTGCGATATCCGATGCCCCATTCCAGATCCAACATGCGCTCCGGTTTGATCAGTGGATCGCTCCATTCTACAACCCCGTCTGTGCGCAGTGTCGCGGAGCGGAACATGGGTGTCACATGAAGATCGTCTGGGCCTTCCCAGGCATTCCAGTATTCGCTGCGACTTGGCTCTCGCCACGTGAGTCCGATACTCGCATACGTACGTAGATTCGGGCTCAGCTCCCAGCACGCTCCCAGGGCTGGGTTGAGGAAGGCGTTATCATCCACGAAGGCGTTGCGTGTACCATTTGCCGCGCTGAAGGAACCCTCCTCGAGCTGCTCCAGGCTGTAGCGTGACCAGACGCCTGTCAGGCGCAGGCTTAAGTGCAGATCATTCCGCGGTGATACAGATGCCAACGCAAAGGCACTGAGGCGTTGTTTCTCTGTCTCGTGTGTGTAATAGCGAGTTCCGGGAATCCAGCCCTCAGGCGTGATACTGGCCCATGTGACTTCGCCCCAGTGCTCGGCAGAGTAAGTATACGCGGACAGCCCAGACGACAGTTTTACAATGTGCCTAGTATAGTCCATTCGCAGATTCATGCCTGTCTGCTTCTTGGGTATCCATCGGCGGTTGACTAGATCAACTTCCGGCGCCTCTTCGCCCGCCTCGACGGGGAAGAGTAGGCCGTAATCGGCTGCGTCACGCCCACTCTTGTAGGTTTCGTAATAGCCATCTCCACTTACGTGATACACAGTCAGTGTACTGCGGAGGCTTTCATTCAGCGTTTGCTCCCACAACAACTGATAATGCTGCTGGTTGAAGTCGTCTACGCTATTGGCATAGCTTGCATCGTTATTCTGTTGCCTATCCTGCAGTTCTCCGTTCAGGCCGAATAGAACGCTTTCATCAATCCCATCCCAGGCCGTGTGAGTCAGCTCGTGACCGTTCATGTGTGTGATACGTATTACGCCACCAGGCAGAATACGCTGTGCGGATGCGTAGTAGCTCCACATCTCTACGCCTGTGCGATCACGATAACCCGCGGTTTCAAGTGTGCTGAAGCGTGCGTCCATCAGCCAGTCGCCGGTAAAACCACTGGCCAGGCCCAGATTGTAGCGACGCGTGTCCAGACTTCCTCGTGTGATACTCGCGTTCAGGTGCGGTGTAGGACTCAGGCCAGTAACCAGATTAACGCTTCCTCCGATGTTGCTGCTGCCGAGAAGGCCTGATCCCGTGCCACGTTGGATTTCAATGTCGTGCAGACTTGAGCCCAGATCAGGGACATCAACCCAGTAGACGTAGTGGTCTTCCGGATCATTCAGCGGTACTCCGTTGATGAGGACTTCAATGCGCTTCTGATCAAAACCGCGCAGACGAATCTCATTGTAGCCGATTTCACTACCGGAGTAGGATGTCGTCACCAGTCCCGGTGTCCCTTCCAGTAGCTGCGCAACGTCCTGTCCGTGATCCATTTCAGTGAGGCGATCGTGTGATACTGTGCTATAGGTCACTGCACTGGTTGCATCAGCGCGACCTGTCACAACAGTGAGGGGTGCGGCAGCGTAGACGCTCTCTTCCAGCTGGATTGTCTGCTCCGAACTGCCTGTCTGCAGGGTGATACGTTGCTGCTTGTAACCAAGATGGCTTACCTGTAACACAACATCGCCTTCCGGCAGATTCCGGATCACAAAACTGCCATCATCTGCGGTAGCTGCTCCTGCGCTGCTGCCTGCGATTTGCAGGTTTGCATCAGGCACAGGATTTCCTTCAACATTGAGCACACGCCCCCGTAAATCGGCAGCGCTCAGGCATAGTGGTAGCAGTGTTGCCAATACCAGATAGCGAAACATAGTCCTTCCTTTCACTTGAAAGAAAGGCACTGCAAGACTGTGGATGAGTGTGGAATACACATTGTTCCCTGCGCCAGCATTATCCGGATCAGGTTCGAGGGTTTCATCTCAGCCTGTTACAGCACCCCTACAACGATTTCAATGGGCGATGGTTTTGCCCGGGGACAAGCTAGCAATTGCGGAGAATCATCTTGCCAGCAGACGATTGCGCACTTCGGCAAAGGAAGGTGCGGCCGCATCTTTCACCGATAGTTGCGGAGTTTCTACCGGCCATGTGATACAAAGGTCAGGGTCGGCCCAGTGTATCACACCTTCGTCTTGCGGGTTATAGTAGCGAGTGCAAAGGTACTCGAAGTCCGCAGTTTCACTTAACACACAGAAGCCATGAGCAAATCCCTCTGGAACCCAAAGAAGTGAATGATCCGCGGCGGAAAGCTCAACACTGGTCCACGAACCGAAGCATGCTGATGTGGGACGGAGATCAACGGCAACATCGAAAACCCGACCCTGTAGCACGCGGACAAGTTTTCCTTGCGGATTGTGGTACTGAAAGTGGAGCCCGCGCAGAATCCCTTGCGTTGAGGTGCTATGATTCAGCTGGACAAATGAAGTCGGCAGACCCCTGGCGGCAAACTCACGCTGGTTCCAGGCTTCAAAAAAGAAGCCGCGCTCGTCGCCATGAACACGTGGGAATACTTGTATCACGTCGGGAATAGAAAGAGGTCGTAATTCCATTGCAGTCTCCAATTGATGCATGAAGATAATACCACCGTCGCAGTGCCCGTACATGCTGGCCTTAGCAGCATCAGTTGGCGCTGGCGAGTATATTATAGCCTGTTGAGTGGGCACCAGACTTGCTGAATGGAGAACTTGCCGGTGCTCATCTGCCATGAAAGGATGTCCATGTTTGCCCGCCTTCGCGAGAGTCTTTTCCCGCATGTAGTCGACCAGGATGATCAGATGCGCGTTGCGCGTCGTTTTCTGATTCTGCTTTCCATGGCCACAGCACTGGCATTTCAAGTTTGGCGAGGATCCTTCAACAATTTTGCTGTCGAAGTAGGCGGAGTTGATGCGGATCAAATGGGACTGATTCAAGGCCTGCGCGAGGTTCCGGGTTTTCTATCAGTACTTATTGTTTATCTCCTGCTGTTGATCAGCGAACGCAATCTGGCTCTCATCGCGACGGCGCTTATGGCTGTTGGTGTGGCGTGCGTGGGCTTCTTTCCATCCGTCCAGGGCATCCTGTTTACTACTATCACCATGAGCCTGGGCTTTCACGCTTTCGAGACAGTCAATCAAAGCATCAGTCTTCAGCATGTTCCCAAGGACCGGCTGCCGCTCTTTTTGGGACAGATGCGTGCCTGGTCGGGCCTTGCGGGTCTGACCGGCCTCGCGCTGGTGATTCTGTTGAGCGAGCTTCTTGGATACAAGGGCAGTTTTCTACTTGGCGGCGTGGTCGTACTGGCAGCGACGATTTGGGGCGTGTTTGCCGGCGGTCAAATCAATGAACGAGTCCGTCAACATCGCCGGATGGTGTTACGTCGCAAGTACGGCTTGTATTACCTGCTGACTTTCCTTTCCGGGGCGCGCCGACAAATCTTTGTGGCATTCGCCGTGTTTCTGCTTGTGAAGCATCATGGCTTCACCGTGCGCGAGATTTCCACTCTCTTCTTTATCAACAGTGCTTTGGTGATGTTACTGGCACCGAGTATCGGCCGCATGATTCAATTCTTTGGCGAGCGACGCGTGATACTTCTTGAGTACTCGGGGCTGATTTTTGTCTTCCTGGGCTACACAGTAGCCACGGAGAAGTGGCAACTGATCGCGTTGTACATAACCGATCACTTCTTCTTTACCATGTCGATGGCCATTCGCACCTGGTTTCAGAAGATTGCCGATCCAGCGGACATGGCCTCCAGTGCCAGTGTCAGCATGACGATCAACCATATCGCCGCAGTGTTCATTCCAATGCTTGGTGGTGTGTTGTGGTTGAAGGATTTTCGCCTGACCTTCTACCTGGGGGTAATCCTGGCTTGCTGCTCGCTCGTAGCGGCCTGTTTTGTCCAGGTGCCAGAGCCGGAAATGGTGGAGGATGCTGCGTGATACAAGTTTTACCTGGGATTCCATCAACGGACGAATGGAAGCAGTGGCTCGCTACCAGGCAGCACACATTGTATCACACGCCTGAGTTTCTACAATTCATGCTCAAAGCCGAGTATCCGATGCACGTGTATCACGTAAGACGCGATGCGAAGCTGGCGGGATTAGCCATTGTCGTTGAGGATAGGGTGATTCCCGTTCCATTTATCGGTGCCAAAGGCTTTTGTCCTGCGGGCATCCTGGTCGAGGATGCAGAGATTCAGCAGGCGCTACTAGTAGAGCTGCAGAAGAAGCTGCGTCGGCACATGCTCTATCTGGAGATCTACGAGCCCGATACTGGTTCCGCACTGGAGTATCCTGCAAAATGGCGTAGAGATTTTCACATCAACTATGTCATCGACCTAACGCAGGGTATTGGCGAAGTGCGCAAGAACTACTCCCGGGCGATTCGACGCAATCTACGTCGCGCTGAACTGGAGCAACCGCGCTGGCGTCTTGTAACTACGGTTCAGGAACTGCGTACCGTTCACCGCTTGCTGTGTAGCACGAGCCAGCGTGTGCACGCACCTGCGCTTCCGTGGAAGCTGTTGCGCACCGTGTTCAACCAACTGGGACCACGTACTGGTTGCCGCTGTTACGTTGCCGAAGTGCCGGACGGAGTTGGGGGGTGGATTACAATCAATACACGCATTGAGCTCGTGTATGGTGATCGGGCAATTGATTGGTACACAGGAAGCGTGGAGCAATACGCTGACACACAGATTGGCACCTGGATGGTGGATCGCATTCTAGCTGATCTTGTTCGCTGCGGCGTGCGCTGTTTCGATTTTGGCGGCGCAGGACGTGAAGGAGGAGACTATGGACCGGCGGAATTCAAGCGTCGCTTTGGCGGACAGCAAATTTCCATCAGCCGCTATCAGTACCGCTTTCATCCTCATCTGCTTGCTATCGCACGCATGCTTTATCGCGTGATACGTCGTTCGGGTGGAACTGGTAATCGTGAAGTAACCACGTAGCGACCTTTTCCGCGACGCAGCTCTGGTGCACCTAAAATGCTTGTGTGATCCATGGCAACGTCTATCAGCGTACGACTGTTGTCCTCTTCAAGCCGATACACATTGTAGCCCTGAGCACCGGGAACCGCCGCCCACTCCAATTGAAGCAATCCACTGGGAAGGCGTGTTACAAAAACGCGATTCATCTGCGTAGGGGTTGCCATTGAAATCGCTCGATCGAGGCGAAGCAATCCCCATCCCGTTTCCCGATCGTATCCCGGGTCACCAAGATCCAGCGCACTTTGTTGCAGAATCTGGTGGATGTCCGCCGGTTCCAGCTCAGGGAAGGTGCTGGCAAGTAACAGTGCGACGCCGCTGACATGAGCGCAGGCGGCCGAGGTTCCGTTGAAGCTCGTTGTGTAGCTGGCAATGTTGGTGCTCGCTAGGCGTACGCCAGGGGCGAGCAGGTCCAAGCCCGTACCCCAGTTGCTTCCCCATCCACTTTCGCCGTCACAGGAAGTCGCAGAAGCTCTCTCACCACAAGGACTGCACGCGCCCACTGCAACACAAGTCTCCAGGCTGGCGGGAAACTCAATGCCTTCGGTATCCATGTTGCCAGCGGCTGCCACGGTTAGCATTCCCGATTGTCTGCCCATTTCGATCTGTGTCACAGCGGGTTCATACACGTAGGGAAGTCCGCCCGAGTAATTGGCCACATCCGCTTCTGAAACACGTGCGAAATTCAGACCATTGGCCATTGCGCTGGCAAGGCCTTGCCCAAGAGCATTGAAGACCTTAATCGGCAGAACCTGAGTGTTCCAGCAGATGCCAGCCACACCGAGCGCGTTGTTGCCGCGCGCTGCAATGATTCCGGCTACGCGTGTACCGTGCCCGTGATCGTCGCTGGCACCTGGTTGGTTGATGATGAAGTTAAAACCAGGTAGCAAGCGGTCCTGCAATTCCCCATGTGTCGGATCAACGCCAGTATCAAGAATCGCCACCAGACCTACGCTTTCGCCGCCGACCCAATCCCAGGAAAGTGGCGCACCGATATCGATACCAATTGTGCCGACTAGAGCGCCGCTGGGAGTCACGGCCTGGCTGTGATTATCCAGTGCCCATTGTTGCGGAAACATGGTGTCATCCGGAGCAAGATTGAGGTGTGCAATCCAATCGGCGCTCACATGTTTCACCGAAGACTGCTTTGCAATCAAATCGCGTAGGGCTGCTAGATCCGCATCGGGCTGAAAGTCCACCAGCAAGAAGCTGCTTAGCTGATAGCGATCGTAATCCCGATCCCCCGAGTACCTGATGAAATGGCGTCGGATTTGTGTTGCGCCCAGACGGGCCAGAAGCTGGTCCAGTTCAGTATCATCACAACTGCCGGTCTCTGATTGGACCGGGTGATTCAGCTGCAACATCAAGCGCCCGGCCAAACAGGGTTGGCCGTCCAGGAGTACCTGGGGCAAAGGTGAAGCCGTCAGTGTAGCAGCCAGCAGCAGCGCAAGCGGACAGAGCAGAAGTTTCAGCACCTGATTTCCTTCATTTCCTGGGCACGGCGAACCGGGTTCGCGCACTCCTCTCCAGGCCGCAAGAGTGTCATGTTCGTCCCGAAGATGCAAATCGTCATTTGCCTCAATGCAAATGAGTCAAAATGTACGCGAAGCGAAATTACTTGCACTTACAACGCCATTACTCCTCCTTTCTGCGGTACTCGTGAACGCCCGACCAATATTTCTATACCAGCATAACACCATTTGTGTGTGGACGTGACACACAGGTGGGGAAGGAGAAGACGATGTCATTGCGTGTTCTACTGTTGTTATCCCTCACTGCAGCACTGCAGGCTTCCGCACCGCAGACGCCGCTCGAGGATTCCAGGCACGATCTTGTGCGCCTTTCGGATGGAGGCCTGTGTGCACCGGATCACGTCATTGTGCAGATGTCGCCCCTTGTGCAGGCGGATCGAAGCACAGGCGCTGTAGCCCTGGAGCAGGTGCCCGAGTTTCAACAGTTACGCTCGGTCATGGTAACTGGAATGCGTCCGCTGATCGCGCGTGATGAGGTGGACGAGTTGTCGCGTGATACAGGCACCGATCGCTACTATCTGTTGGAGACCGAGCCGACCTCGGATGTTGAATCGCTACTGAGCGAATTGAGCGCGTTATCTTCGGTTGTTGACGCGTGGCCCGATTACAGACGCTATATAGCCCGAACCCCCACAGATAGCTACTACAGCCAGCAGTGGGCGCATCACAATACGGGGCAGGCGCGGTCATATTCCGGCAGCTATGTGGGAACCACCGACTGCGACATCGACACCGATCAGGCCTGGGATATCACGACGGGATCGACGGATGTAATCATCGCTATCCTCGACACCGGTATTGATTCGAATCATCCCGATTTGCAGGCCAAGCTGGTTAGCGGCTATGACTTCGCAAATGGCGATTCTAATCCCGAGGATGATGAAGGCCACGGTACGGCTTGTGCTGGTATCGCGGCTGCCATCAGCAATAACAGCACTGGTGTGGCCGGTGTTGATTGGAATGCCAGACTGATGCCCGTCAAGGTGCTTGACAGCAGCGGCTCCGGCTGGGACTCCGATATCATTTCCGGTATCACGTGGGCGCGCACGCACGGTGCCGATGTGATCAGCATGAGCCTTGGTGCCGATGGTAGCTCCAGCAGCTATACCTCTCCCTTGTCGGCGTGCTGGAGCGCTGGCGTAATGGTGGTGGCCGCTGCCGGCAACGACAACGATGCCAATGTCGACAGCCCGGCGAACAACACATATGCTTTGGCCATTGGCGCGCTTTCGCCTTGCAACGAGCGCAAGAATCCCAGCAGCTGCGACGGCGAATACTGGTGGGGCAGCAGCTATGGAACCGGGTTGGAAGTCATGGCACCGGGAACTCGTCTACATACCACGCAGATGGGTGGCGGTTACATGAGCAACATGAACGGTACTTCCGGTGCGACACCCCACGTGGCGGGCGTGATCGGACTGATCAAGAGTGTTGCGCCTACCATGACGAGCACTGAGATTCGGCAACTGCTCCGTGATACAGCGGATGATTTGAGCACCACTGGCTGGGATAGTCAGACGGGTTATGGACGTGTCAATGCCTACCAGGCCGTTCTTGCGGTTGGTGATCCATGTGATTCGGATGTCACCGGTCCGACACTTACTCACACACCGCTTGGTAATACAAGCAATAACACCACACCCTATCTGGTTCAAGCTTTGGCCACTGATGATTGTGATATCAGCAGCGTGACACTCTACTATCAGACCAGCGTCAACCCGTCCTGGGTCAGCGCCGCGATGTCCCTGGTAGGCGGCTATTACACGAGTTCTATTCCTGCGCAGAGCTACGGCACAGTAGTCAACTACTACATCTCTGCAATTGATGATAGCCCGCAGAACAACGAGAGTACGGTTAGTGGCTATTTCTACGTCATCGATCCCTGTGCTTCGGATTACGACGGACCCCTTGTCGGCCACACGCCGCCCGCTGACACCTATCAGCAGGATGGGATTTACACGTTGATCTTTGCTGCAGCGGATCCCTGCGGCATTAGCAGCACATGGTGCACCTACAGCTTCAATGGTGGAGCTCCGGTTTCAGTACCTACATATCCAAGTGGCAACGATTATCTGGTTGCGATCCCGGGAACGGGCGAGCCGGGCGTGGTGAGCTACACGTTCACCGCGCAGGATGCCAGTCCGAATTACAACACAACTGCTGCCAATGGCGCTTTCCAGGTGCTGGATCCGTGTCAGATTGATACTGAAGCACCGGTCATTACCCACACTCCTCCCGCTGACACAAGCGAAGAAGCGCCCTACGCTCTCAGCTTCGAGTTTGTCGACCCGTGCGGTATTGGAAACGTCTACGGTGAGTACCATGTGGACGGTGGCGCGATGCAAGTTCTGCTGCTCGTGGATCAGGGCGATGGCACCTGGTTGGCGGAGATACCCTACTCGGGTATTGGGTTGTACGAGTATCACATCATGGTGGAGGACGCTTCGCCGCAGCATAACCTGGCGGAGGCGGCCTACAGCTTCAATGTGTTGGATCCCTGCGCCGACGACACCGAAGCGCCGACGATCACCCACACAGCGCTTGAAGACACGTACGATGAAGGCCCCTACGCCCTTGTATTCGAATTTGCGGATCCGTGTGACATCAGCCTCGTTACCGCTGGTTATGAGTTCGACGGTGGAACAACTGTGACACTCACGCTGACGGACCAGGGTGATGGAAGTTGGACGGGCGATATTCCGGACGAGGGAATCGGTGACTACGTGTATCACGTGTCTGTCTACGATGGCTCTCCGCAGACGAATCTGGCGGAAGCGAGCTATTCATTTGAAGTCCTGGACAGCTGCAACCTGGATGTAACACCGCCCAGCTTGTCTCACACTCCGCAAGACGATACGTACTTGCATGGCCCCTACGAGTTGAGTTTTAGTGTGGACGATCCTTGCGGTATTTCGGCCGCTGAACTGGAGTGGCGCCTGGGCTCAGGTGAGTGGCAATCAGCAACCTTGTCGGCTGTCAGTGGCGGATACGAGGCAGAACTTCCTTACCAGGGGGATGGTGTTGTCAGCTATGCGGCGAGTTTTGCCGACGATAGCCCGCAGCAGAATACCGTGGAGGAGCAGTGGTCGTTCGAGATTCTCTCGCCTACCGTGCCCGACCTGTTCATCACTCTGCTCGATCCCGACACCGTGCAACTTGACTGGACGGCGCATGCCGACGCGGATAGTTACTCCGTGTGGTCGGCTGGTGCGGATGATCAATGGACACTGCAATCCGAAGGGCTGACGCAAACATCAGTGCAGTACAGCGTTGGTACGGATACCGTCCTGAAATTCCGTGTTACAGCGGAGTTCAATCACTAGCGAAGGATTGTTGATCGCGAAAGGATCCCTTTGGTGTGTCACATACACGCCAGAGTTCGATAGGAATTCCTGATCCAAGTAGCGCATCGTGCCAAAGCGTTTGTTCCAATGAACATGTATCACCGGGGCCCTTGACTTCGATCAAAAGGTGCCCCGGTGATTCTTTTAGTCCCTTTGTATCACCAACAACGGCCTTAGCAAGCGCGTGTGGATTCCAGAGGAAGAGGTCGGGGAGTCCATGGCCCATCACAGATGAGTTGCTCAACAGCCGCTCTAAAAGGGGCGCCAGTGCTTTGCCCGGCCACAACCAGAGCGCGGCGATTACAGCGTCTCGGCGGGGTCCGGTCAGAGTATTCCACGTAATCAGTGGATTCAGTAGACCTTCCTTCTCTTCCAGAATCGCGAGTGCACGGGTGCGATGCTGATCGGCGCTAATCTCTTCAAGCCGATGCATGATACTTGTACGGCGGTTTTCGTAAAACCAACTATCGCCCCAATCCAGTGGTGCGCTTTGATGCCCATGCAAAAAGGCACCGGGAATTGGTTGAAACACGAGATCCCAGAAGGTCAGACCGAGCAGGCTACGCAGGAGAAAGTTTTCCACATGCGCGCCGATCCAGCCGCGCTTTTGCCAGTGCTCTAGTACCAATTCCTCCACAGAGAGGGCTGCGCCGGATTTTCCGGTAAACAGGAGGCGTCCTCCGTTGTGTCCCGGTCGCTGTGGAGCAGTCAGTGTGTATTCGGGTGGCTGCAACAGGTTCTCGTCGGGCGAGGGATGCAACTCCTTGGTGATACGAAACTGGCGTTGCCTGAGACGATGAGCCAGCACTTCGTCAGTGCAGTGCTTGAGGCGATGAGTGATACAGTCGAGGGCTTCGCTGCGACGACCGCATTTCATCAGGGCCTGCACCAGACGATCAATTGCCCGCCGAGCATAGCGGTGCAATGGGTCAAGTCGTAGAAGTCCACGGTACAGCTCGATGGCTTGAGCCGTGTTCCCAATGCGTTCCAGCATTTCAGCGCACCGGCAGACGATGGACTGCAGGTCGCGCACCTGGCGACGGCGCGTAATCTCGGGAAGCCGCTCCCAGTCCGCAGCGTGACGCACGTTGTCAAGCTCATCCAGCGCGCGGTGCCCGTCCAGGGCCAGTTCTTCAATCTGCTGTATCACGTGTTTCAACTCGCGACGGCGCAGGCGATTTTCAATGCTTTCCAGGCTCTGTCCAGCACGCCATCCCTTCAAACCAGGGCGTAGCTCTTCCATGCGTTCAAGCAGTGTATCACGCCACTCACCCCAGTGCAGGAAACGTTCCAGTTCTTCACGACTGCGAAAAGAGGCGACTTCTTCTATATGAACTTGTTCGCAACGCAGTATTCCCAATGCTTCTACAGTAAGAGTGCTTAGGGTTTGGTGGCGATTGCCGAAGTAGAGCGGAGGCAGCAGCGCTACTAGATCCTTGTACTGCACACTGACCCAGCCATCAAGGTCCAGCAGGACGTCCATAGGCGAGGTTGCGCTCTGCGAGAACAGGTCTTGCGTTGCGGGGCCCTGTTCTTGTTGCAAAGCATGCATGAGCTCACGCCGTAGACGCGGTGCTGTGGCGCGCAGGTGTTGTCCCATGCGTTTCAGCAAGCGGCTGCATTCTTCGCCGCTTATCGTTGCAAGCACATCCTCGGCATCTGCGAGCTCACCCTTCCAGATGTGGATCCAGCCACTTTGCGCGAGACCCGATAGGGCTGGTTCAGGGTTAAAGATTTCGGGATACCGCAGTGTTGACCGGCGAATCCAATTCCCATTTCGTCCTAGAAGTCGCACATATAAGCGGCGCTGGTCTAGCGGAAGCAGGGCAAACGATGCGAGAATACGGTGCTCGTCCTCTGAGAAGAGGGCTGTATCACGCTGTAACACGAGCGAGAGAATTCGCTCGAAATTGTCCAGATAGTAGCCAATGGGTAGCCGACGGTTGTCAGGGAGGGCGTTTGTATCACCAGCCTGAATCTCGGGCGATTCGGCGGGCTCAAGTTCGAAAGGAAGTGGATCTTGCTGGTTCACGAGAAAAAAGGGGGCCGATTGGTGGCCCCCGATCGGTCAGTTCAAGTACTCAACCTTGGCAGCAAAGAAGGTCAGTTCCTGCAGTTCGCCTTTGGTGGCATCTTCCACCTTGACGGGGGCGGCGCAGTCACCGGCCTGCTCACCGGCCGGACGCTCTTCCTTACCGGCGGCGGCTTCGTCACCGCAATAATCGCGGTAGGAGGCGTCAGCATAACCCGTCAAGCGCACGCGCTTGCCAGTAGCCTGAGTGTCAAACTTGAAGGCGTCGTCCTTGGCGCGCACCAGGCAGAACAGGTCGCCATCGTGATACTCGCCGTCCGCAATCCACATCTTGCAACCGCTGTGGCAGGCGCCTACTATAGTACCCTCAACGACTACTTCCTGCTGACCCAGCGTCTTCACCTTGGCGGCGAGATCGGCCACTGTCATGCCAGCTTGAGCTCCGTCCTGCTTTTTTGCGCAGGCCGTTAGCAGCAAGGCAGACAGTACGGTAAGTGCGAGCAGGGGCAGAAGTCTCTTCTTGTTCAGCATGTTGTCCTCTTCTATTGATCCGTTGAACCCGCGTTGATCAGAGTCTACTGCGCCGACGTATGCGCAGGAACATGTAGATCCCCGTTACAGCCAATACAATAAAACTGATGGCAATCAGATCAAAGAAGCTGCGTCCCAAGGGCCCTAAAATGTCGCCGGTGTGGAAATCGTAGATCAGCCACATCAAAGGAACGCTGTGGGCTTCTTCGGGAAACAGATCTGCGATGCCCTGAACCTCGCGTACCGTGTCAAGTCGTGTTTGATAACGGTCCGGCAGGATCGACGTTGTCACACGAACCTTGTCCATCCAGGTCCAGCTATGTCGATGATTCAGAAGAATACCGGTCAATCCAATCAACACCATGTGCACGCATACCCAGAGGCTGATCAGTTTGAAGTAGCCGAAACAAAACAGATGGACTTTGCGCCAGTATTTCATTTTCCCGTCCTGATTCCATCGACCTGGCGCGCCTTCGCCAAGATTGAAAGGCAATGTGTCAATTGAACGCCGGAGCTGACAAGTGCTACCTTGAACGAGTGTAGTAGGGCAGCAGGTTCTTCAGAGTTTCCCCAAGATATCCAGGAGGGCACGATGCGGTTGTCACTCTTTCTTTGTGTCGTCTTGCTGGCCGGAAGCGTTGCCGCCGGTGAACCGGAATGGTGTCGCTGGCCGGCTGTATCACCAGATGGATCAGTAATCGCATTCTCCTGCATGGGGGATTTGTGGACCGTTTCTGCAGAAGGTGGCCGAGCGGTTCAATTGACCAGAGGTCCAGGGCTGGAAACCCGTCCTTGTTGGTCGCCCGACGGAAAATGGATTGCCTACGCTTCTGACTTGTATGGCAACCTTGATGTGTTTGTTGTCAGTGCAACCGGCGGCACGGCGCATCGCCTGACCTATCATTCGCACAACGACTGGCCCTGGTGCTTCTCACTGGACAGCCAGAACGTGCTCTTCAGTTCTGCGCGCATCGACGACCCACGATGCAGCCAGTTCCCAGGTGGGTATTTGCCAGAGTTGTATCAGGTCGGTATCACGGGGAACCGCCCAGAACAAATACTCAGCCTCCCTGTTGAGCAAGTGGATGTGGGTGAGTCGGGAGTGCTTTACGAAGTCGTCCGCGGTTTGGAAGACGAATTCCGCAAACACCATACTTCCTCCATAGCGCGCGACTTATGGTTGTGGCACGGTGATACACACACTCAGCTCACGACTTATGAAGGAGAGGATCGAGAGCCCGTCTGGCTTCCGGATGGCCGCTATGCGTACCTCAGCGAGCGGTCGGGTACAATGAATGTCTGGGCCAGTGTAATCGAGGATGATCCGCAACAGCTCAGCTACCATCAGGGTGCACCGGCACGCGGCCTTTGTGTAGATGACAATGGGCGCTTGTGTTACAGTCAAAACGGTCACTTGTGGACACTGATTCCCGGGCAAGAGCCGCAACGGGTCCAGATTGATCTGGTGGCGGATCGTCAGGCAGATCATCCACAAAACCTGGTGCTCGATTCCGAGGCAGAAGGCGTTGCCTTGTCGCCTGACGGACGGGAAATAGCGTTCACCATTCGGGGTGAGCTCTTTGTTGCCAGCGTAGAGGAGGGTACGACTCGCCGTATCACAAACACACCGGAGCAGGAGCGTGATCCGCAGTTTGTCAACGATGGTCGAGGCCTTGTTTTTGCTTCTGAACGTGCGGGGAGTTGGAACCTGTACCGTGTGGATCTGGCGCAGGAGGAGGATTTTCATTTCTTCTCGGCTGGTGCGCTAAAGGAAAGCGAACTGCTGGTAGGAGAGGATGATTATCAGCAACCACTTGTATCACCAAACGGCGAGTATCTGGCCTTTCTTGCACGGCGCTGTGAATTACGTGTGATGGATCTGCAGAAGAAGCGTCAGCATGTGGTCGTGCCTGACACCGTCCTCTATTCATACAGCGACGGCGACCAACACTACTCATGGTCTCCTGACAACCTCTGGTTGTGTATCACGTATCCAGCCGACGGCCGTTGGAGTGACGAAGTCGGTGTCGTATCACGCGAGGGGGGCGAGATCCACAATTTCAGCCTGAGTGGATATGAAGATTGGTCGCCAGTCTTCAACGGCGATGGGCGTGCGATTCTTTTTCTTAGCAATCGCTACGGTCTTCGGGCACATGGCGGATGGGGATTTCAATCCGATGTAATGGCCGCTTGGACAAATGGTGTCAACTATGATTGGGGTCGCCTGAGCAGTGAACGGATGGCCGAGTTGACTCAAGATGAAGATGAGCAGAATGCAGATGAAGACGAGGCTAAGAACAAGGAGCGTGACAAGAGAAAGGACGATGATCGCCCTGACACACTGCGTGTGACCTTCGACTGGTCGCGCCCCGACCTTCGTACTACGCGCATGACGGAGCGATCAGCGACGTACACGGATCTTGCTGGGACTTCGGATGGCAAGCAATTACTGATGATCGGGCGAGATTCTGACACCTGGACTCTATGGTCGCGTGACTGGCGCAAGGGTGAGCAAAAGCAGCTATGCGAACTACCCGCCGGTGGTCGCATCCTCCTGGGGCCGGATGACGAGTTCGCATTGGTTCACTGCTGGGATGGCAGCCTTCACAAGGTTCCGCTTGAAGGTGACGAGAGCAGTAGCATCAGTTACAGTGCGGAGATGCAACTGCGGTCCGGTGAAGAGTGGCGCTACTTCTTTGATCATATCTGGAATCAGACGCGTGTCAAGTTCTACTCGAGCGATATGCACGGCGTAGACTGGAACGCGATGCGTGATACATACTTGAGCTATCTGCCCTGGATTGACAATAAGCGTGATCTCGCCGAATGCCTGAGCGAAATGCTTGGCGAGTTGAACGCCAGCCATACAGGCGCATTTACGTATTACAGCGGAGACGATTGTGATGCAACAGCGCAGCTCGGCATTATTCCTGATCCACAATACATGGGTGAGGGAATTCGCGTGGCTGAAGTATTGCCGCACGGCCCCTGCGGAGGCAGCTCCTCGCGCATTAACGCTGGTACCCTGATTCTTTCCATTGGTGGGGAGCGAGTTCTGGAAGGGCAGAATTACTGGCCATTGTTGAATCGCTCAGCCGGCGAACCTGTGTGGCTGGAACTCCGTGATGGCCGTGATACATGGCGTGAGCGTGTAGTACTTGAGTCCGATTGGCGTACGCGCAATCGCCTGTACGAGCGCTGGGTTGAGCGCAATGCACACATGGTCGACAGTCTTTCTCATGGTCGCCTGGGATACGTTCATATCCGCGAGATGAGTGGTGATAGTTTCCGCGATTTGTATCACGAAGCCCTGGGGCGCTGGAGCATACGCGAAGGCCTCGTCGTGGATTCTCGCTATAATGGCGGCGGAAATCTGACCAATGAGCTTGTGACTTTCTTCAGCGGTAGGCGAACCTTCAGAAACGAAGTGCGGCCAGGTCCCCGTCAGCTGGGTGAAGAGCCTTGGGATCGCTGGAACCGGGCATCGATCGTCTTGATGAACGAGAGCAACTACAGCGATGCGCATCTTTTCCCCTATGCGTACAAGGATAATGGACTAGGCAGTCTGGTTGGAACTCCCGTGGCGGGAACCGGTACCTCAGTCTGGTGGGAAGGTCTGATGGATGGCGAGTTGGTCTTCGGCATTCCAGAGGTTGGCATCCGAACAGAAGCCGGTTTCTACTTGGAGAACAATCAACTAGAGCCGGACTATCTGGTGCGTAACACGCCGGAAACATTGATCCAGGGCCGCGACCTGCAATTGGAGTCTGCAGTTCGTATTCTCTTGGAGCAAGTAGACACAGAATAGAAGCAACGAGGTGTAGCATGAACAAGACCGGTCTTTGCTTGTTGACCTGCCTGACACTGGTGGGTCTGTGTCACGCAGAGTGGACCACGCCCGGTTTGGGCACAACATACACAGCTGAGGATCTTGCCACGATCAGTGGCGGGGCTGTTACCGGTTCCTGGCCGGTTTACGATCAGCACGAGAACATCATCGTTCACGAAGAAGACACACTGCAGCTGTTGCCCGGCACAGTCTGGCAGGCGGTAGCCTTTGTATCACTGACAATTCAAGGCGAGTTGCAGGCCAGCGGCGAGCCTTGGAACCCGGTGTCGCTGAGGTCACTGGCAGGCACTCCCGCCTCCTGGGACGGCGTAACCATTGATGAGGGAGTTGCCGAATTGGCCTTCACGGAATTGCGGGATGCCGAGGACGGCGTCAACTTTCTCTACGGATCGGGAGAGCTTCGGTACTGCTCCTTGTGTTACAACCAGGATTCTGGCCTGCATTGCCTGGGCAGCAGCCCCACATTAATTGGCTGTTTGATCGAGCAAAACCGCGAGTATGGAGTAGAACTGACCCTTTCCAGCTCGCCCGTGATACAGCACTGCGTGATTCGCAACAATAATCTGGACAATAGCTCACCGTTAAATGCCGTGGCTATCGGCATACAAGGCGAGAACAACGTCGTTCTTAGTGACTGCCTGATAGAAGGAAGCGGATCCAGCAACCAGGCATCTTGCTTCTCCCATTGGATGAGCGGAGATCCGCTTCTGCGCAACTGCGAAATCACGGCGGGTCGCAGCGGTGTCGTGATACAGGGGTCGGGTGCGCAGGGAAATCTGGAGCGTTGCTGGATTCATGACAATCACTACAGCAACCCCATGCTGGGTGGCAGCGGCATCAATGTCAACACGGCATGCATTCCGGTGATACGCGATTGCTGCATCGAGAATAATGATTGGGGCGTAACTGTGACTGCCAGTTGTCAGCCGGATTTCGGCAGCACGGCTGACCCGGGAGGAAACCGGCTGCACGAAAACGGCAGCAGCGCTGGCGCAGATTTCTGGAACAACACCGGCAACAACATCAACGCCGTAGGCAACTGGTGGGGCACGGCGGCAGAATCCGAAATCGAAGAGCAGATCAACGATGCTGCCGATGGAGCCTTTGGCGAGGTCGCCATCAATCCCTGGCTTACGGATGATGAGGAGTTTGCACCCTTTTTCCGGCAAGACATCGGTTGGACCTGGATTGAGGCGGATGCGAATTTGATCCTTGATCCTGCCGGTCATTTCCGCGATGAAGAAGGGCTCAGCTTCGACCTGAGCGGTCCGGGGACCTTTACTACTCAAGGCGACATGGTTGAGTGGATGCCGCCGCTGGATGCAAGCGAGGCCGAGATACTGATTACGGCCACCACTTCAACAGGGTTGAGCAGCACCGATACTCTGCGAGTTTTCATTCACAATGAACCCTTTGGGGGCGGTGTAGAATTACGGGTGTCCACGTTCTACGGAAGTCTGGTTTTAGACTGGGAGTCGCTGACAGGGGCCGCGTATTACAACGTATACCGCAGTACTACACCGTTTAGTACGCAGTGGGAACTCGTGGGTGTCACAACGCAGACTAGCTGGACGGACGAAGGCGCACTGGTCGACGATCGCGGCTTCTATCGTGTTACAGCGGAGATACTGCCGGAATGAACTCGCTTGATCCCGAAGACCTGTTGAAGGAATGCGATGTCTTGCGCGCACGAGGTGGTGGTCCTGGCGGACAGCACCGAAATGTGACGGAAAGTCGTATTACACTGTATCACAGACCAACGGGGCTTCGCGTGGTTTGTGACACGCATCGAAGCCAGCATCGTAATCTGCGCGAGGCGCTGGAAACCTTGCATCGGCGCATTCTTGAGGAAGAACTGCGTCGCGAGGTGGAGAGTAGGCCGCGCATTGTCAGGCGAAAACGACCGCGTGCCATTCAGCAGAGAATTCTGGACGAAAAGCGTCGTAGAGGTGAGCAGAAGCGGATGCGTCGTACACCGCGCGATTGGTGATACATGCAGTGGTCAGTCTGGATCAGTACTGCGATAGTCGCCGGTCCAGACTTCACCACGACTACGTATGTGCTCGCGTCGTTGTACGAATTCAACGCAACGCGAATAGATAAACAGACCGAGGAAGGTGCACAGGCTTGTGCCCAGTACGAGCACGATCAGCCCCAGCCAACCCCAGCCGGTTACTTGCAGCGCAGTGAAGAGGACGACGATTACAAGCCAGGCAACAAAGCCGCTGCTCCAGCCTGCCAGTAGACACCAAAGAGGTGTTCGCACACGGCGCGGGCCCTCGTCGATGCCCACGAAGAGTTCGTTTTTCCTTCCAAACATGCTTTCAAACTAAGGATTCCATCTCGCAGGAGGAGCCCAGCTTCGCGCGAGCCGCAGCAGAATTGATACTTTGAGCGCTTCTTGGCTTGGACTTGAAAAGGAAATCAGCATGGGTCGTGCACGCGTCAAGGGCAGCCTGAAGCGGGCCGTAGTAGAATATCCCGGGGAGATTCTCCTCGACTCAAACGAGATGCGCGCTCTGCGCGGCAAGTGGAACGAGCATTTTGGCAATGACTGGCCCCTGCGTCTGGAAGTAGGTATGGGCCGTGGGCGCTTTCTTGCGGACTTGGCCGCACGCGGCGGTGAAGTGAATCTGCTCGGGTTGGAATTGAAGCCTGACCGCTGTGTCACGGCGCGGAAGAAGATTCGCTATCGGGCCAAAGTGCCCTTTGTACTGATCTGCAATTTTGCAGAGCTATTACCGCAAATCTTCGCCCCCGGCGAGTTGGATCGCATCTACGTCAACTTTCCCGACCCATGGCCTGCATATGCCTACCGTCAGCGGCGCCTCTTCTGCGCACAGTTCTTGCAAACCTATACAAGCGTGATACGTGAAGGTGGCGAGCTGTGGTTCAAGAGTGATCAGCAAAGTGCGTGGGAAGAGCTACTCGATAGCCTTCCGCAGCGGTTGCAGTTGTTGGAGCACGGCACCGACATGCACTCGGCAGACTGGAACAGCGAAGGCATTGTCACCGAATACGAGCGTCGCTATCTGGCCGAAGGACGCAAAATCAGCTACGCGCGTCTGCGACACACCAAGCCAGCCATTAAGGAATCCCACTGGAATCGTGATACATGGATTGGAGGAACAGATGTCCGCTGAGAATCGCAAGCGCTTGCTCGATGCAATGGATGATGGCATTGCCATTCTACCCGCGGCTCACGCCAAGCTGAGAAACGGTGATACCGAGTTTGACTTTCGGCAGGACAGTTCTTTCCAGTGGCTGACAGGGTTTCCAGAAGAGGATGCTATTGCTGTGATACGCAAAGTGAACGGCAAAGGCAGCTACTACCTCTTTGTGAACAAGCGCGAACCAGAACGCGAGTTGTGGACGGGAAAGCGCTATGGTACAAAGGGCGCTAAGAAGAAATTCGGTGTGCAGTTTGCTCACACTCTGGCCGAGTATGGCGCGATGCTTGAAGATCTGCTGCGCACCTCCGGCACACTCTATCTGCCTCTTGGCACTGGTTGGCCCATCGAGCGCCAGATTATAGACGTGTTGGCACGGTTGCAACATATGCGTCGGAAACCCTACCCGTTGCCGCATCAGTTCAAGGACGTTTACCGGCTATTAGCTCCACTGCGCTTGCGGAAAAGCCCCACTGAAATTTCAGGCATGGAGCGCGCGGCCGGTGTTACAAATGACGCTTTCCGTGAAGCGATGTCGCTTGTAAGTCCTGGATCTCATGAATATCAGCTACGCGGAGTTTTGGACGCCGTGTACCAGCTCCATGGAGGCAGCTGGGCCTTCGGCAGCATTGTGGCCACAGGCAACAATGCCTGCACTTTGCACTACGTGACCTGCCGCGATCAGTTGAGTGATGGGGAACTGGTGCTTTTTGATGCTGGCGCCGAACTCGATGGCTTCTGTGCGGATGTGTCACGAACCATGCCAGTCAACGGCCGCTTCACCAAGGAGCAGGAGCGCGTGTACGAAATCGTATTGGCCGCCCACCAGGCGGCGGTCGAAACTGCACGCCCCGGTGTTCCTGTGGACGAAGTGCACAACACGGCTGTGCGTGTCACAATTCAAGGTCTAAAGGACCTTGGCATGCTGAAGGGGCGGGACGAAATGCTGTTTGAAAAAGCGGCGCATCGCCCTTGGTTTCCCCACGGTACCTCACACTGGCTTGGGCGTGATGCACATGATGTAGGTGGCTACGCCGACAACACCGGTGTTACAACACTGGAAGAGGGGATGATCCTGACCGTTGAGCCGGGCTTGTATTTTGACGCGAAGGATCGCAAAGTACCGGCTCCGTTACGCGGTATGGGAATCCGGATCGAAGACGATGTGCTTATTACCGCCGATGGAAATCGCACACTGACAGAGGCCATTCCCCGCAAACCGCGCGAGATTGAGAAGGCAATGGCAGCAAAGCCCCGCTATTTCAAGGGTGCCTCCATCTTCAACGCCAACACGGCCAAATGAGTAGGCGCATTGTCCTGACAGGTGCGACCGGCCTGCTAGGCGGCGCATTGTTGCGAAGACTGAATGCAGAAGGGTACAAGCTTCATCTGCTCGGGCGTGATACAAAGCGTCTTGAATCGCTCATGCCGGGCGAATGTACGACCGCATACTTCGATCTGGAAGCGCCGAGTCCCCCTGCTGGACTGCAGAAGGACGATGTTGTGATACACTGTGCCGCGCTGTTGGGTAATGCCGGTGTTGACCGTGACACATACTTGAAGGCCAATACAGATTCGGTTGTGGTTCTGGCAAAGGCAGCACGCGACGCTGGAGCGAGACTCTTTCAGTTCTTCAGCAGTGTCAGTGCGCATGGTCCCATCGCTTCTGATGAGTTCCCCTTGCGTGAGGATAGTCCCTTTCGTCCCGGATCGCTTTATGGCGAGAGTAAAATGCTGGCCGAGAAGGCGCTGGCCGGAATCGAAGGCTTGCACGTGCAGATTCTGCGTCCTCCGGTGATTTACGGTCCTGGGGCCAATAGCCACAGTTCAGCATCAAAAGTGTTTCGTCTGCTACGCGGAAAGGTCTTCATGCGCAGCGCCGGATCACACAACCATTTCAATGTGATACACCTGGATAATCTGGTGGATGCTTCCGTGTTTCTTATGAAGCACGGAATGCAGTCTGCATCACAGGCCGGAGACAGTGCCGCACTACCGCCGAACGCCGATACTTGGATGGTACGCGATGAGCCGGGTCCCACCATGCGTCAAGTGCAGGAATGGATTTGCGACGAATACAAGCGGTGCCCGTTTTTTTTGCACATCGCACCGCCCGTGCTACTTGCTATCGGAGCCCTTGGCGATTGGCTGCGCGCCCATGGAATGCCACGTTTTCCCTTGAATCTGGAAACGGCCAGAGGTTTTGCTTCTAGCGGTTTCTACTCTGGCCACGAGCGTCTCTTGCAGGCGGGCTGGAGGCCACCTCTTGAGACCGAAGAAGCTGTGCGTCAGGTGGCGCGCTGGTACAATGCGCAGGGAGATAGCCGTGACTGAGCAAGGGCATCCTCCTTTGTTGGTCCTTGGCGGATTACTTGGGTACCGTCTGGCCTGTGATACAGACCAGGGACGCAGCATTGTCTGGACTCTTGAGCATCCCGTTGAACAAGTGGGCCATCTCCTGCTGGATCACAGCCTGGGGCGTCCCGCACCAGCGTCCGGAAGGCCGGAGCTGTTTCCCTGCGAGATCGAGCAAGTCATTTTTAGTCCGCTTTTACAGCATTTCAGTGCTGGCAGTAGTGGGCGCAAACTCCTGCTTCCCCTTCTAGACTGGCGGCTATCGGCGCGCGATCAATGCCCGCTAATGCTCCAGGCGCTACCGCGGGAAGGCCAAATCGATGTTGTGACACATTCATGGGGATTGCATCTCTTATTGGCGCTCCTCGGACCCGACGGCCTGGGCATCGAGCGCATTCGCCGTGTGATACTTGTAACACCACCCTTCGGCGGTAGCTTGGATTCATTGGTAGCGCTACGATGCGGCATCGACCGGCTCAACGTTGGTTCCGGGCGTGACATGGGTTGGCTGACGCGTAGCTTCCCTGCTCTCTTTGATCTTCTGCCCGAGCCCGGCTATGGCATGGTACGCAATCAGCAGGGAGACGAACTGGACCTGCTTGCCGAATCAAGCTGGCCACGTTCGCTGGGGCACAGCCTGCGACCGCTCCTGATGGCGGCAGGCGCATTCCGCTACGAGAGGCAGTGCCGCATCAAACGTTTTCTTCCGGCACTGGCCGATCGCTGTCTTGTATTGGCAGGGTGCGGCATGGATACTGCGCTGGAGCTACGCCTTCCTGCTGGTGAAATCGTGTGGGACTGTGATCCGGCATTCCTCAGCATGGGTACACAGGGTGACGGACGTCTGCCGCTGGTTTCCACAATGCCACGAGAGCCCGTGCTGACACGGCTTGTACTTGGCGACACCGGGCAGCCGGTGTGTCACGGGGAAATCTTCTATCGTCCTGGAGTGCTGCAGTTGTTGGAATCCTGGCTGGATAACGGCGAAATCAAGCAGGCTTGACACTTTCTTTCTACTTAGCAGCACATGGTTCCCTCAGCTGGTTGATTCTTCCTCGTGCCCGAACTACCTTTGGCCCTTTATTACCCGATGGTAGCCTGTTCCGGTGCGTCACACCGTGTGGGATGCGTGATCACCCAGGGCGAGCTTTAAGCGGTCAATCGTGAGCGAAGAGCGATCGCAGGGTCTGCCGCAGGAAATGTCCGGCAATGAGGGCGTCCTGTTGCTGGCCCTGCACCTGAGGACCAATAACCGTCGACTCGAAGAGCTGCAGCGCCTGGTTGCGGGTGGCGATGAACAGCTCTTTGTCGAGTTGCTGCGCGAGAAGCGTGAGCTGCTCTGGCGGCTTCGTGTGATTCTTGGCGGACTGGACGCCTTTGATTACAACGAAGCTCCAAATCAGTCCGTGCTGCTGGAGCTGTGCGGTCTTGGTGAACTGGCCTCCGACAGCGCGGACCCGCCGCGCGGTCTGCTTCCTCAGCGACAACTGCAACGCCGCCTGAACACATTTCTTGAATTGGAACAGCGTCTGCACACACTGGCCGACTCGCTTCGTCGGCAGTTTCCGCAGCATCCGTATCACGATGAGTTTCGCGTTTGCGCTCAGACCTGTGACGAGCATCGCTCACGCCTGCTGGACTGGCAGCGCACGCAGGGGCGTTTGGGTGCGTGATACATGCATGGCGTGAATTGACAAGTACACGGCCTAGGCCGTGAGGAATCTGGAGCCGTGGAGAGCGGCCTCCATTGTTGAAGGTTTTGGGAGCGGGGACACGAGTCTGCCGTTCAAACGACTATAAAGGAGTACGGCGTGGAATGCCGAGACTTAACCCTGGCCATCGTCGGTTCTGGCGGTGACGGTGTCGTCAGCGCCGGGGAGATCATTGTCAAGGCTGCGGCGCACGAAGGCCTGCATGGCTTTCTGCTGAAGAGCTTCGGTCCGCAGATCCGCGGTGGTGAGTCTTCCTGCAAGATCCGTCTGTCTCAGGACAAGATCCTTTCCATTGGAGAGGAAACTCGAATCCTGATGTGTTACAACTGGGCCGATTACCGTCGCTTCAAGGCGGAAATCCCCTTGCATCCAAATGCCGTTATCCTCTCCGATGAGGACGATCCCGTCCAGGACGCGGACGTTCCCGTCGAGTTTACAGAGGACATGACCTGGATCAAGGTGCCCTTCAAGCGTCTCGCCAACGAGAAGCTGGGCAATATCCTGACCAAGAACATCCTTTCGCTGGGAATTCTCTGCGGCATGTTCTCACTGCCCAAGCGCGGTGTGCTGGATCAGATTCGCAAGCGCTTCGGCAAAAAGCGCCAGGAAATCATCGACCTGAACATGAACGCCATCAAGGTCGGCGAAGACTGGGTGTTTGCTCAGGAGCTGCCCAAGGATCACCTGCGTTTCGCTCCCTACAAGGAGTCGGAGCCCAAGCTGGTGCTCACGGGCAACGAGGCCGCATCCGTTGGCGCGCTGTGGTCCGGGCTCGAGATTTTTGCTGGCTATCCCATTACGCCCGCTTCCGATGTGATGGAGTGGCTGGAGCACCATCTGCCGCAGACCGGCGGTACCATGATTCAGGCCGAGGACGAGATCGCCTCGCTGGGAATCGTGATCGGTGCCTCCTTTGCGGGTAAGAAATCGATGACGGCCACCTCCGGCCCCGGTATTTCGCTGATGTCGGAAATGCTGGGCCTGGCTGCCATCGCCGAGATTCCCGCTGTGGTGATCAACGTGCAGCGCGGTGGACCTTCCACCGGTCTGCCCACCAAGACCAGCCAGGGCGACCTGCTGCAGGCCTGCTTTACCACTCATGGTGATGCTCCGCATGTGGTGCTGGCTCCCACCGATGTGCGCGACTGTGCCGCGGTGACAGCCGAGGCCTTCTACCTTTCCGAGAAGTATCAGATTCCGGTGATCGTGCTTTCCGACCAGTTCGTCGGCCAGCGCTACGAGACCGTGATACGTTACGAGTTGCTGCGTGAGGGCATCGACAAGGGCTACATTCGCCGCTACAACCGCGACGTGCCCGCTCCCGAGGATTGCAACGAGAACTATCTGCGGTACAAGTACACCGACAACCATGTATCACCGATGAGCTTTCCGGGCATTAAGGGCGCGTATTACGTGGCCTCCGGCCTGGAGCACGACGAGCGCGGATATCCTACCTCCGATGTGGACGTCCACCTTGACATGCACAACAAGCGTCACGGCAAGTTCGAGCACATCGTCAACGAGAGCTTCTTCCGCCACTACGGCCACCGCGATGCCCGTTTGGGCATTCTGTGTTGGGGAAGCGCCAAGGGCCCTGTGCACGAGGCGATGCTTGAGGCCGAAGAGCAGTACGGCATTCGTACCCGCTGTCTCATTCCTACCTGCCTCATGCCGCTGGACGTCGAGCGCATTCAGCACTTCGTCGATTCCTGCGCGCGTGTCATTATTGCCGAGGCCAATTACAGTGCCCAGTTCTACCGCTACCTGCGGACCATGGTGGACGTCAGCCGCAAGCGCGTGCGCCAGTTGAATGTGTCCGACGGTCAGCCCTTGCCGGTGGATCTGGTCAAGGAGACCATCAAGGAGGTGCACGATGAGCTCCAATAGTCCCACCATCGATCACGCCTGCCAGCATAAGCCCAAGGACTACAAGCGCGCCTTGAAGCCCGTGTGGTGTCCGGGTTGCGGTGATTATGGTGTGGTCAACGCGCTCTACAAAACCATGGCCGATCTCAACCTGCAGCGCGAAGATCTGGCGGTGGTTTCGGGCATCGGCTGCTCCAGTCGTATTCCCGGCTACGTCAATGCTTACGGATTCAACGGCGTGCACGGTCGCGCCTTGACCATTGCGACCGGTGTTAAGCTGGCGCGTCCCGAGACCACGGTGATCATCTGTGGTGGTGATGGTGACGGTCTGGCCATTGGTATGGGACACTTTCCCCATGCTGCACGCCGCAACCTGAACATGACCTACATCATGATGGACAACCGTATCTACGGTCTGACCAAGGGGCAGATGTCGCCGACCACCGAGCACGACCTGCGCACCAAGACCAGTACAAAGGGCAACATTGAGCAACCCATCAATCCGGTGCTGCTGGCTCTTTCGGTGGGGGTTACTTTTGTAGCACGCACGGTGGGCACCAACATCAAGCACATGTCCGAGATTTTCAAGCAGGCTGTGGAGCACAATGGTTTTAGCTTTGTGCACGTGCTCTCGCCTTGTATCACATTCCGTGGCAAGGGCCAGTTTGATAATCTTGAGTCCCGCACTCATTTCCTCGAGCCCGGCGAGCACGACGTAACCGACTTCCGCGAAGCGCACGAGAAGACCATGTTCGGCGAGAAGCTGTACATGGGCGTGCTGTACCAGCAGAAGAAGGAAAGCTTCATGCAGCGCTATGAGACCATTCGCAATGATTTCATGCAGGGCAGCCGCAAGACCGTTGTCGAAGTGGTGGACGAGTTCCTTCCCTAGACGTCGGTTTTCACACTTTTGCGATCCAGGGGGCGTTCCGCAGGGAGCGCCCCTTTTGCACGGCGAACTTTTCCTGAACCTGTGATTTTTCTCTTGTCTCCAGCTTCAATCTGTACCAGATTTGGCACACTCTACCGACCAAAGAAGGCAAGTAACAGTCCAAATTGGCTGCAAGCGAATCCATATCCGCTCTGAGCAGCGTGCAGGCCTATAGGGCCAGGCGCTACCGTGAGGCAATCAGGCTGTTTCCGGCAGACATCGAATCGTGCCGGGAACCGCAGCGTGCCGCGCGCCTATCGCTGCTGTATGGCAACAGCTTGCTCGGCGAAGGCTTGAACCGCGAGGCGCGCGAGGTGTATTTCACCACCTATCGCCGCTGCCGGTTGGGCCAGTTTGTCGGCGAGTTTCGCGATGTGGGTGCCAAAGCCCTGATGAACGCCGGTCTGGCCACCAAGAATTTGGGCGAATACGGACCGGCGATCCAGTTCTATCGAGAAGCGCTGCGTAGCGGCCTGGTGGAGAAGCCGCTGGAGCGCGTTCAAGCGCGCAACCTGCTGGGAAGTTTGCTCACGCGTTTGGGCGAGTACGACGAGGCCCGACAGGAGCTGCAGGATGCGCTGGGTGAGGCCCGTTTACTAGACGAAGAACTGCTGCGGTCGGACATTCACCTGAACCTGGCTGTGCTAGCCTTCCATCAGGGGAATCACGCCGTTTCAGAACAAGAGTTGAATAGCGCCCTGGAGGCGGCCGACGGTGATCCCGAGCGTCATCTGCGCGCCTGGGTCAACATGGGTACGCTGCTTATTGATCAGCATCACGCCTCCGGTGCCTGGGTGTACTTTGACAAGGCCGAAGACCTGGCCAGACGGACGGGGCGTCGTAAACATCTGCCTTTGGTTCTGGCCAACAAAGCGCGTATTCGCCAACACGAGGGATTGTCCATCGAGGCGGTGCGTCTGGCTAGCGAAGCCATGCAGATCAACGAAGAGCTTCAACTCGAGGATCAGTGGGTTCGTAGTTGCTGCCGCGAAGTGTTGGAAGAGAATGAGCGCGACGTAAAGGACAACTTCCGGCTGGCGGAAGTGCTCATTCGCAGCCACGACATGATTGCGGTTTCCGAGCCGATGCGCCGCATCATACGCGATATCGAGGCGCTTTCGGCCAGTGATTTGCCCGTATTGGTGCTGGGTGAAACGGGAACGGGCAAGGAGTTGGTGGCGCGCGCGCTGCACAACGCTGGCCCCAGGCGTTCGGCGCCATTTGTTCCTGTCAACTGTCCGGCCATTCCGGATACGCTGTTTGAGAGCACGCTCTTTGGACACGTTCGCGGTGCCTTCACCGGTGCCGATCGCGATAGCCGCGGCCTGGTTGAACTGGCTGGCGATGGCACCATTTTCCTGGATGAAATTGGCGACTTGCCGCTGTCCATTCAGCCTAAACTATTGCGCTTTCTGGAAAACGGCGAGTTTCAGCCGATGGGTTCGAACGAGATTCGCTATGCCGGCGCGCGCATTGTTTCGGCGACGAATCGTGACCTGGTGCATCTGCGCGGGCAACAACAGTTCCGCGAAGATCTGTTGATGCGCATCAGCGCGTTTCGCATTGGCCTGCCGCCTCTGCGTGAGCGTCGCGAGGATGTGTATTTCATTGCCAGCGCGGTGCTTGAAGAGCAGAACCGACGTTACGGGTGTCACAAGACTCTTTCCGCATTGGCGCTGCAATTGCTGAATGAGTACCCTTTTCCCGGCAATGTTCGAGAGCTGCGAAACTGCATTCTGCGCGGTTTTCAGGTTGCCGATCGTTGTATCGAACCCGAGGCCCTTGGATTGCCCTTACATGGCACCCACAGTGTTGCCGTGCAACTGCAGAAGGGGCCGCAAGATGAACGCGATTGGCGCAGTGTGCTGGGGCGCGCGATGGAGCTGCCCGATGGGGTCAGCCTGGAGGAAGCTCTGAATGAAATGGAGCGACGGGTGATCTTGCAGGCGCTTGAACTTCGCCAAGGGGATCGCGAAATGGTTGCCGACGATTTGGGTTTGAGCTTCCGTGCCCTGAAATACAAGATTTCCAAGTATGGAATAAAATCACGCAAGCGCGTGAAGGATCGCGGTTCGCGAACCGAAGAGCAGGAGACGCGAGAATGAGGACAGGTTGGCCCCGGATCTGCGCACTTACACTGGCGCTATCGGCACCCGTCCTGGCCAGTGCGAGCAAGGCAACGCTGGGTGTGGATTTTCTTCAGCCCGAGGCCTGGAGCCTTCAATCCACCGCTCCCATGGAATTCTATGCCAGAATCGAATGCGGAGCCACGGACAGTTGGTTGCTAATGGATGATCTGGAGGGCGGTACTGTACTCGCTAGCGGTGTTGGTCCTCAAGATGGAACGCAGGCGATCTTTCAGGGCGCTTTTCAGCAGGGGCTACGCCGTTTCAGGCTGGATCTTGTTGCTGACGGTGAAGTGCTTTCGCGTCGGTTGAATTTTGCTGTTGCGGCTCCTCAGCTTCAGGGTTGGCCGTGGCAGCCGAATTCTGGCAGCAAACAGAGTACACTCCCCTTGCAGCCCGAGCTCATTGGCGAGAACCTGGTGTTCCCGGTGCGCAGCATGAACGATAGCCTTGTAATGGTCGATCGCGTCTACAGCTTCCTGCCCGATGGTAGCCTGAATGCCGGTTATCCACTGGAACTTAGTGCTCAGGGGGAATCGCTGGAGATCTGTTCCCTTCCGCTTGCGGTTTCCGCCGATGAATCGGCCTTCTTGCTGCAGTGTAAAAGTGGTCTTGTGATACACCAGGGCGCGGTACGACTGCAGCATCCGGCAACGGGATGGGTCAGTACGCCGCCGATTTCCTATGCCACAGCCGAGGGCGTGCGCTTTTACAGCATTTCGGGAGATGAGAATCAACGCCTGCTTCAGGAATTCAATTCTGAACTCGTCTTGTTGCGTAGCTGCGCGCTCCCTGAAGGCACACCAATTTCAGGTCAACCTCTTGTGCTGGCTGATCTGGAATCCGACGGACAGTCGGATCTTGTGTTGGCCTTGAATGACGCAGTGACACCAAGTTGCACCTTGTACCGCATCGGCTTGCAGGATTTTACCTGTACTCCAATGTTCAGCGTGGAGATGCTGCTGAAGGGAGTCATGGCTGGTGAGCTTAACAACGACTGGTTCTCCGATCTCGTTCTGATCGGTTATACCAGTGTGCTGGTCGTGGACCCTAGTGGTACAGAGCTGGCGCAATGCAGTGGTCTCTACAAAACCGGCCCGGCTACTCTCGTTGGCGGAGCGACAGGCCACTCCCAACGCGTGCTTTTTACCGAAGTCAACTTGGTGGATGAGTGCTATCTGCGCGTGCTACGCAGCGATGGCGTAGTCGATCCGCTGGATGGCATTCTGCTGGGTACGCACATGGAATGCCACCATGGGCCGATGTATGCCGATGTGGATGGCGATGGTCGCAGGGAGATCCTGTTGGCCCTGGAGGACCAGACAACCGCCGACAGCTTCACGCGCGTTGCTGTTGTGGATCCCGTCGATGGGCTTCAGGACAGCGAATGGTTCATGCCCGGTTGCTGCCTGAAGGCGCCGCTGCTTTGCGATCTGAATCACGATGGCTTGCTGGACTTTGTTCTCGCGGATGACCGCGGCACGCTGGCTGTCTGGCCGACCTTGGCTGATGAAGCCAATCCGCCGCATGCGCTGGGCAATTCGCGTCATAATGGCAGCTGGCTGCAAGTGACGGAGCAGAGCTCGCTACCGGAAGTGCTTGAAGGATCCTGGGCCTGGAGCGGTGTACGTGCACTTTGCGATGGCGGCCTTTGCCGCAATTTCACGCTACTTGCTGGCGAGTTGTCCCTAGCGCAAAACCACCAACTAGAGGGTGCGCTGAGTATTGGCGGCGACGCGACGCTACGAGTTTACAATTCAGCTGAGTTGAGCCTACCTGCAGGAATCGCCCTTGATGTGGCGGGAACACTGTGCTTGCAGGGCACCGGTTACCAATTGGGGCAGCTTCCCTCCGGAACGACGCGTCTGGCTTCTGCGCTGAATGCCATGAATCTGCAATTCCGGGCCGGGGCCACTTTCCGAAGCCAGGATTGTATTCTTGTTGGCCTTGAGCGTGACATCGTTTTGGAAAATGCCAACCTCCAGTTGGTGCAAACCTGGCTGGAAGGCGAAAGCCACATTCAACTCCGCGGCACGCAAGCCTTTATCCAGCACAGTCTGCTGCAGCTGAGGCGCGACATGGTCGATGCTCGTGAGGGTAGTCGACTGACCATTGAGACGAGCGTGCTGACCTGCGGAGAAGGTGTGGCTGTTTCCAGCCGAGATGGTGCGCTACAGCTTTCCGAGTGCACACTGCTGACTTCCGATTGCGGTGTCGAAACAGGTGGAAGCGGCAGCGTTTTGCTCATTGGTTGCCACTTCCAGGGCAATGATGTGGATTTGCGGGTTCTGGATCATGCTGCGCAAATCTCCATGCGCGATTGCGATTTCATTGAGGCTTTTGACGTTGCTGTGGACAACCGTGACCTCGAGGATTCGGTTATGGCGTCGCAGTGCTATTGGCAGTGCGAAGTGCCCTCGTCCGGTAACGTTCAGCGCTTGTCGCCTCTGGAGGAACCGCATCAGCTTCTGGCCGTGCCCAGTACTGTTTCCGATGTCGGCACAGGACCGATGGTGGACGGCGACGAGCCCTTGGAATGGGATCCGGTCAATTTCTCTGTCGGCGGCATTCCCTTGCGCGTAAGCTACCGCGTTTACCGCAGCAGCGACGCTTATGATGTGGTGAGCCCTGAAAATCTGCTGGCCGAAGTAACGGTCCCCTTCTATCATGATCGCCAGCGTCCGCCGCGTGCATTCTACTGTGTTACGGCGGTCGTCGGCTATGTCAGCGACGAAGCGCAAGGACAGGGAAACTGACAGCTTATCGAGCAAAAAATGAGGGGCGGATCAACCGCCCCTTTTTGTTCTGATGGTGGTTCGGACTAGCCTTCCAGGTTACGTCCGAAACGCCGTGTCAGCGCGCTTAGCTCACGGGCCAGTCGCTTCTTGGGATAGCGACCACTCATGCGCCAAGCCCAGTTGCCAGCCGTTGTGCCGGGCGTATTCATGCGTCCGCTACCGTCCAGATTCAGCAGATCCTGCATTGGAACTACGGCCCAGTTCGCACTGCTGCGCCAGATGGCTTCGACCGAAGCCCAAGCGAAGTCTTCTTCGCGCGTTATGCCAAGGTAATCGAACATGCGGTTTCGTATTGATCCGGCACCCTCTTCACGAATGAAGCCACGCATTGTGTTGTTGTCGTGCGTACCCGTGTAGGCGATACAATGGCGCGAGTAGTTGTGCGGCAAGAAGGGGTCGCGTCCGTCGCTAAAGAAGCCGAACTGGAAAACGCGCATACCAGGGAGATTGAAATCGTCGCGCAGGGCTTCCACTTCAGGCGTGATCACGCCCAGGTCCTCGGCGATCAGGCGCAGTTCAGGTAACTGATGCTGAAGCACTTGAAAGAGCTCACGTCCCGGAGTGGGTGCCCAAACACCATGCTCCGCGGTCTTTGCATCACCGGGAACCTCCCAGGCCGACTCAAAGCCACGGAAATGGTCAACTCGCACAACGTCCACTTGGCGCATCATGCGTGAGAAACGACTACGCCACCACCAGAAATTGTCGGCGCGCATCGCCTCCCAATTGTAGTGGGGATTTCCCCAGAGTTGACCGGTTTTGCTGAAATAGTCCGGCGGTACGCCCGCGACCACTTCGGGATGACCATCTTCACTTACGCGAAAGAAGTGGCGCCAGGCCCAGACATCGGCGGAGTCGAAGGAGACGAAAATGGGCATGTCGCCGATGATCAGAATTCCACGCTCAGCGGCTGCATCTCGGACCTGCTGCCACTGCTTGTCGAAGGCGTACTGGATGAACTTGTGAAAAAGCACACGCTCCTGGAGCTCTTCGTTGATGGCACGCAGTGCGGCTTCGTCGTGGCGTCGGTACTCCTCTGGCCACTCCCTCCAGGGCTTGCCGTCAAACTTCTCCTTGAGCGTGGCAAACAGGGCGTAATCATGCAGCCACCATCCCTCGCGGGTGTAGTAGTCTTCAAACTCATCCCTGAATCGCTCGGCTTGCCCCTGCTGAAAATTGCGCCAGGCTTCTTCCAGCAGTTCCCGCTTGGCTTCACGCACGGGGTCGTACTCCACCAGCCTACCAGCCGGTGTTTTACGCAGGGACGATTCGGGCACAAAGCCGTGGTCGGCAAACCACTCCGGATCGAGGAGCAGCTCGTTGCCAGCAAAGGCCGAATAGCACTGGTAGGGTGAGTCGGCATAACCGGTTGGGCCCAGAGGCAGGATTTGCCACAGCCCCTGGTCAGCCTCGTGCAGAAAGTCAAGAAAATCCACCGCCATACGGCCCAAGTCGCCAATTCCGTAAGGAGAAGGCAGGCTCGTGGGGTGGAGCAGAATACCAGATCTTCTTTTATCCATACGTGCAAATATAAATTGTGTAACAGGAAAATAGTAGCACACGTGCCAGCCAAGTGCGCAAGAGCGGACATGAAATGCGCTTTTTCCTGAATTGGAGTCAGGAATGGACAAAAGTCCAAAACTTGTCTCTAGAATTGGAGCCTATATTGTCCATTTATGTGATTGGGAGACCCGTTGATTCTGCTAACTCATGAATAAACAGGTATGGTCCTCTTGCGTCAAGGTTGGCCCGTTTCTTGTAATCACCTGCGTGTTCCGAGTCAATCGGACTGTTTTGCTTCTCCTTCATTTGGTTGGGCATGGCGTTTCGGGGCACTCCCCTTTAGCTCCGTCAACAACGCCACGTTTTGTCGGCGCCAGTCGACATGCAATAGTTCCGGACTTCGCCCCGGGCCCCGTGGTCCGGGGCATCTTTTTTCCCCATGGGAACAAGCTGCCCAGCGCCTATCCCAAGTGCCTGGTGTCCGATTTCTTGAACTTCTGAAATTCCATACTCTTGCTTAGGCGATATGCCAAATGTTGAGCTGGCACGCCACTTGCCATGAGCCGCTGCATGAAAACTCTCATTCTGATCTTGCAGCTTTTCGCGGCTACACTTCTGCACGCAGAAGTGGCTGATATCTGGATGACAAATCTTCAGAACGAGGACACCGTCACGGTGCAGATTGGCAGCGAGATGGAGTTTCTGGTTCGAATCAACACTTATGCCACGCGCATCTCCGGATTCCAGTGCTTTCTTGAGTTTCCCGAGGAACTCATGGAGCCGATTCCCTATTCGGCAGACGCGAACGGCTGGCTGTATGACATGGCCATTTTCCCGGGTATTGTGATCTTTGCCGACAATCACGACGATCGCATCGGTTATCTACCGGACTATCAGCTTGATTGGTGCTACCAATCGGGCTATGTCAACCAGGAAGGTCGTCCCACGTTCTTGGCCAATGGCACCGCCTGCAAGTTCCGTCTACGCTTTCTGCAGCCTGTTGACCGGCAGGTGATTTCCTTCATTCACAGCAATGGCACTTTTCGTAACACGATCTATTGGGCTGATGAATCGGCCGAGGAGCATCGCTTCAATGTGGAGCGCCCGCTGGTAATCAAGGTGGTCGGTCTGAGCTTCGGACCGTTGCCCGATGTGTATCTCACGTCAGCTGAACCCGAAGATTCCTTGAACCTGTACGAATTCTTGCCCGAGATCGAAGGCTATCCCGACAGCTCCTACACATTCAGCTGGCGTTTCATCGGTGGGCAGCGAGTTTGCACAATCGACACCTTACGCCGCGATGACGGTTTCTGGATGTATTACGCAGATAATGGCGACTCGGAGCGTAGCGTCGATCTGCGTATCACGGCCTCATCAAACAACCTCAGTGCAACGGACACGATGAGTGTATTCAAAGGCGAGCCGCCGGTGCTCTCGGACACGATGAGCACATCGGATCCCTTTCTCGAGTTTAACGAGGATGAGTGCGAAACCATTGACTTGGATGACTACGTCTTCGATCTGGATGATCCGGACGAGGACCTCGAATGGGAGCTGTTGAATCCGGAAACCATTGTACAGATGGATCTTAATGTGGACCATTTGGCCACTTTCTGCGGACCTCAGGACTGGAACGGGCGTGATACACTGTGTCTTGTCGTACGTGACCCTGGTGGTATGGCAGACACTGCGTGTGTCATCATCAATGTCCTGCCGGTAAACGATGAACCCAGGTTGATGTTGCCCGATACAATGCGCATTCATCCGGACGCCGTCTACACACTGGCGCTGGATTCCTTGACCTACGATCCGGATCACGACGACAGCGAACTGACATGGTTATGCACCAACGATACCAGTCTGGTAGCGCTGCGCCTGTTTCCAGACGACTACCGTCTTGAATTGGAAGTACAGGAAGGTACGCCCTTGTGGAGCGAGGTCAGTTTTGTAGTGACCGCAGCTGATCCTACTCCTGCCTTCGGACGTGATACAATGCTGGTAATTGTGACCAGCTATCCACCGGTCTGGACGAATATGTCGGACGTTGTATTGAACAATGGTGCTACACAAACGCGTTCGCTGAATGAGTACGTTGAGGACCTGGATGATGACGACAACACACTTGTGTTCAGCTGCTGGGGCAACCAGCGGACGAATATCAGCATTGATGCCGGTTCGCATGTAGCACAGTTCAGTGCCCCGGCAGGATGGCAGGGCGTCGAGCGTGTTTACTTCCGTGTTACAGACCCCGGTGGAGAATTTGATATCGATACTATCGCAGTGGCTTCTCTGCTGGGAGGGAGCCCACTGGCCGGCCTTGTGCCGGACCTGATCATGTTGCCTTCTGCCACGGACAACAGTATCTGGCTGAATCAGTGTGTGTGGGATCTGGACTCCCCTATTTCGGCCATGTCGTGGCAGGTAGACCACCAATCGCTGTTTACAGCAACAATCCAACCCAATACGAATGTAAACGTACACGCTCCGGCGGCCATGGGTACCGTTGATCGCCCCTACTGGACGGTTACGGACCCTGATGGCCATACGGCCACAACCAGTTCAATCTTTGCAGTAATCGATACAACTGGCGTTCCCGTAGTCTTTCCCTTTGAGGAAATCTGGATGACTACGTCCAGCATAGATACAAGCATCTGCCTGGACGACTATGTCGTCGATTGGGATCACACACCGCAGCAGATTAGCTGGAGCACACAGGCTGCCACTTTGTTTACATCATCCGTGCGTGCATCGGATCGCGTTCTTGTGATACAAAGTGGATCCCTTGATGGCGATGAGAATCTACTGCTCACAGCGACCGATCCCGTAGGAAACACATGCAATGGCAGCGTTCTGGTCCACGTTAGTGAGGGCCATCCGCCGATAGTCAGCGAGTTCCCGCCGCGATACATCATCGCGGGTCAAACGAAGACGATTTACGAGATGGAGAACTACGTCTTTGATCAGGACCTGAATGAAGTCATTACGTGGAGTTTTCTTGATCCGACCGATTCGCCGGTAACAGCTGTGTATTACGCCGATGGCGATAGTGCTGTGATCGTGACCGACGCATCATACACGGGTGAAGACGATTTGATTGCTGTAGCCACCGATCGTGATAACATGTCGGATATGGCAGCTATCCGTGTTACGTCATTGGAAAATCGTTCCCCCGTGTTACAATCTGGCGTCTTAGCCAATTCTGCTGAGCCCGGTATTGTGGACATGGTCGTGGTCAGCAACGAGGCCTTGCGCAGTCTTGAAGCCTATCGAGTTAGTGATGGTGCCAGCATAACCTTTCGTCGACTCACGGTGCTTGATGATGCCGTTGAGCTGCGACGGGCAGACTATCAGCCAGATGATGTAGGTGATACAATCGTGGTTGTGGCCACCGATTTACCCGGTTTCACGATGGTCTCCGGCAATGTTGCAGCAGACTCGATAATCTTCAGCTCGGGAAGTCTGAGTTCGACTGGTGACGGCTTGGTATCACCCGACGGTCTGCTGCGAATCAGCAGTACCGGAAACGGGGATTCGCGCTGGTTTATCCATCAGCGCCGCGATCTTCCTGCAGAAGACCAATTAGCTGCGTGGGCGGTTTTTCCGGTACAGGGTGACTGTCCGCTGCGTGTCGAGATTCCTGCGGGGCACGGCGAGTTGCAGATCTGGGATGGCTACAATTGGACAGCAATGCAGCTCAGTGCTCCGTTCAGCGGAAGGCAGCACGCTGAGCTGGAGGGGGGGCGGGTCCTGCTTCGGCTCGTTGAGAAAGGATGCGACACACTGCCCAGAAGCCTTGTATTGCACCAAGCCTTTCCCAATCCGTTCAATCCGTCTACATGGCTAAGCTATGATCTGCCAACGAAGGGTGATACACGGGTTGTGATACACGATCTGCTTGGTCGCAAGGTTTGTCTGTTGCAAAGTGGCGCACAGGAGGCTGGTAGTCACCGGCTTCGCTGGGATGGAGTAAATGATGCAGGCGTGCGTGTTGCCAGCGGCGTTTACTTTGCCCATCTATCACACCCAACTGGTGAGTGCACTGTTAAAATGATCTTGATCAAATAGGGCGGAAGTCAATATGTGTGCAGGACGTGATACATCCTGGATGATCAAAACCAACGAGATGCGACTACTCTTGTGCATGGTGTCTTTATCGGCGCTGCTTCTTGGCTGCGGTATCACATCCACAAGTAGTAGTGGTGGCAGCAGACTTGGCGACGCATGGTCTTTGTATCACAACGGTGAATATGCTGACGCTGCCGACTTGTTTCAGGAGCTTGTTGACGAGGACCTGTCCGTTGCCGAAGCACTATGCGGAATCGGTTGGTGTCGGCTTCATCTGCGTCATCCAGACTTAAGCAGAACGGCTTTCCAGAGCTCCTTGTATGCCGATCAAGAGTATCTGGACAGCCGTGTCGGCGAAGCTTTTGCGCTGCGAGATGCGTCTGTTCCCGACGATGGTCGTCTGATGGAGCAGGCTCGAGGAAGTCTTCGGGAAGCACCAAGTTACACGTTTTCGCATGAAACACGTATCAATGCAGATGATTTGCGCGTCCTTCTGGCGCAGGTCTTCTACTACCACCAAGAGTTTGACAGCTGCTATGCACGTTGCCTCGAAGTGGATCCTGCCATCAGCATCGCTCCAGAGGATACCTTGAGCTGGTTCATGTATCCTAACTTCCAGTCGGCGCTTTTTGCTGAGCTGGTTCGCTTGTCGGAGCTGGTTTCCAACGATTAGCATGGACGGCGACAGGGCGACTTCTGTTCAATAAGCACCGGAAAGGTGTTACGTGCCCTATTCTGCTAAACTTTGATCAAGAGCTACATGTCTCACAAGCATAGAACGGCTGCCATTTTGCGTAAGCTCTTGCTGGAGTTGGGCCAGTGCCTGCGTTTATGTCTACTGTTGTTGCCGGTTACGTTGCGGCGAAGCCTGCTTCTACCATGCGCTGGAGTGGGCATATTGAGCCTGACCGTGACACATGGAAGAACATCAGCGCTTCCCTGGCTACTGGTAGGGCTTGTATTGCAATGGATCTGGCTGCGCCACATTGTTTGTCCAGAGGCTGTGGTTCGACGTTTTGCGCTACCCCTTTCTAGCGCCTTTGCATTGCTGGTGGCGCTTCTTCTGTGGCGCGATCTTCAGTTGCCAGCAACCGTGATACAAGGCGCATTTCTGCTCTCGTTGTTACCGGAGTTGTGGTTTGAAGGAATACGCCCTGTGCGAATCCCGCACGGTCGTCCTTTGTTTGCTGCCTTGATTCTGCATATCAGCGCCACACTTCTGCCTGCGTGCGGATTGTTGCTGGCATTGCATCCCGAACACTCAGAGTTGCTAATGAAAATAGCTCGAAGCCTTATGCTAGCAGGTGGTATTGCGGCAGGAGGCATCGTCTTGCTAGGGAATCGGATGGGTCAGGATCCGCGCTGGTGGCCGATTTTTCTGGACAAAGCCATTAACAGCCTGGTTCTGCCGTGGGCTTTGCTGGCGTGGGCGGGCATTGGTCCACTGACTTCGCTGATTGCTTGCGCGCTCTGGTTAGTGGGCGAATGGGATAGCGTTAGCTTGGTGGAACTGTGGCGCCGAGCAGAATTCTTGCATTGGAACTGTGACGATAGAGCAAATGTGGAACAAGATTTGCTCTGAGCGTGGTTTTTGTGGGTGCGCCGTTGGTTTTTCGGGTATGTTGTTAAAAAACAACACAAGAGATTTCGAAGACATTGGCGCAAGGTTCAGACAGATGTTTCGATCCCTTAGCAAATGGCAAGACTTCAAGTTTCATGCTTGGTCAAGTCGTGATATATTGAAGCGATCGAATCCAATTTGATGGATAAGCTGGAGGCCAGAATGCGGAAAGTGCTGCTGGGTTTGCTGATGTCCGTGCTCACAATTGGTAGCGCGGCGCTGGCGGCGAACAATGACGTCATCGAGTTCGGCCTTACGGGCCGTTACATGCTGGACGGTGATACTTATGGCGCGGATAATTCGGGCGTCGATTACGCATCAGACACCTACCCCCTCGCTGGTGATTTCCAGATGAACTTCGGTGTGAACCTGGCTCTTGGCCACCGGTTCGATAGCCGAAAGGGGCCTTTTGAGGTTCTGTTCAAGTACAACCTCACCACTTCAATGAACGATGTCGATAACTATCTCTATGTCGACCAGTACGACACTGTGTCACGCCTGGAGAATGACGGCTCGATTCGTTTGCATGAGTTCTTTGGTGTCGTGCGTTTCCCCTCCAGTCTGGTACCGGTTGACTTTCTTCAGAGTGACAATCTGTATTACGACTTGGGCTTGGGCGTAGCCACTCTGGTCTACGAGTATGATCAGGCTACGTGGTCGAATGTTGCGTTTGTAAATTCTCAGCCGCATACCATCACCCGTAGTGGACTGGCTTTCAATGTGGGCGTCGGTTATCGTTTGCCCCTCACGGAAACCCTGAGTCTGAACGCGCGCGTCGAGGCGAGCTTCAGCCAGATTCAGGACATCGAGAATTCCGACGGAGATCTGGTGCACAAAAGCCCCGACACCAACAACGTGGGTGTCAGCATTGGTGTCACGAAGTATTTCCATTCTCTGTTCTAGAGAGCGTTTGTACAGCCTACTCAGCGCCGGACCACAACGTGGCTCGGCGCTTTTTTGTGATACATGATTGCACGGCAACGCAATCTTGCTGTAATACTGTCCCGACAGCCCTCCGCGTATTAGATTGGACCCATGAGAAATCTTGCCACAATTCTCTTGCTGGTTCTGCTGTGCTCTTGCGGTCGTAGTCCCATGCACCATTGGGAGCACGAGTTCGGCTTCAGCATCGATCTGCCTGAGGAGTTCTCGATGGCAACAATGGCCACGGGCGAGGGAAGTGGATCCATCATCTTCTCCTGCGGAAGAGGCTTCGCTACTGATCCCCAGCTTATTGTGCGAGTTGAACCGCGTATTCGTCCGCTGGGAGAGATGCTCCAAGTGCAGGAGGAAATCAATGCTGCACATCGCGAGGACCTTGGCGAGTGGTTTGCCGATACGCTGGCCAATTCCATCGGCCTTGGCAGGCGCATTGTTTACACGATCCCCGGGCTGGAGGCCGGTCCGCGTCTGATCGAGGATTTGCGCGTGTATCCCTGGCGCGAACGATACTACTCCTTCTTCTTCCGATATCCTGAGGCAAAACCAGAGTGGCAGACGCGCTACAGCAAGTGGATGCGCGACTGCTATTTCCATGATACCGAGCAACGCTAATGAGTGCGTGGCGGGTGATGGGCATCGACTACGGCCTGGTTCGCATAGGGCTTGCGTTAAGTGATGAGCAGCGAACGGTTGCAACTCCACTGAGGACACTTTCTGCGGGACAGGGGCTGATGCCCAGGCTGTTCGCTTTGCTCGGCGAGTACAGCGTCGGGCTTGTCGTTGTCGGGCGACCTTGGCGTAGCAACGGAAGTCCCGGTACCATTGATAGTAGGATCCTCCATTTCAGTCGAGTGCTGCAGACACGGGGCATACACGTCGCTTTTCAAGATGAATCCGGCACGAGTCAGGCGGCGGATCTGCTGACGGCACCGAATCAGCGGCACAAGCGGGACGGCAAGCGCGACAGGATTGCCGCAGCCTTTCTACTGCAGGAATTCCTGGACGAGCGAGAAGGGCTACAGGATCTGGACGCGAACGCCAGCGACTTCGCGGAGGAGATTCCCGCATGAAGGCAGGTGCACGAGTTTGGCTTCCAGCGGCATTGTCGGGTTTGCTTGGGGCTCTGGCTTTTCCACCCTCTCCGTTTTGGTTGCTCGGTCTACTTGCCTGGGTGCCGCTCATTTCAGTAGTGGATCAAGGTCAAAGGGGATTTCGGCCCTTTTTCCTCGCGGGTCTGGTGTATCACGGTTTTACCGTTTACTGGATCGCGCTGAACAGTGACCCGCCCTTTTACCTCGCCTTCGCTAGTTTTCTGGGCGCATTGCTCTGGCTCTGCACGCTTTGGGGTGTCGTTGGCTGGTTTGCCGTTCGGGCGCGTCGCTGGTGGGGGCGCGGTGGGCTGGCGCTCTTTCCGCTTATCATGACAGCGATAGACTGGATTGTTGAGGGCGGAGAAATGGGCTTTCCCTGGAACACCATTGGTGTTGGCCAGGCGACGAATCCACTCCTTCGTAGCCTTGTGGCTGCCGGTGGCATGCATGTACTTACACTGCTCAGCTTAACTATCAATCTTCTGGTGTGGGTCTTGCTGTTGAATAATGCGCAAGATCTATATAAATCGCGAGTTGCCAAGGTTCTGGGATGGGTTGCGATTCCTTGTGAAGAGCGTGCCACGAAAAGTGCCACATCTATCCTGGCCTTCTTCGCACTGTTGCTGCTCCCGCTGCTCAGTTACGAAGCTGGTCAGTTGGCGAGTGCCGGGATCCATCCGGCCAGCCAATCTAGAGTGCCAATGTTGCTGGTTCAAAGCGGTGTGTCGGGACGTGAGAAGTGGGAAAATCCCTACCAATATACCGTTGACCGCCATCTGGAACTGACGCAGCAGGCGCTTCAAGAGCGTGCAGACCAGCACTTGAAAATGCCGGAAATCGTGCTCTGGTCCGAGACGGCCGTTCCTACACGCCTGCGGATGCGACGGCCCTTGCAGCAGCAGCTAATACAGTTCTGCCGGTATTGGAATGTGGATCTGATTACCGGGGCCAACGATGTCACCCGCACAGAAGCGGGAGCCCGCCCGCAGAACGCGGCCTTTGTTCTTGATAGCGAGGGAATGGGCGACTTCTATGCCAAACGACGTTTGGTTCCCTTTGGCGAGCGTGTGCCGGGGCAGCGTTGGCTGCCTTTGCTTGGCAAACTAAATCTTGGCCAAGCCGAGTTTCTGGCAGGGAATTCTGTGGAGCCTGGCCAGCTGGAACTTGCCAACGGCGATAGCCTGCGTATCGGCTGGAGCATCTGTTTCGAAGGGAATTTTGGCGAGTTGGCTCGTGAGTTCTGTTTGCGCGGTGCCGGTCTGCTGGTGAATCTGACCAACGACAGCTGGTTTCGCATGAGTCGCGAGTACGAGCAGCATTTAACCATTGCTGCGCTGCGTTGTCTCGAGTGCGGCCGGTGGATGGCGCGTGCTACAAGCAACGGCTACACAGCTTTTATCAACCCGCAGGGGAAAATCGTCGACATCCTACCCAAAGGAAGCGCGGGCACATTGTATCACGAAGTGGAAGTGCTCGACGGGTTGACCTGGTACACGCGTTTTGGTCCCGTTGTGCCGCGCGCTGCGGCAATACTAGCGCTGGTTCTGCTGCTGCTTGGGTGGATGCGCAACCGGTTTCGCCATGGCAGAGAGGCGCAGTCATGATTCTGCGGCTGTTCTTGTTGTTGTGCCTTAGTGTGTGGGCTGGCGCGGGTAATCTGTTGCATGTAACAGCCACCTCCAGCACGCGCGTGTTGTCCATGGGCGGTTGCATGGCGGCCAATAGTAGGCTTCTGGATGCTTCGCTATACAATCCCGCAGCTTTGCGCGTCGATGACAATCGTGGCTATTTCTTTGCCCTGCTAGATCCGGGTGCCACGGCGAATGTATCACGCACGGGAGAAGCGCGCGACGCCTGGGAATCCTCGACGCCTGGATCGCTTGTGTTGCGTGGTGTGTATCTTGGGTGGGACAGAGTGAATCTGGCTCTGAGCAACGGTGAGTACATGCCGCAAAGCGTCAGTCAGCTTAGTCCGACACAGGATGGTCCGACGGTGACAACGGCGGACATCGTTCCCTTGGCTACGGTAGGGTTCGCATTGGATGAGAAGGTAAGCCTGGGCATCAGCGCTGCGCTGCGGCGACCGACGGAAGGTCATCGGCGGCTTCCCGTGATACGCTACGGCGTTCTGATTCGCGCCAATCGTCACATGGACGTTGGTGCGGTGGCGCTACACATGCCACCGGCTCTTGCCGATTGCCGTCGCGAGATTGATCGACTGGGAGATGAGACCGTCAATCTGGGCGTGTTGTGGTATCCACTGGGGCGGCCACTGCAGCAGCAGCGCGCAGCGCGCATTCCTCGCGACTTAAAAAGTTTCTATGAATCCGTGGATCTTCGTATCGCATTAGACGTTCGCAATGTTTCTCAGGCACAAGGGCTTGGTGGCAAGCAGGAGCTACACTTCGGCACGAGCTTGGCCTGGGTCCACCTGGGCGAGATGCGCGCGGGCATCTACTGGCCCAACCCTGATATTGAGGATGCGGAACGCGTGCCGCGCATCAGTTTGGGGCTGGGTCTCTTTCAGTTTTGGCAGCCGCGTCGGCGCTTGCGTCGCCTGCTTGGCCGTGATTGCTTCATGGAACTGGGCTGGGCCCAGAGTCCCAGCGGTGAAGCAGGCATCTGGTTGTGGAGCTTGCGATGGGCGATCTAGGATCGAATGCTACTTTGAGGAGCTTTGAAGTCCGAACGGACTCACTGCAAGTTCCGCTTGATAGCACCCAAGCGATGCAGAATCATCGTGGCGACCGCCTTCTGGCCTGGCCGCTTGTGCTCTTGTCGATCGTGGCTGGCGCTCTTGCCGTGCGCCTGCTGTTTACCAAGCGATAATGAGGATGGAATGACTAAGATCTGTCGGCTCCTGCCCTTACTAGCTGCACTCGTGGTACTGATGACTGCCTGCTCGCAGCGCGTTCGTGAAATTCCGCCAGTTGAAAGCGCCATGGCGAAGGCGATGAAGGATTTCAATCGCGAGCACTACGTGGATGCGCAAGAGCGCTTTGATCAGATGAGCCTGGATTACGCCGGATCTGCGCTGATGGATTCCATCACCTACATGTCCGGTGAGTGCGGCTATCAGATGGAAAACTTCCTGCTGGCTGCGGATCAATTCGAGCAAGTGGTCAGTCTTTATCCAACCAGTCCGTTGGTCGATGATGCGCGCATTCGTGTCGCCGATTGCTACTACGAACTGTCGCCCAAGTACGCGCTTGACCAGAGCTACACGTATCGTGCCATCCAGGAGTACCAGATGCTGCTGGATGAGTACCCTGACAGCAAGTTCCGCACACTGGCCGAGGAGCGCGTCAGCGCGTGTCGCTATAAGCTGGCCTTCAAGGATTTCAAGGCGGCCGAGTTGTATTACAGGCTAAATCAGTGGCCTGCAGCGATCATCTACTGCAACGACATTCTGGAGGACTGGTACGATCAGCCCACGGTGTGTGAGCGCGCGCATTTTCTGAAGGCGCGCTGCTATGTGGCAATGAAGCTTACCGAAGAAGCACGTGCTACACTGGATGATTTTCTGCAGACTTGGCCGGACTCGGAGTATAAAGAGGATGCCGCCAGCGAACTCAAGGCTCTGACTGAGTGATACACAAGGGGACAAAGGAACTGCCCTCGGGTCTGCGCCTTGTGTTTGGTGGTGCCTTTGACCCGGTGCATACGGGCCATCTGGCTCTGGCTGAATTTGCTTTGTATCACAGCAAAGCTCACTCTTTGACTTTTCTACAGCAGGACACAGCCCGTTCAAGACCAGCCATCGTGCGAGTTTTGTGCAGCGCTGTGAGATGCTCAGGTTGGCGATAGAGCGAGAGCCTGCCTTTCGACTGGATGAGCGCGAAGGACGACGCACTGGAGCAAGCTACACCGTCGACACGCTTGAGGAAATGATTCTGGAGGATTCAGCACCTATCGCCCTACTCGTAGGTGGCGACAATCTGGCGGACTTCCGACGCTGGCACCGTTGGCAACGTGTGTTGGCGCTGGCCCGATTGCTGGTGATCAATCGTCCGGGCACTGTGCTGCCAGCGGATGCCGTGGAACACACGGCGCTTGAATGGCCTGGCATGGAGCTTTCATCCACGTGGCTTCGGCAGCAGTTGGCCCAAGGGACGCATTGCCGCTATTTGCTGCCGTCCGGTGTCTGGGAATACATTCACGAACATGGCTTGTATCACGGTGATACACCCGGAGAGTGAGAAATGAAAATCCTGCCTCGGATACTCTGCCTGTTGCTGGCGATCAGCTTTGCCTGGGCTTTGCCGGAAGGACGACCCGCAACAAGGAGCGCGCTGCTATCGCAGAGCGTGACACCGCTTCGTACCGTGCAGGATTCCATGCTGACCTTGCTGCGGCACGACGGCACTCCGGCATGGAATTGGCCCGACCTGCCCGGTGCAGAGGTCCGCTATCGCAAGCGTGTTACGGTTCCTTCCGACTGCCGCTTGCTGGCTTACGAGCTGGCCGCTTTTGGTGGCGAATCCAATGACGATACACCTCAGAGATCAACAAGACTTCGCTTGCTAAGACTTGACGAAACGGTGATCCACGAAGCAGACAGTCTGGTGCTACATGCCACGGGGGACTTTGAGCGCGTCGAGCTGGAGGAGCCATTGCTGCTTGGTGCAGGTGAGTATTTGATCGAACTGCGCCGTCCCACCGGTCAGGTGGCGCCCTGGCTGGCAGCCGATGACGATTGCGAATTCGAGGGTACTTCCTCGATAGCTGTAACGGGTGTGACCAACGGATTCCAGACCGTGGAACACGATTTGAATCTGCGCTTGTTGATACGCTACCTGGTGGACGACCAAGTGCCCCAGACGCAGCTGCCGGTATTTGACACGGTTTCCTGGGCGGCCGGCCTGTCGGTTATGTTGCGCGCCTGCGACGAGAGCGGCATTGATACGGCCTGGGTTGAGCTTGAGCTTCCGGATCAGCGCACAGCGGGACTTGCTGCCTTGCCTGTGGATGACGATGTGGAGAGCTGTGACTGGCGAACATTCAGCGGCATTTTAAGTTTGTCGAATCTGGTCCCTTCCCCGGATAGCCTGCTGATCGGTTCTTTTTTCGTTCGTGATACATTGAATCACACGGCCGAGCTTCCCTTTGAACTAACCTTGAGTGATATCGCCTGTTTCGACTATGCTGGAGGCTTCCCGGACGAGTATCGCTATCCCATGTACCCGCCTGTTGGTGGAGATGCTTTTGCCGTTCTGCTGAATTTGGAGAACGTCGCAGAAGACCTAGGGAGCCTGAGTGCTACGCTGCGCGGTCTTCGCATGTTGAGCAAAGGAATCGGTAGCACTACCGTGTATCTCTTCGCCGATGACAACGGCGTGCCTGCGCGAACTAGTGTCGGTGATACGTTGCTAACGGCGGCCATTGCCTCCGTGGTGCCCTGTCCGGGATGGAATCAGCTTGATTTTGATATTGCAGCCGGTGATACACTGCAGGAGTTGGACAAGATCTGGCTGATGCTTGTGCCGGAGGCCATCTCCGAAGGACAAGCGCTCTTCTTCGAATCCATCGCCGATACTTCGCAGGAAAGTGACTGCTACGTGTATCACCCGCTGGAGGGCACTTTTTCGCAACTGGAGGGAGTTCAGCCCTGCCTGCGCGTAGTGCTGGGAGCAGAAGCCTGCGAATATGAGGATTCGTTACGAGTGGGGGTTGGCGACAGCGATTTTACCTTTCGTTGCTGGCAGCGAAACCCGTTGCGCAATGATAGAGAAGGGTGGTTTTCAAGCGCTGAGTTTGCTCCCGACACGGTCTATTTCGCACCCTCTAATGAGCTGGCTGATCCGAATCATATCCAGTCGGGGAGCTTTGCTGTTATCAACTCTGATATGAATCCGGGGTTTAGCCAACACGATACCCTTTTTACTCCATGGATTACGCTTGGCGAACCGATGAGCCTCGATTTTCTTTCCTGCTATGGAGAAGTACTCAACTCGGCAAATGGTGCTGGAGAGTATGAGGATGCATCGGTTCTTCTTTGCTTCAAGGATACCGAGCAGGACATGGAGCTTGTTCTGGCTAGTGAGGACATCTTTCAGCTGGACTCAATTGCAATCTCAGATCAGCTGGTTCATCCGCGGTGGATTGAGCGGTCCTGGTCCGGGAGCCTGCATGGGTCTGGTGAAATCAGAATTGGCTTTGCCTACTCCGGCGCATGGGCTTATGGTTGGGCCATCGATGAAGTACGTATCACGGGAGCCTTGCCTGAACAGTTTCCTGCTGTCTTCGATGGTCCTCAGGTGGCCGAAGTGGAGTTGGGACGCCTGTACCCCAACCCCTTCAATCCTGTAGCACAAATTCCCTACCGCGTGCGCGAAGGGGGCCCGGTGCGTATTAGCGTGCACAATCTGTTGGGACAGCAGATCGCCCTGCTCCTGGATGACAAGCGGCACAGTAGCGGCAACTACATTGTGAGCTGGGAACCACAGGGAGTGGCCAGTGGCCTGTATCTTGTGCATCTGCAGTCGGCGGGGCACCAGGAAGTCAAACGCATTCTATTCTTGAAGTGACACAAGCATGATCGTGATACACACCGATGGCGCCTGCAGCGGCAACCCCGGGCCGGGCGGCTATGGAGTCATTCTAGTCTCTGGGGACTCGCGACTTGAAATCTCGGGCGCTGAGCGTGATACAACCAACAACCGCATGGAGATGATGGCTGCCATTCGTGGTTTACAGAGTCTGAAGGGGCCGCAGTCCTGCCAGCTCTGGACGGATAGCAGTTACCTGCGCGACGGTATCACGAAGTGGATCCACAATTGGATGCGCAATGGCTGGCGCACTGCTTCCAAGCAGCCGGTGAAGAACGAAGACCTTTGGCGCGAACTCTGGGACCTGACAGGCGAGCACGAGATCGAATGGAAATGGATCAAAGGGCACGCGGGTCACAAGGAGAATGAGCGCGCCGATCGCCTCGCTGTGGCTGGCTGCACACGGGCCAAGGCTGGAGATGAAGGCGAGCTGAGCGGCAGGCCGACGCTGCAGATCTGATTCAGCGTTGACAGCATCTCTGGATCGCCAAGATGGCTCGATCCAGACTTGGTGATACAAGACGAGCGGCTGAGACATTCCACTGAGATGCTATAAAATCCTTGAGTACAATGTTGTAGCCCCGCCCCGTTTTGTAGCCGGAGTTCTTTTCCGGCAGAACGGCTTCCTTGATCTGACGGGACTTAGATTTTCTGACAATGGCCAGCAGCACTTCCTTTGGATCCTGAATCTCCTCTGGCTTGGCTGGGATGTGTTTGACGAGGACACGAAGTGCTTCTGCAAGTCCTCGACGGTCAGCCAGTAACCACGCCTCTGCTTCGCGTTTCGCCAGACGATAAATGAAGTATGGTGAATCGCAGTTGGCCTTTAGCTGCGCGAAGTACTTCGTAGCACATGCGACTCGATCCAAGTCAGCAAGGAAGAACACGCTGTAACCGCAATTGGCGGCTCTGCAAGCCCGAGGAATCTCAGCATTCAGTCCGTGAACACCTCGCTTCTGCTGAGCAATTGTGATCGAGAGTTTCGGTGCGAATTCGCTGACCAATCTGCTCAGAAGGCAGATTCCCAGCTCATCTTCTGCGTAGAGGATTGCTTCGTGTTTGAGCTTATCCATTTGCGAAAAGCGGCAGATCACTGCAGTTATCCGGTCTGGCCTGGGGTAACATAATCTCGGCTACAGTGTATTCCATGTTGTACTTCTCACGATCACGGGGCGTTGCTAGTCGCAATTCCGTTCCATTGTTCCCTGGCTGCAAGCGTATCACATCATCAGGAGTAATGAGCTTATTGTCTAGAATAGCCGAACTGTGCGTGCTAATCAGGATTTGTCCAAGGCGCGCCTTACTGCCTTTCTGCAGATTGTAGATCATCTCCGGTATGTACCGAACAATCTCTTCATTCAATGAAAGCTCGGGTTCTTCCAGCAGTAATAGACCGTTTCCATCTAGAAGACACCATAGAATGGCAATGAGGCGAAGCGTGCCATCGCTGAAGTGGCGCTCAGTTTGCTTGCTGGCATTAGGACGCCAGTTCACTAGCTGTGCCTCGAGGTGTGGCGTTCCAGAGATTTTGTCACGCATGAAACTGAGATTCTGCATTTGTGGCGCGGCTACCCGAAGTGCAGTACTGATTCGCCGCAACCGAAACTCCCTAGTGTTTTTTGGAGCAGCTGCGACCTGGGCGAGAAATCCCTGGCCATAAGGGTCGTTTTCGAGGATTTTACCGGAGATCTCATCAGCGTGAGTTAACAGCTGTGGTACAAGGTGCAAATAGCGAACTCCTGCGAAGTACTCGCTGATCGAGCGGAAATCGCGATTTGCGTTTGCTTGTTCCAAGTGGGTCTGGGTCAGCGTTTCTGGGTCGCCGCTCTCAGATTCTGCCGTCCTTGACAGAATCTCTTTTCCACGGATTGTCACTTCCTCACGTGATACAAGTGGGCGCTGCTTTTCCTTCGTTCCTTTCCCTTCGGACTTGATTTGGAGCACGTATGTGGAATCCAATTGATCGGGCTCACTGAACGTAAAGGAAAGCTCTATTTCCGGATTTCGACGAGCCCACATACAACGCAAGTGCCCCATTCCATCGCGGAGCTTTGTCGCCTGCTGCAAACCGCCGCCGTCTGCTTTGCAGATATCTCGCATGAAACGAAACACATCCATCAGATTGGATTTGCCTGAGGCGTTCGGCCCTACCAGAAATGTGCGATCGCTCAGTGGGAATTCTGCCTGACGGAAGTTTCGCCAGTTCTTGAGAGTGACAGACTTCAGTTTCATCAGAACACCTCAACAAGCTGTATCACGAGGGAGAGTGCTTCTAGATCATATCCCGCATCACCTCAGGACGCGGATTCGCAATCACCACCTTGTTCACCAGCATACCCTGTTTGCCGGCCTTGGCCGCGCCTGCGTCTACTGCAGTGCGCACGGCGGAGACATCGCCCGTGAGGGTCACAAAAGCCTTGCCGCCAATGGCCATCGCGAGACGGATTTCCAACAGTCGCACGCTGGCAGCCTTGGCTGCCGTGTCAGCGGCTTCCAACAGCGAAGAAACAGAAAAGGTTTCGATCACACCCAGTGCCTCACCGGGTTCCATCATCTGCATCCCCTCGATGGCTGGCAGCACATCCTCGTGCAGGTTCGGAATCATCCAGCGATCCACCATGTCGCGTTCGCACAGCGCTTCTGCAGCGTCCAGCGAGCTGGCAACGGCGGCTGTATCACCGGCAATCACACTCATGTACTTGCCTGGGCATATGGTGCGTGATACAAGCAGACGAATCTCGGCGGTCTTCAACATCAGATCTGCGGCTTCAATACCGCGTGCAATGGAAGTGTATTCGATAACACCGACGGCCTGGCTGGGCCGCTCGGAGCTGAACTGACTGGTTTGATTGCGCATCATGAGAGCTCAATCTCCATGGGCTTGATGGCACTGACTTTGCCTGCTCGGGGAGCATGAATGCGGGCGCCCAGCTTACCTTCCGGCGGCTGCGCCAGCAGCTGACCGGCCTGCACGTTTTCGCCTTCGGCAACAAGGGCTTCTGCAGGAGCACCGATATGCTGGTTCAGACGAATCCGCAGTGTATCACGGCCTCCCGTGAAGGGCGTATAGGGCGCGTCGAATTCGAAGCTCTTCAGGCCGATGCGTGCCAGCAGCTTTTTCGTGGGCACGCGGCGGTAGGCTTCCATCGGATGCGGTGATACATCCTTGGGGCCGTTGAACCCTTCACCAATGCTGGCCAACGTACGCTTGCTGTCTTGGCAGGCTTCGCGCGGAAATAGTCCTTCGGGGCAGGCGTAGAGCGAGCAGATGCCGCACTCGCAGCAGATCTGTCCCCAGCGACTGTGAGCGGGGAAACCGCTGGTGAACTGGTGACGCATCACCTGATGCGGTTCCAGCGGGTGGCCAAGCAGGTAACGCGGGCACATCTGGGTGCACAGCGAACACTGGTCGCACACGCTTTTACCAATACGGTAGTAGTTCTCGCGGCTCATCAGCGCGCGCTGCACGTAAGGGTGACTGCGCGGTAGCACAATCACGCCAGAGCTGGTTTTCACCACCGGCGTGTTGGCATCCTCGACAATCTTGCCCATCATCGGGCCGCCGTCCAGAATTACCCAGTCGCGGATTTTCGCGCCCCCGGCGTGATCCACCAACTCAGCAAAGCTCACACCCAGGGGCACACGCAAGGTTTGCGGCGAACGCACACTGCCACTTACCGTGACGAAGGCCGTGGTCACCGGGCGCCCCTGCAAGGCGTCGTGCACCGTCAACGCGGTTTCGTTGTTCATGACCACCAAGCCAACGTGCAGTGGCAATCCGCCAGGAGGCACCACGCGCCCGGTCAGCTCGTAGGCAAGAGTCACCTCGTCGCCCGCCGGGTAGAAATCCTCCAGCACGTGAATGGAATAACCGCCACTTCCCGCCGGGCCGTAACTGGTTCTTTCCATGGCCGCGATCGAGGCCTTGTTCTTGCCCTTGATGCCCACGATCACGCGCTCGGCGCCGACAATGGCTGCTGCTGCCATGATGCCCTGGGCAACTTCCTCAGCGTGGTGTTGCATCACCACATTGTCTTTGCGCAGCAACGGTTCGCACTCTGCTGCATTAATCAGCAGGGTGTCCACATTCGCGGAAAGCTTGACGTGAGTGGGGAATCCAGCCCCGCCCTTGCCGACACAACCCGCCGCCGCAATCTGTTCCAGTCGGGGATCTTTCATCGCGCTTCGCGATCCTTCCTTACTTGATACCGCAAAGGTAGGAAACGCATCGCACCTGAGTATTTGCTTGGTGGTTCAGTAGAGGCCTGCCATATTGAAATCTGATTTGATAGCCGGAGGTGTGTTCCGGCCCGAAGACCCATGGGAACTGAGTCCAGGTGCACAGGAATCATGACTGAAACATCCTCCCCGGGGCGCTCCTGGGGACTCATCCGCAAGATATCGCGTGATACAGCGGCAGCCTTCGTTATCGACTTTCACGATCTCGACCGGGATGTCTACCTGCGTTTGCGCTCGCCGTGGCAGGCGAATCCGGGCGATCTGATCGGGTATTTGCTCGAAGAGCGTCATGGCGAGCAAGGTGACCGATACACAGGCAGCGATATCCTGTTCAATCAGAATCCAAGCATGGAAGAGATGCTCCGGCTAGGGCGTTTTACCGGACTCTCACAAGCTGGGCTGAAGCATCTGGTGAAGCTGCTGCACGAGGATCCATCGCGAATCAATCAGATCTTCTGCCCGCATGGGCCGGAGCTGGTGCAAGAGCAGATTCTGGCCGCAGGCTGGTTCCCACTACCTGACGCCTTGCTGAAGGATGCGGGCGGATACCAGAAATTTGCTGGCGCATTAACAGCGCGTTTGGTGCGTAGTGAGCAGTACACGCGTGAGCAGCTTGAAGAGCTACTGGACGGGCGCCTGGGCTGGAAACGTGAACTCACCGTGCTCAAACGCGTTGCCGAAAGCCAACCTGAGCTATTGCATCAGCCCTTCCAACTGGCGGAGCGTGGACTGGGGCGGCGTGTCTGGGGCTGGTATCGCGAGGTAGGACTACCCGAGCTGTTGCTCAATCTTCCCGTGTTACATATCCCGCGCGAGCTCGTTCTTGGCTTCCTGCGTAGTGGAGCGCTATCCGGTGAGCGTGCGGACGCCTATGCCGCGAAGTTAAGCGACGAGGACCACAACCGCATGCTGCATATCGTCTGGCAAAGCACTGAGGACGACCGCGAGAATCTGCTGGACTACTGGCGTGATACAAAGTACTGGGAAGAGCTGCAGCAGGCGTTGCTGCAAAACCCGCAACACGCTGAGCAAACCGCCGAGGGGATTCTCGATAGTTGTGATACAACAGAGAGCCTGCTGGCCTTGTTGAGAAACCCCCATCTGGCAGCCCAGGCTGCCGAGCGCTTGGCCTTGCAGGAGTTGGATAGCGCCCAGTTGTTGCGCGTCTGGCTAAGCGGTAACCGTTCTGCCGAAGCACTCGCGCTTTTGATAAGCCAGCTTCGTGATGCAAACGCCGCGGAGTTGCGCTCCCTTGCCGCTCAGTGCGACGTGACCGATGTCCCCGCCTTGGCCAAGGTGCTGTTGGACGGCGGCGTTACCGCCGCAAGACTTTTGCTGGATTCCTCGCAGCTCAGTTGCGAAGACCTGCTGGCGCTGCTGGGTGACGCCGAGGCAGAACAGCTGGTGAAGGATCGTGTATCACGGGATCCCAGTCTGCTAGGGGAGCTCTTCAGGGTCAGTGCACAGAGCGAGCGTCCGGTAGCGGGATTGAGCGCAGCTTGGAAATGGTTAGCCGCCAACGCAGAGATTCAAGCAATGCTAGAAGAGTCCATTGCCGATGAAGTGCTTCGTCGTGCAGCTCTTGGATGTCTGTGTCACGCTGTCGAGTTCAACCGTGGGCAGGTGCAGCGCCTCTTGCCGCTTCCCATGGAGCAGGATCTGCGCTGCGCGCTGGCACAGGCAATTACGGCCCGTAGCCCGGAACGCTGGCAGGAACGCTATTTCGTCAGTCCGGAACTGGCCGCCGCCTGGCGCGAGGCTGGCGCTCAGCTGCTGTAGCACTCACTCAACTCGAAATAGAAAGGGACCCCGCTCGGGTCCCTTTTTGCTTTTGTATCACAAACACTCTGATGCGCTATTTCGCAGCGGGATCTTCCAGGCGCTTCTTACAGGGCTCAAAGCTCATGAAATCGGCGTGATGCACAATGTAGGCTTCAGTGCTGCGTGTGACCAGATTGCCTTCGCCCGCGTGTGTGGCGACAATGTGACTCACCGCATCGGGAAGTCCGGCCTCCATGCACAGAAACACACCCGTGAAGGGATGGCGCAGATATTTGCCACGCATGCTTTGTACGGCCTTGCCTTCGGCATCAGGTTCGTATTCCAGTAGTTTGCCCACATCGGCCAGAATGGCACCGGAGACAACAATATCCAGATTGATCGGCAGGCTGCCGCCCATGAAATTCTGCATCGCCAGTGCACTATCGCGGGCAATGTGGACCACGCAGCGCTTGTGCTCCATGAAGGTTACTTCGGTTGGGACCAGCAGAGTAAAGGGAATGCGCCGCAGATCGTCAGCAGTCAGCGGGCTGCGCTCCAGGGCAAGTTCCCAGGCGTGTGCAGTGCGGACCCGCAGTTCCTTATCCTGGATCCAGTCCAGTTCCGGCCAAAGCTCCAGTACGGTGGCATTGATCGACATCTCTCTGCTCCTTGCTCAGGGGCGGACCTTGCCGCACATCGGGTTGTTATCTTGCCGGAGGCGTTTCTGATATCGCGCGACCGGTATCAGCTGCAAGGTAATACCGGAGGTACGCATGAGGAAGCATTTCGCCTGCCTGTTGTTGTCTTTCATTGTGATACGGCTTTGCGCTGCGTCCGCTCCGGCTGTCCCTTGCTGGGTGTTTCTGGAAAGCGGCTACGAAAGCCAATATCCGGCAGAAAAGGCGCTTCAGCCAACCGGGAAAGCCTTGCAGCGTCGAGCGCTGCGAGGAAATGGAGAATGGCCCGAATGGATCGATCGTCCTCTGCCAGTTGACTGGATCGAGGCAGTCGAATCCACTGGTGTGGATGTGCGCACGCAGAGTCGTTGGTTGCGCGCTGTCTCGGTGCTGGCAACAGAGCAGCAGCAGGAACGCTTGCGCACTTTGCCTGGTGTTCGCGAATTGTGTCCCGTGTTACGCGGACGCCGTGTGACGCAGCCGGATCTCGATGCTTCGCACATCAATCGACTGCAATATGGCGACAGCCAAACGCAGCTTGAGCAGATCGGCGTACCAACGGCTCATGATCGCGGCCTTAGCGGGAGCGGTGTACTGGTGCTGATGATTGACAGCGGCTACTACAAGGATCATGAGGCGCTGGATGAATCTCGCGTTGTGGGCGAGTGGGATTTCATCTTCGACGACGGTGATACACAGAACGGCCCAGAGGACATCGCCACGCAACACAACCATGGCACGGCGACGGCAACCGCCCTGGGTGCACACGTTCCCGGCGTGCTCTACGGTCCCGCTTACAATTGCAGCTACCTGTTGGCCAAGACCGAAGATCTGCGCAGTGAGACACCCATAGAAGAGGACTACCTGGTAGCCGCACTGGAGTGGGGCGAGCCGCTGGGCGCCGACCTGGCTTCCATCTCTCTGGGGTACACGGACTGGTATTTGCAAACCGACCTGGATGGTCAAACTGCCGTTTGTACGCAGGGAGTCAATCAGGCAATCGAGTTGGGTATGGTCGTTGTTACTTCGGCAGGAAATTCACGCGTCAGCGACTGGGGCGCTATCGGTACTCCCGCCGATGCTTTTGAAGTAATCAGCACTGGTGCCGTCGATAGCGCTGGAGAGCTGATGTACTTCAGCAGTCCGGGACCGACAGCCGATGGCCGCATCAAGCCAGAAGTCGTAGCCATGGGCGGCGGCGTCTGGTGCGCGGGAACCGACAATGTGACACACTATCGCACCGCGGCGGGCACAAGTCTTTCCTGCCCCCTGGTGGCGGGAAGCGCAGCACTGATCTTGGAAGCGCATCCTGACTGGACTCCAGGTCTCGTGAGACGCGCGCTGATGTTCACCGCAGACCGTGCGGGCGCACCGGACAATGACTTCGGCTGGGGGCTCGTTAATCTGCCCGCCGCGCTGGATTTCCAACCGGGCGGTGATACGCTACAGATCAGCCTCCAGGCAGGACAGCTCGTACTCTGCTGGAATGCTGGCTTGGCGCAGAGCTACATCGTACGCAGCTCTGATTGCGCCTACGGTCCTTTTGAAACGGTTGTTGCCGCAACTGCGGACACAATGCTTGTGATACAAAACGTCATTGGCGACGCTACTCGCTTCTATCAGGTGCGAGCCTTTTTTGAGGACGCTGGAGTCGACCAATGAGCAAGGGCCGCTTGCATGTAACACGCTTTCGGGATCACGGCTGGCTTGTGCATGTTGCACCCTGGGCCGCCGACTGGTGGCCCGGCGTTGACACTCTGCTGAGCACCCTGGAGGGCGAGCGTGTCGAGGTGCTGCGCGACAGCGATCGCAGCCGCGTGATACGTCTGCGGTGTCTACCACAAGCGCCTGGAAGGTTGGATTGTGTGGCCAAACAGCCGCGCTGGCATGATCGTCGCCGTTGGATTCGCTTCACCACGCTCTGGCGCAAGGGCGAAGCTCTGCGGACCTTTTCTGCCTGGATGGAGCTGAGCGCGTTGCATTGGCCAGCACCCCGTCCGCTGGCCGCGCTCGAGCGCCGATGCTGCGGCATGGTGTTCGAGAGTTGGCTGCTCTACGAGTTTGTTGAAGGCGAGAGTGTATCGGAAGCGCACTGGCCCCTAATCGTCCAGGCTTTGCAATCGCTGCACAGCGCTGGCTTCTGTCATCGTGATCCGCACTTGGCCAACTGGCTGATTCACAATGGCGAAGTTCGCGCGCTTGATATCAACCCTGCTCGACTCGGCCTGCTCTGCGGAGGCTACGGCATCGCATTTGATTTCATCCGCCTGCGCCAATGCGAGCCGCGTGCCGCAAGCCTTCTGCCAAAGCGGCGCGGGCTGTGTTGGTTACTGGCAGAGGCACGAAATTCTGTGCACGAATGGCTGGCCAGGCGCAAGCGCAAACTGCGCGGCCAGAGCGTGTAAAGGTCCTTCGATCGAAGATTGTTAGTTTCTAGACAAGGCGGGAACATAGCTCCCGCCTTTTGCGTAGGGGAAAACTTTCGACCGCGGGCAGTAGAAGTCGTTGTCCGTGGCTGCGGCTGTCCCCGGCCGCGCTGTTCTCGCACATGGAAGAATCATAAATGGGTAGTGAGGGCTATGATCCAGTTCGATCAACTTAGCAAGCACTATGGCCCCGTGAAGGCGCTGGACCAAGCCAGTTTCAGTGTCAACACCGGGGAGATCGTGGGCCTGCTCGGACCCAATGGTGCCGGCAAGACTACGGCAATGAAGGTGCTCACGTGTTACATGCCTCCCACAGCGGGGGGTGTCACCGTAGACAATCTGGATGTGGAGCGCGACGCGCTGGAAATCCGGCGGAAGCTGGGTTACCTGCCGGAGCACAATCCGTTGTACCTGGACATGAGTGTGGACGAGTATCTGCAGTTCTGTGCCCGTTTGCATCAGGTCCCGCGTCAGGACATGGCAAAACGCATCGATCGCACCATTGATCGTTGCGGCCTTGGCAGCCACCGCAGGCGTCACATCGGACAGCTTTCCAAGGGCTTCCGTCAGCGTGTCGGTTTGGCACAGGCCATGGTTCACGAGCCGGAAGTGCTCATTCTCGATGAGCCCACAACCGGTTTGGATCCAAACCAGATTGTCGAAATCCGCAACCTGATCAAGGAGCTGGGCCGCGAAAAGACGGTGCTGCTTTCCACACATATCATGCAGGAAGTGCAGGCGGTCTGCAGCCGCGTTGTCATCATCAACAAGGGCCGCATTGTGGCCGATGACACCGCCGAAAACCTGCAGGCCAACCAGTCGGGACGTCCGGTGTACACGCTGGAAATCAAGGCTGGCAGCGGCAACCTGGATGGTGCCGCCCGTCGTCTGCGCGAGCGTTTGCCCTTGGGCGATATCGAGGATCTGACTCCGCACGGTGCCAGCACCCTCAAGCTGCGTCTGCAAGGCGAGGCCGACTCTGCCAGCGACATTCGCGAGCTACTCTTCGGTTTTGCCGTCGAGCAGGGCTGGGTTCTGCTTGAGCTGGGCCGCACGCAGCGTTCTCTCGAAGATGTCTTCCGCCAGTTCACCACCGACGGTCAGGAGGGGACACGATGAACTCGATCTGTGCCATTTACCGTCGCGAGCTGCAGGCTTACTTCAATAGTGCTGTCGCCTGGATGTTTCTCGCCGTTTTCCTGCTCTTGGCAGGCTGGTTCTTCTTCAGCGCCTTCTTTGTGCAAGGGCAAGCCGATGTTCGCGGCCTGCTGGAGATGATTCCGATGATGTTCATCTTCTTCGTGCCAGCGCTTACCATGCGTACGGTCAGCGAAGAGAAGCGCCAGGGCACCCTGGAACTGCTGGTCACCTACCCCGTGCAGGATCACGAAGTCATCCTGGGCAAATACCTGGCCACCCTGACCCTGCTGGCCATCGCTGTCGCTGCCACTCTGACCTATACGATCAGTGTGTCCATGATCGGCGATCTGGACGGCGGTATGGTCTTAACCGGCTACATCGGCATGCTGCTAATGGGAGCCGCCTACGCGGCGATCGGCGTGCTGGCCTCTAGTCTCACCACGAATCAGATCGCGGGCTTCATTCTGGGGATCGTGATGATCTTTGTCCTCTTCCTGATGGACAAGGTTCTCTACTTCATTCCCGGTCAACTGGTGGGCCTCTTCGAGTACCTGTCCATCGACGCCCACTACCACAGCCTGATTCGCGGCGTCATCGACACACGCGATCTGGTGTATTACGGCAGCGTAATCGCTTTGGGCCTCTTCATGGCGTCCCAGAGTCTCAGTCGCCGCAAGTGGAACTAGGAGGTTGAGCATGAGTGCAACGACACGCAAATCCATGCGCAGCAGCCTGCTCCTCGTTCTGGCTGTTATCATCGCGCTGAACGTCGCCGGCCGCATGTATTTCGGTCGCGCAGACGTAACCGAGGGCAACATCTACACTTTGTCCGACTACAGCCGCCAGCTCGTGGCCGGTATGGAGGACAAGATCACGGTCAAGGTCTTCTTCAGCGAAGACCTGGGTCCGCAGTACAATCAGAACCGCATCTACCTGCGCGACATGCTCGAGGATTTTCAGGCCTACTCCAATGGCCGCTTCCGTTTCGAGATGGTCAACCCGCGTGAGAAGGAGGCTTTTGAGGCCGAGGCCGGTCGCTATCGCATTCAGCCGATGCAGGCCCAGGTGCTCGAAGACGACCAGCTCACCGTCAAGATGGTCTACATGGGACTGGTTTTCCTGGCTGGCGACAAGACCGAGACCATTCCCGTGCTGGGTGATGTGAACGGTCTGGAGTACACGCTGACCAGCACCCTCAAGCGTCTCACGCAGGACGAACTGCCGCTTGTTGGTGTGATACAGGGCCACGGCGAACCTTCACTGGATGCGCCGATGCAGAACCAGCGCATGATGCCCGCTGGAGATCGTGCTATCGGTACGGTACGTCAGCTGCTGGAGCAAAACTACCGCGTGCAGCCGGTTGAACTCGGCGCCGTGGATGAAATCGACCCGGCCATGAATACTCTGCTGTGGATCAGTCCGCAGGAGGAAGTCGCCACGGCTGATCTTTACAAGATCGACCAGTTCCTGATGCGTGGCGGACGCTTGGGCCTCTTCCTGGATAAGGTCGAGGGCGAATTGCAGACGCAGCAGGCCACGCCCATCAGCGTTGGCGAGCTGGACGATTTCCTCGCGCACCTGGGCATTCGCGTGAATGAGGATCTGGTGGGCGACGTCCATTGCGGCGCCGTACAGGTTCGTCAGCAGGGCGCGCGGGGTCTGGCAGCGCTGATTCCCATCAGCATGCGCTATCCGCTCTTTGTTGAGGTGCTGGATTTCAACGAGGACCATGCCATCAGTCGCGATCTGGAGAACGCGATGCTGGCTTTCCCCTCTAGTTTGGACACTGCGGCCTTCGCAGCCGCGCGCAGCATGGGCATGAATGTGCAGACCATTGCCCGTTCCAGTGACATGAGCGAAGTACAGACGGGACCGCGTTACGATTTGCAGCCTATGGATCGCATGGACGAGCAGGCCGTGCGTGCGCGCTTCAACGCCGGACCGCAAACCTTGGCCATTTCGATGGAAGGTGCGGCCAGCAGCTATTTCACCGGCAAGGACTTGCCTGAGGGTACTGTGGAAGGCGCCCAGAGGCTTGACCAGGGCGTGGAGACGCGTATCGCAATGGTGGCCGACGGTGACTTCGCCTGTGACGGCTACGCCCAGCAGGGCAATCTTCTGCTGGTGCAAAACATCGTGGATTGGCTGAGCCTGGACGAAGGCCTGATCGGCATTCGTGGCAAGACCATTACCACGCGTCCGCTGGACGACCTGAGCGCCGGACAGCGCAAATTCGTCAAGTGGCTGAACATTCTGCTGCCGCCCATTGTCATCATACTGCTGGGTGTGGGGCGCTGGCTGCGTCGCCGTCGTCGTGCCGATTCCACCCAGGCCTAAGCAAGGAGCACAAGATGAAGAACAAGAATTTCATCCTGGTGGCGGCCCTGCTGGTACTGGTTGCCGCGATCGCCATTCCCAAGTTGATGCCGGAGAAGAAAAACTATCCAGACAAGCTGGCTGAGCTGGATTCCCTGGCAATTGATTTTATCCAGGTCAGTTCCGGTGATGGTGCCATCACCTTGCAGCGCAGTGGTGATACATGGCGTATCACGGATCCAATTGCCTACGACGCAGAACAGGGTACTATCGAACGCATACTGGGGCAGTTGTGTCACCTGGATGTTGTAGCCCTGACCAGTGAGAACCCAGATTACTCGCAGGACGATCGATACGAACTCGGTGATACACAGGCCGTACGCATCAAAGTGCAGGCTGGCGGGACACAGATGATGGACGCACGTCTGGGCAAGGCAAGCCAGGACAATTCGAACGGCTTTGCCCGTCTCGAGAACGACTCTCGCATCTACCGTACTGCACAACCGCTGAAGATGCGCTTTTCTACGGATCCTTCGCGCTGGATCAAGCGTGATCGTCCCATGGAGAACCTGGACGATTTGGAGCGATTGGTGCTTGAACGCAAAGGCGATCTGGGAACGCTGACCTTTGCCAAGGCCGACAGTGTCTGGCAAGTCAGTTGGACCGATGGCCGCGGACGTAGCAAGTGGAGTAACGAAGCCGTCAACGAGTCGCAGTTCAATACAGCGCGTACGCACATGAACAACATGCGTATTGCCGGATTGGCCGATGCCGAGAAGACGGCGCTATTGAATGAGCACGAGATTCTTTTGACCTCGCGTGCTTTCTGGGCCGACGGCAAAGAGCACGTGGTCGAGTGGGTTCAGGACAAGGATTTGAGCCCGGACCGTGTGTATGCGCGCATCGATGGTGAGGATCTTTGGTACGAGATGTACCGCTACGAGTTTGACAAACTCAACAAGGCCGCCGACGAGTATCGGCTAAGTGAGTAGCCTTCCAAGGCCGCCTGCGGGCGGCCTTTTCTTTTCCATGCGTTCCTAATGCTTGTTCTGCGCTGCGGATGTGACACTTTGTTAGTGCGTGATACGGAGGCTCCATGCACTTTGCCGCTCCCTTTGGTGGAATCATTAGCGTACTACCGATGCTGCCGAACCTGCTCTGGATGTTGCTCCCCGGCAAAGCTGTCGACGCGGTAATTGTGAAGCCGCGCTGGCTGGAGTGGGCCGAACAGGCTGCGCGGCTGCCACTTATACTGTTGCCCTTTTGGTTTCCCCTGCAAATCAGCACGCACCTTCAGCTCGGGGCTGCCGGAGGTGCCCTGTTCTGCCTGTTGCTGTACTACGGCTTATGGCTTCGGTATTTTTTAGGCGGTCGGGTTCAGCAGGACCTATTTCGTAGCTGTTGTGGACTCCCGTATCCCATGGCTGTCATTCCCTGCCTATATTTCCTGCTGTGCACTGCCCTTCTTCATGTCGTGCTGCTAGTGCCGGCAGTCCTTTTTAGCGTGTTTCATCTACTTGTGACACATCGATCGGCAGGGGAAGCACTTGCCCCTTCAACGTTGAGGTGACACAGGTCCAACCAGGGAGATCCACATGCTCAGGGTTTTCGTTTCTCTCCTATTGATCGGGAGTTCGTTTGCTGGCCCCTTGGCTGGGCTGGGGGATCCACCTGACAAAGCCGAGCCCCTTCCCATTCCTGGTATCAACACGGGGCTCTACGAGCGCGATGTGGCCATTAGCGCCGACGGTCGTGAGTTGTACTACGGTCTGCTGCACAAAGACTACGCTGTTATAGCAAACAGCGTGTATCACGGAGGAAGCTGGAGCGAACCCGAGGTGGCCACTGCTTTTCGTGGCGCACAGGGCATGAACCTGGAAGCGCATATCACTCCCGATGGATCACGCTTGATGTTTTTGTCTACACGCCGACAAGGCGGCGACGATCCCGAGCCGGGCTTGATGAATCAGGACATCTGGGTGATGGATCGTGAGGGCGATGGATGGGGCAAGGCCTGGAATCTGGGAGCACCCGTCAACAGCGAGAAACCTGAGTACTTCCCTTCTGTGACACGCGATGGAACCCTGTATTTCACGCGCGAAGAGGAGCCCCGCCGAAACGCGCTCTACCGCGCGATAACCTCCAACGGCAGCTACGTGGATGTGGAGCGCATGCCCGACGAAATCAATTCGGCGGCTCCCTACAACACCTGTGTATCACCGGATGGTTCTTACGTGATTGCCTGTGCGCACACTGAGGATTGCATCGGCAATACCGACTATTGTGTTTCCTTTCAGCTGCCCGATGGCACCTGGACTCCTTTGCGCAGCCTGGGTGAGAGCGTGAACCGCCCTGGCAGCACAGCCATATCTCCTTCCCTTTCCGCCGATGGAAGCACCTTGTTCTTTTCTGCAGCCTGGAGCGAAAAACTACCCGACGACTTTGCGCTGGCGGAGCTGATCGCCAGGAATTGTAGGGCAGGCGGTGGTAGCTATGACCTCTACTGGATTTCCACTGCATTTATTGATGCACTGCGGCCGCAAGCTGAGTAGCCGCTTCCGGCGGGAGACACAATGTCCTTCGATCGTGTTTTGATACGTGGTGCTTCCCTCTGGAGCGATCAGGAGTGGCAGCAGCTAGATCTGCAGATTAGTGCAGGCAAGATTGTGGCTGTGGCGGAGTGCCTGCCGTACGAGGGCGGTGCTACAATTGATGCCGGGGGCTTGCTGATGCTTCCCGGCGTAATTGATGCGCACGTTCATTTTCGTGAACCCGGTTTGGAGCACAAAGAGGATTTTATCAGCGGAAGCATGGCTGCCGTCGCGGGTGGTGTTACAAGTGTGCTTGAGATGCCCAACAGTCGGCCGCCGACAACGATGGGGTCTGCGCTGCAGGACAAACTGGCGCGAGCGGCAGGAAGAATGGCCTGTGACTACGCGTTCTTTGTAGGCGCTGCCGCCGACAACTTGCAGCAGCTGGCGGACCTGGAGCAGATGGCGGGATGTGCAGGAATCAAGATTTTCATGGGCAGTTCGACGGGTAATCTGTTGCTCGATGACGGTGCAATGCTGCGTGCTGCGCTCCGCGCTGGATGCCGCCGAGTTGCCGTGCATGCTGAGGATGAAGGCCGATTGCGCAAGCTGCAGGCCGATGAGCCCGAACCAGAGAATGTATCACGGCATCCCTTTTTGCGTGATGAACGTGCAGCCGAAATAGCAACCGAAAGGCTTATCCGCCTGGTGCGTGAGACACAGCGCCCCGCGCATTTGTTGCACGTCTCCACAGCGGGCGAAGTTGAGCTGTTGCGGCGCGAGCGCAACAATCCACTTTTAACGGCCGAAGTCACGCCTCAGCATCTGTTGCTGGAAGCTCCGCAGTGTTACATAAGTCTGGGAACACGGGCGCAGATGAATCCGCCCATTCGCGAGGCAGAACATCGTCGTGCCTTGTGGTGTGGTCTCCACGACGGCGTGTTCCAAACCATGGGCAGCGATCATGCGCCGCACACGCTCGAGGAAAAGGCGCGCCCCTATCCTACTTCTCCTTCAGGTATGCCTGGCGTGGAGACGATGCTGCCGCTGATGCTGGACTGCATGCTTCGCGAAGAGCTTAGTCCCGACATTGTGATTCGATTGTTGTGCAGCGGTCCAGCGGCCGTGTGGCGCATTCAGCACAAAGGAAGTCTGCACCCTGGAAACGACGCGGACCTCGTTCTGGTTGATCCAAAAGCAGAGTACACCGTGAAAGCAAGCCGTCTGCATAGTCGAGCAGGTTGGAGTGCTTTTGAGGGGCGCCAACTGCGAGGTCGCATCGTTCGCACTATTCTCCGCGGCATGACAGTGTATCACGAAGGAGACTTCCCCGTTGATCCAATGGGAAAGGTGCTGCGTTTCGAGGAGTAGACTGCGTTTCAAGGTAGAATACAGCCGCGCGGTGATGCAGGTGGTCCCGCAGGATTCCTACTTTGTACGCCTGTTGTCGAAGAACCGGTCTTCACTGCAAAAGGATGCATTTATGACTGCCGCCAATTGGCTGACCGCTGCCCGCATTTTCATGAGCCCCTTCTTTGTGCTGATCTTTGTGCAGGAAGGGCTTTGGGCGCGTATCGCGGCTCTGCTGCTGATCATCGCTTCGGAGCTGACGGATGCATTTGACGGAGCCCTGGCTCGCAAGCGTGGTGAGGTAACGGATTTTGGCAAGCTGCTGGACCCGTTGGCCGATTCCATCAGTCGTATCACGGTCTTTGTTGCCTTCATGTGGAGCGGCCTGATTCCCTGGTGGATGCTGCTGGTCTTTATCTATCGTGACAGCACAGTGGCCACCATGCGCACTATTTGTGCCTATCGTGGCGAAGTGGTCGCTGCCCGTGTTTCGGGCAAGATCAAAGCCATTGTTCAGGCCACGGCCATCATCACCATTCTTGTCGCACGCATTGCAAACAGCCTGTTTCCGCAGTACCTGGCCGACGGTTTTGTGTCACAACTCGCCTGGTGGTTGATGCTGGTGACTTCCCTTTACACCTTGTATTCGCTCTATGAGTACCTGAATGCAAATCGCCACATCTGGCTGAAGGCTGCCCAAGTGCGAGGGAGCGAGAACTGATGCGGGTGCCTCAGTCGCTGACGCAGCTTCCGCTGGAGCGTGCGTCCGCTGTTCGTTGCCTTTTTACGGATATTGATGACACCATCTCTACTGACGGGCGTATCACGGCTGAGGCCTATGACGCACTCTGGCGGGCTCACAACGCTGGCCTGCTGGTTGTGCCGGTAACTGGCCGGCCTGCTGGTTGGTGCGACCACATTGCGCGCATGTGGCCTGTGCACGGCGTTATTGGCGAAAACGGCGGCTTGGTGTTTCGCATGGCAGAGGGGCGCATGACACGCCACTTTGTCTATGATGATGTAACACGAGCGGACTTTCGGCAACGCTTGGTGGCGGTGCGCGAGGAGATTTTGCGTCAGGTGCCCGGTGTTGGTATCGCCAGTGATCAGCAGTATCGAGAGTATGATCTGGCAATTGATTTCTGCGAGGATGTTCCGGCACTTCCGCGTGAGGAGGTGCTTCTCATTCAGCAGATATTCGAAGCCCATGGCGCCACTGCGAAAATCAGCTCCATTCACGTCAATGGTTGGTATGGCGAGTTTGACAAGCTGAGTGCGGCCAAAGACTACATGCGCCAATTTCTTGGCTGTGATCCAGAGCAGGATCGTGATACATGTGCTTTTGCCGGCGATAGCCCGAATGACGAACCCATGTTCGGCTACTTCACAAATACGTCGTTTGGTGTGGCCAATCTGCAGCGTTTTCTGGATCTGCTTGTATCACCGCCTACATTCATTGCACGGGGAGAAGGCGGATCCGGCTTCTGCGAAATTGTGGACGCGTTGTTATCCGCCCGTTAGTGCTGTACCAGGAATTGCACACACTCGTCTGTTCCGCATCCCTTTCGTGACAGCAGATAGATCCCGCTAGCCAGCGAAGACGCGGCGAACTGGAACTCGTGAAAACCGGGTTCATTGATGAAAACGCTGCGACGCAGAATGCGCCGTCCAAGTAAATCCGTGATACACAACTCAAGATTTCCTGCCAGGGTAACAGCCACTTGTACGTTGATTGCAGCGTCTGCAGGGTTGGGAAAACAATGCAGTGAAGTGGAATCAATGGCCTCCACAGTAGAGAGTTCAAGTTGGCTGACGCCACCCTGTGCGTCGGCAATCAGGATGTCTCCCTGCTGAGTGGCGCATGCAAGAAGCGGCGATCGCGGGAGCCTCACCCATAGCGGCGTAGTGTCACTTGTTCCGGAGGGATACCAGCAGGCACGATGAGGGTTCTGTTGTGCGAGCACAACTCCGGAAGAAATGCAGCCCGCTGACCAGCGTGCATTGCTGGCCGACCACGAAGCCAACTCGGAAAACTCCACATCGGAGTCGTGATGCAAAAGGCGCGCTTCAGTCGGTGTCACAAGCAGTAGACTGTCGCCATGTACGACCAATTGCAGGATGCTATCTGCCGCCACGGTGATCGGATGACAGACAGGATGTAGCACGTCGCGGGCATCGACTACGCTGAGCATTGCGTCCGGACTGCCGATCAGCAACAGACTGTCCTGCCAGCAGACGGCGGACGGCGTGTGCCCAGTGGGTAAGTGACCAAAATGAAGAAGATCCCAGGGGCTACGCTGAATGCCCTTGATGGCCACATAGCCTGTAGGGGTTACGTAACCGATCAATCCGCCAGGGCCAAGTGATACAAGGGCCAGCTCGTCATTGAAATGCAGGCCGCGCAGAATCAGCGAATCCCCGTCCAGCTCGTAGTAGCGCAAACCATTGCCTTCGCTGCAGGTGGCCAGCACTCCGTTACGTAAATCACCGCCGCGCACGGGAGTGGGCTGCGGGGCACGAAGCGTTTCCGACCATTCTGCATCGGGTAAAAGCACGCGCCATCCCAGCGACTGATCCAGCAACCAGCATGCGTCATGGTCGCCAAATGGTGCCGACAGTATTGCAAGGGGCACTGCGGGCGCCGCCAGTTGCCCAAGCGTCTGCAGTTCGACTCCTCCACCCGCATTCATCGAAGCGCGCATCAGCCTACAGTGACCGTTTCCTGAAGCCAGTAGAGTGTCGCCGTTGATAGCAAACTGAGTGGCTCCCAAACTTTCGGAACGGCGTAACACGCGGGGAGGAGAGGTCTCGGTGTCCAAACAGCACAAGGATCCCGAAGCGTCAACGGACCAGATCAACCCGTCGCGCCAATGCTTGGCTTGAAGAAGTGGAGAGCCTAAACTGTCCTGGCACCAGGTCGGATGGGGGTCATGGTAGTAGAGTCGCCAGAAGGTGCCGGTGGAATCACTTGCCAGCAATTGGTCACCCGTGTCACAGAGTAGGTGTTGCGGGACCTGTTCCTTGCCGAATGATAGAAGAGTAGCTCCGGTGATGTGATACAGTGAGTCGCCGTCGGTTGTCCAAACTTGGTTTTCGCCAACACAGAGCCCGTCGAGATTTTCATGTGATACAAGAATATGGCTGCTGGTTGTGATACAATGCAAGCCCTTCTTGTCCACAACCCAGGCTGTATCAGATCTGGCTTGTATTGCGGATGCACCTTCCAGCTGGAGTTCCAGCGGAAGATACGCAGAGACACTGGTGTTGTAATACGCGCAATCCAGCTCCTGCAGCAGCCAACTCTGCTGAGCATTTCCAGCCAGACCGACGATGGAGCCGAGATGGAAGGAGGATGCCCGTCGAGGACGTGTTGGTGTTGACAGATCGAAAAAATCCACTCGAGCTGAATCCGATAGAAAGGCAGCTGCGCTGCCCAGGGAACCCATGTACGGGTTCAAGGGCAGTGTCCCGTCGCTAAGGCGGAAACGGTTGGGCGTTGCAAGCAAAGTGGCGCTGCTAGAGAGCAGCGCCACCAGTAGAAGACTTAGGGTAGCTGGACGGATCATCGTACGAGCATCAGCTTGGCAACATCTGTGCTGCGCAGCTTGCCAAGATGATCCGTGATACTCAGCCTGGCCAAGTAAAGGCCGCTGGCCAGCGCATCCGGTTGCCAGTTGACGTGGCCTGCACCAGAGGCAACAAGGCCAACAGTCTGCTGATCAACAAGCTGACCACGCAGGTTAAACACATCCAGCTTCAGAGTTCCGGCAATCGGAGCTGTGAATGCAAGGATCGTGGATGGATTGAAGGGGTTCGGATAGACACTGGAGATCCTGAAGTCTTGTGTCACAGGAATTGGATCCCCGAAGGGAAGATCCGTCTCCCCGCGTGCCCAAGCCAATAGTGTCATTAGCACGTCGCCGAGGTCGTCGCTGGTTCCTGCACCGGAGATGCCCTCCAGACCGAAGCCCAGCAGTAGTGCGTTGGCGTCTTCGCCAAAACAACCGTCACACACACCGGCCACTCCGCTGCCATCGGGGCTGAAGTAGCGCAGCACCTCAATGGGACAATCGATCATGGACTCGATGCGATCCATGTGTGTCTGGTTTCCTGCGCCGCCATTGAAGAGGAAGTAATACTCATCCTGCGAAAAGGGACCATACTCCAGGCCGACAAGGGCATTGTCAACTTCATCGGTGCCGGTAACCGTAGAACCAAAGGGCCCCATGATCCAGCCGGTGTCCTGGGCCGAGGGCAAGTCCTGGCCTGTCAGTACGATATGGCCGTCTGACTCGCGGTAGTCGTCCACCATGTTGCGTTCAGATTCACTCAGCGCGCGCCCCTGGTCGCCCTGGAACCAGACAACAAGGGTTGACGCGGCCAGCAAGTCGGCGGTAACGGCTTCGGGTTGTATCACCGTGTAATACGCAAGATCATCCAAGGCTTCGGTGTAGTAGGTCTCGTATGTATCACCGCCATCGTCGTCCACAAGCAGAATCTCCGCCTCGCCGGCTGCCAGATTGAAACTGGTGTTCATCTCACCGCCGTTCCAACTGAAGTTGAGGGGAAAGTTCAGCAGGCCGTTGACAGAAGAACCAGTGTTCAAATGGAAGAGCAGGGTCAACTCCGCCAAGAAATCTGTGTCACCAAGCACCTGCGGATTGTCGTCGATAGTTATGTCATCGGTTGGCGACTGCAACGTTGCAACAAGATTCTCTGCCATTGCGCCGCAGTTCTGCAGGTCAATTTTGATCACCGACGCACCCACTGGAATCACAGGAATCGGATTCAGTGAGGAATCCAACAGCGTGATACTCGTAATACACAGCTCCGGATCACTCATGATTTCAACTTCGCTGGCGCCCAGAATCCAATCCTCGGGATCGATCTCAAGGCTCGTGATCGACTCATTGAAGGTTGCCGTGTAAGGCGTGTCCTCCTCGCTGCACCAGATCACCCGGTTTTCGACTTGTCCGCTGCTCTTTGTAATACGCACATCCACCGGCATAGTAAAGAGTTGATGACCAATATCCACCTGGTCCTGGTGTATCACGAGCTGCAGAGTAACACCGCCACCTGGGATGTCCTGCTGGTTCCAGTAGGCGTGATACTCCGGGTAGAATTCGCCGTAGATCCACTCTTCAAAGAACCAGTCGAGCGGGTCGCCGTAATACTCTTCCATGTGGTCCTGGAACTCGGCAGTGGTCGCTGTGCGATGCGACTCTAGCTCGTTAGGACCAAGCCAGGCCTGAATGCCGAGAAAGAAGTCGTTGTCGCCCATGACATGGCGCAGCATGTGATTCACCCAGCCGCCCTTGCTGTAACTCAGGTTGCCGTCGAAGATGTTCTCGGTTTCGGGATGCTCGACATAAATCGTGCCGCCGCCCAGGAATTCCTCGCCGTCCATGTGCTGGTGCAGCGCGCTTTCGCCCAACACCTGCTCGTAATACAGGGCTTCGCTGTAAGTGGCCCAGCCTTCGTTCAGCCAGATATCGTGGAAGGTGTTGCACGTAACCTTGTCGCCCCACCACTGGTGAGACAGTTCGTGAACAATGACGGTCTCGGTGTAGAAGCCCATCGAGGAGCAGGTTTGGTGCTCCATCGCTCCGCCCCAGGTGTATTGGGCGTGTCCGTATTTCTCGTCCTGGAAAGGATAAGTGCCGTAGAGGCTGGAAAGCACTGTCAGCGCCTCTCGCCCGCGATCCATTGCCCATTCCTGATTGTCGGTGGTCAAGCCCCAGGACCAGTCGTGCATTGGTGTCTCGATGAAGTTGTGAGACCAGGTAGTCTCCATGTGATTGTACTTCGTGACACAAATGGAAACTAGATAAGTCACTATTGGCCAGCGCTCAAACCACTCGACCGTGCGCGTGTCATCACCATTGTCCTGATCCAGACGCAGTGTACCGTTACTAACGACAGTGTTGAAGTCATCGGTTGTAACACGCACCAGCACCGAATCGGCCTTGTCGCGCGTGTCATCCTTGCACGGCCACCAGCAGCGTGCGTCGTAGGGCTCCGCCTGCGTGGTGATGACGTGAATGGTCTCGCCGGTCTGGGCGTTCTGCTGGTAAGTGCTCAACACGCCGCAATTGTTGTACGTAGCCTGGTAGTGGATCTGAAAGGAAAACTCATCACCCACGTTCGCGGCAGCAGGCAGATCGACCGTCAGCCAATCGCCGTTGCGATCGAAATCCAGCTCTGTCTCACCTAGAAAGATGTCGTAGAGGGTCAGGTTGTCTGAGGCGTGTAACACGATCTCTTCGAGCCCGTCCAGTAGCACGCTGAAGTTCATTGTTACTGTGCCCGAGAGCGATCCCCCGCCGGCATAGGCTTCAAGATCCAGCTCGTAGTAGCTGACGTCGTAATCCACAAAGGGATCATCGCCCTCGTCCGTGTGATCCAGCAGCTTACGTGCCGCGCGCTCTTTCGCCTGAATCTCGCTATCGCGCCAGGTGTGGCGTAGCTCAGCGGGGGCTAACCAGTGTTCGTGCATACCCGCTGGCAACAGGTTCTGGTCAGTGTCTACGGCCTGCGCTGCAGGTGCCAGGTTCAGGCTCAGCAGCAGAGTGAGCAGGTGTAGCATGGTATACCTCTGGTTTGGTGTTCGTTTGCTTAGGCCAAAGATAACAGATCGCGAGGGTGGCAAACAGGATCAATGCGGCCGCGTGCTCGAAAGACATTCGCGGTGACACAGTTCGCACCTCTACTTCTGGCCGGTTTCCGTTGGGGGCACAAGGCCAAGACGGTAGCGCCGACGCGTACCTGCACTGCTGTGGATTGCTACATTGCCAGCGAGTAATCGGAGGCTTTCATGATCATCATCACTGGTGGCGCGGGCCTGATTGGTAGCGCACTTGTCTGGCAGCTAAACCGCGAAGGCGTGGACGACATTCTAATCGTCGACCGCCTGGGTGCAACGGAGAAGTGGCGCAACCTGGCTCCGCTGGCCTATCGCGACTACATGCACAAGCAGGCTTTTCATCAGCAGGTGCTGGAACGCGGGTTGCCCGAGGGCACTGAAGCCGTGTTTCACATGGGTGCCTGCAGCTCCACCACCGAGCGTGATGCAGATTATCTGCTTGAAAACAACAGCCACTACAGCTGCGATCTGGCGCTGGCAGCGGCCGAGGCCGGAGTGCGCTTCATTTATGCCTCCAGCGCGGCCACTTATGGCGACGGTGAAGAGGGCTACGCCGATGGGCTGCAAGATCTTGACCGCCTGCGTCCCATGTCGATCTACGGCTATTCCAAGCACTTCTTCGACATGTGGATGAAGCGCCACGAATTGTACAAGGACGCCGTTGGTTTCAAGTTCTTTAACGTCTTCGGCGTCAACGAGTATCACAAGGGCGAGATGCGCTCCATGGTGCTCAAGGCCTGGGAGCAGATCAACGAGAAAGGTCGCGTCAAGCTCTTTGCCAACCATCGTCCGGGGTTCAGCGACGGTGACGAGCAGCGCGACTTTGTCTATGTGAAGGACGTGGCACTGACCAGCGTGCGCGCCCTTGATCGCAAGGTGCCCGGTGGCTTATACAACCTGGGTACGGGCAAACCGCGCAGTTTCCGTGATCTGGTGGTTGCGGTGTTTACAGCCATGGGGCGGCGCGCCGAGATCGATTGGGTAGCCATGCCGCACGCGCTCCGCAATCAGTACCAGTACTACACCTGCGCCGACATGGAGCAGACGCGGCAGGCGGGGCTCCCTGTTCCCGCCACCAGCCTTGAAGATGCGGTTCACGATTACGTAACCAACTACCTGTTGCAGGGCATGCGTCATCTAGGCTGGGATTCGCAGAAATAACTACGATTTGAATCGCTGCGCGGGTCAGGCTCTTTGCGCTCTGACCCGCTCTTTGTTTCATTGGCTGCCTGTCCCTGATGGGGCCCACCGCTGAGCCTCAAAAGGAACGTGTTCAATCGATTTTCAAAATAAGGCGCCCCTGCGCGTCGAAGAGTTGCGGAGGAATCATGACCCAGAAGAAGCTGTTCATCCCCGGTCCGGTGGATGTGCGTCCCGAGGCTCTGCAGGCAATGGCCACGCCGATGATCGGCCATCGCTCCAAGGACGCCAGCGCCCTGCAGCGCTCCATTTCCGAGAAGCTGCAGAAGGTCTTCCAGACAAAGCAGCAGATCCTTCTTTCTACGACCTCGGGCAGCGGCCTGATGGAAGGTTCGATTCGTTCCTTCACTGGTCGCAAAGTGGCCGTGTTCTCCGTTGGCGCGTTTGGCAAGCGCTGGTACGAGATGGCCGTTACCAACGGCGTCAATGCCGAGCTCTTCGAAGTGCCCCAGGGACTGCCCACCCTGCCTTCTAAGGTAGACGAGGTGTTGGCCACCGGCCAGTTCGACACCTTCACCATTACCCACAACGAGACTTCTTCCGGCGTGATGAACCCGGTGGAGGAGATCGCCGCGATTCGTAATACAAAGTATGCCGACGTGATCTGGCTGATGGATACCGTGTCTTCCATGGGTGGCACAAGCATCAAGGTGGACGAGCTGGGTGTTGATTGCTGTATCACGTCGACTCAGAAGAGCCTGGGGCTGCCTCCCGGAATGGCCATTTGTTCCGTCAGCGAGCGCGCTATCGAGCGTGGTCGTGGCGTCAAGAACCGCGGCTTCTATCTGGACATGGTTCAGCTCTACGACTTCATCTTCAAGAAAGACTTCCAGTATCCCAGCACTCCCAGCCTGAGTCACATGTTCGCGCTGGATCAGCAGCTGAGCTATATCCTCGACGTCGAGGGCCTGGAGAATCGTTGGGAGCGCCATCGCCAGGGCATGGAAATCGTGCGGGAGTGGGGTCGCAAGCATTGGGAATTGCTGGTTGAGGATCGCTACGCCAGCCGCACCGTGACCGTTATTCGTAACACGCGGGAAATCAGCATTGCCGACCTGAACAAGGAACTGGGCGCGCGCGGCTACCAGATCGCCAACGGTTACGGCGAGCTGAAGGACAAGACCTTCCGCATCGCGCACATGGCCGATCGCAAGCTGGACGACATTCGTGCACTGCTGGGCGAGATCGAGGACATCCTGGGACTGTAGTCCCGATTGTATCACAAGGAGGATTACATGACCAAGGTTCTGCTGAACGACGGTCTGTCCAAGGATGCCATTGCCGAGCTGCAGAAGCTGGGCTTTGATGTGGACGCCAATCATTACGACGGTGACGAGCTCTGCGAAAGGGTCAAGAACGTGGACGCCGTTGTGGTACGCAGCGCGACCAAGTTCCGTGAGCCCTTTATCAAGGCCGCTCTCGAGACCGGACGCATGAAGCTGATCATTCGCGGCGGTGTGGGCATTGACAATATCGATCACGTTTTCGCCCGCGAGAACGGCATTGATGTGCGTAACACGCCGGGCGCGTCAAGTGCCAGCGTGGCCGAGTTGGCCATTGCACACATGTTCGCCATCAGCCGTTTCATCGGTGTGTCCAACTACACCATGCGCAATGGTGAGTGGAACAAGAGCAGCTACAAGGGCGTCGAGCTGGCCGGTGCTACACTGGGCCTGATCGGCATTGGTCGCATCGGTCAGGAAACAGCCGGACGCGCCATGGCCCTGGGCATGCGCGTAATCTACACCGATCTGCCGGGCGTCGAGTGGAAGGACAGCGGTGCGACCCGCGTCGAGATGGATCAGCTGCTGGCCGAGTCCGACTATATCTCGTTGCACATTCCTTTCGACAAGGCCAAGGGCGCCACGCTGGGCGCGGCCGAGTTTGCCAAGATGAAGAAGGGCGTGCGCCTGGTGAACTGTGCGCGCGGCGGTACTGTTGATGAGAAGGCGCTGCTGGACGCGCTGAACAGCGGTCAGGTCGCGGCTGCCGGTATCGACGTTTTCGAGAAGGAGCCCACCGAGAATCTCGAGCTGGTGCGCCATCCCAATGTGAGTGTCACACCGCACATCGGTGCGCAGACGGCTCAGGGCCAGGCCCGCGTCGGTGCTGAAGTGGTGGAGATCCTCAAGGAGTACTTTGCCTGATTCGTCGGGCAGACGCTTGTATTACACAGCCCTTCCTTCCGTGATACGGGGGGAAGGGCTTTCGAAACAAAGGAACAACGATGGCAATATTCCAACCCTTCATGGGATTCCGTCCTCGCATCGATCTGGCCGAGCGCATTGCGTCCAAGCCCTACGATGTGCTGGACAGCGACGAGGCCCGCGTAGAGGCCGAGGGCAATGACGACAGCTTCCTGCACGTGGTGAAGAGCGAGATCGACCTGCCGCAGGATCTGGATCACTACGACCTGCAAGTGTACGCCAAGGCGCGCGAGAATCTGGATCGCCTGATCGATCTGGGCAAGCTGGTGCAGGACGATCGCGACTGCTTCTATTTCTATCAGCAGGAGATGAATGGCCGCACGCAGACGGGCATCGTCGGTTGTGCCGCCGTCAGCGACTATGTCAACGACGTGATCAAGAAGCACGAGCATACGCGCGCCGACAAGGAGAATGACCGTATTCGCCACGTCGACACCACCAATGCCAACACGGGGCCGGTTTTTCTGACCTACCGTAGCACGGAGCGCATTGACCGCATTGTCGAAGAGTGGATCACGGCGCGCAAGCCGGTCTACAATTTCACCGCTGATGGCGTGCGACACACGGTTTGGGTATGTGACGACGGCAAGATCAACACCGAGCTGGTGCAGTGCTTTGCCCGCATCAAGTATCTCTATGTCGCCGATGGACACCATCGCAGCGCCAGTGCCGCCAAAGTTGGGCAAATGCGTCGCGACGCGAATCCGGATCACACGGGCAACGAAGAGTACAACCGCTTCCTGGCCGTCTGCTTCCCCAGCGAGCAGCTGCATATCATGGATTACAACCGCGTGATCATGGATCTGGGTGGCCGTGATACAGCGACCTTCCTGGCCGATCTGGAGAAGGCCGGCTTTGTCGTGGAAGAACACGGCGAGCTTGGCAATCCCTATCACCCGGAGAGCAAGGGCACTTTTGGCTTGTACATCGACAAGCGCTGGTACAAGATGACGGCGAAGCCCGAGATCGTACCCAACGATCCCGTTGGTGGACTCGATGTGGCCGTGATACAAAAGCAGGTGTTGGCTGGTATGCTCGGAATCGAGGATCCGCGCACCGATAAGCGCATCGACTTTGTCGGCGGCATTCGCGGTCTCGGCGAGCTGGAGCGTCGCGTCGAGAAGGGTACGGGCGTGTGTGCCATCAGTATGTTCCCGACTTCTATCGACGATCTGATGTCGGTGGCCGATGCGGGCAAAGTGATGCCGCCCAAGTCCACCTGGTTCGAGCCCAAGTTGCGCAGCGGTCTGGTGATTCATCGTCTGAGCTAGCCGCGTTGCATTTGTAGAAACAACCCCGTTATTCAAGAGTGGATGACGGGGTTTTCTCTTGTCGGGCAAAGCTGACTTCGGCAGATTATGGCGGGAGGTGAATATGGATGTGAAGCGCGGACTGGCCAGAGACCTACTGTTGCTATTGCTGAGCGCGATTCCCGCTTGGTTGGTAGCTGGCCATATGGACCTGCTTGAAAGTCTGGTGGAGTTTTCGCAGCATCACGAACACCTTGAATTGGACGAGCTGATCGTGGCCGGGCTGTTCATGATGGTAGCCTCAACCTTCGTTATCTATCGTCAGTGGCGTCAAGCGCTTGATGCACGACGGCGCGCAGAGCGCAACTCAGCCGAATTGCAAGTAGCAATGCAGGAAGTGAAAACCCTGCGTGGCATTTTGCCCATCTGCTTCAACTGCAAACGCATTCGAAATGACACCGGTTACTGGCAACAGTTGGAGGAGTACATCGGGCAGCACAGCGAGGCGATGTTCAGCCACGGTTTGTGTGAGGAGTGCGCACTCAAGCTCTTTCCCGAGTACGCCGACGAGGAGCCAAAGCCTGAGCGCGACTAGCCTGTGTGATACACCGGAAACCCGTTTCCCCAACCCGGAGGCCTTCTGGATATAGCCCTGCTTGCACTGACACTGCTACTGGCGATAGTGGCCTTCTTTCTTCTGATTTCCTTCCTGAGCGCCGAGGTTCACCATCCCGGTGAAGGCGTTGCCGTGCTCAAACTGCTGCTGCGTGATCCACACTCGAACAGGATACGTGCGCACGAACTGCCACGCATTCGTAGAATCGGCCGTCTTGGTCTCTGGCTATTGGCGCTGGTGCTTGTCTGGGCTGCGTTATCCCTCTACGGTCTTTTCACGGGCTTGCTCGAAGTCCTGTGATACAAGACCTTCCATCCGCTTGATGCGAATCATCTCCGCAGCAATACTGATCGCGATCTCTTCCGGTGTCACACTGCCGATTTCCAGGCCAATGGGCGAATGGACACGATCCAGAGCGTCCGCAGAGATGCCCTCGGCAAGCAAGTGCTGTCGCAGGCTGGCGACTTTGCTTTTGCTTCCAAGCATACCCAGGTAACGGTACTTCCGGTTGACCAACAGACGTAGCACGGCTTCGTCATACTGGTGACCAAAGGTCATGATGCACACCCAGTTGCGCTGGCCTTCTGGAATGAAGGAGGTGATTTCGCCGTACTCCATTCCACTGTGACACGTGGCCCACTGGTTGGCCTGCATTGTGGGAACCTGCTCCCGATTGTCGAAGACGCTGATATTGAAGCCTAACTGATCCAGCACTCGTGAAAGCGCCAGGCTGACATGCCCACCCCCAACAATGTAGACGTGATCCAAGGTGCCAAGACTTAACTCGTAGCACCAGTCCAAGGGTTCACCCGTGTTACAGTTAGGACCGGCGCTCTCCCACCAGCGGTTGATGGGGGCCTCGCCATTCTCGTGGACGAAACGTATTCGACCGGGTTCGAGTACGAGGCGAACCGCTATCTCTTCACGCAGAAGACAACACAGCTCGCGAATGACGGGTAGCTCCTGCTTGCCCAGATAATGGATCAGGAAGGTCTGACTACCGGAGCAGATCATCCCTGATGCATCCTTGTCATCTGAGCCGTTGTGGTTCATGTGTATTACGCGACTTCGAGGTCCGCCTTCCCGCAACATGGCTTTGGCTATTTCTGCCAGTGAGTGTTCTGCACTACCGCCGCCGATTGTGCCGATCATATGACCCTTTTGATCCAGCAGCATGGCCGCACCCGGGCCGTTGGGTGTAGATCCGGTTGCCGCCGTAATTATAAGTAGGCAGACCGGACGACCCAGGCTTAACTCGCGGAGAGCGTAATTCCAAAGGCGAAGATTGATCATGGGTACTGGACTCCACACTGATGCAGTAGTTAACTCAACTCGTTGTGCAGAAAGCGATGCATGCGCTCATTGGTCATGGGAGCGTGATACAAAAGCTCTTTTCCCGGGAGTGCTGCGCGCAGTGCGTCCGCAATGGCGAACCAGGCACCGATACCGTACATCAGCGGCGGCTCGCCAAAGCCCTTTGTATGGAACACGGCGTGCTCGTTGTCCGAACCCGCAAGGAACTCTACGTGCAGCTTTTCCGGCATGGCGTGAATGTCGGGGACCTTGTACGTCGTCAACGAGTCATTAAGCAGGCGCCCTGCGGCTGTGTAGCGCAGCTCTTCCATTGTCATCCAGCCAAGTCCCTGAGCCAATGCGCCCTCTATCTGGCCAAGGTCCACAACAGGATCAAGCAGTTTGCCGCCATCGTGCGTGATCCAGATTTCATCGAGCGTGGCTGTACCTAGCAGGCAGTCAACGGTTGCTTGTATTACGGCTGCGCCATAAACGTGATACGCGAAGGGGCTACCCTGCTCGCGTTCTTTGTCGTAGAAAATGCCCGGCGTGGCGTAGTAGGAGTGCGCGCTAAGATCTGTGCGGCTCCAATAGGCGCGATCCACCAGCTTCTGCCAGACCAGGGAGGTGGGCTGCCCCTTTGCCGTCACACATCCGTTCAGCAACTCCAGTTCGTCCAGCGGCACGGCGAGCTCTTTTTCTGCCACTTTCAGCAGACGCTCCCGCAGACTGCGACAGGCAAAGAGCACGGCCATGCCATTCAAGTCAGTGGCTGTGCTGGCTGCCGTCGGCGACGTGTTGGCTACGCGACGTGTGTGTGTCGGGTCCACCTGTACTAGATCCAGGTCAATGCCCAACGTCGTTGCAGCAATACGACGCAGCTTCATGTTGACGCCCTGGCCCATTTCGACGGCGGCTGCGTTGAGACTGACGCTGCCATCGTTGTAGATGTGCACCAGCGCACCAGCCTGGTTCAGCGCTGTATTGGTGAAGGAGATGCCAAAACAGATGGGCATCATAGCCAACCCGCGCTTGTAGCGTGGTTCGCGTGCATTGTGCTCATCTGCACTTCTACGCAGCTCTACCCATTTGCACTGCTGTAACACAGCGTCAACGCAGGCCACAGTTCGCACGTGTCGAGCCGGCTGGCCGTAGTGAAAGCGGTCGCCCTCTTGCAGAAGATTAAGACGCTGCAATTCCAGTGTATCACGACCAAGTTCGGTGGCCGCTTTTGCCAGGGCTGCTTCGATAACGAACATCGCTTGCGGTCCGCCAAAGCCGCGAAAGGCCGTATTCGGCGCAAGATTGGTCTTGCAGCAGTGCACGGTGATACGCGCATTCGGCAGGCGGTAGACGTTGCCCGCATGCAGCAAGGTGCGCTCCATGATGGCCGTGGAGAGATCGGCAGCCGCGCCGGAATTCTGGAAGAACTCGGCTTCGAAGGCCACGATCTTTCCCTGCTCGTCCAGGCCCAGTTTGAAGTCTGTGCTGTAGGGATGCCGCTTGCCGGTAGCTCGTACGTCTTCATGGCGTCGCAGAACGATCTTTGCCGCACGGCCTGTGTGACGCGCGGCGAGGGCGGCCATTGCTGCCCAAGCTGTGGCCTGATCCTCTTTTCCACCAAAGGCACCACCCAGGCGACGCACTTCTACCTCTACTAGATGCATGGGAAGTCCGAGTACGCCAGCAATGCCTTTCTGAACCGCAGTGGGCGATTGCGTGGAGGAGTAGACGGTGACACGTCCGCGCTCATCGGGAAGCACCATGGCAGCCTGAACCTCCAGGTAGAGATGCTCCTGGCCGCCGCTCTCCGTGCTTCCGCTGATGATTCTGCTGCACTGACTCCAGGCCGAGTCTGTATCACCGCAGGCTACAGTTCGCGAAGGTGCCACAAAGTAGCCGCGAGCCGCTGCTGCACGTGCATCCAGAATGGGCTCCAACTCTTCGATGTCGAGTTTCACCTTGGCCGCTGCAGCGCGCGCCAGCTCGGCGTTTTCCGCAACCACGAGAGCCACAACCTGACCGATAAAGTGCACTTCGCCATCTGCCAGCAGCGCTTCGTCCTGTACGATGGTGCCCACCTGGTTCACACCAGGGATATCCTTTGCACCAAGCACGGCCACGATTCCCGGTATGCCCTGAAGTGCTGATGTGTCACAGTTCCTAATATGGCCGTGTGCCACAGGGGAGAAGACGGGCACTACATGTAGCAATCCGGCGGGTTCGGGTAGATCATCCAGAAAGAGGCTTTCGCCGCGTACGTGATGATAGGTGTCGGTGTTGCTCATGCTTCCTCCCCGCGACGGCTAAAGAGCTTTTCAAAATGCGCGCACACCAATCGTCCCAGCAGATCCCGCTTGTATTCGGCGCTGCCGCGCACATCGTCAATGGGACTAACTTCGGCGCAGGCTGACTCTACGGCTTCCGCCACCAGAGCTTCACACAGGCTCCTGCCGCACAGGGCTGCCGATGTCTTGCGCAACAGCAGGGGAACCGGAGCGACGCCACCGGCTGAGATCCGGCAGTGTTGTATCACATCTCCATCCAGCTGTAGCCAAAGCGCGGAGTTTACGGCGGCAATATCCAGGTGCTTACGCTGTGACACTTTTTCGAAGTTGAAGAAGGTGCTTTCGTCCGGCAGCGGGACGCTCACGCTGTGAATCAACTCGCCGGGCTGTAGATCCAGCTGCTTGTAGCCCAGGAAGAAATCCTCCAGCGGCAGCTCGCGCTTTGTATCACCCTGCTCAAGCAACAGACGTCCACCGAGGGCCAATAGCATGATGCTCAGATCGCCAATGGGGGAAGCATTGACCAGGTTGCCGCCAATGGAAGCGCGGCGGCGAATAAGTTGCGAACTGATCAGTCTCAGTTGCTGCAACAGGCCGGGATAGGCCGAGAGCACCAGTTGGCTGCGCAGCAGCTCTTCGGCTGTCACCGCTGCTCCCAGGCTCAGGTGCTGGTTGTGCTCTTCGATGAGGTGTAGATCGGGGCGCCGGGAGAGCAGCTGCAGCTCTGTATCACGAAGCTGGTCCGCCTTTTGCACAAAGAGGTCCGTACCCCCCGCAATGACTACTCCTTCACGTGATACAGGAGCGGGTTCAATGGACTCCAGCAACTGGGCTGCACGCAGGAAATGCTCGGGTAACACACCGGCACCCACCAGCCAGGGAATGCGCTTCGCGTGATCCAAGGGCATGTTGGCAAAGGCGTCAACGATCTTCTCGAGCGCGCGACGAATAGCCGCATAACCCGTGCAGCGGCAGATCTGGCCCTCGACGGCGGCCAGTGCCTCCTCCATGGTAATGGCAGGGGCAGCCAGGAGAAAACCCGTCAGCGCTACAATGAAGCCGGGTGTGCAGAAGCCGCACTGGGTAGCGCCCTCGTCCACAAAAGCCTGCTGGATCGGTGAAAGCCCTTCGCCGTTGAGTCCTTCAATGGTGACCAGGTGACATCCGGCCAACTCGGCGGCAGGCAGCAGGCAGGAGGCCACGGCTCCGTAGCGGACGCAAGGCGCAGAACCCTGCGGGTCGAGCTTGCCCAGCAACACCGTGCACGCGCCGCAGTCGCCCTCGCGGCAACCTTCCTTAGTTCCCTTCAGTCCCGTATCACGCCGGATTACATCCAGTACAACCTTTCCGGGTGGTAATTCCAACTCGCAGAGGCTGTGGTTCAGCAGGAAGTTCAGTTTCACCTTGTACGTCCTTGTTTTTGTGCACTACAAGATAAGGCCCGCAGTGGAGTCATGCAGTCACTGATGGCCGACCTCCAGCTTTGATGAGAAGGGCGAATTGTGGTCAAGAACCGGCGGATCGAACACACTTTCCGGCAGTGCAAAGAGATTGGGAGACAAACTAAAGCTGCGAAAACGATGAAAAATCAATGAATAACGAGGCTTAGATGCTGGATGAAACACTGTGCAAAGAATGGCACAAGGCTTGCTGAAGACGCTACAGCAAAACTAATCATCGTATTGAGAAATGAAATCATGAAGAACTTGCATTGGCTGATCCTCTTCCTCTTGCTGTTTGCCTCCTCCGTGTTCGCTGACATTCGCAGCAATGCCGGGGATTTCGATTGTGGCACACTGTTCAACACCAACTCTTACACGACCGGGCGAAACCAGACCCTCATTCCCGCAGAGCTGATCCGGTACTCGCTGGACAGTAACACAATCACCGGACTTACACTCACCATGGAGGATGTAACGCCACGCGCTTTTGCCCGTTGGCGCATTTCCATGATGAACACCAGTCTCCACGAAGCGGACGCACTGACTTTCCAGCCTTTGAGCCAGCTTACGGAAGTCTTCGAGAGCACCGACATTGTCACTCGCTTCTACGACATCAATATCACCTTCCAAACACCCTTCGTTTGGGATGGCCATTCAAATCTGCTGATCGATTTTGGCTGGGAGACCGACGCGGCCTTAGGGATCAACACTAACATCGCCGGTGCCTGGACAACCGCCGGTGGGCGAATGCTGGTCAATGCGGCTTTCGGCTACAGCGGGGTCAACGAGGACCTGGTTACACCCTTTGGCAGATATCAGGCTGTGCCGCGTTACATCCTGCAGGGTGTGAATTACCTCGCTCCCGATTTTGGCATCGGCCAGCACAGCAGCAATGGTGACATGATTGTGCCCTTTGGAAGTCACTGGCGCGCAGAACCCGGTTTTTCGCTGAGCATGGACGATGGGACCGAGTTCTATATCTATGGCAACGCCGAGTTCGCTGGCCAGCCAGGGGATAGCATTTTCTTCGAGTTTGCTGGTTGGTCCTCAATTCGTGTGAAGGAAGGCGGCAGCCTGGACGCGCAGTATTGCAACATCAGCGGTGGCGGGATTGCTGCGAGCGACGCAAGCTTGCACTTGGAGCATAGTTGGATTCATCACTCCCGAGGATTCGGACTGTATTGTTCCGGCAACGAGCTGTGCGACGCGAGCGTGAAAGAGCTTCGTATCAGCTCCTGCGACATCGCTTGGTACAACGCAGCCCTGGCGATCACGGGCATGACCCAGATCGAGCTGAGTCGTGTGATCCTGGATCACAACTATGGTAACACGAAGCCGGTGCTGGTGCGTTGTGGCTTGCCGGTGCTCCTCGATCGGCTTACCGTTATGGACAATTCCAACGGCTATGAATCTTGGATTCAGACTCGCGGCACACGTAACACGCTTATCCGTAATAGCATTCTCTGGCAGCCAGGCGTTCCGCTATTGGAGGCCAGGAACAGCAGCCAACTGATTTTGCAGAACTGCGTCGTCTCGGATAACGGTGAGAGCGCCGAGGGCAATGTGGTCCTGTCCAGCGGCAACCTTTTTACCGAACCCGAGATGTACACCGACGGCAGCTACCGTCCGTGGTACGACAGCGAAGTCATCGACGCCGGCTACCCCTACAGCGAGCCCGATCCCGACGGCACACGCGCTGACATCGGTGCGGTCTACGACGACCAGTCTTCGCCGCGTTTTGAAGACAGTGCCGACGTGCCCGACGATCAGGGGCGCCAGGTGCAGATTGTCTGGGAGTCCAGCTCGCTGGATCGCACTCAGGTCAACCCAGACTGGTTCTACAGCGTCTGGCGCCTGGACGACAACTACGGACAGGTCGACCGTGCCGCCACCGTGTATCACAGCTTGAACGAGGCAGCAGCCGAGGCTGCGCGCGTGGCGGGGCAGGGCGTGCTGGTGCAGGATGTCGCCATCGACGGAAGTCGTGACGATGTGCCCGTTGTGCTGACCTTCCTGACCGAAGTGCCATGCGTCCAGCTTGACTATTACTCCGTGACCGTTCCTTCTGCCGTGGACGGTCTGGCTACCTTCTACGTCGTATTCTGGCACGGCCCTGGAGAACCGGTGAATACGGCCGGTCAGGCGACGAGCTACGACAACCTCGCTCCTGATGCTGTTAGCTCCGTTGCGCTGGCACCACGTGACACAGAAACCCTGCGTCTGCACTGGGACGAGGTTAGCACGGGTACAGCTTCCGACGGAACGCGACTGCCCGAGTTGAACGGCGTGTGGTACAAGGTGTATCACTGCGATCAGCCCTACTTCGATCTCGACGAAGGCACTTTGCTGGGCGTTGTCGACAGCCCGGAGCTACTGCTGCCAATGCCTTCCGGCAACATGCGCGCCTTCTACCGCATCGTCGCTGTGGACGTGCTTAAGTAGCCGTCAAAAAAATAGCCACTGCCGAGTGGCGTGATACGATTTGTAAGTATTCGACAGGGGACGCGAGTCCCCTTTTCTGGAGGTTTCTATGCGCTCTCTGCTCGCCTTTGTTTCACTTTGTGTGCTTGCCGGACTGGCGCAGGCTGCCATGCCCGTTGGTGAGCTGACAAGCTCTACACCCAATGTGTTACGCACGACCAGATCAGACTGCCGCTGCCAGTTCATTCTGCGCGAGGATGAGATGATTGGCGATTTCGAAATGGCCGGCAGCATCAGCGCGCTTTCGCTTTACATCGATTCGATCTTTGGCGCCTCGGAGTTCTCGCTGACCCTCCGACTTGCTACGACTTCGGAAGACTGCTACGACACGGATACCTTTCTGCTGCCTAACGGCGGCGCATGGACGACGGTGATCAACGGCACCACGTACACGACAGAGACTCTCGCTACTGATAGCTGGAAGTTCTTCTACTTCGATCAGAGCTATCCCTATTACAGCGGTAATCTGCTGGTGGACCTGTGCCTGGAGATCAGCACAATGGGCAACACCATTGTTGTAGGCAGCAGCAGCCAGGAGTGCTACTCGGTGATTGAAGTACACGAAGACCTTGCCAGCGGAAACCTGCTGGACGCTAGCACAGGCAACCGATCCACCAATCGTCCATCAGTGCTGCTCTGGGGACCCGCCGATCTGCTTCCAGAGCACCTCAGCGTGTGGGACAATCCCGTGTACTTGCGCGGGGAAACGCGTGTCGCTTCAGGGACCATCACTGTAGTGGACCCGGGTGTGGAGTTTGTCTGCGGACCTTGGGCCCAGCTGACTTGCCCCGGTACTTTGCTTGCCGAGGGTACCGCGTCGGACAGCATCGTCTTTCGAGCAGCTGATCCGGCATTGGGTTGGAGGTATTTGTTTCTTGGCCGTACGACGGTCATGAGTCACGTCGATGTCTCCGGCATGACGAACCGGAGCAGCTTCAGCAGGGATGCGCAGATCAGTCAGTGCCGCTTTCATCACAATTCCGGTGAGCCTGTTTTTGAGTTCTCGGACAGCGGAACTCTGGACTTGTCGCAGCTACGGCTGGATCACAACACCGGTACACTGTTCAACGTGGAGTATTACGGTTACTTGCCCGTGCTGCGAATGGACCACTGTCTGCTGGATCACAATCTGTCGACGATTGTGGGAGGCAGCATGCTGATGACCGGCTGGGGCGGACACATCGAACTCGAGAACTGCACGCTGGCGGATAATGAGTACGACAACCTGGTGGAGCTCTACGGCACCGAGTTCAATCTGCAGGCCGTGCACTGCTTATTCGCCAACCCGGCCATTGAGAACCCCTGCAGCGATAATCGTCCCGTGTTCCACTACTGCGCCAGCGAGCAGGACATTGATGCCAGCCCTGCCAATTGGGACTCCGGTTGTCTTACCGTCGCTCCGGAATTTGTCGATCGCGAAAGCGGCGACTACCGCTTGCAGATGAGCTCCGATGTGATCGATGCGGGTCATCCGTCGTATCACGATGCGGACCTGACAAGGCTTGATCCGGGTGCCTTCTTCTATGACCAGCGCGCGCCGCGCATGGATCCGAGCCAGGATGTGCCCGACGACCAGGGACACGCCGTCATCGTCGGTTGGTTGGCCAATAGCGTCAACCGTATCGCCGGACCAAGCGCTGACGCCTTCTACAGTGTGTGGCGCAGAGATGCCGAGACGGGAAATCGTGCACTGGTCTTCGCTGATTTCAACGAGGCGACTGCCTACGCCGTGACACATCCTGACCAGCCGGTGTGCGTCGGCGCAGAGCGTGACGGTGTGTGGACTTTCGTGAGTCAGGTGCCAACGGTAGATGTGGATGCGTATCAGCTTATCGCTCCCACCTTGGCGGATGAGGTGAACTACGCCTTTCGCGTCTTCTATCACGACCCGCAGGTGGTGATTGGCAGTATGGAGATGTATGCACTGAGCGTGGACAATACACCGCCGGACTCACCCGTAGGTATGCGTATTACAGGTAGTCATGAGTCACTGCGACTGAGCTGGAATGCTGTTGAGACCGGCACCTCCAGCGAAGGACGCAGCCTGCCGGAGCTGAACGGCGTGAACTACCGCGTGTATCACCACGCGACGAATCCCTGGTTTGAGCTGGAGGACGGCGACTACCTGGGAACCGTCAACGGAACGTCGATTTCTCTGCCGACGCCCACAGGGAATGCGCGCGGCTTCTATCGCGTTGTCGCACAGGATAGCGCGGAGTAACCAGAATCGGGGGAGGTTGTATGCCGAGGAGTTTTGCTCTTGTTGCAATAGGTCTGCTGCTGGCTACACTGGCCGCCCGGGCCGTTGTGCCCATTGGTCACATGAATGCGTTCAACAGCCTGCCCTTGCGCACAAATGTAGCCGACAGTCGCTACCAGTTTGTACTGACACTGGAGGAACTCCAGGAGGGCTACATGACCTTTGGGAGCATCACCAGTGTATCACTCTACCTGGTTTCTGCCACCGCCGGTTCCAGCTCTTACATGACACTGCGCATGGGCCGGACGACAGAGACGAGCTACACAGGAAACACCTATCTGACACCTGAGAGTGGAGTGTGGTACACCATGATCGACTCGCTCCTGCTGGAGGGGGCGGATCTGGTCGGTGGCGCGTGGAACAATTTCGACTTCGATGGCATGCAGTATCTCTCCTTCAGCTCAAACGATGGCTATGGGCTGCTGGTGGATATCTGCATGGATCAACTGAGCACCGGACCCGGTGCGATGGTAGGCTGTGAGACATCAGATTCTCCCTGTGCCATGTACCAGTCGGCGAATCTGCCAGGCGGCAACCTGCTGGAAAGTTCCGGCGGGACTTCCATCAGCAGCAAACCTATTGTGCGCTTCGAAGACATGTACCGCATGCTGCCCGATGAAATCACGCTTGAGGATAGCCCCTTGTACGTCAACTGGAGCTTCTTCGCCATCTCCGGTTCTGTGATACCAGTTGATCCGGGAGTGGAGATAATCTTTGGTCCGTGTGGGTCCTTGAACTCCGTCTCGACCCAGTTGTCGTTCAACGGCACATCCCAGGATTCCATTTTCCTGCGAGCCGAGGATACCGACGAGGGCTGGCTAGGCCTTACTCTGTCCAGTGCGCACATGAGCTATGTGGATGTATCGGGCTCTCGTGCGCCGCTGCAACTGAACTATGGCAGCGTAATCAGTCACTGTCGCCTTCATCACAATTCGGCATCTCCAGTTCTCTCCATGGATGTCCGCATATCAAATGTGACACTCACGCAAAGCCGCATGGATCACAACGAAGGGACCTTGTTGAATTGCCACTCCACTGGTACGCAATACGGAGCGCGGCTGGATCATGTTCTCTTTCATGATAACCTGGCCACGGATGCAGATCAGCCCATGTTGGAGCACAACGGTGGTCTGAATGAGGTCATGTTCTGCACTTTTGCGCGTAACACGGGATACACCAACCAGCTACAAGCCAGCAGCAGTGGTAGTCTGCTGGTTTCCCACAGCGTGCTTGCCGATGACGCGACACAACTTGTGTGCTATGGCGACCTGCCACGGTTCGAGTACTGTCGTGTGATACAGGACTACTCGGATAGCGACGGGAGCTGGGCTTCCAGCTGTCATCAGATTGGCAGTGCCGGGTTTCGTGATGCAGCGGATGGAGATTTCGGGCTGCTGCCTGAATCACCGCTGGTGGATGCAGGAGCTCCCACCGTCTATGACCCCGATCTGACAGTGGCAGACCTGGGCGCGTTCTTCTACGATCAGCGTGGACCGCAGTTTGCCTATCTGCTGGACGTTCCGCAGGATCAGGGGCGCCAAGTGCTGTTGGGGTGGCACGCAAACTCGGTCGACCGCATCCAGGGCCCGGCGGGCGATCATTACTACAGCGTGTGGCGACAGGAATCCGTCCCGGCAGCAAGAGCGAGCGTGTTCGCAAACCGCGAGGCGGCACTCCGCTATCAGCAGGAGCATCCGGAAGCGCTGGTCTCTGTGGCGGATCGCACGAGCTGGTGGACGTGCATGGGACAGGTACCAACGCGTGTTACGGATATCTACGGACTGGTCGTAGCAACGCAGCTGGACAACACACCCATAACCTATCAGGTCTGCTACCACGAACCGGATCTCGTTGTGGAGGGCGCAACGGGCCAGGCCAGTAGCGCAGACAATGTCGCTCCTGATGCACCTACGGATGTCCGTGTGATACAGTCGGCGGGTTTTGGTCTGTTGGCCTGGAATCCGGTCACGACGGGTACAGCCTCAGATGGCGCCCGCCTGCCGGAGTTGAACGGTGTGAGCTACAGCGTGTATCACCACGCAACGGATCCATGGTTTGCTCCCGAAGAGGGCACTCTGCTGACGACGACCACGCTACCCTACTACCCTATTGCGATTCCTTCCGGTCCCGGCCGCGGTTTCTACCGCGTTGTGGCCTCGGACCAGTAAACCTGCACGCGACAGAAGGCAGGAACGTGGCGACAACGGGAGCGGCGCACGGCAATGGCTGTGCGCCGTTTTCATTCACGCAGCTTGCCGCCACTAGTCTCTTATAGCCAACGGAGGCAGTCCCGCCAAACCCCTGCTGTAGTCGCTTTCTCTTGAATTTCCCCGCAACTACCTCTACACTGTCTGCGCAGTACACGCAGGAGAACCGTGGTGCGTCGAACAAGCTTGCTGATGCTGGTGCTGGCCCTGACGGGCTTCGCCTTTGCTGGTCATCCGCCGGAACCTTTGGGCTCCTGGTCGGGGCGTGGCGTCCTGCTGGTTGCGGGTCAGGAGAAGGCTGAGCGCGATACGGTCGACATTCACCTTCTCTTGACTGCCGATTATAACGTGACCGGCAACGTCGGCGAGGCAAGCCTGGAGGAGTGTCACTGGTCGTCCAATCGCGGCAGGCTCCTGCGCTGGCTCAACTGGAAGACCGACTGGATCGTCAAGGGAAACCTTCGCGGTTGTGTCACAGATGCCGACACCACATCGTCCAGGCAGATCACGATCCCCTTCAACCTGCTGGAGGAAGGGACGCTTCGCGGGGGTATCATGGTGCTGCACGGCTGGCGCTATCCCGATCCACTGCTGACATCACCCGGATTATGGCTGCTCCCCGAGAGTACTGTGACACAAACTGAGTAGCTTCACGCACAATAACACACCAGGAGGAAGGAATGAAAACACTGCTGATGATAACGGGCCTGCTGGGCGCGTGTTGCGCGATGGCGAATCCGATTGCCACTTCCGTTACCGTTATGCGCAACAGCCTGGATAGTGCGACGACGTGGACTGCCGGAGAAGAAGTCTGCGATTGTGCTTTCCCGGGCGGGAGTTTGTATCACGGTGATTGGATCCCCGGACATTCTGGCAATGCCCTTCGGAGCTTCGCTGAAGACGGTCCGGCGATTTCGATAGCCAGCAGTGAGTTCCGTTGGGATTATTCCATGGAGTACAATGGTGAGCATTTTCCAGGATGGGGCGGTCTGATCGACTTCTGGATTTCCATGGGAGACGGGAGTGGTCGTGATACACATCTGGATATCGAACTGTTTCGTCTTAGCGGTGAAGATTTCGAGTACTCGCTTTGCATCTGTGACAGTACTACAGATGGGGAATCGGGCTTTATCCTGAGGGGCGGCAATGGAGCACGATCGGTCAGCAGCACGCAGCCAGGAACTTCCCTTGTCGATCTGTTTCCCGATGATAGCGGTACTGGATGGCATCACATCGCAATGGACTGGGGTTCCAATTTCGGGCTAGAGTTAATGGTGGATGGCGTACCGGCAAGCCTGATAGATGTGACCGAAGGTGAGGGCTATCCAGGTTACCCAGCCGGTGTATTGAACCTGCTGGATCTACGGGTTGGCCCTGCCTGGGTTGGTATTGACAACCTACGCCTCTGGGATGATTCGGCGGCCTACAATGGCCCGAATCCGGTACTGATGGCCGATTCCACGATGTGCGAGTACACTTTGGGGATAGATGTCCATTCGCCGCTTGCCTTCACACTGCCCCAGAACACACCCAACCCCTTCAACCCCGGCACCACCATTTCCTTCACGCTGCCTCATGATCAGGAGGTGGAGCTGAGCGTGTACAATCTGCAGGGAGAATTGGTGCGCAATGTGATACAGTCGCGCATGGCGGCGGGTGAACACAGCCTTCCTTTCGACGGCAGCGCGCTGGCCTCCGGCGTTTACTTCTATCGCCTTGTGACACAAGAGGGCGTGCAGACGCGCTCGATGACTTTGGTGAAATGATGCTGGCTCTTCCGCTCTTCATGATTCCGCTCTGCGGATTGTTGTTTGTCACGCCGACGCTGGCTCAAGGCCTCCAGTTTGCGCGTGAAGACCTTGGCTTCAAGCTGACTTCGCTTGAGGACGGTGCTCCTGACGCCAGTCTGCTGACTCTGGACGGTATCTACACCTTCCGCGGCGACTTCAGCCGGGAGCGGCTTCGCGTACACTACCCTTTCCCGCTGGACAGTTGCAGCGGCGCGTGGAGCAATCTGCGCTTCACGGCGCTACCCTCAGGCGAGGAGCTTCCCTGGGAAGACGTACACGAGGGTCTGGTCTCCTTTCTGCTGCCACAGTCGCTTGAGCCGGAGCAGATGGTGGCCGTGCACTACGATCAGGAAATGTATCACGGCTGTGCGCGCTACATCCTGACTTCCACGCGTACCTGGGGGCGTCCACTCGAAGAGGCGCGTTTTGTGTTACAGGCCGACGCAGCCTTTGTGGTGGATTCACTGGGACAGCCGCCGGTCAATTGTCAGAGTAGCGAGAGCGGGACCACCTGTAGCTGGTCCTTCACGGATTTCCTGCCGGAACAGGATTTGCTGATCTGGTATCACGCACAGTAGCAGCATTCTCAACCCGGACGATGTAAACTGAAACAGGCACCCCGCGGGGTGCCTGTTGTGTATTACGAAAACCGGTTATGCTCAGACACGCAGGTCCACGTTATCCTGGGGCAGCCAATCCTTGTTGGCTTCCAGTAGTGGATCGACCACCTCTGCCAGGAACTCGCGCACCTGGGCTGGCGCTCGTCCGACGAAGTGACGCGGATTGAGCATTACGCGCAGGTCCACCAGGCTGAAGGGAATGGCGCCATCTTCGGCCAAACGCTCCATCAGGTCATTGGCTTCGCCATCCTGCTTGACGCGGGCCGCCGCCTTCTGGCTGTGGCGACGAATCACCTCGTGTATCACCTGGCGATCAGCACCGCGCTTGACACAGGCCATCAGGATTTCTTCTGTGGCCATGAAGGGCAACTCTTCCTCCAGGTGGCGACGAACACTTTCCGGGTACACCACTAATCCGCTGAAGACATTGCGCAGGATCAGCAGGATGGCGTCGGCAGCCAAAAAGGCCTCCGGCACGGCGATTCGCTTCTGGGCACTGTCATCCAGTGTGCGCTCAAGCCACTGAGTAGCCGCCGTCATGCCTACGCCCGTGGGCAGGCTCATCAGGAACTTGGCCAGGCTGGCCACGCGCTCGCAGCGCATAGGATTTCGTTTGTAGGCCATGGCACTGCTGCCGATCTGTCCGCTCTCGAAGGGCTCCTCGATTTCTTTGCGGTTGGCCAGCAGGCGAATGTCGTTGGTCAGGCGGTGGGCCGTCTGTCCCAGACCGCCCAGCCAAGCCAGAATGCGCGCGTCTTCTTTACGCGGATAAGTTTGTCCGGTCACTGAGTACGTGCGAGTGAATCCCAGCTTTTGTGTCACGAGTTGGTCTAGCTTTCGCACCTTGTCGTCGTCGTTGTCAAAGAGTGCCAGGAAGCTGGCCTGGGTGCCGGTGGTGCCTTTGACGCCGCGAAAGCGCAGGCTTTTCAGCCGCTGGTCCAGGTCTTCGAGATCCAGCAACAGATCCTGCAGCCAGAGCGTCGCACGCTTGCCGACGGTGGTGGGCTGTGCGGGCTGGTAGTGAGTGAACCCCAGCGTGGGCAGCTCGGCCCAGCGACGACAGAACTCCGCCAGGGGTTGTATCACGCCCAGCAGACGTTTGCGCAGCAGCTTGAGTCCCTCGCGCATCTGAATCAGGTCGGTGTTATCGCCGACGTAGCAGCTGGTAGCACCCAGGTGGATAATCCCCGCCGCTTTCGGGCACTGCAGACCGTAAGCAAAAACGTGTGACATCACATCGTGACGCGTGATACGTTCCCGTTCGATGGCCGCCTGGTAGTTGATGTTGTCGGCGGCCGCGCGCAGTTCGTCAATCTGCTCCTGCGTAATGTTCAACCCCAGTTCGCGCTCGGATTCGGCGAGGGCGATCCACAGGCGTCGCCAGGTGCGAAACTTGAAATCGGGGCTGAAGATGTGACTCATCTCGCGGGAGGAGTAGCGGCTTAGCAGCGGGTTCTCGTATTGTTGGGAGTCGTGCGACATGATTTCCTTCCTGAACTGACGCCACAAGGTATAAAACTCAGCTTCCGGAGCCCCGCGCAGGGGCCGATGGCTTGTCCCCGACACGGCCTTTTTCTATTCTATCAAGTCTTGGACAGAACTGGGAAAGAGAACCGGCGAGCGGTACTCTGCCATTGTCCCTGTCCAGATGGAGCAGGCATGTTGCACACTATCATTCCGGCCGAATTCACTAACCGTCAGGAGCTTGAGGAAGCGCTGACCACGCATGAGAACGAGGGCCTGGCGGTCGTCGCGCTGGGCGAAACAGCGGGCAGGCGTCTCTTCTTCTGCAAGGACGGACACCGCTACCAGCACCAGGTGGTCGCCGTCACCGGTAGGGACGACGAGACCCTGACGAAGATCCTTTACCAACGTGAGCACGAAGGTTGGCGCGTTTGTGCCGTGGGCCCTTGCTGTGAGGCCACGGTCATGATTCTGCGCCGCGAAGTGCAGGAAGACTGACGAATTCCATTGACCATAACCCGGACCTTTCAACAAGCAGGAGAATGGACTCATGTTTGAAATCATCGATGTCCACGCACGTGAGGTGCTCGATTCCCGCGGTAATCCCACCATCGAAGTGGACGTGACCCTTTCCAGCGGTGCTTTCGGCAGCGCAATCGTTCCCAGCGGCGCCTCCACCGGCGAGTTCGAGGCCATTGAGCTTCGCGACGGTGACCCCAAGCGCTTTCTGGGCAAGGGTGTGCTGAAGGCGGTTGAGAATGTGAACGATATCATCGCACCGGTCATGCTGGGTCTGGACGCCTCCAGCCAGGTCGAGATCGACCGCCTGCTGTGCGAGCTGGACGGTTCGGCCAACAAGAAGAAACTGGGTGCCAACGCGACTCTTGGTGTGTCGATGGCCGTGGCCCGCGCGGCCGCAGATGCCTCCGATCTGCCGCTGTACCAGTACCTGGGTGGTGTGCACGCACACATTTTGCCCGTACCCATGATGAATGTGCTCAATGGCGGAGCCCACAGCGACAACAACGTGGACCTGCAGGAGTACATGATTATGCCCTGGGGCGCCAAATCCATCGCGGACGCGGTGCGCATGGGTGCCGAGGTTTTCCACGCGCTCAAGAAGGTCCTGAACAAAAAGGGCTACTCGACGGCGGTGGGCGACGAGGGCGGTTACAGCCCCGACCTGAAGAACAACACCGAGCCTCTGGATCTGATCATGGAGGCCGTCAAGGCCGCCGGGTACAAGGCTGGCAAGGACATCTTCATTGCTCTGGATCCTGCTTCGAGCGAGTTCTACAACAAGAAGACCAAGAAGTACGAGCTGAAGGGCGAAGGCCGCAAGCTCAGCGCCAAGGAAATGGTGGAGTTCTGGGTCGAGTTGTGTGACAAGTACCCCATCATCTCCATCGAAGACGGCATGGCCGAGAACGATTGGGACGGCTGGGCACTGATGACCGAGGCTTTGGGCAAGCGCATTCAGCTCGTCGGCGACGACCTCTTTGTCACCAACGTCAAGCGTCTGCAGATGGGCATCGACAAGGGCGTGGCCAACTCGATCCTGATCAAGGTCAACCAGATCGGCACGATCACGGAAACCCTGGATGCCATGCGCCTGGCCACCAGCAACGGCTATACCTGCGTGGTCAGCCACCGCAGTGGTGAGTCCGAGGATACCACCATCGCCGATCTCGTGGTTGCCACCAATGCCGGTCAGATCAAGACCGGCTCCATGAGCCGTACCGATCGTATTGCCAAGTACAACCAGCTGCTGCGCATCGAGGAAGCACTTGGTTCCGCGGCAGTGTTCAATGGAACTCTGCGTCCGGCCCGCAAAGGCTGATCAGCCCGTGGCCTGACAGGCAGCACCTCCAGGCTGCACTTTTCAACCATGGAGTTGCATGTCGACGCGAACTGAAACAGATCAACCGGCAGTCCCGGTCTGGAAATCCCGCCTGCGGTGGGGCGTCCTGCTGGGTCTGCCGGTTTTTCTTTTGATCTACCTCTTTGTTGACGGCGGTGTGGGCGAGTATTACGCTTTGCGCCATCAACTCGATTCTCTGCAGACGCGCATGACGGAGTTGCAGCACGAGAACGAGCATCTGCGCGTGGTCAACCGGCGACTGGCAAATCTGGACAGCCTGCAGCTGGAAGAGGAAGCACGGCGCATCGGCATGATAAAAACAGGCGACGAAGTGTATCACATCAAGGTTGAGGACTAGGCATGGCACGCAAGAGAACCGGGATGCCGCGTCTGCGCACCCTTCTGATGACAGGCGTACTGACTGTATCACCGGTGGCGATTTCCGCCTACGTGCTCTACTGGCTCTTCGTGCGTCTTGACCAGTTGCTGAAGCCAGCCATTGAACCCTTCATGATTCCGCTGGCGGGCCGCTATTATCCCGGCATCGGTTTCCTGGCGCTGCTCTTGTTGTTGCTGATCGTGGGCTTCATCGCCAGACTTTACTTGGGCGGCAAGCTGATACAACTTGGCAATTGGTTTGTATCACGCATTCCGTTGATGGCGGGCATGACGCGCGCCGTGCGACAAATCCTTGAGAGCTTTCTTAAAGGCAATCGCGAACTCTTTCGCCAGGCGGTGCTCTTCGAGTATCCGCGTAAAGGCATCTACGCCGTTGGTTTTGTCACCAGCACTACGCGTGGCGAGATCAGCGATCGGCTGCAGGACAGCGGTGAACGACGCGAGCTGATTTCGGTCTTCGTGCCCACAACGCCCAACCCTACCAGCGGAGTGCTGGTTTTCGTGCCACGACGCGATGCTATCTACCTGAACATGAGCGTAGAGGATGCGTTGAAGCTGGTTGTTTCCGCTGGTGCGCTTAACCCGGACAAACACGGCAACATCCAGCCTGTGACACAACAGGCCGATCCAGAACCGGCAGCACAAAGAGAGCCGGATGAGTCGACGGGAACACCCGGGTGACCGTTCGGCGACTGGGGTTGTTGACGCTGCTGGCGTCAAGCACGCTGGTTGCTGTCGGCGCACTGAATGCTGCTTCTCTGGAAGGAGGCAGCGTTCAACTGGGCGCTAGTCGCGGTGTTGAGTACTACCTGGGCAATCTCGAACTCCATCTTCCTGTAGCACGCGAGGCCGACAGTCTCTCTGTTGAGCTGAAAGCGGATGGGCTGGCGGGCTTCCACACCTACAACAACGACAACACGCGTCTGGTGCAGAATCTCGATCTGGGCTGGTTTCGTACTACGTCTTTGGTGGATTGGACCGCCGGTTTTCGCCAGCAGGCTTACAAGCGCAGAAGGCACACCGATCCGGTTCTGGAGGCCGAGCTTGCCTTCGGGTTGTGTTACAGCACGCCTGCCTGGGATGCCGTTTTGCGAGCAGGCGCCGTTGGCGATCAGCGCGAAGAATCGAGTGATCAAGGCCCTCTGGTTGAATGCGAGACGAGTACTCGCCTGCTCTTGGAGGAGTGGGCGCTTGCCACGAACAGCCAGCTGCGCTTCGATCAGCCCGGTGATCGGCGCAACGAGCAGGCGCGTTTGCAGATCGAGGCAGGCACGCATTCGACGGTACACGCTGGCGACGACCTGCGCATTTCGCTGCAGCACGAGCAGGAGGACGTCTACGCCGATCTGGAAAGCACCAGCATTGAACGGCGACGTAATCAGGGCGGCGAGTTGGAGAATCGCCTATGGACTCGTCCGCTGAAGGAGCTGGAGTTGGCCTTCACCCTCAGTGGCTGGAAGCGGCGGCAGATTCGTGATGCACAGGATGCCAGTTTGACCGGGCGTGATACAAAGTACGATGATCAGGGCATCGATCTTGCTCTGGACGGGCAGTGGCACAGCGGTATTCTAGTAACGGATCTGCGCTTCGCTATCACAAGAAGCCGACAGGACAGCCGCTACGGCGACTCCATGAGCAGTCGCAATCTTACGCGCATTCAGGTAAACGAGATGCAATTGCACACACGACTGCAAGGAATGTGTGACACGCTCTCCTTCACTGCCGAAACACAGATGCGTCGGCGCGATTCTGATTTCGAACGCCTTTCCACGCTGAGCGACGAGGATTACAGCGATCTGGGCAAGCACCAACTGGCACTGCATTACGGCAAGGAAGTGGGACACTGGGCGGGTCTTGGCGCGAACCTTTCGTGGGGGCTTACGCGTGAGTCACACCTTCAGTCAGAGCGTAGCGGCAACAACTATCGCGAATACAGCTTGCTGGCTGCCGTTCCGCATCGACTTCGACTGCCCTGGCGTGTGACATTGAGTGGGCGCAACAGCTTGCGCACAAGCTGGCGCGTATACGATCACGATAATGATGAAAGCCCGCGCAGCTACATCCAGCGCCGCTGGCAATGGCTGGAACACGCCGATTGGCGATTACCAGGCACCGGCGCATGGCGACGTGATCTGCAGTTGCGCTCGCGTTGGCTCGAAGAAGATGGCGGCAGCTATCGCAAGAGCGATGGACGGGAGTTGCTTTCCGACTCCGCTGACGAACTTGACCTCGATCTAACTTTCGCTGTATCACGGGGTGGATGGACGGCGGGCCCCGGATTCCGCTGGTACCGGCGCCGCGACTTTCGCTGGGAGCTTGAGGAGGGTGAGCGTGAGCGCAATCTGTTGCGTCGCTTGTACCGTCGGGGGCCGCTGCTGGCTCTTGCCTGCCACAGATCAGGTTTGAAGTTGGACGGAGATCTGAGTTGGGAGGTCGTTGGTGACAATGGTACGTATCACAACGATTTTCGCGTGGACCTGCGTCTTTTCTACACGTTCTAGGTGCTGGCGCTCTCCCGAAATCGCCGGAGATGCGTGGCAGACTCGTCCCACCGACTTTCCCATATTCCAGCCCTTTGTGTAAGTAGGAGACGAAATGAGCGCGCGTGTGCTGGTGGCCATGTCCGGAGGTGTGGATTCTTCTGTTGCAGCGGGAATGCTGCAGCGGATGGGCTACGCCGTTGAGGGTCTGACCTTTCAGCTTGATTCAAGCTGCTCTTTCAAGGGAGATCCGTTGGTGGATTCTGCGCGCGTTTGCGATCACCTGGGGATTGTGCATCACGTCATGGACCTGAGCGCGCCCTTCCGCGAACAGGTGCAGCAGGATTTTGTCGACAACTATCTACAGGGCATGACACCCAATCCATGCGTGGTCTGCAACCGGCGCATCAAATGGGAATACATGCTGCGCAAGGCAGACGAGCTGGGTATCGAGCATGTTGCAACCGGCCACTATGTGCGTGTGACTCAAACCTTAGCTGGACCTCAACTACTACGTGGGGTGGAAGCGCGCAAGGATCAGAGTTACGCATTGTGGCGTATCACGCCATCCGCATTGCGGCGTACGCTGCTGCCGCTGGGCACACTGAGTAAAAGCGAAGTTCGGGCACTGGCGCTGGAACTTGATCTTCCGGTAGCCCAGAAGGGCGAGAGTCAGGATATCTGCTTTGTTCCCGATGGTGAGTACCGTGAGTTTCTGCGGGAGTTTGCTCCGCGTGATACAGAGCATATTTCGCCTGGTGAAATCATCGGTCCCGAGGGCAATGTCGTAGGGCGTCATCATGGCTTGCCCTACTACACCGTCGGGCAGAGACGCGGATTGCATGTCGCCCTGGGGAAGCCGGTCTATGTCGTAGAGTTGGATGTGGCCAACAATCAGCTACTGCTGGCCTGGGAAGAAGGTCTGCGACGTCCGGCACTCCTGGCGCGTGATGCAAATTGGCTTATCGATGTGCCAGCAGAGCCGCTGCACTGTCTGGCGGCGATCCGTTATCATGACATAGGAACGCGCGCGCTGGTCCGGCCACTGGCGGCGGGCGAGTTGCGCGTGGAGTTCGATCAGCCCCGCCGGGCCATAGCGCCTGGCCAGAGCGTGGTCTTCTACGAGGGCGAGCGTCTGCTGGGGGGAGCCGTGATTCAGCAGGCCTTGCGCGAGGAGCAGAAAGCATGAGCAAGGAACAACGTCAGCGTCCCAACACGGTCCCGCGACTGGTGGCGCGTGCCGCCCGTGGCGAGAAACTGGTGGTGCTGACGGCTTACGATGCGCTGTTTGCCCGCATACAAGACGAGGCGGGTGTGGACATCCTGTTGGTGGGGGATTCCGTGGGCAATGTCTACGGTGGCCATCGCGATACACTCAAGGTGACACTGGAGCAGATGTTGTATCACACTGCATGCGTGTCACGTGGCGTACAGCGTGCGCTGGTTGTCGGTGACATGCCCTTCATGTCGGTCCAGACAAGCGAGCGTGATGCACTTGTTGCCTGCGGTCGCATGATTGCCGAGGGCGGAGCCGCCGCGGTCAAGATCGAGGGGGGCACACACATGGCCGCCACAATCCGCCGCTTGGTGGAATGTGGCATTCCAGTGATGGGACACATCGGCCTGACGCCACAGAGCATTCACAAGCTGGGTAGCTGGAGCACACGCGGACGCGATCAGGAAGAGGCTGCACGCCTACTGGAGGACGCCCGACAGTTGCAACAAGCCGGCTGCTTCAGCATTGTGCTTGAGAAAGTCGAACCCGGTCTGGCCGCGCGTATCACAGAGGAGCTCGACATTCCCACTATCGGCATCGGCAGCGGTGTAGACTGTAATGGCCAGGTGCTGGTAAACATGGACATGCTGGGGCTCTTCGAAGACTTCAAACCCGCCTTCGTCCGGCATTTCGCTACGCTTTCCGCAGATGTACGAAAGGCGGTGGACGAGTACTCGCGCGCGGTTCGCGAGGGCAGCTTTCCCGGTCCCGACGAGGTATAGCCATGCTGAAGTGTATCACGAATCTTGCTGAGATGCAGCTGCACGCAGCAGAACTGAAGTCCAGCGGAAAGCGCATTGGCCTGGTGCCTACGATGGGCGCACTGCACGAAGGGCACCTCTCGCTGATGCGTCACCTGCGCCAGCACTGTGATTCGCTGTGGGTGAGCATTTTTGTCAATCCGGCGCAATTCGGTCCCAGCGAAGACTTGGCCCGTTATCCACGCACTCTCGAGCGCGACCTTGCTCTTTGCGAAAGCGTGGGTGTCGACGGTGTGTTACACCCGGATCCGGCCGATGTGTATCCCCAGGACTTTGGTACCTGGGTTGTGCCCAATGAGGCCGCCGGTCGCTACTGCGGCGCTAGCCGTCCGGGTCATTTCCGTGGTGTGCTAACCATTGTACTGCGCCTCTTCATGTGGACTCGCTGCGACTGCGCCATTTTCGGCCGCAAGGACGCGCAACAACTTTGGCTCATCGAGCGCATGGTACGCGATCTGGCGTTGCCGGTGGAGATCCACGAGGGCGATCTGGTACGTGAAGCCGACGGTCTGGCCCTATCCAGCCGCAATGCCTATTTGAGCCCGGAGCAGCGCGCGCATGCATTGGTTCTTCATCAAGCATTAAAGCTGGCTTGTGAACTTGTCGAACAGGGAGAAGGCCTCGAGCACGCACTGCGTGAAGCGTGGCAAAAGCTACGTACGGCTACCGGTGTTGAGTTGGAATACCTGCACGCCGTCGATTGGCGTACGCTGGACAGTCTGGGCGAAGCCGGTCGGATGGGGTTGCGCATGCATCCCGCCGTCGGTGATACAACGCGTCTGCTGTTTCTGGTGGCCGCACGAGTAGGACAAACCCGATTGATTGACAACGTGAGCGTGAACTGCAAAGGGGAATAAAATGTCGAAGGAATTGTCCGTAATCATACTGGCCGCCGGTAAGGGCACTCGCATGAAGAGCGATCTGGCCAAGGTGTTGCACCCTGCGCTGGGCCGTCCGCTCATCGATTGGGTCATTGACCAGGCGGACGCCGCCGGAGCTGGCCGCCGTGTTGTGGTGGTCGGTCACCAGCGAGAAGCCGTGATGGACGCGGTACGGGCGCGCGGTGTCGAGTTCGCCGTGCAGGCAGAGCAACTTGGAACAGGTCACGCAGTGCAGATGTGCGCCGGACAATTCCGGGATCAGGGCGGCGAGGTGATCGTGCTTTCAGGCGATGTGCCGCTGCTGTCGGCCAATACACTGAAGGCGCTGGTCGCCCAGCATCGCGATTCGGGTGACAAGGCCACTGTGTTGACTGCGCTTTTTGAGGACCCCACCGGCTATGGCCGTTTGATTCGCGACGCTTCCGGTCGTGTGCAGCGCATCGTTGAGCAGAAGGACGCTTCGCCCGACGAGCTGGCCGTAAAAGAAATCAATTCAGGCATCTACGTTTTCGACGTGGCCGCACTCTTTACCTACATCCAGCGTCTGGACCAGAACAACGCCCAGGGCGAACTCTACCTCACGGACGTCGTACGACATCTGGTTCAGGACGGCGAGCCCGTGGGAGCGTTATTGGCCGGAGATCCCGAAGAAATCCAGGGCGTAAATACGGTTGAGCAGCTGGCGGCTGTAGAGACGGCGCTCAAGAGTCAGCAGGGCTGAGCTTCTATTACAATTAGGAACCATTGAACCGACTCCCCGTTTGATAATGCTGCGTCCATTCCTTTATTTGACACGGATTTCCGGAGGTGGCATGCGTAGAGTATTGCTTGGTGTTCTGACGTTGGCGTTTGCAGCTCCGCTGTGGGCGCAATTCCGTCAACAGCCTTCATCAGGTTCGCTATCGGGCGTGGTCCTGGACCCGTCCTTTGAGGTGAATTACGCGCGTCCGCTGCTCGACCCTTCCCGAATGGAATTCCATCAGACCGTGTCGGCGGGCTATTGCTCTTCCCAATACGGCAGCGCGAGTTCCACCACCTGGATGGGGCAGTTGGACTACGCTTTGCGCAAGAACATGGATCTACGCCTCCACCTGGGAGTCAACAGGTTGCTGCACAATACTACGCCCTGGGGAGAGACAGGGAATAGTCTGGTCGGAGGGGCGGAGTTCACCTGGAATCCGCGTCCCGACGTGCAGATCGGCATCGCCGCGTATCACGGCATGGTGCCGAGTAGTTGGTATCGTTCCTCTCCCTGGTATAAGTATCCATCCCAACGTTGACCCGTGAGGGGCGATGGGGTCAGGACCCATGAAACGAACTTCCTCCCAACCGATGGACCTTCCACAGGTACGGGCCGCTGGCGGTCTGTTGCCGTGGTTTCTGGTTGTCATCAGTCTGTTGAATACGGCACTGTTGCTGGTGCTGCTGCTGCGTGATCCCGCATCGGCAAAGCAAGAGACGGGCATTCACACGCGGCAACAGCAAAGCGAAGAAGCCGGACTCGTCGTTCACAGCGAGAAAGGGGCTCCCCGCACGGAACACACGCCGGAGGTGGAACCCGAGGTCCTTGTGAGTCGCGAAGCCGTGCACGAGCAGCAAGCGGTGACTGAGCCCGTCGACGAGCCCGAGCTCGCCGATGACGAAATGACGGGCCATCTCGCGTCGACCTCTCCGCCCGAGAACGATCCGCCCGCTTTTCAGCCCGGGGGTATTCGCCTGCAGGTACTCAACGGTACGGAAACGGCGCGCCTGGCCGCAAAGGCCGGGGATCTGCTGCAACGACAGGGCTTTGATGTGCGCGAAGTGGGCAACGCGCGCCACAAGCCGGTCGCGGCCAGCTATATCGTCCGCCGCCAGGGCAGCGAGCCGATGGCGCGTTGGCTGGCAGCGCAGTTGGGCTTGGAAGCCACACAGATCAGGCACCTGCCCGATTCCGATTTGCCCGATGTGGATCTCAGCCTGGTGCTGGGAACGGATCACGACAGGTTGCGACTCGAAGGACGCTAGCGAGTGTTCGCTAGCCCTGCATTCTTCGAGGTTCAAAAGGAGTTAAGCTGTTGAAAGCTATTTACCTGGCGCGCAAAATCGCCCGTATGGCCTGGGCCCGCAAGGCAGAGGATGTGGTCATTCTTGATGTGCGCGGTCTGACCGATGCCACGGATTTTTTCGTCATTGCCACCGGTACGGTTGGCATGCACGTTCGTGCCATCACCGATTTCGTCTCCTCCGAGGCGAGCCAAATGGGCGAGAAGCCCTACGTCACCGAAAAAGATAGCGACGAGTGGATGGTGGTCGATTTTGTGGACGTCACTTTCCACTGCTTCCAGCCGCAGAAACGCGCGCACTACGACCTGGAGCACCTGTGGTGCGATGGCGTGCGCATGCCGGTGAATCCGGCTACTGGAACAGCGTTGAGCCTGAAGGAAGCCAAGGCCGCTTTTGTATCACATCATTCCCGGGAGAAGGCAGAATGAGCTGGCCCGTACTTATTGTTGGATCGACGGCGCTGGATAGTGTGGAAACCCCCGCTGGCAAGGTGAATGACGCCCTTGGAGGTAGTGCCTTCTTTTCGGCTGCCGCTGCCAGTTTTACTGCGCCCGTTCATCTGGTCGGAGTCGTGGGCGATGATTTCGCCCTTGAGCAGCTTGATTTCCTCAAGCAGCGTGGTGTCGACCTGACGGGGTTACAGGTTGTGCCTGGTGGTAAAACTTTCCGCTGGGGTGGCCGCTATCACGAGCATTTGAATCACCGTGATACACTGTTCACCGAGCTTGGCGTTTTTGAGTCCTTCGATCCCGTGATACCGGATCACGCTGCCGAGGGTCCGCTAGTACTGCTGGCCAATATCCAGCCTTCGCTGCAATTGCGTGTGCTAGACCAGATTCGCAACCCGCGTGCGGTAGTCACCGACACCATGAATCTGTGGATCAACATCGACCTTTCGGGCCTCAAGGAAGTCATCAAGCGCACGGACATCCTGATCATCAACGATCAGGAGGCGCAGATGCTCACCAATGAGCAGAACTTGTTGCGTGCCGGTCGCAAACTGCAAACCTGGGGACCGCGTACCCTTGTGGTCAAGAAGGGCGAGCACGGTGCGGTGCTGTTGAATGGTCAGGACGTGCTGTGCGCAACCGCCTGGCCGCTTGAGAACGTGGTAGATCCCACCGGTGCTGGTGATACATTTGCTGGCGGCTTCATTGGTGCGCTGGCTGCTGCAGGCGAAATCAGTGATCGCACACTGCGTGCAGCACTGGCTCGCGGCACGGTTTTGGCCTCCTACTGCTGCGAAGATTTCTCTTTGAACCGGCTGTCCAAGTTGCAGCCGGAAGAAATCGCTTCGCGCCTGGAGCAATTCCGTCAACTCACGGACTTCGCGCTCTAATGGATCCGTTGCGCTGGCAGGAGGATCACTTGTTGATCGTCGATCAGACCGCTCTTCCACGTGAGTTCCGGGAGATCTCCGTGAACCGTGTAGAGCGTCTGGTGCATGCCATTGCGCAGCTTGAAGTGCGCGGCGCGCCGGCCATTGGTCTGGCGGGCGCTTATGGCGTGGCACTGGCTTGTCGCGAGGCAGAGCCTTGTGACACATCCTTTGCCGAACGTGTTTTTGAGCTAACAGAGGCCATTGCTAGCGCGAGACCCACGGCGGTAAATCTGCGCTGGGCTGTATCACAAGTGTTGGCGCTGCTTCGTGACACACCTGTTGAAGAGTGGCATGCACGCGCGCTTGCCGGGGCGGAGCGAATCCATCGCGAAGACCGTGCAGCTTGTGAGGCCATGTCGGCCTTTGGTGCTGAGCTGATCCGAGATGGCGGTCGCTATGTGACACACTGTAATGCAGGACCTCTTGCGACTAGCGGGCATGGAACCGCGCTTGGTGTTTTTATTAGCGCTCACCGCCAGGGACGCCGTTTTGAAGTAATAGTGGATGAGACTCGTCCGCTGCTGCAAGGCGCGCGTCTGACGGCCTGGGAGCTGATGGAAGCAGGCATTCCCTGTCGCCTGATTACAGATTCGATGGCCGCTGCAGCCATGTCCAGATTGGGCGTGGACGCGGTCTTTTTTGGAGCAGACCGTATTGCGCGTAATGGTGATACGGCCAATAAAATCGGCAGTTACGGCTTGGCTGTTTCCGCCGCCTATCACCAGATTCCTGTGTACGCAGTGGCGCCCCTGTCCACGGTGGATGTACATTGCAGTAACGGCGAAGCCATTCCAGTTGAGGAGCGCGCCGCCGCTGAAGTGAGGGGCTACAAGGAGGTGTGCTGGGCACCAAAGGACGTCAAGGTGTGGAATCCGGCTTTCGACGTTGTGCCCGCCAGCCTGCTGACCGGGATCATTACAGAGTTGGGTCTGACAGAGCCTCACGCTCTGCAGGACCAGATAAACGGGAGACATTGAGATGAAGTGCAGAACCGCCTTTGGTATTACTGTGCTGACGCTGTGCGTCACGGTTGCGGCATTTGCCAAATCCGTGGAATTGACCTCGGCCAAGGTCTACTTCAACCAGGGCGACAAGTTTCAGGCGCTAACGTGGCTGGAAAATGCAGACAGCAAGAACACGGGCGAAGCCGAAGTCTACACAATGATGGTAGAGATCTACGGCGACCTGGGACGCTATGATGAGATGAACGCTGCCTTTGCCAAGATCGATGGCTGCAAAGATAAAGCGAGCAAACTGAAGAAGTTCAGAGAGCGCGCTGACAATTACATCAAGGGCCTTTGGGTCCCCAAGGCCAACAGTTCCATCGCCATCATCGACGGTGTGGACGAGCTGCTTGCAGCAGGTGATACCGCCGCTGTGACGAATGCCTTCGCTGAAGCTCGCAAGGGCTTTGAACACGCACTACGCATTGTTCCTTACAGTGCAGATTTGCAGCAGTATCTGGGGAACACCTTTGTCGAAGAGTACAACATGCTCTATGGCAACACCGAACCCGGCTACGAGGTGTTGCGAGGCAGTGTGCCCCATTTCAACGGCCTGGTTGAGCAGTATCCCGATTCGATGCAGTATGTCGAGACACTGGTCCAGATTCTGTTTACCCTGAAGGACTACGAGCGCGTATACACGCTGACCAGCGGGCTGCTGGAGACCCATCCTGAAGAATCCTTTCTGCTGACCTACGCTGGAAAGGCGCGCATCAAGCAGTCGCTCGCCATCAAAGACGAACAGCCTGAGCAGTCTGCTGAGTACAAGAAAGAGGCCGTTGAGCTGATGAAGCGTAGCCGGGCACTGGATCCCGAGGATCCGATGCTGGCCTACAATGTGGCGCTTCTGTACCAAGAGCTGGGCCGGTATTCTGATGCACTCGCTGCCTATGCAAGCACAGCGGAGCTCGCTGGTGAGAACAACGAGCTCAAGGTGGAAGCCTACCGCATGATGGGCTACATCTGTCTTGAGAAGATGGATCCTAGCGATCCGGCCCGTGCGGTCACCTATTTCGATGAGGCGCTGTTGCTGGCTCCGACGAACAACGAGATCAAGAACAATCTTGGTGTTGCGCTGATTCGTTCCGGTGGCGCCGATAACATCGCGCGGGGTTCGCAGCTGATCAACGAGGCTACCGGTCAGTGAAAGCCGGAGACGCACGCCTGCCCCGTCATGTGGCCATTATCATGGATGGCAACGGACGCTGGGCCAAGCAACGTGGCTTGCCGCGAGTGGCAGGGCACCACGAAGGCGTGCACTCTGTGCGTGAAATTGTAGAAGTGGCGGGTGAGCTCGGGCTGTCCGAGCTCACCCTTTATACTTTCAGCAGCGAGAACTGGCGCCGTCCAGCTCTCGAGGTTAACGCCTTGATGCAGCTGTTGCTAACTACCATCGGTAGGGAAGTGGATCGTCTGGATCGCAATCAGGTACGTCTGGACTTGATCGGTGATTTGAAGGCCCTTCCCGATGCGCCCCGCAAGGCATTGGTCAAAGCAATGGAGCAGACGGCGGACAACACAGGGCTGCGGTTGACGCTGGCCCTCAATTACGGTGGACGCCAGGAAATTCTGCAAGCGGTCAATCGACTGCTGCACGAAGGTGTATCACAAATCGACGAAGATGGCTTTGGCCGCTACCTTTACACCGCTGGCCGTCCGGATCCGGATCTATTGATTCGCACCGGCGGCGAAATGCGCGTTTCCAATTTCCTCCTCTGGCAAATCGCCTACACCGAACTTTACGTCAGTGAAGCCCTTTGGCCCGATTTCCGGCGCGAGCACCTTCTCACGGCTCTAGAGTCCTACGCCAACCGCGAGCGTCGCTTCGGACAGACATCCGAGCAAGTATCACGATGAGACCCAGGCGCTGGGTGATAGCGCTGCTGCTTTCCCTAGGCCTGCTAGCCGCGGGATCGCTGCTGCTCTGGCACACGCTGCACGTCGAACAACGTCTGCGTGATACGCTTGTTCAGGCACTGCAAACCGCGGGGATGAGCGGTGTTGAGCTGGGACGAGTCCGGCCCTTTGTCATTGGACTTGAGCTGCGGGATCTGGAACTCACGCTGCCCGGCGAAAACCTACGTCTGCACATCGACCGGGTGCGGCTGCGCGCTTCCCTGATTCACTGGTTGCGCAACGAACGCGAACCCATCAGTGCCATCAGGCGTGTCGAACTACACGGACCCAGCCTGCAGCTGGCCTTGGGTGATACAAAGACAATCGGAACCGGCAACCTTGGAAAGAGCTTCAGCCCAGAAGAAGGGCTGAGCGAGGCGGAAGCGGGCCGGTTGGAGCAGTTACTGGCGCTACTGCCAGAAGTCTACTTGCGCAACGGACGCATCGAGCTGGCCGGACCCTTTGTCGGTGATACATCACGGCTGGTGCTGGATGAGCTGGATGGCTCCCTGGCGATGCGAGAGGGGCAGCTCTACATGCTCCTGCAGAGTCGTCTCTTGGATGGGCACCGTCGCGGGTTGCACGCGTCGATGGTGCTCAAGCAGGCATCGCTAAGCGGTGAGTTCAATCTGCAGATTGATACGCTCAGTCTGAGTGCTGCGAGCCTGAGTGCAGTGCCCGAGGGGGTTCGCGGAGAGCTCTGTTGCGGAATGGACATTGGCGGGCGTATCACACGTGGCGCACTGGATAGCCTTCGTGGCGATGGCTGGATGGCCGTGGATAGTCTGCAGCTCAAGCCGGAGTTTGTGCTTTCGTATCACAGCCCTCTAGCGTTGGACCTGAACGGTGTGCATGTCGACGACGGTCGCCTTCGGTGGGGCGAGCAGGAGATTCACCTGCAAGCGGACACGGATCTATTGCTGCGAGAGTTCAACCTGTGCGCCGAGAGCCAGGACCTTCCGCTGCGGACGGTGCTCCAACAGGCGGGTCGGCCCGAAGACCTGGACGGCCGCATCAGCCTGAGTGCCGAGCTCGAGCGTGATACAACAGGCATGCATTCCACGCTGAAAATGTCCGTTGCCGATCTCAGTGTGCAGGGGCGGGCCGCTGGTGCCCTGCAACTGCGTGCTCATTTGCAGCAAGAAGAGCTGGTATGTGACACACTGCTGTGGGTGAATAGACATCAGCAAGGAGAGATCCCCGCCGGGCGTCTGCTTGCCAACGGGCAGTTTCAGTTGCCTTGGGGCGCTCACGGCACCGTTGTGAAAGACCGCATGCGTTTGCAGGCAGAGATTGCTTTACCTCATGGGGAATCAGGGGGGGAATCCAGTCTGCATTTCGCGGGCAGTATCATGAGTCCGTTGCCCGTGCTCGCTACTCTTAGGCGTGAAGGAGTACTGGATTCCCTGCAGGCCCAGATCACCGTGGACCTTCTGCGCAATGCAAGCACGGTGCTAAGTCTGCATGCCAACGGAAGCCGTTCGCAAGGCAGTTTTGATCTGTTCGATCCATCCGGAGGGAAACGTGGTAGCGGCAATCTGCAGCGACAGGATTCACAATGGGCATGGTCCCTTGATGTGGACAGTCTGCAGCAGTTCAGTTCGCTGGCTGTACTACAAGATCTTCCTTTGTTGGCGGAGCGCAGTTTCAAGCTGCACGCCGATGGCCTTGACCTGGAAGCTGAGGGCGCACTTGGCATCATTGGTGGGCAGCGAGATCTACGCCTGCAGTTGCATCACACGCGAGTGGAGAAGCAGAGTCACTTCCTTGCCACACTGGTGCAACGGGAGCGCCTGCTGGACCGTCGGCTGGGAGAGGTGGAATTCACTGTAGACGGTGAGCGTTTGCAGTGTGAGCGTGTTACACTGCTTGAGCAGTTGAATGGATCTGGATGGGTAGATCTGCTGAATTCCTCTTATTTGCTTGACATCGAATGCAACGATCTCGATCTGGATAATGTGATGCGAGCGCTGGCTCCCGCTCAGTTGCCTGGGTATTCGCTGGGACATCTCAGCCTGCTGCTTGCCGGCGAGGGCGATCTCGCGCATCCGGGTTTGCGTGGTGGTCTTGAATACCGAAACCGCCTGGGTGAAGCGCCATTTGTGTTACGCGGCGACATCATTGTGGCCGACACCTTGCTTGAAGTAAGTCGCGGCGGGTTGAGTTTGGTTGGTCACGACCTGGCCGAGTTGGAGCTGAAACACAATCCTGTGGAGAATCGCGGCGAACTGAAGGGCTCCCTTACGCGAATTCGCCTTGAAGAGTTGTACAGCGCCATTACCACCGGACGTCTGGACTCCCTGGGAGCCTCAGAGTCGCGGGAGAAGGGCGTGCTTGCGTTCTTGAACTGGCTTCCCTTCCTGGGGCGCGACGAAGAGGGTGATATAGACAGGTCTTCAAACAGTCCGCTACGCGGGAACACGCAAGGGGAGTTGGCGATGGCCTGGAGCAAGGAGCGGGGCCTCGAACTCTCACTGCAAGCGGCCGCCGACAGCCTGGTGCTGGCGGGGCGTCGTTTTTCCAGAGCCAATATCAGCTTGATGCGTGATACAAACACAGCTGATGGTGTCCTTCGTCTCGATTCCCTTGTTGTAGCACGATCGCAACCGGAGTTTGCTCTACATCTTGCCGGTGAGCTTCCCTACACCGATCAGGGGGAGCTGGATCTGGTACTGGAAATGCAAGGTGACCTGTTGGAACCCCTGACGGTCACTTCGGAGGGAGGGCGCAGTTCCTTCTGGCGCAAAGCTTCCGGACCGGGCGGTGTGCACGTAGAGGTGGGTGGAAGCTACACAGAGCCCCAGTTACGAAGCGGACGCGTATGGATTCACGAAGGCTATGCAGAGATGAAGTACATCTTCCGTAGCCTGGATCACGTGAACATTGAAATGGAAGTCGCCAACAATCAGTTGACGATCCAGAAGTTTGACGCCCAGGTTCCAGGCGGCTACGCGCGTATTCGCAATCTGCCCGGCACGGTTGTGGACGGCGTGGAACTGGAGCCTTGGGTGATTCCGGGCATTGAATTGGATTTGGGCGTGCTGACCTGGGAGACGCTGGATCGCCGAGGGCATCCTGGAAGTGTGGAGTTGGTGCTTCCCGGCTTCATGGAAGACGACTGGGATGCCAAGGTGCTGCTGCGAGGCCTGCGGCCTGGCGAGCTGACCTATGTTGCCGGTCCAATGGAAGAGCCACGCTTGATTGGGCGCCTGGAGGTTCACTCGGGCGAGTTTACCTATCCGCCGATCAAATCCGGGGGACCTCCGGATGCGATTACCACCTGGATTCTGGCGGCATTGGAGGCGGCTCAGTGGGATGTGGAACTGGTGGTCGGCCGCAATCTGAATTACACCTACACGCACCAGGGCTTCGAGACTTTGCCCGTGTTCAACCGGCTGAAAACGGTGTTGGACCGCGTCGCTGTGGATCTTTCCATCGATCCGTCCAACGATCCCGTTCACATTCGCGGTCGTATGCTCGATGGGGACTTCCATTTGCTCGGGCGCATGACCTCGACCGAGGGAACCATTAATGCCATCGGCCGCCAGTTTCGCATCGAACAGGCTGGCATGGAGTTCGATGCTTCCAGCATGCTTCCCGTTGTCTGGGGCCGTGCCGCGTATTACGGCGTTGAGGACACCGAGGAGTCCATCTTCCAGCAGGGCACTCAGAGCTATGACGCGGGTCAAATGTTTCTTGAGTTGGCCGGGCGCGATGAGATGGGATCGCGTGTCACACGTGTGCGCTGGGACGAGGCCGTGTTGGAGCTTGTGGATTCCGAGGGCAACACGGCCAATGACAACCTGGAGAATGAACAGGATCTGCTAAGCGAATTTGGCTACGGCGCCGACCAGTTCAGTGCTGAGGAGATGATTCCCGGCATGGTAGCGGGCTTCATCGATCTGCCTCTGGGCAACGTCGAATCACGCCTGCGTCGCGAGCTGGGCTTGGATCTGGTCAAGATCTACGTACCGCTGGTGCGCAATGCGGTGGAAGGCTTGTTTGTCGATACGCGCCAGAGTCTGCTCTCGCAGTCCTACCTGAGCTACCTGCAGGGCTCCCGTCTGGTGTTGGGCAAGTCAATTGGCCCGCGCTATTTCGCCACGTGGACCGGCCAGCTGACCACCGCGCCTTCCGTGGAGAGTGACGAGGTCAACCTGTACCAGCGCTTCAGTCTGGAATACAATGTGAACTACAACCTCACGCTGACGGGCGAGCTGGTGTTTGATCCCTGGCGCCATGGCGGTGTGTACACTGGCGATCCACGAATGCTGCTGCGTTACCGTTTGTATTACTGATTCGGTGATACAATCGGACGGCAAACAAAAACCCCCGCCGAAGCGGGGGTTGCTCGTTTCTGTGACACAGGATCAGCTGCTGCGCATCTCCTCGAGGAACTCCACCATGGCCTGCTGCATCTGCGTCGCTTGCGCACTCAACTCGGCGGCGCTTCTGTTGATGCTGCTTGCCAACTCGCCGGTGCTGGCGGCCGCCGAACTCACACCCGAGATGTTCTGTGTTACATCACTGGTGCCGGTTGCCGCCTGCTGAATGTTCTGGGCAATCTCATTGGTGGTCGCCGACTGCTCTTCAACAGCAGAGGCAATGCTGTTGGAGGCTTCCGCCAGCTGCTCAATGGTTTGGCTGATGGCCGAAATGCCTTCGGTGGCTGTGGTTGTCGCCGACTGGACTTCATTGATCTGTCGCGCGATGTTCTCGGTGGCCTCTGCGGTTTGGTTGGCCAAGGTCTTCACTTCGGCGGCCACAACGGCAAAGCCCTTGCCCGACTCACCTGCGCGCGCAGCCTCGATGGTTGCATTCAGTGCCAGCAGATTGGTCTGCTCAGCAATGGAGGTGATCATCTCAAGGATCTCGCCAATCTGACGTGCCGTCAAATTGAGCTGATTCATCTCACCGGTAACAGCGGTTGCACGACGAACTGCTTCTGCCGCCACTTCCACCGTGTTGGCGACCTGCTGGCTGATTTCGTTGACCGTAGTGGCCAGCTCTTCCGTAGCACCGGCTACCGTGGTCACATTGGTCGAGGCTTCTTCGGCAGCGGCGGCCACGTTGGCAGCGCGATCATTGGTGCTGTTGGCGTTGTCCATCATGGCGTCTGCGGCGTGAGCCAGCTGAATTGAAGCGGCAGCAATGGCTTCTACCATCGACTGCATGCGCTCCTCAAAACTGTTGGCCATGGCGTTGAGGGCCGCCTTGCGCTCCGCACGTGCGCTTTGCTCCATCTCTTCCTGCTCGGCCTTTAGCTGCTGGTTTTCCAATGCGTTGTTGCGGAAGACCTCCAGCGAGCGCGCCAGCGCACCAATCTCATTCTGGCGATCTGTGTGCCGGACGGTAATGGTCAGGTCGCCGTCGGCAAGCGCGGTCATCGAGTCCGTCAGAGTGCTGAGGGGAGCATCAATTCCTTTGATGATGCGTCCGGAGAAGACGATGGCGATGACGATCACCACGGTCAGTCCGATGAGAGAGTAGAGCAGACTGCTCCAGAATGCGTGTGACACATCATTCATATACAGGCCGGAGCAGATGACCCAACCCCACTCAGGCAGCAGCTTGCCGCAGCCGGTTTTGGGCAGCAGCTTCTCCGTAACTGGATGCGGCCAATGATAGGTGACGAAGCCGAAGCCGTCGCGTGCGACGGTGGCCGCCAGCTCGTCGAAGAACATCTTGCCTTTTTTATCCTTGTAGCCCACCATGCTTTGGCCCTCGAGCTGTGGCTTGATGGGGTGAATAATCATGTGGTTGTCCAGGCTCGTGACATAGAGGTAATTGCCCTCGCCGTAGCGAATGGCAACAATGGCCTCCTTGGCCGCAGCTTGTGCTTCGACACGCGTCATCTTACCTGCGGCTTCCTCCTTGGCGTAGTGCTCAGCAATGGTCCAGGCGGACTCCATGATGTGCGTCATCTCGTCCTTGAAGGCGGCTTCTGTATCCACACGTACTTCAACGGCGTCAATCAATGCCAGCAGCACAGTGGCCAACGCGAACACCACTACTACCAGACGGATCTGCCATCGGATAGGACGATGGGCAATCTTCATGTCATTCTCCAGTGCAGTTCTTTGATGCAGGGCCCACTTGGAGCGCGGAGGTCGCGCCAGTTCCGTAACCCAGTTTCTATCGACATCAGAGTTGCTACTATTCAGAGCAGGAGTGTTAAATGTTAAACACTGTTATGGGGGGTGGGCAAACCAAAGCGGAGAAGGGGAAGAGTTAGCGTTTATTCAGCTTGCGCCACTTGAGTGGGAGTAAGCGGAGCAACAGGCGCATCCGAGAATACCTGTATAGAGAAAGCCCCTGCGAGCAGGGGCTGGTTGCTTAGGGATGTCGGCCGTGGTTTAGGCGGCTCGCATTTCGGACAGGAAGGCGCTCATGGCTTCGCGCATTTCCTCGGCCTGTACCGAAAGCTGACCTGCGGCCTGAGCCACACCTCCAGCGATCGAGCCTGTACTGGCGGCGGCTTCGCTGACATCGGCGATGTTGCGTGTCACCTCGGTGGTGCCGGTGGCCGCTTGCTGTACATTTTGAGCAATCTCATTGGTGGTGACGGTTTGTTCTTCTACCGCACTGGCGATGCTGGAACTGACCTCGCTGATTCGCTCGATGGTATCCTTGATGTTCAGGATGCTGTTGGTCGCCTGGTCGGTGGCCATCTGCACCTCGTGGATGCGATTGGCGATGTTCTCGGTTGCCTCTGCAGTCTGGTTGGCCAGGGTTTTCACCTCGGCGGCCACCACGGCAAAGCCCTTGCCCGAATCACCGGCGCGTGCGGCTTCGATCGTTGCGTTCAGCGCCAGCAAGTTGGTCTGCTCGGCAATGGAGGTGATCAGCTCCAGAATCTCGCCAATCTGCCGGGCCGTGAGGTTGAGCGCCTCCATCTGTGCCGTGACTTCCACCGATCCACTGACGGCGCTGTTTGCTACCTGAACGGCACTACTCACCTGTTGACTGATTTCCAGCACCGTGGCGGAAAGCTCCTCGGCAGCACTGGCAACTACGGTGACGTTGGCGGCAGCCTGCTCCGCGGCTGCGGCCACGGCCACGCTGCGATCGCTGGTGGCACCGGCATTGCTGCGCATGCTTTCGGCGTTCAGAGCCAGTTCGGTTGAGGCTGCGGAAACGGCTTCCATTACCGCCTGCATGGACTGCTCGATGCGGTCCGCCAACTCCAGAGTGGCCTGGCGGCGTTCCGCTGCCGCTTTGCGCTGCAGCTCTTCCTGCTCCTGCTTGAGGCGCAAGTTGTCCTGGGCATTCTCTTTGAACACGCTCAGCGCCTGGGCCAGGTCGCCCACTTCATCCTGCTGATTCAGGAATCGAATTGATGTATCTAGTTCACCATCGGCAATGCTGCGCATGTCATCGCGGATTTGCAGCAGCGGGCCTGAAATACTGGCGCCAATCCAGCGGCCAATTGCTAGGCAGCCAGCTGCAGCGGCGAGCAAGAGCAGCGCCATCCAACCCAGCAGGCTGTGCGCCGAGTGCAGGGCTTCCGCCTTGTCGATTTCAGCCAGCACCGACCAGCGAGTTCCGTGAAACTCTACGCTGTTGAAGGAGGAGAGAACGCTGACGCCGCGATAATCGTCGCAGACAATGCAGTCCTTTCCGCCGGAGTTGGCGCTGCGCGTGGCCTCTGTGCGTACTTCGCGCTCCAGAATGGTGCTTTCGCTGGAGAAGCGGGAATCGGAGAGCATCAGGCCGTTCTGGCTCACGATGTAGCTTTCACCCGTTTCGCCCAGTCCGGCTGTTTCTTGCATGATGCCGTTGAGTTCGCCAATGGGCATCTGGAAGGCCAACACGCCCACCACCTGATTCTGACGATTGCGAATGGCCGTCCCAATGAAGGAGGCCGGCACGTCGTGCGAAGGTGCGTAGGGGTCGAAGTCGTCAAAGTAGACATGGTCCTCGGCATTCGCGGCGGCCAGCGCGGCCCGGAACGTCTCACCCAGGCCAGTATCCTTCCACTCGCCGTTGTTCAGGTTGGTGGCGTAATCGTACTCCTTGAACACGGTGTAGACCAGGTTGCCCTTGGTGTCAAAGAGGAAGATGTCGTAGTAGCCACGGCGCTCGAGGAAGTTCTTGAACCAGGGATGGAAGCGCTTGTGGAACTGGCTATAGGCGCTGCTATCCGGGGCAAACATCAACTGATGCTTTTCGCCCAGCGGATGCGGGTTGGCGTCAATGTACTGGTGCTGCAGATAGCCCATGGCGTCGCCGGTGCTGGCCTGCAGGCTGGCGTAGGCGTCCGAGTAGTCATAGAGGGCGTCCAGAGTCTGCTCGCTGGCCGCAGTTGTAATCAGGTCGTCCTCGATGGAGCCGAGGTAGTCGTTCAACTGGTTCGTGCGTGCGGCACAGACGGCGGTGAGTTTCGCTTTCTCGGAATTGAGCAGTGCATGGGAAGCCGCGAAGTAGGAAATGCTGCCTACAACAATTGCGGTCATGATGGCCAATCCTGCGAGGGCCAGGGGAATGCGCTGTTTAATCGTGAGCTTCATACCTGATCTCCTGATGACCCAGGGTTCATGGTCGATGCCGGATGCGGGCCATGTTTTGTTTGCTGTTTCCAGGAAGCTGCAGGGTTACTTCCTCCGGCGAAGCAGAGTATCGGTGCAAACGTGAATCGATTTTAACTTTGCGTGAAAATAGAGCTAATTTTATATCATAACGATGGTATTTGTTCAGAAATTGGCTTAGATGACACGGTGAGCTACTTTATTACAAATGGCGTGCGGCGTATGAAAAAGCCCCCGAAATGGGGGCTCGTTGTTCACAGGATGGAAGAAAGTGGTTAGCTGCGGCGCATCTCTACCAGAAATGCGTTCATGGCTTCGCGCATAGATTCGGCCTGCAACGAAAGTTCACCTGCCGCAAGGGAGACGCTTTGCGCAATGGAGCCTGTGTTTCCGGCGGCCTCGTTGACATCGGCGATGTTGCGTGTCACGTCATTGGTGCCGGCAGCGGCCTGCTGCACATTCTGAGCGATTTCGCTGGTGGTCGCGCTCTGCTCTTCCACGGCGCCTGCAATGCTGGAGGAGACTTCGCTGATGCGCTCGATGGTCTCGCGGATGGCCGCGATGCTGGTGGTGGCTTCTTTGGTGGCCTGCTGCACTTCGTTGATCTGGCGGGCGATGTCGTCGGTTGCCTCTGCGGTCTGGTTGGCTAGGGTTTTCACCTCGGCGGCTACAACAGCGAAGCCCTTGCCCGATTCACCGGCGCGTGCCGCTTCGATGGTGGCGTTCAGCGCCAGCAGGTTGGTCTGCTCGGCAATGGAATTGATCAGTTCCAGAATCTCGCCAATTTGCCGTGCTGTGCGATTGAGTGCCTCCATCTGGTCACTGACTTTGACCGAGCCCACAACGGCATCGGTGGCGACCTGCACGGCGGTTGCCACTTGCTGGCTGATTTCGTTGACGGTTGCGGCTAGCTGCTCGGCTGCGCTGGCTACGGTGGCCACATTGGTTGCGGCTTCTTCGGCTGCGGCTGCAACCGTTGCGCTGCGATCGCTGGTGGCACCCGCGTTGTTCTGCATTTCTTCCGCGCTGTGCGCCAATTGGGTGGCTGCCGCCGCGACGGACTCCATCACGCTCTGCATGCGTTCCTCAATGCGGTCGGCAAGTTGCAGTGTTGCCTGACGACGGTCCTCGGCCGCCTGACGTTCCGCCTGCTGCTGAGCGACCTTCAGCCGCTCTACTTCCTTGGAGTTTTCGCTCAGAATCATCAGCGCCTTGGCCAGGGTACCGATTTCATTGCTCTGTTCACTGGTCCCCAATTCAATGTGAATGTCGTAGTCGCCGGAGCTAAGCTGATTCACTGCGCTTAGAATGGCAGCCAGGGGCTGAATGATTTTGCGCTGCACCACCAGGAAGGCGGTCACGCAGAGCGCAGCGCCCACGAGCGCGATGAAAAGGAAGATGATGTTCAGAGTGCTGCGATAGGCCTGAATGGCTTGATGGTCGCTTTCGGCTTCAGCTAGGCTGAAATCGGTCAGCGCATTCAAACCTTCGCGCATATCGCCGAAACTGGGCTCGTAGCGCTGACTGAAGTATTGCAGGCAAGCGTCCAGGTCCTCGGCTGCTACTAGCCGAAGCATTTCTGCCGTTGCCTTGGACCATGCCTCGTAGCGGGGATAGAACTGCTTGACCTGATCCTGCACGGCTGCCTTTTCGTCGGTCATTAATCCGGCAAAGACGTCGTAGCGTTGCTTGACCTGCTCGAGATTGGTGTTGACATCGTCTATCAGCGAGGCCGAGTTTGCCTCTTCGCCTATCCCCAGCCGCTGCAGCATGGTCGTCAGCGCCAGATTGGACTGGTAGGCGTCGCGATCCCCTTCCACCAGGCGGTTGATGGAGACCAGCCTGACGGTGTAGATCGAATCACTGCGCTTGCTGATTTGCATGGTGAATACTGCGGCAACGATCATTGCCAGCAGGGTGATGGCCGTCAGCGTGAGGATAATGCTGAGAATGCGGGATTTGATAGACATGGTAGGCTCCGAGGGTAACTAGCATCGTTAAAAGTACGCGTTATTATCGACGAGCTAAGGGGCCAGATTCAGCGCTTTCCAGTTCGCCGTACTTCACTCGACTCCATAGACACATAGGGAGCGCGGAATGAAAAAACCCCCTGCAGCAGTACTACAGGGGGCGAGGTTCATTCTTGGTTGGCGCTTTATCGACGCATTTCCACCAGGAAGCTGTCCATGGCCTCGCGCATTTCTTCGGCCTGCATGGAAAGCTGTCCCGCGGCCTGCGAAACGTTCTGCGCAATTGAACCCGTGTTGCTGGCGGCGTCGCTAACCTCGGCAATGTTGCGTGTTACATCATTGGTGCCCGATGCGGCCTGCTGCACATTCTGAGCGATTTCGCTGGTGGTCGCACTCTGCTCTTCCACAGCACCGGCGATGCTCGAAGACACTTCGCTGATGCGCTCGATGGTTTCGCGAATGGCCTGAATGCTGGCGGTGGCTTCCTTTGTTGCTTGCTGTACCTCGTTGATCTGGCGAGCGATATCGTCGGTGGCCTCCGCCGTCTGGTTGGCCAACGTCTTCACTTCGGCGGCCACCACGGCAAAGCCCTTTCCTGATTCACCGGCGCGAGCGGCCTCGATGGTCGCATTCAGCGCCAGCAGATTGGTCTGCTCGGCAATGCTGTTGATCAGTTCCAGAATCTCGCCGATCTGCCGCGCGGTACCGTTAAGGGCTTCCATTTGAGCAGAAACCTTGACCGAGCCGTTGACGGCTTCGGTGGCCACCTGGACCGCCGTTGCCACCTGCTGACTGATCTCGTTCACCGTTGTCGCCAGCTCTTCGGCCGCACTGGCGACTGTGGCCACATTGGTGGCGGCTTCTTCTGCTGCTGCGGCCACCGTGACACTGCGATCGCTGGTAGCGCCCGCGTTGGTCTGCATTTCCTCGGCACTGTGGGCCAACTCGGTGGCTGCTGCCGCAACCGATTCCATCACGCTCTGCATGCGTTCTTCGATGCGATCGGCCAGATCCAGAATTGCACGCCGACGATCTTCCGCCGCCTGTTTCTCCATACGTTCCTGGTCTTCGCGCAGGCGCAGGTTATCGAGGGCGTTTTCTTTGAAGACGCTTAGCGCACGGGCCAACGCGCCTATTTCATTCTGTCGCTCGCTGAACATGATATCGATGTCCAGTTCACCATCTGCCAGGCGACCCATGTCTTTCGTAATACTGGCGAGGGGAGTGTTGATCATTCTGATCACTGCGCTGGCAAGCAGCACCAGAACCAGCAGCATGGCCAGCAACAGGGCGCTCAAGACACCGAACGATTGCCAGAAGGCTTTGGATACGTCGTTCGTGTAGACGCCCGAGCAGATCATCCAACCCCAATCCTTGAACAAATGGGCGGCTCCCAATTTGGGGCTGCCGGCATCTTCGCCAGGGCGCGGCCAGACATAGTGCACGTAGCCACGTCCATTGGCCGAGGCAAGCACTTGTTCCTTCAATTTGCGCAAGTGGTAGATGCGCTTCTTGCTCTTGTCCTGCAGCTGATCCATGTTGTTTCCAACCAGTCCCTGACTGATGGGGTGCATCAGCATCGTGTTCTCGGAATCGGTGATGTAAATGTAGTCGCCGTTGCCGAAGCGCATGGCTCCAATGGCTCGCATTGCCTCATGTTGGGCCTGTTCGATGGGGAGCTCTCCCAGCTTCGCCTCTTCTGCGAAACTCGCAGCCACATTGACCGCGCACTCCAAGATGTGGTCCACTTCGGTTGTGAAGTCCTTCAAGGTGTCGCGCTTTTCCATTAACGCGCTGATCAGCATCATCACAACCAGGGCGAACCCACTAATCCAAACGATCAGACGAATCTGATGGCCGAGCTTCATTCCGGTAATCTGCATCCTACTCCTCCGAGGCTTTACTGGCCCCTTCTCCCTGTGGTATCCTAACATCGGCATAGGAAGAATTGCTATTCAGTTGATTTTTGAATTATTGCGTTACGATTAACGAATTTGAATAATTTTCAAGCGTTATTTGCTCATGTTTCAGTGAATGTCTACTGGAGAAGTTCAAAGCCGCAAAGCCCTCCTCGTACTTGGCACAAGGAGGGCTTCACGGTTCAGTTCGATTCTATAACTACTCTCTGCGCATCTCCACCAGGAAGCTGTCCATTGCCTCGCGCATTTCTTCTGCCTGATGGGAAAGCTGTCCCGCAGCCTGCGACACGTTCTGCGCAATCATTCCCGTGCTGTTGGCAGCCTCGCTGACGTCGGCGATGTTGCGCGTTACGTCATTGGTTCCTGCTGCCGCCTGCTGCACGTTCTGCGCAATTTCGTTGGTGGTGGCACTTTGCTCTTCCACCGCGCCAGCGATGCTGGACGAAACCTCGCTGATGCGCTCAATGGTTTCGCGAATGGATGCAATGCTGACGGTGGCTTCCTTGGTGGCTTGCTGCACTTCGTTGATCTGGCGAGCGATGTCGTCAGTGGCCTCAGCCGTTTGATTGGCCAAAGTTTTCACTTCGGCGGCCACCACGGCAAAGCCCTTGCCCGACTCACCCGCGCGCGCTGCCTCGATAGTAGCGTTCAGGGCCAGTAGATTGGTCTGCTCGGCAATGGAATTGATCAGCTCCAGGATTTCGCCAATCTGCCGTGCCGTTCCGTTGAGCGCCTCCATCTGGGCCGAGACCTTCACCGATCCGTTGACCGCTTCGCTGGCAACTTGTACCGCATTCGCCACCTGCTGGCTGATCTCGTTCACCGTAGTCGCCAGTTCTTCGGCAGCGCTGGCAACGGTAGCGACGTTCGCAGCTGCCTGCTCGGCGGCGGCGGCCACGGTTGCACTTCGATCACTTGTAGCACCGGCGTTGTTCTGCATTTCCTCGGCACTGTGAGCCAGCTCGGTTGCTGCCGCTGCGACGCTTTCCATCACGCCCTGCATGCTGCCCTCGATGCGGTCGGCCAGCTGCAGTGTAGCCCGTCGACGCTCCGCCGCGGCCTCCTGCTGCATGCGTTCCTGCTCCTTGCGCAGAGCCTGGTTTTCCTGGGCATTGGTTTTGAACACAGCCAAGGCCTTTGCCAGATCGCCAATCTCGTTCTTGCGCTCGGAGAACTTGATATCGATATCCAGCTCGCCTTTAGCCAGGCGTCCCATATCTTGAGTGATGCTGGCCAGGGGTGTGTTGATAAGCTTGATGATAATGCCCGACAAGAGCACCAGAATCATCAGCATGGCCAGCAGAATAGCGCTGAGCACGCCGAAGGATTTCCAGAAGGCGGCGGAGACATCATTTAAATAGACGCCGGAGCAGATCATCCAGCCCCATTCGGGGAAGATATGTGCGGCACCTAGTTTGGGACTGGGCGTGTTCTCGCCGGGGCGCGGCCAGTAGTAGTGGACATAGCCACGGCCGTCGGCAGAGGCGTGAGCGTTTTCCTTGAGCACGCGAAAGAGGTAGATCTTGTTGCGCCCCTTGTCCTGCTCGTTGTTCATGTCCTGGCCCTCGAGCTCTGGCTTGACAGGGTGCATCAGCATGATGTTCTCGGCATCCGTCACGTAGAGGTAATCGCCGTGACCGAACTTCATGCCGCGAATGGCTTCCATGGCAAAGGTTTGTGCCTCTTCCAACGACAGCGTACCGGCCTTTGCCTGCGCGGCATAGGTGCCCGCTATATTGCTGGCGCATTCAATGATGTGATCCACTTCGCGCACAAAGCCTTTGCGTGTGTCATGGCGCGTCATCATGGCACTTATCAGCATCAACAAGACGAATGCAGCGCCGCTGATCCAGACAATGATCCGGATCTGCTGCCCAATTTTCATGCCGGTAATCTTCATCGTTCCTCCGCGTTCTCCAAGGTGCTGTAACATCGGCATTAATACAGACGTTATTGATTGCTGCAGGCAAAGAAAAGCCCCCGACCATGGCCGGGGGCTTGCTGTGATTCATGAACGATCTACTTCATCAACATCAGCTTCATCTGTTCCTGCACCCCATCCGCGTGCAACTGCATGATGTACATGCCCGAGGCAAGGTTTGCGGCCTCCCAAACAACTTCGTGCTCTCCTGCAGGAAGCCGTTGTCCAGCCAACAGGTTGCCAACCAACTGGCCACGCAGGTTGTACACGCGCAATGACACAGGACCTGCCTGGGCCAGCTCGAAGGCGATGCGCGTCGACGGGTTGAAGGGGTTGGGCCACGCACCACAAAGGCGAGTGCTTGTGGGCAAGGTCGCATGTGATACATCGGTACTCACATTCATGGACAATGGTACGACGATGTTCGGCTGCTCCGTGCTGTTGATCGAAATCACCAGGCTCATATTGTATTCGCCGTCGGGGACGAGAAAGCCGGGGCTGCTCGTGAAGGTCAGGGGAAGTGTGGTGGATTCTCCATCCCAAAGGATGCCTTCCGCATCAATGGGCAGAGAGACCCAGCCGGGCGGTGTCAGCGTTGCGCACCAGGGCTCGCGATCGGCGATACTCTCGTTGTAGAGGAGCGTCAAGCCCTCTGTGGTGGTGCCCTGAATGCCTATAGTGCCGCTATCGCCTTCGTCATAGATCTCACTATCTGTGTTCAGCACTTGCAGAGTGATTTCGCCCAGACGGTGCATGATGATCTGGAAAGTAAAGGGGCCGCCATGACTGAAGGGATTGTAGTGCGGTACATCCTGCCAGGTGACAACCAGGCTGTCGCTGCCGTCGCTCCACCACCAACAGTAGCCGGCGGTGTTGGGCTCGGGCTTCAAATTGTCCCACCATCCTGCCACGATAAACTCAGGAGCACTGGCGGAAGGAAGCTCCGTGTTATTCGGGTAGGCGTCGCCGTCGCTAAAGGCGATGTAGCCATTGGGGCTGATGCGGAAATCGTTGCAGCGCCTGCCGTATAAGTGCACAAACATGCCGGGATCAATCAAAGCGGAGCACGAATCGTGATGAGCAAAAGTGACTGCGTGCCCGTCGGCTTCATGATCCACCCAGTTGAACTCGGGACCATCGGCTTCCGCGTTGTCCTTCCAGGTGTAACCAAAGGAATCTGGTCCGCCGGAGTCGCGGCTTGGATTTTCAAGATGCGCTGACCAGACCAAGGGCATCTGGCCCAGGTTTTCCAGCAGCAAGTCTACACTCTGTTCGCCTTCGTCGTAGAAGCTGACGCTGACGCTTTCCATGCTGATGCCCAGTTCCGGCGGAGACAAGGCACCGCTGAGGGTCGTTGTGAGCAGGATGGCGCGTCCATCGGCGATGCTATGCATAGTGGAGTTCAAGACGTGGTAGTTGAGCAGGTTCAGGCCGACGTTCGATTCGTGATTCTTGATTCCTACGCTGCAATAAGGGAAGTCGGTGCTTGCGTTTTGATTGTCATTGAAGTCGGCATACTGGAACAAGAAGCTTCCATCGCCCGTGATCGTCGGGTAGTAGGCCGGGTCGTTCAGTAGCAACTGGAATGTGTTGGGGCCACCGCTGGAGTTGGCGGACAGGTTGTTCCAGGTGAAGACGGCACGGTTCATCTCTTCATCGTACCAGTAATAGACTCCGTTTGTAGTGGAAGTACTGCCGGTCAGGTGGTCATCCCACATCGGGGCGATCATGGCATCGGGGCCGATGGCAGAGGGGAAATAGTGATTGCGGAAATCCACTTCGCCGAAGCCATTCTCCGCGAAGGAGATAAAGCCGTTGGAGCAGACAAAGACGCGGTCGTAGTCCTGACCATAGAAAGTGAAGGTGAAGGGCAGGTCCATCCAGAGGGCGTCGTCTTGCTCGTTGCCGCCATCGTAGATGTCCAGTCGCTCGCCCGAACCTCCATTTTGCGGAACGATTTCCACCCACTCGTATTCGGGGGCCATGTCGTAGCCCGTGTCCAGATCTTCAAAAGCCCAGTAGCCGTAGCTGTCGGGGCCAGTCGGGTCGTTTGCCGTCGGCGTGCCAATGTCAAGTGAAAGCTCGGTGCTGCCCAGCATGTTGAGGCTACCGGAAACCCAGCTCAGGCGCATGGGTGCCTGCATGCCCGGTACGGCCAAATCGCTCAGGGATACGGTGAAACTCAGATTCTCGTAATCCCCCGGAGCAAAAGCGTTAACGGTGATGGGTAAAGTGTCCTCAACACTCACCATCGAGGCTATCAACCCCTCGAGAGTGAAGCTAAGATCGTCGGTCTGGGAGCCTACGTTTTCGACACGAAGAACCACTTCGGCTGTGTCACCTGGATCGGGAGAACCCGCGGGGAAGCTGATGACCCGGATTTCCGGCAGAGCGCTACCGACAACAAGCGGCAAACGGTAGTCGTGCGTAGATGTACCGACAACAACACTCAACTGCAAGGGTAGCACTTGACCGTCGGCCAGTTCCTGCGGAACGGAAAGCGTGTATCCATCGAGGATTGTATCACCGTCGGGTGCCAAGGTGATGCTGCCGGACGGAGTGCCACTGAGAGTGCCGAATTCCTCCGCCAGGCTGAGGAAGACGTTGTCGATCTCAAGGGTGGAAGCTCCTTCATTGCGCAGTGTCAGGCTCAACGTCTGATCGCTCGTGCCAGGAACGATGTGGTCGTTTGAGCCGAAGCTCCACCCGGCAAGGGTCAGGCCCAGGCCTGCTACAACATCTACGCTCTGTGATACAGGCGCATAGAGTTGGTGATACATGGTAATCTGCAGGCTGCCTGTGTCAATGTCAGACAGATCAAAGAACACACGACCATTCTCATCGCTCATTTCTACGAGCTGAAGCTCATCCGTGAAGTTCTCTTGATACAGGCAGACCGCTACTTCGCTTACGGGAACGCCGTCACTGCTCAGAATCAGCTCGAGTCCCGGATTGTTCACATCGATCTCGTCCGGTAACACAGTGTCAAACTCACCGGGAGTACCCAGCCACATTGTCGTGCCGGGATCACCCATTAAGTTTGCCCAGTTCGCAAAGCTCGCAGCGTGGGAGTCGCCAGCGGGTAGATTCTGCCACAGTTCAAACTCGCCCTGAATCAGACAGGAGCCGATGTAGGGGATGTGATAGTCGAGGAAGCCGCCGTAGTAGCCGCCGCAAATCACATTGTTGTAGGCGGTGTGTGTGCCTAGTGTCGCGAATCCCATGCTGGCCACGGCACCACCGGGCGCACGCAGGAAACACTCAGTAAAGTCGTCGCCGCTGATGAAGTCGCCGGTGCCGCAAGTAAAAATGGTCACTACGGGATAGCGCGGACCCTGGTTCAGGTTCTGCACATCGCTGCAGCTGAGTTCTTCCATACCCACATAGCCACGATAGTTGTAAAAGGCGATGCCGGCGTTGAACCAGTCGTCGACGTGACTGCTACCGCAGCACATGCAGGTGTCCACATCGTCAATGCTGCGCTGTTCCACCATTTCGCCCACGATGGAGCGTGTCAGCGTTTTCATGGAAAGGTGGCAGTGGTCGCTACCCACGGTGAAGCCAACGCCATTCAGCCAGGAGTCTCCCGCCTGCAGTGGATCGCTTTCGTAGGTGACGATTTTGTTCATCACCGAGGCGAGCTGGCTGGCATTGTCCACCGAGATACGGCCAACCGCGACATCACCCAGGATATCGTTTCCCTCAATGGCTGAATAGTACTGGTCATAGTCGGTACTGCCGGAAGGGATGGCAAAGGAACCGTCTGTATCACCGATCAGGATGACAAAGTCGATGGGGTCATTGCTCTGATATTCGCTGATGATGCGGTTGCGGATATTGGAGGCCGTGAAACTGATGTTCTGCTGTGTCACTTCTGTGATACGAAAACCGCGATCGAGCTTCCACTGCTTCCACATGACGTAGCCCGCATTGGATTGCGCCGTTGTATTCACAAACACCAGATAGCGGCCGGGCACGGTGCCTGGATTGTGATACGCGCTCTCCATTGCACCTTCTTCTGTCGCGGGGTTGAAGACTTGCATATCGATCATGTGGTCCAGCGGCCCTTGGCGATCATTCAGGTGTATCACGCGCTGATTGATGGGGTTCTCGCCGGAGAAGGTCAGCTCAAGATCCAGGCTGTGCCATACACGGGCTTCACCCGTTACCGGATTCACTTGAACCGGAGCCAGTTGCAGGCTGATCAGGCGACGGTTGCGCATCAGTGCGGGATCGCTGATTGTGGCGGGTTCAGCCGGGTAATAGGCATTGGTTGCGTAAAGGTCCAGATCCTGCTGCCAGGGGAGGGGAAGCTCAAACTCCTGGTGCAGGGTTTCCTGGGCAGGATAGAATAAACTGTGATACACCAATTCACTTTCGCCGCGTATCACGCGAACATGGACGTCGGCGCGATCAGGAATCTCGATCAGTTGTGTCACAAGAGGCAGCTCGGGGGCTCCGGGTTTGCATAGCATTGATTGCCCGTCTACGCTGTAGCGCACCCACTCTACGCCAAAGACTTCCTGCAGATCCATCTCCACCGGGGGGAGATCGATATGCAGCGTGTGTCGTGCAGCGTCTGAACTGACCTCACTGTCTGTAACACGAAGCAGGGATGCCCAGGTTGTGCTACTCGATGCAAGTAACAAGAGAACCGGCATCCGGCTCCAAAAGGGTTTGCTAAGGATCATTGGATTCTCCAAAAGCTGGTGGACAACAGGTCTAACGAGGGTTCAGGCGAGACGTCTCAGCTTACGAAGCCGTGAGTGCAATGTGAAGTGATATTCCGGTTATCAAAAGAAAAAGGCCCTCAGCCGGAGGGCGGAGGGCCTTGGTTCGCGATGCTAAAGGCTTACTTCATCAACATCAACTTCATCTGATCATAACCGCCATCGGTCTTGAGCTGCAGGATGTACAAGCCCGAGGCCAGGCTGGCAGCATCCCACTGCAACTCGTGATGACCCGCAGGCAGCTGCTGATTGTCCAGCAGATTCAGCACAAGCTGACCGCGCAGATTGAAGACGCGCACGCTGGCCGGTCCCGCCTGGGACAGCTCGAAGGCAATGCGCGTGCTGGGATTGAAGGGATTGGGCCAGGCGCCCACCAAACGACTGCTCTCGGGCCGCAGTGTCGGCTCATCCAGATCCGTCACATTCATCGTCACCGGAATCGAACGCTGCTGACCGGCAGGATCATTGCACAGAATGTTGATCTGCATCAGATAGTCACCATCGGGCAGCTGATAACCGGGCAGACTTGTGGTCAGCACCTGTAGGTACTCTGTGGCACCGGCGACAACCATGCCCTCAACAGGATCCACCAGGCGAATCCACGAAGGCGGAGTCAGGCGCGCACACCAGGGCTCATGGCCGGAAATATCCTCGTTGTAGATCAGAGTCATGCCTTCGTGACTCATGCCCTGAATGCCTACGGTTCCGCTCTCGCCGGCATCGTAGACGTCACTGTCCGTGTTCAGGATCTGCAGCGTGATCTCGCCCAGACTGCGAATGATCACTTGGAAGCTAAAGGGACCGCCGTTGCTGAAGGGATTGTAATGGGGCACATCAACCCAGGTCACCACCAGACTGTCCACGCCGTCGCTCCACCACCAGCAGTAGCCTTCGGTATTCAGTTCAGGCTTCAGGTTATCCCACCAACCCGCTACGATGTACTCGGGCGCATCCTCGGAGGGCAACTCTACGTTGTTCGGATAAGCCGCCGCGTCGCTGAAAGCAACGTAGCCGTTGGGGCTGATGCGGAAGGAGTCGAAGCGGCGTCCGTAGAGGTGGACAGGCATCTCGAGCGCAATTTCTGCCGTGGTGGAATCGTGGTGACTGAAGCTCACCGGAGTTGCTACATCGCTGTAATCCAGCCAGTTGAACTCGGGGCCGCTGTCTTCCTGGTTGTCGATCCAGGTGTAGCCGAAGTCATCGGGGCCGCCCGTATCACGGCCAGAGGGCTCGGAAAGCCAGGCTTCCCAGAAGAGGGGCAGTTCGCCAGCGTTGTGCAGGGCAATGCTGTCCAGAACAACTTCCTCGGCACCGAGGTCCAGCACCAGTTCTTCCGTGCTTAACTGCAGTTCCGGCGGCAGCAGGGAGCCGGACATGGTCGTCGTCATCCGAATTGCCACACCATCAGCAATGGCGTGCATCGTACTTGGACGGACGCCGTAGTTCAGCAGGGTCGTGCCCATGGTTGAGCTCCAGTCTTTGAAGCCCACCGAGCAACCCGGGAAGTCGGCGCCGGAGTTCTGCGTGTTGTTGAAATCCTCGTACTGGTAGACGAACTCGCCATCGCCAGTGGCCGTCGGATAATACATCGCATCAAAGAGAATCAGCTGGAAGGTGTTGGGACCGCCGGACTGGTTTGCCGGGCAGTCATTCCAGGTGAAGATGGCGCGGTGCAGGTCTTCATCATAGTAGTAGAAGACACCTACCGTACCGGAGGCCGAGGTACCTGATTCGTGGTCATCCCACATTGGAGCGATCATGGCGTCGGGGCCGATGCCGAGCGGGAAGCCGTGGTTGCGGAAGTCGACTTCGCCGAAGCCGTTCTCTTCAAAGGCAATGAAGCCGTTGGAGCAGACGAAGACTTCTTCGTAGGTCCGCCCGTAGTACGTGAAGTCAAAGGGCAGATCCATCCAGATGGCGTCATCCTGCTCTTCGCCGCCGTCGTTAATAGCTAGGCGCACGCCTTCGCCACCAAACTGCGGGACAATCTCGATCCATTCGTACTCAGGGGCCAGATCGTAGGTGTTGTCGCTGTTTTCATAAGCCCAGTAGCCGTACTCGTCCGGACCCGTTGGATCTGTGCTACTAGCTGTTCCCACCTGCAGGTTGACGGTCGTCTGTCCGCGCGGGTCGCCGTTGTCGGTATACCAGCTCAGCTCCATCGGAATCTGCAGACCGTTGATGGTGGTTATGTCGACGCTGACGCTGTAGTCAAGATTGACGCTTGAACCCGGCGCAAAACTGCCGACGGTAATCGGCGTGGTATTGACCTCGGCATAGTTCAACAGGGGAACCAGCTCGAAGAGCAGCGCCTCATTTCGGCTGCCGGCGTTTTCCATTGTAACACGGAAAGTGCGCGTCATGCCCGGATCGAAACTCCCCTCGGGGTAGGAGACGTTTAGCGGTGCCGGCTCGCAGGAGGTCAGATGCAAGGGCAATAGGAGTTCGAAATCCTGCTCGCTGCTGCTCACGCTCAAGGAAACAGGAACCAGATCGCCGTCGGCAAGGGTCATCTGCGGTGATACACTGAGACCGCTGAAGGTGTGCGTGGCACCCGCCGCTAGACTGGTCAGTGTCAGCGGTCCGCCAACAACTTCACCAAAGTCCGCGTCCAGACTTGCACTGAGGCTCAGGTTGGTGAGGGCCGCCGTGCCAAGATTCTCCAGCTCGAAGCTGAGGCTCTGATCCGCGCTAACGGTCACCAAGCCGCTGGCGGGGGCGCTGATTTCACTCAGCTGCAAGTTCTGGCTGGCCGCTCCGACGGTCACCGCCTGCTGCTGCGAGAGGTAAAGATGATGGTGCATGGTCAGCTTTGCGCTGCCATTCTCGATTTCGGGCAGGACCAGCAGTACGTGGCCATCGGCGTCGGAAAGGGCGCTGACCTGTGTTTCGCTAAGAGCTCCGTCTTGGTAGAAGGTGACCGTAACACCCTCGACGGGGACAACGCCATCTGTAATGGTGAACTCAATGTGATTCGTGCCCTCGGGAAGAGTGGCGTAATCGGAAAGCGGGGCCACAAGGGTTCCGGGAACCCCGCACCACATCGGCATACCGGGATCACCCATCAGGTTGGCCCAATCTGCGAACTCGGTAGCGTGAACGTCATTGGCAGGCAGATTGAACCACAGCTCGTACTCACCTTGAATGAGGCAGGAGCCGATCCAGGGAGTGTCGTACTCGAGCATGGAGTTGTAGAAGCCGCCGCAGACGATATTGTTGTAGCGCGTATGCGTTCCCACAGTGGCAAAGCCGATGCAGGCACTACCGCCGCCTTCGGCGGTCACGAAGTACTCGCTGTAGTCGTCGCCGCCGACAAAGTCACCGGTTCCGCAGGTGAAAATGGTCACAACCGGGTAGCGGGGACCCTGGTTCAGGTTCTGTGCCATGGAGGTGGTGAAACCGTCCATGCCTACCCAACCGCGATAGTTGTAAAAGCAAATGCCCTCGTTGAACCAGCCCACTACCTGATCGCCGTAGCAGCAGTAGCAGGAATCGGGGAAGGTAATACCACGACGCTCGACCATTTCGCCCATGATACTGCGGCTCAGGGTCTTCATCGAGAGAAAGCAATGGCTCGAACCAACGGTGAAGCCGACGTGGTTCAGCCAGGCGGTACCGGTTTCGAGAGGGTTCTTTTCGTAGCTCAGAATCTTAAGCATGATGGCCGTCAACTGGTTGGCGTTGTCGGCGGGAATGCGGCCTACGGCCACATCGCCAAGGATATCGCCACCCTCAATGGCCGAATAGTACTGGTCCAGCTCGCCGTCGTAATCGCTGCCCTGGGTAGGAACACCAGCTACATCGCCCAACAGCATCACGAAGTCGACGGGATCGTCACCGGAGTATTCCTGAATGATGCGGCTGCGAATGCCGCTGGCAGTCCACGAGATATCGCTGGACGAGACCGGCACGATTTCGTGGCCCTTTTCCTTCTTCCAGGCCGCCCACTGCAAATAGCCGGGGTTGCTCAGGAAGGTGCTGGAGCCGAACACCAGATACTTGCCCGGCATTGTTCCAGGGTTGTGGTAGGTCTCGCTGCTCAACGCACCGGCCTGCGGTGCGGCGGGATTGAAGATGTCACGGCTGATCAGCGCGCTCATCGGGCTGTCATCATCGGCCAGGACGAACTCTCGCTGGTTAATGGGGTTTTCGCCCACATAGCGCACCGAGAGCTCCATACGGCTCCAGATGCGCGTCATGCCGGTGACGGGATTTACCTGCACCGGATGCAGCGCCAGATTGACAACGCGGTTGTTGCGCATCAAAGCTGGATCACTGACTTCGGCTACCTCCGCCGGCCAGAAGGCGTCGCTGCTGTAAACGTCAGCAGACTGCAACCAGGCCAGAGGCAGGTCATACTCTGTGTGAAGGCGCTCCTGTTGAGGATAGGCGAGCGCAAGTTGCTGATCGGTGTATTCACCGCCCACAACCTGCACTTCGACACCCGCCCGGTCGGGCATGGCCAGCAACTGGTGTACAGCGGGTAGATCCGGCGCCCCGGGAATGCCGAGGTAACCGGCGCCTTCAATCGTGAAGGTCTGCCAGCGGATGCCAGTGTCCACTTCCTGCCCCAGTGTGACGGGAGGAAGCTCCACACTTACCGTATAACGATCCCCTCCAGCCTCAACTTCGTGATCAACGAGTTGCAGACCGGCGGCCAAGACTCCCTGAAGGCATAAGCCCCCAAGCAGCAAAGCCAAGCTTGCGCGCAGATTGTGACTGCCGAGTAACATGCGGCTCTCCGATGTTGTTGTCCAGCGGAAGTAAAATTCAAGTCGGTTCACGTCGCAAAAACCAAGCCCAAGGAAAAACACGTACTTCAGGATTCCGTAGGCGAAGCTCAACTGAACAACTTAGGATAATCTACCAGCGTGGGAAGCCGTTTGCGTGTAAGTGCGGAGTTGTCCCTCAACGTAGTGTCCTTGATCTGTACTATTGAAGTGCGCCAAGGGGAGTCGCTTAGGCCTTACATTATATTCACAGTATTTAACACTCCTGCATTCGGGGGCGGGAAAATGGCCCGAAACAATGCTGATTGAGTTGGAACGGGCTTTGCAGGATAAGGCGCACTTCGAATTCATGCGCAGAAGGATTTCGCCAACGCCAGTGATCCTGCCTAGTGGGGGGCGAACAAGTATCGGAGAGTAGGTGTGGTAAAGGCTCGCGTTCAAGTTCACCCTTTGTGCATACGCGTCTTTGTGTTGGCCTCACTCCTCGTGGGGCTTTGGCGTTTTGTGCAGGCGCAACCCGCGGATTCACAAGGTGTGAGCGTCAATGTGCAGGAGAACGCTGGCGGCCTCGTTCGCGTCGAGCTGCTTCTGAAGGAGTACCAGCTTCGCAGCCATCCCGAGGGTGTTGAACTGCTCATCGCCGGACTTGATGGCATGCCTGCGCCGGGCGGACCCGCCTTCCTGATTTGGAGCGGCTTGCTGCTCCTGCCCGAAGGCGTTTGCGTTGGGCTGCACGAAGTCGAGCGCGAAGAGGAGAATCTTGGAACACGCACTTTGCTAAGCGTGCCGCCCAGCTTGAGCGAGAAAGAGGCGTGCGAGCAGATTCGCGAACCCTGGACGAAACACAGCCGCTGGCCTGAAGAGCCGCTTTGGAACGAGTCACCGGCGCGCTGGCTTGGTCGCCGTGTGCTTCCTATAAGTGCGGCAATGGCGCGTGTCGACGAAAAGGGCGACTTGCATTTGCTGAAGCGTCTTGTCTTTGAGCTACGTCCGACGGGCAGCGAGTGCCGCGAGGCGCACAGCCGCCGTCCGGCCCCTTCACCGGTGCTGGATCAGGTGGTTGCTGCAGCGGTGCTCAACCCTGGCACCTTGCGCGAGCTGCGACCGGCCGATAAACTTGGCCGTTATCTCGTAGTTACTCCCGACGCCGCTCTACCCTATCTGGACGACTGGCTGCTGGAGAAGCGGCTGCAGGGCTGGGAGATGTCCATCGTGCCTGAAAGTGAACTGGCTGACAATGGACAACCGGAGTTCGACCTGATTCTCGAGCGCGTGCAGCAGGAGTACGAGGATAACGGCGTCGATTGTCTGCTGCTCGTCGGCGACATCGACCGTTACGAAAACGCTTCTCCCTGGAATCTTGAGGCGGGCTTCATCCCGGGGGGTGCCTATGCCGAGAGTCATTGGAGTTCGCGCTGTGATGCATACGATTGCATTGTCAGTGATCACTTGCTTTCGCTCTGTGAAGGCGACGATTACTTCGCCGACATTCTTGTTGGTCGCTGGTCGGTGGACAATGCGCAGCAGATGGCAACGGTAGTCGCGCGCAGTGTGGCCTACGAAACAAAGCTGCTGCAGACCTCGGGCACCGACTGGTATTCGCACGGCTTGATGATTTACGATATCGCTGGAGCCGGCAGTCGTCGTGAGACAAAGCAGGCCATTCGAAATCGACTTCTGGATTTTGGTATGACGCAGGTGGATACCATCTCCAATCACTATTGGCTGAATCCCGTCTCGCCCTATCTGGTGGTGCAGGACGTGAATGCCGGAGTGTCTCTGGTGAATTATCGCGGCTACGGTCAGCGCTCAACCTGGGTCGGTCCCGCATTCAACGTCGAACACATCACGTACGATCTAAGCAATGCAGGTCGTTGGCCTTTGGTGACCAGCATCGTCTGTGGGGGCGGAGACTTCGCCTCTGTCGGGTCGGATCCCTGTTTCGGCGAAGCGTGGCTACGTGCCGGTGATGCCGCAGCGCCCTATGGCGCTGTCGCCTTTATTGGTCCTTCTGAAGAAGACACACACACGCGCTGGAACAACTGTCTCGATCAGGGCTTGTATCACGGCCTTGTTGCCGAGAATACGCGTCTGATTGGCGCTTTATTGGATCGTGGCAAACAGGAAGTCTACGAGTGCTTTCCCCTGGAGCGCGAGTGGGGATCGCCCGGACAGAGTGTGCCGTTCTATTTCCATTGCTACAACTTGCTGGGCGATCCGGGGTTGGAAGTGCGTACCGTCGAGCCGTGTTCATTGATGGTCAGCTGTGATACACTTGTGTTGGGGCAGTCGTCCATGCGCATTGGTATCACCGATGATACGGGCAGACCTGTAGCAGGTGCGCGCTGCTGCCTGCTGGTGGCGGACACACTGCGACTTGCCTTTGCCTTCAGCGATGAGTCGGGCGAGGCACTGCTGGAGTTTGACCCTCTGCAGTACTCTGCGGTGACGCTGGGAGTAAGTGCGCCGGATGCGCTTCCGCGGAGTTTCGAAATGATCTGTGCGGAAACAGACAGCAGACCTGATTTCCTCGGCCTTGTGATACAAGGGGATGACGATGGTCTGGCCAGTCCACGTGAGACCCTTGTACTTGAACCGGTCTTCGTCGAGCGTGGCAGTAACGGTGACGCCACTGCAACTCTTGAGCTGCAAAGCCTTCATTCAGGCCTGACCATTGTGCAATCACTGGCCACTCTTCTAGGCGCAATGCCCGGTGATACAATGCATGTCGATGCACCCTGGCGGGTGGAGATCGCATCTGGGCTTGAACACGGCCAGTTGCTGCCAATGGACATTCTTCAGGGGGGCGAGTGGCTTGCCCGCGCACAATTGCGTGTCAGTGCACCTATGTTGCGCCTGCAATCAGCGGAAGTGGGCGGTCAAAGTCTGGAGCCCGGTGCAGAGGGGCTAGTGACTCTGAGGGTGGATAATATTGGTGGACAGCAGCTGGATAGTGTGTACTACAAATTGAGCTCCCTCAGCAATGGACTTGAGATTGACGAGGAACTGATAGGGCCAGTCGCGTTAGCGCCCGGTGATACAATGCTGCTTTCGGGCGGAAGCTGGAGTCTGAGCGAGGACCTGGTGCGTGGCGAGTCGCTCTCCTTGCGATTGCAGGCTTGGACACTTGACGAGGACACGGTGACGCAGCCGCCGTTGCTGAATAACCTGATGCAGACAAGCCTGGGTGTAAACGGCCAAGGGGACCCGCTGGGGCCTGATGCCTTTGGCCACTTGATCTACGACAACCTAGACGAGGGGTGGAGCGGAGTGCCGCTGGATCAGTGGTTTGAAATCAGCGCCATAGGGCAGGAGCAGGATCTCGAGGATCAGTTCAACGCCTTCAACGAAGGCTGTGACGGTGTGAGCCTTCTGCTGGATCTTCCCTTCGACTTTCCTTTCTGGGGCGAGCTGTATCACACACTTACGGTCAACTCAAACGGCTGGATCGCTTTTGGTGACCAGCGAGAGTACATCTCGGGCTTGAACGCCCCCATTCCTTCAGCGCAAAGCGCACCGGGACTTGTGGCTGTTCAATGGACGGACCTTTACAGTGCTTACAATACCTCCGCAGTGGGTCATTTCTATTCGTATCACAACCAGGACGATGGCGTCTATGTGCTGGAGTGGCTGAATTTCCGATTTGATTACAGCACAATCTCCACAACTTTCCAGATACAATTGCTCGATCCGTCCCGCTATCCCTTGCCGAACGGCGAAGGACAGATGATCGTGCACTACCAGGATGCACGTGATGATCTGGGTGATCTGGGTGTAACCATCGGTATCGAAGATCCTCAGCAAAACCATGGCTTGCAGTACACGTTTGCCCGGCAGTATCCGGACTGTGCCCAGCCTCTCGATGATGGACTTTCGCTCTGGATCACTAGTTCGCCCCTCTACAGCACAGTAGACGAACCCCGTTCCGTGACACAGAGTTGGGAAGTCGGCTTAATGACCTATCCCAACCCGGCCAATCCCGTTGCGCAACTGAGCTGGCAACAGCCGCAGCATGCACGCGGCGACTGGTCGCTCTACAACCTTCGCGGAGCCCGTGTGATACACGAAGAGCTGGGCGAGTTAGCCGCAGGTGCACAACGTGTTACCGTTGACAGCAGTGCTTTGGCCAGTGGTATGTATTTCGCCGTCCTGCGTTTGCGTAGCTCAGACGGTGTGATACATCGAAGTAGCTGTAAAATGATCATGATGAAGTAGACGAAACAGGAAAGATGCCATGAAAAGAACAGCACGCAGTGGGCTAATGGCCCTGTTCCTGGTTGTTTCTTCCCTTGCCGCCAGTCCGATGGTGCTTGGCGATGCAGCGGGACCCGCATTCACCCTCGACCTTGTTGAGTCGAGCAGCAGCGGCCTTGTCTACGAATTCCGGCTTAACTGGCTGGATATCGTAGAGGATGAAGCTGGCCAGCATTGGCGGCTACCCGGAGAAACCGTTACGAGCAAGATTGGTGCGCCCGAGTTGCCCGCCATTACGCGACTGCTGGCACTGCCGCCTCAGGCGGGTCCACAGATCGAGATTCTGGAGCAGGAGGACACGCTGCTACAGGGTCTTTATCCGGCAGCGTCGGCGCCCCATCGTCGCGAGCAGGAAGAGCTGAGCGAGCGTGCCGACAGATCAGCACCGGATGTGGCGTATTACGAAGGCGGAAAATCATGGCCAGAGGAAATGATCCGTCTTGGGGAACCTGCTCTTTGGCTGGGTGCCAGGGTCTGCCCCTTGGATGTCTTTCCCGTGATGACTTTGGGAGCCGACGCTTCTCTATCCATCATGACCTTCGCTCGTTTTCGCGTCAACTTCAGCGGCGGTCCCGTCCTAAACCCCGGACGCGAGCGGACTGTGCCAGAGGCGTTTACCAACTGTGTTGCCGCTCAGGTAGACAACGCGGATGATTTCCGCCGCTGGGTTGAAACTGATGTATCACGCCTTTCGCAGGTTGCTCTAGGGCACTATCTGGTTGTCATTCCCGATGCTGCGCTGACCGGCTTGAACACCTGGCTGGATTACAAGCGCCGCATGGGATTTCGTGTCACGGTTCTGCTGAAGAGTGAGATCGGTGGTACTAATCCACTGGCTTCGGTAATTAAGGCGGCAATCCAGGAGATTTGGGACGCGGATCCATTCGAGTACCTGCTGTTGGTTGGCGATGTAGATCGAACTACCAACAGTTTTACGCTGATGAGCGATTTCATCGCTGGCGGTCAGTACGCGGAGTACACATGGAATGAAAACATCGTCACGGATCACCCTTATTCACTCCTGGAGGGGGACGACTATTTCTCTGACGTGCTGGTGGGCCGCTTCTCTGCTGACAACCTGACGCAATTGTCCACCATCAGTTCCCGCTGCCGACTCTACGAAGAAGCTCCCCCGACCGGTGTTGATCAGGAGTGGTTCAGCCGTGCGATCATGATCTACGATGTGGCCGAAGCGGGAAGTCGCCGTGAGACAAAACTCAGCATTCGCGATCAGCTGCTCGCCATCGGCTATACGCAGGTGGACACAATTCGCAATCATCAGACCAATGCAGTTGTATCACCGACGGTTGTGCTGAACGCCGTGAATCATGGTGCCTCCATGATCAACTACCGTGGTTTCGGCTATCGCTACTCCTGGCATGGGCCTAACTTTGGTAACGAACACATCTTCCAGCTCAGCAATTACGGACGCTGGCCCTTTGTCACTTCCATTGTCTGCGGAGGCGGTGACTTCGGCAGCATGTACAGTGATCCCTGTTTCGGCGAAGCCTGGCTGCGTGAGGGAAGCGTGGATGAGCCGACGGGGGCTATTGCATTCATCGGTCCTTCGGAAGAAGACACGCATACCATGTGGAACAATGCCATCGACTGCGGCATCTACGAAGGCTTAACCATGGAAGGCCTGCGTACTCCAGGTATGCTCATGCAGCGCGGAAAAACAGAGCTCTGGGAAGTCTTTCCTAACGACCGTCAATGGAGTGGGCCTGGTGCCAGTGTGCCCTTCTATTTCCACTGCTATAACCTGCTGGGTGATCCGGGGCTTGTATTACGCACGCGTGAACCGTTGCAGCTCGTGTGTGACATGCCAGCTCAGCTTCCCATTGGCGATTGCATGTTTTCGCTCTTTGTGAGTGACATGGATGGAAATCCGGTTCCAGAGGTTACAGCCTGTCTACACAACACCGAGACTCTGGAGAATTGCATTGCCGTCAGCGATGAGCAAGGTGTCATCCTGCTGGAGCCCGGCGAGTTGGAAAGCGGAGACGAGTTCCATCTCACGCTCTTTGGACAGGACATGCGCGGCCTCAGCAGAGAGGTTCGCGTTGATACAGCCGCGTCTGCGATTCGTGTTACAAAACTTGTGATCAACGATGTGTGTGCCGGAAACAGTGACTCAATGGCGAATCCCGGCGAAGAGATGCGTCTGAGTCTGGATCTGGTCGAGCTGGGCAATGTAGGCCTGGAGGGAGAAGTAGAGATTGAACTGATGGCGCCCTTGGGCGGTGTCACATTCATCGATAGCCTGGAAATCTTTGAGGACGGTGTTGCGCCCGGTGATACAATGCACGCGCTGGACGCGTTTCGCATTGTGCTGGATGAGACACTGTGTCACGGCGACCGGGTCCCCTTTGATATCTACGTAAACCAGTCCTGGGTTGGCCGACGCAACGTGTCCGTGTTCGATTGGAATTTTGACGTTCTGGATGTGCGGGCGAATGTGGGCGAACTCCTCCCGGGAGCCAATCCATTGGTTGAGGTGCAGGTTTTAAATTCAGGCGCCTATGGCGGGCAAGGCCTGTATGCACTGATCGAGCAGGAAGTCGATGAGCTGGATGTAGTTTCCGGCACGCTCAGTCCTTTCGACAGTGAACCCGACTCTGCAAGTTGGTGTAGCACGGCTGAGCTGCTTATCGGTGAAGATCTGATTGCCGGCATGCAGGTACCTCTGCGGCTGAAGATGTATGGGCAGGGAGCAGACCCGCATTTGGTTCCGCCCTTGTATGAGACGGTCTTTCAGCTGCAACTCGCGGGAGCCGAAGAGGGGGATCCGCTTGGGCCTGACAGCTTCGGTCACCTTATTCTGCACTCGGAAGACGACTCTCCCACGGCTCCTGACTTTGTCTGGAACGATATCAGTGATGTGGGTTCACTGCTCGACATCGAGGACGTCGCCACAGAGTATTGGAACGATGGCGAAGATGGTATCACGCGAGTCATCGGCCTTCCCTTCGACTTCGTGTATTACGGCGAGCACTATGATCAGGTAACCGTGTGCAGCAATGGCTGGATTGCACTTGGAGACCGCGAGTTTCATATCAGCGGATTGAATACACCCATTCCTGCAGCCCAGGGGCCACCCTGCATGATAGCCGGCTACTGGTGTAATCTTTACAACACCTACAACAATGATCGGTTTGGTACGCTGCACTTGTACTACGACAACGCTGCCGGTGAAATGACCTTCCAGTGGACCAACTGGCGTCCCGTTGGCGTTGGCGCTGATGTGAGTTTCCAAATCGTTCTGCGTGATCCACAGGTCTTCGAGACATCAACCGGTGACGGCCAGATTCTCATGTATTACAACGAGGTGGCCTACAGCAATGGACGCCACGGCTTCACTGTGGGCATTGAGAACGAAGCCGAGACAGAGGGGCTGTGTTACACCTTCAACAACACTTATGATGAGGTTTGTCAGGAGATCGAAGCAGGAACAGCACTGCTGGTCACCAGTTTGGGGGGGTATACCGACGTGGAGCCTGCACCAGCACTCGTGGATGATTTCCGCATGCTTGGCGCGCGGCCCAATCCTTTCAATCCGGTGACACAGGTGAGCTGGGAGCAGCCAGCGGCGGGTGATGTGTCGTGGGCCCTCTTCAATCTGCGCGGGCAGTTGGTGCAGTCGGGTCGTTTGGCGGGGCTTCCGGCAGGACAACACGAGCTGCGCGTGGATCTAAGCACCCAGTCTTCGGGCCTTTATTTCATGCGCTTGCAGGCTCCTGGTGCTGCTGGAGTTCGTCGTAGCGCAAACCTGCGCCTGCTTATGCTGAAGTAGAAACAGGCTATTCAAACAGTGTAATCGACCCCGGCTTCCCCCGGGGTCTTCTTTTTGCGCCGGAGTAGCACTGGAGCCGCTTTCATTACTGGTTTCTTCTTTGACAATCGCAGCCGCTTTGCTTCCTTGCTCCTCCCGCTCTACCCGGACCTTGCGATCTGGTACAGCGGCATGAACCTGCAAGCCTGCCGGTGTTTCTGGTCGAAGGACGACCCACCACCGTGTACACTGCATCACCCCGGATAGTTGTGCAAGGAGGATACCTTGTTCGAGCATCGTGAGGAAGTTCTCGGCTACATCATCGATCATGAAATCGAGATGGTCGACCTCAAATTCGTCAACCTGTTTGGCGGTTGGCACCATATCACTCTACCTGCAGCGCAGTTCACCCAGGATGTCTTCGAGGAGGGCGTACCCTTCGATGGCTCCAGTACGCCCGGATTCCGCTCGACCGAAGCTGGTGATATGGTTCTGCTGCCCGACCCGCGCACCGCGTATCACGATCCCTTCTGGGAAATGCCTGTGCTCAGCATCTTCTGCGATATCGCCGAAGCCGACACCCGCGAGCCTTTTGTGCGTGATCCGCGCTCCGTGGCCGCACGTGCAGAAGAATATTTGCGCTCCAGCGGCATTGGCACTCACAGCAAGTGGGGGCCCGAGTTCGAATTTTACCTCTTCGACTCCATCAACATGGCCAACGACGAGCACCGCGCCATGGTGCACATCGACAGTGAAGAAGGCGCGTGGAACCGCATGCTGGACGAGGCCAACGAGGGCTATCGCATCGGCAACCACGGCGGATATCACGTAAGTCCGCCCGCTGACCGCAGCTACAACCTGCGCAGCGAGATGGTGCGTCAGCTGCAGGCGGCTGAAATACCCGTGCGCTATCATCATCACGAAGTGGGAGGTCCCGGCCAGAACGAAATCGAGATCATGATGGACACGCTACGCCGCGCAGCCGACAAGGCCATGTGGGTGAAGTACGTGATACGCATGGTGGCGCATCAGTACGGGCGTACGGCGACCTTCATGCCCAAGCCGCTTTATAACATCGCTGGCAATGGCATGCACTTTCATCAGCACTTGTTCAACGAAGGTGATCCGCTGTTTTATGAAAAGGGCAGTTACGCGGATCTTTCGCCGACCGCACGCTGGTATATTGGCGGTCTGTTGTATCACGGTGCGAGCCTCTTGGCCTTGACCAACCCCAGCACCAACAGCTATCGCCGTCTGGTGCCGGGTTTCGAGGCGCCGGTAAAAGCCTTCTATTCACTAGGCAATCGTAGTGCTGCCGTGCGCATTTTGAAGTACGCGACCCAGCCCATGGAAAAGCGCATCGAGTTCCGTCCGCCCGACGCAACGTGCAACATCTATCTGGCGATGGCCGCGCAGCTGATGGCGGGCATCGATGGCATCAAACGCAAGATAGAGCCCGCCGAGTATGGCTTTGGCCCCTTTGATGTCAATGTTTTCAAGTTGCCGCCGGAAGAGCGCGACAAAATTCAGTCGCTGCCCGGTTCCCTTACCGAGGCGCTGGATGCCCTCGAGAAGGATCACGACTACTTGCTTCAGGGCGGTGTGTTTACCGAGGATATCATCAAGACCTGGATCGCCCAGAAACGCATTGAGGCCGACGCACTGCGCGGGCGGCCGCATCCCTATGAATTCGAGATGTATTACGAGTGCTAGTGCACGGATCTGTGATACACAAAAGGGCGGCCCGCGGGTCGCCCTTTGTGCGTTATAGACAAGCCGGTGATCATTGCACGCGGCGCACGCGAGCGGGATTACGTGGCGGAATGCGCTTGTACTCCAGCGCTGGACGCCCCAGCATCATGGCGCCCACAATCTTCTGGTCTTCCGGAACGCCCAGCTCTTTGGCCAGAGCAGGATCCAGATTGGATGCCATCATCAGCAGACCCGCCCAGCAGCAGCCCAGGCCGCGGGCTGTGGCCAGCAGATCCAGACTGTGTAGCGCGAGGGCGCTGTCCACAACGGCGCTGAGTACGCCTGCCGGTGCCGTGAGAACCAGCACATGAGGTGCACCGCGCAGAATGAGATCGCGACCTTCCTGGCTGGCGAACTTGTACCCGCCGGGAGTATCGGCGTCCTGCAGGATGCGCGCAATCTGGTCGGAAAGCGCACGCAGGCGCTCCTTGCCTTCCACGATATGCCAGGAGAGAGCCTGGGAATTACGCACCGTTGGTGCCCAGCGTGTCACGGAGATCAGCTGATCCACCTCGGCAAGGTCAAGGGCCTCGGGCCTGTAGTTGCGAATTGAGCGCCTTGAGAGCATGAGTTTGCCCAGGCTTTCCGCGCTTAGGGATGAAACATCGGAGGTTGGCCAGGAGCTGCCATCCTCACCGTTCATGCTAATGGCACCATGCGGGCAGACGGCAACACAGTGTCCGCATTCGATGCACAGTTTTTCGGCGGGCTCAACCAATGAAGCCACTGAATCGCCTTCCTGAACGAAGAGCAGCAGTGGACAGGCCTGCGCGCATTTACCGCAGGGTTGACACAAATTCTGTGATACATGAAGGGTGGCCATGAATTCCTCCGGGATTGTTTTCCTACAAGGGGTGCGCGGTGCCAGTCACGATTCATGGGGCAACTTCCGTGAATGCCACCTATCTTGCAAGTATCACAAAGGAGTGCTCGTGCTTTACACTCTGCTTGCCCCGGTTTATCGTGAACTGTTTCCGCTGCGGCAGGAAGAGCTTCGTCTATGTCTGGAAGGTGCATCTGCTGACATGCGAGTCCTTGACATCGGCTGTGGCGATGGCGCGCTGGTGCAGGCACTATGCAAGGAGGGTTGCGATGCCATTGGCGTGGATCTGGACGCTGGAATGATTAAGACGGCCGAGGAACACCTGCCGGGGCGCTTTCATTGTCTGGATGCGCGCGATTTGCATACACTCGCCGGGCCGTTTGATCTCTTCTGCTGCCTGGGTAACAGCCTATCTTATCTGAAGGAAGACGATGTGCAGAAGATGCTGATGGTACTACGAAAGATCGGATCACAAGGCGCGCGTCTTGTATTACAAACGGTCAATTGGGATCGCGTGCTCACGGGTAGATTTCCCGGGTTCCCGTCGCGTAGCATCAAGGGTTGGGGGCGCTTTGAGCGCGAGTACACAGAGGCCTCTGTAGATCGTATATGCTTCCGCACTCACGTGCTTCTGGAGAGTGGAAAACGACACGAGTTTTGTGATACACTTTACCCGCTGCGCAAAGGCCGCTTGTTGGAGCTCCTTGGATCTGCAGGCTGGACGGGAGTTGAGTCCTTCGGCGCCTTTGATCGCAGTCCATGGCACACCGATGCGCCTGCGACAATTGTGCGCACCGTGTCAATGTCATAACCGCAGAAAGGACCGTTATGCATCACATCAAAAAGGCTGCTCGCGTAGAGGCTGCAGGAACGCCACCCAAGATCATTGAAGAGTTTGTTGGTCGCGTGAACACCGGCGAAGACCGGCTAAGCATAGCACGAATGCGCAGCCCGCGTGGCTGGAGCGAACCCTTTCAACGTCCGCAGTTCGACGAGTACACCTTGGTGCTCAAGGGCCAATTGCAGGTGGAGTGTGACACACGTGTGATACAAGTGTGCGCCGGAGAAGCTGTTCTTCTTAGCGCAGGTGAGCGCGTGCGCTACTCCTCACCCTTGGAAGACTGTGAGTATGTGGCCATTTGTCTACCCGCCTTTTCAGCCGACACAGTACATAGAGAAGACTAAACAGAGGACGCCAATGAACGCCGAGAGTTGTCTGCAAACCCTGAGTATCACGAAACGCTTTTTCAACAACGCCACCGCCTGCTTCAGCGAGGAGCATAGCGGTTTCGTTCCTGTCGAGGGCATGTTTAGCACGGCACAGCAGGTGGCACACGTTGCGCAAACGGTGGAGTGGTTTACGCGCGGTGCCTTTTCGCCAAACGGTTTCGATATGGACTTCGCAGCACACGAAGCGCAAGTTCGCGCGTGCACCAGTCTGCGTGATGCACGCGCCTGGCTGGAGCGTGCTTTTCAGGAAGCCGCCGAAGCCTTCAGTGCCGACGATGAGACGCTTGAACAACCGATTCTGGACCGTCAGATCTTTGCGGGAGCTCCGCGTTTTGTGATTGTGGGGTCCATCGAGGAACACACCGCCCACCATCGCGGATCGCTGGCGGTTTACGCGCGGCTGCAGGGGCTGGTCCCCGCAATGCCCTACGAATGATGTGATACCCGTTTGCGCTCTCTCAGCTGGACGCACTGGCGTAGGCACGCAGACCCTGTCGCCAAACGAAGGCCAGCAGTAGCGACAGCCCTAGCGTGACCGCTGTCAGCTCCAGCAGCCTGACCGGGTCGGCGCCCTCAAACAGAATGCGTGCCGGATACGAAGCCACTAGCGCCAGCGGCAGAATGGTGGTAAACAGCAGGCGTCCCAGGCCGGTGAAGATGCGGTCGGGCCGGTTCATGAATTCGGTCATGTGGTAGAAGATGCCCTGGAGGCCCTCGTTGTGATGCAGCCAGAAGACCGGCAGGTTGAAGAGCATGTGCAGCAGATAGTAGAGCAGGGTTCCATTCACCAGCAACAGCAGATAGACCAGCACCGAACCCGCCCCCAGTTCGCCGGGGTAGCGTGCTAGAGCCCAGGCCAGCAGCCCCAAAGCCGCCAGCAGGTTGACGAAGGAATCGGCGGCGAAGTCGCGCAGACTGACGAAGAATAGGGTTGAGACGGGCCGCACCAGGTAGTAATCCAGATCGCCGCGATTCACGAAGTAGGGGAAGACCCACATGTTGTTGGAGACAATGCTCATCTGCAGGGCGTTGACCACGAAGTAGCCGCAGGTGAACACCAGCACTTGGTCGTAGTTCCAGCCGCCCATCAGTTGTGTGTGACGGTAGATGACGCTGAAGAAAGCCAGACTCACGGCGTAGAAGACCAGGTCCATTACGATGCGGAAGAGAAAGTCGAGGCGGAATTCCATCGCCCGCGAAAAAGAGAAGCGTAGAAAGTGCAGATAGAGGCGCAGGTAGCGTTGCATCAGATTCCCACTCCTGTGTATTGCACAGTACCGCGTTGCCACACCGTTCGTGATACAAATGTCAGCAGCAGAATCCAGCCACAGATGCAAGCGATCGAGAGCAGATACTGCCCCTGTGTTACACGTCCCATTAGAGTCGCTACGGGAAAGTCGTAGAGCAGCGCTGGGGGTAGCAAGCGCAAGGTGTTCGCCCAGTGCTCGGGGAAAAGGGACAGCGGTAGCAGTCCTCCTCCCAGCAGGCCGGAAGCGAAGCGCGCCAGCAGCACCAGGCTCCAGACGTTGTCGGCCCAGAAAGCCACCAACTGCAGAGGCAGGTAGAGCAGAAAGGCTAGCAGGCTGCCCAGCAGGACAACGGGCAGGGCGCGTATCACATTCATCGCACTGACAACCGCCAGTTCTTCATGGGGAAAGAAGTACCAGAGCACCAGTGCCGAAAGAGCGATCTGCAAGACTACATCAACAATACCGCCCATCTGCTGGGCGTATTTTACAGGCAGGTAGCTGAGTGGATAAACGAGATAGCGGCTCAGACTTCCGTTGTAGATCTCTTCGGCCAGATCCATGTCGCCGATGCGCAGCTGCGTGAGACGCATGGTCAGCATCATCAGCACGTAGTACAGCATCATTCCTGCAAGCGTGTATCCGCCGTAGCTTTCCTGCCCGGTGCTGGCAAAAATGGAGCTCCACAGGTACCAGACCAGCCCCAGGCCGATCAGCGTGTTGACTACGGTCTTGACCCAGAAGTCCAGGCGGTAGCTCATGCTCTTGCGCGCTTGCAGTGAAAAGAAATGGAACAGCATGGTTGGCCTCATGTCTGCTCCCCGCTGTTTGTATCACGGCGTACGCGAATCAGCTTTTCGATGACGCTGCCGATATCCGGCTCCTCAATGCTCAAATCGTGAACGGGTAGGCGGCGTACCAACTCACCGGTTACCTGGAGCACATCGTCACGCGCGATTTCGAAGCTGATCTGGTGCTTTTCGGTTTCCGTGATACGTAGCGGCAAATCGTCCAGAGCCTCTGCCGAGTGCTGAGTGTCCGGTCGAAGGTGCACGCGCACGACCTTGTGTGGCGAGTATTTGCGTACTACATCATTCAAGGGACCATCGTAGACCAGTTCACCCTCGCGGATAATGAGGATGCGCTTGCAAAGGCGTTCAATGTCTTCCATGTAATGGCTGGTCAGCAACATGGCAGGACGGTGCTCCCTGCGATACTCCAGAATGAAAGAGCGAATGGCCTGCTGCGTCGTCAGGTCCAGGCCAATGGTGGGCTCGTCCAGGTAGACCACGCGGGGCTGGTGCAGCAGCGCGGCGATCAATTCCATCTTCATGCGCTCGCCCAGCGAGAGGCGGCGGATCTGCACACGCAGTTGGTCTTCCACTCCCAGCATGCCTGTCAGCAGCTTCAGGTTGTGATCGAACTCCTGGCGGGGCAGACGGTAGATTTCGCGCAGCAGCAGAAAACAGTCGGCGGCGGGTAGATCCCACCAGAGGGACGCCTTCTGGCCCATGATCAGCGCTATGCGCCGCCGCAGCTCGTTGTTGCGTTCCCAGGGCCGGTAGCCCAGCACGCGCGCTTCGCCCGAGGTAGGATGGATGATCCCCGCGAGCATCTTCACCAACGTGGTCTTGCCCGCGCCGTTGGCTCCCACCAGTCCGACAATCTCGCCCTCGCCCACGTCCAGTGATACTTCGCGGACGGCGTGCCGTGTTACATACTTGCGACGCAGTAGCGAGTGCAAGGAACCGCGCAGTCCCGGTTCCTTGATATGGATGCGGAATTCCTTGCTGAGATTCCGGACTTCGATCATGAGCACCTCCACCCACAAGATAGCACCGCGCAGCCGCAGCCGGCTTGGTGTGATACGATGGATCCTTTCCTTGCTGCATCTTCGAGGGCAATTGCACATTTTTCTGCAAAGCGAGTGACCAAACTCCTTCCAGGTGTCTCCCAGCATCAGAATTGAGGTAAAGCGATGCTGCAGAAAATGGACATCACGGTCACGGACCAGTTCTGGAATCAGCTGCACCCACATTACGGGCGGTTAAAGGCCTTCGCCCGCAGCCTGCTCCCTGAGGCCTGGGAGGACGTGCTGCAGGAGGCGCTGCTTTCAGCACTGGGGGCCTACGACGGCTTGCGCGACCCCGTCGCCTTTCGGTCGTGGATCTACACCATTGTGGCCAATGAAGCTCATCGGCAGCGACGCAGAGCCTTTTGGCGGCGTTTTCATCCCCTCGCTCCGGACCCGGATCCGGAGTCGGGTCATCCGCAGGAGAGTCAGGCTATCCGTAATTCCGATGGCCGGGATCCCCACGAGGCGGCCTTGACCCGGCTGCACCTGCGGGCCGCGTTGTCCCGGCTGGATTTTACCACGCGCAGCACACTGCTGCTGTATTACGTGGCAGGCTTCAGCATTCGCGAAATCGCCCAGGCACGGGACGAGGGAGAAAGCGCTGTTAAAATGCGTCTGAGTCGTGCGCGCAAGCGACTGTGTCACCTGCTGGAAGGGGGACTGCCGCTGGCCGCCATTGCAAAAGTGGATTCGGGAGGGCTCGAAGATGACTACGAAGAATACCTCGCGGGCAAACAGGCCGGAAGCCTCCGCTGAAGGACGCGACCCCTTGCAGCCGCTGTTCGAGGAACTGGTGGAGCCGACCGCACGGCAGGAGTTCGATTCGTTGCGCGGCAGGCTGACCCATCTGCATCACCTTCGCGGGAGCCTGAGCGGATCACGGGAGACGACCGCTAAACAAGGAGCGAACGCAATGAAGAGCCAATGGCGCAAGGCCTTGACCTGGACGGCGGCAGCTTGTCTGTTGCTGGTGATTGTGGCCTGTACGGTTCCCATGGAGTACGAACGTGAGACGGGGCTCGAGTTGGCCATGACCGTCAGTGGCAATGTGCATGAGCTGGTGCAGGAAATGCGTGCCCAGGGTTGGGGCGTGGATCACATCCAGGTCACTCCGCTGGATGAGAATCTGCAGAGCCTGGAGGTGACGCTGCTGGGCGCCCGCGAGTCCGATCTGAGCACCATTCGCACCATGCCCGGTGTGGTCAGCATGAACGCGCAGGCCCTGACGGAAACGGCCGAGGGCACCTTCTACGATATGGTGATGCACGAGGTCTTCCATATCAGCATCGACATTACTGGCATGAGCAACGAAGAGATTGCAGCCGAAGTAACACGCCAACTCGAGGCCTCGGGCCTGGAGGGGCAAGTTACAGTTGAAGCCACTGGGGACGGGCTTTACAACTTCGAGTTCAATTTTGAAGACGACGACAGCCTGCCGGAAGGCACGACGCGAGAGTTCCGCATTGAGCTGCAAAATGGCGAGGCTTCGGAAGGCGGCCTGGCGGGAATCGGCGACCTGGAGCTAGATCGGGAAATGATGGATAACATGACGCCCGAGCAGATCGACCAGTTCATCCGGGAGCAGCTGGCTGCGCAGGGAATCGACGTTGACGATGTGGCTGTTGAAGTGATGGCGGACAGCACCAACACCAATGGCCAGGTACGCCAGCTTCGCGAGATCCGCCTGACGCAATAGTAGAAATCCGCAAGGATTCACCTACACGCTGAATGTCAGAGAAACCCGCTGTCCAAGCGGGTTTTTCTGTTATCTTTCGCTACAAATGCAGAGAGTAGAGGTGACACATAGGATCACGGATTTCGCATGAGCACAGATGACCGGAAGATAAGTGCATTGGACCCCGCCTTGTTCAGCACGCTGTTTGATGCCACGCAGGAAGCCGTGCTGCTTCTTGTCGAGGGGCGCATAATCGATTGCAATCCGGCGGCGTGTCGCTTCTACGATCTGCCGCACATTCGACTATTGGGGTTGAGCCTAGAACAACTTGCACCCGAAAGGCAACCCAACGGACGTACGTCGGCAGAGTTGCTGCAGGAGGCGCAGGCGCGAGCTTCGCAGACACAGCCAGCATGCGTTGACTGGCAGGCCCTCCGCGGAGGCCGTATCCTTGACTGCCAGCTTCTATTGAGTGCTGTTCCAGGGCGGCGTGGGCCGCTTCTGTTGGCGCGGCTGCGTGACCAGAGCCGCCAGCGTGCTGAAGAGCGGCATCGACTTCGTGCTGACAGCCTGAACTCGAACATTGTGCGCACAGCGCCTGTGGGTATTCTTGTGCTGGATGCGAACGCAAGAGTAGAGTTGATAAATCCTGCCATGCGCCGCATGCTGGGGCTCCACGAGGACCTTGGACAGCCCGGTAGCGCCATCGAAGAGATTCCGGTTCTGCTGGAGCAGGTTGGGCGCCCCTTGCTGGAACAAGTGCTGGAGGGTGATACACCGCAGCGTATGGAGCTGAGGGTGTCAACACCGGGCTGCGATCCATGTTGGCTGGATCTGTTTCTGCAGCAGCATTTGGACGAAGACAGGCAGGCGCTTGGTGTCGTTGTAATTGCCCACGACGTATCACTCACGCGTCGGCTCGAGGACCAATTGCGCCAGAGTCAGAAGATGCAGGCCATTGGCACACTGGCCGGAGGCATTGCGCACGACTTCAACAATCTGCTAACGGGAATCTCGGGCAACGTGGATCTGGCACTGATGCCTGGACGCAGCACTACAGAAATTCTGGAGCAGCTCAAGGAAATCCGGCAGATTTCCGGACGCGCGGCTGATCTGACAAGGCGTCTGCTGATCTTCAGCCGTCGGCAGATTGCCGATCCTGTTGTGTTGCGCATGGATCTGGTGCTCTATGATCTGGAGAAGATGCTGCGCCGTTTGATAGGCGAAAACATCGAGATGTTGATTCCACCCGCAGAGAGCTTGTGGACGATTCGAGCGGACCAGGCGCAGATGGAGCAAGTCATCCTCAATCTGGTAGTGAATGCGCGCGACGCCATGCCCGGTGGCGGACAGTTGAGCATCGGATTGAGGAATGTGATACAGCAGACTCAACTTCGTAGCGAGCTGGGTGATTTGCCTGCAGGTGAGTACGTGGAATTGGAAGTCTGTGACACAGGCTGTGGTATCGACACACAGAGTCTGCATCGCATTTTCGAGCCCTTCTATACCACAAAGGCTGAGGGACAAGGTACAGGCCTTGGGCTTGCGATGGTCTACAGCATTGTCAGCCAGCATCATGGGCTGATTCAGGTCGATAGTGCCACGGGCAAAGGCAGTCGCTTTCGCGTGTTGATACCGCGAATTCGCGCAACCGCCAAGCAGCAGAAGGATGGTGATACCAGCAGGGTTCCCCACGGTAGTGAAACTGTGCTTCTGGTTGAGGATGAGTTGGCCGTCCGTGAACTGACCCGTCGCATTCTACGCCAGTTGGGGTATGAGGTGCTTGCCGCGCGAGATGGTGCCGATGCGCTGTCGCTATTGGAGCACTGCGATCATAGGCCGGATCTGCTCATTACCGACGTTGTCATGCCACAGCTTTCCGGCCCCGAGTTGGTCGCGAATCTACGCGCCCGCTGGCCACAGCTTCGCGTGTTGTACATTTCAGGCTATAGTGCAGAAGAACTGCGCCGGCTGCGTCTCTTGGAGGACACGGCGGCCGACTACCTGCTACGAAAGCCTTTCAGCATGTTTGCGTTGGCCGGAAAGGTCCGCGATCTCCTGGAGGGATGAACCGGCCGGAGTACCATGACGAAGAATTCCAAACGGGCCTCTGCAGCCAATGCGCGAGCGGCCAGGGCGATGGAAGTCGCCCGTCGCTTGCATCAGGCTTACCCGCAGGCTGTCTGTTCCCTTGAACATCGTGATCCATGGCAATTGCTGGCGGCGACCATCCTTTCGGCACAGTGCACCGATGCTCGTGTCAATCAGGTGACGCCCGTCCTTTTTGAACGCTATCCCGACGTGGCCGCCATGGCAAGTGCGCAGAGTGATGATGTGTCACAGATCATTCACAGCTGCGGGTATCACAACCAGAAGACGCGCAGTTTGCTGGGAGCTGCGCAGGCTATCGTGAAAGAGCACGGTGGTCAGGTGCCAAGTACACTAGCAGAGCTGGTTAACTTGCCGGGTGTAGGACGCAAGACGGCGAACTGCGTGCTGGGCACGTGTTACAATGTGCCTGCAATGGTCATTGATACACATATGATTCGCATCATGAATCTGCTGGGATTGGTGGACAACAAGGATCCGGTACGCATCGAGCACGAATTGATGGAACTGCTGCCGCCTGAGGAATGGGTGGCGCTGACGCACCGTGTCATCGAGCATGGACGCGCCGTCTGCATAGCACGACGACCGCAATGCGAGCAATGTGTGCTGGCTGAGTTGTGTCCTTCGGCACACCTGCCAGCCAGAAAGGATGAAAAATGAGTCTGGATTACCAGGGCTTGGAGGCCGTGACACACAGGCTGCTGGAGCTCGTCGGGGAAGACCCTGAGCGCGAAGGCTTGCTGCGAACTCCACATCGAGTAGCACGATCCTGGGAGTACTTAACCCAAGGGTATCGTATGAAAATGGAAGACGTGGTTAACAACGCTCTCTTTCACGAGGACTGCAACGAGATGGTTGTAGTACGCGATATCGAGTTCTTCAGCCTCTGCGAGCATCACATGCTGCCCTTCTTCGGGCGCGCCCATGTCGGCTATATTCCGCATGGCAAAGTGATCGGTCTTTCCAAGATTCCACGTCTGATCGACATGTTTGCACGCCGCCTGCAATTACAGGAACGTCTCACACACCAGGTAGCAAACGCTCTTTGGGAAGTGCTGGAACCCGCTGGTGTGGCCGTGGTAATGGAAGGCCGTCACATGTGCATGCAGATGCGCGGTGTGGAGAAGCAGAATTCCTTTGCCTCCACAAGTGCCCTACTCGGCGAATTCCACGACGATGTGGAGACCCGCGCTGAGTTCCTGAGCATCATTGGAATGAAGAATATCTAGGTTCGCCATGTGTGACATGCGCCAATTGCCCGGTGAGGGCCTGTGTGCTGCAGCGGAGTCGAGAGGTTTCGGGCTTGATCCGCGAGATCTGCTCACTTTGGTTCGTCAGGCCTTTCACGATATCAGCTTTCTGCTTACCCCTAACCAGCTCGCGCTACTGCAGAAAATTCTACAGGACACGCAAGCCAGCGATGGCGATCGACTGGTGGCCAGCAGTCTGCTGCGCAACGCGGTCATCAGCGCAGAGGGGCTGTTGCCCATGTGCCAGGATACCGGGACGGCACAAGTGCTCATCCATTGGGGGCAGTGTGTCACGTGCGATGAAGATCCAAGGGCGATTGTATCACAGGCGATTGCCGAGGTGTGGCGCGAGAACAATCTGCGCTACTCACAAATGACGGCGACAGATACTTTCCATGAGTGTAACACGGGCAGTAACCTTCCTGCACAGATCGAGATCGAGCTCGTTCCGGGTGATACACTTGAGTTTTTGTTTGCAGCCAAAGGCGGTGGCAGTGCCAACAAGACAAAGCTCTACCAAGAGACCCGTGCGCTGCTTGAGCCTGACGCTTTGCTCGCCTGGATGATCGAACGCGCCTACGAGGTAGGCACCAGTGCTTGTCCGCCGTATCATCTGGTATTTGTTGTGGGTGGGCAGAGTGCCGACCAGACCCTGCGCGTTGTGCGACTGGGTGCGTGCGGCTTCTATGATGATTTACCGGACCACGGCGATGGAAGCGGAGCTCCCTTTCGTGACACAGATCTTGAGAGTCAGGTGTTGGAGGCAACGCGCAGCTTTCATTGGGGTGCCCAGTTTGGCGGGCGCTACTTCTGTCACGATGTGCGTGTGATACGTTTACCGCGCCATAGTGCGAGTCTGCCGATTGGCATCGGTGTCTCCTGTTCGGCGGATCGCCACGCTCACGGATGTATCGACCACCGTGGAGTCTGGCTGCAGCAGTTGGAATCCGCCCCGGCGCGCTATCTGGACCAGCTGCCCGAGTTTGCTGCTGTATCTGTGGACCTGGATCAGCCAATGACGGAGTTGCGCGCTGAGCTGTCAAAGCATCGTCATGGCACCTTGCTACAGCTTAGCGGCTGTCTCGTGCTGGCGCGGGATCTGGTGCACGCCGAGCTGTTGCGTAACCTGCAAGCAGGAGAGACGCTACCCCCTTGGTTCTGTGAGCATCCCGTACTCTACGCTGGCCCTGCGCGAACGCCCGATGGGTTGGCCAGTGGAAGCCTGGGGCCCACGACGAGTCGACGTATGGACGGCTATGTGAGGCGCTTTCAACAGAATGGCGGCAGTCTTGTGATGCTGGGCAAAGGTGAGCGCGCCCAGGAGGTCGCTCAATCCTGTGCGGAGTACGGCGGCTTTTATCTGGGCTTGATCGGTGGCGCTGCCGCCTTGGTGGCTCAGGAGAATGTGCTTGAGCGAGAATGTCTCGCCTGGCCGGAGTTTGGCATGGAGGCCGCCTGGCGTGTGCGCGTGCAACGGCTGCCAGCGATTCTCATCGTGGACGACAAGGGAAACGATCTCTACTGCCGCTGAAGATTCCTGCGAAAATGTCGTCAGCCTTCCAAAATTAGCCTTGACAAACAAAAAGCGATCGTGTAAACTATGCCTCATCAACTAGAGGTATTCATGATCGCGACCGACATTCCCCGCTACGAGCTTTCCCTGATAGAGCCCATGAAAAAAGAGCTGTTGGATGTGGGCTTCGCCGAGTTGGCAGGCCCAGACGATGTGGACAGGCTTTTTGCGGAAGAAATAAGCAGTGGCTTGTGCATGGTTGTCATCAACAGCGTTTGCGGTTGTGGTGCGCGCAATGCCCGGCCTGGCATAGGCCTTGCTTTGCAGAACGAGCAGATTCCCGATCGGCTCTACACGGCTCTCGCCGGTGTAGACAATGCGGCGGTGGAACGCATTCGACACTATCTGGGCGGCATGCCTGCATCATCGCCTTCATTGGCTTTGTTCCACAAGGGCAATCTGGTTGAGTTTCTGCATCGAGCCGATTTCCTCGATCGCTCTCCCGATGAGATTGCCGCGCTGTTGCGAGCGCACTTTAACGAACTGGCTACTCGGCGGGGTCCGTCGGTTGCTCCTGCGGTGTATCACACCATGCGCTTTGGTGCGGGTTGCATGAGCAGCAAACAGGCCTGATTCGACTCATCTCCGGTCCTGTCTTCCTGTCCAGGACCTTCCCCTCTTCGCGGTAACAGAAAAGGCCGGCATTTGCCGGCCTTTTCTAATGCTATGCAAGGTCGTAGCCTACTCGATATAGAAACCACCGTTGACCGTGCCCATCATCGCCTCCTGGCTATCGCGCATGTTGAGATAAAGATTGGCGCGATACGTGCTGGTGGTGAATCCTTCTTTGAGATTCAGATAGCCATCAATGTAAGTGGGTGTGAAACCTTCCCAACGGCAAGTAGCAACGACCGAATCGGCCGGCGACGTGGTCGCGTACACAATCGGTAGTGCCGTGTTGAAGGGCATATCCTCACTCAGAGTCAAGGTAAAGCGATAATTGGTGCTTCCTTCCGGCTGCAAGGTGATAACCGTGGTGCTGTCGCCAATGGTGGCGGAAACATCAAAATAGGTTACAGTTCTGTTTTCGCTATCGGTAAAGACCATGGAAGGCCAGGTGGGAATATTGTCCGAATCAAGTGGGACGACGCCAGCAGACACTGCGCCGTACTCCAGCGAGTACAGGGACGTTTCGTCTGCGTCCATTCCGCTGATGTCGAAGCTGGCGGTCAGAGCGCCAGTGACCTCGTTCATGCTGTAGATGAGCATGGAACCGTCGATGTCAGTGCAAGGCATTCCATTCATATACATCGAAGCCGTGGCGAGGGATACACGTGAGCCTACGCCAAGAAGGTTGCCTCCCAAGCGCTTGACAATGCGGGATGTTCCATCTGCGTTGGCAAGGGTCAGGATGTAATTCGTGTGATCGTAAATCACGTAGGCGCTCGGATACGTGGTTGCCTGGCCGTTCAGGAAGAACTCGGCCGAGGTGCTTTCCGGAATCAGGCTGCTGCGGAAGCTCTGATTCTCGATTGTTGAACCAGCTGCCATGTTGAGCGTGAGGGTCTCACCCGCCGCGTTCTGAACGGTCATCACGAAAATGAATTCCATCTCGTAGGTGCTTGCCCAGTCAACAATGTAGAGGCTACCGCTAACGGAATGATAGACGGTTCCGTTGTATGCGACAAAAGCTGTAATACCGCTGATGGCGGGGTTGAGGCTGACCAGCTCTCCATCAAGGCTGCCGTCGGGGATCGTCAAATCGAAAAGCAGAGTCTCGTCTGCGGTGAGTGCTGCCAGATGCAGATCTTGCTCGTCGGCGTAGGCACAAGCGTTGGTAAAGGAATACTCCGTACCATTAACCGCCATGGACATGGTACCCGGATCCGGGACGGTCATGCAGGCGGGATACTCGAATTCTGTGCCCAATGTGGTGTAGTCAACGACCGAACTGCCCATGGTCAATTCCATTGTTGTCCAGGTCGGATCCATGTCGATGTTCCAGATTTCCTGCACACCATCCGTTGTTATTGTCAGAATGCTGCCCTCGACGGTATACGTGTTCGTGTACACCTCGCAGGGGGCACTCGCCTCATCACTGGAGTAGCTCTGCGGCTCGATGATGTTGATGCAACTACCATCTGACTGGAACTTCATCGTGTGTGTGATTCCAGCATATGTGGTCTGCCAGTACTGCCCATCGATCATCACGTCCTGCGCGACTTTGCTGTCTTCGGTGTCGTCGCAAGAGGTCATCAGTGCGGCCGTCAGGCCGAGGGATAGAACAAATCCCAGCTTCTGAAAGCTAATGGTGCTCATTGTTTCCTCAAGACTGTTGGTGTATCGGGCGCGTAGTGCCGGTTGTCCATTCGGCCTATTCACGATTTAACAAGTTAAAATAATTCTTCAGACCCTCCTAGTGGTAATAATGTGATGGAAGGCAATTGGTGACGGCAATCTTGCCCGGGAGAGATTACATTGACGAATGTACTTGGTAAGGCGGCGAATCCCCTACCTTGAGAAGCAACACGGCCTGTCTTACATCGTAAAATCGTTGAGATGGCGCGTGTCACAGGATGATTCTTGTGGACCGAAACGAAAGCGCCGCGGTGTCCAGCGGACGCCAACCTCTGCGGGAACTATTGCTGTCCTGAACCGTATATGGTCGATAAAGTACCAAAATGGTCCAATATAAACCTGCCACGAGCAAGGAGGACATGATGTTCCAGTTACCCGATCTCCCGTATGACCACAACGCGCTTGAACCCTACCTCGATGCGCGCACCATGGAACTGCATCACGGCAAGCATCACGCTGGCTATGTGAATAATCTGAACAAAGCCTTGGAACAGGCGGGCGTGGAAAGCACCGACCTGACCACGTTGCTGGCAAATCTGAACGATGTGCCGGAGGCTTTCCGCGGCGCTGTGCGCAACAATGGTGGACAACACTTCAACCACAGTTTGTTTTGGCAGACCATGAGTCCCAATGGCAATAGCGAGATCAGTGCTGAGCTGAAGCAAGCCATTGAGCATGACTTAGGTGGAATGGATGAATTGAAGAAGCTGTTGCTGAATGCAGCTGCGACCACCTTTGGCAGCGGATGGGGCTGGCTGAGTCTGAATGCCGGCAAATTGGAAGTTTATGGTGCCCCCAATCAGGGGAACCCGATTCTGGACGGTCGTGGTGCGCCGCTGTTGACCGTCGATGTATGGGAGCATGCATACTACCTGATGTATCAGAATCGCCGCCCCGATTTTCTGGAGAACTGGTGGAACCTGATCAACTGGAAAGAGGTTAGCGCGCTTTACACGAAGGCCAAGTAAGCTACGCGAACGGGGCGGTGCCCGCCCCGTTCCCTTCATCAGGGAGCAGGCATGGGGGCAGCCGTCGCGCAACACATGCAGAGAGAAAATCCACAAGAAACAGAAACTTGGACCTGCACGGATGAATGCGTGAGCAGGCTGTTTCGTTTTCCTGATCGTTCCACGACGCTTTCCTTTGCCAGCCGCGTCGGCCACCTGATGCTTGAGCATTGCCTGCCCGAACTACGCATTGGCGAGTGCAGTTGCGAGGTCGTGTGGGCTCACCGCGATGGCAGCTGCCAGCACTGTGAGGACCATGTATGCTCGTCGCTGGTGCAGGATGTGTATCAGGAAATGTGCCAGCCCTCTGCGTTCGATGCCTAAGCACCGCGTGTGATCTAACTCAAATCGGCCTTTGTGATACGATCCAGCGCTTGCCGAGCTGCATCTTCCGGCAGATTCCTGTGTGATACAAAGCGAATTCCATCGAGTCCAAGTGCCAAAGCTCGTATACCCAATTGCTCGAGCAACCCGACGATGCGCTGGTTTTCGCTCTTTGCGAACCCTGCAAGTATCAGGATGTTTGTCTGTGGGCTCTTGACCTCAATCGCCGCAGGAAGTATGTCGCGAAGACCTTTGCCAAGATCAGCTGTGATACGGTGATCCACGTGCAGCCGTGGGCGATTGTTGGCCAGGGCGTGCAAACCGGCAGCTGCTAAAACTCCCACCTGACGCATACCTCCACCCAACATTTTGCGCAAGCGACGAGCCTGTTTCATTGTGTCACGGTTTCCGGCCAGCAGACTTCCTGCCGGACAGCCCAGACCTTTGGAAAGACAAACCGAAACCGTGTCAGCCAGACTGCCCCAGGCCGATTCCGGCTGCCCCGTGGCTGCAGCAGCGTTCCACAAACGGGCGCCATCGAGGTGTAGTCGCAATCCATTTGTATCACAGAATGTCCGGATCTCACGCATTGTATCCAGCGGAAAGACGACGCCTCCGATGAGGTTGGCTGTGTTTTCAACGACGACGAGGCGGGTGCGAGGGAAATGATCGTTTTCCGGGCGTAGCACAGATTGTATCTGCTCAGTCCGCAGTAGACCGTCTGCGCAGTCCACTGTCGTCATGACGGCACCCAGCAAGGCACTTGCACCTCCCGCCTCGAAGGAGTTGGTGTGCGTACGACGTTCCAGAATGAGTTCATCACCGCGTGCGCAGTGCAATCCACATGCGATCAGGTTTCCCATTGTGCCGGAGGGGACGAAGAGCGCATCTTCGTGGCCTAGTAGTTCAGCCGTCGCTTCTTCAAGCCTTCGCACTGTCGGGTCTTCATGAAAAACGTCATCGCCCACTTGCGCAGTGGCCATTGCGCTTCGCATGGCTTCGTCCGGTTGTGTCACAGTGTCGGAGCGAAAATCCAGAATCATTGCGGCTCCTGAGCTATATCTGGCAATTTGGGCAATACACCGTGCTTCGCTGCTGCTGGACAATGCTTTGAAGTGTATCACCGCAGCGGGGGCATTGCTCGCCGGCACGGCCGTAAGCCTTGAGCAGCGGTCTGTAACTGCCCGTCAGTCCATGGGCGTCCTGGAAGTCCGAGAACGTGGTTCCACAGTTGCGGATCGCCTCACGTAGAATACGGCGCAAGTGCTTGTACAGGGCTCCCGCTTCCGTTGCATCAAGGTCGCACGCAGGTCGTCGTGGATCAATGCCCGCGGCAAAAAGCACTTCGCTGGCGTAGATGTTACCAACTCCACAAATGGCGTCTTGACGCATCAACCAAATCTTGATCGGTGATTTGCTAGCCGCCAGCAGATTGCGTACGTCACGCAGGCGAAAAGCGGCGCTTGTAGGGTCTACTCCTGGAGCGGCAAATTCCTGTGGCGTGTAACACAATCGAATTGTGCCGAAGCGTCTGGTGTCATCGAAGTGAAGGCACCCGCGATCCAGTAGAAATTGTGCTCTGGTGTGGTTACCTGCATTGCGGTGATCGATGTAATACAGTAGTCTTCCTGTCATGCGCAGGTGAACGACCAACCAGAGTTGAATTGTATCACGAGTCAATGCCAGAACGATCTGCTTCCCTTCACGAAACACTTCCGTGATACGTGAGTTGCAAAGCTCCTCAGGAACCTCACCAAGTTTGGAGTCATGGTAGCGAGCATCATGTATCACACGATTCTGCAGCAACGGCTTTAGTTGGCGCGCGATCGTCTCGACTTCGGGAAGCTCAGGCATGGTTGCTCTTCAGTGCACGCAGTTTATCCAGTACCCGTTCAACGTGGCCTTTCACCTTGACATTGGTCCATCCGGCGCGTATCACACCCTTAGGGTCGATCAGGAAGGTCGATCGTATCACGCCTTCGTATTCGCGTCCCATGAACTTCTTCAGCCCCCATGCATCGAAAGCCTTCAGTAATTCGTGGTCCGGGTCGCTTAGCAAGGTCAGGTTGAGTTCTTGCTTCGCAATGAAGCGCTGATGACTAGAGGCGCTATCGGGACTGACACCGACAACCTGTGCCTCTAGTTTTTCGAATTTGTCGAGCATGCACGTGAAGTCTTTGGCTTCCAGCGTGCAGCCTGAAGTATTGTCCTTCGGGTAGAAATAGAGGACCAGCCAGCCGCCGAGGTAGTCCTTCTTAGCGCGCCAGTTTTCCTCCTGATCGCGCAGTCTGAAATCCGGTGCGTTTTGTCCAGGATCGGGCATGGTGTTTCTCCTTATGTTAGGTGAGCCAAATTATGATTGGCAAACATAGAAAACAAAGCACAGTCCTTTCTTTCTGATGATTTAGATCACCACGCCGCCGTGATGCTGCGCAGGTTTCCAATCTGCCGAAAATTGCACACTTGGTGCAGAGCAAGGAGTAGAGATGATGTGTATTTACAATATGATAGACTTGGCACGCCTCTTGCGCTGTACGCAGGAGCAAGATCATTCGGGGGAAATCATGAATCGCAAATTGGTAGGCGTGGCTCTGCTAGCCGCTGCCGCAGTCGTTTCAGTGCAGCCCGCGCGGGCTGATTTCGCAGTTCTCATTCAGCAATCACAACTTGGCCCTCACGCTTTTGTAGAGGACTGCAACGTCACGCTCGTCGACGCTGACGATTTCGGTGCAGGCGGCCTTGGCCAAAGCTACGGTAGTTCAAGTGTAACCCAGCTGCCAAGCGGCGACTGGCTGTGTTCCTACGAGTTGGACGGCAACATCTCTACGGAATATGGCTACATCACCGTAATCAATCCAACCATCAACTGCTTCATGCAGTATCCGGAAGCGTCTGAAGCTGGCAACCCGCTCGCACAGTACAATCTTGGCCCCGTACCGGCGCCCTATGTGCTTGATTTGAACGTGTTTGAGCCTTGCGATGACATTCCCGAGCATTATGGCTTTGACCTGACCATTCCGGCCTCTGCTTTGCCGACCAACAGTGTGCTGCAGTTTGTCAGCCTTTCGGGAGCGTCGGAGAATTACTGGCTGGATTTCGAATTGCAGGGGAATGCCTATTACTGTAGTACCCGGTTTAGTTGTGATCCCGTTGAGGGCTGCGATGAAGTCCCCAATCCTTACGTGTTGTCGGTAACCGTAAGCTGCGGAGACAACTTCCTCGAGCCAGATGAATTGGGTATCAGCCTGAATTGGGATGGCTATGATGGCATCTACTACGTAGCCGACGTGAGCTATGATGTTGCTGAGCTCTTTGACGGTGTTGAGGGTTGCCCGGCTACTGCTGATGCCGATGAGCAGTACATGGCTTTTGAGCTTGGTCAGAACTGGCCCAACCCCTTTAATCCGGTGACCAGCATCAGCTTCCAGCTTCCCGAGACTCAGCATGTGCGCCTTGGTGTGTACAATCTGTTCGGTGAGCGCGTGGCTTTGCTGGCTGACGGCCTGATGGAATCCGGTTCTCACCAGATCAGCTTTGATGGAAGCAACCTGGCCAGCGGTATCTACGTGTATGCACTGCAGGCTGGAAATCGCACCATTACCAAGAGGATGACGCTGATCAAGTAGTCGTCTACTTCCTATGTGGAAAACAAAGGCGGGGCTCTAAACCCCGCCTTTTTGCTTTCGTGCTGGAAGCCTACTCGGCTGCCGCTGCTGGCGGGGCCATTCCGGCCAGCTCCTTGTCCACCCAGAAGACCCGGCCACTATCGCCGCCTACCATGCGGATTTTGTCCAGGATTCCCCTGAAAAGGGACTCTTCTTCAAGCTGCTCATTCACGAACCATTGAACGAAACTGAAGGTGGTGAAGTCCTTTTCCTGCATGGCTACATCCACAATCTGATGAATGCCTGCAGTGACGCTGAGTTCGTGCTCCATCACTTGCTCAAACAGGGCAGCATAGGAGCCGTACTCGGCGGGTGCTACATCAACCGCTCCCAGGATTGCCTTGCCGCCAGCCTCGTTGACGTAGTGGAACAGCTTCAACATGTGCTGACGCTCTTCCTCGGCGTGTGCATACATGAAGGCTGCAGAACCAGCAAAACCAGCATTTTCCAGCCAGGAGGCCATCGCCAGATACAGATTGGAAGAATATCCTTCAGCCGTTATTTGACGGTTCAGCTCTGCTTCCACGCGCTTGTTCAGCATGCTTTCTCCTTTCTTTTGCATCTTGTGGGCCCAAGGTAACAAGAGCGAGCTCAATTGCCCGCTGGCCTATGCCGATTCATCAGGCGCAGCGTCGTATTGGAGCTGCACCGGGGTGTCACGTAGGAGGCGAAATGCAGAATCAGCTATGCAAGGCCATTCTGGACCAAGTCAGTGTACCTGTATTCGCTGTCGATTTAAGCGGCAAGCTGCTATATCTCAATCACTTGGCCGAGAGGTTGAGTGGCTGGGCACTCTGGGAAGCCGTGAATCAGGACTTGGCTGAGATGCTGCCCTTACGCTGCAGCGAGACCGGCGATCTGTCCCCCATTAATGATGCAATCATCTCGGGCATGGAAATGATCAATATTCCGGCGCTCTTGGAAACACGATACGGTCAGTGTGTGGATCTCGCCCTGGATGTTACGCCGCTTTGGGAGGGACAGCACCGCAGCGGAGTTGTCATGGTTGCCCATTGCGAGATTCCGGATGAGGCGCCTAGCTTCCGTACCCAGGGAGAGGACGATGACTAAAGACTGGACCGTCGTCTTTCGTAGTTTGCGCCGTCCGCACGCGGAGTCAGGCCCGCTTCTACGAGTTGCACCCGTTGGTTTGGAAATCTCCGGTTTACCCCGCGACGAGGCCGGTCTGCATCGCGTTGTTGACAGCGACGATCTACCTTTGGCCGATCTGCAGGGTCCTGTCTGTAGCGGTCCTTCCTGCAAGCTGCGTGCAGGACAGCTGGAACACGAGGCCGTGTTGCGTAGTCTCGGTGCTGCCTACCGGATTTGGCACGAGTAGCCCTTCTCACCGCTTCATGCAATTCAGCAATCTCTTCCTGCGATGAAGCAGGTAGCGTGTGTATTAGTGCGTTCATCGTAAGGCATTGGACGAGTTTGATCCTGGACTTCGTGAGCACTATTTTGGCCTGTTACCCAATAAGGAGCGCGTGTGATCGAAGTCGAAGTCAGCAGTGTCAGTTTCAGCCCGACGCATGGAGGGTATGTTGTACTGTTGCACCACCGCGAAGCGGGGCGCTGGTTGCCGGTTTTTGTCGGCGCTGGCGAGGCGCAGGCCATCAGCCTGAACCTGCAGCAGTTGCGATATCCACGTCCGATGACCTGGGATCTTGTGACACGCATGGTTGACAAGCTGGGCGGCAGCATCCGCCGTGTTGCGATTACAGCGCTGCGCGAAGACACCTTCTACGCTGAGATTGATCTGCAGCGTCCGGATGGAGAGATTCACACGCTGGACGCCAGGCCTTCCGATGCCATCGCATTGGCTTTGCGGCAGGGGCTACCCATCAAGATGAATCCGATGATCATGGCTGCGGCCGGGCACGATGGTCCCCCGGAGTTGGTGGATGTGGACGAGCGCCTCGCCCGTTTGGAAGTGGAGCTGGAACGCGCAGTTGCGGTAGAAGATTTTGAAAAGGCTGCCAGGCTGCGCGATCAGATCAAGCAGCTGAAGGAACAGCAGAATCCCGGGGGAACTCATGACTGATAATCGTATTGACTTGCATCAGGCGCTTGTATCACAGCTTCCCCTGCCGGTCTTCTTCCATTCCGAGACAGAGTTTCGCACGCTTAATCCAGCAGCCGAGCGCTTTGCAACAGCTTGCGAAGAAAACGGCGCTTCAGCCGTAGACTTTGTTTCCATGCACCGCGACAGCGTGTTTGAAGTGCGTGTTGAGACGGGACGCATTCTAGTCTTGGGTCTTGGATCACGCCTGTTGCGCCTTGCGGAGCAGCTGGCCGGCTATGGCCGGATGGCGGGAGGTATCACGCACAATCTCAATAATCCTCTGAACGCCATCAGCGGGTTGGTGCAACTGATGATGTTCCGCAACGAGCACAACACAGAACTGCAGAAGATCGACGACCAATCCGAAGTGCTCATTCAGCAGATTCGCTGCAATGCTGATCGGTACAGGCGTATCACGGAGCTGAGCAATTCCAATGAAATCGGCTGGCTGGAGCTGGTTCGCCAGGAAATCGATTTCTACAAGGCGCATATGACTTTCAAGCATCACTGCACCTATGAGCTGAACATTCCCGATGATGCCTCCGTATCGCTGGATTATCTAGAGGCGACCTGGGTGTTCGACCGTTTGCTTGAGGCCTGCCTCGACCTGGTTGAGTCCGAAGGCAGCCACGAGATCTACATTGATCTATCTGACAACTGGCCGCGCGTCAGCATTCTTGATGCCATTCCCGAGCGGCTACCACACATACTTCCACAGTTGACCAGCGAGCAGTTGAGACTCTTCTGCGCGCAGCACGACGGTGAACCCGTCTGGTCACTGGATGGACACCGTTTCACCATCGGCATTCGTCGTAAGCGTAAGTCCGAGTAGGAGATCCCATGGAGAAGAACGATCAACTTTTCGCCGTTCTGCTGGCTCAATTCGAGCAGGTTTGCATGATCGGGTTGGGCAAGCTGACTCGACCGGAAGGTGGCACGCAGGTAAATCTCGAAGAAGCCGCCTATGCCATTGACATGCTGGGCATGTTGAAGGAAAAAACCAAGGGGAATCTTCCTGCAGAGCTGAGCCACGCTCTGGATCACGCGCTGACGGATCTCCAATTGAACTTCGTTGAAGTTCGTCGCCAGCAGGAGTCAACCGGTGGTGATACAGCCAAATCGGATGGTGCAAAGGATGAGTAGACTGATGATTTCCATCTCGGGTATCCGGGGTGTAGTTGGCGATGGCCTTGATCCAACGGTGATCACACGCTACGCCGCCGCGTTTGGCACGTACTGTGGCGGTGGACGGGTTGTTTTGGGGCGTGATACACGACCCACAGGTGAGATGGTACGTCAGGCTGTGATTTCAGGGTTGGTGGCAACAGGATGCGAAGTCATCGATATCGGCATTGTGCCAACACCAACCGTTGCAATCATGGTGGAGGAATTGAAGGCGGCTGGCGGCATTTGTATTACAGCAAGCCACAATCCAAGCGAGTGGAATGCGCTGAAGTTCTTCCACAACGACGGGCTCTTTCTTGATCCGCAGCAAAGTGCGCAGCATTTGGCCATTGCGGAGAATGGAATCAAGTGGGCCAGCTGGGACAAGATGGGCAGCGTGAGTTGCAACGATACGGCGTGTGATACGCACGTGCGTCGCATTCTGGCCCTGGATCTGCTGGATCCCAGCGCACTTCGCAAACGCAACTTCCGCGTCGCCGTCGACTGTGTCAATGGCGCAGGCAGCAAGGTCCTTCCCTTCCTGCTGCAGGAGCTGGGGTGCGATGTCGTCAAGATCGGCTGTGATAGCAGTGGTCGCTTCTTCCGTGGCGCTGAGCCATCACCTGAGAACCTCGGGAAGCTGTGTGATACAGTTGCCGAGGGGCGCTTTGATTTTGGTATAGCGGTCGATCCCGACGTAGACCGGCTGGCGCTTGTGGATGGCAAGGGAGTTCCGCTGGGTGAAGAGCAAACCCTGGCACTTGTAGCACGCTTTGTGCTACGTCATCAGAAATCGCCAGTGGTGGCGAACGTGTCCAGCAGCCAGATCCTGGACGATGTGTGCCGTGAAGCGGGTGTCGACCTGTATCGCACTCGAGTTGGCGAGATCAATGTCTCTGTGAAGATGCGCGAGGTCGACGCTGCCATTGGTGGTGAAGGCAACGGCGGTGTGATCCTGCGGGACTTGCACCTGGGCCGTGATGCCTTGGTGGGCGTGGCGTTGATTCTGCAGTATCTGCTGGAATCGGGCAATCGCCTGCGCGCCATGCGCGAAGAGTTGCCCACTTACAGTATGGTCAAGGACAAGGTGCTTCTGGGCGAGCTGGATCCCGGTGCTGCCCTCGAACGCATCGCGCAGGAACTTGGTGCACGCGGTCAAGTCGATCGGACCGATGGAATAAAAGTGATCTTCAGCGGTGAGACAGGGCCATCCTGGGTGCAGGCACGTGCTTCCAACACTGAACCTATTCTGCGCATTTTTGCCGAAGCTGGCAGCGAAGAGCTCGCGCAGGAGCTTGTTCGTGAGACATCTGAGCTGCTGGGTATCTGATGCAGATTGCGCGTGTTACAGGCGAAGTGGTTTCCACAGTTAAGCATGGCCGTTTCAAGGGGCACAAACTCCTGCTGGTATGCAATGTGGATTTGCATGACGCGCTACAAGGCGATGAGTATATCGCCCTGGACACCGTGGACGCTGGTATCGGCGACCAGGTGCTCATAAACAAAGAAGGTGGTTCGGCACGGCTGGCGCTGGCCGACAATGATATTCCCGTTCAAGCCCTGATTGTGGGCGTTGTGGACGGATTTCACATCAGTCATGGACAGGCAGAATCATGAGCAGCGAACACCTCGTTGATCGTATTGTAAAGGAAATGCTGGGCGAGCAGGCCGGGCGTGCTGTGACACACACTGTCGCGGATCACATTCCCGTTGTTGATCCGCCAGCAATCAAGGCCGCCAGCTACAGCCCGGATCGGGTTTTGGCCTGCGGCGCCGACCGTGTGAGTTGCACCTTGGGTCTGATCGAGAGTGTGCGCGGCGAAGTAGGTCGCATGATCGATCATACGCTGCTCAAGCCAAATGCAACACGCTCCGAAGTCGAGAGGCTTTGTCGCGAGGCCCGAGAGTACAAGTTCGCCTCGGTCTGTGTCAACCCTTACCGTGTGTCACTGTGTCACAGTATGCTCGAGAGCAGCCAGGTAAAGGTCTGCACTGTCATTGGCTTTCCCCTTGGTGCCAACAGCACGCGCATCAAAGTGGCCGAAACACGTCAGGCGGTACGCGACGGCGCAGGTGAAGTCGACATGGTGATCAACCTGGGCGCCGTCAAGGACGGTGACTGGCGTCTTGTCGAGCAGGATATTGCCGAAGTCGTGGAGGCTGCCGGACGCCGTGTGGTGACCAAGGTGATTCTGGAAACCTGCCTGCTAAGCGATGAGGAGATTGTGCGCGCCTGTCTGTGTGCACAGCGTGCGCGCGCGAACTTTGTCAAGACATCAACCGGGTTCTCCACGGGAGGAGCAACCGCCGAGCACGTGCGCTTGATGCGTCGCGTAGTGGGAGCCGGCATGGGCGTCAAAGCCTCCGGTGGTGTGCGAAGTTTTGGTGATGCCGTCGAGATGATCGAATCCGGCGCCAATCGCATCGGCGCGAGCGCCAGTGTTGCCATTGTCGGTGGTTCGAGCCAAGCCGGTGACGGTTACTGATTCCTGGAACCCGCTATTCCGTGAGTGTGATACACGGACATCTTGCAAACAAGGCCGCGATTGCAGAAGGATACATTCCTGACGGGCGGCTATTTTCCGAAAACAAGACTGCCGGAGGCAGCATGACTGCATACGAAATTATCCAGCACAAGCAGCAAGGCCAGGCCAATTCGGCTGAGGAAATCCGCTACATGGTTGAGGGCGCCATGTGTGGACGCGTGCAGGAGGCGCAGATCGCCGCCTGGTTCATGGCCATCTATTTCCAGGGAATGACACCCGAGGAAACCTGGGTACTGACCGATGCCATGTGGCATTCCGGCGAAGTCTTTGATCTGAGCAGTATCACGGGACACAAGGCGGACAAACATTCCACCGGTGGTGTCGGCGACAAGATCACCTTCATTCTGGCGCCCATGCTGGCAGCCTGTGGCTTGGTCGTGCCGAGTATCACGGGACGTGGTCTGGGGCACACCGGTGGTACGCTGGATAAGATGGAGAGCCTCCCCGGGTTGCGCAGCGGCCTTTCGCAGGACGAGTTCCATCGAGTACTTCGTGATACAGGCCTTTCTTTGATTGGCCAGACAGAGAATCTGGTGCCCGCTGATCGACTGTTCTACGCTCTGCGTGATGTGACCGCAACCGTGGCCAGTGTTCCGCTGATTTGCGCATCGATTCTGTCGAAGAAGCTGGCGGAAGGTATCGACAGCCTTGTATTGGACGTGAAATGCGGCCATGGCGCCATTTTCCAGCAATTCGACCAGGCAGAGGAGCTGGCGCGTAATCTGGTGGCCATTGCTGATCGAGGCGGCAAGGCTGTTTGCGCGCTGATTACCGAAATGAACTCACCGCTGGGTCGGCAGATTGGCAACTGGAACGAGCTGGTGGAAAGCGCAGAGTGCCTTTCCGGCTACGGCAGTCCGGATCTGATGGAAGTGAGCTACGCGCTGGGAGCAGCTGCATTGCTGATTTCCGGAGAGGAGAAGCGCCTGGATGACGCGCTACGCAGGTTGCAGTCTGTGATACACGATGGCAGCGCACTGGAACGCTACTATCTCAATATCGAGGCGCAAGGTGGCAGCCGTGAGTGGTTTCTGCACCCGCAACGAGCGCCGCGTCCCAAGGCTGGCTTGACCCTGATTTCCGAGAGTGGCGGATGGGTACACGACATCCAGAGCCGCGAGCTTGGGCTGGCCGCGGTATCACTTGGAGCTGGTCGTCAGAAGAAGGACGAGGCCGTGGATCACAGCGCTGGCATCAGTATTCACCGCCACGTTGGTGAGTTCATCAAGCCCGGCGAAGCGGTGTGTGACATTTACAGTTCACGTGATGTGGATTTCGAGAGCATCGGTCGCCGTGTGCTGGCGGCGTGGGACATTCGCGCCAACAAGCCGGAGATCGCCCATAGCACGTATGCACACGCCGATGGATCGGCTGGTTGGCCATCGCGTATTCTTGCCTGCATCGGTCTGCCGTTTACACCCGCCGACTGGCGTGATACATTGACGGAGGTCGGCCTTGGACTGCGTCCGCATCCCCTAAGTCCACAGGCGCTCTCTTGATGTGGAAGCCTCTGCTGTGCGGTATCTGCGCGTGCCTCAGCCTGTTGCTTGCTTCCTGCAGTGAGGATAGCGCCGCCAACCTGGACGCTTTCTGGATTGCCTCGGGCCCGGCGCGCGAATTGTATCGCCTTGATCGCGACAGCTACGAGACAAAGGTCCAGGGCTATCTCAATTCCTCGCTGGTGAGTCTTTCCATTGATGATGACTATCAACTCTACGGCATTGAGGCCGTAACACAGTACCTGGTCTCCATTGATGCGATTACGCAGCGAACAACACGAATTCGCGATCTGGTGGAAGTTACCGACGCCCGTGCCATTTGCTTCAACAGCTACTTCTGTTATGTGCTGGACCAGGGACAGCGTGTGCTGCGCATCAATCCCGAATCGGGGTTGGTGCTGGCGACCTGGACGCTGAATCGTCCCCATCAGGACTACATTGATATCACCGTTGCCCGCGGTGCGATCTCCAATGCGGACGTGTTTCCCGGCGACCTCCTGCTACTCAGGCGGGAAAGTGCCCAGAGCCGCATCTATCGCATTCGGCTGGAAGATGGTGTGGGCGCAGTTCGGGAGATTTGTACAACCTCTTCACTGTGCGCTTTTGCTACTACTAAGGAGAGTGACAAGATTTACGCACTGAGCGAGGACGCATCGGCTCTTGTTGAATTGCTTCTACCCGAAGGAAACATGAACGTCATTGCGTATACAGACCTGGATCAGCTTCAGAACCCCAGTCTCACACTTCCCTGACACGCCCCTCCGGCATAAAGCTCTCCTTGCAAGGCAGATTCTCCCTTTCTTGCTAAGTCGTTCGTTTTGAGTTCAACTACGATGAGCTCTTGAGCTTAGCAGAAAAGATAACGCGGAAATATCGCGCCGGGGGCTTGTGCGCTCCTTGTGCCGAAACACAAGATGTAGTAGGTTGATCCCCGCACTGATCGCAGATCTTGTGGCCCGCTGCTGGCGGGGCCTTCTGTCTCAAGGGACGCGCGATCTTTGCCGGGTTCCGGTCCCTGTCCAGGCCGGGTTTACATTCTCTATCACTGTTGAATCAGCCGGGGAAGACCATGGACACGAAAGCTCTCTCCTTTTTCCTGGCGCAATCATACCGATTCTCATGCGGGAATTGGGGCCATTGGACGGATCGTCAAATAGCAGCAGGAGCCCCAAGATGAAGCAGATGTTCAGCTTTAAAGGCAAGCTGACGACCCGGTTGGGTGAGCGGGGTGTGCGCGATTATCAAAACGTGTACGAACAACTCGGCAAGGAGATCGCTGCCGATCGCCTGCCGCGGCACGCGGATTACCTGGCCGGCAATGACCTGGCGAGCAGCATCTATCGGCAGAAGTATTTTGTCAAGGATCTTCATGGCGAGCCCATCGAACACTCGCCCGAAGACGTGTTTCAGCGCGTCTCCGCCTTTGTGGCGGCCGCCGAGACCGACCCCGCGCTCATGCAGGAGTGGGCTGGCAGTTTCTATCAGGAGCTGCACGATGGCCGATTCATTCCTGGTGGACGCGTACTGGCCGGTGCCGGTGACCTCTACCGTCTTAAGACCTTGGCCAACTGCTTTGTCAGCCGCATAGATGAAGACAGCATCGACAGCTTGTACGAGACGGCTTTTCAGTGCGCGCGCACGTATAGTTATGGCGGTGGCATCGGCGTGGACATTACGCCACTGCGTCCGCGTGATTCTGTGGTGCACAATGCTGCGGACTGTTCCACCGGCGCCGTCAGCTTCATGGAGCTGTTCAGCCAGACCACGGGCCTCATAGGCCAGTCCGGTCGTCGCGGTGCGCTGATGCTGACAATTGATGTCAAACACCCCGACATCATCGATTTCATTCGCGTCAAAAAGGATCCGAATTGGGTCACCAAGCAAATCGTCGAGCGTTGCCGAACGGCGGGCTTCAGCGATACGCAGCTGGCCGAAGTTGAAAAGCACGTGGCCGAGAATACGCAAGTACGCTTTGCCAACATCTCCATCAAGGTCAGCGATGAGTTCATGAACGCCGTCGCGGAGCAGAAGCGCTTTGGCGATCGTGCCTACCTGGTGTATCGCAAGCAGGGGCGAGAGCGTCTGAATTCGGCGCCTCAGGGCGAAGGACTGCATTATAGCGCGGGCATTCCCAGCAAGGAGCTCGACCGCTACAGCCTACTGCACCAGTTTGAGAGCCTCGCGGAGTTGAACCAGTGGCTGCAGACGGAGTGTGGCCAGACAGTTAGCGCCGACGATTTTCGCGATCCTCTCCGTCGTGACGTGTACGGCGACCTCCTCTTCCAGGCGCGACGTGCACCTTCGACTGATCTGCTGGACCGCCTGGAGCGCGACGAAGAGTTTGCCGTGCGGCAAAGCGGCGACTTTCTGCTGTACTTTGCCAGCCATATCACCGGCGAAATCCGGCGGCTGACCAAGGCGCGCGAGATCTGGGACCGCTTCGTCGAGGGCAACTACCGCACCGCCGAGCCGGGTTTGATCTTCTGGTCGACGATGAGTCGCTACAGTCCCAGCAATTATGTGGGGCGTCCGATCATCTGCACCAATCCCTGCGCCGAAGTTCCCTTGGAAGATGGCGGCGCCTGCAACCTGGGGTCGGTCAATCTGGCGCGTTTTGTATCACAGGGCTTCACACCGCGTGCTGAGGTCGACTGGCAGCGGCTGCGTAATACAACGCGCGTACTCGTGCGCTTCCTCGACAACGTGGTCAGCTGGAATGAGAAGCTCAACGCGCTTCCCAAACAGCGCCTCGCCGCCAGCGAAACCCGTCGCCTGGGCCTGGGAGTCATGGGTGTAGCGGACATGCTCTATCAGTTGGGGCTGGACTACGATAGCGAGGAAGGCATCGAGCTTGTAACACGCGTCATGGAGACCATCTCCGACACGGCCTATGCCACCAGTAGCGATCTGGCCGCCGAGAAGGGATCCAGTCCGGTCTTCGATTCCGAAGCGTATCTGGACTGCCCTTTTGTTCGCGAGGGCTTGAGCGAGGAAACCCGTGCGCGCATTGCCAAGCAGGGCCTGCGGAACATTGCCATCATGTCCATCGCTCCCACGGGCACCATCTCCAACATCGTACTGGGACTGACGCGCGGCGACAAGCGCTACATCGGTGTCTCTGGAGGCATCGAGCCCGTGTTCGCGTTGTATTACACTCGTCGTAGCGAGAGCCTGAAGAACCAGTACTACAAGGTCTTCCATAGCACGGTGCAGGCCTATGTCGATGCCAACGGCCTGAGTGAGCGCGCTGATAATAGCCGCCAACTCGAGGGCGTGCTGCCCGAGTATTTCTTCCGCACGGCGCACAAGGTCGATCCCATGCGTCGCGTGGAAATCCAGAGTCGCGTGCAGCGCTACGTGGATCACAGCATCAGCAGCACGATCAACCTCCCCGAAGATGTATCACCGGAAGTGATTTCCGACATCTATCTGGAGGCATGGAAGCGGGGGCTGAAGGGCGTGACCGTCTATCGCGATGGCAGCCGCGTTCCCATTCTCAGTGTGGAAGGGCAGGAGACCGAGTTCCAGAAATTCCGCACCAAGCGCTTCCGCGTGACACAAGCCGATGGCAACCATCTGGAGTTTGCCGGCGACGAAGTGCTGCGCCTGCCCGATGGCACCCTTAGTACACCCTACCATTACATCAACTATAGCTCGTTCAGCATGGAGAAAATGCTGGACAGCACCACCTTCGAGGAGGTCCGGGTATGATCCGGTTGGACAGCCATGATATGCAACTGGTGGAAGTGACTCCTCCTGCGAAGCTGGCGCAACCGGCCACGGTGTGTTCCAATCCCGTTCAGGGCGAGCTTCCGCTGGAAGGCGAGGCCATCAAGAAGCGCCCCGAGGTAGTGGAAGCGCTCACCTATAAAATGCGCTCGAGCTTTGTCAATCATAATGTCTACATCACCCTGGGTTGGGTGATTCAGGGCGGCATCAAGCGACCGATCGAGATCTTCTTCAACACCAAAGATCTCACCCGCAGCCAGGAATATGTGATGCTCACCCGGCTGATCAGCGCGCTCTTCCGCCGCTGTGCCGATCCTTCCTTCATTCTGGAGGAGTTGCGCGGCATTCAGGACCCCAACGGTGGGCGCTTCCGTGAAGGCCGCTACGTGCAGAGCCTGTACGCCGAAGTGGCCGAAGTGATGGAGCGCTTCTTTTACGATGTAGGCATCCTTGAACCAAAGGTGGCTCAGTACGCAAGCGAGGCCGGTGAGAAAGTGGTCTCCATCGACTTCAACAGCCAGGCGGCTCATCATGAAATCAACGCTGAATTCAAGATCTGCCCCGACTGCCAGCAGCGGACGCTGAAGATGGAGAATGGCTGCGATAGCTGCGTATCCTGTGGTTATAGCAAGTGTGACAAGTGACCGCTGCGATTGTGTAACACAAACGGCGGTCCTGGTGGCCGCCTTTTTCTTATCTACGCCTGGAGGAAATATGAAGCTATGCTATCTCGTGCTACTTCCGCTGCTGGCTGGTAGCCTCTATGCCGAGGGCAGTTTGGAGCTGAACTGCGGGTACCAGACCCGATACATGCTGCAAGGCTATGACCTGCTCACACAGGGAAGCCTGATGTATCACGAAGTCGTCATCAACGAGGGCGGTTTCAGCGCAAGCGCCTGGTACGCCGAAGGCGCGGACGATCCTGCCTTGCAGGAAACCGTTTTGCATTGGGGCTATGGCCGCCCGATTGGGCCGGTATATCTCTATGCTGGCTACACCTTTCTGCACTATTCCGACGAGTTTCGCGATAGCGAGTGGTGCCTGAGTCTGGATGGCAACCTCTTGCCCGTGTTACACGCCGGTGCCTTGGCTTATCGCTCCCGCGAGGGCGAGGGCACCTTTTACGAATTCAGTCTGGATCACGAGCAGGCCCTGCCTTGGGCCGAGGCGTGTATCACGCCGACACTCGTATTGGGCGTGAACGAGAAGTACGTGCCTGATCACAAGAACGGCCTTCATCACATCGATTTGAAGCTCGACGGGCAGGTTCCCCTGGGCTGGGGACTGAGCTTGACGGCGGGCGTGCACGAGGCTATTCCGCTCGAAGAGGAAGGACGCGATGGCAGCAAACTGAAAGCCGCTTTCAGTTACGGCCTGGGCCTGAGCTGGTCCCGTTAGACAATTTGCGTGAGCAGTGAAAAGCGCGGAGCCTGTTCAGCGCTTTTTACACCCTCCTGGGAAGCTGCGAGGTTCTATAACCGGTCCGCTGGACCCCTTGACAATGCAAAAGTCGAATTATAAACTAACCGGCCTGTCGTCGTTGGCGAATGTTTCTGCATGAGCCGCGTCGGTGGAGTTGGCTCCATTAGCTCAATGGTAGAGCAGCTGACTCTTAATCAGTTGGTTCGGGGTTCGAGTCCCTGATGGAGCATCGGCCAAAGTGCTGAGAAAACAAGAGGAAGCGCCGCGATGACGGCGCTTTTCGTTTCTACGCAGATTGCTCAGAACCACTGGAAAACACCTCAGAATTCATCATTTCGTGTACTATGTGTGTACTACACGTGTTCGGAATCAGTTGGTTCCAGAGCTGCTGAATGGCCACCGCGACGCGCTGCAAAGTCTCCAGGTGTGCGTGATCGTAGGTGCCCGTGACCATGCCCCAGGACTTCCCTGTTTGACTGTGACCTACCCATCTGGCCACGTCCTCCAAGGCCACGCCATTCACCAGGCCATTGAGCCAACTGCTCGCGCAGCGCAGGGAAACGGGCGACCGCGTGCTCTACCGTCTTGCCTGCGGGAATCAGGAGCAATCCGCGCTCCTCCTGGGTGCGCCGAAGCTCTGCTCGCAGCCGCTGGATCTCTTTGCGTGAAGCTGCCAGTTCGTCTGACGTGTTGTGGGCCGGAGCGGCCCTCCTGATCAAGATGTACAAGGTGTTAACGCTGATGCCCAGGCTGCGTGTCACATCTCCTTGGCTGGTGAAGGACAAGATCCAGGCCAGCATCTACTATGACGCGCAGATGTGGTCCATCTGGAAGGCACTGCGGCCTGTTATTGAGCGCATTGCCTTTACCCTGGCCAGCTACAACACGGGTCCGGGAAACATCATCAAGGCCCAGCGTCTTGTCACACAGCCGCTCAACTCCAACTATTGGTAGCCTGTGGCAGATGTGTTACACCGTGTTACAGGCGGGCATGCGCAGGAGACACGAGGATACGTGGGGGGGCAGAGACGGGCTGATCTGATGATGCAGTCGCCGTGATACACGGCCTATCCTGCTATGCAAACTCCAAGGAAGTCCCACGTATTTGCCGGGCTAACGTGTCTTTGTCTCCAGCATTCCTTCCGTAACGGTCGAAGCAAGCAAAGCTTCCGGTCTTCTTAGCCCACTACACCCTGTGACAGCGAGATAAAAACGAATCTGATTTGCTGGAACATGTATTTGTCCTACTAGAACTCTTCTCTTGCATTCGGTGTGTCTTACACAGAGCTTGTTTACGAGAGGTGGCAGCACAGCCACGAAGAAGGACCACACACTATGCAGGAGAAGTCCAGATGAGATGGACAGTAACGCTCGCAGCGCTGGCATTCATTGCAACGTCAGCACTCTGTTTATAGACGAAGACCTACGACCCAGCGGGGGGAGGGGACTTTACCACGATGACGGCTGCTATTAGCTGGCTAACAGCCTATCCAACGAATGCGGCAGTAGAGATGACCGCAGATTGGAACAGCAATCTTGCCATCAACAATGGGTGCCACTACGCTGGTAGAATCGAGAAAACAATCCTCTGCAACGGCTACCGACTGGGGAAGGTAGTCACGATTACTGGCGCATCCAGCGGCGAAGAGAACCAGCTATACCTGGTCGATGGGACCATTGGTCTTCGTGAGTCTGACAGCGGGTGGTGTTCGCAGGGATATACCTTGGTGTGCAACCACGCGAACGTGTGTCTGCGCGATATGGAGATTTTGGGCCGCGACATCATGTCACCTAGCCAGTGCACGCGCGGTGGGTCAGGAGATCTGATTCACATTAACGGATATTCCACATTCGAGTCGGCTGACCACGACACATTGTACACAAACTGGCCAGGGTGTGTTAAGGGAAGTGTAGATTTCATCGGCTGCACCATCGGCTACAAGGTCTACTTCAACTCCTGTAGCACCACGGATTTCGCGGTCAAAGACTTCCTCTTTGCCGAGGATGCTCGCGTGCGCATCGAGGGCCTTGCCCTGCTGAGTAACACGACGAGACGCTTCTATGATTCCATGATCAACACCGAGGGCAGCCTGCTTTTCGTTACTCTCACGGATGCATTCACTGACCTGGTCGGTGTCAGCGGTGGTGGGGTGATCAATCAAGCGGCAGCTATCAGTTGCACGGGCAGTGCCGACGACGCCGGTGTTCCGTACCAGGTGTACGTCTACGATGCGAAGTTTTTCAACTGCGATGGCGAGTGCGCTGGCGCGGTGTACTGTGGCCTGATGAATCCGGTTGGCACCTATCACTCCTGTTGCCAACTCGATAGCTCCAAGTTCGAGTACTGCGATGGTGGGAAGGCGGGCGCGATCGCCTTTTCCAATGTGGATGGCATCTCCCTTGGTTACAACAGCTTCACCTCGAACACTAGCTCCACGACCGCAGACCATGGCGGTGGCGGCGCTGTATTTGTGGAGAGCGACAAGGAGATTTCTGCACCCAGAATTCAGAATTGCACCTTTACCAGCAACTCGTGTGCGATCGATTACGCGGGTGGCGCGGTTCAGGTCAACGACGCTGGTCTCTGGTTGACCGACACGCGATTTCTGGATAATGCGCGACGAACCGTCGTTGTCGATTCCGATAACACCAACGAGTTGATCCTGATTGACAACGTGAGCTTTGATCCTGATCCAACGTATCACACCTCTGGCCTTCGGATCCGTGCGGGTGTCGCACAGGACAGCTACATCCGCAACTGCTTGTTTGCTCCTACGATACCCACAGGTACTGGCTACACCTATTGCCTGGAGCTTGACATTGAACAGAACAGCCTGAATCCGACGCCCTTCTTGATTGACGGCGTCACGCTGGCTCGTGGAGGCACAGGCGTCCGATTCGACTCCAACGACCACGAGATTGAGCTGAAGAACTTGAGTTTACAGAATGTGTCGACCGGCATCCTGGCCAACAGCAGCAACCAGGCGAACGTGACGGTCGCGTACACAAATTTTGACACGGTTAGCCAACCTGTCATACCCACCAACCTTGATAGGAGCCACACGTCTGCGCACAGTGCAAGTTTCGTCGGTGGCACAGGCCCCATCGAGGACCAATACGAGCTGCGCTGGGACAGCGCGTTATTGGATATTGGTGATCCCGAGAGCGAGTTGGACTACGACCTTTCACAGGCGAACATCGGCTGGTACAAGGAGCTGGAGACCGAAGAGCTTATCGCGAGCCAGGTTTCTGCTGGCAACTTGGATCGCAAGGTATATGAGATTACCGCCACGGACTGTGATCTCGTACTGAACACCGCTCTGCCTGTTGGATCTGTGCTTCGGGTTGCCGCAGGCAGCAGCTTGAGAATACGGCCACTTGCCCATGGCAACAGCTTGAAACTGGGTGATGAAGACGGACCACGCACGGCACTGGTAGGTGTTCAAAGTGAAGACGACCTAGACCCCTGCAATAAAATCGAGATTGGTGCCTACCGCGCAGACCCCTTCGCCAGTGTTTATCCAACCACTCTGGTTGGCGTGTACTTCAGTTATGCCCCTGAAGAGGGCATTGCCTTCAACCATTGCGATCTGGAAGTGGTAGCACCTGAAGTCAGGTTCAACGATCAGGCTGGTACGGGCGAGGCTCTGATCGAGTACAAGTACAGCAAGGGCCGCATGCAGGGCCACAACTTGAACGGCACGCAGTTCGGTCGCGTGTATCAGTACCGAAGCAGCGTGGATATGGCTGAGATCAGCTTCCCGGTGCTGATTGATGATGCTTGGTCGCTGTACACCTATCGCAACCACCAAACGGACAGCAGGATGGAATTCGACGACCTAGTCTTCCCGGGATCGAGACAGAATAACACCTATGATTCTGCCGTCGCGTACCTGTACCGGTCCACAATTGACCTCGATGGCTGCTCGTTCACCACTTCCAGCAACCAGAACACGCCCTTTGTCTACGAGAACCTCGCGACGCTGAACATGAGCAAGAATGCTCGCAATTCCTTTGACGATGACGGTCACAACTCCGTGAGTTCGCTCGTATACATGTATTACGGCGAGCTGAAGATGGATTGCGGGTACAACAGCTTCATCCGGCAGAACTACGTGCCGCCGCTCAACACACCCACCTTCATCGGCTCCACCTCGGCAACCTGGACGCACGAGTACCTCGATTGGGGCATCAACTTCTGGGGAACCAGCTGCTCCGATTCTTACCCCATCAGCACGATCCTGACGAACTGGGATATCCCGAACTGGCAGAACCTGAGCGAATGGGGATCGCCACTGCAGCTCTCTACCTGCAACCAGGCTTACACCGGATGTAGTGGCACAGGGACCACACCAAGCATGATGCTTGCCGAGGCACAATCCTCGCTTGACGCGGGGGACGCAGAAGCTGCACTACTGACCGCCAGCGATCTGATCCTGCAATATCCCAACAGCGTGGAGGCCTACGAGGCCACAGAGATGGTCAGTAGTATCGCCCTCGAGACCGAAACGGGGGCCCTGAACTATGCGGATGCCGTTGCCACCTTGGAGGCCGCCAGCGAGCAGACCGCCAGTACTGATCGTGGGCTGTCAACCATGCAGAGTACCGATGCCAAGCTTGTGGAAGCCCGCCACGGAGCCAGGAGTGAGGCGGTAGCCGCCCTGCAGCAGGTTGCCGAGACCAGCGCCGAACCCGTCGCGATCATGGCCGCCGAACTTGCCCTGCTTGAGATTGACACCTGGCCGGCAGAAGGCGGACTGGCAACGGCGAGCCCCGCACAGGCTGCAGCGCACACCCAGCGCATTCGCCAGGCTTCCAATGCTATTCGCGATTACCTCAAACCCGACATGACGGGTGCCGAGGAACAGGGTGCGCTGGAAGCACTGACCATGCCTGGTTCCATCTCCCTTGCCAGTGCCTTCCCGAACCCCTTCAATCCCGTGACGATGGTGGAGTTCGGTATCAGTTCCCCGATCCAGGGAACAGTCAGCATCTACAATATGGTCGGTCAGCAGGTGGCAACCCTGTTTGATGGCCAGTTCGAGCAGGGACTGAACCGCGTGGCCTTTGACGGTTCACAGCTTGCCAGTGGCGTGTATCTGGTCTCGATCCAGACGCCGCAGGATCACGCGATCCTCAAGACTCTGCTACTCAAGTAACCCAGTATAGGAGGGGTGGCAGCCTGTGTGCCACCCCATTTCATCATGCGTTGTTTTGCCCTTGCTTTCTTGTTGTGCGCCAGCGCCACCATGGCCCGCGTGCTGCACGTGCCTGCGGAGTACACCGAATTGCAGCTTGCCTTGGACGCCTGTCAGGAGGCCGACACCGTGCTGGTGGCACGCGGCACCTACTACGGGCAGTTTCTGCTGCCCGAGTGCAGTGTACACCTGTACTCGCACCATGTGCTGACCGGAGACACGCTGGATGTGGAAGAGACCATTCTGGATGGCGAGTACGGTGGTACTGTTGTGACGGGAGTGTATGGGGAGGTTGAGTATGACCTGCAGGGGTTCACAGTTCGCCACGGACAAGGGCATTATTACGGTAACGTGGTGCACTCAGCGGGCGGCCTGCAATTCGACTATTGCACGACCTTTCGCATCGATCATTGCGTGATCCGGGATTGCCAAACCGATGGATACTCTGGCGCTGCCATCAATCAAGAGCAGGAAGCGCTGCCACTTCCTCGGCGCTGCCAAATCACCCACAGTACCCTGGTTGACATCCAGCAACTCCGCTCTGCAAACGACGAGTTCGGGGCCGTCTACGCGTTTGCTGATTCCGTGTATGTGAGGAATCTGAAGGCATATACGGTGACAACGGAGGGTTTCTGTGTTCTCAATAGTGGTGCGTTCGGTTATCTGGAATGCAGCGGTATTACGATACGCAATATGCACATCGATCAAGGCATGTTTTTGAATGGCTGGTCGGAGATGGGCTGCCACTTTCAAGACATCAGCATGACCAACTGCTCCATCTCCGCCCCCTGGAACGACGGCTTCGGCGGGATGGCGCGCTTCTGCGATCTTCACTCCGACACCCTGCTCATGACAATCCGCAACCTGACTTTGGATAACTGCAGGCGCACCGGGCACCAGGGTGCGCAGGCACCCGGTAGCGGCGCCGCCTGCAGTATCACAGCCATGCACCTGGACGCGGATTCGATCCTCTTTCGCAACTGCCACACAGATTTTGGTGGCCTGATGGAAATCGGTGATATGTATGCCATTGAAGAGAGATGGGTGGACCGGATACGCAATCTGCGCGTGGAGGGCTGTACCTACGGGCAAGAGGAGTTCGTGGGCGATCCGGAGAACGATGAGACAATTGGCAATCTGATCTCAACAGGCGGGGTTGATCTTGTGGACTGTCTGTTTCTGGATAACGTGGGCATTGGCAACGCGCTGCCCGTGGGTCCTACTGGCCCAAGCAACTACGTCTACAGTCTGCTGTGGGCCTTCACAGGCTCTCTGGATACGTTGCGCCTGACACGCCTGCAATTTGTGAACAACCTGGTGATCGATCGCGACACGTATTCCCCTGGACGTGGCTGGCTCCCCAATCTGGGCCGAGCCATGAACATACATGCAGGGAATTCAGGCAATCCCCTGATCATCATGGACAGCTGCCAGTTTGTCGAGCAGCGCCAGCCTAACTGGATCCCCGAGCGGGACGACGACACGATGATCAACGAGTGTGGCAACGTCCTGTACGTGCGCGGCGAAGCAAGTCTGCTGATGCGCAACTGCCTGTTTCAAGGGATCGACGATGGGGGGTTATATGCCTTTGTGGAAGGCGATGCAACCATACAGAACTGTCAATTTCTTGATGTAGATCGCGCTACCTGTTTGTTTGCGGCCAAGTGCCTGGATTCGGGTGCAGGGGGCGCGGTTCGTATAGAGAATCTGTACCTAAGAGGTGGCCAACAATACGACTGTTACCATCCGACCCGATGGCACAGTTGGCAGGTGACCCTTCGTGTTGCTTCGGGGATCGGTGCTACGGTTCGTAACTGTACGTTCGCAAACAACAACCCGGTCACTATGTTTGGGTATCAGGACCTCGTCTCGGAGGTAATTGGCGCTGAGGTTGTCACGAACTGTCTGTTCACGGGGAACCAGTATGATTACTGGATTCCGCACTGGAGTGATCAGGACGTGATGTTTTTCAACAACTGTCTGCTTCAGGAAGCCATTCCCGGCGAGAACAACCTGATTGGCCTTGACCCACGCTTCGACCCCGTTCTTGGTGCGCCCTTCCTGGCCCCCAATTCCCCCTGCATCGACGCTGGCGATCCTGGTGACCACTACAACGACGTAGCCGATCCCAGCGCCCCGGACTTTGCCCTCTGGCCCTCGCAGGGCAGTCTGCGCAACGACATCGGGTACACGGGCGGGCCCTACGCCGCCGTGCAGGAGTTTGTGGGGCTTTCCCCCCAGGTGGATCCAGTGCTTCCCACTTCCCCCACGCTGGGCGAGGCCTATCCGAATCCCTTCAATCCGGTGACCACCATCCCCTTCACGCTGCCCCAGGCTGGCCACTTCACCCTGCAGGTCTACAACCTGCGCGGCCAGCTGGTGCAGACCCTGGCCAACACCGACTTTGCCGCAGGCGAGCACCGCGTGCGCTTTGATGGACGTGCGCTGGCTAGCGGAGTGTATCTGGTGCGCCTGGCTGGACCACGTTGTTCTTCAGTGAAGAAGGTGCTGCTGGTGAAGTGAACTCACTCAGGTGGGTGTGGGATTTGCGTTACCGACACTCCCAAGGCATCCGGCCACAGCCGCCTGATGGAACGCAGAGTACCGTTCTCATTGAGATCAGCTTTGGTCAGCAGACTTCGGCACCCCATGTTTCAGGACTTCTTCTGTGGCGTGCTCTACGCTTTCGCGCACTGGTTCCAAAGCAAGCCGTGCATAGATCTCCGTGGTCACTTTTAATTCGTGTCCCAGGGTCTTTTAAATGACGTCCAGCGGCGATCCTGTGTCAATTTGGAACGAGGCCAGGCTACGGCGCAGATCGTGAATGTGCAGATTGTCCAACCCAGCACGCTTGCAGATGCGGCTCCATCCTGACTTGATCTCAACCATGTGAACCTTCTTTCGACCCGATCGGCCAGGTAAGACATCGTCGCCTCGCTTGGCAACCAGTCGCTGCCTCAAAATGCGTATTGCAGCCTGGGGCAGGATCACGTTTAGCTGCCGACTTGACTTCGAGGATGCTGCAGGAATCACTCCCACACCGCGTTCCAAGGAGACATTCGACCAACACATAGCTAGCTGATTGCTTCTTCGAGCTCCCGTGAATAGCGCCAGTAGCACGAAGTCGCGGATATCGGTATTGACATCTGCCTGCACAGCCTGGAAGAATGCTGGCAGCTCTTCCACCGACAGGCGACGCGTGCGGTCCTCCTCGCGGTTGAAGGTGATTCCGTTGGCAGGGTTTGGAATGTCTAGCTCATGATCGCGGATGGCTCGGTTGATCACAGCCCTCAGCAGCGCCACAACACGGTTGGCCTGGTGCTTCCCGTGGTTGTCACCGATGGCCTGGTGCATGGCTACAACCTCGCGCCGGCGGATGGACTTAATCGGACGGGCAGACCATGCCGAGAGGAACCGGGCCCGTTGCATCCTGTATTCGTGAAAAGTCTTCGGTTTGCGATGGCGATCCAAAGCCTCTGTTTCGCAGTAGTGTTAACTCTTACTCAGTTGGTTCGGGGTTCGAGTCCCTGATGGAGCATCAAAGGTCGCACAAGCGGCCTTTTGTTTTGCCTACTGTGAATACTCAGCACCTACAACTTCCGAACAAACTATAACAACCCTATTTCACGAATCCGGTTCAGTTTGGGTTTTCCATTCCCGATAGAGCACACACTGGTTAAAAAAATCGGGAAGCAGTATGGACCTCAAGACGATCAGCCAACTTGTGAGCCAGGTGCGAAGCATGCCGACCATGTCGCCCATCGCCCTGCGCCTTTTATCCTTGAGTGCTGACGACGATCACGATTTGCGTGAGATGGTGGAGTTGATCAAGAGCGACACGTTTTTGACCATGCAGATCCTCAAGGTCGCCAATTCCGCCGCCCATAGCACGGGTCGTCAGGTGAATTCGCTGACGCGCGCGGTTGTGGCACTGGGTAGCAATCTGGTGGTAGGAATCGCCCTGAAGTCCTGCGCGCCGGGCATGTTCAGCACCCGGCTGATCGCCTACAATTCCGACGAAAGCAAGCTCTGGGAGCACAGCCTCTACGTCGGTCTAGCCTCCAAGCAGATCGCCCAGCAAATGGCCGGCGGCTGCAACCCCGAAATGGCATTTACTGCGGGGCTCTTGCACGATGTGGGCAAGGTGGTCATGGACCAACTTTTCCAACAGGTGCAGCGGCCCAGCATTGGTTTGCACGAAGTGCGTCGCCAGGCAATGTGTGCGCTGGAGCGTGAGGCGCTAGGGCTGGATCATGCGACCTTAGGCTACTGGTTGGCTAACCACTGGAGCCTGCCGCCTGAGCTGGGACAGCCGATGCTGTATCACCATAATCCCAATGAAGCTCCAGAGGAGCTGGTGCGCTTGTGTAGCGCTATCCATTACGGTGACTTGATGGCGCATCGGGCAGGCTATTGCGCAGAAGGCCGTAGCGACGAGATGAAGGACACTACACCAGTGACCGGAGCCCGCATGCAGGCCATCATGACGGATGTGACCACACAGTTTGAGGTGATCCGTGAAGCTGTGCTGGGGTCGAGCGGCGAGGAGGAGCATACTTCTTCGCAGCACGAGGCCCAAGGACTAGCTTCCTGAGCTGCTTGCTTTGACTAGAGGAGGAAGCCCCATCCAATCGGGTGGGGCCTGTCCTGTGGCCCGTTTCACATCGAGACGGGCCACTACTTTTTACTGGAGGTAACTCAGCGCTGGTAGAGCAGCTTCGTTGTCTGCCTTCCGGCAGAACCGTCCGCCAGCAGCAGATAGACACCGGAAGCAAGCTGCCCGGGATTCCATTTAAGCCTGTTCAGTCCCGAGTTCATCAAACCATCGTGCAGGCGGGTGACGCATTGTCCGCGCAAGTTGTACACGCCCACAGTCATCCGGCTGGTTTCCGGCAGCACCAACTCAATTGTTGTAGAAGGGTTAAAGGGGTTGGGATAGGCGCTCAGCGCGAACTCGAAGGGCTGTTCCTCAACGCCGGCCACACTTCCTTCCTGGAAGCGCCAGATGTAGAAACCGCTATCTCGCTGGCAGAATAGCAGTTCGCAAAGGCCGTCATTGTCTGCGTCGGCAATGCAGCAATCGCCGTTGGCCAGCCCGGGCATCTCGCCGCTTTGCCAGATTTCGCTGGCCGAACTTCCGTCGAAAGAAAACAGATGAACGCGCGCATCCGCAGGAGCGCCTGTCTGATAGCCGGAGAAAACGGCGATCTGGTGTCGTCCATCGCCTAGCAATGGACCCAGCGCTGGTCCGTGAGTGGAAAGGCCCGCATCCCAGTTCCACACCTCTTCGTAGACAAGGCCATTCCAGCGCGCCAGGGTCAAGTCGTCACGGCCCCCGCGATCGTAGGTAGAGCTGACGATGACTTCGTTCAACCCGTCCTGGTCGGGGTCGCCGCAGATTGCGGTAACAGCACCATAGTAGCCGCTGTCAAACTGCAGTTGATACTCCTCGTCGCCGTATTCGTAGACGCGCCAATCCCAGTAGCTCCAGTTGCCGCAGCCAGCAAGCAGTTCATTCTGGCCATCGTTGTCGGTATCACCAATGAAACTGCTGCGAAAATCATTGCCGCCGGTGCTCCAACTCAGCGCCCAGGAATTCGCTCCGGCTTGCTCATAGACACGCAACTGGCGCGAATACCAGTCCACGGCGATGCAGAGCTCATTCTGGCCATCATTGTCCACGTCTCCGACGGAGACAGCGCGTTCCCGGCGCAGTGTGCTGAAACCGCTGCTCCAGATGCAGTGGGTGTCCGATAGCTCGCTGCTGGAATCATAGATGTAGAGTGCGCCGCCCAGATCGCCACTGTCGCTGGAGATCAATAACTCCTGCTGTCCGTCGTTATCCACATCGGCAAACAGAGGATACACCTTGTCCGCGCTGAAGGCTTGTTCCCAGATCTTGACCAGTGTGCCGTTGACCAGGTGGTACAGTTTGCACTTGGCCTGACTCGAGGAACTGTAGTAGCCCACGGCCACTTCCTGCAGACCGTCGTGATCCAGGTCGCCGACAGCGGCCTTGCAAGCCGCGCCCGACTGGTAGCACACCAAATTGGCCGCGGGCTCGGCCAGCACTTTGCCTGTCCATGCCAAAACAAAAAGGGAAGCGAGCAATGCGCGTCGCATTTCTCCTCCTGTTGCCCAACGCCTTTGACCAGCCGGGGCAGGCCTAAGCCGGGCGGATAGGTTCTGTTTGCCTGCGGATGCAGTTTAGGGGCACAATCGCGCGGCACGCGATCCAAGATACTGTGCAAATTTCCTGCCAGCGTGCATGTTCGCCGCGGTTCCTGATTCAAAGCTGTTCTGTTTCGCAGAAGCGCCGCAGCAGGAGTCAAAAGGTGAAAATTCTTCACCAGGATGAGGCTCGCTCACCAGATTCATGCGGCTTCTTCACCACAGCTTCAGGTAAGTGCTGGTACCTTGGGGCTTGTGAAATGCGGAAAGATGGAGCAAAAGGCGCTTGCATCCTTGCATAAAAAGTGCATTTATATCGCCCGTTTCAAATGACGATTTTAAACACTGAGTTGATTCAACAGGAGATAGAACCACGAGTAGCGAACCACAGCTTAGCACGAAAGAAGCCTTGCTGAATGCTGCCTGCCATGTGTTTGCGGAGCGTGGCTTTGTCGAGTCCAAGGTGGCCGACATTTGCCGCGAAGCGGGTACGAACATCGCCTCGGTCAACTACCATTTCGGCGGCAAAGAGCAGCTCTTTCTTGAGGCAATCCGCCATGCTCACAAAGTAGCGCTGGCGCGATACCCCCTGGGTGGCGAGTTGCCAACGGACGCCGATCCCAAGGATCGCTTGTATGCTTTCATTTTTGCCGTTGTATCACGCATTCTGGACGACGAGATTCCCGGGACCTTTCACCGCATGCTCGGTCACGAGTTCGCACGCGGTCACAGCTGTATGTACCAGATCGTGCAGGATACGGTGAAGCAGGATCGTCGCATCATGCTTGCGGCTGTTGCGGATATTCTCGGACAGACACTCACGCCTGTGCAGGAACATCTCGTGACACATTTGGTGATTACACCGCTGATTGGTCTGGCTATGCATCGTGTGCGTAATGCGCGTACTGGTCATGCAACACCGCATATGGGACGTCCCGAAGCCTTCGCCAAACTATATGCGCGCTACATTATTGGAGGCCTTGGGGCATTGGAAGATATCCTTCCCGAGATGACCTTCGATGAGCTTCCGGGCGATATGCGTATTCATATGATGGATCACGAATGCTGCAAGAAGGCGCAAAAGAAATACATCAACCGGCTCCAGGATGAGGAATAGCATGTATCACATGGTTTATCGGCGAACCCTGGCATCGGGTCTGGCCCTTCTGGCACTACTGCTGCTGCAGTCGTGCGGATGGATGCCGCCGAGCGAGGTGGAGAACACCCAGCTGAGTCTTCCGACCGAGTATCAGCTCTACCAGGCTGGTGAGGATGTATCACGGCCCTGGTGGACTCAGTTCGGCTCAGCAGAACTGGACAGCCTGATCCAGCTCGCCATGAGCGACAATCTTACTCTGATGCAGGCCTACGCCAGACTACAGCAGGCACAGGCAACAGCGCGGCAAGCGGGCGCATACCGCTACCCTGCATTGAATGCGAGCGCGGCGGCTTCCCAGAAGGAAGTGCGTACTGAGAACGGCACCGATCCCGTTACACAAATCACTAGTGAAACGTACGGCACGGGTCTGGCGGCGAGTTGGGAGCTGGATCTGTGGGGAAGAGTCAATGCAACAGCGCGATCGAGCGCGGCCAGCCTGGCAGCAGTAGAAGAGGATCTTGCCGCAGCACAACAGAGCATCGCGGCTGAAATCACCCTCACCTGGCTTGAACTGATCGCGGCTGATGCGAATGTCAGCCTTCTACAGCAGCAGCTTGATGATCAAGAAGCCCGATTGGAGCTAAGCGAGCTTGGCTATCGCAAAGGCTACTACGATGCTGCGACGCTGCAACAACAACGCTTGAGTACTGCGGAGCGCAAGAGTGCCATTCCCGCTGAAGTATCACGGCGTGAAAATCTGCGCCAGCAACTGAATCTGCTGCTGGGGCGGCCACCGATGACAGAGCTGGTGCTTGCCACAACGGAATTGCCGTGTATCACAACGCTGCCTGAAATGGGATTGCCTGCCGAGTTGCTCAGTCAGCGCCCGGATCTGCGTGCTACCGGACGTAGACTCTACGCGCTTGAGTGGTCGGTGAAGGCGGCTCGCGCTGCTCGTCTTCCGGCGATCAGCTTGTCGGCGTCACACAACTACCAGGCGGGTGAGATGGACTTGCTCTTCGATAACTGGACAACGAATCTTGCCAGCAATCTGGCGATGCCGGTTTTTGCCGGTGGTCGCCTGCAGGCGGGCGTTGATCTGGCGCAGGCTAAGCGTGACGAGAGCTTTGCGGCTTACAAGGCAGCCGTACTGTCTGCTGTGGCCGAGGTTGAAATTGGTATGCTGCGTGTGACACAACAGGAGACTACCGTTGAAGCCGTTGTATCACAGCTAAATGCAGCCCGGGGCGTGCTGCGCCAAACCGAGCAAGGCTATCTGAGCGGCGTGAATGATTATCAGAGCGTACTAAGCGCACGCAACACGGTCTTTGGACTGGAGCGCTCGCTGCTGACTTCCAACTACACACTGCTGGCCTACCGTGTAGCCCTGTATCGGGCTCTGGGCGGAGACTGGATGAAAGACTATTCTGTGGGAGATGCACAATGACACCAAGTCGTTCCAATGACCTCAGCCCGCGGGAGAAGCGTGCGCTGCGTATCACGAGTGTGCTCGTCGTTCTGCTGGCCATTGTGGTGGCAGTTGTGTTGATCAAGACCAAGCCCCAGTCCCGACGTGCGCGGGCGACTCAAGGCAGTCCGCTTGTGGATGTGGCCGAACTAGTTGCTGCGGATCACCAGGTTGAGTTTGAAGTAACCGGAACCCTGGAGCCAGCTATAGAAGTCAATCTGCAGGCTCGTGTCGCTGGACAAGTGCTGCGTATCCACTCCTCATTTATCGAGGGCGGAAGGGTTCAGTCCGGTGATACACTCGTGTGGATTGATCCTACGGATTACGCGCTGGCGTTGGAGAACAGTCGCAACGCGGTTGAGACGGCACGCGTGAGCTTGCTGACTGAGGAGGGGCGCCAGGAAATTGCGCTTCGCGAGTACGAATTGATGGGCTTTGACACGCAGGAGCTCAGCGACACCGATCGCGATCTTGTGTTACGCCAACCGCAATTACGTGCTGCCCAAGCTGCATTGCGTAGCGCTGAGGCGGCTCTGCGGCTGGCTGAGCTGAACCTGGAGCGCACGGCAGTGCTGGCTCCGGTGGATGGTCTGGTTACCGAGGCCGCTGTGGATTTGGGCGACATGGTGACTACGGCCACATCGCTGGGCCGCCTGGCGGGTAGCGATTCCTGGTGGCTACGTTGTGCCCTGCCGGTGGACGAAGTCCAGTGGATCGACTTTCCCGCAAGCGGCAAGCGTGGATCACAAGTCAGTGCAACCAGTATTGCCGGTGTCCCACTGTCGGGTCGCGTCAAGCAGCTTGAGGCTGAGTTGGAGTCCGGTGGGCGCATGGCGCGGCTGGTCATCGAGATCCCGAATCCGTTGAAGCAGGCCAGTGATGCGGGAAACCCGCTAATGCTGGGCGAGTACCTGGAAGCCGTGATACACGGTATCACCGTTCAGAACGTAGTGGCCGTCAACCGCGAGTACATGCACGATGGCAGCCAGATCTGGCTTGTGGGAAACGATGGGATGTTGTCCATCCAAAGCCCGGAACGGGTGTGGGCCGACGAGGAGCACGTTCTGCTACGTGGGCTGGATCTGGCAATGCACGTTGTTACCTCAAGTCTGACCAGCGCTGTGGATGGCATGAGCGTTCGCGTGTCCGGTGATACACAGGCTCAATCCGGAAAGGATGGCGCCGAATGAGTACTCACGACCCGCAGATTGAAACACGTGGACCCGTTGCTTGGATGGCGGGCAACAGCGTAGCCGCCAATCTCCTGATGGTGGTCGTGCTGGTGGGCGGACTCTTCATGACCCGCACCATCAAGCAGGAAGTGTTTCCCGACATGTCCGCCGACATCGTCACCGTGAGCGTTGCCTATCCGGGTGCGAGCCCCGAAGAAGTGGAACAGGGCATTGTGCTGGCGGTGGAAGAAGCCGTTCAGGGCTTGGACGGCATCAAGGAGATCAGCAGCACGGCCTCCGAGGGCAATGCAACAATCTCCATCGAGCTGCTCGAGGGCGAGGACCTGCAACAGCTGGTGGAGGACGTAAAGGGCGAGATTGACCAGATCACCACTTTGCCTGAAGATGCCGAAGAACCCGAGGTAGCCGAAGTATCACGTCGTCGCGAAGTGCTGTCCGCCATCGTCTACGGTGATGTGCCCGAGCGCACCTTGCACGATCTCGTGGAACACCTGCGCGACGAGTTGTTGCAGGACGAGAACATCACACAGGTTGACCTTGGTGGCGTGCGTGCACTGGAAATCAGTGTTGAAGTATCACAGGAAAATCTGCAGCGCTACGGTTTGACGCTGGCCGGTGTTGCCAGCCAGATCAAAACCTCTGCGCTTGATCTGCCAGGAGGTGGTGTCAAGACCAAGGGCGGGGAGATCCTGGTGCGTGTCACGGAGCGCCGTGACTGGGGAGACGAGTTCAGACAGCTGCCCCTCATCAGCCCATCCACGGGCGGTGAAGTTTTGTTGGGCGATATCGCCACCGTCATCGACGGTTACAGTGATACAGACCTGTGGACCGAATACAACGGCAAGCGCGCCATGGAGCTGGAAGTCTATCGCATCGGTGATCAGACCCCGCTGGAAGTCGCCGGCGCCGTGTACGACAAGGTAGAGGAACTGCGTCCCAGCCTGCCCACGGGCGTCGGCATCGACATCATCAATGACCGCTCCGAGATGTACAAGCAGCGCATTGAGCTGCTGCTTAAAAACATGTCGCTGGGACTTGTTCTGGTGCTGCTGATTCTGGGCGTCTTTCTTGAGGCGCGCCTGGCCTTCTGGGTGATGATGGGAATTCCCATCTCCTTCATGGGTGCGTTGTTGATGATGCCCATCATGGGCGTCAGCCTGAACATGATCACCCTCTTCGCCTTCATTATCTCGCTTGGTATTGTCGTGGACGATGCCATCGTGATTGGCGAGGGCGTGTATTACTACCGACAGCAGGGCATGAAAGCACTGCCTGCGGCAATCAAAGGCGCGCGTGAACTGGCCATGCCCGTGGTCTTCAGCGTGCTGACAAACGTTGTTGCCTTCTTGCCGCTCTTCTTCGTGCCGGGCATGATGGGGCGCGTCTTCAAAATGATCCCGGTAGTCGTCGTCAGCGCCTTCCTTGTATCACTGATGGAGTCGCTGTTCATTCTTCCCGCTCACCTTGGACACCAGAAACGCCGCGAGCTCTACGGTGTGTCCAAGAAGTTGCACGAGATGCAGCAGCGTTTCGGCGATCGGTTTACCAACTGGGTCAATACGCGTTACGGCCCCTTCCTGGACGGTGTGCTCAAGCGTCGCTATCTGGCCATTTCCATCGGCCTCGGCGTCCTGGTGCTCTCGCTGTCCTTTGCGGCTTCGGGTCGCATGGGCTTTAGCCTATTCCCGCAGGCCGAATCGGATTTTGCCATTGCCAACATTACGCTGCCCTACGGCACCTCCGTGGACCAGACGGCTGCTGCCGCTCACAGGCTGGTTCGTGCAGCTGAGAAGGTGCGTGATACAACGGGGCATCCTGAGCTAGTCGAGGGAATTCTGACGGACATTGGTCGTAGCGGTGCTCACACAGCCACAGTGCGTGTGATGCTGGCAGATCCAGACATCCGCGACAACATCATGTCAACCGCCAACTATGTAGCCGCTTGGCGCAAGGAAGTCGGTGAGATCGCCGGTGTCGAAGAGCTGCGCATGCAGTCCGACTTCGGCGGACCTGGAGCGGGTAAGGCGCTCACCGTGGAATTGTCACACAGACAGGTCAGCGTGCTGGAGAATGCCAGTGCCGACCTTGCGGAGGAGCTTCGCAACTTCCCCACCGTCAGCGACATCAGCGACGGTTTTCAGGCGGGCAAGCAGCAGCTCGACATCACACTGAAGCCCAGCGCGCGCAGTCTGGGACTCAATGCGTCCGATGTAGCACGCCAGATCCGCGCAGCCTTCTATGGCAGTGAAGCTATGCGACAGCAGCGCGGCCGGAATGAAGTCAAGGTGATGGTGCGGCTTCCCGAGGAGGAGCGCAGCAGTGAGGAGAACATCCATGATTTGCTGCTCATGACGCCAGCCGGAGTGCAGGTGCCTTTGCGCGATGTCGTGGATATTCATCGTGATCGTGCCTTCACCACAATCACACGACGTGATGGTCGCCGCGTGATACAAGTTACCGGTGATGTGACACCGCGCAGCAAGGCTGGTGAAGTCATTGCAGCACTCAACCAGAGTGAGCTGCCTGCGCTGGCGCAGCGTTACCCGGGACTGATCTATAGTTTCGAAGGACGGACAGCCGAGCAGCGGGACTCCATGTCCAGCCTGGGACGAGGCTTCCTCTTTGCATTGCTGGGTATCTTTGCCTTGCTGGCGATTCCCTTCCGCAGCTACATTCAGCCGCTTATCGTAATGACGGCTATTCCTTTCGGCATCATTGGTGCCGTGGCCGGCCACCTGATCATGGGCTACAGTCTGTCGGTGATCTCGATGTTCGGCATCGTGGCCTTGTCGGGCGTGGTCGTCAACGATTCGTTGGTGCTCATCGATCTGGCCAATCGCAAGCGTCGCGACGAATCCATGTCCGTACACGATTCCATGCTGGCATCGGCCACGCAGCGTTTCAGGCCGATCATGCTGACGACGCTGACCACTTTCCTGGGACTGACGCCGATGATCCTGGAACGTGCTATGCAGGCGCGCTTCATGATCCCCATGGCGATTTCGCTAGGTTTCGGCATCCTGTTCGCGACAGCGATCACACTACTGCTGGTGCCCTGTCTTTACATGGTTGCCGAAGACATGACCCGCAATTCGTATTACACAAGAAACGGGCTGCGCAAACTGCGCGGGCGACCTTCACTTCCACCCCCACCGGGCGTGGAGGTCGTTGACGAATAATCCAAGGGGGCTGCGTGCCCCCTTTTCTATGCAGCCAACTCCAGCCGCATCCCGCCTTACTGTCGCGAAGCATGCTCGCTCGCAAAGCTGTGATTGCGCACTTGTAGAATTGTTAGCGCAGAGCGACGAAAAGACATGTTATATGTGTGTGGGGTGAAAATTATTCACATGCAGTTTTATCTTTTTTTAACGTCTCTTTGCTGACTTCTTGTTGTCGCTTGTGCCAGGTCTCCGTACCCCGCGTGGGAATCCATACGGAGAACCTTTGTTGGGATGCCGTTCTGCAAATCTTCGCGAGGTTGGAAAATGCAGCGTCTATGCTCTGTTTTGGCGCTTTGCCTGCTGCTGCCGTTGGCTGTGTGGGCGCGACTGGATGTGTCGGGAAACATCACTGAGAATACCCTCTGGTCACCCACTGATTCGGTAGTGGTGATCAATGGCGTAGTCAACGTCAATGCCGGTGTGACACTCACTATCGAGCCGGGTACGGTGGTCAAGTTCTACAACACCGGTGCCCTGCTACAGGTGTATGGCGACTTGATCGCGCAAGGAGCACCCGGTGATACAATTGTATTCACTTCCTATCACGACGATTTGTACGGCGGTGATACAAATGCAAATGGTGATGCAAGCCAGGCTGCGCCGGGCCAATGGACACAGATCGTGATACGCGATGGCGATGCGGTGGATTTGTCCTACTGCCTGATCCGCTATGCGGGATACCGCTACAACATAGACGGTGGCTATCACAGCTGCGCGCTGCGTGCACGCTACAGAAGACTCAATCTTAGCAACAGCATCATTGAACAGACCTACTTCCACAGTGGCAACTACTACGGAGCGCTCTACATCGATGATGGTGCCAGCCTGAGCATGGATCACTGCTCAATTGTGGACAACCAGTATCGCGGACTCTTCACAGATGCAGTCGACTCGGTGCTGGTGCACCAGTGCGTGTTGCGCAACAATGGTGAACGCAACCAGACCAACGCGACCTACTGCGAGTTCGTGGATTCCTTTGTGGAAGACAATACTCGTGACAACGGCTACGGCGTTGTCTGCAGTGGCGCGACCCTTTACGCGGAGAACACGGTTTTCAGCGGCAATGGATACGGGCTGTATCTGCAGGTGACGGATGTCGAGCTGAACCATTGTGTGATACGCTACTGTGCCACTCGTGGAATCGAGTTGCGTAGCCCTACCAACCTCGTGATGCACGACTCCCGCATCGACTCCTGCGGTCCCGCCTCCTGGGCACTCAACATCAATGGCGGCACGCTGGAGTGGGAGAGTTTCGTTGACAATGAGATCGTTGACAACGAGTGGTGGACCTTGCAGGTGCCACTGGCACAACTCAATCAGCTTATTAGCACCAACCTGATTACAGGGAACGGAAACAACAACGCACTGTATGTGACCGGTGATACATTTCCCACTGGCACTACGCGCCTGACCAACGCCTTCGCCTACTGCTTTGACGGCACCTTCACTGTGTCACAGGGTGATTCACTGATTCTTGATCCCGGTGTGCTGATAAAATTCCACGACAACGGCGATGAAATCGACGTTTACGGTTTCATCGATGCAGTAGGTTCCGAAGCCGAACCCATTGTGCTGACGAGCTGGACAGATGATTCCTACGGCGGTGATTTTGATGGCACGCCGGGCACAGCGGGCGCTTTCGGCAATTGGCGTCGCATGTACATCGCCAATGTTCCTTCCGTGCGCCTGGAATACTGCGTGTTCCGTTTTGGCGGATACAGCAACCGCATTATGCTGCAACTCCACAACTCCAACCTTGTGATGCAGCACTGCCAGCTGGATTCAGCCTACTGCGGCGATTCCAACTACGGATCTCTCTACGCAAGTTCCAGCGTGCAAATGGATGTGGAAGACTGTGCATTCACCGGTAATCAGCACACGGCCATTCTAAACCTTGGCAGCTACTGCAACATGCGCCGCAATCGCTTTGTGAGCAACGGGCGCTTTGGAATTGATAATCGCGGAAGTTACGTGCTGGTAGACAGCTGCAGTTTTGAGTCCAACGCTTCTTACGGCTTTTACAACACTGGCAGCTACAATAATGTGACACGCAACACCTTCAGTGACAACGGCAACTACGCCATCTATGCCACGGGTACCGATGTGGCCATCAACACCAATACGGTTGAGGACAACTACCGCGGAGTGGCGTGTTACACAACCGGTGACTATCGTCAGTTCCTGGGCAATAGCATCACCGGTAGCGAGGACTGGGGAATCGCGGTCAATGGCGAGAACCTGACCGACGCGTTTATCAGCAATTCGATAACCGACAATGGTTACAACAACGGCGTCTACATCAACGGTGGCCGTCTGTATGAGAGCCTCTTCCTGCCGGCAAGCCGTCCTTATGTAATCGACGACCGTCTTGGCATCGACGGCGAGGCCACGCTTTCGCTCGAGCCTGGCACCGTACTCAAATTCCGCGACGGTGATGCGCGTCTTGATGTCTTTGGCACTTTGCTGGCGGAAGGCACGGCACAGGACAGCATCATCTTCACGTATTACACCGACGACGCATATGGTGTTGACGTGGATGGTACTCAGAATACAAGCGGAAGCCCCGGCAACTGGGAGCAAATCAGCTTCTACACAAGCACGGGAAGCTCGATGGATTACTGTCGTGTGCGCTACGCGGGTAATATTGCACCCTGCAGTGGCTGCGGCAGTGGCGGTTACAACGCCATTAGTCTGATCAACTCTTCGTTGAATCTGGATCACAGCATCATTGAGCAGACCAGTACTACAAGCAGTTCCAGCTATCTGCGCGGAGCCATCTATACCAACAGCAACAGCGTGCTGGATATGCGCAACTCGCTGGTAGACGGTATCACGGGCTACGTGGGAATCCTCAACTACGCGACCGAGGCCATCTTCGAGAATGTGGAGATCTCGAATACAGCCTCTCACGGCATGCTCAACTATGGCAGTGAGACAAGCATGAATTTGCTGCACGCTCACAACAATGGTGCGGATGGCATCTACAGTAATGCTGCGGCCGTTGTCATTACAAACTGCCTCAGCGAGGACAATGGTGGCTGGGGTTTTGAGCTGCACAGTGCGGACGTTGTCTTCACCGACAATGTATCACGCACAAACACTTACGGCATCCATTCACAGGTAACCGGTGATGATCGCGTGCTGGAGCGCAATCAACTTCTTGACAACAGCAACTGGGGCGTGAGTGTCAATGGTGAAAACCTGCCCGCAGTGTTTACCAACAATACTTTCAGCGGAAACGGCCAGGGCAACGGCATTCGCATTGTCGGAGGCACACTCTACGAGTCAATTTTCCTGCCTGCAGTCTATCCGTACGACATCGACGCGCAGGTGACGGTGCACGCCGACGCCACGCTTTCCCTGGAGCCGGGTTGCGTGGTCAAGTTCAACGATGGCGATTCGATGCTGGAAATCCAGGGCTCTTTGATGGCCGAGGGTACTGCCCAGGACAGCATCGTCTTCACCTATATCAATGATGACGACTACGGGTTTGATCTTGATGGAACACAGAATACCAGTGGCAGCCCGGGCAACTGGGAGAATCTCTACTTCTACAACAGCGAGAGCAGCGTGATGCAATACTGTGTAGTACGCTATGCGGGCAACTACTGCAGTCGCAACAGCGCCTACACGGGTATCTTCTGCAACAATTCTGCACTGACGCTGGCAAACAGCCGAATTGAGCATATCTCGACTACAACAAACACGAGCTACAATCGTGGTGCGGTGCTGTCAAGTGGGAGTCGCGAGTTCGCCTTCCGCGATAGCGAAGTCTACGATGTGCGTAGTGGTGAAAGTGTGCGTTGCCAGAGCACGGCCGTTACACTTGAGGGCCTCTGGGTTCATGAAGGCCAGAGCAATGGCCTTTATGTAAGCGGTGCCAACTGTGTGATACGTGATAATACTGTTGAGGACAACAGCGGTGTCGGCATCTATGTGCAGGGCGCAGGCTGTTGGATTGACAACAACCGTTCTTTCGACAATGGCAACTACGGCCTCTACATCACGGCTGTAGCACAGCAAGTAGAAGACAACGAGCTGAGTGGCAACTCTGTGTCACCGGGATACCGTGTGCCGCTGGCCAACGCAGCCGAAACCGCTGCCTTCAATCTGGAAGAAGGGCTACCTCTGCAGCAGATCTCTGTTGACGCTGGAACACTGACGGAGGACGCCATCTGGCGCGGCGGTGTCAGCTACTGGATTCAGGGCAATGTAACCGTGCAGAGTGGTGTCACACTCAGTTTGTCGCCGGGAACGGTGATCAAAGCCGGTGGTAACACGCAGATGATCGTCAGCGGAAATCTTGTCGCCGACGGCTCGTTGAGTGATCAAATCGTCTTCACCAGCTATCTGGATGACAACTACGGCGGTGATACAAACGGCGACGGTGACAATACAACACCTGCAGTTGGCAACTGGCGAGGCCTGCGTTTCAATAACTGTGGATCCGAGACCGTTTTCCGCAATACGGTAGTGCGCTATGCTGGGGACGACAATTACAGCGCCATTGATTTGAACGACTGCAGTTTCGATATCGAGAATGCCATCATCGTCAACAACCGCTACATCGGCGTCTACGCCAGCCAGACTACCGTGACACATCTGAGCGACTGCGATATCTACGGAAACGACAATCTGGGCGTCAGCGCTCATACTTCCATTTCGCAACCCGTTGATGCGCGCAACTGCTGGTGGGGTGATCCAAGCGGCCCGTCTCACAGTTCGAATCCGGCAGGTCTGGGAGAAGACATCAGCGACAACGTACTCTGGGATCCCGCCAAGAGCCAACCGCACGACAATCCCTGGTATACGTTGCAAGGACCGGACCCCAGCGGCATTTACAAGGATGCCGTGGTGCTGGACGTGGATCAGGATGAACTTCCCGATCTGATTGCGGGCACATCGGGCAGCGGCCTGCGTCTTTTCGTGCGCAGCGGTTTTGAGACATGGAATGCGGGAGTGGCCATCACGGCCTCAGGTACCGTGCAGCGTATTCGCCTCCACGATTTTGATGATGATGGCATTGAGGATTTGCTCTGTGCCACAGACACCGGCATCCAGATTTGGCGTTGCAACGGTGACGGCACTTTTAGTGCACTCGAAGCACCTGCGACCACGTCGAGCTACAGCGACATTCGACTGGCCTGGATCAACGGAGATGCGTGGCCCGATATCGTCGGCATCAGCCGCACGGGCGTGCGCTACGAGATCTTCCTGGGGAGTCCCACTGGCGAGTGGACGGCTGCAGCAGCTCCAAGCTCGAGTAACACGCTGCGCTCTATCAGTGTGGGCAATATCAATGGTGATGCATGGCTGGATCTGGTCGCGACAACCGAAAACAACAACGGCATTGAGGTCTGGCTGGGACAGGAAGACGGCAGCTGGCAGCAGGGTGATCGACCCGTAAGCGTCGGTATGTATTACGGCATGGATCTGGGCGACATCAACGGCGATGGCTTAGCTGATATCGCAGCTGCGAGTCTGAACGCAGGTGGTCAGATCGAAGTGATGCTGAATGACTCCGGCAACGGTTGGATCACGAGTTCGGCACCAACCAGCAGTGGCCGTTACAACGATCTCGTGTTACAGGATATGAATGGTGATGGCTCGTTGGATCTGATTGCGGCCAGCCAGACGGCGGGCGTGCAGGCCTGGGCCGGTGCTGGTGGATTGACCTGGCGCTACTGGTATCACCCCAGCACGACTGGCGCTTACGAGCGCGTTTTTGCCGGAGACTTCACCCTGGACAATTCACCGGATATACTGGCTGCTGGCAATGGCTTGGCCATGTGGGGCAACCGCAGTGTGATACTGCCAACCGGCGAGCTGACCTTCAGTCCGCAAATCGTGTCCTTCGGACAAGTGCTGCTGGGCGTCGAGATTCAGCGCCATGTGACACTTCACAACGCTACTGCTGATTCGGTCCGCAACATTTTGATGTACTCCAGTAGTGGTGAGTTCAGTCTGGAATTGCCCACCGGCATGAGCAATCCCTTTGCGATGGCGCCGGGTGACTCGGTGGCAGCAAGCGTCACCTATTTGCCGGTTGAGGCGGGACAGCAAAACGAGGCCGTTATCGTACGAACCGCACTGGAAGTGCTCTATGTGCCGCTAACAGCTACTGGTGTGACACAGGGCATACCTGTTTGGGAAATGAGTCTGCAAGTGCAGAACGGTAGTGGAGGCGTTGATGGAACGACTACGCTTTCGTTCGGCGCTGGCCCTGGAGCAAGAGCTGGTCTAGATGTTCCCTATGCAGAGACCGAATTGCCACCGCTGCCTCCGCAGTCTGTGTTCGATGTACGCTGGCTGATCGATTCGAGCGAAGGATCATTGCGCGACTATCGCGATTCCGAAACGCAAGAGCACGTGTATCACATCAAAGTGCAACCTGGCAATGGTGGCTGGCCGGTCACCGTCAGCTGGGATCCGCTGCTTCTGCCCAACGGGTTCTTCACCATCAGCGATCCGCTGGGTGGAGTGCTGATTCCCGAGCAGGACATGGCTCTGAGCAGTTCGATTGAGCTACCGGAAGTCTACGGCCTTGACGAGCTGGTGATACATGTTACCCCATACTTCCCCTTCGGTTGGTCGCTGGCAGGTGGCTGGAACCTGATCGCACTGCCTGTAACACCAAATCAATCGCACGTGGACAGCCTTTTTGAGAATCACACTGCTGCATGGTTCTGGGACGATGGTTATCAAGCGCTCAACGCCAACTTGAGTGGAGGAGTCGGCTACTGGTTGGAAATGCCGACGACAGCAACGGTACAGACCGAAGGCTTGACCATCAACAGTGTTGAGCTGAGTCTGGATCAAGGATGGCATCTGGTTGGCGGCCCCGGATCTGTTGTAGACCTTTCTGCTGTGACACAGAACCCGAGCAATAGCCTAAGTGCCATGTATGGATTCCAGGGGCAGTACACGGTCGAGAGCAGCTTCGAACCCGGGCATGCGTATTGGCTGAAGGCGGAACAGGCTTGTAACATTGTCATCGAGAGCGCTCTGCGCAGCGAGCAGAAGTCTTCGCGCTCACCAATCAAACGCCAACCTGCTGTAGTGGCTACTCGTGAAGAGCCGGAATTCCTGCTGCCTCTTAGCGTTTGCACCATGGACAACTTGTGCTTCGAGTTGGCCTTTGGCCAGGATCATGATGCCAGTGTGGACCTTGATCCAGAGTTAGACGAAGCCGAGTTGCCCCCCTTGCCACCTTCATCGGTATGTGACTTGCGTTGGCGTATCACCGCAGAAGCAGGCAGCTTGCGTGATCTCCGACCCCTCGGCGATCAGGAGTATGTCCTTGAAATCCAGCCGGGAACAAACTCGACTCTAGAATTCAGCTGGGATCCGGGTATGTTGATCGGCTACACTGCAGTGATACACGATGCCTTGGACGCGGGGTGGATCGACATTGACATGTCCACAATGGATCATCTGAGTCTGGAGGGACAAGCGCTGGCCGCCGGTTCGATTCGTATCACGCTTAGCAACACTACTGGTGTGGAGCAAAGTCTACCACTCACTTTTGCGCTGGGGCAGAATTACCCGAACCCCTTCAACGGTGTGACCGTGATACCCTACCAGTTGCCGCGTGACTCAGAGGTCAACCTGAGTGTGTACAACCTGTTGGGTGAGCGGGTGGAGGTGCTAGTCAGCGGACGGATGCCTGCCGGTTACCACGAGTTCCAATGGCAGAGCGAGAATCGCGGATTGGCCTCCGGCATGTACATCGTTGTGATGCAAGCCGAAGAGTTCCGCGCAGTGCGCAAGGTGGCCTTGATCAAGTGAGGGACCCAAGATGAGCACGCGCGTGATACTGCTGCTGACCCTCATGCTGGTTGGCAATGCGGTGGCAGATTCCTGGCGTTGCACACTTGGTGTGATACCGGGAGCAGGCGCAGAGCGCCAGATAGTGTTCGGCGTTGATCCGGCTGCGACAGACGGTCTGGATCCTGAGTTGGGAGAGCTGAACCTGCCTCCTTGGCCACCACAGGACGAGTTTGACGTACGCTTTCAGCGATCCGGGTTGGAGGGTTTATTGCTGGACTTGCGCGCAGATGACGCCACCAGCAAGACCTACACGATTCGTTGGCAGGCGGGTGAGCAAGGGCTTCCTCTGACTCTGAATTGGGACAGGAGCTCCTTACCCGATGCTCGCATGCGACTTCGTGATCCATACGGCGGTGCTGTCTTCAGCGAAGTTGATTTGTTTGAGCAAGATCATCTGGTGCTGAATAATCGTGCGCTGGATCGTGTCTTTCTGGTTGTATCACCGGGATTGCAGAACACCGATCCACCACGTATCGAACTACCTGAATATCAGGCCGTTTACCAGGGCCAGCGTTTTGCGCCTGTTCATCTGGCTGAGAAGGTTCTGGATCCGGACAACAATCCGGACGAGATCAGCTGGATGATCCTGCCCACACCTCCGCTATCGGTGACACAGACTGCGGGCATCGCGGCTGTAACCTATCCGGAAAGCTGGCTTGGTGAGGCCAATGTGCGCTTCATCGCGGCTGATCCAGAGCAGAATCGCGATACATTGGATTGTGTGTATCACGTATCTGCTGGAGGCGTTTCAGGATGGACACTTCCCTTGAGCATCTGCAGCCATTCCGGGCAGTCCAGCGTGTTACGTGCGGGTTTGCAGTCTTCCGCGTCTGACGAGCTGGATCTGGCGTTGGGTGAAGCCGAGCTGCCGCCGGTTCCGCCCAGTGGCGTGTTTGATGCGAGATTCTTGTTACCCGATGGAACGGCCACATTGACGGACTTCCGCCAGGCCTTGATGCAGGAGACGGTTTGGACCCTGCACATTCAAGCCGATACCGGCGGTTGGCCGATCGTGATACGCTGGTCTCAACCCCTGCCGCCGGGATCCTTCCTACTAGAGGATGGTCTAGGTGGAGTTGTGTTTGCTTCCTGCGACTTGGCGACCTGTGACAGCCTTTTGTTGCAGGAGTACGGCTTGGATCAGATTCAACTGCGCGTTCAGCCAGTGCTAGATGTAACACCGCCGACTGTACCCGGTGAGCTGCGCGTCATTCAAGCCTGGGCGGATTCGTGCAGACTAAGCTGGCTTCCCTCTTATGACGAGAATTTCCACTACTACGAAATCGTGGGGGCAGTAGGCTGGTTCGACAGTAATCCAACCTTTGTCTTTGATCACCATGACGCGGCCGAGTTAGCCACCATGAGTAGCTGCGAGGTGGTATTGCCCTGGGGCCTGGATCAGGATGCCTTCTTCCGTGCCCGTGCCTGGGATAGCTTCGGCAACGTCAGCGAAAAGAGCAACATCATTTCTGTGTCACACCCTCCGGATGTCTTCGAGTTGCTAAACCCGCCCAATCTGATGGACGTATCACGTCGCTTTCCTGGTGAAATGATCCCACTTCTATTTGAATGGGAGGCGACAGTAGATCCTGATGACGGTGATACGGTGAGCTACACATTTGAGTTGGCGCAGAGCCCTTCATTTGCAGGATCGCAGCGATTTGCACTTGGTGATGCCACGCAATACTCATGGAGCTCGCTGCCGCTTGAGGACGGCGACTGGTACTGGCGTGTTCATGCGCGTGACCCATACTTCAATACGCGGACCAGTGCGACAAGACGGTTTCAATACCTGCTGGACAGTACGTATATCTGCAAGATCAGCGCATTTACCCAGGACACTATCCTCCTTTCGGACACAGGCTATTCCTTTGGTCGAATTTGTGGTGATACGCAGGGGCTTGACTCCATTCTGGTGAAAGCCCATTCCTGGCAAACTCCTACAGGAACACGAGCGGGTTCCAAGGTTGTGCCGCGCTGGTTTGAGGTGGAGGCCTGGCCCGAAACAGCCACGCCCGACTTCACCTTGGAGCTTTCGTATCTGCAGAGTGAGATGGAGACTTCCGGGATCGTCACAGAAATCAGCTTGATCCCGCACTTTCGTAGCGGCTTGTACTGGTATCCTGGTGAGGGCGGTGTTACACCCGTCGAGAACCTGGTCTGGCTGGCAACTCCTCTTGCCCACAAGCGCTGGAGCCTTGCCAGCAGCATTGAAGCGACGATCTCGCCCGGGTTCAATCTGCGCTTCGGCCAAGAGCCGCAGCTAACCACGGTCACTCCTTCTGAAAGGGACAGCTTGTGTGTCACCTTCAGCATCAGCAATACAGGACTAACCGGGTTGAGCAACATTGCCTGGCGTGCCACAAGGACAAGCAACGCAGCACTCTGTGAGGGAACACTGACGGACTTCCTCGCCCCTGGTGCTACACAGCAGGTGCAGGTACTGCTTGACGCAAACCCGACGTCCGGTGAACAGTGCTGGCATTTTGAGCTGGACCCTGAGCAACGCATTATTGAGAGCAACGAAGAGGATAACAGCGCTGAGCTTTGTGTTACAGTGTTGACTCGCGCAGAACCCATGCTGGTTTCGATGATCCTGAGTGATACACTGTTGGCTCCGGGAGATCCCCTGGACGTGTCCTTGCTTATTCGTAACACAGGTGAAGAGTCGTTGTCTGGAGTGGAGTACGCGCTTGAAGCTCTAGACAGCGAGGGGCACAGTTTCCTTGTAGCCTGTGGCGCATTCGATATCAACGGAAGTTCGCAGCAAACTTTGCTCCTGAGCTATACTCCGGAAGGTGCGCCTGGTATGCACTACCTGACGGCGTCCCTTGATCCGCAGAATATTCTAAGCTGGGAAGACGCCGACAATAATACTGCCGCAGCAAGCCTTCGTACACGCCAGCCTGGATTGGCTATTAGTTGGAGCGCGCCCACGACTCTCGCGATCGGTGAGATCGATAATTTCCGTGTGCGTGTGACAAACACTACTGAGATTCCACTGGGCGAAACGAGTCTGAGTCTAGGTCTGCCAGCGAATCTGGAGCTGGTGGGTAGCTCACCGGAAGCCACTTCTGAGAGCACGTGGAGCTATGCTCAAATGCTCGGTGGTGTTACAGAGACCGTCATTCTGCAACTGCGTGCTCCTGAAGGATTGGGGCTTGAAGGGCAGGTTGTATCCCTTCTTGCCGAGGGGCATGCTCTTAGTGCCGGAGAAAGCAATTCCCTTGCTGCCAGCTCCGAGCACGTAGTCGAGCTAGGCGAAGATACAAGGCCGCCGCTGCTTAGTTTGGACGTGAGCAATTCGCATTTGTCCGCGCTGGACGTTGTGCTCACCTTATCGGCAAACGAAGCGCTCGCCACGTCTCCCAGGATTCTGTTGACACAGCTTGGTGATACATTGTACCTGCAGGAGATGACAGGGAACGCTGCTTCCTGGACGTCTACGATGACTCCTGATCCTGACTGGGCGGCTGGCAACTGCCAGTTAAGTGTCTCTGCTCAGGATTTGCGGGGGAATTCAGCCAGCGTTGAGCGAACTCTGGTAGTGGATCACACGCCTCCGTATCTCGTGGGAAGTGTTCCTGTTTGGATCAATCATGATTCATTTCGCGTGACACTAACTCCAAACGAAGAGTTACGTGACACACCTGTGGTTGTCTTCAACACAGATACTGATACAATTGCAACAACCTTGCGGCGATCAGGCTCGAGCTGGCAGATTGACGCGCGGCTTCCCGAATCCTCTGTAGCCGAATGGGCTGTGCTACGTGTGAGTGCGGTTGACCTGGCCGGTAATTCTGGTGTACGTTGTGACACGCTGCGTACTGACTTTATCGCTCCAGAGCTAACACACAATCTACCCGGAGTGGTAGCGCCAGGTATGGTTGAAGTTCTGATTCAATGCAATGAAACACTTGCCGCAGCCCCCACCTTTACTGCCCACGATGCGGCAGGACGTCTGCTTAGTCAGCAAGGGCCCTATGCGCTGGGCGGCAATTACAAAATCTTCCTGCTGATTCCAACGAACATCACCTCCGGCACCATTCAAGTGAACTGCTCCGGCAGCGATCTAGCAGGTAACACGGGTTCGTTTGCGCACCAGATCGCGTGTGACGTCAGTGGCCCCGAGCTGACTTTATCAGTGGATCCCGAATGGCCGACGGGTGAATTTGTGTTACGAGTGCGCGCTAGTGAACCGCTGCAAGCCTCTCCAGAGCTGATCTTGACCAGCGCGCGCCCCGGATACACCTTGCCAGCGCCGGAGGCGCAGTTCGTAGACGGTGCTTACGAGTACTGGTTCAGCGAAGGGAGTCTAGCCAAGGTGGAAGTGCTGGCCCGTGATACGCTGGGTCTTTGCGGCACAACAAAGCGTACCTGGCTGGATATCGCCATGCCAGCACAAGGTTTCCTCTTCAGCGACTTGCCTGATGGAAGTCAGGATGTCACGGTGGAAGTACCTGTGCAGAACAACTGCGGTGTGCCCGTGCAGGAGGCGTGTCTGCTGGTCTTCAATGGATCAGCCGATACCACGCATTTTCTTGGTGATACAGTGCGCGTGAGTATTCCTGCGTGGAGCACAGTCTATGCCGAAGTCAACTGGCCGCGTGAGCGCCAGGGGGACGATTACCGCCTGCTGGCCTGGTTGAACAAGGACGAGGAACTTCCGGAAACGAGTTATCTCAACAACCTGCGCACGTTCCAGCGCATGTTGCTGCAAACTCAGTCGCTGGCCAGTTCGTGGCAGCTTGGTGTGGACTCCGTTGCAATAGTCCAACTGTCGGTGTATTCCGGCATGAGCGGAAATGCCGCAACTCAAGACGAGTTTTTTGCCTGGGCTGATTTGCAAGACAGCAGTGGCGTGATACTCGCTGATAGTGTTCAGCTTGCAGCCGTGTCAGGACAGTGGTTCTTCCCTATGCCGATGGAGACAATACCTGCAGCCGGAAGTTATGACTGTGTGATACATGTGGATGATTATTCCGGACTTCCTGCGTTGAAGGATACTGTTGCATTGCGCGTGATTGATCCCATTGATCTGGTGGTCTACACCGATACTCTGCAATACCATCGCGGAGAGGATGTGCAGATCCAAGGACGCCTGCTCTGTGCAGACACAAGCCTGGTACAGGGCGTCGCTGTATCACTGCGCATTTCGAGTTCCGGTGGAACACGCACGCTTTCGGCTACAACAGACGCTACAGGCAACTTCAGTGAAGTGTTTTCACCGTATTCTTCGGAAGCCGGTGACTACACCTTGCGTGCCTCGGCTACACCTGCCGGAGTGAGTCTGGTTCGTCAGACGTCCTTCAATATGTACGGGCTGCTGTTAGCGCCGAGTCAGGTCAGCGTGCGTTTGTCCCGAAACTCGGAGCAGAACGGCGAGATCATTCTGCGCAACATTGGAACACGCACAATTCATGGCCTGAGCTGCGCTCTGGGTGATACTCTGCCAGCTGAGGGCCTCGAGCTTTTACTAGGAGCATGTCCCGATAGCTTGCGCGGTGGACAGGTGGCCCGCATTCCAGTGCAGGTGATCGCATCACCGGGTGATCCAGTTTCAGTGACGACGAACATTAGGATCGAAAGCGATGAAGAAGAGACTGAGAATGGCACGCTGACTATTACTGCAGAGGAGGCGAGACCTTCCATTCATGCCAGTGCGAGTAACACGGAAGTAGTCTTGATTCCAGGTCAGAGTGTGCTACGTCAGGTATACTTTGTCAACAGCGGCTTGCAGGCGGCGTTCTCTCCTGAAATTGAAACTCCGCAGATTTCCTTTCTGCAGGTGTTCGCTCCCAACGGCGTTCCTGCTGAGCTGGGCATAGGTGATACACTGCTGGTGAACCTCCTCTTTGCACCGGACAGTCTAGCGGATGAAGGCCTGCACAGCGGCTATCTGCGCTTCAAATGTCAGAATCACGCTGCGGTAAGTAGTGGCGTCAGTGCTTTCGTGACACACAACACACTGGGACGTATTCGCTTTGCGGTGAGCAATTCCATCAACCAGTTCGTACCCCGTGCAGATATCTTCCTTTATTCGCAGGAGTACGATCCCTACACACACCGCTATCCCGTGTATCACTTGAGTGCTGACAGCACCGGTTCGGCCAGCCTGGATTCGCTTCGTTCAGGAAGCTATCGTTGGCAGGTGAGTGCCGATCAGCACAGCACAAAGACAGGACAGACCTTCCTGGAGCCTGTGCCGGGAATGATTCAGCGCGACAGTGAGTTTCAGGAGGTCAGCGTCACTCTGGATCTGGATTTGATCGACTACAACTGGATCGTGGAAGAAACAACGATCGTCGACGAGTACGAGATCACCCTTGAGGTGGACATTGATCCCATTCCACAACAGGAAGAGCGATTGATGCCGCCTGTGCTGGTGGCTGATCCACCGGTGATTGTGGAGCAGTTCATTCACGACGACTACATCTTCGGCACTTTCCGCATTGCGAATCACGGCGATCTGACCGCCTATGGTTTTGAACTCGATCAGACAGAGCTGCTCCTGAGCGATGCCGATGGAGTCGACCGTTATCGGGTTGTAATCAATCCGCTGCCAACACTGATGACAACCGGGCTGGCGCGAAATGCATCCGCTACCATCGACTACTACGTCGAACGGCTCTACGACGATATCAATCCCCATCGTCTTCAAACGTGGATGATGGGCGATGAGAGTCGTCTTCATATGCTTGGTCACTACGATGTGGACGGGCTTCCGCAGTTCACCGAAGTCTTCGTGGACTTTGATCTGAGTACCTGGGTGCCAAATTGCTTCAGTATTCATCCGCACTACCTTGTGCGTACTACAATGCTGGGCGAAATCATCGAAGACATGACCACAACAAGTGTGCGTGTTACAAACCGCAGCCCTTACGGCACGATGGAGTTTGAGGGTGGCCTTGGGCGATTTGTCGTCGACAAGAGCTTCGGGCCGCAAGCCATCATCGAAGGCATGATCAACGAGTTCACAGGTGGATTACTTGACCTGATGAATCTGATCAACGATGTCGTCGACATTTACACGGGGGAGTGGGATGCGACACTGGACGCTGTTGATGTGCCAGCAGAGAGTTCCGTTGTACTACCGGTGAACTGGAGCGAAAGCGGTTGGGCACTGAATGTAGTACGCGCCTCATTCGGGTTTATGGCGGCTGGCTACCAGTGCCCCACTGACGATATGTCGCGCTTCACCATGTTGCCCATGTTCGGCGTGGATATTCTTCCTGTTGTACCACACGATACTGGTGGCGGCTATGTCTACGTGAACTATCCCTCCTCAAGCAGCTACGGAACGGGAACCGGCAGCCCTACAGGCGGTGGCGGACACATTTCTGTTCTGCCTGGCATGCCCGGTGTTACAGAGGAAGAAGTGGAGCGTGTGCACCTGACCATTGATCAACGTCTCACGCTGGAACGCCAGGCTTTCAACGTGGCGCTTGAACTCACCAACGACACCGATTTCGAGATATCAGATTTCGCCATGAACGTGATTACACGTGATGAAGAGGGTGAGATCTTGACGGAGGACGAGACCGATCCAGAGGGGCCGCTCTTCTTCCAGAGTCCCATTCTGACGAACATCACAGGCATCGATGGAAGCGGTGTGATTCACGCTCATAGCTCAGCCGTGATACACTGGCTTGTGATACCGCGCACGCATTCCGGTGGTGAGTGCGGTATGGACTATCAGCTGCAAGGAAGCTTTTCCTTCGCGATTGCCGACACAACGCTTTCGATTTTGACGGAAGCCTCGCCGATAACGGTGAACCCGATGCCGCTGCTTGATGTGACGTACGCCCTGCCGCAGTACTTCGACGCGAGTATTCCCTTCCAGATGGCCACGGCCATCAGTAATCGTGGCTATGGCACAGCATTCAATGTCAATCTGACATCGGCCCAGCCGCAAATGGTGTGTTACAACGCTCAGGGACAGGTTGTCCCCTGTGGTAGCTACGATGTAGAGATCACCGGCGCCTGGATGGAAGGCGAGGCTGTATCACCGGAGTTGCATTTGGCATATGGCGATATCGTTCCCGACCAGACCAAGGTGGGGTACTGGGACTTCCTCTCCACATTCGACGGACGTGTCACGGATTTCAGCGCCAGCTATACACACGCTGCCGAGTTGGGTGGCGAAAGCACTAGTCTGCTGAATTCGGTCAGCGCGCACATCATGCTCAACCGAATGGATCCGGAGAATGGTGCGCATCTCATTGTGGCAGATTCCACCGATGATGGTGAGCCCGACTACGTGCTGGATCCGGACGGCGGTTTGTGGCACGATTTGCAGCGCTGCTATCCTGAGATCCTGCATGAGGCAGACTTCGATGAACCCTGGCTGAGTTTTGCTCTGGACTGCGACGAGGGCTGGAGCTGGTTCAAGGTGACAGATCCATTCGATGGCAGCATGCGCATTGTCGATGTCTACACTTCAGATGGCGAGCACATTCCCTTCAATCGCTACTGGCTGCGCGAGGGCGAGATCTTCTTTGTGGATCTGGTTGAGCCAGGGACCGTTTACACCATCGACTTTGGACCGCCGGTAGCACCGGATCTATCGCTGCCGCGCGCTTACAGTAACTGGCAGCCGCAGTATCCGCTGGAGACAGATTCCCTCAGCCTGAGTTTGGGTGTCTACAACGCTGGCGAGCAGGACACTGATGGTCGCTTGCTGGACCTCTTCCTGGTGATTGACGGCGATAGTACGCGTCTGCGTCACTTGATCGTGCCCCCTGTTCCGGCGCGCAACCGGCAGAACTTGATCGTGCCGCTGGCGGCTAGCGAGTTGCAGCGAGGCTTCAATCGCCTCGTTGCCTGGCTCGATCCAAGTGAGCTGCGACCGGATGACAACCGCAGCAACAATCTGTTGGCGCTGGATGTTTTCATCAATACAAAGCCGCTGCTAGAGTCCATTCCCGAACAAGTGTGTTACGAGGATAGCCTGCTGCTACTCGACTTGTCCTCCTTCATGCGCGACAGTACGCACGCTGTTGAAAGTCTCAGCCTGAGCATTGAGCAGGTCTATGCTTACGGTGATACACTGAACGTCTACGAAGATGAAGAGGCGCTTTGCAGCAACTTCAACCCATTCGTATCACGAACAGGTGGATCACAGACCTTGAAAGCCTCTGAACGATCCACCACCGATGATCGCGCACAGGTTGTGCGCCTGCGGCGTAGCTCTACCAGTGGTGATCTTGATGTGATTGAGTCCGCACTTGTTGGCCGTCAACCACTTCGCAACGCGGAGTGGGAAGTGAGTACTGTTGGCAGCCGTCTCAGCCTCAAGGCGCCGGAGAACTGGTTCGGCGAGAGTCTGTTCAGTGTAGCGGCTTACGATACCTGCGATGCAAGTAGTGATCCCGTCAACGTGTCACATACTGTGCTTCCGGTGAATGACGCACCGGTGTTGTGGGTACATGAAATCACCATGATCGAGGACGATAGTCTGAGTCTGCCCTTCCACGATTTTGTGCGTGATGCAGACGATGTAGACAGTTTATTGCGGGTGAGTTTTGAGTTTCTAATTGAGGAGCTCGAAGAGGAAACACGCTCCGTTAACGGCGGAAGTGTTGCGAGCGCAAACAAGACAGGGCTGGATTCACGCGAGGATCTCCCCGTTTACCTGCAGATTGTCGATGGCACTTTTAGCCTAAGCACTGCCGACAACTATTGGGTGGATTCCCTGGCTGTTCTGGTTGAGATCTGTGATCCATCGGTTTGTGTGCAGGACACTCTCGTGATCCACATCACACCGGTCAACGATTCACCTCAAATGTTGAGGGCACTTGATGTGCTACTACTCGAGGAAGATGCGCCAACAGTTTGCATGCCAATGTCCAACTACTTCTATGATGCCGATGGGGATACACTGCACTACAATCTGACCTGGACGGAGCCTGCTCCTGCAAGCGCTGAAATGGAGCTGGATACCCTACGTATTACACCGCTTCCGGATGGGTTTGGTACGGGGCTGCTTACAGTGACCGTCAATGATGATCTCTGCATGTTAAGCGACAGTCTCCGACTGGTTGTCACACCGGTCAACGATGCACCCTATCTACGTCATCCTCTGGCGGATGTGGAGTGGCAAGCCGGGGAGAGCGGACTCTTGATCCCGCGTCTCGAATCACATTTTGCCGATGTGGATGAAGATCCCTTGTATTACACGGTCACAGTAACACCGACCCTCGCCTTGGACAGTTTGGTGCTGCACGGCAACTTGCTCAGCGACAGAGATCTGCTCACGCTGCCTATGCCGGAGCAAGATGAACAACAGCGACAAGTCACTGTGATGCAAACGCGATCTGAAACTTCGCGCAGCAGTTTACCGGAGATGCAAGCCGAAGCCGATGGACGACAGTCCTTGCGTGCAGTAGCAATGTCAGAGAAAGAGCTCCTTTCACCAATGATGAGCTACGCAACGTCAACGCCTGTGCGGGCTGCGAGTGACACAACCTCACTCTGGATCTATCCGCGTGCGGGTTATGCCGGAAGTATTGAGCTGCAGGTAAGGGCTTATGATCCTGCTTGGCTGAGTGCAGTGGATACCATGGTAGTGGAGATCGCTGGTAGTGCGGGACCCGCATACTCCATTGTGTCACCGGATACGGTCTATGCGGCTGTTGGCGAAAGCGTTGAGTTCAGTGTAGGAGTTGCCAATCTGTTGCAACGGCCCTTGGAATTGATAGACCGTGCGTTGGATCTCGAAGAGGTCTTCTCGTTGGTCAATGCACCCATTGGAGAAATCGCAGTGGGTGATACAGCCCGCTTGGTGCTGCGCTATCAGCCCTTGGAATGGGGCTTCCATCAGGATGTGTTACAGCTTGAGTTGGATGCGGATCCGCCCATCTATGATCTCGTTCTGCGCGGTGTAGCCCGTATGGCCATGCCGGAAGTCCAAGGTTTGACTATTCGACCAAGCAGTCACAGTGGAGTCCGGCTCGAATGGTCTCCGTTGACGGAGATGCCGGATGGCTCACCGGTGGAGGTTGCAGGATATCGCATTGAAGTTGCCGATGATCCCTGGGTTGGCGACTACGATTGGATGGATCTCGCCTTTACCAGCGGCACCTATTTCACCCACTACGGCATTGCTCAATCTGGTGTGAGGCGCTTTTATCGGGTTGTCGCTGTGATACAGGACGCCGTGCTTTCCGGTAGTAAGAGTGGCGAATCAGAGTTGCGTGATACGCGCTCGGCAGGAGCTGATCTGGAGCGCGCAAAATGATGTTCAGGTATGCGCTTCTCTCACTTTTGCTTGCAGCAACTCTCAGGGCCGCATGGGTGGTGGAGCTGAGTGTATGCAACGCTGCTTCCGAGTGTCAAACCCTGATGGCAGGTGTGAATCCAATGGCCACAGAAGGGTTGGACCCGGATTTAGGTGAAAGCAATCTGCCGCCTTGGCCACCCACGAGTGCTTTTCACGCACGACTATTGCCCGATGGTCTGGAGGGCTTGCTCCTTGACCTGCGCCCAGAACAGTCTGGCAGCATCGAATATCTGTTCGGCTGGCAGACGGGAAGTGCAGGCGGGCCAGTGATCATTAGTTGGGAGCCAGAGTCCTTGCCCGCTGACGTCGACTTGTACCTGCAGGATCCGTGGGGTGGAAGCATTGTTCCCCGGACAGACCTTCGTGATACAAATCAAGTCAGCATTAGTCTTTCAGCACTGCGACGATTGGTGTTCTACGCTGTTCTGCCGGACAGACCGTGCGCGGTTTCAGACCTGCATGCAAGAGTTTCTGCACCGGACGCTGTTCTGCTGGAGTGGACGCCGGTGACACAAAGCGTTGGTGGCAATGCCATGGACGGACTGATCTATGAAATCTGGGCACGTGATCCACGGCAGTTGCTTGCTACTACAACTCAGGCGGCTTACACTCTGTGGTTGGAGCCTACGCTTCCATCGCGTGCTACACTGGAAGTGATTGTAAGGACGGAAGAATAATCTTTGCACGACTCATCGTGTGTAACAGCCCGGCTTTGGCCGGGCTGTTGCGTTGAAAGTGCATCGTGACACAGCGCTGTGCGTGGAATATTCTACTTTGAATCAGGAGTGGAGTCTGGAGGGAGTATGCGACCCGTAAGAGCTCGCAGAACACATCGAAGTCCGCAACAGCGTGTGATCATCCTTGGTCTGGCTTTGGTCATGACTCTTTTCTCGCTACTGGCTGTGGACTTCTACGCTCAGCAGAATCCCGTTGAGGACAGCGCGGCCGATCATGCGCTCTTCGCACTGCTGCCAGCAGGTAGCGCGGGAAAGGTCGTGCATGGTCCCTTGATGGCGGGCCTGGTTCAGGGTGAGGAAGTGATGCGCGACAGTTTGCGGGCGCAACGGGAACTAGTGCAACGGGGGCACGATCCTCGAAAGATGCAGGTCTTTCTATTGGCTGGTGATAGTAGACGAGATTCTGCGGAGGGCCATTGCCTCCGACCCTTGCGTGTGATACGCGCCGTGAATCAGGTCGTGTTGGAGAAGTAGACGTTTACTTCAGTAGCCGAATTCCCGGTACTGACTCGAATTCGCCGATCAAGTGCACAGGCACGCCCAGCTCTCGTGCAGCAGTCTCATACGTGTCACAGGATTCCTCGGGGATGGCCACCAGCATACCACCGGAAGTCTGAGGATCGCTCAGGATCAGCTCTAAGTCCAGATCAGGCTCCCCTTGTGTCACAAGATGATGGATGAAGGTCTGCCTGTTGCGATAAGTGCCTGCAGGAATGAGTCCCATACTCATCGCTTCAGTAACACCAGGGAGGATGGGAAGGGCTGCAATCCTGAGTGTCACACCAATCTGCTCATCGAGCATTTCGCTCAAGTGCCCAAGCAGGCCAAAGCCTGTCACATCGGTCATGGCGTGCACGCCTGCTCGCAATGCGGCACGTGAGGCATCACGGTTTAGCGTGGACATGGAAGCGGTCATGATCTCCAAATGAGCCGGATCAATAAGGTCACCCTTGGCTGCTGTAGCCAGAATGCCGGTGCCGATGGACTTGCTCAGGTAGAGCCGGTCGCCGGGTTTTGCTCCACGGTTCCGCACGAGTTTGGCCGGGTCAATCAGACCGATGACGGCCATGCCGTACTTGGGCTCTTTGTCTTCGATGGTGTGGCCGCCAACAATGGGACAACCCGCTTCGCGAGCGCTATGATCGCCACCAGCCAGCACGTCGCCCAGCAGGTCGATGGAAACACAATCGGGCCAGCAGACAAGGTTCAGCGCCGCCAAGGGAGTGCCGCCCATCGCCCAGACATCGCTCAGGCTGTTGGCGGCAGCAATCCGTCCGTAGTCAAAGGCATCGTCGACCACCGGCGTGATAAAATCTACAGTGAAGACAATGGCATAGCCTTCCGTGATACTCAGCACAGCAGCGTCGTCCATCGTCTCCGGTCCCACCAGCACAGCGGGTGAGCTGCGCACGCCAAGGCGTGAGACTATTTTCTGCAGATCCGCCGGATCCAGTTTGGCTGCTCAACCACTGGCGGAGGTCATCTGCGTGAGACGCACACGCTCGACCATATTGTCTCCCTTGACTTATCTCTTCACAATATCGGCAACCGCATCGATGGCTGCTCGCATCTCGTCTGGCGTGTTGGCAAAACCGGGAGCAAAGCGAACGCTGCCTTCCGGGGCTGTCCCAAGGTGGCGGTGAGCGGCTGGCGCGCAGTGCAGCCCGGGGCGGCAAAGGATTCCATGACGCTCTTCCAGAGCCAGCGCCAGCTCGTCCACTGACCTGCCGTCAACGGTGAAACTGAGGCAGAGCACTTCCTCATCCGGCGGCGATTGCAACCGAAGACCAGGTAGCGTTTGCAAACCTGCGCGCAGTATCGCACACAGGTCGCGCTTGCGTGATGCAAGCAATCCGCGCTCATCCAGGTCCTCCAGACAGGCATTCGCTGCTACTATGCCGTGCAAATTCAAGGTGCCAGCCTCGTAGCGGTCCGGTCTGAATTGCGGCTGTTCTTCGTGCTCGCTGGCACTGCCCGTGCCGCCGTCCATCAAGGGAGGAAGATCGTGCCGCGGATGAATGTAGCACGCACCTAGTCCAGTCGGCCCCAGTAGTCCTTTGTGCAGTGAGCATGCGAGAAAATCTGCCTGCAACTCTTCCACATCAATGTCAAGCACACCCGCGCTCTGCGCGGCGTCGATCAGCAGCGGCACTTCGGGAAAAGCGGCCCGAATGCTGAGCAACTCCTGTGTCACGCCATTCACATTGCTCACGTGACACACCACCATCAGATCGGGACGGTCTGCCTCCAGCATCTTGGCAGCTTGCTGCGGATTCACACGGCCAAAGGTGTCGGCGGGCAGAGTGGAGATACGCAGTTTGCGTTCCTGCTGCAGACGACGCAGGGGTCGCATGACGGCGTTGTGTTCCAGCGGGCTGACGGCAACATGCATGCCCTCGTGTAAAAATCCTCGCAACACGAGATTGATCGCCTCTGTGCTACCACGTGTGAACACCAGGTCGCGTGAATCCCTGATGTTGAACAGCGAAGCCAAACGACTGCGACAGTGATACACCTGACGGGCTGCATCAATGGAGGCGCGATGTCCGCTTCGTCCAGAGTTGGCCAGCGGCTGCTCCAATACTCGAGCAATCACCGCACTTACGCCGGGCGGTTTGGGCCAGCTGGTGGCGGCGTGATCCAGGTAGATCATGATTGTATCACAGGACATGCAGACCGCCGTGCTCGATGACCGCGCCTTCCAGCAGCAACTCCACTTCTGTCCTGTCCTTCCAATTGAACCGGAGTGCACTGCCGCAATCGGAAGAAAACTGGCGTGGAACAGGGATCGGCCTGCAGTCCACGCCTGCACCCTTCAGCAGACGCTCCAGTACGAACACGTCGTGCATTGAGTGAAGTAGCACGACACCTTGTGTCACGGCTTCCATCAGCGCTGCAGAATCAAGTGCCAGCAGTCTTCGTGCAGATCACGACTGACGATCTTCCACCCTTGGGATTGAGCCATGCGTGATACATTCTCCACGCTGGTCATCGTATCCACGAGCACTTCCACTACATCACTTTCACCTGCTAGCAGAGCTTCACGTGTGCGTAACACGGGCTCGGGACAGGCCAGGCCTCTTGCGTCTACGGTTGTGTTCATGCTTCCTCCCATCAGCGACGCTGGCGCGCCGTTATACCCAGAGCCACGCAGAATACCAAGCCAAGGAGTACAGCGACCTGCCCCCAGATGCCCGGGCCACCCATCTGCAAGGTACCATCCACAAGCTTGTCAGGGCCGGCGGCCAGGAACCAGTTGTGTGAGAGTGCCGCACCCACCAGCATTCCCAAGACGAAAACAGCTGCATCGCCGTCGCCTTCACCGGAGAGGATCAATTGCCGGCCAGGGCATCCACCCGCCAATGCAAAGGCACATCCGGCGAGTACCATTCCCAGGAAATTCCATAACCAATTGCTGTGTGACACAGGCATTGCGCTGTACCCGATGTGAAATGCGCCAAGAGCCACATTTGCAGCGAAGGCGACAATGACAAGCGCTGCAATGCCTGAGAGCAGATGCGTATCACGAATCAGTAATGTATCACGAATGGCACCCATCGTGCAGAAACGCGTGCGCTGGGCCATCGCACCGATCAGCAGTCCCACGCCAAGACTGATCCAGAGAGGCGCGTGCATGGCGCCGGGACCTTTGGCCGAGAAGAAAATCGCCTGATCAGGTTTGAAGTGTACACCAAAGACCAGAAGCAACAGAAAGGTCAGCATCAGCAAGGGCATACTCCAGCCGACTGCTGCTGGAGCGGCCTGGCTGCGACCAAGTGTGTAGCCACGTTTCAGAAACCAGCCTCCCAGTCCGACGCCGACGACCAATCCGCCCAGACCAACAAGTGAGTTCAGATCCCCACCGGCCAGCCGCAGCAGAGCCCGCCAGGGACAGCCCAGAAAGACGAGGGCCCCGACCATGGCGAAAATGCCCAGCAGGAAACGCACTATGGGAGCGGATCCCGTGCGAGGACGCCATTCGCGAGCGATGAGCGCAGACAGCATTGATCCACCGACGAAGCCGATGATTTCGGGCCGCATGTATTGCACTACAGCTGCCCTGTGCAGGCCGATGGCGCCCGCGATGTCGCGAGTGAAGCAGGCGACGCAGACACCCATGTTTGGCGGGTTGCCTAGCTTCTGTAGCAGCACAGCCAGCAGCCCGATGAGGCCGCCGACGGTAATGATGCCTTTGCGCGATGCCAGAAAGCGGGAGATGGGATGCATTGGACCTCCAGGGAGGAACCTGCCGCGGTGCGATCCGGATGAATGCGGGAAGGAAGAAAATGAGGAGAGTAGTGCCGTGGCATGGTGAACCTCAGGGTTGCGAACTTTGTGTTCGAGCAACGACCGTTGCCCGCCGGCTACGCCGGATGACAGCTAATGATGAGGGTGAGTATTGAATCGCATGACGTCTCCTATGTTGTGCCCAAGATAGGTCATCGACTGCAGTTGCGCTGCCCAAAACACCTCTGTGAAGATTTCTGGATTTTCGTTCACGCGAAGTCAGGGTGTGTATTCTCCGTTACACAGAACAGACTTAGTTCGACCTTTGGCGGTTGGCCCTCCGGGATTTGTCCGGAGGCCGTTTCCCGTGGATTTCACGGCTAACATTACTGCGTGATGGATAACTTCGCCTAGATATTGACCCCGTGAGCTGCCTAGCTTAAACATTCACATCCGCCCGACGGTGGATACTCCCGATGACCAGGCGTCCCTTTCCGCTGAGGGGCGCTGTGATACACCCTTCACGGGTAATGGGTAGCAAGTTGTTGCATCACAGCCGGTCGCAGCCGGCGAAGGGAGGCATCATCGCCACCAGGACCAATAGTAAAGGCTCCGCTCCGGGTGCGCATCTGCGTGCGCTCGCCGAGGCTAAGGGCCGCCTGATTCCGCTTCTGCAGGAGACGCAGGCGGAACACGGATACATTCCGCGCGAGCTGATCCCCGGCATCGCACGGGAGACAGGAGTGGCCGAGGCCGAGATTTTCGGCGTTATCACGTTCTATAGCCAGTTCCGTCTGAAGCCCATGGGGAAGTACGTTGTGCGCGTCTGCGCAGGTACTGCGTGTCACGTGTCCGGAGGTCACACCATTCTCGAAGTGATTGAGGACGAGCTTGGAGTGAAGGTCGGTGACACAACGGAGGATGGGCTTTTTACGCTCTTCACCGTAGCCTGTATCGGCTGCTGTTCCCTGGCTCCCGTCATCATGATTAACGAGGAGACCCACGGCAAACTAACCGCCGCTTCGGTGCGCAAGCTGTTCAAGAACATCAGGCGCAACGAGCAAGTGGCACAGCAGGCCTGACAGGAGAGCACGCATGAAGAAACTCATTGTTGGAACGGGCACATGCGGTCTGTCCGCCGGAGCCGGAGCGACGCAAAAACACCTGCAGGAGCTGGTCGGCCAGCACCCGGGTGTTGCCGAGCTCGGTATCACGGGCTGCATCGGCATGTGTTACGTCGAACCGCTTGTGGAAGTGCGCGACGGTGACACACGCACTATCTATGGATGTGTCACGCCAAAGCTTGCCGAAGAAATCTTCAACGAGCATGTGTTGGGTGATAAAGTGCTGAGCGAGCACGTTGTCTATGCAAGCGATGGTGATACAATCACCGGCGGTAGCGAGCAGGATTTTCTGGGACGACAGCAGCGCATTGTGTTGCGCAACTGCGGCGTTATCAACCCCGAGTCCATTGAGGAATATGAAGAGCGCGGCGGCTATGTGGGCCTGCGGCGCGCGTTGAAGGAAATGACGCCCGGCCAGGTAATCGACGAGGTCAAGGCCTCCGGTCTGCGTGGTCGCGGAGGTGCTGGCTTCCCTACTGGAACCAAATGGGGCTTTGCCGCATCGTATCACGCCGATCAGAAGTACGTGGTCTGCAACGCCGACGAAGGTGACCCAGGTGCCTTCATGGATCGCAGCGTGCTGGAAGGCGACCCTCACGCGGTGCTCGAAGGCATGATCATTTGCGGTCGAGCCATTGGTGCTACGCAGGGCTACATCTACTGTCGCGCTGAGTATCCGCTGGCTATTCGACGCCTGGAGCGTGCCATTGCGCAGGCGCGCGAGCGTGGCTACCTGGGCGCGAACGTGTGTGACGCCGGTTTCAGTTTCAACATCAAGGTGAAACAGGGCGCAGGCGCTTTCGTCTGCGGCGAGGAAACCGCACTCTTCGCTTCCATCGAGGGCGAGCGTGGCATGCCGCGTATCCGTCCGCCCTTCCCGGCCGAGAGCGGTCTGTGGAAGTCGCCGACCAACAACAACAACGTCGAGACCTACGCCAACGTACCCTGGATTATTCGCGAGGGTGCCAAGGCCTATTCATCGCTGGGAACTGAAGACAGTCCCGGCACCAAGGTCTTCGCACTAGCCGGTCGTGTGAGACGCGGCGGATTGGCGGAAGTGCCCATGGGCATGAGCATCCGCGAGCTGGTGCTCGAAATCGGCGGAGGCATCAAGGAAGGCCGCGAGTTCAAGGCAGTGCAGATGGGCGGTCCGTCGGGCGGCTGCATTCCAGCAGCTCTGGCCGACACCAAGGTGGATTTCGCCAGCATTCCGGCTACCGGCGCCATCATGGGTAGCGGCGGTATGGTTGTCATGGACGACACCACCTGCATGGTTGAGATCGCCCGCTACTTCTTGAACTTTACCCGCGAAGAAAGCTGCGGCAAGTGCACCTTCTGCCGCCTGGGTACGGTGCGCATGCTGGAAACCCTCGTTCGTATCACAGAAGGCAATGGACGCGAGGAAGACATCGAGCTGCTGGAGGACTTGAGCCGCCAGATCATCGACGCCAGCCTCTGCGGTCTGGGCCAGACGGCGCCCAACCCAGTGCTGACTACGCTGCGCTACTACCGCGACGAGTATTTGGCGCACATTGTGGATCACACCTGTCCCGCCGGCAGCTGCTCGGCGCTGGTGGACTTCTTCATTGACGCGGAGAAGTGCACGGGTTGTTCGCGCTGCGCAAAGGACTGTCCCGCCGATGCCATTACCGGCGAGCGGAAGCAGCCCTACGTGATCGACAACGAGAAGTGCATCAAGTGCGGCCGCTGCATTGCGAGCTGCAACTTTGACGCGGTTTACAAGAAGTGAGGCGGCCGATAATGGAGAACACAATCCGCATCCGAGTAAACGGGCAGGAGATTGAAGCCCGTCAGGGAGCGACGATTCTCGAGGCCGTGCATGAAGCCGGCGTCGATCGAATTCCGACCCTGTGTCACTCACCCGAACTCAAACCCTATGGATCCTGTTTCGTCTGCACCGTCGAGGTCAAGGGACGGCGCAATCTGGTTCCTGCCTGTGCTACACGCGTGGCACCGGACATGGAAGTTGTCACACGCAGCGAGCGCGTGGTCAAGAGCCGTCGCACGGCCTTGGAACTACTGATGTCCAATCACTGGGCCGACTGTGTATCACCGTGCTCGCTGGCCTGTCCCGCCGACGTGGACTGCCAGGGCTACCTGACCCTGGCCGCGCTGGGCGAAGATCTGGCCGCCGTGGAGCTGATTCGCGAGGTCAATCCGCTGCCCGCTATCTGCGGTCGCGTTTGCGTGCGCAAGTGTGAGCTGGCCTGCCGTCGTGAAGACGTTGACCAGGAGCCAGTGGGCATCAACGCCATCAAGCGTCATGTAAGCGATGCACCCGGTATTTACGACAAAGACCCCGAACGCGAACCAGATCGCGGCATGAGCGTGGCCATTATCGGTTCCGGTCCTGCCGGACTGACGGCCGCCTACTATCTGGGCCGCAAGGGCTACAATCCCGTGATCTACGAAGCCCAGGAGCGCACGGGCGGCATGTTGCGTTACGGCATTCCGCGCTACCGTCTGCCGGATGAAGTCATCGACAAGGAAGTCGACTACGTACGTCGCGCCGGTGTGGATATTCGCACTGGAGTTGCCATCGGACGCGATGTATCACTGGATCAGCTCCGGCAGGAGCACAAAGCGGTCTTCATTGCAGTAGGTGCCCAGACGGGCAAGCCTATGCGTGTTCCAGGCGAATTCGACACCGAAGGGGTCGTCACCGGCGCAGACTTCCTGCGGGACAAAACCAACGATCCCACTCCCGTCAAGGGAACCGTGGTCGTAGTTGGCGGTGGTAACACGGCAATGGATGTAGCACGCACTTCCTGGCGCCTGGGTGCCGACAAGGTAATCGTGCTCTATCGCCGCACGCGTGCCGAAATGCCCGCTGATAAAATGGAAATCGTCGACCTGCTCGAAGAAGGCATTGAGCTGATGGAGCTAGCCGCCCCGGTCGGCATCGAGGCTGAGAACGGACGTATCACGGGCTTCAACTGCATTCGCATGGAACTGGGTGAGCCGGACGCATCCGGGCGTCGCCGTCCTGTTGAGAAGGCTGGCAGCGAGTTTGTGCTGCCATGTGATCTGGCGGTGTCCGCCATTGGCCAGGATACGGTCCTCGACGGAGTGGCCGAGACCGAAGGCAGCACAATTGAACTGACGCGTTGGAAAACCTACGTCGTGAATCCTGAAACCATGGCAACCAACATCGCCGGTGTTTTTGCCGGTGGTGATGCGGCGGACGACGGCCCGACGGTGGCCGTAGACGCTGTGCGTGACGGACGTCGTGCAGCGCTGGCCATTCACGGATGGCTCAGTGGTGAAGCCGCTCCCAAGAAGCCCTTTGTAGTACGCAAAGACTTCTGGGATGCGCCCAAACCAGAGGACTTTGCTGTAGTGCGCAACGGCGAGCGTCGTGAGGTGCACCAAATTGATGTAGCCGCACGTGCCAATTGTTTCTGCGAAGTGGCCGACGGTTTCTCAACAGAGGATGTGATACACGAGCAGGCCCGATGCCTGTGCTGTGGCTGTGTGCGTTATCACGACTGCGAGTTGCGCTTGCTGGCGGAAGAATACGAAGTGGATATGGATCACTTCAAGGGTGAAGTGAAGAAGCACAAGGTGGACTACCGCGACGATCGAATTGTCTACGACGCCAACAAGTGTGTGCTCTGTGCCCGTTGCATCCGCACCTGTGGACAGCTGCTGCCCGCAGTGGCGTTGGGTTTGGTGGATCGAGGTTTTGACACCGAGATGCAACCTGCCATGGAGGACCCGCTGGCGCAGACCACCTGCGTGCACTGCGGCAACTGCGTTGATGCCTGTCCTACGGCAGCCCTGAGCATCATGCATCCCTTCCCGGCGAGGGCCAGTCTGCATAAGGAAAGCACTTTCAGCCATTGCGGAAGCTGCTCGCTGAATTGTGCCGTGAACATTGAGACCATCAACCATCAAAACCCGGTGGTCAAGGGCGCTGAGCTAGGCGACTATCTGTGTCACAACGGACGCTTTGCCAATGAACTCTTCCTGCGTACACCCCGTGTGATTACACCTCGTGTGGATGGTGGTGATACAAGTTTGGATCAGGCGATTCGAGCTGCTGCTGACAAGTTGCAGGATGCTGCTCGCAAGCATGGTGTGGACAAGGTGGCGGTGTTTGTATCCCCGGAACTCAGCAGTGAGACTCAGTTTATCGCAGCCCGTGTAGCACGCGAAGGTCTGGGCACATCGCGCATCGCCTCGCTTTCGCAGATCACAGGAGGCCTGGGTGCCGATCTGAGTGAGCAGCTTGGTTTTACAGCGTCTACCTGTACGGACGAAGCTTTGCAGGAAGCGGATCTGATCCTCTGTGATTCGGTCTGGCTGGAGCAGGATCACCTGCCCCTGCAAGCGAAGATTCTGCAGGCGGTGCGTGGTGGAGCCAGTCTGGTTCTGCGCGGAGACTACTCGGCGGCAATGCAGCGCATGGCGAGTCTTGTGCTTGATCCTAAGCAAGGTGAGACCGCCACGATGTGGGGAGCCGTGATACGAGCACTGCGCGACATGGGGCACAGTCTGGAAACCCTTGAAGGCGCGGATGCTTTCTTGGCTGCTGATGGTGCCGAGTTCTCGCTGCTCGCTGATCACTCAGGCGTGGACGGTGATACATTGAGAGCTTTGGCGGCTGATCTGGTTAAGGCAAGACGCGTGGTCATCCTGCATGGTGCAGATCGCAACAACGAAGGTGCTGGTGTGCCACGTCAGCTAGCGAATCTGGCTTTGCTACTGAATGCTGCCGGTTGTCGTGCCGAGTTGATGCTACCGCGTGAGGCGGCAAACCTGGCCGCGCTGACGCTGACAGGAGTTGATCCGCGTTATGCTCCCGGTCGTAAGCCTTTGGATCACGCACCGCAGCCGTCTGAACTTTTAAAGATGGTGCACGATGGCGAGTTGAAGGCGGTGTTGGTTGTGGGTGAGGATCCACTGGCCGATGCAGAGCTGGCGAAGGCGCTTGCAGGTCTGGAGTGTCTTGTGGTCGTCGATTGGGCGCGTACCGCGACGGCGCTCAAAGCCGATGTTCTGCTGCCGGGTACCACCTGGATGGAAGAGACCGGCACGCGTGTGGATTACGCCGGACGTGTTGTGCAGAGCGCGAGCGCTGTATCACCGCCAGCAGGTCGCTGCACCTGGCAGGTCGTAGCAGCATTGGCTGTGGCCTTTGGTCTGCACTGCGAACAGCAGTATCTCGCCAAGGTGACCAGTCAGTTGGCCGATCTAGTTCGTGAGCAGGCCGACGGACGCTTTCCCTTCCTGTGGAACACAGGTGAGGATCGCGAGTGGCAGGGCGACGGACGCTTGGCACCAGTTGTAGCTGCCCCGGTAGCTGTGCAGCGTTTGCCGCTGACGGCGTTGGCGGCATGGAAGAAGAAAAACATCCCCGACCTCGGGGAATAACAGTCAATCAGGAAGCCCGTCGCATTGCCGGCGGGCTTCTTCTTCTCCGGGATGGATCATGAATCGAATGCGAAAGCCCCTGCTGACTCGCGAGGATCTGCCCGTGGTCAGCGATCGATTGCGCGATTTTAGTTCGGTTTTCAATCCTGGCGCGGTTCGCAATGAAGACGAAATTGTTCTTGTGACACGGGTACAAACACGTGGTCGTGAAACTTTGCTCTGGTGTGCGCGCAGCAATGATGGCATCATCTTTCGAATGGACTCGGCGCCCATCCAGCTCAAGGGCCTTGAGAGGTTTGGCGGAATGGTGTATCACGTGTATGATGCACGTGTCACACGACTCGATGATGCATGGTACATGCTTGTAGCTATGGATGTGGACGACGGTTGCCGATTGGGATTGGTGCGCAGTCTGGATCTGCAGGAGTTTGAGTTTCTGGCTCAAACGGGTGAGGCGGATACGCGCAATGGCGTTCTTTTTCCCCGGAGATCTGCCTTTTATGGAAACCGATATCTGCGACTGGAGCGCCCTAATCGTACTCAGCTGGGCGGTGGTCCGCGCTCCGGATGTGAGATTGTGCTGGCTGCCAGCGATGATCTGCTGCGATGGGAAACCATTGCCACCGTCGCTCAGGGTAGGCCGCATTATTGGGACGAACTGATCGGGCCTGGACCACCTCCCGTTTTGACACAAGAGGGCTGGCTGCTTGTGTATCACGGCGTTGCCACGCACTTTGCCGGAGTCAATATCTATCAGGCGGGAGTAATGCTGCTGGATGCTGAGAATCCGTCGCTTGTGTTGGCGCGCGGCACACAGAACATCCTTGAGCCTCGCGAGCCGTGGGAGTTGACGGGCCAAGTGCCGAACGTCGTCTTTCCCAGTGGCATCGTACCTTTGGAAAACATTGGCGACCGGCCCTTGCGCCGACGAGACGAAGTGCTTCTCTATTACGGAGCGGCTGATACCTGTATCGGCGCCCTACGTATTGGCGTGGATGAGCTACTGGACGCGTGTCACATGTGATTCCATGCCATTTTCCTTGTATCACTCTCCAGGAGATATCATGAGCGAAGGCTTGAACTACCTTGGCATCGACATCGGTGGAACCAATACCGAGTACGCCATTGTCAACGAAGCTGGTGAGTTTTTGATTCGTGACACATTGCCGACACAGTCGGACAAGCCTGCAACCGTCCTCTTCGACCGGCTGGCCGACGCCATTGGCGAAGCCCTACGTGCTTCACCTTGTACATTCGCAGGTGTGGGTGTGGGCGCACCAAACGCCAACTACTACAACGGATCCATCGAGCACCCGCCCAACCTTTCCTGGGGCATCGTAGATCTGCGAGAAGAACTACGTCGTCGTTTCAATTGCCCCGTTGTAGTGACCAACGATGCCAATGCTGCCGCCCTGGGCGAAATGTGTTACGGCGCAGCCAAGGGCATGAGCAACTTTGTCCAGATTACACTTGGCACCGGCTTAGGCGCAGGTATTGTACTCAACGGAGTGCTAGTACATGGGCATTCCGGATACGCCGGCGAGATGGGGCACCTGACGGTGAAGCACGGCAATCGCGAGTGCGGTTGCGGGCGTCGTGGCTGTCTGGAGGCGTATGTCAGTGCCACCGGTCTTATGCGTACGACGCTTTCGCTCATGTCACACATGCGCGTTCCCAGTGAGCTGCGCAGCGTGTCCATGGACAAGCTCAACTCCTTCCGCATTTTCGAGGCTGCCGAGCATGGAGATGAGATCGCCCGTACGGCCTTCCAGCGCTGTGGAACAACCATGGGTGAAGCCTTTGCCGACGTGGCCGCGCTGCTATCGCCGGAGGCCTTTATCATTGGCGGAGGCTTGGCCAAAGCCGGTGACTGGCTGTTGGCTCCTGCACGGCGCACCATGGATGAGAGCCTGATTCCTGTGTTACGCGGCAAGGTCAGAATCGTGTCTTCCTCGCTTCCCGGTGCGGATGCCGGAGTGTTGGGTGCAGCCGCATTGATCATGCAGGAACTTCTGCGCGGCAAGTAAGCATGTCCTTGGCACGAGAGCGCTTTCCACAATGGTGACTGCTTCCTGCTGAGTTGTTGATCCTCAATCAATCAAGGATTTCCTGGCATGAGACTCCTACTACTGTTGTTGCTGCCAGCGCTAGCTGGAGCGGGAGAGTTTCCTGTTCCCGCAGGCAGGCTGAATCCGCGTACGCTGGACTGCCGCCCGGCGGCTGTATCACCGGTGATCGACGGCCTGCTGGATGACGACCTCTGGCAACAGGTCTGCTGGAGTGAGCCCTTTGTGGACATTGAAGGCGATGCCAAACCCGCGCCCTGGTTCGAAACGCGAGTAGCGATGGCCTGGGATAGCGCCTGTTTCTACTGCGCAGCCCGCATGGAAGAACCCCACTTGTGGGCCACGCTGACGGAGCGCGATGCGGTGATCTTCCGCGACAATGATTTCGAGCTTTTTCTGGATCCGGACGGTGACACACACAACTACGCTGAGCTGGAAATCAACGCGCTCGGAACCGAATGGGACCTGCTGATCACCCAGCCTTATCGTGATCCACATTGCGCGGCCATCAATGGCTGGGACATTCCAGGCCTGCGGACGGCGGTGGCGCTGCAGGGCACGCTGAACGATCCCCGTGATACGGATCAGGGCTGGACGCTGGAAATTGCCATTCCCTGGGCGGCGCTGAAGCCCATCGCCGGTGTGCGTGTGCCACCTGAGCCGGGAGACCTGTGGCGACTGAACTTCAGTCGCGTCGAGTGGGATCTGGATCACACGGACGAGACCTACACAAAGCGCGAAGGACCGGAGCACAACTGGGTCTGGTCGCCGCAGGGGCTGATCGCCATGCACTATCCGGAGCGTTGGGGCGTGCTGCGCTTTGTCGACACCGCTGAATCGGATTGCGATCCTCAGGATCCCGATCTGGCAGCGCGGCGCATTCTCTATGATTTGTACTACGCACAACGCCAGTATCAGGCGATACACGGAAACTGGTGTAGCGAACTGGATTCCCTTACGCTGGGACCGGTGCCGCGCCTGTATCACGGACCCGTGCTCTACAATACATACACGGGCTGGGAGGCGCGACTGACAAGCGCTGACGACCGCGCGTACTGTATCACCCACGAGGGTCGCTTTACTACCTGCAATTCCAACTAGCTCTCGGAGGACGCATGCTGGGCACGAATCTGTTGTGGTTCGACTGGCTGATTGTCGTAGGTGTCTTTGCACTGATGCTGGCGGGGGTACTCGTCAGCCGTGGCTACATGCGCGGTATCGCCGACTTCCTGGCGGCGGGCCGCACCGCCGGGCGCTATGTAGTCAGTGTCAGTTCAGGCATCGCCATGCTGGGCGCCATCACCATGGTCAACCTGATGGAGATGAACTACGAGGCGGGCTTCACGCAGACCTGGTGGGGCTTCACCATGGGCCTGGTCATGCTGGCGTTGACGGTCACCGGCTGGGTCAACTACCGCTTTCGCCAGACGCGCGCCTTGACGCTATCGCAGTTCTTTGAGATGCGCTACAGCAGGAGCTTCCGTGTCTTCGCGGGCCTCATCGCCTTCATCTCGGGACTGGTAAACTTCGGCATCTTTCCCGCCGTGGGCGCGCGCTTCTTCATCTATTTCTGCGGACTGCCCACCGCTTTCTCCCTGGGCGGAATCGAGGTTGCCACCTTCCCGGTGCTGATGATTCTGCTGCTGGGCGTGAGCCTCTTCTTCGTGTTCTCCGGCGGCCAGGTGGCGGTGGTGCTCTCGGATTTCATCCAGGGCCTCTTCGTCAACGCCGTTTTCGTGATACTCCTCGTCTACCTGCTGCTGCAGTTCAACTGGACGCACATTGCCGAAGCGATGGCGATGGCACCGGTGGAGGCGAGCAAGATCAATCCCTTCCACACCTCTCACATGGACGACTTCAACCTGTGGTACTTCCTCATCGGTGTGTTCGGCGTGATCTACGGCGCCATGTCCTGGCAGGGAACGCAGGGCTACAATGCCTCGGCTCGCAGTGCGCACGAGGCGAAGATGGGCGGCGTGCTCAGCACCTGGCGCACGCTGGGACAGTCGACGGCAATGCTGCTGATTCCCATCGTGGCCTACACCGTGATGCATCACAGCGCCTACGCGCCCATCCAGGAATCGGTCGGTGCTACACTGGGGCAGTTCGACAATCCTGCGGTGCAGAGTCAGCTGCGTGTGCCGCTGGTGTTGACGCACATTCTGCCGCACGGGCTGATTGGAGCTTTTGCCGCGCTGATGTTGGCGGCTTTTATCAGCACGCACGACACCTACCTGCATTCCTGGGGCAGCATTCTGATGCAGGATGTGATACTCCCGTTACGCGGCGGCAAACCGCTACCGCCCAAGCAGCATCTGTTGGCGTTGAAACTGGCCATCCTCTTCGTGGCGATCTTCATCTTCTTCTTCAGCCTCTGGTTCCGCATGACCGACTTCATCGCCATGTTCTTCGCCATCACCGGTGCCATCTTCGCCGGCGGTTCGGGCGCGGTCATCATTGGCGGTCTGTATTGGAAACGTGGCACTGCAGCAGCGGCTTGGGCCTCAATGATCACCGGCAGCGGAATCGCCGTCGGCGGCATCGTGATACGCCAGATCCAGCCCGACTTTCCCCTCAACGGACAGGAATTCTGGGGCCTGGCGATGCTGGCCTCCAGCATGATCTACGTGCTTGTATCACTGGCGGGGAAGAAGCGCGAAGCCAACATGGACAAACTCTTGCACCGCGGCCAGTACGACACGAATCACGAGATCCAGCGCGGCGAGGTGAGCGCGCGCGGATGGCGCGTGCTGGCCATCACCGACGAATTCAGCCGCAGTGATCGCTGGCTCTACATTGTGACCTACGCCTGGACCCTGCTCTGGGGCACCCTCTTTGGTGTGGGCACTTTCTGGAACCTGACCCACGAAGTGAACGACGCCGCCTGGATGAGCTTCTGGCGCTGGTATCTCTGGCTCTACGCCTTCATTTCTCTGGTGGTGCTGGTCTGGTTCAGCATTGGTGGCGTGCGCGATGTGCGTGACATGCTCGCACGGCTGTCGGGCATGGAGCGCGATGTTGAGGATAACGGTGTATCACGCAAATCCGTGGAAGTGGAGTAACGATGGATCGCCTGCAAGTCTATGTCGTATCACATACACACTGGGACCGGGAGTGGTACTGGAGCTACGCGCGCTACCGTGTCAACCTGCTGCGCGTGATGCGCGATCTCTTTGAGAAGCTGGAGGCCGGTGGCGAGTTCAAGCACTTCGTGCTGGACGGTCAGCTGGCGGTGCTGGACGATTACCTGGCGGCTTATCCCGCCGAGGCCGGACGCATCCGCGAGCTGGTGGAGGCTGGTCGTATTTCACTGGGGCCCTGGTACATCCTGCCCGACGAGTTTTTGGTGTCCGGCGAAGCTACTGTGCGCAACCTGCAACTAGGTCTGCGCCGTGGCGCGGAGCTGGGCGGCACCGTGCGCGTGGGCTACATTCCCGACAGTTTTGGCCACCTGGGCCAGATGCCGCAGATTCTGCAGCAGGCGGGCATCGACAACTTCATCTACACTCGCGGCAACGGCGACGAACTGGACGAACTAGGCAGCGAGTACTGGTGGCTGGCCCCCGACGGCAGCCGCGTGTTGGCGGTCAACCAGCTAGGCGGCTACTGCAATGGTGCGGCCCTGGGCATGGCGGAGATCTGGGAAGCCCACACGCTGCGCGAAGTCAGCCTGCCCCTGGCGGTGGAAAAGGCGCGCAAGCTCATCGGCGAGCTGGCCAAAGCTTCCAACGGCAAGGTGCTGCTGTTCAATAATGGCTGCGATCATCATCCCGCCCAGCGCGACTTTGATGCCGTGATACGCGCGCTGCGGGAGGCCATGCCCGAGTGCGACTTCCACCACACGGGACACACACACTTCCTCGCGGCGCTGAAGGCTGCCGCGACGACCCGCGAAGAGTTCCAGGGCGAGCTGCTGGGCGGACGCCACCACCACATTCTTTCCGGCGTGTGGAGCGCGCGCATGTACTTGAAGCAGCAGAACGAGCTGGCGCAGACGCTGCTGGAGCAGGTGCTGGAGCCGCTCGCCTCTGTCGCCAGCCTGCACTATGGCCGCCACTACCCGCAGGGGCTGCTGGACGAGTGCTGGCGCACGCTGCTGCAGAACCATCCCCACGATTCCATCTGCGGCTGTTCCGTGGACGAGGTGCATCGCGAAATGATGACGCGCTTCGATCACATCCTCCAGAGCGCCGAAGAAGAACTGCGCTGGCTGGGCCGTGACACAATGCCCTACTTCGCACCTACGCGCGAGCAGGATACACAGACTGCGTTGGCGGTGTTCAACCCGCTACCCTGGCGGCGTGATGCACTGGCGCGGCGCATGGTAATTCTGCTGCCCGATGATCAGCCCATCGAGGAGCTGGAGCTGGTGGACGAGCAGGACAAGGTTGTGCCCTTTGATGTGATCCAACGCCAGTGGGTGCAGCGCTTCTGGAACGTGGACTATCGCGGCGAGCTGAGCTGGGAGGCTCAGCTGGATGCCTTCGCACCCTATCGCGAGCGCTTCGCCGAGCGCATCCTCTTTGACGGACCGCAGGAGCCGGAGAAGCTGGTGGACCAGTACGTCGATCTGCAGTTCGTGGCTCGCGACCTGCCCGCCGTTGGTCACAAACGCTATCGCCTGCGTCAGCGGCAGTCGCCTGTATCACAATCCGAAACGGCTTGTGTCACATGCAGGAAGAACACACTGGAGAACGGCCTGCTGCGTGTCACGTTACACGGCAACGGCTGCTTCGACATGGAGGACCTGCGCGATGGTCGTAGCTGGCAGAACCTCAATCTGATGGTGGATGTGGAGGACGCCGGTGACGAGTACGACTGGAGCCACTGCACCAACAGCCAAACCCTGACCAGCGCCGATTGCCAGGGCGAAGTCAGCGTGTGTTACAAGGCTTCGCTGGCCGCCGCGCTGGAAGCCCGTTTTGCCATGAATCTGCCTCGCGCGCTGAGTGCCGATCGCAGAAACCGTGACACAGAGCTTGTCGCCTGTCCCGTTGTGGTACGCGTCGAGCTGCAGTCCGGCAGCCCGGTAGTGGATGTGCGTGTGCGCGTCGACAATCAGGCGGAAGACCATCGCTTGCGCGCGCGCTTTGCCAGCGGCGTACGCACGGAGCACCTCAGTTCCGATGGCCAGTTCATGGTGGCCAAACGCAGCCTCAAGCGCCCCGCCGACGAACACTGGGTACAGCCCGCACCCGACGCTTTCCCCCAGCAGGATTTCAGCCTGGTGGAGGAGCAGGGGCAGGGCTTGGCGCTCTTCAATTTTGGCCTGCCGGAGATTGCCGCCCACCAGGACGAGTCGGGCGCGGCGGTTATGGAACTCACCCTGCTGCGCGCCGTGGGTTGGCTTTCCCGCGACGATTTCCCCACACGCCGCAACTGCAACGCCGGCCCCACGCTGTTCACGCCCGAAGCCCAGTGCCTTGGCGAGGCCGAATACCACTATGCCCTGATGCCCTGCACCAAGGGCGTGAACGAGGTCGCTCCCCGCAGCGAGGAGTGGCGCGTGCCCGTCATCGTGCGCCAGGGTGTGCTGCCCGGTTCGCTGCCCGATAGCCCCTCGCTGGTTGAGGTTCAGGGCGAGGGCGTGCGCGTCAGCTCTCTGCATCTGCATCGCGAGCGCGGCACGCTGGTGATTCGCCTCTGGAACATGCACAGGGAGGACACTGGTGTTGAGCTCTTGTTCGGCAAGCGAGTGATGGGTGCGTGGTCCCTGGACCTGGAGGAGGAGCGCAAGGGCGAGCTGCCCTTTGGGAATCCCGCCTTCTCTGTTGCGCTGAAGGGAGCTGGTATTCTGTCCGTTGAGGTGGCGCTGGAGGAGAAGTAGTGCGCACTTCTCGAGGCGCATTTTCTCGTCCATTCGCTTTTCATCGAAATCGGGATCGAAATCGATTTCGGAGTCGGCATCGGAGCATAGCTGAACGCATTCAGCCCTTCCTTCGAGATTTCTAGCGGGCGAACGCCCGCTTTTCTCTTTTGTACCTGCGCGGTAGGCGCGCCTGCGGCGGGCGAAGACAAGTTACTTTCTTTGTCGCGCCAAAGAAAGTAACAAAGAAAGCGCTTTTTCCCTCCGACCCGAGGACGCTTGTCCGCTGGACAACCGCCGCGGGCGGGCACCATTTGATGGCTGGAGGGCAGCGCTCATTGGTTCAAGCCTTCGGCTTTCACCTCTGACCTTGCGGCCATTTCGGTGGGCTTGCTGTTGGGTAGGGTGGCTGTGTGGCTGAAGAATCGGCAGCCGATTCTTCGTCTTCTCTTCGACAAGTGATCCAGAAGGCTAGGAGGAGATTTCTCGCCATTACCTAGAGCTGCGCTTGAGCTCAGTCCAGATGCGAGGAATCTCAGAGGAGTCACGCGCGGCTTCGCCGAGGAGCCTCGACCCTGCATAGGGAGCAGCCCAGGATTGTGCGCCCCAATGACAGGGAGGGGCTGAAGGCCCGATTTCCCTCAGAAAGCACGTGAATGACGCCACTATCTGTACGAATGCAGAAATCTGAAAATGGACATTGGCTGGTTGCGTGGAAAAAGGCGGGAGCGCTGACGCTGTCAAGATAAGTCCGTCTTGATAAGTACGAAACTCTGTCAGGATAAGAGATTAACAAGGGCGGTTCAAGGAGTTGGCGTTCAGCAAAGAAGTTCGAATTCGGGTGTTGACCATTTTTGATAGGGCCTTGATTTTCCTTGCCATGGCTATGCAGCATTTGTGATTTTGGGTCCGTGCTTGGCTGGATGCACAGGAATACCGCAATGCGAACGTCGGACTTAACGGGACCAAGAGAAGTACGAGGTGGCGGGATAACACGGTCCGTAGAATCAGATGTTAGGCAGATGAGGGACACATGAAAGACGGTTTACCAAAAACCGGTTTAAGGTGGTCAATTGCAATCTCATTGCTCTTGTTGGCTGGCTTTTTGGTTCTTCAGATCAAAATGCCGAAGCTGCTCGAGTTAGATGCCAAATGGATTGCCTTGTCCGTTCTTCCGGTGCTACTTGTTTTAGTGACAAGTGGCTACATTTCAAAGTTCAAGGGTTTTGGTATAGAGCTTGAAAGCCGAGTGAATGCACAAGTGCAGACTGTCGAATACACTGCAACTGATCTTGCAATTGATAGCCCCGTAAGTGAGAAAGGCTCAGTGTCAATACTCGAAGGGTGGTCGTTCGAAAGAAGGAAGAAGGTCAAGAGAATTAGGTTTAGACAAGGAAGAAGAAGGTACTATGGTCGTGACGCAGTACTACAATACCTAGAATACTTACCCAATGTGGAGTATTTCGAGATATCGGACAGCAGAGATAGGTTTGTGGGTCTAATTCCTGTTGAAGCCATACGAGATACAACCGAACCGAATATGATGAGAGATTGGATAGACGCTTTTCTCGACTCAATTGAGTCGAGAAGTGTAAAAAGTGTGTATGGTGATCTGATAATTGGTGTGATCGTTAGAGAAGAAGAAAAGATCGTTGAAATGCTGAGGAAGCTAAGAAAGACCAACCAGTCAGTTGCTTGTGTTGTAAGTAAGGAGCAAAAGTTCGTTGGATTGGTCAGCAGGGCAGAGATCGAAAAGCACATTGTCGATGAAGTTCTAAAGGCAACTGCCTAACAAGAACTTGCAATTGTCCCGCCCAGCGTCACGTCGCTTGCAGGACAGCGAAATAGAGCATTGGGCCTTCGGCCACAATGCGCAAACCGGTTCGCTTCGCGAACCCGTAGATCTTGCGACGCAAGCGTCGCGCCACTGAACGGGCAATAGAAGTTTGACCGTTAGCCATACTAGGAGGTGCATTGCAAGATACTCACACATATGAAGAGCTTCAGGAACTGCTCTTTCGATTCGAAAGTGTGCTACAGAGCAATGGCGTTCGAATTGAAGCAGGATCCAGTCTGGAAAGAGTTAGTTTACAAGTAATGTCTATGCTAGAAAAGTATGAAACTGAAATTCAGAAACAGAAAGATCGTGTGGCCATTCGAGATTACTTTATGGAGTACATGGGCTATTCTGACTTTATTGGGAAAATTGTCAACTGTAGCGAGTCAGAGCACTTTGAGAAACTTATGCCACATTTGCGTTTATTAAATAGGGCAAAGGTGGTAGATCAGCATTCAAAATCTTTAAGTACAGATCAAATCAACAATAAGCTCTTCGAACTTTTCGTTGCTTGCTTGTGTATTTCAGCCGGATGCGAAAGTATTGATCTGGACGATCCGGAATCGTCTAAGGGTGACAATCCTGACATTATGGCCAGCTTTGAAGGCGTAATGTGGGGTTTTGGCTGTAAAGCTCTACAATCTGATAATCACTTAACGATTTTCAATAATTTGGAATCAGCAGTTGACCAGATTAAACGATCTAGATCAGCAATTGGAATTCCAGTCCTGTCAATGAAGAATGTGTTGGACAGGAATAAATTCTGGCCAATACTATACTCGCCAATAAATGGCGAAGCGCAGTTTGGAGCATTTTTAGATACTAGCTCACCATGTGAATTGGCAATAAAGAATGCCACTGAAATTTTCCGTCCAGTAGTTGAGCAGTTCGGCTCTTCTGGATTTTCAAATCTGTTTCAAGATCCTCGCGTTGAAGGAGCCTGCTTACTTTATCTGCCAATCGCTTCTCCAATTGTTCATGGATCGTCTTTCGCACCTGCACGCATAAACTTATTCTATCTCATGAGATTCTTTGATGTTGGAAGAGGTACAGAGATCTTGTTTCAGCGACTCAATCACCACTTGCAAGTCCTAAGATGATGGCTAACACTTATGAGGCCCCCATTGTCAAGAGCACAGAGGTATTCCTTCCGATTTTCGGCTCTTTGAAAGGAAGGCGAGATCCTGATCCCGGCTTGATTTCACGGCCAGGCGCAGAGTGATTCCGCGCCAAACACCTATAGAGGGTCACGCTCCAGCATGGCTGGACCGGCAAGACGACGGGGTCTTAACGCCCTAGAAACTCATTCGTACCCATATGCCGATCTATTCAATAATACAGGCTCAGCGGCAGCTGTCCAGTTCGTTCCAGATCGGGGATGGAGCGGAATCAACTTGTTCAGCACCTTCTTTGTTATCAACGGGCAACCAGTCAATCAAATACACGGGCTCGGAGCATTTTGATCGAGCAGGACGATCGTGCTTTCTGCACATGGTGATTCCGTCCAGCATTCCGATTCGCCCCTGATGTCCAGTTATAGGGGTGCTCATAAGTTCTGTCCAAGACCCTCTGTTTTTGCTCGGCTGAAAGTCTCATCTTGATGCATGAGACAAGTCATACCACCCAACCCCGAAAACGATAGCCTTGCCAACATCGAACTGACCATTCGCGCCACAGCCGACAGAGATATGGCCAATCGACTGGCGGTTGTCCGACTGGCCATCAAGGGCCACAGCGAAGAGCAAATAGCTGATATCGCAATGGTTAGCACACGTTCTGTTCGACGCTACATCCAGCTTTTCAACGAGGGCGGGATTGATTCCCTTGCCAGCGCAAGCCGTGCTGGCCGACCGTCGCTCGTCTCAGAGATTGAGGAGGAGATCATCCTCTACAATCTGGATCACCCTGAGTTTGTGGGTGAATCTCACTGGACCCTTTTGAAGCTGCACGAGCGGATCAAACCGGTCCTGGCGCATCAGATTGGCTACTCCACACTGACCCGCCTGGTGCGCGATGCAGGCTATCGGCGTCTTGTGCCACGGCCCGAATCGCCCGAACGCGACGACGAGAAGCGCAAAGTGTTTGTAACCGACCTGCATCAATCCCTGAATAATCATGAGGTTCAGGTTTGGTTCATGGACGAGGCTGGCTTCTTGGCGGACCCAAGGCCGAAGGCCCAGTGGGCGAAGAGAGGCACGAAGCCGGTCTGTCCGATGACGGGGAAGCACATTCGCCACAGCCTGATTGGTGCTATCCAGCCTGATACGGGCGAGTTCACGACACTCATTTTCAGTCGGACGAATGCAGCCGTTTTCCAGGTCTTTCTGGATGAGTTCGACCATCAAACCCATGGGCGACCGACGGTTATGGTGCTGGATAATGCTTCGTGGCATCACGCTAAGTGTTTGAATTGGCACAACATCAAGCCGCTCTATCTTCCGCCGTACTCGCCCGATTTGAACCCCATTGAGCGTCTATGGAAGTACATCAAAGAGCACTGGTTCGCGGGCTGGTACTGCAAGACCCACGAAGAGCTGCTGGAGCGTCTGGTGGAGGCGGTCAAGTCGCTCTTCGAGAACACATCACGCGTCAGATCTGTGTGCCGTGTCTCGGACAGGACTTCTTAGCAGCCCTATAGACGGTGGACCTGATTGCCCGTGGATCAGGCCGCCAGGAAGCGAGCCATTCACCCTGGTCATGGGATCGTCGAACAGGTACAGGCCAGGATCCTCTAGATCCAACCGTTGTGTCTTCCCAGTCAGGGCATGCAGGTTGGCTTGGCTTTGGGTATTGACGACATGTGCCATCAGTTCAGCGCGAAAACGTACCAGCGCTGTTCGTCTGCGAAGCAGATCTCGCGTCGCGCGCATGGCCTTCGGATAGACATAGGCCATGGGAAAGACGCCACCTCGGATCATGTGGGCAATCTTGGTGGCATCCAGTTTGTCGTTTTCGGCTTTGGCCCCGTGAATGGCTTTCATGTAGAGCGCATGTCCCAGTAGAAAGGGAATTCCTTCGTCTTCGCAAAGATCGGCGAGCCAGTACCGGGTGAACATGCAATCGACTCCGACGATGAGGTCATCGCGGTAGGGCTGAATGGCAACGAGAAAGGCGGCTGCGCTTGTGGGAATGTTTTGTTGCAAGCAGATTGTTCCCCGTTCATCCAGCACGCATAGGTACATTGTTTTCGCATGCAGGTCAATTCCGCATGTGTGACGGTGTTGGCCTTGATAGAATCTCATGGTCTCCTTCTGAGTGGGTGATTGTGACTACCCGAAGTATCGGGTCACTCGTGAAAGGAGGGGCCTCTATGAAGATCAAATGCTTGCTGCGGCCACACGGTGTGTAACGCCAATTGCAGGCCAAGCAAGTTCGTTGTGATACAGAGTTGATGGCAAATGCCGCGCCACTGGCCCGCAGAAGCTGGACATTAGCCACAGTTGAGGTAGATATGAAAGAAATGTACATACAGTGCAATAGGATTATTCGATCTATTCATGCGCTGCTAAAGGAAATGGAACAAGCTTACAATTATGAGAGCGATGGGATCGCAGTAGGCTGTTTATCGTCAGTGTTCAACAGACAGCTTGGGGATCTTAAACGAGTCTGGCCAAATGATCTTGATGATGAGATCATCCACGAGATTGGTGCAACTCTGGCTCAGAAAATGCCAGATTCATTGTGGAAAATAGGTCAAGAACTACTCCCAGATTTAGAAGACTCTATAGATAAGTATTATTCAGCCCAGTCATACTCTGAGATCGACTTCTCAATTATTGATCTTCTTCATAGCCGGATTGTGGTCAGTGCCTATGCTCAATTCAGAAGTGGTTTGTATAGAGATGCCGTATTGAATTCTGTTATCGCTGTGTTTGATTATTTGCGCGAACGGTCTGGTCTTGAAAGTGACGGTGCTAAACTGGCTGCTGAAGCACTATCAGTTGAAAATCCTAGAATAGTATTATCGTCACTCGAAAATGAGTCAGGGCGAAATGAACAGAAGGGATTTCTGCAGATATTTCAGGGCTACTACTTAGGAGTCCGAAATCCAAAAGCACACTCACTGGCCATTAAACCAACGAAGAAGATCGCAGCGCAGTACTTAGTTTTCTCAAGCTTGCTCTGTCGAAGGATTGAACAAGCTCAAATATATGTTGTTACTGATACTGGAGATATCGCATAGTACGCTTTTAAGAGCTGAGGTCGTAGTCCAAATCCAGACTTTCAGCTCAACAGGGTGTCCTGTGGCTAACAATGGTTTGCTGCGGTCTCACGGCGAGTGCCAGCTGAGTGCTGCGCATTCCGTGCTATTTGCTGTTAGTGAGTATTGGTGTCTTCGCATTTGTGATGCAAATGCTTCGCCATTTTGCCCATGAGCCTGGCTGGATGTTTAACGCAGACTGTAGGGTAATCTCCTGGGTTGGGTAGTTTCTCGGTAGCGCAGGCCCGGGGCAGTGTTTACTTTGGTTAGCGAAAGACGGCAAATGTCACAGCATTTGCCTAAAGGTTTCGGCCAAGAGAAGCTAGCGAAAATGTCGTCCGATTTACGTAGGAAGTCGGCAGCTACTAGCTCGTGTGCCTCAGAAGCAGACGTTAAGTCACTTTTCTGACAGGAGTTAATAATGCGAAATGACTGGCCCTATCCAATGTTCTCTAAATATCAGAAGCACCTCCGGGAAAATGCGGGGGAATACTTCAAGCGAAAGCGATTTGCTGTAAGCAAGAAGTACAACTTCATCCTTGCGTCTAGAGATGACTGGCACCAGAACATCATTCTCCCGGAGGTTGTTCAGTATATAGAAGAACAGAAGCAGTTTGCGCAAAGTCAGAAGCGTGCGTATCCGCTGCATCGATACATCCACCATGGCTTGAGTAGTCAGGCAATGGTCTTCAATTTGCTGGGGCCGCTGGTTGTCCGGAACCACCTATCACCGCTGGTAAACCTATTACAGAAGCGTGGGGTAGAGATTGATAGTGGTAAGGTGAATGGTGTTTTTGAGTACGAGGATCGAGAAGTATTTCTTGAGAACCAAGCTCAGCCAACATCAATCGATTTTGCCCTACTATCGCATGCTGGCAATCCAATTGCACTTGTGGAATCAAAGCTTGTCGAGCAGCGATTCGGCGGTTGTTCTGTCTTAGAACGCGGTGATTGTGATGGCAGAAATCCTGCAAAGGACCATTCTCTGTGCTATCTGCACGAGATTGGGCGTCGCTACTGGGAAGTTCTGGAAAAGCATGGGTTCCTAATTGGCAAAATGAAGGACAGCCCTACTTGTGTTTTAGGGACTTTCTATCAGTATTTCCGCGAAGTGCTGTTTGCACTAGAGAAGGGCACACCCTTCATTCTCCTAATTGACGAGCGAAACCCAGCTTTCTCAGTATTGCACGGCGAACGCGAGCGAGGGTTTATTCCATTCCTCGAAACGCTTCTTCCAGCTACGGCAAAACCCCGCGTTTCAACTGTTTCCATTCAGGAAATAGTGAGATCAATTGAGAAGCATAGGGCACACAAGGATTGGATTTACGAGTTCGCGGACAAGTATGGAGTTAAGTGATTTAACACTTTTAAGACCCCCATTGCCAAGCGCACAGAGCTGTTCCTTCCGAGTTCCGGCTCAAAGTGAGGAAGGCAAGATCACGATGACCGCTTGATTGTCCGGCCAGGCGTAAAACGATTCCGCACCAAAGGCATGCTTGCCAGCGCGAACAGCTTGTCGAAGCTTCGGAGTAAGCTTTGGCCATTCCACTGGCGTAGTACTCTGCCGTTTGGCGCCTCGATACTTCACGACAGAATCCTGGTAACAACTCACAGTGAACCGGAGACGGCAGCCAAACCGTTACGCGAAAAGCCCTTGCCAATATCGACTTTCATTCGTAGTCTTATGGCTACAATATAATGCCAAACGAGACGCCCATGAACGCGCATCATCCAGTAGCTGTCGCAAATCTGTTTCCCAGCCGGGCTGTCCTGGATACCCTGGGAGTTCTCTTCTCAGAACCGGACCGAGAGTTCTATCAGACCGAGATTGTTGACCGGCTATTTCACACGAAACTGCAGATTCAGCGAGCGTTGAAGCGGATTCACGAGGCTGGCCTACTCGAGTTGCGCCAGGAGGGACGGCGTGTGTATTACCGGGCGGCCCGTGAGAATCCCATTTTCCATGAAATTCAAAGCTTGGTTTTCAAGACGGTCGGCCTGCCGCAGCAACTGAGAATAGCCTTTCAGGATGTCGCCAATGAGGTGGTATTGCTCTTTATCTTTGGTTCGGTGGCAAACGGCACCGATGGAGCACGCAGCGACCTTGACTTGTTTTGCGTTGGCAATGTCAGCTCGCGGCGGCTTTCCAGCGTTGTAGCGCCCTTTGGTCGAGAGCTTGGAAGAGAAATCAACTGCGTGCATTTCACGCCTGACGATTTCATGGCGAAGATTCATTCGCGAAATCCGTTTGTTCAGAAAGTCCTTAGCGATACGAAACTTTGGGTAATCGGATCCGAAGATGAGCTTGCAGAAATGGTTGGCTGAGAAACGACTCCGACGGCATGAATGCACTGCCCAGGAGATCGGTGATCTGTTCAAGTTGATTGACCGGGATATTGCTGATTCCAGCATCCAGGCCCTTTCGGAGGATCGCCGTTTTGTCACTTCATACAATGCTGTTCTGCAGTTGGCTACAATCATTCTCCGTGTTGCTGGATACCGTACTGCGGGCACAGGCCACCACTGGCTGACTTTTCAAGCATTGCCCGAACTCATGGGCGAGAAGTTGCGGGTGCACGCAGACTACTTTGATTGGTGTCGTACTAAGCGAAACATGGCTGACTACGATGCCGCTGGAGTGATCGGGGCGGCGGATGCAACAGAGTTGTATCAAGAGTCGATTGCATTCCGAGGCGAGGTAATTCATTGGCTGATGCACCATGCACCCGGTCTACTGCCTCCAGGAATAGAGCAGAAGATCTGATACCTCGAACCCGCAGACCTTGAGATGATAGCGCCCGACTGACGAAGGATGTCGACCAACTCGCTTCGAGTCGGCAGCCACTGAACGGGGATTGAAGTTTTAGCGTCCGCCGGCGCGACTACTGCCTGTTCAGCGCTTTTCCTCGATGTAGAAGGCGTGCACCTGGATGTCAACCTCGAGGAGCCAATTGCCCCTCAACGCGAAAGCCACGAACCATCCGAGTAGCTGCAAGTACCGTTTCCCCCTTCCAACTCCCTGCAGAAAATCACGCTTATGTAGGTTTCCAGCGAAAAACTTACACAAGCCGCGAGCCTATGTAAGCATCCTTGCAGAACGCTGCGTCCGCGATCCGTGATTATCAATCCACCTCGACGAAGCCGTGCCTCATGCCGTGGTAGTATGCGCGACGTCACTAAAATGCACGACTTCGTCCATAGGCATTCAGGACGTTCTGTCGAAGAATAGAGGCAGAATCGGCTCCGCCGATTCTACACTTGTTTCAGCCGCCCTTCCTCTAAGCCAGCGTATCACAAATGGCCGTTAGGCCAAGAATGAACGCCGAAGGCGTGAATCAATGAGCGTTGTCCAGCAGCAATCATAGGGTACCCGCCAGCGGCAGTTGACCAGCGGTCAACTGTCCTCTGGTCGGAGAGGCGAGCGCTTTCTTTGTTACTTTCTTTGGCGCGACAAAGAAAGTAACTCGTCTTTGCTCGCCGCAGGCGTGTCACGCGCTACGCACCTGACCTCGACGAAGTCGTGCTATGGGAATCGCTGTCAGCGTCGCTCTAAAGAGTAGCACGCCTTCGTCCATAGGTTACATATGGTTAGCCGTGCGGCCGCGCCTCGATACCGAGTATCGATACCGATACCGATCCAACACGCAGTGTCGGCCGCGATAGCGATCAAGAAATGCCGTCCGTGGGTTCGGCAAGCAACCCACTCCTCCTGTGCAGGATCTGACACCCCAGCCCAAACCTGGACAGCAAGCACGCTTTGCGCGTAGCAGGCGCCCGCATTCGCCAATGCCTCCCACTTTCTCTTAACGCAACAAAAACAATAACAGGATTTCGATTTCTCTTGAGGATGTGAAAAAGTGTCAGCATTGGCACGCAGCTTGCACTACGCGCGGTGCCCTGATCTGCCCAACCTTGTTACAAGACAGTCTACAAGCAACGCGCCCTTCTGGGTGGCGCTAGCTGTGGCGATCAGGCGACGCGGAGACCGAGGGATGAGAGCCTTGCGCCCCCGCACTGCTGCGCCGATTCGAAAGAGTGGAGTTGCAGCCTGGTAGGATTTCCTTCCTGCTTGATACACGTTCCGATCTGACTGGCGGGGGCCCTTCGGCCCCCTTCAGAAGGACACCACCTGCGCGAGCAGTTGTGCATATTCCGGCAGGGACCCTAGCGGGGGCGCCCTGTCGGTTCTTTTTTAGGTCAATCTGCTTGGCTTGCTTGAGAACTGTCTGTACGCGCTTGCTAGTGAGCGAGCATTCATTAATACTCGAAGATTCATTTGCTTCTTTGTGCAGAACACGGCATGCACCGCTCATATGATCCAGTTTGGTTGATATACCCAATACGCATCTTCCTCGAAGGCCTATTTTCAAAGCAACAAGCACCTGGCACGGTGCTTGCCCTAACTGAATTGTCTTCAGGAGGAAAAAGTGATGTGGCGCACATGTTTGATTCTACTGGTGTTACTTGTGAGTACACGAACAACGTTGGCGGATACGGAATTTGCAATGCTAGCGGATACGACGAGCATGGATCGTAGTGAGGTCGTCGCCCATCGTGAGGCCATCTGCTGTCTGCAGCCGGCGGTGCCGGAGCCGGATCAGCGTGGCACTCGCGTCAGCTTCATGTTGCGCGACGCGGGCCAGACGCGTCTGGAGGTGCTGTCCACCGATGGAAGTCAGCTTCTGCTGGTTCATGAAGGTCAGCTAAGCGCCGGTCGCCACGAGTTTGTGGTCAAGGATCGCAAGCTGGGCAACGGCACTTACCTGCTGGCTCTGAGTCACGGTAACCAGCGCAAGGTGCAGCGCATGATGCTGCTGCGCTAACGAGTTCATCAACTGCTTTTCTGAGTGATTTTGCGTCGAGGAGGTCCTGCGGGACCTCCTTGGTTTTCGCCCGGTCCGCCCATTCATACTATATTGAACACATGATCTGGATACTTCTACTTCTGATTCCCGCCAGCATGCTGGTCATGCTTGGCACGGTTATTCAGGGCGGACCTCGTTCCTACGACCTGTTGGCGATGGGCAGTGCGCTTCTGCTTTTCTGGGCCTGGATCAACTTCAACTGGTGGGCGGGAGCTGCCTGGTTCTTGCTCTACGCTGGCTGCCGCTTGGCGGTCTCGCTGGCTTGGCCGCGCAGAGTCAAGGCTACGAACGCGGGAGCGACGGGTACAGCTCAGTTCATCAGCTTCGTTTCGCTGGACAAAGGCAAGCGTCCGCTGGTGATCTTTCTACCGCCTTTGCGCGGGCCGCTCTTCTGGTTGGCGGGCAAGGTCAACGTCCCACTGCCTCAAGCGGGGAACAAACCCTTCAACGAAGTGGTTCTACCGGTTTTGCGGCAATTCCTCGGGGCAAGTCGCGGGTTTCGCTTGGACACCCGGCACTTGCGCAGTATTCAGCCGGATGCTCCCGCCATCGAGATTCGCTGTGATTGATTCTGCCATGGCATTGCTGCAGTGAAGGATCCGGAGTCGCAGAACACGCTGGCCACGGCCAAGCCTGCAAAGCATCAATCCTCCCTTCCGAGGTAGAAAGGAAAGCTGTGAAGCAGCTATTCACACAAATCGTTCTCATGGGACTTCTTGCCGTCGCGCTTGGACTGAGCTTCAATACGGCTCGCACCGAAGGCCTCAGCCTGCTTCCGCCGCCTGCGATTGAAGCACAGGCTGCCGGCGCAGACACTAGTTCAGCCGGGCAGCAAACCTCCCTTGCGCTGGTGGAATTCGCCGAGGTCGACTACTTCCTGCGCAATCAGGAGGCCTTTTTCATTGATGCGCGCAGCGCCGACAAGTATGCCAGCGGCTACATTGGCGAGGCCATGAATGTGCCACTGGAGGACTACGAAGCGGGCAGCGTGCGCGTGCCGGTTCCCAAGTCGACGTTGATTGTGCTCTACTGCGACGGCGGTGATTGTGATACATCGGAGCAGCTCGCGCGCCTGATGGCCAAGGACGGCTACCGCCGCCTGCGCATCTACAAGGGCGGCATTGAAGAGTGGGAGCAGCTGGGGCTTCCGCTGAGTGGAGTCACAGACGGGGAGTAGAAGCATGGGTTGGCGCGGAATCGTACTGCATCCGGTGAGCGAATGGATCGCGCGCATTTTCCTTGGCGTGCTCTTTCTGGTGGCGGCGGTGTACAAGATCGCCGATCCCGAAGGCTTCGCCGGAGCAATACAGGCCTATCGTGCTGTGCCGCGCGTGCTCAGCTATCTTCCCGCCATCATTCTGCCCTGGCTCGAGCTGCTTTGTGCGCTAGCTGTGCTAAGCGGCGTCTGGCGCAAAGCGGCGCTGAGTTGGCTCTCCGGCATGCTGGCCTTCTTCATTCTGCTGTTTGTGTACGTGATGGTGCGTCACATCGACATCAACTGTGGTTGCTTTGGTGAAATGGGCGAAAAGCTGCCCGGCTGGCTGCGGCAGTTCATTGATCCGACGACCGTCGGCGTCAAGTCCATTCTGCGCAATCTTCTGCTGATCGCCTTTTGCGCCATCGCCTGGTTTGCGCCCGACTACCGGCGCGGACGTCGTTCTGCTTGAAAATGAAACACCCGGCTTTCAGTGGAAGCCGGGTGCCTTGCTAGTCCAAGTACAGCTTACTCTTCCATCAGCAGCAGGTCGACGTTTGCCTCGGCGAACTTCAGCACGCGTTGCACCAGTTCGCGAACAGCGTTTACACCCACCTGCAGGCGCTCTTCTTCCATACTGTGCAGTTCGTCCACCATGCCCAGTGCGGTGGAGCCAGCCATTGCCGTGCAAAAAAGGGCGCGTTCGGGGGTGCTCAACGTCTGTGCGGCTTCTTCCAAAGAAATCTCGCGACCGATCAGAATGCTCAGCACACGCTGATCCGCCTGTTGCACACGCTGTTGAATGTGGCGCGGCAGGCTTTCCACCAGATGAACATGATGGCGACAGTAATTGGCCAGTGCCATGTAATCCGGGCAGGTCTCACCGAACTTGAGGTAGCCGTCGATGAAAGCCGTGATTCCGCTCGAGTTGGTTTCGGCAAAATGCTTCTCGATGGTGCCAGCCAAGCCTTCAATGGCTTCCACCAGCAGCAGGCCGAGGATCTCGCTCTTGCCGCTGAAATTGGCGTAGATGGCGCCCGTGGTCAATCCGGCCTGATCGGCAATATCACGCACCGCAACCGCTTCGTAGCCTTGATTCAGAATCAACTCACGGGCGGCGCTCAGCAGTTGCTCGCGCGAGTTGTTGCTTTGCTCCTGCATCTCAGGCCTCCTTTCCCTGCTGGCGCAAATACTCCTTCAGAACACCCAACAGGCTGCGGTAGAAAGTATGCGGATTCGCCATTAGTACCTGCAGTTTGCTGGACTTGATCTGGAAGACGCCGTTGGCCAGCGAGACGAAGGCCGATGCAACGACAGCTGCCTGCTCTTCGCTGACACCCTCCAGGTCGGACGCGGCGCGAACCATTCCTCCAACCCAGCGCTGCCTCAATTCGATCAGCCGCTGTGCATGGTCGCGGCGCAGCTCCTCGGTGAGTTGGGGAAGGGCGCTGATGTAGAGAATCAGCCGGTAGTAGTCAGGATGCTGGTCGAAAAACGTCCAGTACCCTTCACAGTATTGTTCAAAAGTGTAGTCGGTCGTGTCTTCGGCGGAGACCTGCTTCATCGAGGCTTCCAGACGCTCGGCGGCTTCCAGCAACAGAATACCGAGGATATCGGCCTTGTTGCGGAAGTTCGAGTAGATAGCACCGGTTGTCACACCGGCCGCGGCCGCGATCTGGCGAACGCTTACGTTCTCATAGCCTCGAAGAAGGATCAAGCGTCGGGCATTCTCAAGCACGTCATCTTTGCGACAGGCTCGGGGCATCGGGAGAACTCCTTTCCTGCAGGGGGGAGGGTGAACCGTCGAGAATCGCGCCGGAGAAGCGGTCCAGTGACAGCCAATGCAAGGCCATGCGCTGTACAGACTGTTCCTCCAGTCCAAAGGCTCGACAGGTTTTTGTCATGTTGGGAGAGAACAACACGGATAGTACCGCAATCAGGCTGCGACCCGCGAAGAGGTCGCCACAAAGCCAGGGCAGCTCGTTCAACATCGCCAGTGTGATGCCATCGAAGAACTGGCTGCGCGCCATGATCAGACGATCGTGATGCTCGGCGCTCAGGGTGTTCCAGATTTCTCGATCGTTATAAGCCTCACGCACCAGCTGATACATGTCCGAATGCTCGCTGATGTAAGCGAAAAATCGTCGCAACAGGATGCCAAGCTGCTCTTTGTCGGTCGGCCCGTCCAAGCCATGCCCGAAGAGCTCGCCCATGCGATCAATGGCGTCCATCACTGCTGCCCCGACCAGATCTGCCTTACTGCCGAAATTGGAATAGATGGCGCCGGTTGTCACACCGGCAGCGCTGGCCACCGCTCGCAGGCTAATATTGGAGTAGCCTTTGGCGAGGATCATGGAGCGCGCGCTGCGGATGATCCGGTCGCGAATTGAGGTCTTCGACATGGACGGGGTCCAATCTTCTATAACATGGAATTCGTTTCCAGGCAGGCCCGGAATCTGGGTGCCGACCCGGGGGAATCGACACCCTGCGGGGTCAACTGGCCAGCTTGCGAACCATGCTGCTCACGACCTGCTCGACGGACTGTACGTCCACTTCAAGGTCATTGCAAAGATGCTGCACGGAGGAGTAGTGCATCATGCGAAGCATAGTCAGCAAGGCAACGCCCGTACAAATGGCGTTGTCGGGGGTGGCAAGACCGGAGCGGACAGCCGCCTGGCCCATGCCGGTAGTAATCTGACGACGAAGCTCACTCAGCGCCTCGCGCTGGTGAATCTTGAGGGCGCGGAAAAGCACAGGGCTTTCGTAAATCGAATTCAGCAGCTTGAAGTAGTCGGCATAGTCAGCTGCGAATGTGTTATAGCCGGTGATCCACTGTTCCAGAGTGGCAGAGGACGGCGTTGCGTCATCGACCGAGTGAATCATCTCACCGGCTTTTTCGACGGCTTCCAGAGCGAGGACGCCCAGGATGTCCGCCTTATTACGGAAATTGGAGTAGATGGCTCCCGTGGTCAGGCCTGCTTCGGAAGCGATGCGACGCACACTGACGGCTTCATGACCTTCTGCGAGGATTAGTCGGCGGGCAGTGTTCAAAACGTCTTCTTTACGACATTCTCTCGGCATGGGATTCCTCAGAGTTGATTGACACGTTATACTATAACGATAAGGGCGCGATCATTCAAGTGTTCTCAATAACATTAGAGAGAAATTTTGACACGACTAACACTTTTAAAATTAATGATTAAGACATTGTTATCATAATGCGGTATAACATACTTTCGTTAGTATTTGAGTGTAGTGTGGTAACTCGAGATTGCTGAGGCTTGTTGAATAACTGCAAAATGGAGACGGAATGGCTAAAGCTGCGAGGGCCGAGTTCTTTCTGGCGCTGATGTGCCTGATCTGGGGGGCCACTTTTTCGGTAATCCGCGAGAGCCTGGCGGCCACGGATCCTTATTTATATCTGGCCTTGCGCTTCAGCCTGGCTCTGCCGATGGCCGCGGTGCTTTTTCGCAGGCACTTGAAGCTGCATGATCCGCGACTACTGCGCAGCGGCCTGTTGCTGGGGCTGGCGATGACAGGTGGATTTCTCTTTCAAACGGTCGGCTTGGCCTACACCACTGCATCCCGCTCTGGATTCATCACGGCCATCTATATCGTACTCGTTCCGCTGTTGCTTGCTCTGAAGCGGCGTCGCATACCCGCTCCCGGTGTTCTGTTTGCCGCTCTCCTCGCCATGGGCGGAGTGGGTCTGTTAAGTGGGGGAATCGAGGCCTTTCGCGGTGGTGGCTGGCTTGGCCTGGGCGAGTCGCTGACTCTGCTTAGCGGCACTTTTTTTGCCGTACAGATTCTGTTATCCGGCTCCTTGCCCACACCCGAGAATCAGTGGACCCTACACTTCTGGCAGATAGCCGTGGTCACTGTGCTGGCCTGGATCTGCTGGCTCCTCTTTGGTAGCGCACGGATTCTGCCCGACACGCAACTGCTCATCAGCTTGCTTTTTACCGGCATGCTGGGAACGGTGGTCGCCTTCGCCTTTCAGCTTCGTTTTCAGCGCGAAACGAGTGCCGAACGGGCGGCGGTGGTATTCAGCCTGGAGCCGGTTTTTGCCGCTGTCACGGCCTTTATCTTACTTGGGGAGCGGCTTGGGCTAGTGGAACTCCTTGGCGGGGGCCTTATTCTTGTGGCTCTACTGCTTAGCAGGCATACAAAATAGCTTTGGGGTGTTGCAATTGTAACCGTAATTCCCGTTACTAACGCCACTATGCGTATGATTTGACCATCCTCTCACATCCGCTACGTCCTTTCGGCCTTGCCGAAGCCTTGTGGCGCGACCTTTCGAGCTGATCCGCTCCGTTACAGCGATCGGCAACATTCCTGGTAACATTCCAGACATTTTCCCATTCGGGACAGAGCTACGGATTTCTTATGTGGTGGGATCACGACGATACCTTTGAAGACGCAACTGCGTCTATGCCCTTTGGCAAGCTGCTGAAGCGCGTGTTGCCCTACCTGCGGCCTTGGCGTTGGCGCTTTGTGGGCTCCTTTATCCTGGCACTTGGCGGTGTGGCGACCATTCTGGCACAGCCGGTTGTCTTTCGTGACATGGTGGATCTGATTATCAATTCGGAGTACAATTCGGATCAGCTACGTCCCTTGATGGGCTTGTCCTTTCGCTACCTGGGTCTGATGGTTGGCGGCGCGGTTTTAAATGGAGTTGCCGCTGTTCTATTGGGACGCGCAGGCGTGCACGTTATCAACCGCATCAAGCGCGAGCTGTTTTCGCACACCCTTTCGCTTGGACTTGGGTGGATCGAACAGCATCCGGTCGGTACACTGGTGGCTCGCATCGAGTCGGACAGCCAGCGGCTGGTGAACCTGTGCAGTACTATGGCTATGCGCATCCTTTCCACGCTGGTGATGCTGATTGGAGCGCTGGTGGTGATTGCCGGTACGGATCTGCGTCTGTTCGGTGTCGCCCTGGTGTTTATTCCGCTAATGCTGTTGGGCACAACCTTGCTGTTCAAGAAGCTGCGTCCGGCTTTCCGCAAAGAGCGCAAGCTATACGCGGAGGTGTCCGGTCAGGTGGCTGAGCTGGTTCCTGCGGCGCGCTTGTTGCAGGCGCTGGGACGCAATCGCTGGGCCGAGGAGCGATTGCGCAGCCGCAACGAGGTCTATCGCCGGTTTACCTCGCGCCTCATGTTTCTTGAGTACGGCATGTGGCATGGGCTGGGTCTGGTGGAGATCGCTATGACCGTCGTCGCGCTGTGGATGGGCATTGGTTGGATTGCTGACGGATCCATGACCGCCGGTACGCTCGTCATGTTTGCGCAGTACGCGGGCATGATCTACTGGCCAGTGATCGAGCTCTCGGAGCAGCTTGGCGAGATTCAGCGTGCGGGCGGAGCTGCCGATCGCATTTTCCAGTTGCTGGACACAACTCCAACCGTGCCGGTTCCCGCTGTGCCGCGGCCGGTGCCTGCGAATCCAGGCGTGATACGTTTTGATCAGGTGAGCTTTGCGTACACGGATGAGTTGGTGCTGAAGGATGTAAACCTGGAGATCCGTTCGGGTGAAACCGTCGCGCTGGTTGGACCGACGGGCAGCGGCAAGAGCACGATCATCAATCTTGTAACACGTCTTCGCGATGTGACACAAGGACGTATCACGGTGGACGGCGTCGATATCCGCGATTTCGATCCGGGCGAGTATCGGCGTCGATTCGGCTTGGTGCTGCAGGATCTCTACCTCTTTCCGGCGAGCATTGCCGACAACCTGCGAGCCTTCCGCGAAGGCGTTGAGGACACGGAAGTGCGTCAGGCAGCGCGCGTGGCCGGTATCGAAGAGGAAATCCTTCGACGTCGTGACGGCTTCGATGGACGCCTGGCGGAACGCGGTGCCGATTTGAGCTACGGACAGCGTCAGCTACTTGCACTGGCTCGCGCATTGGCAGTTGATCCGCCGGTGTTGGTTTTGGACGAAGCAACCAGTAGCGTTGATCCGCGCACCGAGCGCTTTATCCAACGCACGCTGGCCAGACTTACCGAGAACCGCACGACGCTGGTGGTGGCTCATCGATTGTCGACCGTGCGTCACGCAGATCGCATTCTTGTGATACGCGAGGGGCGCATTGTCGAACAGGGCAACCACGACGAGCTGCTGGCCTTGGATGGATTGTACGCCGAGTTGGTCCGTACGCAGTTGGGCGAGGACCTGACAGAAGAAAACGGCAACAACGGAAACGGTGTATCACATGCCAATTCCGCTGTGATACACGGAGCGAATCCGATTGTCGACTCCGTGGAGGAGATAGGCTAGATGCGACAATTACGAAAAGTGCTGCGCTGGTTTTTACCACTGTGGCGCACACAGATACGCGGTATGACTCTCGTCGTGATGCTGACGGCGCTTGCCGTGGCCGCCAACACCATCTATCCGCTGATGTTCAAATTCGTCATCGACAACATCGCCGACGGACATGCGCTTGCGGCACGCAAGTGGGTGTTGATCCTGCTGGGAGCGGGCGTGTTACAACAGATCATTCAGTGGATTCTGCCTGTATCACGGGCGTGGATGAACCTGCACTTCTCGCTGAACATTCGCATGGGCATCTTCAGCAGGCTGCTGCGCAAAACCACGCGCTTCTTTGTGAAGTACAGAAGCGGTGATCTTGTAACACGCCTGACCGATGACATCGATGTGGACGACAAGCTCTCCTGGTATTCGTGCTCCGGTATCATGCGTCCGGTCGAGGCTTTCTTGAGTCTAGGTTTCGCACTGGCGGTGATGTTTGCGCTGGACTGGCGTCTCACGCTGTTTGCCTTTGCCCCGCTGCCGGTGGTGGTCTGGCTACTGACCATGACGGAAAAACTGCAGGAGCGCCACTACAGCGAGCGGCAGCGCCGCACCAGTGAAACGGTGGATGTGCTTGAGTCTGCTTTCAGCGGAGTGCGCATTGTGCTTAGCTACGTCGCAGAGCGCGCTCAGGAGATTCTCTTCGACAAGGCGCTGGTGCAGCGCGAGCGCGCCGAGAAGAACGTGCTGACCCTGCGCGCCGTGCTGGAGGGGCTGGGTGCACTGATGAACCAGTCCGGTGTCATTGTGGTGCTCTTTGTCGGCGCGGTGTATGTGGTGCGTCACGAAATCACCATCGGCGATTTCTACGCCTTTGTCACCTATCTCAGCCGCTTGACCGGTCCGCTATGGACCATCTCCTGGTTCTTCGTCTCCACCACGCTGGTGGGTGCGAGTGTGGATCGCTTCAAGGAGCTGGAGCAGGAGGAGGAGCGCGAGCCGGGACAGGCCAAACCCTCGTGCGTGGACGAGCTCGTGCTGGAGCAGGTGAGCTTTGCCTGGCCCTCAGAGCTGGCCGACGACGAGGGTCAACTGTTGCTGAAGAAGGTCGATTTGCGGGTGCGCGCCGGCGAAACCGTTGCCCTGGTCGGGCCGGTAGGTTGTGGCAAAAGCACTATGCTTGAGCTTGCTGCCGGTTTGCTGGAGCCCAAGCAGGGGCGCATTCATCTGGGCGGCACAGAGGTAAGTGATATCGCGCCCGAAGTCATGGGCGAGGTTCTGGGCTGGGTGCCACAAGAAAACCTGCTGTTCTCAGGAAGCGTGGCTGAAAACGTGAGCCTGGGCCGTACGGGTATCTCAAGAGTGGAAATCGACGGCGCACTGCTCACTGCTTGCGTTGCCGACGAGTTTCCCCGCGAGCGCGAGATCGCCCAGGGCGGCGTAGGTCTCTCGGGTGGTCAACGAAGCCGTGTAGCCATGGCGCGCGCTCTGGTCACCAAACCCGCGTTCCTGCTGCTGGATGATGCCACCTCTGCGCTCGACGCCGAGACGGAAGTGCTGTTCTGGAAGCGAACGCGGCAGTGGCTACCCAAGGCTGGCATTCTGGTGTCGACGCATCGTGAGGCGACGGCTCGAGAAGCCGATCGCGTGGTTTGGCTGCAGGAGGGGCGTCTGATTCATGAGGGGCGTCATGAGGAACTTCTGCGCGACCATGCTGAGTACCAGCAACTCTTTGCCAAGGAGGATCAGCCTGCGCTTCAATCCGAGGACAAGGAGCTCCTGCCCAGAGTCGGCTGATCGCTCCATTAGATGAAAACCTAGAGAAATCGCAGTGTTATAGAGGGGCCGCACGCCCCTCTTCATTTGATGATCCTTTGCTCTTTGCTACTCTCATAGATCAGTGAAAATCCGGTCGAACCTGAGCCCCGCCTGCCGGTGGCCTTCGACCGATCCGCAATGCTTCAACAAGCAAAGAGGCGATCAATGGAAAGCAGGATACTTGAACAGGCGACCATGGTGGTCAAGCCTGAACTGTGCAAGGGATGTGGCCTTTGCATTGCCGCCTGCCCGGTGAACGTGCTTTCGTTCAGCGAAAGCTTCAACACCAAGGGCTACCATTTCGCGGTGTATGCAGGGGAGAAGTGTACGGGATGTGGTACTTGCTACTACGCCTGTCCGGAGCCCGAAGCCATCATCGTCTGGAAAAAGGGCGCCAGTGTGCCCAGCGAGTTTGACCCGATGAATTACCAGGCAAGCGGTGTCTTCCCGGAGGAGGAGTAGTCATGAGCAAGAGTCTGATGAAGGGCAACGACGCAATTCTGCGTTCCGCCATTTTGGCCGGTTGCCGCTATTACTTCGGATACCCCATCACCCCGGCGAGCGAGATTGCTGAATCCGCCGCCTATTTCATGCCCCGCGTTGGTGGCACCTTTATTCAGGCCGAGTCTGAAGTGGCTGCCATCAACATGGTCTACGGTGCTGCCGGCAGCGGCAAGCGCATCATGACCGCCAGCTCCAGCCCCGGCATCAGCCTGAAGCAGGAGGGAATCTCCTACTGCGCCGGCGCCGAGCTGCCGCTGGTTATCGTCAACATCAATCGTGGTGGTCCCGGTCTGGGCAACATTGCTCCCGAGCAGTCCGATTACAACCAGCTCTGCAAGGGCGGCGGTCACGGCAACTATAAGACGCCGGTGCTGGCTCCCAACAGTGTGCAGGAAATGGCCAGTCTGGTCCGCAAGGCCTTTGACCTGGCCGACGAATACCGCACGCCAGTCTACGTGCTGGCCGATGGAACCATTGGTCAGATGATGGAGCCCGTGTCTTTTGACGAGCCCGTTACCGAGTTGCCGCGCCGCGACTGGGCCCTCTACGGCGACGCCGAGTCCAAGCGCAACTTGATCAGCTCCATCGATCTGGAGCCGGTGGATCTGGAGAAGCACAACGAGCACCTGCAGGCCAAGTATCGCACCATCGAAGAGAACGAGGTGATGGTCGAGGAGTTCATGTGCGACGATGCCGAGTTGGTCCTGGTGGGCTATGGCATTGTTAGCCGTCTGCTGCGCACGGTGGTGGAAGAGCTGCGCAAGCAGGGCAAGAAGGTCGGTCTGCTTCGTCCGATCACCCTGCTGCCCTTCCCCAAGAAGGAGCTGGCTAAGCTGGCTGACCGCGTGAAATGCTTCATGGTGGTCGAGCTGTCCAACGGTCAGATGATTGACGATGTCCGCCTTGCGATTGAATGCCGCAAGCCGGTGCATTTCTACAACCGCATGGGTGGCATGATTCCCTCGACGGCCGAGTTGATGGATCGTGTCCAGCAGCTGTGCAAGGAGATCTAAGATGGCGAGCTCCAAAATCCTGATGAAGTCCGACGCTTTCTACGGTGATTTCGAGCGTTCGGCCAATGCAGATAAGAAGACCACCCACTATTGCCCAGGCTGTGGTCACGGTAATGTGCATAAGATGATTTCCGAAGCGCTGTCCGATTTCGGCGTCGTGGATCGCTCGATTCTCGTCAGTCCCGTCGGCTGTTCGGTGTTCGCGTACTATTATTTCGATATTGGCAACATCCAGGCGGCCCACGGCCGCGCTCCCGCAGTGGCTACCGGAATCAAGCGCGCACTGCCCCATAGCATCGTCATGAGCTATCAGGGTGACGGTGACCTAGCCGCCATCGGCACCGCCGAGATCGTGCACGCCGCCAACCGTGGTGAGAACATAACCGTCTTCTTCATCAATAATGCCATTTACGGCATGACGGGTGGACAGATGGCGCCGACGACGCTGGTGGAGCAGAAGTCGACCACTTCGCCCTACGGTCGTAACCCCGAGAACGAGGGCTACCCCATCAAGGTTTGCGAACTGATCAACAGCCTGGACGCTCCCGTGTACATCGAGCGCGTTTCGCTGCACAGCACCAAGCATCGTCTGCAGACTCGCAAGGCTATTCGCAAGGCCCTGCAGAGCCAGATCGACAACAAGGGCTTCAGCATCGTCGAGATCCTGAGCGCCTGCCCCAGCGGCTGGAAACTGCCCGCCGTGGATTGCAACGCCTGGATCGAAGAAAACATGCTGCCCATCTTCCCGCTGGGCACCCTGCGCGATCGCATTGACGAGACTCCTTCCCGCGAGCGGAAAGTCATCGAGCTGACCAGTCGCCAGATTCAGGAGCAGATCGACGTGATCGTTCCCGAGAAGGAACTGCCCGCGCGCACTCAGGTGGAAGAGCGTTTCCAGAATCCCGAGATCCTGGCTGCCGGTTTTGGTGGGCAGGGTATCATGCTGTTGGGTGTCTGTCTGGCGCAGGCCGCCATGGAGGAAGGTCTGGCTTCGAGCTGGATTCCCGCCTACGGTCCCGAAATGCGTGGTGGAACCGCCAACTGCTCCGTGCGCATCAGTGACACGGAGATCGGTAGCCCGCTGGTGGTCAACCCCGACATTCTTTTCGCCTACAATCGTCCTTCGCTGGAGAAATTTGAGAGTTCGGTCAAGCCCGGCGGTTTGATCCTTTACGACAGCTCCCTGATCGACGTTGAACCCAATCGCAGTGATTGCGACATTGTGCCGATTCCGTTCACCAAGATCGCCGACGATCTGGGCAATACGCGTATCGCCAACATGGTCGGCTTTGGTGCGGTGTTGGGCTACACCAACCTGCTGAATCTCGAGACGGCATTGAATGCCCTGAACAGTGCGGTAAAGGCCAAGAAGCTGATCCCGCTGAACCAGGAAGCCGTGAAGAAGGGATACGAAGTTGGCAAGTCCATGCGCAGAAGCTGACGGGCAGGTAGCCTGAGTATCACACGGGCGGTCCGTCGGACCGCCCGTTTTAGTATGGAATGCCGATGCTGGGATTGGTCTTGGGCGGTGGCGGGGTGAGATGCCTTAGCCACCTGGGACTCGCCGAAGCGCTTCAAGAGGAAGGGCTGCGACCGGACATGATGGTCGCGTCCTCCACCGGAACCGTCATCGCCCTGTTGCTGGCGAGCGGTCTGGATCCTCTAGATATTCGCGCTCACCTTTTCAGCAACCAGGTCCGTTTTTCCTGGTGGCGGCCCAGTATGCGTCACGGCGGCCTTTTCTCTCAGCAGATCATTGAGCGCATTCTGCAGCACTTCAATGTGCCTGCGCGCCTTGAGGACCTGCCCATTCCAGTACATATCGTGATTACGGATCTGGAACTGGGCACCGAGGAAATCGTGTGTCACGGTGACACAGCAGCAGTGGCGTGTGCTTCCTGTGCGCTGCCGCTGATCTATCCACCCATCGAAATTGGCGGGCGTTTGTACGCAGACGGCGGCATCGTCAACAATGTGCCTGCCGATGTAGCACGGCGCGTGATCGGCTCCGACGGTGTTGTGCTGGTATCGAGCCTGGAGATGAATACCCTGGTGAGTCCCGCCTATCTGCGGACCTTTCCACAAGTGGTCTATCGTTCCATCTACTTGCCGCAGCTGTACCGACGGTATCGCAACATGGCTTCCTTTGCTGATCTAGTGGTGGAGCCATACGCCGACGAGCCGCTGGTGTTCAACAACTGGCGGAAGATTCTGAAGAGCTGGTCCCGAGGGCTTATGCTGGAGTACTACGAGCGCGGACGGCTACGCATGCAGCGTGAAATGCCCGGATTGAAAGCTTTGATTGCAACGCGCCTGAACGGTACACATCAACCCGCGGAGGAAAGCCAGACATGTTGCGACGCATCCTGATCACTTTCTTCGGGCTGCTGGTAATTCTGCAGATCATGAAGAACAGTTTCATCTCCAGCGGCTGGCCAGCCACTTTGATCATGGCCTTCGTACTGACCTTCGTCAACGCCACACTGCGGCCGCTAATGCACATCTTTTCCTTACCTTTCACGCTGATCACACTGGGGCTCTTCGCCTTCGTTGTCAACGCGATCTGCTTCCAGCTAGCTGCATGGCTGGCAGGCCCCGGTTTTTCGATCAACGGATTCGGCGCTGCTCTTTGGGGCAGTCTGCTGCTGTCTCTTGTGACGACCCTCGTGGATCGTATCACGAGGGACAAACACCGATCTTGACAATCCATGAACCAGGACGGACCGAACATGAACACAGAACAACTGCGCGACCAATTGCTCGACCTTTCGAGGGACATGCTGTGGTGCTGGAAGCCCTGGTACCAGGCTTTCCTTCGCAGCTTGAATCCTGAGCATTTTGATCAGACGGAAAATCCGGTGCTTGTAGTACGCGGGCTCACGGAGAAGCGATTGGCCGAACTGGCCGCCAGCGCCGACTTCGCCAAGGAATTGAAGACGGTTACGCAGCTCATTGACAAGGAGCTGAAGGCGGCACTCAAGCGCACGCCCAAGCAGCTCAAGAAGCGTCAGATCGCCTACTTCTCAGCCGAGTACGGCATTCACACTTGTCTGCCCATCTACAGTGGCGGCCTTGGCGTGCTTTCCGGCGATCACATCAAGAGCGCTCACGATCTGGGATTACCCTTTGTTGGTGTCGGTCTGATGTACCGTCAGGGCTACTTCACCCAGCGTATTGATACCCAAGGTCAGCAGCAGCATGAAATGCGACTGATCGACTTGGCGGATCTACCTGTGCAGCCGGTTTTTGACGAGGACGGCAAGCCGATACTCGTCAGCGTTGAGCTGCCCGAGCGCGATGTCTTTCTGCGTGTCTGGAAGGTGGTTGTCGGTAACTCGCGCTTGTATCTGTTGGATGCCGATTGCGAGGAGAACCGCAGCGATGACCGGGCGTTGACCTGGCAGCTCTACGGCGGTGACCGTGATACACGCATGGCGCAGGAAATCATTCTTGGTATCGGCGGTGTGCGCATGCTGCGCCGTCTGGGGATCACGCCTGACGTGTGGCACATGAACGAGGGACACAGTGCCTTCCTGGCCGTGGAGCGTATCAGCGAGCTGCTTCGCGAAGGATTTCATTTTGGTGAAGCTGCCGAGGCTGTTGCGGCCAATACCATCTTCACGACGCACACGCCGGTGCCAGCGGGCAACGAAGCCTTCATGCTGCCCCGTCTGCATCAGTACTTCCGTCCCTACTGCGAGCGCAACAACATCAAGTTCCACCAGTTGCTGGAGCTGGGCACCCTGGCCGATCAGCACGGCTACAAGGTCTTCAGCCTGACCGCGTTGGCCATTCGCCTTTCGCGCTTTGCCAATGGTGTATCACAGCTGCACGGCGAAGTCAGCCGGAACATGTGGTATCACCTCTGGCACCAGGTGCCCATTGACGAAACGCCCATCGATCACGTTACCAATGGTATCCATACGGCCAGCTGGGTTGGCGCGCCCTTCCGCGATCTCTTTGTCGACAAACTGGGCGAGTGTTGGGAAGAGAAGCTGCTTGACCAACCGGCCTGGGAGGTGATACGCGGCATTGAGGATCGTGAAGTCTGGGACCGCCACGTCGAGTTGAAGAAGCAAATGGTGGAGATGGTGCGCGGCAATATCCGGCAGCGCCTCGGCGGCAGTGGACATCCGGTTGAGGAGATTGTATCACGCGTTCGCGAGGATTCGCTCTTCATCTGCTTCGCTCGTCGTTTTGCCACTTACAAGCGCGCGGCGCTTATCTTCGATGACATTGATCGTCTGGATCGCATTCTCAACAGCATCGACAAGCCCGTTACCTTGGTATTTGCCGGCAAGGCGCATCCCGCCGACCGTCCAGGTCAGGAGCTGATTCGTCGCATTCACGAAGTCAGCCTGATGCCGCAATTCCATGGCCGCGTGATACTTCTTCAGGGCTACGACATCAGTCTGGCGCGCTATCTGGTGCAGGGCTGCGATGTGTGGCTGAACAATCCTCGTCGTCCGCTTGAAGCCAGCGGCACCAGCGGAATGAAGGTTTGCCCCAATGGCAACTTGAATTTCTCCATTCTAGACGGCTGGTGGGTTGAGGGCTATAACGAGCGCAACGGCTGGCGCATCGGTCGCGATTTTGAATACGGCGACGACCGTATTCAAGACTATTACGATGTGAAGTCGATGTACACGATTCTCGAGAAGGAGCTTGTGCCCCTGTACTTCGATCGTGATACAGACGGCGTTCCTCACGGGTGGGTGGACGCCATGAAGGACAGCATTATCACCCTCACGCCGCAGTTCAGCAGTAGCCGCATGGTCAACGACTACGTGAATCAGTACTACATCCCCGCCATCGGAAAGGGCGATCGTGCCCGCGAGGGAGACTGGAAATCGCTGCGAGCTTTTGTGGAATACAAGCGCGAGCTGAATCGCTTCTGGTATCACATGACCGATACCTTCCTGCATGCGAAACGAGAGAATGATCGCGTTCAGGCCGAAGCCGGTCTCTATCTGGGCCTGCTGAGTCCCGACCAGGTACGCGTGCAGCTCTTCATTCGCAACGGCAAGAAGATCACTACTGTCAACTGCAAGCTTCTGGGCGAGGCCGAGGATCCCGGTGTGTGGCGTTATCAGGGTGAATACTCCGGTCCCTCGCTGTTGGAGGCCGAGATCAAAATGCGCGTGCTGCCCGCTCACGAGTACCTGTCCGACGAGATGGAGCTGGGCATGTGTTACTGGTTCAACGGCAAGATCGAGTAAAGGCAAACTATGACTGGCGAACTTCGCACTCCCGATTTGAGCCGCGCACGCGCGGAAGACTTGTTGCAGTACATCGATGCTGGTGTCACACCCTGGCATGCAGTCCTTGAGACAGAACAACGTTTGCAAGCGGCCGGATTTACAGAGCTCCACGAGACTGATTCATGGAAGCTGGAAGCCGGTGCTTGCCATTATGTGATACGCAACGGAACAGGTCTCATCGCCTTTCAGTTGGGAAGTGAATCTGCGGCAACAGGCGGTTTTCGTGTTGTCGGCAGCCACACAGATTCACCGGGTCTGCGCGTCAAACCTCACGGCGAACAGCGCGCCGGTGGCATGGTCAAATTGGGCGTAGAGGTCTACGGTGGCCCGATTCTGGCTACCTGGGCCGATCGCGAACTTACTCTAGCCGGTCGAGTAGTACTTCGTGATACAAACGGATTTGTGACACGACTGGTGAATCTGCAACGACCGCTGTTGCGAATTCCCACCTTGGCGGTTCATCTGGATCGCGAGGTGAATTCCAACGGGCTCAAGCTGGAGAAGCAAGCACACCTACCTTTGTTGCTGGCGGCCGTTGAAGATGGTCTTCCCGAGCAAGGACGATTGCTCAGCATGCTGGCAGCCGAGTTGGGATGCGATGTGAAGAATGTCAGCGCCTTCGAACTCCTGGCTTGTGATACACAGTCCGGCAGCTTCTATGGACCGGGTGATGAGTACTATGCCGTCGGTCGAATCGACAATCTGGCGGCGTGTCACGCGTCTATTGAGGCTTTGTTGGAAGCTGGCCGCAGCGGAAATGTGAAAGCCACCTGCGTTGCCGCGCTCTTTGACAATGAGGAAATCGGCTCACAGAGTGCCCAGGGTGCTCAGGGGAGTTTCCTCCTTTCCGTGCTGGAGCGTGTCACACTGGCACAGGACGGCGGACGCGAAGAGCTGCTGCGGGCGCTTTCCGCAGGCTTCCTCGTCAGTGCCGATGCGGCACACGCGCTGCATCCGAATCACATTGGTAAATACGACGCACAGCACCAGGTCTTCCTGAACAAGGGCCCCGTAGTCAAGATCAACCAGAATCTACGCTACACGAGTGACGGCCTATCTGCTTCCCATTTCCGCAGGTGGTGCGAAATGGCAGGTGTCGAATGTCAGACCTACGTGCATCACAGCGACCTGCCCTGCGGAAGTACAATCGGTCCGCAGACCGCTGCTAGACTAGGGATGCGTGCGGTGGATGTTGGCAATCCTATTCTCTCCATGCACAGCATCCGCGAGTGTGGTGGTGCAGCGGATCAGGACATGATGGTGCGTGCGCTCTCTGCATTCTTCGGCGAGCGTTGAGTCTTAGGGAGTCCGCATGCCCAACGAGTTGCTGCACGATCAGAGTCTGTGGAAGTTTCGTCTGCTGGGAGATCCACGGGCTGTGCTGGCTGATGGGGACGAACTGCGTTTTCATCGCGGGCGACCGACGCCCTGGGGAGCCAGTCACGCATGGCATGGCGCGCTGAATCGCGGTGCACAGCTGGTAGAAGAAGTCAACCATCAGGGTTTGTACAATTTCGCCGTCTTCTCGAGTAGCGCTACGCGCGTCAGCCTGATTCTGATGAATCCCGAGACTGGTGTGGAAGCCCTGCAGATTCAACTAGACGAGCGACTGAATCGAACCGGATCTGTGTGGCACATCGAAGTAGGTGGGCTGCGCTCAAACATTCGCTACGCCTGGCGTGCCGACGGCCCGCGTGAACCCATTCACCGCTTCAGTCCAGCACACAACCTGGCAGACCCTTACGCCCGCGCGATGATGCGTACTCAGCGCGGCGAACGCGTTGAGTATCACGCGCTGTTTCCGCTGCCCGATTTTCGCTGGCGTCATCCCGTGCCGATCCGTCGTCCGATGCGCGACCTGGTGATTTACGAACTGCACGTTCGCGGCTTCACCATGGATCCTTCCTCGTGTGTCACGGCACCAGGAACGTATGCGGGGCTGGCGGAGAAAGTCGAGTATCTGAAGGATCTGGGCATCAATGCTGTCGAGTTGATGCCCGTGCACGAGTTCGATCACGACTCCTATCTCAGGCGTAGTCCGGTCAGCGATGAGATTCTGCGCAATTTCTGGGGTTATGATCCCATTGGCCTGCTTTCACCGAACGCACGCTATTCTGTGGATGGCAATCCGCTGGAAGCCATCAACGAGTTCCGCTACATGGTGGATGCCCTGCACGGCGCGGGGATCGAAGTCATTCTCGACGTCGTTTTGAATCACACGGGCGAAGGTAGTCTTGCCGGACCCACACTGTCCATGCGCGGTCTGGACAATTCTGTGTGGTACATGATGGATGGTCACGGAAACTACCGCGATTACTCCGGTTGCGGAAACAGCCTCAATTGCAATCACCCCGTCGTGCGCGACTTCATTCTCAACTGTCTGCGTTACTGGGTTACGGAGATGGGCGTGGACGGATTCCGCTTCGATCTCGCGGCGGTCCTGGGCCGTGATTCAAACGGCGCCGTGCTACCAAATCCACCTGTGCTCGAGGAGATTGCGCTGGATCCCATTTTGGCGGATGTGAAGTTGATCGCTGAGGCCTGGGACGCGCGTGGATTGTATCAGGTGGGCAGCTTCCCTTCTTATGGACGATGGGCCGAATGGAACGGTCGCTTCCGCGATGACATCCGGCGTCTGGTTCGCGGCGAAGCCGGAATGATTGCCGGTGCGGCTACGCGTCTCACGGGCAGTGCTGATCTTTACGAAAGTAGCGGACGACGCCCCCTGCATTCCATCAACTTCGTCACGGCGCACGATGGCTTCACGCTGGCTGATCTGGTGTGTTACAACCAGAAGCACAACTTGGCCAACGGAGAAAACAATCGCGATGGTGCCAACGACAACTACAGTTGGAACTGTGGCATCGAAGGCCCCAGTGACGATCCGACAATAAACGAGCTGCGTCAGCGACAGCAACGCAACATGCTGACCTTGCTTTTTCTGGCTCAGGGCGTGCCCATGTTGCTGGCGGGAGATGAGATCGGACGTAGCACGCGCGGCAATAACAATACCTGGTGTCAGGACAATCCGCTTGGCTGGATTAACTGGAAGGACCGTGATACAAACAGGGTCCAGTTTGAGTTTACGCGCGGCCTGATCGCTTTCCGGCAGCATCACGCTGCATTGAGGCGCGAGTCCTTCTTCACAGACGGCGGTGAGAAGGAAATCAGCTGGCATGGTGTTCTTCCCGAACAGCCGGATTTCGGCGCCGGTTCACGCTGCCTTGCCTGGCGTCTGCATGGCGATGTGCTCAAGCGCCGCCTGCGCCGCGAAGGCCGGATCAATGCCTATCGCTGTGAGTCTTCTCTGTGCTGGAACGACCTTTATGTTGCCATGAACTTCTGGCATCAGCCCGTCACCTTCACTCCTCCTGAAGTGGGAGAAGGCCTGTTGTGGCATGTCGTGATACACACTGCCGACGGTACACCGCCTTTGCTGAAAACCGAAGAGGGGCGCGTTCCCGAGGGTGCCATTGAGCTTCCGGGCTATTGTGTTGTTGTACTGGAGTCCTTTGCACACTAACCGTCTGTGACACGAGATGAGGCTTCCATGAGGGTTTTGTGGATGTTGTTGGCTGCCAATGTGCTCCAGGCGCAACTTGCTCTTGAGCCGGCGGATTCGCTTTCCTCTACAATGATCAACGAGAACAGCGGGATGGTTGCTAGCCGGGTTCACGAAGGCGTACTCTGGACGCTCAATGATTCTGGTGATACAGCACGCATTTTCGCTGTGGACTCCAGAGGCAGACTGCTACAGCCGGAGTGGACGGATGAGTACGACGGCTTGCATCTTGCCGGTGCTGACAACATTGACTGGGAGGATATCGCTGTCGATGATGCCGGAAACCTGATCATTGGTGCTTTTGGCAACAATGGCAATGCCCGTCGCGATCTGGCTATCTACGTGCTACCCGAGCCGGATCCCTTTGCCGTGAAACAAGCCCGTGTGCTACGCCGCATTGACTTCTGCTGGCCGGACCAGACAAGTTGGCCGGACAGCGCGATGAATCACGATTGTGAAGCCTGTTTCTTTGGTGAGGGGCGTATGTGGTTTCTTACCAAGCATCGTAGCGACCAGAATGCCTGCCTGTACCGATTGGATCCGCCACGTGATACAGCGGGTGCATGGTTCACGGCCTTTGATGCCGGCATCATTCATCCGCTAACGAAAGTGGGCTGTTTACAAGTCACGTTCGAGGAGGGAATCGCCGGTTTGGTGACGGCGGCGGATCTGAATCGGGATGAGAGCCGCCTGGCCATTTTGAGCTACACAAGTCTGCTGGTCTGCGAAGGCAGGCCGGGGCAGTGGTTGGAGGGGAAGGTCCGCAGGCTGAGCCTGCGCGCCGGACAGTGTGAGTCACTCTGCTGGCTCGGGGATCGCCTGCTTGTGGGAAACGAAGAGGGACAGCTCTTTTTCGTTGACCCCGAACAATTGAATAACAACTGAATCCTTGTTGCCACTATTCCGATAACATTGCTACCCCTCCTGGAGGTGGGAGGCTTCAGTATCGGAGGCGAATCATGGCCGACTGTCAGTGCTTATCCGGCTGCCCCTTCTTCAACGATCAGATGGCAAATATGCCCAGCTTGGCGAACAGCATGAAGCGACGCTATTGTCAGGGCGACGCGAGCCAGTGTGCGCGTCACATGGTATTTTCGGCTCTTGGGCGCGAGGCAGTTCCCAGGGACCTGTTTCCGAATCAGACGGACCGTGCGCAGGAGATCCTCGCCGCCAAGTGATTCAGACGATGCGGTGTAGCCAGTCGCCTTTGCGGAAGCGCAACTCCAGCACAAGTGCGTAGAATACCAGATACGCGGCCATGCACAGGAAGGCACCGCGAATGCCGCCCTCCAGCAGGTGTATCACGATGTAGCTGGCTGGGATGAAGTACAGCCAGTTGATCGCCAGCTCTGCTTTCATCACGAAAAGCGTCAAACCCGCGCCCTCCAGGCAGCCTGCCGTCGTCATGCACCAGGCATCGAAAGCCTGGAATGCGCCTAGCAGGCGAAGTGGCCAGCGGCCCAGCGCGATCACTTCCGCGTCACTTGTGAACCAACTCAATAGCTGATCTGGAAACAACAGGAAACACACGCCTACCAAGCTCATCAGTAGTGCGCCCACTTTCTGTGCTTCGCGTCCTGCCAGGAGTGCGTCGTTCTTCGAGCCAGCTCCCAGCAGCTGTCCAATCAGTGTATTGGCGGCAATTCCGATGCCGAAGCCAGGCATGAAAGAAAAGCTGAGGATGGTAATCACCACGTTGGCGGCCGCAAGCGAAGGCGTTCCGGCGCTCTTCATGAAGGACAGGAAACAGGCAAAGCCGCACATCACAAAAAAATTCTGTGTTGCCGAAGGCCAGGAGAGCCGCAGTATAGCACGCATTCCATTGGGCGCGAAGACCTTGAGCGAATGCGTGCGACCAAACAGGGAAAGCAGTTGTACTCCGAAGCGGTTGCCGATCTCTTCTCGATGGGCGAAGTAGAGGAAGAACAGACAGCCACAGGCCGTGGCGATTGCACTGGCCATGCCAGCGCCTGGAGCCCCAATTGCAGGGAAACCTGCATGACCAAAAATCAGCAGCCAGTTGAAGAGGATATTGAGCAGGTTAATGATGATACTGACACGCATGTGCTGCTTTGTGTCACCAATACCGTTGAAGAATCCCTTGAAGGCCGAGATCAACAGAAAGGGTGTAATTCCAAGAAGACGCCAGCGCGTGTATGTGATACAGAGAGTATTCAATTCACTTGTATCACCTCCAAGAATGATGTGATACAAGAAGGGCGTGACGTACCACAAGATGAGGGTCAGCGGAATTCCGGGAAGCACTGCCAGACGAAGAGCACTTTGCAGCACTTGTCCTACTTCACTTGTTGATTTTGCGCCGGTGCGTCGAGCCGTCAGGATCTGAGTTCCCATGGCCAAGTGGCTGAGGGAGCCAAGGACCATCCAGCAGACAAGTCCCGATAACCCGACGGCGGCCAGAGCTTCTACTGAGATGCGTCCCACCATCATGGTGTCGACGATGCCCACAACGGTCTGTGACAGCTGGGAGAGGACAACGGGTAGAGCCAGGCGCAAGAGTTGACGCGTCAGGCGGGGATGGAAAATGGTGCGAGCCGGGAAGATGCTACTCCTGGTTTGTGCGGCCGATCAGCTCCTGAATCTCACCGATCTGCGGAATGAGGACCTTGGTTTCGGGAAGAACCTCGCCCAGCGTAGTTGCCAATACCTCGGCGGAGTCCTTGCGCCCGTTCAGTAGTACGATTTCTGCCGGTGCAATGCGTGCAAGCGTTTCGACCAGTTCGTGCCGGTTGCTATGGCTGTTGAACAGGAAACGTTCAACGCGGCAGTGGACGGGCGTCGGCTCTCCATCGAATTCGATGCATCCTCCACGGCTGGCGCGATACAGACTCTTTGCGGGACTTTGTTCGCTGGCGTGTCCGACAAAGAAAATGCCGGAGAGCGACTGTGATACAAAACGCTTTGCCAGCAGCCAGGAGTGGCTACCTTCGCGCATCATGCCGGAGGGCACTAGATAGATGGCTTGTCCGTGGCTGTCCAGATGATTCACCATCTCGTTGTCGAAGACATCTACCAGGGTTTCTTCGAAAAGGAAATCGGGCAGCAGGCGGCGATCCTCCTGCGCGTGGAAGTCGTAGAGACGCGCGATTTCCCAGGCGCTTCGACCGAGGAACACGGGCAAGGGCGGAATGCGCCCTTTGCGCTTCAGGTGATGTAACACGTAGAGGATCTCCTGGGCGCGTCCCATGTTGAACGCTGGCATCAAGATGGATCCGCCCAGAGTTGCTACTTCGGCAATGGCTTCTGCCATGCGCTCGATTTCGTCACGTCTGGTCATCGCGATGTGTTTATCGGACCAGGCTATGGTGCTTTCGCTGATAACGATGTCGGCTTCCGAAGGGTAGACGGCTCCTTGTATCACGCTCTGTGGACGGGCGCAGGTGTGACCCGTGTAGAACACGCTTTGCTCATCGCATTCAAAGCGGAATCCCAATGATCCCATGATGTGGCCCGCATCCCATGCTGCCACTGGAACCTTTTGCGGATTGTATCCACCTTCCAGCAAAACGCGCTCGCCGCGGGAGATGAAGTTTACTCGCGCTTCGAGTTCCTGCACCTCGCTGACTTCAAAGGGGGGATAGTGTTCGCTATTGCCGGCATAGAAGGTGTCACTGGTCAGGGACGCGTGACGCATCAACTGCAGGCGAGCAAGATCCCATGTCGCATGACTGCAAAGAATACCCGCTGTCGGCCAGCGGCGTGCAGCCACCGGCAGGGCGCCTACCTGGTCCATGTGAGCGTGACTCAGCAGAATCCAGTCGACGGGCCAGCCGTGTAGCTGATCGAAATCCGGTAAGGCCTCATCACCGCAGCGCATGGGGTCGAGGCCGCAGTCCAGTAGAATGCCGGTGCCTTCGATGTTCAAATAGAGGCAGGTCGAGATTCTTCCTTCGCCCGGTGCCAGCACGATCAATTCCATAACAGTACACCTGTTTGTCGTGTTACTTGTGTTTGCGGAACAGGCCCTTGATGTAGTCCTGCACCAGGTCCGGATTCTCTTTCAGCCTTCTCGTGCTGTATTGGAACCACGCTTCGCCAAAGGGAACGTAAACGCGAAGGCGGTGACCGCGAGCAACAATGGAGCGCCGCAGATCGGGTAGTACGCCCAATAGCATCTGGAACTCATACTTGTCGCGGCAAAGCTCTAGCTCTTCAATGATCCGGTAGGCGCCGTTGACCAGGTATTCGTCGTGCGTGGCGATGCCCACGAAGCAACCGCCTTCCAGCAGAATGCGCAACACCTTCAAGTAGTTGTCGCGCACTTCCTGGTATCCCTGATACGCGAACTCAGGACTTTCTCGGTAGATGCCCTTGCACAGGCGGAGGTGATACTTGCCCGGAACAAACCGGCTGCGCGCATCACTTTCGAGTCGGCGTGTGTACGCCTGTACTACAACGCCAACCTGCGTTGGGAATGCATCACGCAGCTTGTCGTGCAAATCCAGCGTTGATAAGTACCAGGGACTGTCTTCCATGTCGATGCGCGCGAAGTTGCCGTATTGTTGAACCCGTTCGAGGATCATTGTGTAGTTGCGCTGGCAGGCGCGTGCATCCACAGCCAACCCCATCTGTGTGGGTTTGACACTGATGTTGGCGTCGAGTTTTTCAGCCTTGATCCGATCCAGCACTTCGAGGTAGAGCTTTGCATATCCTGCGGCTGTCGCCGTGTCTTCGACTCCTTCACCCAACACATCGATTGTGACACAACAACCTTCGTTCATTAGCTCGCGTGTCACACGAACTGCATCGTCCAGACTATCGCCGGCGATGTAATGGCGAGAAAAATGCCCGACAAGACCTTGGGGCATGTAGGGCATAACAGCCGCTACTAGATGATTGAAGAAGCGAAGCATTCTGCCTCCAGGAGACGGTGATCTCAGGATCGTATGACGGTCACGGGGACCTCAGCCATATAATATAGCTGGCTGAAGCGTGCTGTGCTTCCTTAGTGAAGGAGTTGTGCGGTGACGACACTGGCTTCCACTTCCATCTCAGGCGGCAGGGGCGAGCAAGTAGAATAGCGGATTGCATCGCTAAGGTAGTCGTTCATACTCCGCATGTGTTCCTGCTGCCAATTGCTTGTAGCACATCCGTGCTTAGCCCATTCTGGGTGGGGAGTCAGGATTCGACTGTGGATATGACCCGTGTTAGCTCGGTAGCTGCTCCAACGGTATCTGGCCGGGTGACTAGTTATTCCTGCGCGCCAGGGATTGGCCTCGATGTAAAGTGGAACAGCACGAAAATGGTGGTCCTCACGTATCACGTCGGAGTAGTAGCGCGAGCGCCAGAAGGGGCCACGCCGCCCATAGCGCCGCTGGGCATAGTACGCATAACGGGCTTGTAGTTGCTGCATGAATCCAGGGAGCGCAAAATCCTGCTGGCTGCTCAGCATGAGGTGGTAATGGTTGCTCATGAGTACATATGCGTGGATCTGGACCTTGTACTTCTTAAGCAATGCCAGTAGTAGTTGCAGGAACCAAGTGCGATCGCTGTCATCCTGAAAGCAATCGCCCAGGTAGGCATGGGCTGTTACGTGGTGCGTTAGTCCTTCCTGCCATTGTCGCGGTTTTCTGGCCATGGGATCCTCCTGGCCGGCAAACCAAATCTTGCAGATCATGTTTCTGCTTTTTCGCAGAGCGCGAGCCGTTTCCGTTGAGGTGTCAGGCGCGGTAGACGAAATCGGCATGGAGGTGCCAGACGGGGGTCAGACACTGATCTGGCACGTGTCAGACCCTTGTTTGCTGATGCTCAGGCCCAGCTTCCGCGCCACGCCGCCCAAACTCGCGATTCATCGTGCGCAGATAGACGTTGCCATTCAAGGCCTGATCAATTGTGTAGGCGCTGCCCGTAAGCACTACAAGCTCATCCTTGCGTCGTTGCTCAAGCGCCTCCTTTACGGCCAGCACTGGGTCACCTATCACTTGCACCTTGAGCTTGTCGTCTGCGGGAGTAAACTCCTTGCGCAGGTCTTCCGGATTCCGTCCCGCATAGCCTGCAGACGTGAAGGTTACAGATCGGCAGCGCGCCAGAAGCGGATCAATCAGCGGGTGCAAGGGGCGGTTGCGGCTCAAGCCGAAGACAAGTCGAAGGGGACGATTCGGCCAGCGTAGATCCAACTCGCTGGCAAATGCCAGCAGCTTGTCCTGATTGTGTGCTACATCCGCTACAAGGTGCTTGCCAGCCATCCAACAGCGCCCGGCCAAGGACTGGGATTCCGTCATGGCGACGATGGCGCGTTCCGAATCCATGGCCGGCGCCAGCATCGTTGCACCTGCGAGGGCCAGCGCAGCGTTCTTGAACCAATGCGCACCCGGCTTGAAGTCCCGCTCGATACTGGACATTGCCTGCATGTCGGTGACACGGTCCCGCAAGGCTTCTACTTCTGCCTTTCCCACCGTAGCGCATATTGCGCCTTCTGCTTCTGCGCTTTGTAACACATGTTCCGACGCATCGCCGGTTTCCGTTGTTAGAAAGGGTACTCCAGAACGCGCAATGCCGGTTTTTTCCAACGCCACCTGCCATGCCTGTTCGCCGAGGGTGCGCGGATGGTCTTTACCCACATTGGTCAGTAGACACAACGCTGGATCAATTGCCATCGAAGGCGCATAGCGTCCGCCAACACCAACCTCGACAGCCGCCCAGTGTACATCCTCTTCGGCGAACAAGTGCAGCGCGATCAGCAATCCCGCTTCGGCAAAACTCAACGCGAACTCCGGATTGGCTTCAGCCCGATCCAGGCTGTGTTCGCGAATTGTATCACGCCAGATGCGAGCGATGCGATCATGTGATACCGATTGGCCACCAAGAGAGAAGCGCTCGGCGTAGTCAAACAGGTGTGGATTTACCCAGGCTCCAGTCTTGGCGCAAGTGCCCAGAGCAGCTTCCAGAAGTCTGCAGGTGCCACCTTTTCCGCTGGTTCCCGTTACGTGAATCAGTTGCGTCGGGTGTCCATTGGGCCAGAAATGCGCAATGCTATTTCGCAGCAACCGAATGCGCAGCAGTTTGCCAGCAGCCCATCCATAGTGATACAACTCATCCACAGCTGTCAGGTACAGGGGATCGAAACCCGGAAGCTTTGCGTGTGACATCTGCAACCACCTTACAATTGACTGGCGGCCAAAATAGCATGACGGCTCCGATTGGCGCTTTCCTTAGGTGGTCCTTGCTCTGTCTCAAGTTCACGGTTGCGGAATCAGCCGCGCAGTGGAATCTTGCTGACATGAAGAATTCTCTTGTTGTCATCGGGGCCAACGCAGCAGGCTTAGCGGCTGCGCTGCAGGCCCGGCGCCTGGCGCCTGAGTTGGAGATTACGGTTTTGGAGTCCACAGGCGACATCTCCTGGGGTGCCTGCGGAATTCCATTTGTCATTGGCGATCCCGAGGCTGGCCTTGAACGACTAGGTGTGAAGGGCGTTGAGGAATTCCGTCAGCGTGGGATTCAGATTGCGTTGTGGCACAAGGTCGAGGAGCTGGATCTGGACGCATCCGTGATACGTGGCGATGTTGCAGGTGGCAGCCGTCGGGAGTTTGAAATCCCCTTTGACAGCCTGATTGTAGCTACAGGAGCAGGAGCGCGCCTGCCAGTGATTCCCGGCCTACCAGCTGACAGAATGTATCCACTACGAGCATTGGATGATGTGCGACGTGCGGAGCGTGATCTTGCTGGCGCCAAACGTGTTACGGTACTGGGCGGCGGTGCGATTGGCCTGGAGATGGCTGATGCACTGCTACGCTTGGGCAAGCAGGTGCAACTGGTAGAGCTTGCAGAGTTACCGCTGGTCGGCTTTCCACGCGTGATACGCGAACGTGTCGCCGATCGACTGCGACAGCGCGGCGTTGAGTTGCATACGGGAACAGGCATCCGGGGTGCTGAGACATCCAGCGGTGGCTTACAATTGCATCTTGAGACAACAACGCTGGAGAGTGATCTGTTACTCGTATCGGCCGGAGTATCACCGCGAACGGAATTTGCACAGAAGGCCGGGTTGCGCTGTAGTACAAACGGTGCGCTGATCGTGGATCACACCATGAAGACCAGCCACAGCAAGGTTTGGGCTGCAGGAGACTGCGCCATCCGCCCTGGTCTTGATGGTCAATTGCGGTACAATCCTCAGGCACTTGAGGCCAGGCGCGGAGGACGTGTCGCGGGTGAGAATGCAGCACGTCCGCACAAGAATCCAAGTCTTCTGCCGCCTTCGCCGGGGACCCTGATTCTTGAGTGCTGTGGGTTGGAATTGGCCCGTTGCGGAATTCTTGGCGATGATGCTTTGCCTGCAATGCCTGTATCACGGGGAAGTGGTTTGCTGGGGCAAAAACTTGAAGAACCCGGTAGCCGTACTACAAACGGAGTGCGACGAGCATTTGTCAAGTCCGTCACACAAGCGGGTAGCATGGGCAGAAGCGGTGATCTGCTGGTGAGTCTGGAAGCGGATTCCAACATGAAACTGCGTGGAGGCGCTCTGCTGGCAGAGGGACGCGGAGCTTTGCGCATCAATGTCATTGCTGCCCTGCTGCAGATGGGGGCTTCGGCAGTGGATCTGGCGGCGCTGGATTTGGCCTATTCTCCGCCGTTCGGACCTGTGCGTGATCCACTGATTAGTGCCGCAATTCAACTGATGAAGGAATAGCAGATGTTTATCGACGACGTCCGCCACCTGGTGGAGAAGTACAACGACGCGATGCAGCACACCTATCTGGCAGAAACCACCGCCTACTGGGAGTCGGCCACTACGGGAAGTGCTGAGGCAGAAGAGCGACTGGTTCAAGCCAGCCTGGCAATGAAAGTCTTGCACAGCGATCCTGAGATGTTCAAACAGATTCAGGAAGCCATGTTGACCGATGTGGACGAGCCTGAAGTCAGTCGACAGCTACTATTGATGTATCTGGCCTTCGCTGGCAATCAGGGTTCGCGCGAGCAATTGGAGCGCATTAGCACGCTTGAGGCGCGCCTGGAAGGGATCTTCAACAACTTTCGAGGACGTATCGGCAACAGGGGTTGCACGGAGAACGAGCTACGGGACATCCTGCGTGATTCCAGACTGAGCGAAGAGCGCAAGCTGGCTTGGGAAGCAAGCAAGCAGATTGGTGCGCAGGTGGCAGGGCCATTAATGGAGCTGGTTCGCGAGCGCAATCGGCTGGCAGCAGAGCTTGGCTTTGACAACTTCTACGCTATGCGCCTTGTGTTACAGGAACAGGACGCTGACGCCCTGGACCGCCTGATGCAACAGTTGGCGGAGTTAACCAACGCTCCTTTCACAAGTGAACTCGCTCTGATTCGTCAGGAGTGTGTCACGCGCTTTGGAATCACCGATCAGGCTTTCGCTGCCTGGCATCTTGCAGATCCTTTCTTCCAGGAAGCACCACAACCGGCTGGACTGGATCTCGACCAGCATTTCAAGAACCGCGATCTACAGACCATGTGCGCAGACTTCTTCGACACGCTGGGACTGGATGTAGCACCAATTCTGGCGGCTAGCGATTTGTACCCGCGTGATGGAAAGTGCCAACATGCCTTTTGCATTCACATGGATCTGGATGGCGATGTACGCGTGCTCTGCAATCTTGCCGGGGATGAGTACTGGACCAGCACGCTGCTCCACGAATTGGGACACGCGACATACGACAAATACACAGACATGAGCCAGCCCTATTTGCTGCGAGGCCCTGCGCATATTTTCGTGACGGAGGCCGTGGCGATGCTCATGGGGCGTCTCACGCACAACCCCGAGTGGCTGATCGGGTATGCAGGTGCGCAAGAGTCTGTCGTGCATGAGCAGCAGGATCTGGTAACGGCTGTCTTACGGCGCAAAATGGTGCTTTTTGCTCGTTGGGTGCTAGTGATGTATCACTTCGAAAAGGGGCTGTACGAGAACCCGGAGCAGAATCTCGGCGAGTTCTGGTGGTCGCTTGTGACACAGTATCAGGGGATTCAGCCACCGGAAGGCCGTGATACGTCGACGGATTGGGCCTGCAAGATTCATCTGGCTACGGCCCCCGTGTATTACCACAACTACCTGTTGGGCGAGCTGATGGCCAGTCAGATGCATGCTGCGTTGCAGGAGCAGGTAGGACCGCGCGCCCTTTTGGAGGGGCCACGAGCTGGAGGTTGGCTGGCCGACGAGATTTTCCAGCCAGCCAATACGATGTGTTGGGATGAACTGGTGGAGCAAGCCACGGGGCGCCCCTTGTCGCCAGCCGATTTCGTGCGTCAGTTTCTAAGCAGCGAGGCGCCGGGGGAAGAGCTGACGGAGTAATCGAACTGGCCCAAGACTTGCCATCAACGGGGGTATCGCTGCGTTTTAGCGCAGAAGATGCCCCCGTCCTGTCAAGGTGACGGGACAGGCCTGACAGGTTGTCAGCCGTATAGTGTCCGGAGGAAGAAATGCTCTCGCTCGATCGTCTCACACGCCGTATGCAGGATGCCCTGCAGCAGTCGGTTTTCCTGGCCACGGGTCGAGGTCACCAGCAGGTAGAGGCCGAGCATCTGTTGTTTACGCTGCTCGATGATCCAGCCAGTGTGCTGGCCACACTGTTGAAGAAACTGGGTGCAGATAGCACGGAAGTCCGCAAAGGACTGGACAGCCTTCTCGCACGCTTGCCGCAGGTGGAGGGTGCGGGGCAGACCTATTTTTCCCGCAACATGAACAAGTGCCTAGGCCAGGCGAAAACCATTGCAGATCGATTTGGCGACGAATTCGTGGCGGCGGAACACGTCCTACTGGCCTTGCTCGAGGAAGTCAAGGCAACGACAAAACCCACTGCTGAAAAAGCGCGCAGTGGAGCTGAGCTTCTTGTAGCACACGGACTAAGTGCTGCTGTGCTGATGGAGCTGCTCAAGGAGATTCGCGGCAATCAGCGTATCACCGACCAGAATCCGGAGGACAAATACCGCGCACTCGATCGGTATGCGCGGGATCTGGTGGAGATGGCGGAGCAGGGCAAGCTTGATCCCATCATCGGTCGCGATGAAGAGATTCGCCGTGTGTTACAAGTTCTTTCCCGCAGAACGAAGAACAATCCGGTTCTGATAGGTGAGCCGGGCGTTGGCAAGACGGCGATTGTTGAAGGCATCGCGTTGCGCATCAAGGATGGCGACGTTCCCGACAGCATGCGTGAGAAGCGCATCGTCGCTCTGGATATGGGAGCTTTGATCGCTGGAGCCAAGTATCGGGGCGAGTTTGAAGACCGTTTGAAGGCTGTGCTGAAAGAGGTTGAAAAGGCTGCCGGTGGCATTATTCTCTTCATTGATGAGCTACACACTGTGGTCGGCGCAGGCAATGCGGAGGGCAGCGTTGATGCGGCCAATTTGCTGAAGCCCATGCTGGCACGTGGAGAATTGCGTTGCGTTGGTGCCACAACAACCGCTGAGTATCACAAGTACATCGAGCGTGATCCGGCGCTGGAACGACGCTTTCAGCCGGTAATGGTCAGTGAACCGGATGTGGAGAGCACCATCAGCATTCTGCGCGGATTGAAAGAACGCTATGAGTTGCATCACGGCATTCGCATCAAGGATAGCGCGCTGGTAGCCGCTGCCGAACTGTCGGCGCGCTACATCGGCGACCGTTTTCTACCCGATAAGGCCATTGATCTCGTGGATGAGGCAGCCAGCAAATTGCGCATCGAGATCGACAGCATGCCCGAAGCTCTGGACGAGTACGAGCGGCGCATACGTCAGCTCGAAGTTGAAGTGCGTGCTCTTCGATTGGAGGATGACGAGAACAGTCGCGAGCGTCTTCACGAAGCAGAACAGGATCTCGAACGGCAGAAAGAGGCGAGTCGAGGACTGCATGAACAATGGCGTCGAGAGAAGGAGCTGATCCTTGAGCTTCGTGATACAAAGGAGCGTCTGGAGCACAAAAAGGCCGAATTGGAAGAAGCCGAGCGCCAGAGCGATTATGATCGCGCAGCGCGCATCAAACACGGAGAATTGACACAGTTGAATACGGAGCTTCACCGGCGCGAACAGGAGCTTCGTGAGGCACGCGCCGAGCACGGATTACTCAAAGAGGAAGTTGATGCCGAGGATATTGCCGAAATCGTATCACGGTGGACGCAGGTTCCTGTAACACGACTGGTCGAGTCCGAGCGCGAGAAACTGCGTGATCTGGAGCAGCGTCTGCGCACACGAGTCGTGGGTCAGGATCACGCTCTGGAAGCTGTCGCAGCAGCCATCCGTCGTAGTCGCAGCGGTCTTGCCGAACCCGGACACCCGCTTGGCAGCTTCATCTTCATCGGGTCAACAGGCGTAGGTAAGACGGAGCTTGCCAAAGCCCTGGCGGAAACGCTGTTTGATGATGCGCGCGCACTCCTTCGTCTTGACATGAGCGAATACATGGAGAAACACTCTGTATCACGGCTCATTGGTGCGCCTCCCGGGTACATCGGGCACGAAGAGGGCGGACAACTTACGGACGCCTTGCGCAACCAACCCTACGCTGTTGTACTGCTTGACGAGATCGAAAAGGCCCATCCGGATGTTCTCAACCTGCTGTTGCAAGTGCTTGATGACGGGCGGTTGACCGATAGCAAGGGGCGAACGGTTGATGCCTCACACGCGGTCTTCATCATGACCAGCAATCTGGGCAGCGAGAGAATCGCCGCCCGTTTCCGCGGCAGCGAGGATCATGTCGATGACTTGCTGGCTCTAGAAATGGAACAGGAGGTTCTGGAGCTGCTGCGTGATACACTGCGACCTGAGTTTCTGAACCGGGTCGATGAGATCCTTGTGTTCCGTCCTTTGGGACGCGAAAACCTGCGCAGCATTGTGCGCATTCAGCTTGATCGTGCGCGGGCCCTTCTGGCCAGGCAGAAGCTCGAGCTGGAAGTGGACGCGGAAGCCCTGGATGCACTCGTGCGGCTGGGATACGATCCCGCCTGGGGTGCGCGTCCCTTGAAACGTCTGATTCGACACGAAGTGATCGACCAGGTCGCGACAGGGGTGATGGAGGGGCGTATTCTGCCTGGAGATCGTCTGCGACTCAAGGCAGATCAAGGTGATCATCTACAGCTGCTTGTTGTTGAGTGATACATCAAGGGCGTACTGGAGTTGTGCTTTCGCAGGAGACGGTCGGAGAAAAAGTTAAAACGTGTCACATTCCGGTCGTTTCCTGGAGCCACGATGTGCATGGAGGCGAAACCTGTGAGTTGAAGCGGGTCTTGCAGCGCTCGTAACACTTGCTTCCAGAACTACTTTGGAGGAATCATGACTCGCAGCCTGCTGCTTTCTTTGCTCTGTTTCATGTGTTGTGTACACGCATCACTCGCACAAGATCTCGCCGAACGGCTGGATTCCTGGATCCAACCGCTGCTGGATCACGATCTCATCAGCGGAAGCGTGCTTGTAGCACGAGATGGGCACATCCTTGTGGCACGCGGCTATGGCGACGCTTGCCGGGAGTTCGCCGTTCCCAACGATACCAGTTGCTGCTATCGACTGGGTTCCATGACAAAGCCCTTCACCGCCCTTGCAGTGATGCAGTTGGTCGAGCGGGGCCAGCTGAAGTTGGACGATACTCTCGCCACCATCGTCCCCGATTTTCCTCACGCGACGCAGATCACCATTCGTCAGTTGTTGAGCCATAGCTCCGGCGTGGTGAATTACAACCGCTTGCCTGAATATGAAGAGTATCACATTCGTCCCATGAGCCTGCAGGAAATGCTGGACTGGATCGGAGAGCAGGAGCTTGAGTTTCCACCCGGAAGTCGGTTTTCCTATTCCAATTCGGGTTATTTGCTGTTGAGCGCTGTGATCGAGCGTGTTACTGGGATGAGCTATGCCGATGTGCTTCAGCAGAATGTGTTTGATCCTGCAGGAATGAACTCCAGCGGTGTTGATGAGGAAACCCGTCTTGTATCACGACGAGCAGTTGGCTACGGAAGTGATGGAAGCGTTTACCGGACGCCTTATCGCTACATGCCATCCACTTTGGGTGCCGGAGCTTTGTATGCCTCCCCCGCCGACCTGTTTCGCTGGGACAGTGCTTTGCGCGATGGCCGCTTGCTTTCCGCCTCCTGGCAGGACAGTGCCGCTGTTGAAGTGGTCGGTGGCTGCGGTCTCGGCTGGTTTGTCGGAGGCGAGGAAGGAAACCGTGTCGTATCACATCGCGGCGATATCAACGGTTTTCGATGTAGCGTGACACGTTGGCTTGATCAAGATCTGATTGTGATTGCACAGCTCAACTACGAATCAACCTTTGCATTACCCTTCTTTCAAGGGCTCAACTCCCTCGTTCTCGGTGTGACACCGCCCCCGCTGCTGGTAGAGGACAACCCCGCACTTTCTCCTGACGATCAGCAGTCGCTTGCCGCCCGTTGGCAACTGGCTCCCGATCTCGTGCTACAAACCATCATTCAAGACGACAGACTCTATCTGCTTCAGCCGGATTGCGATGCCCATCTTGCCTGGCAGCAATCGCCCGGACAGTTCTTTGTGAAGCAGGATAATGCACTGATCCAGTTTGCTCGCAGCAGCGGAGAAGGAATCGATCTTCTATTGCTGACACAAGGAGCTCATCGTATGCAGGCGCGGCGGCTCCCGTAACGAGAAGCGTCTATTCGGTTACGATTCCGACGTTGCGGCCGGTTGCCCGCCGTTTACGAAGTTGTGCCAATGATTGCCTGGTTTATCAGTGACCTGCACGCCGGAATTCACAATGATCCGGATGAAGCCTCTCGCCTGGAGGACTTTCGCACGCTGCTCACTCGCATTCGCAGTGAGGGCGGAGCGTTGTTTCTGTTGGGCGATGTTTTCGATTTCTGGTACGAGAAGGACGGCGCACCACCGCCGCGTCACCTGCCGTGGCTGAGTGCACTTCGAGAATTGACAGAATCGGGAACTGAGGCCTATTGGCTGCCAGGCAACCATGATTTCCTTGGTGGTCGCGCTCTGTCCGAATTCCTCCAATTACAGCCCGGTGCAGAGTCCCTGCGTGTTGAGATGGGACAGCGGCAGTTTCTATTGCACCATGGAGACGGCTTGGATCCACAGGAGCGTGGTTATCTGCTCCTGAAGCGTGTGTTACATAATCCGCTGTTGCAGGGTCTGTTTCGGCTGCTTCCGTTACAGGTCGGGATGTGGTTCGGCGACCGTATCAGTGATACAAACAGCGCTGATTGTGTTACATGGAGTCCGGAACAGCTGTCAACCTATCTGAGACGTGGCTTGCCGGGCATTCTTGCGTCTGACGATGAGTTCTTCATCATGGGACACGCGCATCGTCCTTGCCTCATGTCGCACGGTGATACACAAGTTGCTGTGTTGCCACCTTTCCTCGCCCAGGCACGTGGCTACGGAACCTATGACGGGGAGCGTTTGGAATTACGTTGTCTACATCCGGAGTCCTGTCCGCAGGATTGGATTCCTTTCATCAGGAAAGGGTGAATCATGCAAGAGCACAAAGATGCGCTGGTCAAGATCTGGCAGGAAGAAGGTGTGGATGGCATTGAAGCCTATATCACCAAGCAGGAACTTGGCGAGCGCGTCAAACTCGATCAAGGCGCGTGGCAACTGCTTTCCAACGAAGCAGAGATTAGTCTGGATGAACTCGCTTATCTGGGACAGATGGGAATCGCCGACCTGGCTACCCTGCGGGAAGAATACCAGAATGAGCGCGCCGAGAAGCTGCTTGAGATGATCAACGTTTGTTCCTTCAATCTTGGCGCAGAGATGGCCGACTGCTGGCCTGGTGATACACGCGAGCGCGACGAAGAGCACTTTTCGCTGGGGCTGGGATTGGCCTTGGATTGCTTGCGCATGCGTGTCAGCCTGAACAAAGGCGCTGAACCCTTTGCTTTGGCCTGGTGGTTGCGCGGTTACTTTGAAGCGCGTCTGGGTATGATGGATATGGCCGGCGTGAGTCTGGAGCAGGCTTTTCTGGCCGCACTGACCATGGACGGCGGTGAGCGGAAGCTGCGTGCTCTGCGCGAGGACGATAGTTTCATGGTCCTGATCAACGCTGGATATCTTGGCCTGGTGGACCGCTTGATGGGTGCTCCGCGTGGCGAAGCGCTTTATGAAGATGTGATACGTATCTTCAGGGCCCAGGTAGCCGCTGGCGGTGAGACGGCCCAGGATGCCGAGTTCGGCATTCAGCAGCTTGAGATTGCCGCCGAGCGTTTTGCCGAGGAGTGGGAAGAGTTTGACGACGAAGAGGAGTAGTGGCGGCACTATCCGTTCTTCGCTGTGATACAGGGGGTCGTGATGAAAGCCATTGACTGGTTGCGCCGGCACCCAGGCGTGTTTGTGATGTTTTCCGTGATACTCTTTTGCATGAGTACGGGATTGATTGCACTTGCCTGGCTGGCCAAGGGACTGCCTTCGCTGCAGGAGCTTGAGCGCTATCGACCGATGCTTTCTTCGCGCCTCTACTCGGCTGACGGTAACGAACTGGGCGAGCTCTTTCAGCAGAAGCGCGTTCAGGTACCTCTTGAGCAGGTGCCAGCCTCATTGCTTGAGGCACTACTGGCCACCGAGGACCGGCGGTTTTACGAGCACTGGGGAATTGACGTACATCGCATTTTTGGCGCGCTGGTAGCCGATGTGTTACAGGGACGCTTTGCTCAGGGCGCTTCCACCGTGACACAGCAATTGGCGCGCGATCTTTACCTCAGCAAAGAGAAGAGCATCGTTCGCAAGTTGCGCGAGATGCTGACAGCCATCCAGATTGAGCGCTCTTATGCCAAAGATGAAATACTCGAGATGTACCTCACGCAGGCATACTTCGGCCATGGCGCGTTTGGCATTCAGTTGGCGGCGCGACGCTATTTCGGCTGCGACGTTGATTCGCTGACTTTGCCCCAATCGGCTTTATTGGTCGGTTTGTTGAAAGCACCGGGCAATTACACGCCTTTCTTCAAACCCGAGGCGGCGCGCAAACGGCGTAACACGGTGCTGGGCCTGATGCTTGGTAATGGCTTCATTAGTCGTGCTGAGTATGAAACTGCCGCAGCGAGTCCATTGGGTAACATCGAGTACAGCAACAATGAGACTTCGTTTCTGGCGCCCTACTTCAGCGAGCACGTGCGTATCGAGCTGGAGGAGCTGCAAGAACGCCTGGGCATCGACATCTATCGCGATGGTCTCGAGATTACCACGACCTTGAACCTGCGGATGCAGGAACTAGCCGAGGCGGAAACGCTTCCACGAATGGCCGAGCTGGACAGTGTATCACGCGCATCCTTTATTGCCAATGATTGGGAAGACTGGCACACCATGACAGATAGCACGCTGACTCCAGCGCGTATTGCCGAGCTGAAGCAGGATAGTGCCTATGTCGAGACGCTGCTTTCCGAGCGCATTCACGTGCAGCCAGCGCTGGTGGCCGTAGAACCCGGATCAGGAGCGATTCGGGCCATGATCGGCGGTCGGGATTTTGACGAGAGCAAATACAACCGCGCTGTGCAGGCGCGTCGCCAGCCTGGGTCAGCCTTTAAACCCTTCTTGTATGTGGCCGCCATTGACAACGGCTATCCACCCTGCTATCAGGTGTTGAATCAGGATGTCGTGGTGGAAGAGGCCGATGGTCGTCGCTGGACTCCACAGAATTACGATGACAGCCGTGGAGGAATGACAACACTGCGTGAGGGCTTGCGCAAGAGCTACAATCTGGTCTCCGTGCGCCTGCTTATGGACATCGTGCCACCGGAGTTGGTCGCCGGTTACGCCCATCAAATGGGCATTACGACGCCAATTGAGACGGATTACACCATGGCGCTTGGTTCGAGTGGTGTGTATCCGCTGGAGTTGACCAGTGCTTACGCCTGCCTGGCCAACGGTGGTATCTACTATCAACCCTATTCGATTCAAGAAATCCGTGACCGCAAGGGACATTTGCTCTACCGGCATCAGCCGCATTCACGCGAAGTGCTGGGAGCGGGTACGGCGTATATCATGACGAACATGCTGCAGACGGTGATCGATCGCGGCACGGGCGGCAGTGCGCGTTGGCGCTATCATTTCTACGCGCCAGCTGCGGGAAAGACGGGCACGACAAACGGCTTCACCGATGCCTGGTTTGTGGGCTTTACACCGCGTCTGGCCTGTGCCGTGTGGGTGGGCAACGACAATCCGCTTTACAGCCTGGGCGAGTGGCAATCCGGTGGTAAAGCAGCTCTGCCGATCTGGGCCAGCTTCATGCACGATGTGTACGAAGAATTGGGCCTTCCCCACGATGCCTTTGTGCGTCCGGATGATGTTGTCGAGGTGGAGGTGTGTAGCGAGACCTACGAACCTGCGGGTCCGCTGTGCCCGACTCGCGAGAAGGAGATCTTCCTGCGCAGTTACCGTCCCACGGGCACGTGCCATCTGCATCGTTTTGACTTCTAGAGGATTTCCGGACCAGGGAACCCAACGCCACTCACCGAGCGCTTTTCCGGCCATGTCGTGAGATCTGCGGCCGGCGCTCGAGCTGCTCATCACTATGTGAGCACCGGCCGCTTCCCTCTGCGATCACGTCCCCCCGGTTGATATGTTGTTGGCGTATCGGGCGATAGGTGTATTGCGATTATTGTGCCTGAATTGGTCAGCTTTGCGAACAAGCCTTTGAACCCGAAGAAGCGACAGAGAAGTCATTTTTGAGACGGATGTGACACGGCGGGTCAGCGATGACATGCGAACCGGGATATCGATGAAACAGAATGAGCCGGCCAGGCAGATGGCACATCATACTGGCGCTCAGCGTCGACGCGAAGTCAATGCCTTGTTTGAATCCATTGCCCCTCACTACGATTTGCTGAACCGCCTCTTTAGTATGCGGCAGGATTTGCGTTGGCGAAAGCGTCTGCTGGCCGCCTTAGCGCCAAAGAGGGATGGGGTTTATCTGGACCTTGCCGCTGGTACAGGAGACGTCTCACTGGCACTTGCCAGTAAAGCCGGTTGTCGTGTGCTGGCGCTGGATCTGACGAGCGGAATGCTGCAGCGCCTGCTAGAACGGCGAGCACGGCTGTCGTCCGTGCAGGCGGATCGTATACTTGCCGTGCGTGGTACTGCCGAGGAGCTTCCGCTTGCCGATCGCTGTGTCGATGGTATTACTATCGCCTTTGGTGTGCGCAATATGCCGGATCATTCACGCGTGCTGACGGAGTGTTACCGTGTCTTGAAACCCGGTGCGCTGCTGCTTGTGCTGGAGCTGGCTGGTGTGACACAGCCATTGCTGCGGCGATTGTTCAACCTCTATTTCCACAAGCTCGTGCCCCGTGTTGGGCGGTTGCTTTCTGGTGATCCCTCGGCATACGCCTATCTACCTGAGTCGGTGGAGGCTTTTCCCGCTCGTGATACGTTTCTTGCCGCGATGCGTGAAGCGGGATTTCAGTCTTGTCGATGCGAGGATCTCAGCGGTGGTATCGCCAGTCTATTTGCCGGGAGGGTCGATGAGATCCGTTGATGGCTTTGTGACACAAGAAGCTTGTCGACATCAACTCTCAGTCGATCTTGAGCTGGTGAGCTTGGCGCACAATCTGCGCTCTGCGTTTGACATTCAGGCCAATCTGGACCTGCGTGGTGAGTTGGAAGAACGGGTTCTGCTAAGTACTCGACGCGTGTTGCGCATGCTGGAACGCCACCATGTACGTGCCACTTTCTTTGTTCTGGGATTGTTGGCGGAGCGCTACCCTGCTCTCGTAGAGGAAATTGCTACAGCTGGTCATCGCATTGCTTCGCACGGCTACAGTCATACGAGCTTGAGGACACTTGGCGCGGAGGGCTTCCGCCGCGAACTGGCGCGTTGCCGAGACTTGTTGCAGCCATGGGAAGAGGCATGGGAGCATCCCCACGGGCCAGGCTTTCGTGCTCCCGATTTCAGCCTTCCCGTCGAGGAAGACTGGCCCTATCGAATCCTGGCAGAGGAAGGCTTCGGCTGGTCTTCCAGCGTAATGCGGGCGCGTGTCACAAGATCGACGATGGGCAGACTTACTTCTGATGTATCACGTGCGCTTCGTAATACAAAACCACATTTGCGCATTGTTGGGGATCGCGGAATGTGGGAGTATCCGCTGCAAGGTTTCCGGGTTGGGGCACTGCCGTTATCCTGGGGGGGAGGTTTTTGGCTGCGTGCGCTTCCTCGAACTTGGAATTTGCATCACATGCAGCGTTGGGATCGCGCCGGGAGGAGTTTTCATCTCTACTTGCATCCTTGGGAAATGGATGCGGATCAGCCGCGGCTCACACTGCCTGTTTGGCGTTCTGTGCGCCAGTACAGAGGCTTGCAGAGCTTCGAAAGGCGGTTGGAGAACATCTTGCCCCGGTTTTCCTGGAGACCCGCTGGACCTTTGTGACACATTGTTTTTGATGTATGGAACTCTGAGTGCTCTGTGATACAAGGGGACTACTGGATTAGGCTATCCAGCAGGGAGAAGTTCTCGCGGGCACGACGATAAGCGCGACCAATTCGGTCGATCTGTTCACGCAGCTGTTCAGCGAACGCGGCCCATTCTTCTCGGGAGTTCGTATCACCTTCAAACTGAATCGGCTTGCCGTAGACAACGCTGATCTTGTAGGCCTTTGGCACACTGCTACCTTTGCCGAAAGCGCGGTGGGCGCCATCAATGTAGACGGGTAGAACCGGGAGCCTGTGTTGTGCGGCCAAATAGCCTACGCCCAGTTTGAAACGTCCCATTTCACCTGATACACTGCGGGTTCCCTCGGGAAAGATGATGATGCTGTGGCCCTTGCACAGTGCGCGCTCCGTCGGTCCGAAGGCTTCCTGTATTTTAGCGGTGCGCTCAATGGGCAGCACGTTCATGAAGATGCTGAAGAAGATGCCCTTGATCTTCGATGAGAAAAAATAGTCACGGGCGGCAATGGGGTGCACCAGGTGCATGCGGCTGTAGGGGAATGCGCTCAGCAGCACTGCAGCATCATAATGGCTGCTATGGTTGGCAACAATGATTTGCTGTGCGTTCGTGTCCAGGTTTTCGCGATGGTGATAGGTGACGCGGTTGTAGCCGAACATGTAGATGCCCAGAATGGCGTGCAGAACGACGCGCGTGACACGTTCCACACCTTCTTTTACCCCATTCCAGATTTCAGCAGCTGACATCTCGAGTTCCCTGGATCGACGACGACGCCGTTAAGGTAGGAATCTGGTGCAGTTGGTGCTAGCTTAGTCTTAGGTGGTCGGGCACGGGGATCATACAATACCCAGCACATGAGTTCAGTCTGTGTGATATATTGCCGATCCAGAGTTGGGATTCGCTGAAGCTATTCGATACCGTTTGGGAAATGAGGAGAGGCCATGTTATTCAATTCGCTTGTGTTTGCTCTCTTCTTGCCGCTTGTCTTCATCTTCTACTGGTCCCTGAAGCGAGCCCCCTTGTCAACGCAGAACTTCCTTCTATTAGTTGCCAGCTATGTGTTTTATGGCTGGTGGGATTGGCGTTTCCTGATTCTGATATTCCTCAGTTCCTGCCTTGACTTCACTGTTGGTCTAGCCATCTTTCGGAGCAACAGTCAGCGGAGGCGAAAGGCTTTGCTGGTAACAAGCCTGATGTTGAATCTGGGTGCTTTAGCCTTTTTCAAATACTGTAATTTCTTTATCGATAGTTTTGTCGATCTTGCGCATTTATTCGGTATGCAAGCAAATCCGTGGTCATTGCGAGTGATATTGCCCGTTGGTATAAGCTTCTATACTTTCCAGACACTTAGCTACACTATTGACATCTATCGTCGAAAGATTGAACCTACCACAGACCCGATCGCATTCTTCGCTTTCGTGAGCTTCTTCCCACAGTTAGTTGCTGGCCCTATTGAGCGTGCCTCTGCTTTGCTGCCTCAGTTTTTGCAGCCGCGCACTTTTGACGGCGAGAAAGCTCGTGATGGCATGCGTCAGATGCTATGGGGGCTGATGAAGAAGATGGTGATTGCAGACAACCTGGCGCCTCATGTTGAGACGGTTTTCAACAATTGGAATCAACTGGATAGTCTCAGCTTGATCATTGGAGCAGGATTCTTCGCCATACAGGTGTACTGCGATTTCAGTGGATACAGTGACATTGCTATCGGATGTGCACGCCTGTTCGGGTTTAATCTGATGAGGAATTTTGCCTATCCTTTCTTCTCACGGGATTTCGGCGAGTTCTGGCATCGTTGGCACATCTCCCTATCCACTTGGTTCAGAGATTACGTATACATCCCATTAGGCGGGAATCGCACAGGCAAGGCGCGACAGATCTGGAACACTCTTGTGACGTTCACTGTCAGCGGACTGTGGCATGGAGCGAGTTGGAATTTTGTTGGTTGGGGATTTCTGAACGGTGTTTACCTGATTCCACATTTTCTGCAGAAGAACCGGGTGAAGCGTACAGATGTGATTGCGCAGGGACGGTTACTGCCGAATCTGGTGGAGTTGCGTCAACTTCTTGTTACAACCTTCTTCACCTTCATTTCCTTTGTGGTTTTTCGCACGGCGTCCATTCCGGATGGATTCGGGTACATTGGCCGGACCTTCAGCCCCCCTCTAGCTGGTGGAGATTACTCAGCCCTTCAAGAGCCCCTGCTTTTCTGTTTTGGCTTGCTCACTGTGGAATGGCTGCAGCGCACAGAGCAGCATCCGCTTGAGATACGGCGCTTCCCAAAGGCGCTGCGTTGGTCGATCTATATCGCGCTGATTCTGATAGTGCTGCTCTTCGGGAGTTTTGGTGAGCAGGAATTCGTGTACTTCCAATTCTAGGGGATCCCATGGCTGCATTTATCAGGAATGCCCTGCTGTTCACAATAGCGCTGATTGTGGTTTTGGAGCTGTTTTTCCGGTTTGTCATTCCCGCATCGTATGCACCATACACAGAATCTGAGCCTGAGCACGGTTTCATGTACTATGGTCAGCAGCAGGTAGATGGGGTGTTTACCTCGGGTCGGCTGGCCCAGGTTCGTGTGCCATGGCATATCAATCAGGACGGATGGAATGCTGCCATTGAGTACCAGCCGGCGATCGGCCGCGAGAAGTATGCGATCGGTGTGTTTGGCGATTCCTACATCGAAGGGCTGTACGTTGATTGGGACAAGAGCCTGTTCAATATACTGGCGAACGAACTAGGTTCAGACGCTGTCGTTTATCCTTTCGCGTACTCGGGTAACCCGTTATCGGAGTACCAGCGACTGCTCGAATACGCGGTGCCCAAGTTCAACCTTGACGCAGCCGTGTTGCTGGTGGATACCGGTAAGCTGGCAGCGAGCCTGAGCAACTACACAAATCATGAGCACTGCTTGCAATGGAGGATTGAGGGTGACTCTATTCGCGCCACGAATCCTGTGCCGTATCAGCCTAGGAAGATGCGGATATTCAGGTATAGTGCATTGATGCGATACGCTACCAGTAATGCGAACATCAGCTTCGGTTTAGGCAAGGTGAACAAGGCCAGCAGAAAGGCGGGTGAACAGATTCCCGAGGCCATGCAGCACCACTTTCACATGGTAGCCCGCCATATGCTCGAGAAGCTGGCCCATGACTTCCCGGATGTCCACTTTGTGTTACTGTTCGACGCCGAGCGCAGGCGCATCTATGCAGGCGATACCGAATCCACGACCTTGTTGGAAAAGGACTTTCTGGCTCCAGTTTGCCAGGAGCTGGGTTTCGGAGTGGTGGACCTGGATCCTTACTTTCGTGAGGACTACCGATTGCACGGGAAGAAGTTTGACTTCGAATTCAACATTCATTGGAATGAGCACGGCAATGCTGTAGTTGCACGGGCACTGTATGACTATTTTCGACCCCTGTCTTCCAGCACGGGCCAGATGGAGTAACTAGCCTGCAATGGCTTTGAGAATGCGCTCCGCCGCGTGACCATCCCACATGGGCAGTTCGCCGCGACGCTTAGCGCGCCCCTTCATCACGGTCTCGAACACCTGTAGAATGCGCTCACGGTTGGTTTCAATAATGTAGGGTTGTTCATAGGCTCTGTCCAAGATATCTGGTGGTGCTTCTGTAAGTGATGGTTTTTCAAACAGTGCGCTCGTCGCGATCCGTTGGAAAAAGCGGCCCCACTTCTAGGATGCGGACAATCTGGCTTTCGCTGAACCGTGACTTACGCATTTTGATCTCCTTTGCCTTAAGAGTAGCAAGGAAATCTCTACTTATGAGTGGTCCGGATTTGTGGGGCGATTACACACCCCATTACAATTGACGTAATCTCTGCTTCAACTCGAGTGAATCGCGAAGAGCGCTGGTGTAAAGTGCTGCACCTTTACTGGTTAAGTGCATTAGGTCTCGGAAGCAGCTATCAGGAATAGCCTGTTCGCTCGAATCAAACCACGGCGTTGCTGGATAAGTTGAAGTGAGAAAGGATCGTGTTGCCTTTCTTCGATGAATAGACTGGGGCTGGTTGGCATAGAAACTATGGATGGGTGGAGTTGCTAGGTACAGCTGGATTCCCTTCTGTTGACAAAGCGATACGATACGATCAAAATACTCAGTCTGCATTGTACCCGTGAAGCGGAGGTCTGCATCGCTGGGCTGATACCGTTGCATTGCTTCGTTCAGCTTACTTACCCCAAGTCTGACAAACATTCCATATCTAAGGCTCCTTGCACTTATCACTTCACTATAGGCATGCCTAATGACTGTTATCATGAAGCGTGGTGACCTGAGAGCACCAAGAAGCATATCGCTAGAGTTGCTTTTTGCGAACATGCGAACTTCTGCAGGAGACCATAACATCCAGTAGTGCGGGAATCGTAAGAGGAAATGTGATGATTCAAAGAGCCAACGGTGATCCACATTGGAACCGAAGCTACCCATGCCACAGCTCAGTATTACGGTAGATAACTGAGGATTCATTTCAATGAACTTGGTCAGTTTCTTGTAGGAGTAAAAATAGGAATCAGCTGAATGGGCGAAGTTGACTACGTCAGGAAGTAACGAGTCATCCAGGCTGCATTCCATTTGCGAATCGCCAAGTGCAATAGTTGTTACATTTTGTGGGAGTTTGAAGACTTCGCTGTGCAGGATAAGGAAGCGTGTAATAAACATGGATGCGCTGATAGCAAACATGTAAACGAGGGCAAATAATGTGGCGTTACGTATGAACTTGCTCATATTTCACCTAAAACTGGAAATAGATGAATTCTTGCTCTCCGAAAGAGCCATACTGCGCAATGAGCTGAACCAGGATCAAATAGAGGATCCATCTCGCCCACTTGGGAACTCCAAGGTTTTCTAATGGGTGCTGGTGCTCACGTCTTAGCCACTCGCAAAGGAGCAGCGCAAAGCTATAGATGAGCGGGCGCAGGTATTGAGTGTAGTCGCCGCCGGTATAGGGTGCGGTGAAAATGCCACCAATGTATGCGAACGAACTGCTAATGCTTGTGGAGCGAAAGAACACCCACGCTAGCAGGGTCAACGCGAAGGTACCCGCCATCAGTCCCGCTTCGCCCAGAGAAGGGATCAGCCTGCCTTCAGCTATAATTCTGGTGCGCTTGACTCGATTCTTTCTTAATGACTGGGGGAGCAGATAGAGTCCGTTGAGGAAGCCCCACAAAACAAATGTCCAGTTGGCTCCATGCCATAATCCGCTGACGGTAAATGTTATCAGACTATTAATCGCCTGTCGTGCTTTTCCAAGTTGATTACCGCCGAGCGGTATATACACATAATCCCTGAACCAAGTAGAGAGAGAAATGTGCCATCTGCGCCAGAACTCACCGATATCGCGCGAGAAATAAGGATAGGCGAAGTTTCGCATTAATCGGAATCCGAAAAGACGGGCAGTTCCAATCGCAATATCTGAATAGCCACTGAAGTCACAGTAAATCTGAAGTGCAAAGAAGAAAACACCAATCAACAACGTCAGGCTATCATGTTGTGAATGATTACTGAAGATGTTTTCAACAAGAGGAGCAAGATTGTCCGCAATGATCAGTTTTTTTGCGAAACCCCATAGGATCTGTCTTGAGCCATCCCTGGCTGCGTCAAAGGAAAAAGATCTACGTTCAAGAAACTGTGGAAGTAGAGCCGAAGCTCTTTCGATGGGTCCAGCGACAAGCTGCGGGAAGAAGCTTACGAAAGCGAAGAATGCGATTGGGTCGTTTGTGGGCTTCAACTGCCGTCTGTATATGTCTAGTGTGTAGCTTAGAGTCTGGAATGTGTAGAAGCTGATTCCAACGGGCAGAATAACCCTCAGGGACCAGGGGTTCGCTTGAATACCCATGGTGCCAAGCAGATCAACCATACTTCCGATGAAAAAGTTGAAATACTTGAAGAAGCCAAGTGCTCCAAGATTCATGAATAGGCTTACGCCAAGGAGAAGCTTCCTCTTCCGCGGTTCCTCAGTTCTGTCTAGGAGAAGTCCAACACCATAGTCCACTAGCGAGCTAATGAATATCAGACTCAGAAATCGCCAATCCCACCAGCCGTAGAACACATAGCTGGCGACGAGGAGTAGGAAGTTCTGTGTGCGCAGGGATTGCTTCTGCAGTAGCCAGTATGCTGCGAACACCAATGGCAGAAAGACCGCGAAGGTTAATGAGTTGAATAGCATTCGTCAGACCTTGCCAGTACTTGTAGCTATGCCATACTATTCGAATATGGCCTCGACAATGCGCTCCGCCGCGTGACCATCCCACATGGGCAGTTCGCCGCGACGCTTAGCGCGCCCTTTCATCACGGTCTCGAACACCTGTAGAATGCGCTCACGGTTGGTTCCAATAAGATAATTGGTGCCATGATCCACGGTGATGTAGCGCTCAGTGTTCTCACGCAGCGTGATACAAGGAATGTCCAACCAGCTTGTTTCCTCTTGAATTCCGCCCGAATCCGTCAGCACCAGCTTTGACTGGCTGTAGAGGTTCAGGAAATCCAGGTAACTCAGGGGTTCACTCAGTTTGATGTTGGGCATTGACTCCAAGTAACGAAGCAAGCCGAACTGTTCGGCCATTTTCCGTGTCCGAGGGTGAATGGCGAAAACAAGGGGAAGCTGTTGCTGAATAATGTCCATCGTGCCCAGAAGGTTCTTCAGGAGTTCTGGGTTGTCCACATTGGAGGGTCGATGTAAAGTCACAACGCCGAAGCTCCCCGGATCCATGTAAAATCTGGCGGGTAGATTTCGATCGCCCGCTTTGTTCAGCATGTAGGAAAGCGTGTCAATCATGGGATTGCCTACCATCTTTACACGCTCGCGCGGGTGGCCTTCTGCCAATAGGTTGCGATCGCCTTCTTCGCAGGTAGTCAGCAGCAGGTCTGAAATCGCGTCGGTCACCAAACGATTGATTTCCTCAGGCATGGCGCGGTCACGGCTGCGCAGGCCGGCTTCGACGTGACACACTTTAATGCCCAGCTTGGTGGCAACCAGGCTGCAGGCGGCCGTACTATTGACATCGCCTACCACCAACACCCAGTCGGGCTTGAACTCGTGACACACGGGCTCAAAGCGCTTCATAATCTCAGCCATTTGCACAGCGTGACTGGCGCTGCCGACCTCCAGGTTGATGTCGGGCTCGGGTATCTCCAACTCTCGAAAGAAAGAGTCGGACATCTTCTCATCGTAGTGCTGTCCTGTGTGAACCAGACAGAATTCATGCTCCGTGGCGGAAAAGGCGCGTGCGATGGGAGCTATTTTCATGAAGTTGGGGCGTGCGCCCACAATACCAATAATGCGCATCAGGGATCCTGTTCTAGAGCTGAACCTTGTAATACTCCACGTACCAGTCGAGGAAGTTCTTGATTCCAACGTCAATATTGGTAGTCGGCAGATAACCGAGCAACTCTGTGGAATGGTCGATGTCGGCGAAACTCGCAGGAACGTCGCCCGGCTGCATTGGCAGCATTTCTTTTTCGGCTTCGCGTCCAAGATACTTCTCGATGAGACCAATGAAATCCATCAGGCGTTCGCTTCGGTGATTGCCCAGGTTGAAGACTTCACAGCGGTAGTTCTTGTCAATGGAGGCGCGAATGCCGGAAACGATATCGTCTACATAGGTGAAGTCGCGTCGCATTTCGCCGTAGTTGAAGACCTTTATTGGCTTCCCCTTCACAATGGCATCTGCAAAAAGGAATAGTGCCATGTCCGGACGTCCCCAAGGTCCATAGACGGTGAAGAAACGCAAGCCGGTAGTATGCATGCCGTAGAGATGACTGTAGCAGTTGGCCATCAGCTCGTTGGCTTTTTTAGTTGCGGCGTAGAGCGAGATCGGATTGTCAACGCGATCCTCTACACTGAAAGGTATCTTCTCGTTGCCGCCATAGACCGAGCTGGAGGAGGCATACACCAGGCCTTCCACATCATTGTGGCGGCAGAGTTCAAGGATGTTGAGGAAGCCTACCATGTTGGAATCCATGTAGACATGAGGATGGGTCAAACTGTAGCGCACACCCGCCTGGGCAGCCAGATTGACGACGCGCTCTGGCTTGAATTGCTGGAACACGCTGGTCAATGTATCACGGTCTTCGAGGCTGACACGCTCGAAGCGGAAGTCGCCGCTCTTCTTCAGCAGCTCCAGACGATCCCACTTGACCTGCGGGTCGTAGTAGTCATTGACAGAATCAATGCCAAGAACCTGCCAACCGTCAGCCAGCAAGCTGCGACTCAGATGAAATCCAATGAATCCGGCTGCTCCGGTAACCAGGATGCGACGCATGTAAAACTCCTTTCGTACTAAGTCCATAGGATAAGATATCCGTTGGCAATGATTGTCTATCGACAGTACAGCATTGCGTCTTTTGTCTGCTGCTCATGTGAGCCGTATCACTCAAACGCTCGTAATTTTAACTCATCCTGAAGATCGCAATGAGATATTCCGAAATAATGAGCCAGTGCCACACTTTCCGGATGATATCCGGATCCTTGAACTGTTGTGAATGCTTGGTGTACTTGCGAAGGAGACGGAAGATTGGGACTTTACCTGCCAGCACAATCGACAACGGGTATTCCGGAATGAAACATTCACAGATTTTGAACTTGGCATTGCTTGTATCACTGCTGTGTACGTCGTGCAGTCTACGTTCGCGTGATACATTGGAGCCAGAGGTCCAGCAGACACCAGCCACCAGCGCTGTGACACAAATTGAAGGTGCGAGTGCTCCACCGCTGCCACCCGTTGTCAACACGGACGCAGGCTACCTGATTCAGCCCGGGGACAAGATGACTGTTTACTTTCCCTCTGCGGCGGATTATGGCTTTGCGGCACTGGTGCGGCCGGATGGATATATCACATTGCCGTTCTTCGGTGATCAGATGGCAGAAGGACGAACGCCTGAAGAGCTTGCCAAAGCTGTGACGAAGCGATATTCCAACATCCTGCGTGACTCCCGCGCAGTTGTTGGGCTAACCGAAACGGGGCCGCAGCCTATCTACATTTATGGCGAAGTGAGTAAGCCAAATCGCTATGTGTATTCTCGCGGTCTGGACTTGATGAGTGCCATTACCACTGCCGGTGGTACCCTACGTTCGGCTTCTCTGAGTAATGTGATAGTGATACGCGTGTCCGCTGAAGGAGCTTACACGTATCAATCGCACAACCTGAATGATTTACTGGACAGCTCCTTTCCCCAGCCTGTCTGGCTTCAACCGCGTGATATCGTCGTTGTGCCAACTTCAACCATCGCAGACATTGGCCTCTGGATTGACCAGTATGTCAAGGTCTTTTTGCCGCCTGTGGACTCCTTCCTGCGTGGCCGGTATTATTGGTACCTGGCAAGCGATCTCATTGGCAAAACGGACTAGGGGGGCGGTTTGTACCTGGACCATTTTGGCCTGGCAGAGGAGCCTTTTTCGGTCACCAGTGACCCCCGCTTTCTTTTCCTGAGCGATAGCCATGAAGAGGCGTTGGCCCACTTGACCTATTGCGTCGAATACCGCAAGGGTTTTGCCGCCATTACTGGTGAAGTGGGAACTGGAAAGACTACTCTTCTCAACACGCTGATTTCACGCCTGGACCAGCAACACAGTGTTGCCTTTGTTTACCAGAGCGCAGGAAGCACTATCGAGCTGATGCGCTATGTTTTCAAGGATCTTGGTCTGGCAGTAGAGTGCCGTGACCGCACTGAGTATCTGAACCGTTTCAACGATTACCTTCTGCAAGAGAATGCGGCTGGCAGAGAGGTCGTGCTGGTGGTGGACGAGGCGCAGAACCTTAGCATCGAGGTGTTGGAAGATCTGCGGCTGATTTCGAATTTCGAGGCTGGCAGTAAAAAACTTGTGCAAATCATTTTAGCCGGGCAAAGCGAACTTGGTCAGAAACTACGACTGCCCGAATTGCGCCAGCTAAATCAGCGCATTGCCATTCAGTACGTGTTGCAGCCGCTCGGTGTTGAGGAGACTGCAGCTTACATCCAACATCGACTGAAATCAGCCGGTGCAAGCCGCGTGGATATCTTTCAACCCAAGGCACTGAAGGCAATTTTTAGCGCTACCGGTGGCGTACCACGCCTGATCAACCAAGTCTGTGATACGGCTATGTTGCGCACCTTCTCTCAGAAGAAGCAGGTGATTAGTGCGCAAATTGTGCATGATGTAGTACGCGAGGACTTCCAGTTCAGGCACAGCGTCAAAGATGGATCAAAGCCCGCTCCTACGGATTTCACATTGAAGCGTAGATCTGGTCTGAGGCTTACAATCATTCTTGCTGTTTCCACGCTTGTCGTCTTTGGTGTTGCCTGGATCGGCTATTTGCTTCGAGGCATTACTTCGGAAACAGTAGGTGTGCCAGCTGATGTTGACAGCATCAGCAAACAGGCTGAGGTTGATTCCACGCGCGTCGAGTTGGAGCGTTTACACGCCGAGCTGCAATCGTTGCAGGAGCAGATTGCCCAAGGCGAATCTCATGCAAACGAAGCCGCGAGCGCTTCCATCGAGGAAATGCATAGAACCCGAAGTGATCGTGTTTCAAGTACTATGAACAGTGAAGGCGCGCGCGTTCAGGTGCCCGAGCAAATGAACGTCGACAGGTCTATCGCCCAAACTACTGCGATCTCTGCTGAGACCTCAGTGGATCCAAGTAATCCCGAAGCGATGTTGATTCGCATCCGTGAAGGTGACACAATCGTCAAGATTGCCCATCGAGTGTATAGTTACTCTGATTGGGAACTGGTTCAGCGGATCTGGGAATTGAATCCCCAAATTGGAAATCCGAACCTGATCCAGACAGGAGACCTGCTGCGGATTCCGAGAACCGTAAGGAGCAACTCACGTGAGTAACCAAGGTACGGCTCGCAGGCTGACCGTTCATGTATTCCTCAGTACAGTATTTAAGTACTGGAGATTTATTGCTTTGTGCGTTGGTCTTGCCACGGCTGCAACTTTACTGTACATGCTGCGCAGCCCTGATGTGTACAGATCGACGATTACAGTCTCGGTAAATCCTGAGCGGCTGCAGAGTGTCAGTTTGTTGCGCAAGGAACAGTTCGTCTCAAACGCGTCCCTTCGTGAACTCATTAATTCTGAAATGGCTGTGCTCACCTCTCCTTCAATTGTATACGCAGCGTGGAAGAAGGCTCGCCCGGAGGCTGTGACAACCCTCGGTGAGGAGGAGATGTGGAAGCAATCGAGTTCAATGGCTTCGCAGATTACTACTTCTCCGGTTCGTAATGCTCTGTTGTCCAATGTTCGATTCCACTATACAGATCCTGAACTCTGCTCAGACATCCTGAACGAGTTGGTGATTGCTAGAATGGAGCAATTGCTTCGGGAGCGGCAGCAGGGAGAGAACCAGGATTTTAACCGGCTTCTTGATCGCACTGAAGAGGTGATTGACTCGCTGGATACTATCATCGGCCAGTTGCAGTTGGACGAAGATGTTTTTAGTTCTTCCCAGGAAATCTCCTCACTGTTGACACAGCGATCTACAAATGCAACTCGCATAAAAGAGTTACAGCAAGAACAGTTTCGTTCCAGCTTGATGATTGATATGTATGAGACTAGTCTGGCGAGCGATTTGAATATCGAAGATGTGCCCTTGCCCAAAGACACATCTGTTCTTGCCGAGCTAAGGCGCCTTTGTCGTGATCGCGCTCGACTTGTGGAACTTCAGTTGGAAACTTTGCTGGCGGACGCACCTGAAGTAGTAGTCGCGCAGCAAGATCTGGCGAATGTTCGAGCACAGTATCGTTCCGAAATCGAAATTGCCTGCTCTTTGTTAAAGGCTGATAAAACCATAATCAGTGCGGAAATAGAAGAACGTTTTCAGCGGCAAAGTGAATTCGATGCGCGTCTTCGTCGGTATCCAGTGATTAATCATATTTTGGATCGTCTGAATGACGAAAGAAGCAAGCAACAGTCCATGCGTGATATTCTAAGGAACCAACGCAATGAGGCTCAAATTGCTTTTTTGCAAATTAGTTCTTCTCGATACTTAGAACTGATCAGTCCTGCCGTTGTACCGACGTCCCCGGTTAAGCCAAGGCGAATTCTAAGCACACTATCAGCCTTCATCCTAAGCACAATGGCTAGTATCATGCTGTGTTTCCTTATTGAGAGTGCGGCAAATGTTATTGAAAGCCCAGATGAGTTGGCTGAGCTGCTGGATATAGAAGTTGTCGCTTCCTTACGCCGAGTGAACAGGAAGAGAAGAGGCCAGTAATGTCTGTCTATCGCGACTTATTGAAAAAAGAGCAGGCCGAGGAAGTCCGTAAGTCGACGGGTGAGGCTACGACCAGTAGTGCGATTCAGAGTAAGTATCCCTATCCGCAGGATCTGATGCACATGGTCGATCGTGTTATTGATGCTGAATATCGCACGATATCAATTACAAGTGCTCGCGAAGGAGCCGGTGCAAGCTTCGTAGCGAAGGAGTTTTCTCAAGTTCTAGCGCAGAACCTTGCGAAATCAATTGTTCGAGACGATAAGGCCCGTGATCGTGTGCTTTTAGTAGAAGTGCGCTTGGATAAGAAGCGCGATCAGGCTCTTGCTACTGATTTGGACTCCGATTCTCTGATGGCGCAGACAATGATGTATAATAAGGATCAGTATCCTGGTGTGGATTACATTGCCGCAGTACCCTCTGGTCAAGCGCCACTAGAGTTCGTGAACTCCTTGTGGAGTTTTCACGAGCGATCAGGATTTTTCTCACGGTGGCAAGTAGTGGTATTCGACTTACCGCCTGTGTTATCGTATCGCGAGACCCTCGCACTTACCAGGCGTACAGATGCTGCCTACCTTGTTGTCGAGCATTCTGGTACGAAGTATGATATTGCATCGGCGGCAGCGCGACTTATTCGTCGTGGTGGTAATTTGGCTGGTGCTATCTTAAACAAGAGGCAAATGCGGATTCCTATGTGGTTGTATAGAATCATATAGGGGAATTGCGTGATAAAACACCTGATATCCTCTGCGGTAGCTATAGTATTTGCAGTTCTTGTATTTTCCTATGTTACCCAAGATAATCGACTTGCTTTGGCTGCGATCGCTGCCATAGCAATGGTTGTTATTGTTGTTACACCTTTACGCGTGATGACGATACCTATTATCTTCCTACTAGATGAAATTGTGTTTACATTCGGATACGGGTCGAATCGGCTTTTTGGCGCACGTATTGGTTTTGCGGATGTGTTAATCGTTGTTAGCGCTGTTTACTATTTGACCGCAAATCTAGTGCAGTATCATCGTGATCGCATTGTAGTTCCGAACATGCTCTCGTGGCTTGCTTTAATTGTTCTTGGTTGTGTTAATTTGATGATGTTTAATACGTATTCCGAACAGTCGATATTATTTTTACAGATGTTCATTATCGAGCCGTTTTTAGTAATATTTATTGCCATGTATACGCTGCGTTCTAGAAGAGACATTGTAATAGCTGTGGCATCAATGGGGCTTATTATGTTAATTTCTAATATATGGTACGTTGATCGTCTTTACGAGGTTACGGGTAATTTGTTGCCTACTGGTGTTATTGATTTGTTGGATTTGGCAAATGCAATGCCAGACTTGTACTCCAATAAAAACATTTATGGTGCGATAAACGTAATTTTCGCCATATTAGGCATCTACTTCTACCGTTCGCAGCATTCAAGAATCAAGAAACTAGTATTTCTCATACCTACGTTTGTATGTCTGTACGCGATTCTTCTATCGTTGTCGAGAGGTGTTTATGCGTCATTACTTCTAGCACTAGTGTTAGTAGCTCTATTATCCGGTGGTAGGGTCGTCGGAAACTTGATCTCAATTGTAGCTGTTTCTGCAGCACTCTTTGCCGTAAGCGTTGCAACTGGTTTGTTGGAGGTGATGGCAAATAGATTTGCAGCTGGCGATTTGAATCGCATCGAGTTGCTTCATCAGGTGTCAACGATTATTGGGAATTATCCAATATTTGGTGTTGGAATGCATGAGGCGTATTATCAGGATGCGATGCGAGATTTAGGGATTATTTCAATTTCAGGCGTATATGCCCATCCTCACAATAGTTATTTGCAGGCTGCGGCATTTTTTGGTTTGCCAGGAATGATTTTGCTTGTTAGTATTCTCGCCAATATCTGTATATTGTTGTTTAGGACTCCGGCGGAGGGTTCAGATCGATACCTCCGAACAGGATTTCTGACTGCGGTGATAGCGATGCTGGTTGATTCTAGTACAGATTTCATTTTGTTTAACATGTACTCGAGTCATGCTTTCTGGATAACGGCAGCCGTAGCTTTAGCGTGGGTGTCGAGTAAAAATCGAGAGTTGGGATTACATCCAACTGAGCCTTTGTCTAGAACGCAGGCGAAAGGTGTACAGCAAACTAGCGACGAAAGCGCACAACCGGGCGAGATTGAAGCGAGGCTTTTGTGATACTCAGTATAGGTCCATATCCTCCGCCTTTAGGTGGTATATCGGTGCATTTGCAACGTTTGAAGGCGCACCTTGATCGAGATGGGTATAAAAATGCTGTATGGAGTCGCTCACAGGCTAAAGATCATGAAAACAATATCCGACCAGTACGACAGAAGTGGCTGCGACCCCTTCTGTTTTTTAATCCACGATATAGCCTAATTCACTATCATGTATCTGGCTTTGAGGCTCGTAGCCTTGCTTCTTCAATGTGTCGTGCGTATAAAAATCGCAAGCATATCATTACATTGCATGGTGATGCACTACGCTTTGTGGCCGACCATCCAGAGCATTCCAAGAGCATATTTGAACCCTTTGATGCTGTCCTCAGTGTAAAACCTGGTGACGCGGAGCGATTGCATGCTATGGGATTCAGTCGAAACATACGTTATATCTCGCCCTTCATTCCGCCCGTTGACGAAGATCTTGCCATTCAAAGCGACATTGTTTCTAATTTCGTTAATAAACATTCGTTAACTCTTTGTGCCAACGCAAGCAAAATTGTTTTCCATGACCAACAGGAGTTGTATGGATTGGATCTGTGCGTGGAGATGATGAGGCAAGTATGCAAAGTGCGAAAGGATGTAGGTCTAGTATTCTATTTGTCTAAATCCAATAATGCAGAATACATCGCTGAGCAGAAAGTAAAGGCTGAGAAGTATGGGGTAGCACAGCATATTCTGATTCACGAGTCGGAGGAGCAGTTTTATCCTTTGATCCGGAGGAGTGCCATCTTTCTTCGGCCTACGAATACCGATGGCGAGCCGTTGTCTATTCGGGAGTCATTGTACTTCGGTGTCCCAGTGATAACAAGTGATGTTGTTCAACGCCCAAATGGATGCGTCTTGTTTCGTAACAGGGATCCAAATGATTTGGCAGAGAAAGTGCTTGATGTCCTGGGAAACATGTCGGATCATTGTTTGCGCGTAGCGACATTACCCACTGTTTCCGGCTTGAGCGAGTTGATAGCTTTGTATCAACAGCTTGGTGAGCAGCCAGTTCAATTCTGAAAATTCACTTTCGACTCTATCCATTTGTACTTGCGATCTGCTGGTCGATGTATTCGTGATACTACAGTAGTTTTGAACTTCATGGTGTCACCAAAATATCCCCGCAAAATAGGAAGTACTTCAGCGAACTCACTGGCTACGAGCTGTGGTTCGTGTTCAGATTGCAAAATGACTTCGACGAGCTCAAGACTGTGCTGAATCACTTTACAAGATGTGTAAAGCTTACCACCGCGAAATGCATAGGAAATGAGTGATGGCGCAATGAAGCCGCCAGAAGTCGAGAAGAGCCGGTCGGCTAGCCGCCCTTCAACATACTCGATAGAAGGAAACAAGTGCAGCGGACCGTCGCTATTATTGATTCCGCTGACATGATCATGTGTGGCGTATCGAATCATCGGAACGACATCGTTGTACAGATTGGTGCCAAGCACTTCATGTTCTTCCCCGAGGAACTCAGTATAGTACGCGCCAGGCTGAAAGTGAAGGCGTTTGCTTCCAGGAACCCACCCCGCTGTCGTAACACACTCGCTCTGCCCGTAAAGGTTGTGAACTGCAGTTTCCGGGAAAGTCCTATTCATTTGAGCTAGCTGGAAGTCATCCAGAACTTCAGAGGAGACGAAAATCGCTTTGGGATGAGCTAAGTCGTTCGCCCGTCCTGTTTGCTCAAGCACTTCAGCAAAGCGTGCAATTGCGGAAGGCACACCGTGATAAAACGGAATATTGGCTGAGCGAAGTGCAACTAGAATTTCGTCCAAGTATTCCGGTTCAAGACGCACATGGTTAACACGCAGGACGCGTGCTTCCTTGAAAAGGATGGTCGACTGCCCAGCTGGGACGCTGCCGCGAAACTCAACGCGGCCAGCAGATGGCCTGAATCCATAGTGCTTCCAATATGAAACGGCAATAGCACCTTCAATTTTGAACAGCTTCAGCGGAACAGGCAAGCGTAACAGTTGTCCGGTGGAGCCGCTTGTCGCTTTTTCGCCAAGAAGATGCAGGTTTGTGCCCTGGACAATCATGTCCGCTGTGCAATTGACAATATCAGTCTTTCGGATAATAGGAATCTGTAAAATGTCTTCTGGATTCCGCAGAGTAGCAGGGTGGAAACCGTGTCGATCGTAGTATTCACGATAGAATTTGGTTTTATGATAAGCCAAGTCCACAATATGTTGCAGCCGATGAAATTGGATGGCCCTGATTTCATCACGGCTTTTTTTCTTCAGACTTGTCAGATAATGCGAAAAGGTATAAAAGTTATGATCGAAGGTTCTAAGCGAATAGGGGATTATTGATTTCAGCTTGGTCCAGAGGTATGCCATGGGTGGTTCCTCCTTTAGATGTCAGTAGTATTGTGTAGGCTAGTGAAAGCTTCCTCGAAAACCTGCATGGTTTTCGTCCAACTGAAGTTCTGCGCGAGTTCTCTACAAGCTTCGCGCTGGTTATCGCTTCGGAGCTCCAACAGCGAACGCAGCGCAGAAGCCAATTCTGGCAGCAGACAAGTGGTTTCTTCCCATACGATGCCAAGTCCAGTAGCTCGGACCATTTCGGAGCAGTCTCCAATGCCTGGAGAGAGTAACACGGGTAACCCTGCCCCAAGATAATCTGCGAATTTCACTGGCGAAGCAACGCGATTGAGCAGATTATCATGCCGAATCAAGCAACCAACGTCTCCCACGCTCATCATGGGTCGCACTTCTGCTGGAGGAACCCTTAAAACGGCATAATCCTGCTTTGCTAATCCACAAGCTTCGGCGTATTTGGATGCCAGATCTGGAGCCCCAGTAAGCACAAGTAGAAATGCTTCAGGAATGTAGTCGCGCAGCTTGCCATAGAGTTGAATAAGATCCTGTGCGCGTTGCCAGCTCAACATGGATCCGGAGTAAAGCAGCACAGGTCTTTTCCCAATTCCAAGTTCCTCGCGTTTGGTCTCTCGCCACTCAGCACTTGGTAAAGGCTCGATAATTGTTGAGCTGGGTGTCACCCAGATTTTGTCAGCTGGCGTGTCGTAGGATTCCTGTATCCAATTCTTGAAGTAGTTTGAGACAACGAAGACAAGATCAGCATTTTTAAGCGCACTCGCTTCCCAGCTACGATAGATCCGAATGTCAGCAGACTCGGGATCTGCACCGTTGAAGATCATCTCCGGTTCAAAAGCCCCGTGAATATCGTACACAAGACGAGGAAATCCTGGAATGCGGCTCCTTAGCTTTGCACAAGCTGCTCCCGTCCAGATCGTGTGAGCCGAGATGATGTCATACTTCCGTTTTTTCACTATTTGATGAATAAGAAAAGCGCGCAGTGAAAGAATAAGCTGTGGGAATGGGCGAATACGAAAAAAGGGAATCGTCTTCAGGAGGACATTCACACCCTCCATTTCAAGCTGTTTGCGGAAGGCTAAGATTGCCTCACGATTACTGGCTAGGATGCTTCGAATGGGCATCAACAGTACATCAACGTCATGCCCTGCCCGTTTTAGTGCGCGAATTTCATCGGTGATCTGAATTGAGTTGCCGGAAATCTTCCAAAGCATCCCGCTAGTTATATAGAGAATCTTCAAACTGCTACCTCACAATGTCAAAGCTCAGAGCTCCGTCCTTCTTCACGCAATTGACTCTACCTGTTGCCGGGAGGTCGGTTACCATAGGTAGGCGGGCGCGCATTGTGCCCGCTGGTGATGCAATTGTGCAGGTTGAGTCATTCACGCATAGCAGTCTATCCGTTTTATTGACAAGGGAATACGGTACTCGAACAAGCTTTGCGCCAGGTTCAAGGACATGAAGCGAATCAATGGAATAGACCAAGTGGGTATTGTCCTCTGAACTTATTTTGAGCACGGCTAGGCGCTTCGGGTCTGCTACTACATGCCGAAGACAGCTTCGCTGAAACTGCCTGTCAGAGCTAGTACAAGATTGATATCGGTATGCTTGTTCTTGCAATCCATATCGGGTTGAGATTGCTCCTGCCCAATCTTCGTTACCATACGATTCAAGCGCATGAAACTGCCCCTTTGTGTCAATAGAGCACAAGTGGAAACCATGATTGCCACCTAACTCCACAGGAGCAATAAAGTTACACTCGAGTTTGCTGTACTCACCTTGTAGCTCATCCACAATCAGAAGGAGGTCTTCTAACAACACGATTTGACGTAAGAAAGCAACGCCGTGAAGAGAAACGTCGGACCATGCCAGCAGGGGTAGCTGATTTGTGTAACCCGATCCGATCACTTCCGGTAGCTGGTAAACGCCAAATCGCTTGCTGCTAACGTCGCAATGATCTTGCTCGTCTACGCGAATAGTGGAGTGGGAGCTTGTGCTTCGATACAGACGTCGCAGATTGTCAGGGCCATTGTAAAGGTAAGTCCCAGGGTCACTTAGGAGCTCATTTCCTTGAAACCACAGGAGGATCTGGTTGCAGTCTGCATGACGATGACTAGCCCCGACTCGCGGAATCACAACTCCAGCTCCTCCTCGAAGAAGGAAGTAGATTCCCTTGCTGGAATTTTTATACAGTATTAAGTTTGAAGTGGCGCGGTAGTTCACGGCTGAGTCTTCTTGCGACATGTTGTGCGAAACAGGCGGCGTTTCTGGTCCACATAGCCAGATGGATTCCGAATCGTGACCTAGCGATTGCGCCAGCAGTCCGGGCCGATGTAGAATTCTTCCTGCTGTAGCGGCAATGCGTGAGCGGTGCGAATGGGGATCTGAATCCAGGAAGTATGCCAATGCATCGTCGGCATCTCCAATGTACGCTATTCGACCATTTGGTAGCACAGAATCCAAGGCAATTTCTGTAGCCTTGACAAGGCGATCATCCAGAAAATCAAAGCTGTGATCACTCAGGCGTGTAGCGAGGGCGCGACATAACAACGCCCACTCTAGCACGTAGTAATGATAATTGCTGGCAAACTCTGCCTGTTGTCCGTCTGCCAGAAGCTGGAGATCCAATGCCGCGAGCAATCCCTTGCGCGCCCTTGTGCGCCATTGCGTCGTCTGCTTGCCTGCGGGCAAAATGCTGGCAGCAATCCACAATCCTGCAGATTCGGCAATCAGATGATTGTGAGAATGTGATTTGTCAGGATTGTAGTACCAAGCGAGTGTATTCGTCTGTAGATTAATGGCTTGTAGGAGGTCCGCCAAGAATGCTTCGGGCACAAGCTCGTGGTGTAGGAGCAAGAAGAGGACAAAGATCCACTGAGTAGTTCGGACGGCATGCTCCTGGATTTGCGGTCCGATCCAAGCGATTCCATGCCCCACGGGATTATGATCCCACCAGTCGTAAAACAACAACTGGAGCAGTTCCAAGTCCCTTGGATCCTGTCGAAGGAGCCACGCCTGTGCTAGGCGGACGAGGTACAGATGCCGGTGCAAATCCCATAAATGCCGAATCTCTCCTGGGCGCGATTCTGATGAGTAATCGATCTTGCGATACCAGGAATCCGGCCATCGTTTACCCGTAACCAGGTCCAAATGCCAGTCGGGGGGCGAAGAGATGGGCCTGTGCGCCACGGGTACAAACTGGGAGAAGTCCCCTTGGTGCAATCTGTCGGCACTTCGCAAAATCTGCTCGCACTCGGCCTTACGGTGATTCTGCAGCCACAAGACGCTGGCGGCAAGGGACTTGTCGTTGAATAAGAATTGGGGAGATTGCCCCGAGCGCATTGCTCGCACTTTTGCAATCCAGGAGTGGCTTTTAGGAGCCGGATATCTACTGAAATGCTCTCGACTCTGCCATACGCGAAATTTCCAGACTTCACAGATATGCCGGCGCATTCGACTGTATCTTGTTACCAGCGCTCTGACAATACGATTTACCATATGCCCTGCCTAGGCTGGCTGATTGTATCCAGAAAGCACATGTGCACGTTCCGACAATGACATAGGATCTACGACTTCACGCATCACAGTTAACTTGATAGTGCTCAGGAAATATAGTAAAATCAGCGGCTGAATGCGAACTGTGGCCGGTTTTGGAGCCCATGTGAGTGAGTAGCGGCCCTTGCCGTTGGTGAATACTAGCCAAGTTATCTGCAGTAATAACTGTACACTGGGGACGATAAGCCACATGGTGTTCAAACGCATCGCAAAAGATTCTGCATTGTTTTCCATCGCCAACTTCGGGTCGCGTATTCTTGGGATGCTACTGGTTCCGATGTACGTACAGTACATCAATCCTGAAGAGTATGGCCAACTGGATTTTCTGCAGACTTTATCCGGGATTCTATCGATGGTGCTGGTCTGCGGATTGCCCTCCGCGCTAGTGCGCTTCTATCATTCTGTCGCCTCTGAGAATAAGCCCTATCTGGCCTCTACTGGGCTTCTTTCCATCACTGCTTTTAGTTTTCCTATTGCATTGCTGATTTTCATTTTTGCGCACCCCATCGCTGACACGTTTTTTCCTTTCCAGGACAGTTACCTCTACATCCGGGTTTTATCGGTTTCTTTCGCCTTGCATCTGTTGATCAACTACCTTCACTCGTTACTTATTCTCCATGGTGCCTCCCGTACTTTTGTTGCCATTAGTCTTTCACATACGGCGTTATCGCTACTCCTGAATATTGTGCTGATCGCTGGTGTCAAGCTCGGGATCCTGGGATTGTTGTTGTCCTCCGCAATCAGCTACGCGTCCGAAGTTGTATTTCTCCTGCTATTTGGACGTAGACTACTCGTATTTTCGTTTCGAAAAGAGTATTTCGGAATGATGATTCGGTTTGGCGCACCAATGATTTTGGCGAGTATTTCTGGTTGGGTGCTCTCTGCTTCGGACCGATTTTTCCTTGTTCATTATTCTAGTTATGAGCAAGTTGGTTTGTATTCGATCGCTTACAAATTTGCCAGTGGACTGAATTTTCTATTCTTCACGCCCTTTATTCGTGCATGGACAAGAACAATTTTTGCGGAACAAAATAGTGCTGGGCTTAAGGAGGTTATTTCCAGAACGGCTCGCTATTATGTTTCCGCAGCCCTTTTCTTTGCTGTAACAGCTTCCGTGTTTATTCCGGAGATACTCCGGATACTAACTAACCCCGAGTACTATAGCGCATATTCTGCGTTTCCCCTGTTAATTGCATCATTTGTAGCGTTTAACTTTAACCGTTTATTAGAGGTGCCCTTGCATTTGAAGAATAAATCAGGGCTTTCTGCTAGTCTCGGTATGTTTGCGATGTGTCTTAATCTGGTGCTGAACTATTTGTTAATACCGAAGTTTGGTATTTTGGGGGCTGCCCTGGCCACTTATCTTTCATATACGGCAAACAACGTTGCCTTCTATTTGTGTGTACAAAAATTCAATCCAGTAGCCTACCCCATTGCGCCTTCTTTTATTTTCCTGGTGGGTGGTATTCTTGTAGTTGGTGTTTGCCTGTATCCAGGATTCTCTATCTCTTGGCCACTGAAAATCCCAATTACCCTTTCGTATTTGCTATTGTTGGGACTGTGGAATCGCAAGGACTTGGCCCTTGCTACGCAAAGGGCGTTGGAGTTGAAGGAGCAATACATAGCGAGAAGGGGTAGCCGCGGTCCAGGTGCCTGAAATTTGCTCCTCGGCAGACGTGAATAACGAAAGGATTCTTGCATGTGTGCGCGAATAATGTATGTCACTATTCTAATCGGCTTCATGTGTGGGGGCTGTACCGAGTCAGAGGACTCAATCGACATCGTGCATGTTGACGTTGAGCGTACCACCGATCTCGTAGTCCAAGTGAATGAGTTACTCGAGATCGCTGAGAATACCAGTTTTATCAATGGCGCTTCGCTCTATCTATCTGCAGGTTCTGGAATTGTTTTCTCCAACGACGTTCAGCTGAGCATTGATGGAAACCTGATCGCCACTGGCAGTTCGTCGTCTGCTGTGGGCATAAGTAGTTCTAATTCTATACACCAAGGAGGAATCAGGGTGAATGGGGACAGCCTGGTTCTGGAACATACTCGGGTTTCTAACCTGAATATGGGGGTGATTGCAGAAGGGTGTTTTGCTATTCTCAACGGTATCACTGTAAGTGGGTGCGAATCTGGCCTATGGTTGGATGATGCTAATGGAACGGTCTCAGATGTGAGCATTAGTGCCTGCGATTTTGGATTGAGGATTTCTGAAAGCTCTGTTGTGATGAGTCAGTTAGATGTGCAGAGCAATAACACTGGAGTAAGTCTTGATCATAATTTCAGTGAGATTAACGCAAGTTATTTTTCAGAGAATATTATTGCCATCAGGTGCATTGGGATGGATTCAACGCTAATTCTGGATTCAGACTTCTTGACCAATGATAAAAGCGTGGAGTTCCATTACGCTTATCCCGTTTTCCGCGGCAATCGATGCAGGGGAAGTCGCATCGATCTCTACTTGCTTACCTATTCACGACGTAATGTTCATATTGAGCAGAACGATTTTTTAAGTGCTGAACAGTATTCCGTTTGCATTCCTCACCTAGAGTGGGATAACTCTCACGCGGTAGATATCAGCGGCAATTATTGGGGTACTACAGATGAGGAGGAGATCGCTACTCGGATCCGCGATGGATTTGATGATGAGTTATGTGACACGCTGGTGTTTGCACCCATCGCAATCTCGCCGCTCACTAATTTCTAGCCGGATACGTGAGGAAGAGGCAAGGTCCGAATTCACGGTAGTTTGGTGAAGTCGATTGCCCTGTCCATGAGTAGCTCTTGTCCATCAAGTGTTCCGATCCTGGCGCAGCTAATTGTGTTTGGTTTGACAATTATCTATGCGATGGGATAACTTGAGGTCGGTATGGGCGATCTCTTTGCCGAATGCTAAATTTGATACTCGGTTTCTTGATGCTTTATTGGTGTTGGCTTCTCTTATAAATTTGAAGCTGTGTAATTTGATGAGAGTGTCTAACATTGAATCAATAAGAGGAATTGTTGCGTAGAGGGAGCATTAAGCCGTTTAATTGCAGGATCAATGATAATGAAGAAGATTGAGCATTACCAACAAAAGAGTATATTGATATATGATGATCAGTTTTTTCGCGGGAAAGATGGTGTTCATTATTCTAATGAAGCACACATTGTTTTTATGTTGAAGTATCGTCACTATTTTAAGCAATTAGGGTTGATTTCGCGGTATCGGAAAGAGCCGTGTACTGGTCCGTATCGCATCCCATCGGAAGTCTGTGTGCATAAGCTTCCACATTATGAATCCGTAATAGATCTTATGTTCCGTTTGCCATTGCTCCTGCCTCGTATATATCTAATCGTGCGCAATGTGTTGCCAAAGTACGATTATTTCATGTGCTCGTGGCCAACACCTGTTTCGCTATTAATGCTTGTTCTGCATCATTATTTGCCTGGAAAAACTAAGCGTCAATCCATGATTCTTGTGCGTCAGAACATGAATAAGCTAGTTGAGCTTAGATATACCGGGTGGAGGCGCACACTTGGTTTGCTTTTGTGTCGTTTTCTTGATCGGCAGTTCCACCGCTACGGAAAGAGTGCCATAGTCTTCCCAGTAGGTGCGGAAATGTACGCGCATTACAGCAAGCTACATAATCACACGATTTTGATGACTCTTCCGCTGGTTTCTCGAGCCGATATTCCGGATGAGATTAAGCTGAAGCCAATTGATATCAAGGGAAGGATAAAGCTCCTTTTCGTCGGCCGACTTGACAAGGAGAAGGCCTTGGATATCATGTTACATGCTTTGAAGATTCTTGTTACTCATTTTCCAGAAGTGGAATTGGACTTGGTTGGGGAAGGCACAGAGGAAAGCGAGTTACGCCAACTAGCTACAGAATTGGGAATAGAGGAGCGAGTTCATTTTCTAGGATATGTCGGTTTTGGTCAAGAGCTTTACGATCTGTATAGACAGGCAGATGTATTTGTTATATCATCACTTAGTGAAGGCTTCCCCAAAGTGATTGTTGAGGCAATGGTGATGGGTACCCCCGTTGTTGCGACTGAGGTCGGAGGGATTCCCAATGTCATCCATCATGGGGAAAATGGCTGGCTTGTTGCGCCGGGATCCCCGGAATGTCTAGCTGCTGGTGTGCAGCAGGTGTTGGAGGATCCGCAACTCTATGCATCTTTACGGCGTCAGGCAGCGGAAGAGAGTGAGTACTACACATGCGAGAACCAGATTGAGCGTATGCTGCAGTACATGAATGAGTGCCACGCTGACCCAGAGACACGCCCTCGTGAACGCTAAATTAATGCGCAGTATTTACGATAGACAGAAGCGAGTAGGCCTTGTATACAGGAGTGATACATCCGTGGATGCGAAAGTGGTATGAGAATCCTGATCGTGAATTTGTATGGTGTGGCCCTGTATTGCGCTGATCATTCTCAAGTGCATGGAGGCGCTGAAGTTGATGCCTGGATGATCGGCAAAATGGCACATGAAGCTGGCCACGAAGTTCATGTTTTAGTTGACCATTGTCAGTGCAAGACTCCTAGCGAAGTTGAGGATGGATTTCACTTACATTCTTTGGTGCGAGAGACTGCTGTTGACACTTCCATGCCCCTTCGACTTCTCGCTTTCTGGAAAGCACTGCATAGAATTCGACCTGATTGCTGCCTGATCAAGCTGATCTCACCCTATTCAGCCACTCTTGCTGCCTACTGTCGCCTACACCATACCGGGATGATATATAGAGCCGGCAACCTGCGAGATCAGCGTTTGGCAGAAGGGGATCGCTCGTACGGTTGGAAGGAGGCCTTGTACTTCAGACTGACCCTGTCTGGACTCGGTGTATACTTAGCACAGACTGCGGAGCAGTGTGAGGCAATCCGCACTTATCATCCCTGCGTGAAGCATTGCTACAGGCAGGTTACTACTCACACCGCCAAGGAAGGGCAGCCTTTGAGCTTCGTGGATCGGAAGCACGTTTTATGGGTGGGGCATTTGAGTCAAGTGAAGCGACCGGACCGTTTGCTGGAGCTTGCCCGGCTACTCCCCGATCGGGACTTTGTAATGATTGCTTCTACTCGCCAAGGCAGTGAAGTACAGGGCATACGAGCGCAGATCGAGACGCAATCCAATGTGCGTTTGATTGAGAATGTACCCTTGCGCGATATCCAGACTTGGTTTGATAGAGCCATCCTTTTCGTGAATACAAGCGATAGTGAAGGCTTCCCCAATACCTTTATACAGGCGTCAATGGCGGGCACACCATTGGCAAGCCTTCGGGTGGATCCAGAGGGTGTTGTCTCGCGAAGCGGAGGTGGATTGTTGGAACCCGATGCGAGAACTCTTGCACAACAGATCGAGGAGTTGCATAAAAGTCCGGATAGGTGGTGCAGCATGAGTACGGCAGTTCAGGTTGCCATGCAGTCCTATTATGATTGGCCAGCTGCCTGTCAGGCATATGAGAAGTATTTCCGTATTGCAAGTGGAGATTTACATGTGTGACCTATCGATTCTTCTCTTCAGATCGATATGGGCTTTTGCTGAAAGTACCCGAGGTCAATCAAAGTGCAAGCACGAGTCTGAGCCGATGTCTTCGTGGGCGCAGACTAAGGCTCGAAATGTGGAACGGTCGCGATGACAGCTGCGCAATCATTGGCTCCGCGCGAGATCTTTTACGATAGTGAAGGACGGAGTTCCTTTACATTCATGGAGCTTGCTTCTACACTTTCTAGCCCCTCATTGGACGCAGCTGCCATACTAGGTGTACTATCGCAGACGGCGCCTACCGGCACAAGGACATTGCTGCAGGAGGTTCACCGTCAGCAATGGTTGCATGATGTCGAAAGTGGCACGCGCTTCTCTCTTCCTGCACATTCTCGAAACTGGACGACGCCGCAATCCATGGCTGCTTCCATGTTGAAACTGCTACGCCGCGAAGCTTTAGCGGCGGTTGCCGGAGCGAGTGAAATCTATGTGCTGACTTCTGGTGGTCTTGATAGCCGTGTCGTTGTTGCTGTACTGGCGAGCCTCTACAGGGAAGGGCAGCTTCCTGTCAAGCCGCGTTGCGTTACGTGGGGTAGTAGCGATTCCCGCGATGTGATTTACGCGCAAGAAGTCGCTAGAGTAGCCGGGTTTGACTGGGAACACATTCCGCTGCACGAACAAACGATACTAGACAATCTTACTCACTCCGTTGAATACTTGGGTTTGCTTTCACCACCAAATCATCTTCACGGAATGCTCTGGTTTGAGCGCTTACCCAGGGATGCCGTTGTCCTTGCCGGCAGTTATGGAGATTCCATCGGTCGCGGGGAGTACAGTGGCCGCCATCTGCTGGAGCTGGAATCGATGACGGCCAACAATGTGCTTCACTTGCTATCCGCGGATGGCTTGGCTACCGGTAGAGCAGGGATCCGATCGGATTTGGAGGCGCTACGTCAGCTGGCGGGCGATCGGCCTGCTTATGCCCATTTCGAGATCCAGCAACAGGGCTTCTACATGCGTAATATGATCGCCCATTGCATGGGCGTGATATCGCGCTACTGCCGGCTGTACCAGATGTTCACTTCTCCGGAAATCTGGGAGTATGTTTGGTCACTGCATCCAGCAGTTCGTGACGATCGCATGTATCGGCATCTGTTGGTCACATTGAACCCGGAGATTGCCTCAATTCCTTGGGCTCGAACAAACAAGTCGCTGGTACGTAGCCAAGCGTCAGGCAACAAGGACGCACGCCGCATTTTCCATAACTTCTATCCGCGAATTGCGCAGTATTTGCGCGAAGGATACCTGGATTTTTTGGATCCCGGGTGGTTCCAGCAGACCGGCATCTTCAATGGTCAAGTCGTGAGAGCCCTGGGAGAGGCCGTAGCTCGCGAGGACGCTGCTTTGATGTCCACTCGAATGAGAACCTATGGTATTGCATGGTGGTTGGTTGGCCTGAGAGTTCTTTGCGATCGTGTTCAACCCCTTAGTGTTGATGAGAATGGGGCTGGAGGAGTTGGCTCTCAGGAGGCGACACCTAAAGACTCGGGTGGATTACGCGACTGGCTTGGCCAGCATCCGGCGCTTCATCGTTGCGTCAAGCGCGGGAGGAAAAAATTGTTAACCGCACTCTCCCTTGTGCAATACCCGCCCACTTTTATACACTAGGTCAAGCATCATGGCAAAGATCCTGTTTGTTCATTCAAGGCGAAGCGAGCTAATTCCGGAACTGCGCCAGCGCTTGGCCGGAGTCCGGGACCTTTTGAATGAAGGCTTCGACTTGGATCCATGCGAGCACCTTGCGGAAGGGGCTGACTCGTTTTTGTACACCTTCCGCAATAGTGTCGCAGTCCAGCGCGAGGGTACAAGCTGTCTGCTGGGCGTGGTTCGACGAGGCGCAAGGTGGTCCAAACCCGGTACTACGCTTCCTGATGGATCATACGGAATCGTCCGTGAAGATTCACAAACCGTGGAGCTATGCACAGATACTACGGCTTCACGCACGATCTGGTATTACGAAGGCTGCGATATCTTTGTCGCCTCTAGCTCCCAGCTAGCAATTTTGCAGATCATTGGCGGATTCCGGTTCCGTGGACAGATTCGCACCTGGTTTCTTGCTACAGGTGCGCAGGGTCCGGATGAAGGTTGGGATGAGCGGATTCACAAGCTGCCACCAAGATCGGTTTTGCGCTTTGATAAGGAAGAGTGGCGCAGTTCATTGCAGTGCCAGTCGATCCACTTCTCGCCTGAGCTCGGTTCGACAGCGGGGATCCAGCACTATCGAAGTTTCCTGGATAGCTCTGTTGCTGAACTCGATATTCCAATGGATTCATGGGTTCTGCCCTTGTCGGGTGGCTTTGATTCCAGAACCCTGTTGATGCTGTTAAGCTCCAGAAGCAAAGTGCGCACGATCACATGGGGCACCTCTTCCTCGCTGGAGAATGCCTACAGCGATGCCAGTATTGCCAAACGTGTGGCGCAGCACTTTCAGGTGCCAAACGAATTCTTGCTGACAGAATCGGCCACTTTGACTGCAGAGCAGATTGTGGATCGCTTTCTGATTTGTAGCGAAGGCCGCGTTAGCAATGTCTCCATGTACATGGATGGCATGCAGTTATGGCAAAACCTGTTTCAGCATGAGTGCTTTGGCATTGTCCGGGGCGACAACTGCGTCGGTTGGCCGCACGTCGGTTCGGGCATAGAGCTTCGCCTGTGGCTTGATCTTTCATTGTGGGAAGATTATGCAGGCCTACCTGATCTCAGTACGGTCGAATTGCCCTCTCAGCACATGCCCGATGCGCTGCATAGGCAGCCATCGGAAGGGCTTCAAGCCTGGCGTGATCGTCTTCATCAGGGCTATCGTTTACCTGTGGTGAAAGCTGGCCTGAGCGATGTGAAGCTAAGCTTCGTTGAGGTCTGCAATCCTTTGCTGGCAAATGAGCTTGTGGAGTCAACTTGGGTTCTATCGGACAAGCTACGAACGGGCAAAATGCTGCTTGACCGAATTCTTCAGAAGGAAGGCCCGAAGATTCCCTATGCCCGCGATGCTGCCATTGCTTCTTTTGCACAATTGTTACGACAGCCTGAATTGGCCGGGTACCTTGTGCAGATGCTTGATTCAAGTGCTGTGAGAGATGTCTTTAGCCCCGCCCTGATCCAGGTTGCGCGCAAATCCTTTGACAGAGCTGAGTCTGGTGAAAGTGCCGCTGACGGGGTTAAAGGGCAAATTGCCAAGCTGCTTCCGCGACGAATCAAGGGTGCACTACGGAAGTCCATCAAACCCGTACTCGATGGGCGATTGCTTGCGTTAAGAATGGTGCTTTTCAGCCGAATTCATGAGAAAATTGTGCAGAAGGCTACATTGCCATTGGAGGACTAGAGACTAGCTCTTACTCGCGATACTTCAGCACTTTAGCCGGTACTCCACCCACGATCGCATTCTCGGGGACATCCTTCGCTACTACTGCACCAGCTGCAATGACAGCACCGCGGTTAATGGTAACCCCAGCCAGGATGGTCACACGGGCTCCAATCCAGACATCATCACAGATTGTGACCGGAGCAGGCGTTAGGCCCTGCCCTTGGATCAGTTTACCAGCCGCAATGTTATGGTTGGATGTATAAACAATGAGTTGTGGTCCAATTAGAACGTGGTTGCCAATATTGATATCATCATCTTGGGATAGAAAACTGTCTGCGCCGATACCTGAATAGTTGCCAATTGAGATTCGGTCACCCTTGCCAAAGCTAATGCGTGGCCTGATGTCGACTCGATTTCCGGTTTTGCGAAAGAGCTTGGCACAGACAAAAGCGCGAAACCTCGAGGTCGGGAAAGTTGGCGATGAGGTCGCCGGCAGATTACGGGCCAGCCCGTAGTAGATCAGCAGCCAGAAAATGCGCATTGGTAGAGCTCCTTGTATTCGCGTCCCAAGCGATTGATGTCGATTAGTTCCCGTATTCGACGGCGCCCCTCCTCTGGAAGTGGCGCAAATTCCCGAAGCATGGCCTCACGCAGCTTTTCTGGGCTGTGGGAAGGAACAACAAGTCCGTCCTTGCCGTCTCGAACGATTTCTGCGCTCCCGCCCACATCGGTCACAATGGCTGGCAGATTGGCGATCAGAGCTTCGGCAATGCTATTTGAAAACCCTTCGCTCAAAGAGGCGCTGATGTATAAGTCACTTGCGTGCAGTAAATCTGGGACGTCCTTGCGCATGCCAGCAAAGACGACGCGGTTTTCAATGCCCGCTGCTTGAACCTGTGCAGTGAAATCCTGGCGTAGTTTGCCATCGCCAACAAGCAGAAGGTAATCGTTTCCGCGAATCGCGGCCACTTCGGAGAAAGCAGCAATCAGCTCCCGATGACCTTTTACCGGAAAATGCATGTTTCCAACGCTGATAATGACTCTGGCCGATTCGGGAAGGCCTAACTCTGCACGGACATCAAGTCGGCTGCGATTCGGCAGGAATCGTTCCGGATGAAGCCCGTTGTAAATGGTGTGAGCTTTCGCTGCGGGAAGTCTAATGGCTTGGGCATACTGCTGCATGGTTTTCTTGGAGTTCGCGATGTATCCGCTTACACTTCGATGAAGCATCCTATGCAGTATACTCTCACTACCTTCTGGCAATTGTGCGTTGCGTATTCCGCAAAACAACTTGGACGGTAATCCCAGGTTGGCCAGCAGACAATAGTTGTTTGCAGCTAGAAAGGCTTGAATCACATCGGGTTGGGCTCTGCGTATTTCCCGCCTGATTTTCGGGACTACCTTGAGTCCGGTAATCACTTCATCGTAGCAGCAGCGCAGGGGAATACCCATCTGACGAATCGAATCGTAATGCCCCAATAAATTCATGCTTCTTTCAGAGTAAAGACAAAGCACTTCCTGCTCGATACTTGGATCCTTCCGCAGAACGCGCACCAGTTCCGTCAATTGATACTCGGCACCACCCTGAAAGAGATTTGGTATTACGTGTAAAATTTTCATAGTGTTACCTGGTTAATCCGCTCGCCGCGCGGCCTGATTCCTGCGCCGATTTACGTCTGAGCAAAAAGTGCCAGACGCCGGCCCAGTACCCTACGCCGTAGGCAAGATGATAGCAACAGATGATTCCAGGCATGTAGCGCAAGACCTTGCCGCCAGCTTTTCCTGCTGCAGAAATCGATGCGTAAACCACCAGCAGCATGTAGAGCAAGGCAATAGCACTCCACGCAATCAGCGGCAAGTGTACTCCGAATACTGCGCAAATCATGGCAGGAAGAAGCGACAGTACAAAGAGCACGAAAAGCCCGGGCACGAGGTGACGTAGTTTGGCCGGCTGATTGTGTTTCATCATTACCGGGACTTTCCAGAAGCCGTACTGGAAATACTGGCGCCATAGGCTTCGATAATCACTCCGGGGGTAATACCAGAATTTTATGTTCGGATTTTGCCAGACCTTCCCGCCTGATTTCAGTATGCGCAAATTCAGCTCGTCATCTTCGTTGCGGATGAAATCCTCGTCATACCCACCCAACTCGATCAGCTTCTCGCGCTCCCAGCAGCCGAGGTAGAGGTTGTCAACGTAGCCCTCGACATCCAGCAAATGACACGCCGCGCCACCGATGGTGAAGGGGTGATGAAAAGCCGCCGAATTGGCTTGCTGAAAAGCTGTGCGCCATTTTGTTCTCGTTGGTCCGCCCACATTGGTGGCGCCGGTTCGTGCCAGAGTTTCCATTGCAATTCGAACATAATCAGGATCGTATTCGGTGTGTACATCCATGCGCACCAACACCTCACCGTGGGCAGCATGCATGCCAATGTTCATGGCTGCGGCTTGAATTCGTGCGGGGTTGTCCAGCAACTTGACCCTTGGATCCTGCTGCGTGTAGGAGAGAATGAGATCGCGAGTACCATCTGAACTCATTCCATCGAGAACCAGGATTTCGCTCTCTGCGTCCAGCGCTGTCTGCTTCGAGATCGTCTCAAGGCAGGGGAGAATGTAGTCGCGTTCGTTGAGACACGGTATCACAATGGAGACGGTTGGCATGCCGCATTCCTTTTGGTCTGGTTAGCGCGCGAGGCTCAGGGGCACAATGCTCTGTTTCCCGTGCCGATCTTCAATCCTGAAAATAATGTCGGAATATTCGCTTTGCATCTGGAATAGTTTGTGAAGAAATGCGATAAAGTGCCCCTAATGGTTTTCTAACAACTCAACCGGAGGGGTTCTCAACAATGCGTACTCTTTACACAGTTGTTTTACTGGCAACCCTGACGCCTATGCTCGCAGTTGCCCAGACGCCCGTTGTGAACGAGATCCTCGCCGACAATGAGACGATTCTTGCTGACGACGCTGGTGAGTATGACGATTGGATTGAAATCTACAACCCTGGTTCTTCAGAGCTTCAGCTCGCTGGCATGTACTTCAGCGATGATTTCACAGATCCACAGAAATTCCATCTACTGCCTTCGGATAGCAGTCAGACCTTGGTTGCACCCCATGGCTTTCTTGTGTTGTGGTGCGACGGTGATCCAGAGCAAGGTCCGCGTCATCTCGATTTCTCTCTTGGGGCTTCAGGCGAGGAGATTCTGATCACGGCTGCCGATGGAAGTACTTTGTTGGAGCACATCGAGTTTGGCCAACAGCAGGAGGACATCAGCATTGGCCGAGTGCCGGATGGTAGTTCTTCTATTGTGTCCTTGACCGAGCCCAGTCCTGGAGCCAGCAATGGCGGCGGAGTTCTTGGGATTCAAATCAACGAGTTCTTGTGCTCCAACGATTCCCTGCTGATGACGTCCGATGGCGAAGATTATGATTGGATCGAGCTTTACAATCCGCTGAGTACCTCGCTAGACGGCAGCGAATTCTACCTGAGCGATGATCCCGCACAGCCACTCATGTGGCAGATGCCTGCGGTTAGTATTCCCGCCGGGCAATTCTTCCTCGTTTGGGCTTCCGGGTTGAATTCTCGCGATCCGGAAGAAGCACATACGAATTTCAAGCTTTCCTCTGACTCAGGTTTCATTGGCATTTACAATGCGCTTGGTGAAATGCAGGATTGCGTCAGTTATGACGAACAACGCTGCAATATCAGTTATGGAAGGCCTTCGGGAACGCCACAGGAGTGGGCTTATTTCGATGTGGTCACGCCCTTGCTCGAGAATCCGACACAAGGGTATGCGGGCTTCACGCCCAACCCGGGAATTGCGCTGCCCTCTGGTTTTTACAGCGGTAGTGTTCAGGTCGCATTGCAGTCAAACGGTGGCTCCGTTTATTGGACAACGGATGGATCGGTACCGGACGCGCAGGATGACGCTTACGCATCACCGCTTACACTGAATGAATCGACAGTTGTTCGGGCTCGTGCTTTCCAAAGCGGTCTGCTTCCCAGTCGCACGGTAACGTGTAGTTATCTACTTGGTTTTGAAACAGATTTGCCAGTGGTTTCGCTGTCCATGGACCCCGTAGACCTCTGGAGTGATAGTACTGGTATTTACGTCTTAGGGCCGAATGCAGAAGACACTGTTCCGTACTTCGGTGCAAACTTCTGGCAGGATTGGGAGAAAGCCGGGCACTTCGAGTACTTCGTGAATGAAAACCGCGTAGCCGATGTTGACCTGGGTGTAAAAATCGCTGGCAACTGGTCGCGCTACATGCCCCAGAAATCCATGAACCTTCATTGCCGGTCGCGTTATGGGGGTGAGGACATTGAGTACCCGATTTTCCCCGATAGTCAGGTAAATGTGTTTTCTCACATCAAGTTGCGGTCTTCCAGTCAGGATTATAATCGCTCGAAGATTCTGGATGCTTACGCTCAAGGCTTGGCCAAGGAGCTGGATCTCGAAGACCAATCCTACCAGCCCTGCGTAATGTTTCTGAATGGCCAGTACTGGGGAATCATGAATATCCGCGACAAGGTCGGCGGTGATTACCTGGCCTACCGGCAAGGTGTGGATCCGGATCGCGTAGACATTCTGGATAACACTGGAACTCTGATCAATATTGTGGAAGGCAATAATGCCGCATTTCAGCACCTGCTAAACTACTTAGAAAACCATAGTTTAGTAGATCTATCCGCTTATCAGTACGTCGAAAGTTGCGTGGATATAGACGAGTATATTGATTACCTGATTGTCGAGATTTTCTCTGCGAACTGGGATTGGCCTGGTAACAACCATCGTTTCTGGCGGAGTCAGGATGGAGGTCGCTGGCGCTGGATCCTGTTTGACGTTGATGCCGGATTCTTTCCTTCTATGCTGGAAGAAAACATGTTGAATCACCTCATGGGTGAAGACGAAGGACCGTACAACCCACCGGCTACAACGCTTTTGTTCCGTCGACTGGTTGAGAATCAGGAGTTTTGCTCGAAGTTTATTCACAGGTGCTCAGATATTCTTGAAACGTGTTATGAACCAGGTTACGCGGACTCTCTGCTGGACGCCTACGCCGACCGGATTGAAAGTGAAATTCCACGACACCTGGAGCGCTGGGATAGCAGTGGCCGAGATTGGGCTGGGTACGTTGAGAGTTTGCGGACGTTTACACATCAGCGTGTACCTATCTTACAACAGCAGTTTGTGGAGTTCTTTGAGCTCGAAGGCCTGAGCTCGCTTACACTCAGTTGCGAACCTGCGACCGGTGGCTGGTTCGAAATCAATCAGATGACTCCCGTTGATGGTTCGTGGTCCGGTACGCTCTTCGCTGGTATTACAAATCGGATTAAAGCCGTGCCACATACGGGATTCAGGTTTGTTGCTTGGAGTGATGGAGAAGTCCATGAGGAAAGGGTTCTCGATCTAGATCCAGGAGTAACGGATCTGGTAGCCATTTTCGAGTCGCTGCAGACTCCACATTTCATGTCAGAGGGTGTCTACTTCGGAAATGGTTTGGCTGGAGATAGTCTTGTTGCCCTTGTGACGGTGAGTCTGGAGGGTACTACCAGTGACACGCTCGCTCTCGTGACACCAAGCTGGATTCATGCCCAGCCGGACCACTTCACCTTGTTGGAGGGTGGAGAGCAGGAAGTAACACTGACAGCGGCGATCACCAGTGCAGAGGCTCAATTGGATGATCTGCTGCTTAGCACCTCCTCGGGTGGGAGCGCAAGTTGCTGGGTCGCGGCAAATGTGCTACCAATTGTTACCGAATTTAAATTCCAGGATACGGCTCAAGAGGTAGCTGGTGACTGGGTTGAACTCTACAATCCGTATGCAACCTCAATACACTTAGACGATTGGGTCCTGCACGATTCCAACATGAGCCACAGCTTTGCTCTACATGACGCGTGTTTGGATGCCGGGGCCTACTTGGTCTTGGCCGAGGATATCGACGCATTCATCGGAGTCTATGGCGAGAATGTGCCGGTAATTGGCAGCTTTGATTTCGGATTAAGTTCGAGTTCTGATTGTGTTCGGCTAACCAATCCACAAGGACAGCTATTAGTTGACGTCTGCTATTCAAACGGGACTCCTTGGCCTGAGCTTGCGCCCAACACAGGTTATAGCTTTGAGCTTTTCGACATAGAGGGAGTGCAAGACGATCCGGCCAACTGGATCGCATCCAGCGAAGCCTTGGGCAGTCCCGGCCTTGCTTCAGGATCAACGCTGCTTCCCGTTCTGGAGATGGACGGCGCTATGCGGCAAGACACACTCTGCCTTGCTAGCCCATTTCTATGGGATACTCTTCTGGTTCGAAACGTAGCTTCAACCGGTGGCGGCAATTTGCTGCTGTCGCGCACAGATGCCGATTCTCTTTCTCACCGCAGTTGGCTTCATCTCGACGGTACAGGAGGCCACGTATGCTGTGATACATCCCTTGCCGCTCCGGCAGTAAGCTATTACATGCGATTGCGTCCTGACTTCGACTACTTCGATACTTACCCATCAGGTGAGCGTTACGGTCTGTTTGGCTGGAATACAAACGGTGAGTTGGCGGAATTCACCTACGGTGGGTTGAAGCTATTAGTTAAAGGCGCCGGAACAGAATACTATTTGACATTCCAGCCTATGGGTCTGGTGGAGGGTGAATGGTGCGACATGCTTCTCACGCTCAATTCAGCGGCAGGTCTAATAGATCTGTATATAAATGGTGTGCTTGAATACAGTATGTCAGTAGCACCATGGCAGCAGCTGGAGCGAAGCACGTTCCGATTTGGAAGAAGGTCTTCGCCCTCTATCTTCAAGGGAGATATTGAGTCGTTCGCTTTATGGAACCAAGCCTTGGGAGTCGAGGAGGTAACTCTTCTTGCTCAGGGTATGCAACCGCAATATTTGCGGCGCGAGGTGTTGGTGGCTTCCTATCAATTTGATCGCTTCGAGGGAAATTTCGCGCTAGACGATAGCCCGAATAAACTTAATGGTCAATTGGTCTATTGTACTCCAGCGGACCACTTCCAGATGCAGATCCCAGCTCTTTCTGCCCCTTCTTCCGTATTGATCCACTCGGGCTCGACGCAAGCGTTGCCCATTTTCCTCTCATTGCAGGATCTTGACCCAGGACTGCATGATCTTACACTTACATACCAGACGAACGATCCTTTGATGCAAGAGGCCACGCTTGTATATCGAATCCTGCTTGATAGTATGGGGGCTCTACCTACTCAGCTACGTATCATTAGAGATAACAACCATCTTCGACTTGAATGGGAGTCTGTGCAGGGTGCAAGTTACTATCGAGTCGAGTGTCGTTCAGATTTCAATGGCGGATGGTCCCTGCTGACACAGACAAATGAGTCCTACCTCGATCTTGGAGTGGTAGAGACGATGAATCGGGCCTTTTACCGAGTTACTGCGATTTCTGACACTGTAGATTGAGCCCGGCGTCTGAATTGCCGATCTACGGAGGTAATTATATGTTTCAGCCCGGACGGAACGTGAGTTCCAGTAACCTTTAGAACAGGATGTCAACATGCTGAACCGAGTCCGAAACAAAGACTTCACCGTTGGCCTGGTAGGCCTTGGCTATGTGGGCCTTCCGCTGGCCCTCGAGTTCGTCGAGAATCAGATCAAGACTATCGGTTTTGAACTGGACGGCAGCAAGTGTGAGAAGCTGCTGAAGGGCGAGAGCTACATCAAGCATATTCCGTCAACGCGCATTGCTGCGGCGGCAAAAAGTGGTTACCTGGATGCCACAACTGATTTCGGTCGCCTGGGTGAGGCCGATGCTGTGTTGATTGCCGTTCCCACTCCCTTGAATCGTCATCACGAGCCGGATCTTGGACCCGTGATTGCCGCCACAGAGACCGTGGCCAAGACCCTGCGGAAGGGCCAACTGATTGTTCTTGAGTCCACCACCTGGCCAGGCACGGTTGAGGAAGTGATGCTGCCGATTCTCGAGGAGGCCAGTGGCCTCAAGGCTGGCGTTGACTTCTGGCTGGCTTTTAGCCCTGAGCGTGAGGATCCCAACAACCCCAAGTACAACACACGCACCATCCCGAAGGTTGTCGGTGGTCATACACCTGAAGCCACCGACCTTGCGCTGGCCGTTTATGATCACGTGATTGTGCAGACCGTGCGTGTTTCCAGCACTCAGGCCGCAGAGGCTACCAAGCTGCTGGAAAACATCTACCGCGCCATCAATATCGCCCTGGTTAACGAGCTCAAGATGGTCTTTGACCGCATGGGCATTGATGTGTGGGAAGTGATTGATGCCGCCAAGACCAAGCCCTTCGGCTTTCAGGCTTTTTACCCCGGTCCGGGCCTGGGTGGGCATTGCATTCCCATCGATCCCTTCTATTTGACCTGGAAAGCCAAAGAATTCAATATGTACACCCGTTTCATTGAGCTGGCTGGCCAGATCAATACCAAGATGCCGGAGTACGTGATTCAGCAGAGCATGGAAGCGCTGAACGAGCACGGCAAAAGCCTGCGTGGAGCGCGAGTATTGCTGGTGGGCATGGCCTACAAGAACGACATCGACGACCTCCGCGAGTCTCCCTCCATTGAACTGGTCCGCCTGCTGCTTGAGAAGGGTGCCGAGGTTTCTTATCACGACCCATACATCCCCAGCTATGTTGATGAGGCATGTCCCGAGATTCAGCTCGACGGGCAGCCTTTGACAAAGGAAGTGCTGGAGAATGTGGACATGGTGCTGATTTCTACCAACCATAGTGACGTGGATTACGAGATGATCGTGCGTCACGCGGCTCTGGTTGTGGATACCCGCAATGCCACGAAGAACGTTACAGAAGGTCGCGAGAAGATCTACAAGGCCTGATGTGTCACGCTGTGATACAGCTTGTTTAGAGTAAACCGACTGCCGCTTCCGACCTTCGGAGGCGGCAGTTTTTGTTGAGGCAAAGTATGAGTGAGCAAAAAGTTCCCTTCTGCCGGCCTGATGTGACACAGCGTGAAATAGATGAAGTCTGTGATACACTGCGCAGCGGCTGGTTGACTACAGGTCCAAAGACTCGTCGTTTCGAGGAGGCTTTTGCCGAGTATGCGGGAGCCAGACATGCGGTTGCGGTGAACTCATGCACGGCTGCACTTCATCTGGCTGTAGTAGCAGCCGGAGTAGACCGGGACGATGAAGTCATTACGACGCCGTACACTTTTGTCGCATCCAGTGAGGTCATCGTCTATCGTGGTGCTAAGCCGGTCTTTGTGGACATTGACCCGCGTACGCTTAATATCGACGTATCACAACTCGAGGCAGCTATCACGCCGCGGACGAAGGCAATTGTACCCGTTCACATTGCCGGTCAGCCCGCCGATCTGGATGCCATCAACGCCATTGCCAGCAAGCATGGCCTAGCCGTCATTGAGGATGCCGCGCACGCTACGGAGTCCATGTATCACGGGCGCAAGATCGGATCCATCGGTACGGCAACTGCTTTCAGTTTCTACGCCACAAAGAACCTGGCCACCGGCGAGGGCGGAATGCTGACCACCAACGATGAGGAATTCGCTGCCCGTGCCCGTGTGCTTTGCCTTCACGGTATGAGCAAGGATGCCTGGAAGCGCTACGACAAGGGCGGGAGCTGGTTCTATGAGATCGTGGAAACGGGCTACAAGTACAATATGACGGATATCCAGGCTGCGCTTGGCCTTGTCCAACTGGACAGAATCCACGAAATGCGTGAGAAACGCATGAGGTTGGTCTCTCGTTACAACGAGCTGCTAGGGCAGGATCCGGATGTGTTTGAACTTCCCTATGCTGATCCGCGTGATACACACGGATGGCATCTGTACCAATTGCGTCTGAATCTGCCGGCGCTCAAGATTGACCGCGCAAGTTTCATTGAGCAGTTGACTGCCCGCAATATTCAGCCCTCTGTGCATTTCATTCCGGTCCACCTTCATCCTTGGTACCGTGATACATTCGGCTACAAAGGCGGCGAATTCCCTGTGGCGGAAGCTCAGTACCTGCGCGAAGTAAGTCTGCCCATGTTCTCCAGCATGAGTCTAGAGCAGGCCACGTATGTGGCCGAGTCATGTCTGGCCATCGCCAAATCCAATAGGAAGTAAAATGAGCCAGTCGGCAAACACACGCGTCCTTGTGCTGGCAGCACATCCCGATGATGAGTTGCTAGGGTGTGGTGGAACTTTGGCACTGCATGCTCAACAAGGGGATGAAATCCACTCCATCATCGTTTGCGAAGGGGAGTCCCTTCGATACGGAGAAGGCCAGGCTGGGCAGAAGGGGGCCATGCATAGGGCCGCTGAGATCCTGGGCGTAAGTCGCGTTGAGTGTCTTGGTTTTCCTGATCAGCGACTGGACACCTTCACGCTGACGGATATCATCAGTCCGTTGGAGAAGGTTGCGCGCGAGCTGAAGCCACATCTTGTGTATTGCCAGTACGGAGGCGATATCAACCGAGATCACGAGTTGCTTTTCAAGGCGCTGTTAGTGGCAACACGTCCCACAGAGGAGTACATCCAGCAAGTTCTAGCCTTTGATACTGCGAGCAGTACCGAATGGGCCTATCCGCGCAGTTTTATCCCCGATACCTGGGTGGATATTTCCACGACATTGCAAACGAAGCTGAACGCAATGGCGTGCTACAAAAGCGAGCTTCGGGACTATCCGCATCCGCGGTCGCTTGAAGCGCTGACGAACAAAGCGAAAGCCTGGGGAAACCAGGTTTGCCTTGAGGCTGCAGAAGTGTTTATGACAATTCGGAAGGTCTGCCGGGATGCACGCCCACCTGCTTGATCGGCTTTGCGCCATTTCAGCCCTGATTCTGCTTTCGCCGCTTCTGGCCTTTGCCGCACTCGGGATCAAACTGACCAGCCGAGGGCCGGTACTCTATCACGCTCGTAGAGTTGGTCTGCATGGTGACGAGTTTACCATGTACAAGTTCCGTACTATGAAGATGGCCAAGGAGCAGGGCTCGCCTGTGACGCACAGTCATGACGATCGTATTTTCCCATTTGGTTCCTTTCTGCGCAGCACCAAGATTGACGAATTGCCGCAGCTGTGGAACATCGTGATTGGCCAGATGTGCATTGTCGGACCGCGCCCCGAAGATCCTGGAATAGTCCGCGAGCACTACACGGATTGGCAGAAAGAAGTACTGAGTGTGACACCAGGATTGACGAGTCCGGGCAGTCTATATGACTACACGCATGGTCGCTTCTTAGTGTCCGGCGACGCCTCTGAGGATATCTATTTGAGCGAAGTCATGCCAAGATTGTTGGCATTGGAGATTGTCTATCTCCGTAGCAGGAGTGTATTGACCGATCTTGGAATGATTGGCAGGACTCTCGCTGTCATCCTTGCGATCTCAACCGGAAAACGCCACTTCAAGTTGCCGCGTGAAATGCCAGCCGCCCTCCGGTTTTTGCAGCAAGCGGGTGAGATCGTAAGGCCGTAGAATTGCGGCTTGCTTGACTCTTCAAGGTAAATGATGAATCTTCCTGCGATCAAACCACGAGGTACTGCGTGAATCTGTTCGAACGCCTGAATCCCCATCGCAGATTTTTCCTACTTGCCTTTGACACAATCCTGGCAGGCATTGTCTTTCTGCTGTCTTATTTCATCATCGGTGAAGGTCACATTCAAGCCGCCCAATTCCATGTGCTGTGGGGTGGTTGCCTTGTCATGGTACTGGTGCGTTTCATCGTCTTCGCGTCTTCCAACCTGGATCGAGGTATCATGCGTTATGCCTCAATCGAAGACTTGAAGGCAATCTTTCGTGCCGTCTCCACGGGTACCCTGTTTGCGTACGGTATTTTCTTCCTCTTTCATTTGCTGAAGTGGATACCCTACCACGATGAGTTCATAGCGCAGACGCAGACCTTGAAGTTCGTCTTGGCCGTAGACTACGTGTTCAATGTGCTTTTCATTGGCGGGAGCCGTTTTCTTGTTCGTGCTTTTCGTAGCTATCAACCCACAGCAAATCCTGATCTGACAAGAGTTCTAATCGTCGGAGCGGGAGATTCCGGTGAGTCCATACTCCGCGAGATTCATTTCAACCCGCGATCCAACTATGAGGTCGTGGGTCTGCTGGATGACGATCCCGCGAAGCAGCACAAGCAAATTCACGGTGTGCTTGTGCTTGGCACTACTAACGATCTCGCCAGTGTCTTTGAGACCTACGATGTTGACCAGGTCTTCATTGCGATTCCCAAGGCTACCCCTGAGTTGATCCGCCGCATTGTGGACCAATGCCGCGAGTACCAGGTCACTTTCCGTAAGCTGCCTGGCGTTCGACAGATGATCGACGGCCGTGTCACCGTTAGCCAATTGAAGGAAGTACAGCTTGAAGATCTGTTGGGCCGTGAGCCTGTGCAGCTGGATCTACCTTCCATCGGTCGCTTTATTACGGATCGTGTTGTCGTTATCACGGGCGCTGCTGGTTCCATTGGAAGTGAGCTATGTCGCCAGGTGCTGAGTTTTGATCCTGAGCAGCTCATCTGTCTGGATCATAGCGAGAACGGGCTCTACGCGCTTATGCAGGAGTTCCACGGCCGCAGTGATACAAGGCGCATCGAACCGGTGGTCGGCTCTATCACGGATAAAGAACGCATGCGCTGGGTCTTTGACACTTTCAAACCCACTGTGATCTTCCACGCTGCTGCTCACAAGCACGTGCCAATGATGGAGCGCAACCGCAGCGAGGCCGTGTACAACAATATTTACGGAACCCGTGTCCTGGTTGAGCTGGCCGACGAGTACCGCGTCGACAAGTTCGTCATGATCTCTACGGACAAGGCGGTGAATCCTACCAGCACCATGGGCGTGTGTAAGCGAGTGGCCGAGCTGATTGTACGCGATCGCAATCGCAGATCCAGCACGCAATTCATGACGGTGCGTTTCGGCAATGTGCTGGGCAGCGCGGGTAGCGTGGTTCCCCTCTTCAAGCGACAGATTGCCGACGGTGGGCCGATTACCATCACCCATCCCGACATCGAGCGCTACTTCATGACCATTTATGAGGCCGTTCAGCTTGTGATACAGGCAGCGGCCATGGGTGAAGGTGGCGAGATCTTCGTGCTCGAAATGGGCACGCCGATGAAGATCATCGACCTTGCCCGCAATCTGATCACGCTTTCGGGTTTGCAGCAGGGCGTGGATATCGACATTGAGATTGTTGGCCTGCGGCCGGGTGAGAAAATGACTGAAGAACTGTGGGTTACAGACGAAGACCTCATTCCGACCGATCACCGCAAAATCAATGTCGCTGTTCCGTCGGCAGAGAGTTTTAATGGAGATCTTCTACTCCATATCGATAACTTGCTTGGGCATGTGAATCAGGTCAGCAACGATAGCCTTGTGGATTTGTTGCGTGAGATCGTTCCTTCCTATTCGCCAGTTAAGGGTGACAATAAGCGCTTCTAGTTCTATTCGTTTTCAGTGTGACACACGTGCTTCGTGCTTTCCGTTTGGTGGCACGGATCGGCTAGGTGCATGCATCGCGGCTAAGCGGCGGGATTGCTGTGTGTTGCGCAGTTTTGTAGACTAACGGGGTTCGCCGGGAACCATTTCCGGTGTAAAACAGAACGGGTAGCCATGTCGCAGCACAAATGCCGATTCCATCGAGCAATCCTATGGATACTTGGCTTGGCCAGCTTGGCCAGTCAAGGCTTTGCCGTCGATGTAGAAGTGGAATCTCCCACTTCCAGAAATGGTGACACGAGCATCGTCTTTCGTCTCACATTGGATGATTTGGAAGTATCCTACACTGAGCTAGGTGATACACTTTGCACAAGCATGAATGCCGATGGGGCCATGTTCGTCAAACCGGCTGGTGCGGATGCTTTCTTGTGCAAGGTTATCGAGATCGGCATCCCTGAAGACGCAACCCCACGTCTGCGAGAATTGAACCGCAGGGTCGAGGAGTTGCAACTGCCTCCGCCTCCGCCTTCCGGCGAGGAGGGCACTTCTGCAGCCTTTTTGCCACCGGCACTGGGTGCGCATTTGCAGGAATGCGGGTGGCTTCGCGGTCAAAGAATCCAGAGCCTGCGCATAGATCTGGCGGTGTATCACAACGGACATTGGCGGATCTTGCGAGAAGCCGAGTACGAGTTATCGCTGGGAACGCGTACTCAGGTGGGTGCAGCGAGTCTTATCGAACCGGAAAGCCCCGCTTTTAAACAGCTGCTGGAAACCCGTCTGCTGAATAGTCAGAGCGCGCGTAGTTGGCGTGTGGACCCGCGATTGAAAATGGCCGGACAGCAAGGCGCACTACGCGATGTAACACCGCCGTGGATGGATGATGAGACCTTCTACCGAATCGGAGTCGTAGAGGATGGCATTTGCCGTGTTACATACAGCTGGCTCCAGCAAGCGGGCGTTCCTGTTGAAGAGATCGTACCCGGCTGGCTTCGCCTGTGGTGCGGCGACGAGGAAGTGCCCCTGTTGTTGCGGGGTGATGCTGATGGCCGTTTTGATCCGGGCGACTATTTTCTCTTCGTAGGTCATTACAAACGCGGAGAGTTCATCCCGACCGACTTCTATAGTCCTGAACAGGAGTACTTCCTTAGCTGGCAGCATGGCCCGGGCTTGCGCTATGTCGAGACACAAGCTACTCCGCAAGATGATGATGTGATACAAGTGGCGGGACTTTGTGAGACGCATTACGAGACGAATATGATCTGGGATGAGCTCGCTGAAATTTCGGAGGGGCCCAATGAGGTGGATCACTGGTTCTGGAACGCTTTTGCCGCAGCCAGTGGACCCACTAGTGGCAGTGTGTCACTTACTGTGCCGTTCCCGTCGTTGGAGCGTCCCGCATCCGCCCGACCTGATGGTATTAACCTCTTTCTCCGCGGTAATTTCACGTCCGATAAGGTGACAACCAGTACGTATCACCACCTAATCGCCTGGTTCAATGAGCTGTTTGTCGCCGATCTGAACGGCCTATGGCAAGCGGAATTGGCCTCTGACTGGGTTGATCTGCCACCCGAGGCCATCCTGAATGGCTCTAATACTCTGCGCTTTGATTTGCCCCTTGATCGTGGATTCACCAGCGATCTGTGCTATCTGGATTGGGTAGAGCTTCGCTATTGGCGCCAACTTCAACTCAGCTCGTCGTATCCGCAATTGACCGTGCAGGCGGAAGAGCTGGAGGAGCAAACGTTGTCATTGGCCGGTGTCGCTGGCGATGTGCCGTTATTGCTAACAGAAAGCGGCCAGCGACTAATCGGGTGGGAAGTTGGCAATGAATCTGAACGTGGGCGCGTGATACGCTTTCGTTTGCCCGCGGGTTCAGGAGAGCTCTACGCGTGTGAGTTAGACGGTGTGCTGGAGCCTGCCAGCATTCTTGTCAGCAGTAACGATCATTTGCGTGATACATCTAACCAAGTGGACATGATTATTCTCGCTCCGAAAATGTATCACGAGAGCTTGGAGGACCTGGCGGAGTATCACGGACAATCCATGTCGGTCAAGATCGTTGATGTTGAATCCGTCTATAACGAATTCAATTATGGCCGCATGCATATCGATGCCGTGAAAAAGTTCCTGGCATATGCTTTCGCCGAGTGGCAGGGGCCGCTTCCCAGCTATCTGCTGCTGGTGGGGAAAACCAGTACAGCTAACCAGCAGAATCTGGGCCGTAGAGTTGCTTACACGACACAGGTCCCCTCAGATTGGATTCACACAGAGCCTTATGGTGCGACCTCCTCCGACGAAACAATGACCTATATCGTCGGTGGAGAGAATGATGATTATCAGGACATCCTGGTTGGACGGATCTCAGTTAGCAGTGTTGGGCAGTTGAGTGACTTTCTTCTGAAGCACCGCGAGTACCGCGAACAGCAGTATGCGGGTGAATGGATGGAAACCCAGTTCTTCGTCGCTGATAACCATAGCGATTACACCTTTGAAATTGGCAACAACATCATCAGGAATCACGTGATCCCGGAGGAGTATCCGGTCAAAGTGCTTGAAGTACGTACGGGCTCAGATTACAAGGGCGGAACCCTGGATTTCCTTGATGCCGTGAATGACGGATGTGCCGTCCTCAACTACAACGGCCATGGTTCCATTGGCGTGTTGAGTAGTAGTGCGTTGTTTCGGGCAACGGATCTGCGCTATCTGTCAAATCGCGGGAAATACCCGATCGGCTACGCCTGGTCGTGCCTCGTAGGTTATGTGGACAACCCGGACACATCAAGTCTTGCCGAGCTACTGGTGCGCAAGGCAAATGCGGGAACAATTGCCTACTATGGTGCGGCCGCCAAAGCGTACATCTTCTTGGACACCCCTTACCAGTCGAGCTACTTCACTACTCACTACAGTGAGGAGCCTTATACATTGGGTCAGATCGTGCAGCTAACAGAAGCTACGATGAAGGGGATTCAATCAGGTGGTTTCAATATCACCCACATGTACAATCTACTGGGTGATCCAGCCTTGTACCCGGCTCATCCACGAAAGCACATTCATGCAGATCCAGCGGTGATTGTAGCCGAGGATGGCGGTTCTGCTTCTGTTGTGCTGACCACGGAACCTCCCGGTTTAAGCGGTCAGCTTACAATCAAGTATTACGAGGACGCCAAGGCGCCTGTCAATTTTGTATCACCGCTGTCCACTACGCAACTTAGTTTCAACGATGGGGATACCGTTCCCTTGACGATGCCCACTATCGGAGAGAGCAAACGGTGCCTTGCGCGACTTGCGTTGCAAATGGACAATGACCGTGCGACAGGAGCTATTCCGCTGTTTCTCAATACAAATTTCGCTGGCGCAGGCACTCATTCACCAAGTGTTGTGACCGTGGGGCACCCGGTGGAGTTCGAATTCAACTCCTACGCGGAAGCGGATACGGTGTATCTTGTGTTGCACTCCCGGAGCCTGCCTGGTACTCAAGTTGAGATTTACGGTGCGGATGTGGATTACTTGCTTGACGACGAGGATCATGTAACCTGTTCCGCGTCCATGATGACTTCTGTCGGCGGCGGTTCCTACGTCAAGAGTTTCTCCGAGCTGCCTGAATCGGCTGGTAACGCCTATTCCATCCGTGTCTATATAGCGGCACTTGATGAGAGTAAATCGTTTAATCTTGGTGGCCTTCCATACGGTTTCAATGTGCATCACAACGGTGAAGTCCATTATGTACCCGGTGGAATGATCGAGGTGAATGGCCAGGAAGGCCTGGTTAGTACGGATAGCCTGTTTGCGGTTGAGGACAACGGAAATCAGCAAAGCCTTGAATGGCGTTGGGTTCTTGGCAGTCGTGCGCCGGTGGACCGTGTAGCACGGAAACTGCAAGCGGTCTTTGGCGAGGACGGTGAACCACAGATTGTGCTGGCAGATACAGTAGATGCCGAGCAGGGGGCTTGCGTTTTCCAGACGCTGGCAACGCTTGCTGCAGGTAGTGTGGAGCTGACCTTGGATCTTGGTCCGGCGTATTACGAGGGTGAACGGATCGAGCAACTCGTTCCGCTTTCGGTTGAGGATAACTTCCTTCTGATAACCGCAACCGAGGGCAGCGGCGGACCGCAATCTCCCACAGACGATGAACACTGGTCGCTTGAGCTTGATGCTGGTGCTGTGTCACGAAGCATTCTTTTGGAGCCGCTACAGGATGATCGTGATCCGCTACAGCTGCGCGAGCAAAGCAGCGGACAGCCTGGACTAGGCCTGCTGGATCCTTCCTCGTCCGAGGGCCTGACAATGATTGACCTTAACCCGCGATATCCTGATCGACTTACTGGAGAGGCCGACTTTTTGAACGGTGTGATACAGTGTGAACTGCCGTTGGGAGGGCTCTATCAGTTTACGGATGGAGTGGCCGGTGATACACTGAAACACGCGCTGGCCAAGTGGATTGAGGATCGTGGTCTCTGGGTCGTGTTACAAAGTGAGACTTCTGCTGATAGCACGCAGGAGCAGCGTACAATCAGTGCAATGCCACGGCTTGATGCCGGTGCGATATGGCCGGTCGTCATTCGTGATACAAATGGTCCTTTGATTGAATATACTGTGGACGGACAGTGGTATTCAGACGGCGACGTGATTCCGCAATCACCAAGTCTGCGTATTCTCGTGCAGGATGAGGATGGCGTGGACCTTGGAGAAGGAGGACACGGCCCGCGCGTGTATCTTGACGATGTGATACAGCCTGAGGAAACGATCCTTCAAGGCGAGGGCACTACGGCAATTGAGTTGGTCTGGAATCCCGGTGTGCTGGATCCCGATGGCACGCACGTCTTGCGTATTGAAACATGTGACGCACTGGGAAACCCAAACACTATCGATATCGAATTCACAGTGGCGGGGGATATGGGGCTGAGCTTTTTTGCCAACCATCCCAACCCCTTTGCTGACCAGACTGTTTTCGCTTGGGAGTTAACCGGCGTGCCACGATCGATTGAGATGTCCATTTATACCGGATCTGGTCGTTGCATTCGCACTATCAGTGTGGCCATTCCGCGTACCGGCTACGACGAGTATATCTGGGATGGCTGTGACGATAAGGGGCGCCAAGTGGCAAACGGTGTGTACTTCCTCCGTTTCTGTGCTAGTGGCAACTCGGGCAATGTAGAGGAAGTCTTCAAGCTGGCGAGGCTGCAATGAGATACAACTTGTGCCTTGCACTGCTGCTCCTTGCAGCGCTGTCTACCGCAGAAGCAGGTGAGTATGCTGCGGATTTCATCCACTTGGGGACGGGCGCCGAGGGTGCCGCCATGGGAGGAGCCTTCAGCACCAGCAAGGCTTCTGCAACCAGCTTCTACTGGAATCCCGCCCTGGTCCTCGATGAGCAGTCCATCAAGCTTTATGGTGAGACAGTAAATCTCTTCGATGGCCTGGCCGCGTATCACACGGGCGCTCTTCAAGTGCGTCTGCGTGAGCACTGGGCGCTATCGGCGGGTGCGCAGATTCAGATGATCGATGAGATCCCGCGCTATGGCGAGTTGGGTAGTGATCGTGACTTGAACAATCCAGAGGATCGCAGCACGGGAGAGGCCGAGGGCTACTTCGATAGCCAGGCCCTGGCCGCTACCGTTGGCTTGTCTCGGGAGTTCTGGTTTGACGTGATGCTGGGGCAGGGCATTCGCAGGAACCGGTTGCCAGCTCGTCTGGCGGTGGGAACTGCGTGGCGTATGGTCAACCAGGATCTCGACGATGCTTCAGCTTCCGGCTCGGGGATGGACCTTGGTGTCAAGCTGATGATCCGGCTACCTCGGGCAAAGAATCCCGGGTACCAGCGCGAAATTGTTTTTGCCGTGTGCCGGCAGAACCTTATCAGCCAGGATCTTGAATGGGACACGGCGTCTGCCCACAGCGATCCACTCCCTGGAAACTCGCGAGTGGGCCTCTCCTACAAGGATGCCTTTCCAACCCTTTATCTCGATTGGCGGGCGGCTCTGGAGTTCGCCAGCGCCTACGAGGGGACCTGGCACCTTGGTGGAGAAGTGGGCTACCACAACCTCATTTTCCTTCGTGCGGGCCTGCAGGGGCAGAAGCTTGACGAATCTACTTTCGGCGCAGGGCTGCGCTTTCGCCATTTGCTTGTCAACTATGCCTACGTTGGTCACGATCTGGGCACTAGCCATCGAGTCGGTCTTGAACTAAGGCTTTGATTTGGTCTGTGATGAGTTCCGTCCGTCTTTTGGCCGGATTATTGCTCACAGATTACGTTTGTGTGAAGCACCGGGCGACCGGGGTCTTTGCCGAAAGCTGCTTGTCGTCCAGATTTGTGCAGGATAACAGGCGAAGCTTTTCTTCATTTTGATCGTGTCTTTGAAAAACAGATCGTTAGTTATCCAGTTTGGCAATGCGCCCCTCGGCTGAATACCACTCCTGCCAGGAAACACTTGCACGACTCCGATAGCACGGCTGTTAAACCGACAAAACCCGCTGTAAGGAAGCTCTGACAGGAAGGAGATCCTCTGGCGGGTGATGACGGTGAATTTGCGGAGTTGCAGTAGCGGCTGCGCGGACCTAACTTGAAAAGTTCGACATCAATGAACTTCCCTTGCCACCGAATGTTCCCTGTAGAGCAGCGGACAAGGAAGAGCTAACCAGCAAAAGGAAGAAGGAACCATGCGATTCAACAAGGATGAGCGCGGATTTACTCTGGTCGAAGTGCTGATCGTGGTGATCCTGGTGGCCATTCTGGCAGCCATCGCCGTGCCCAAGTACATGCAGGCCGTGAAGGGTGCCCGTGCGTCGGACGCCAAGGTTCAGATCAACGCCATTCTTAACGCTGCCAAGATTTATGAGCAGGAGACTGGCACTTGGCCGAGCGATCTGACCGTGCTGGAAGAGGATGGCTATGTGGAGCTTGATGATGCGACCAAGCGTGCCTGGACATTCCAGCTCGTTGGTGACCAGCAGATTCAGGCTACCTCCACTGCGGAGATGAAGGGTGGCGCCGGCAACGTCGTGACCTTCAATCTGCAGGAAGGTCGTTGGGAAGGCTATGGCTTCCCGAAGACCGAAGGCGACAACTAAGATGTTCGCGGCCCCGGTCAATGCTGGCCGGGGCCATCGACACCTGTCGTTCGGTCTGCGTCGACTTATTCATTGTATCCCCATTGTGCCCGGTTTACGGCTAGGTTGCCCTGAGCCCGACCCCGCTGTTGCTGTGGCCGCTTCGAAAGGACTTCAGACGTGGACGTCGATCAACTACTGAAATTCTCTGTAGATAACGGTGCTTCCGACCTTCATCTTTCCGTTGGCACGGTTCCGATGATTCGCCTGCATGGTGCCTTGAAGAAATTGAACATGGGCGTCATGACGCAGGAAATGATCGACCAGTATGCCAACAAGGTGATGAACGATCGACAGAAGCAGATTTTTGCTGATAAGTTTGAAGTCGACTTCTCCTACAAGCTGGAAGGCGTGGCTCGTTTCCGCGTCAACTTCTTTCAGCAGGCTCTGGGCGGAGCTGCCGTGTTCCGCACAATTCCTGAAGAAATCAAATCCTTTGAGTCGCTCGGCTTGCCGGCCAAGGTGCTGAGCGAGCTGGCGCTGAAGGATCGTGGTCTGGTGCTGTTGACCGGTCCTACCGGTTCCGGTAAGTCAACGACGCTGGCAACTATGGTGGATATCGTCAACGACACGTACGAGAAGCATATCATCACCATTGAGGACCCCATCGAGTTCTTCCACAAGTCGCGCAATTGCATGATCAATCAGCGTGAGATTGGTGCGAATACGCACTCTTTCGCCTCAGCGCTGCGTGTTGCCTTGCGTGAAGATCCCGACGTGATCCTTGTTGGTGAAATGCGCGACCTGGAAACCGTGCAGTTAGCGCTCACGGCTTCGGAAACAGGTCACCTTGTTCTTGCCACACTCCACACTCCGAGTGCTACCAAGACCATCGATCGCATCATCGACATCTTCCCCGCAGCGCAGAAGCAGCAGGTGCGTTCCATGCTGGCTGAGTCCCTTGAGGCCGTTGTTGCTCAGCGACTGCTGCCCACCAAGGACACCAAAGGCCGCGTGGTTGCCACCGAGGTGCTGATTGCCACTACCGCTGTGCGCAACCTCATTCGTGAGGACAAGATTTTCCAGATCCCGAACGTGATCCAGGCAGGCGGCAAGTCAGGCATGCACTCGCTGGACAGCGACTTGTTGCGCCTGGTTCGCGAAGGCCGTGTATCACGCGAAGAAGCCATGCAGATCGCCGACAACCCAAAGTCTTTCGACATGGAGTTGGGCGACAGCTATGTCTGATTCTCATCCGGGGTACCGCTGCCGCAAAAGGTTTGACGGGAGGCATTCATGAAAGCATTTTCCTCGTCCCTCCTGACACGCTTGTTCCCTGTGCTGCGTGACGAGAGAGGTGCGGCCTTTGTCGCTCAACTTCTCATCAGCTCCTTGATTAGTGTCATTGCCGCTACAGGACTTGTACGCGCTGTTTGGGAGGCGCATGAGTCTTCCATGCGCGAGTACCGGCGGCTGCGAGTGCTTGAGGAGCTGCAGGCGGAAATGGAATACTGGAAGGCGCAGATTTTCGTCAAGGATGTGAATTATCCGCGGCCGACAGCGCGCAATACCGTGGTCATTGAGCGCGGAAAGCGAAGTCTGGCCAACGCGATCGTGGGGACTTACGAGCCTGCACCGTCAATTCGCCTTTACAATCAGGTTGGCCTTAACGCCTACGAGATTACCGTTTCGCTTAGTTGGTTCGAAGGGGGCGTGGAGCATCAGGAGACTCTGCGTACAGCAATCAATCCTGTGCGATAGCGGCGGAGGAATAGGCTCATGAAGATGCGTACACATCATTCGATCTGCGTATTCCCGGCAGGGCTGAAGGACTGCAGAGGCATGACCTTTGTGGAGTTGATGGCCAGTGTCACGATGATGAGTATCGTTTCCCTTGGTCTGATCATCATCCTGCTGGCCATGTCCAAGCAGATGGTGCGTGACAAGTACATCAACGACATGAATGTGATTGCCCAAATGGTGCTCGACGAAGCCGTTGCCAGCATGGGAAATGCCAACAGCGTTGCGGCTGGCTCAAATGCGGGCTTTACGGTCACGGAGAAGCTGGAGTTCAACATCGCCGGCGGACAGAATCTGGGACGAAGCGAGGTTACGCGTTTCCGCAAAAACAGCGACTACCGTTTCGATATTCGCAACAACTTTGGCAGTCTGGCCTTTTGCGATCGTTGGCCGCCCAAGGAGCTGGATCCCGATGTGTCTCATGAGACTCTGGATCGAACCATCAAGATTTCGAGCTTCCGCGTTCACGATTACAGCCGCCGGCTGTTTGTCAGCGCTGATGTTGTGCAGAACCTGCAGGAAATAAAGTTGACCATGGAATACGCTGAGAGCAGCACCGGCTTCTCGCTGGAGCGCGACTATTCCAGGGTCGTGTTCACGGCCAATCCAATCACAGCTACCCGACGGTTGCAGAGTGCTAGTGACGGATCCTAGCGGGAGGGTGAAGGAGTGAAAAGCTTGGTACAACCTGCTATCACAGCTCGACGTAACGCGCTTGCCGTTCTGCGTGAGGAGCGTGGTGCCATCCTGCTGCTGACCGGCGTCCTCAGCATGGTCATCGTTGCCCTTTCCGTGTCGTTCTTTCTGCTTAGCCGTGAACAACGCTTCCGTTCCATGCGTGAGCGGGCTAAAATTCATGCGCGCTATTGTGCCGAGTATGCGGTCGCCCGTTATGGAGTCCCGGCTTTTCTGGAAGACTCGGATCGCATTGACCAGGGTGACAACACCGACAACTGGATCACGCCTGTTAGCCGTAGTGGCATTATGACCGATGATTTTCAGAGTGACGACATGGGGCGTTCTTACGAGTTCGGCTATGCCAACCTGAAGATGGACAAGGTCTTCGACGTTACCAGTAGTCAGCCTTTCTATTTCGTCTCGGCAGAAGGCATCGTGACCTGGCGCGAAGGAAGCAAGGTGCACGAAGTGCGTCACACTAGCGCGGTCGCCTATACCTTTAACGACTTCTCCCGCTTCATGTATTTCTCCAATGGCGAATTGTCACTGGAGGGTAGCGATGTGAATTTCCGCTCGGGTGATGAGCTTTATGGGCGTATTCACATTAACGGGGCAGTCCGAATCTCTACTAGCTGCTGCCCGATCTTCCATGGCTATTTCACTCAAACTGAGCCGGCGCCGATCAACCTGGGCCCCGGGCTATACGATCAGGTTTTCCAAGGCGGCTACAGCTTTCCCTTCCCGGCCATTGAGTGGCCGCCGGACAACGCCATTGATCAGATCAAAGACCAGCGTACTACCGGTCATACTTACGAAGGCACCAAGTACGTCGGTGATGAAGAATACAATGTCACCACGTACATCAAGTTTCATGACCGCCAGTATCACGTGGCTCAGTACTTGACTGATACAGTTACCCCGCAGGTGGATGGATCCGGTGCGCGCACCGGCATCTACGACACAACCTATGTACAGCTTAACGGGCTTAACTGGGTTACCAAAAACTTGCCGTATGCGGAAGGTCATCAGCTGATCTACGTTGACGGTGTGTGCCGCCTTGAAGGCCGCGTGATGGGCATGATTACGGTGCTTTCTTCTGACACCATGTTCATTATGGACGATATCTACACCGCGGATGCAAATGTTAACAGCAATTACGGATCGGAAGATCTATATGGTATGATCCCAAGCGGATCCAATTACCGCATTGGTTTGGCCAGTGAGAAAGATGTGATCATTGCTGCCACACCCGCCAACGGTGCCTGGAACGGCAACGGTGTTTCGGTCAACAGATGTACAGCCGTGATGGGCCCCGCCTATACCGGTGGACCTGCAAGCGGCGACATTACAGATGTCACGAGTTTCTCCCAGCGAAACAAGGATGTCATTATCACTGCGGCCATCTTTGCTGTGCAGTGTAGTTTTGGCACCGAATTCTGGCATACCAGTGCAACCAATATTCCGCTGCCGAATACAGATGGTGTTCCCGGATCCGGAACGGCGCGCGATCCTGAGTTGTGTGCAGGCTATGCGGGCGTCAACAATTCCCATGTCATGGAATGGCCGTGTTACGGCAATGCTTCCAACACGGATGACCGCGGGGTCATCTGGTTGTGCGGGTCCTTGGTACAGACCACCCGCGGCTACACGATCCGAAACCCGCTTGGACCTCTGGACCCGGTCACCATCGGTTACCACAACCGCTATTACCGGTACGACAACAACTTCCTTAATGGTGGTCCGCCGGTTTGGTTCAAGGTGAAGTACACGGACGGTACGCAGGATGTCGCCACCGAGATGGTGCTCCCCGACTACAAGCGCTGGCTTGAAGAGCGTAGCGAGAACCGCGTTGACGTTGCTGAGTGAAAATCTGCCGCAAGGCGTTTGAAATAGTCAATTGGATACGCCGCATCAACGCGGCATGGGATATAGAAGGAACAGGAAACAAGGCGCATGTTCTTCGGAGGAAATTCCCACCAGACGCTGGGTCTTGACATCGGGACCCACACGGTGAAGGCCGTGTTGCTGGACCATCAGCGCAATCCCCGCGTGCTGAAGGCCGGTATGCGTGAAATCCGCGGTGAATCGGACTACGAGCCCAAGCAGCTTCGCCGTTCCGAGACCCTGCTGGCGCTGCGCGAGCTGCTTGCCGAGTTGCGTATCAACCCGGCGAAGGTGAAGAGCCTGGTCTCTTGCCTGGGCGGCCCGACCACCAGCATGAAGGAAATCACTGCCGTTAAAATGAGCGAAGAGGAGTTGGCGGCCAGCTTAGTATTCGAGGCTCGCAAGCACCTACCGCTTGATGATTCCGACACGGTGATCGACCACCAGCTTTTGGGGCCGGATCCCGATGACAACACCAAGGCGCGCATTTTGTTGGTGGCGACCACTCGCAAGATGTACGGCTGGCACGAAAGCGTCCTGAAGGATGTAGGTTTCACGCCGGGAACGGTGGACATTGATCCGCTGGCCGTGACCAATTCGCTGCTGGCTTTGGGTGAAATGCCGGAAGAGGGTCAGGTTCTGATTCTCAACTTGGGCGCCCGTGGTACCAATTTCATCGTGACCAATGCCATGGGCCGCATCTTCAACCGCGATCTTCCGCTGGGTGGGCATCACCTGACGGCAGATTTGGCTGACAAGCGCAGCATGCCTTACGCTGAGGCCGAGCGCCTCAAAATCGCCGAGGGCGTTTCTGCTTTCCATCAGGGCAGTGGCGAAGACGGTGGTTTGTCTTTGCAGACGCGCACCGCTCTTGAGGACTTCCTGGACGAGTTGCGCCGTACCCTGCGCTATTACGTGAAGGAAACCGGCAACAGCGACTTCCGCAAGGTGTACTTGACGGGTGGCGGTGCCTTGATGAAGGGACTGCAGGAGATGATTGCCGAGAAGTTCCAGATGGAAGTGGAAATCTGGAATCCGCTGTCGATGGTTGAGGGCGCCGAAGTTGCCAACGGCACGGTCGGCCCCCAGTTCGCACAGTGTACTGGTCTTGCGTTGAGGAGGGAGTAAGGTGCACAAACTTTATACCATTAACCTCAACAAGGGCGAGGACAAGGCAGCACGCATTGCGCAGCAGCTTGAACTGCAGCGTTGGGCGCTTGTTGTCCTGCTGGTCCTGATCGCGGGCGGAATCACCTGGTTCGGCTATGCACGAAACGGCGCACTCGACAACTTGATTGCCCATCGTCAGCAACAGATTCAGGATGTCAAGGACCAGCTTCAAGAGCTGCAGGACACGGGTGACAACCTTTCCAAGCGTGACATTCTGCACCTGGAGCAGCTTGAGCGTAGCCGCCTCTTGTGGACAGAGAAGCTGATGGGTCTGGGTGAAGAAGTCACCCGCGACATGGCCTTGACCAGCGTGCGTTACGAGAAGGGTTTGCTGTACATTTCCGGTGTGCACAAAGTACGCGAAGGACAGGATCCCCTGGACAACGTGATGGCCTTCATCGGGCGTCTGCGTGCTAACGAGCGCTTCAACCGGGATTTCGAGAATATCAGCTTCTATTACAGCGAGAACATTGTCCAACACGACCAGCCGGCTCTCCGCTTCGAGATCCAGTGCCCCTTGCTGAAGAAGTACATCTCGAAGACCGTGAACTTCAAGAACAACGCTTGATCGCCAGATAGAGGAAGCCTGTAGGATGAATAGAAACATCGTTGGCTACGTCATGTTGGCGGTCTTTGCCGGTGTGATGTACTACCTGATCAACCATCTCTATGTGGGAAAGCCCGCAGAGTTGGAACGATTGGAAGCCGAATTGCAGAACCAACAGGAGAAGCTGATCAGCGCGCAGATTCTTGCCAGTGAGCTCGATCGCGTCTCCAGCCTGATTGAAAATAACTTGGCCGCTAGTGCCAAGGACAGCCTGGCCGAGGATGCCTCACTGCCTTTCCTGAAGGATATCGTGGGCATGTTGGAATCGCTGGGTTGCGATATCACTTCCATGAAGACTTTTTCCCGTGACAAGAGCGCTGAAGGCTACATTCGTACGCCTTATCTTGTCTCATTTCGTGGCAACTTCCGCCAGTTCGGCGAATTCATCAACCAGATGGAGAAGTCGGATCGCCTTGTCACCATGGAAGGCTTCAAAATCGATAACAATCTGACCCAGCTGAACTTTGCGAAGACTTTCGAAGATCTGAAAATGCATGACTTCGAGATCAAGCTTTCGACCCTCACGCTGGTGCGCAGCGACACCCGAGTAGGAGAGAACTAATGAGAACCTATACTCAGCTCTTCTGGAATCTGCTGCTCTTCCTCTTCGTAGTCTGTCTTGTCTGGTTCGCCTGGGAAGCCTACTCGCTGCACACCCATGTCAGTGCGCTCGAGAAGCACAGGATTCAGGTTGGTGAAGACAAGGATCTGCGCCGCACGGTGGATCAGCTTGAAACCAGCTTGATGGAGCGTTCGCAGATCGTGTTTAGCAACAACATCGATCCTCTCGAGTTGTCCCGCGTGATCATCTCCAAGAACATCATGCTGGACCAGACCAGTTTCATGGCTGCTCTTGAGACGAAGCCCCGCCTGTCCTGCATCATCGACGGACCGACTCGCCGGGCAATCATTCGCCTGAAGAACAAGAACCATGTGGTCGCCGCAGGGGACCGCTTTGAAGGATTTGAAGTAGTCAGCATTGAGTCGGATGGTGTGACGCTGCGTCGCCAAGGTCGCAACATCCCTCTGACTGTACAGGCCGCTTCCAAGGATCTTGCACGTCGGTTGTCGGAGATGGAATACGACTTCTAATGTGCTGCGCTGAGATTGAGAATAATTGCGAATAGATCATCAATAGTGGAGTTACACCCGTGATGAACTTCCGTTCACTCGTTTCCACAACCTTGCTTGGTGTGGTGCTGGTCGGCCCAGCATGCATGACGGCTCTGGCCGCTGACGTAGAACCCCGCCTCGACAACAAGGTGAGCATCGATGCCCAGGACGCCAACCTGGCCGATATCCTGACCATCCTGGCTGAGCAGTCCGGTTACAACATTGTCACCGGTAGCGAACTCAGCTCGGAGAATGATGACAATGATTACGGCCGCATTACCCTCCATCTAGAGGAAACGCCCATATCCGAGGCATTGGACCTGGTGGTTCGTGCTGCGGGGCTTTCCTATGAGAAGGTAGGTAGCAGCTTCATCGTGGCCGACCCCAAGAAGATTCAGCAGGAAGTGGGATTGAACTCCTACGTCATTCCGCTGCGTTTTGCCACCGCAACCGAAATTGTAGACTTGATTGCTGACCTAACCAGCCAAGCCCAAGTCGATTCGATGAACAACGCCGTCGTGCTGCGCACTTCCACCAAGGTGTACGACGAAGTTCGTGAAGTGATCGAGCAGGTTGACCGTCCGGTTCCGCAGATCATGCTTGAGGCCAAGGTCATCGAAGTGACCGTGGACGACGATGAGCTGATCGGCATCGACTGGGGAAAGCTCAACGACATCACCACCATTCTTGCCGAGAACGGCCAGGTCCGCCAGGACTGGATGGTTCCCGAGGAATGGGGTACCCCGACCAGTGATCAGGGATGGAAGAACAACGAGGGCGGCCCCTGGTTGTGGATGAATGAAATCCAGACCGCGCGTGGCTCTCTGCCTTCGACTGCGCCCTTCCAGCCGCTGACTCTGGACAATGTCGGCCAGTTCAGTCGCCAGATGACGGCCTTCGACATTACCATGAATTTCATGCTGCGTAACAACCGCGCCAGCATCCTCGCCAGCAGCAAGGTTGCTACCCTGAACAACCGCGCCGCAAACCTGGAAGTGGTGGACGTGGTGAGCTACGTCTTCAACGCCGGTGGTCAGACCGAGCAGATCACGGTCAAGGAAAGTGAAGTGGGCATCATGCTGGACATTCTGCCCCAGATCAATCCTGACGGCTGGATCACGACCGCCGTATCCCCGGAAGTCAGCTCCATTGTGGACTGGATCGGCCCCAACAAGGACATCCCCCGCATAAAGCGTCGTCGCAGCGAGACTACGGTCCGCGTGCGAGACGGTGAGTCCATCATTATTGCCGGTTTGCTGGAGACCCAGCGCCAGCGTTCCGTGGACCGCGTTCCCATCCTTTCCAAGATGCCTTTCATTGGTGGCCTGTTCCGCAGTCATAGCGAGAACATCAGCAAGACGGATCTGGTTATTCAGATTACGCCGCACATTCTGCCCCCTGAGGGAGACTATATCTTCGAGATGCCTGCGACAGCCCTTGAGGTGGAAGAAGAGCTCCAGATCGATAACCTGATCCGGGACAACGATAACTAGTCAGAGGGGCTCAGAAGGATGAAAAAGATGATCAAGAAACTCCTGATGCCGGCCCTGCTTGTGGCGCTCGTCGCCCTGCTGGGCTGCGACAACCGGTCGGTCACCACGACCTCCGGATCTGGTACAACTACCGAGATCGGATCCATTGAACTGTCTCTTAACAATACCCTGCACTTCTACTCGCAGAGCGCCATCGGCGATATCGTTGATACACTAAGCGTTGTGGTGCTGGATGTCCAGCATTCCTCCATCGCTGGTGTGCAGGTGTCCTGTAACGTCAGCCCGGTCGGCTACGTAACCCCCATTGATGAGGGTGTAACCGATGACTCCGGTACGGCTTATTTCCGCTACACAATCAATCCCAACAGCACCACGCTGTCCGGCGATTATACCGTAGGCTTTACGGCCACTGCTGGCAATAAGTATCGTGCGCTGAGCATGAGCCTGTACGAGCAGGGCAATCTGACCCTGGAGTTCCGTTCTCCGGAAGCCGGCGACTGCGTCTATCGCATGGAAGATGGTCAGACCATCCCCGTGGAAGTCCTGGCTTCCCGTGTGATCGACAACGATGGTTCAGAGGAAACGGTCGGTGTTGAGGGTGTGCGTATCAACCTGCGTGCTACGGGCGTCACAACTACCTTGCCCGGAAGCATCTCCTATCAGGGTGTCACGGACGAAGACGGCATTGCGCGCGTGTACTATTACAACGGCAGTGCTCAGCCTTCCGACACCGTTCAGGTTCGTCTAACCGCCCGCATCGGCGACTGGGACGACAGCACGCCCGAGGCGCAGACCAACATTCTGATCAATGTGCTGAACGATTACGGCAACATGTTGACGCTTACCCAGCCCCAGTCCGTCAACCTGCGCGCCGACTATCTCTGCTCCGATTCTACCCGCTTTGTCTGGCAGTTGAAGGACAGCCAGGGTGAGATCCTCACCGGCAAGCGCTTTGACTACACCGTCAACATCGGCGAATTGGATACTTACCTCGGTGTTACCGATGACAATGGCCAGCTTGTCTTCACATGGCGCTCCTGCAGCAATGAGGGAGACCTGCTCGAGCTGAACATGGTCGGTCCGCATCGCACGTACACCTACACGTATCCGGTCGGCGCACCGCGAACAATCGGTCTGAGCGTGCTAAGTCCTGTAAACGGCTCTATGCTCGAGATCGACAGCGAGTGCGACGAAGACAACGCCATTCCTGTGCGCGTGCTGATGAAGTACAATGACGACAACAGCCCCATTCCCAACCGCACCGTGAACTTTGCTGCGACATATGGCCAGATCGGTGGAAATGCCGTGACGGATGCAAGTGGTGTGGCGACGGTCAGTTGGCAGGATTGCAATGAGAGCGATCGTGATTCCAGTCTGGTGATCACGGCGAATTACATGGGCAATGCTACCACACCGTTGCTGACAACCAACGCCAGCTATACGCTTACCTTGCCTCTGGGTGTGCCCAACCGTATCACTCTTTCTGCCGTGCGAGATACTCTGCCGCAGTATGAGGGCTCGACGGTAATCGATAACACCAGCATCGTAGCGACGGTGTTCAACAGCCAGAACCAGACGCTGGGGAACGGTATTGTCCTTGGTTTCAAAACCAATGGCATTGGCACCATCAGCAACCTGGCCTATACGAATGCCAATGGTCAGGCAACGGCGAACTTCGTGATGAACGAGCAGACAGGCGTCAGCGCCATTCGCGCTTTCTATGAGAAGCCTGGAACTAGCCCGGCCGAAACGCTTTGGTCGCAGCCCACAAGTGTTTCTGTGCTGTCGGGTCTTCCCGCCAATGTGACCTTGGAGACGGGTACTCCGCGCATTCAGATCCGTGGCTTTGGTGCCAATTCTGTGGCCCAGGTGGAAGCGCGCGTTGTGGATGCTTCCGGTGCTACCATCACAGAGAACGCACTGACCTACTTCAAGATTCTTAACGGTGCCCCCGATGGTGTCTATTTGAGCCTGCCTGGGCAGTCTGAGCAGATCTTTGAGGGAGACTCCATTGGTACCTATTCCGCCAATGGCATCGCTTCCGTTACGGTCAACGCCGGCACGCGTCCGGGTACGATCAACATTCAGGCCCGCGCCATTGGGTCGGGATATGATGTCTCGTCTTCTTCACCGCTGGTAACCGTTGTTGCCGGTCCGCCCGCCTACGGTACCATGGATTATGACGGTGTGGGTGAGGCCATCGGTGGCGGTATGTGGCGTGTTACCTGGTCTGTGCACCTCTGGGACCGCTACTCCAACGATGTGCGCGATTCTTCGGCCGTGTACTTCAGCCTCTTCCCGGAAGATGTCTGCTCCATGGACGGTTTTGGCCAGACGGGTATCGGCGTCGACGGAGGTGAAGGGTACCACGGTATTGCCTATGACTACATGCAGTACGGCTGTAACACCATTGGTGATACACTGGTAGCCTGTATCGCACAGTCTGCGGGTGAAGTGGCGACCATTACCTGGGATGATTCATGGCCGCCTGTGCCCATCGATACGAGCTGGGCCGCAGGTCAGGTCTACGTTGCATATCCTGAAGACAACAATCCCTGGCCGATGGATCCGCCTGCAACAACCTTCCAGGTGCCCTTCCAGCCCGGTGACCGTGACGACAACCTCCAGATCTTTGGACAGTACAGCAACATCGTTTGGCCGATGCTGCCATGCGGTGGCCATCATACGACCGAGATGGAACTGCGTGTCGTCTTGGTAGACGGTTACAACTGCCGTGTGGCAAATCAGATGATCCAGGTCCAGATCGACCAGCCGCATACTCTCGATCCCGAGGACGGCATAGTGATCACCGACGACAACGGATCCGCCACCCTTGTTGCGACCCTGTACAGTAACATTCTGGAGAGCACGGGACAGGAGTGTACGACAGATAACTGCTACAACTTCATCCCGCTGATTGTCAACTACAACGCGTATCGTCTACCGGATGCGAGCCCGGTCTCAAATCTTGGCAGCGTGACCTTGTCGCGTCCTTGCCAGAACTAGCGAGAACCTGAACGAATGTTTGAGAAAATCGGCGAAATCCTGATCCGTAAAGGCTTCCTCAACGAAGAGAAGCTGCAGCAGGCCATCTCTCAGAACATGATGGGCAAGCGCATCGGTCAGGTCCTCCTGGATCTGAACATGATCAAGGAAGACCAACTGGTCGAAGGTCTTGCAGATCAGCTCGATGTGGAGTGGGTCAATAGCGAAACCATTCTGCTGGCGGAGCAGACCGCTCTGGCAAAGGTCAACGAAGACTTTGCCCGGGCCAACAATTTGATCCCTGTGCGTGTCGATGGCAATCAGCTAATCGTGGCCATGGTCGATACCGATGACCTCGGCGCACTGGATGGCTTGAAGAAGTCCGTGGACATGCCTGTTAAAGCGGTTCTTGGCGGCGAACGTACGATTTCGGAAGCCGTTGACCGCCTCTACACCAAGATTCGTCGCAGCAGCCAGATCACCGATACCATCAGCAAGATGGACTTTATCTCCGATCCGGATGCAGACGATAAGGACACCGGCCTGGATGTCGGTCAGCAGGACGATACTGATTCTCCTATCGTTCGTCTGGTTAACCAGATGCTCGAGCAGGCCATTCAGGAGCGTTCCACCGACGTCCACGTTGAGCCGGGTGAAGACAAGATGCGCGTGCGTTATCGTGTGGATGGTGTGTTGATGGAGGTTATGTCCATCCCCATGTCCAGCCATGCAGGTATTGTCAGCCGTATCAAGATCATTTCAAAGCTCAACATCGCTGAGCGTCGACTGACCCAGGACGGACGTTTCTCGATCAAGTATGCTGATCGCTTCGTTGATGTCCGCGTCAGTATTTTGCCCACCGTCTTTGGCGAGAAGGTGGTGATGCGACTCCTCGACAAGTCAGGCTTCATGTTTGACCTGATGAACTTGGGCTTCACCCAGGAAGACCATCATCGCTTTAGCCACTGGATCACACAGCCCTACGGGATGGTGATTATTTCTGGTCCTACGGGTTCCGGTAAGTCCACCACCCTGTATGCCAGCTTGAGCGAGATCAAGAGCGTGCAGGACAACATCACCACGGTGGAGGATCCTGTTGAGTATCAGGTGGGCGGAATCAGCCAGGTGCAGGTGCGTGAGAAGATCGGCCTAACCTTCGCTGCCGCCCTGCGATCCATTCTGCGTCAGGACCCGGATACATTGCTGATTGGTGAAATTCGAGACGAAGAGACGGCGGACATCGCCATCAAGTTCGCCCTTACCGGTCACCTTGTGTTCTCAACCCTGCATGCAAACGATGCACCTTCCACCATCACCCGTTACATCGACCTGGGTGTCCCGCCCTTCCTGGTGGGTTCCTGCTTGAATCTGGTGATGGCACAGCGTCTAATTCGTACGATCTGTCCCAACTGCAAAGAAGAGAAAATCTCTACGCCGGAAGACTGGCTGGCCATACACGAGAATCCCGACAAGCACACGGGCAAGCCCATCTACTACGGCCGCGGTTGCGCGCATTGCCGCAATTCGGGTCTGCGTGGGCGCCAGGGCATTTTCGAGATTCTGGAAGTCCGTCAGAACATCCGCAAGATGATCTTCGACAATGCTTCGCAGGAACAGATCCGCGAGGTGGCCCAGAAGCAAGGTATGATCAGTCTTCGCGAGTCCGGTATCAACAAGGCTCTGCGGGGGATCACCACCTTGGGCGAGGTCAAGCGCGCCACTGTGGAAGACTTCTAGCAGATTCGGGGAGCCGCCCTGCGGCTCCCCTTCACACCCGTAAAAAGCGGAAGCACTTTCGATGCCGACTTTCAAATACGTTATCCGCAACGCTGCCGGTGAACGCGTCGAGGCCGAACTGAAGGCCAATAACGCGGAAGCCGCCATCGAGACCCTGCGCAACATGGGAACACTGATTTCCATGACTGAGCGCAAGGGGGATGAGGTTGATCACAAAACTGTGCTCGACAAGGTCAACCTGGCACTGGAGCGGGTTAAACAGCACATTCCGTTGAAGACCATGGTCTTCTTCACGCGTCAGTTGGCGACCATGTTTTCTGCCGGTCTGACGCTGGAAAAGGCGATTGGGAACCTGGCCAAGGAAGAGAGCAACCGCAAATTCAAGCGAACCCTGGAAGGCATCCACACCGAAATCAAGCGCGGTGTGCAGATGTCAGATGCCATGTCGCACTACCCGTACCACTTCAACAGCCTCTTTGTCGCGCTGGTGAAAGCGGGTGAGGTCTCCGGTTCGCTGCACACTGTACTACAGGATCTGGCGAACTATCTGGAATCCTCCGAAGAAACGCGCCAGGAGATCCGGGGAGCCATGTACTACCCGATCTTCATGGTGATCTTCCTTTTCATCGTTGTGCTCATCCTGCTGTACTACGTGATTCCTCAGTTCATGGATATTTACGAGCAGTTGGGTGCCACACTGCCGGGACCCACCCTTGCGCTGGTGAATCTGTCCAAGCTGGTAGCGAACAACATCGTAGCTACCTTGGGCATTACCTTCTTCACTGTGTTCTGTGTCTGGATTCTTTCCCTTACGGATCGCGGTGAGTTGGTTTTCCACCAAATGCTGCTCAAGCTGCCCGTTTTCGGCAACCTGGTGCACGATGGTGTGATGAACAAGTATTCCAAGACGCTGGGTATTCTCTTTGGCAGCGGTATTACGGTGACCGAAGCTCTGAAGCTGGTTCGCAATGTGGTGGGCAACGCGGTAATTGCGGAAGCCATTACCGATGTGCAGAACATGTTGAAGGAAGGCTATGGCCTTTCCAACGCCATGCTCAAGACAGAAGTCTTTCCGCCCACGCTGATTCAGCTGACCCAAACGGGTGAGGAAACCGGTGAACTTGACAGCCTGCTGGCCAAAGCCGCCGACTTCTACCAGAAGCAGGTGGACTCGGTGGTCAGCCGCTTGACCAGCTTGATTGAGCCGATGATGATTATCGCCATTGGTTTGATCATTGGTACCATCGTAGTCGTTGTGTACCTGCCGGTCTTCGAGTTCAGCCAGGCGATCCAGTCCATGGGCTACTGATCGCCAAGGTCGCCAATACGATCGAAGTTGATGCACCGTGCCCGCTCCTGTAGCGGGCACTGCTTTTTCAGAGGCGTTCATGATTGCCTTGACCCCTTACTGGTTGATGCTGCTCTTTGGTCTTGCCTTGGGCAGTTTCAACAACGTGCTCATCTACCGCATTCCTCGTGGCGCGTCACTTCTGAGGCCCGTTTCCAGTTGCCCGGGTTGCAGCAGGCCGATTCGTCCCTGGGAAAACGTGCCGCTGTTCTCCTGGCTTTTCTTGCGAGGACGCTGCAGTGGCTGCGGGATGCACATTCCATTTCGCTACCCCTTGGTGGAAGCCCTGACCGGCCTGTTGTTCCTGGCCCTGGCGCTGCGTTGGCCGATGCAACCGCAGATGCTCTTCTTTGCTCCGCTGCTTTCTCTGCTGGTTGCCTTGTCCTTCATTGATCTTGACACCTTCCTGTTGCCGAATCCACTTGTACTAGCAATGGCCATCTGCGGAGCAGCTGGGCTGACCGTGATACACTTCCTGGGGGGATCGCCAGCTGTTCCCACCGTGCTGGCGGGACTGCTGGGCGCCTTTGCAGGAGCGAGCAGTCTGCTGCTAACCGATGTTTTCAGCCGCATGGTGTTCCATCGTCGTGGCATGGGCTTTGGAGATGTGAAGCTGATGGGAGCCGTGGGCTTGTATCTGGGCTGGGAGAAGACCTTACTCAGCTTCCTGCTGGCTTCCTTCGCTGGTGCATTTGTCATGCTGCTGCTGCGACGCAGCATCAAGCAGGAAGTGCCTTTTGGACCATGGTTGGCCTTGGGAACGGTGCTGGCCCTTTTCTTCGGCGATGCAATCATCCACTGGTACTTGCGACTGGTGCTGGGCTAGCCAACATCTCCGTGATACACAGCAAGTTCACCCGCGTCCTGTTACCTTGTTCCCGGGAGGATTATCATGCGTATTCTGATTCCGATCTGTCTGACGGTACTTCTGGGAAATGTCACGCTAGCCAGTACTGCGCTGATGCCGGATCACCAACCTGTAGGCGCGGACCGGCCACTGATGGAGGGGGACCGCTTTGAACTCCTACCGGCGCGGCTCTACGAACAACCCGCGTTCGATTCCGTCAGTACTTATCTGCCAAAGTCGCGCTTGGCCACTCTCTTGGCTGTGAGTAACGATTTCTACTATCTCGATCTTGGTGCGGACAGTTTGTATTACGTCTACCGCTCGGAATTGGGCGTGCAGAACCTGCGTGATACAGTGCAGAAGGGCGCTGAGCGACATACTGGATCGGCTGCGGCCGGGATTGGCCTTGTTGCCTTCGACACTCCGACTCCGCCCGTCAAGGGGGAACGGTTGGCGTTGAGCAACTTCCTTTTGTACATCGATGCTGATCTGCTGGCTGAGCACGAGATGGTCAGTGGCCGTGATACAGTGACCATTGAGGCCGCCGAAAATGCCAATGGCTTTTTGCGGGTTTCAGCGGACGGCGGAGCTCAGGGCTGGCTTTATCGAGGTGAACTCCCCGAGGAACGCCGGCTTTGGTAACAGAATGATGGTTTATACTGATAACCGCATTGCGCAGTAAATAAAAAATTTCATTCTTCTTGAGGCACAGCAAGAGCTGTTGTACATTCCTGGGCCCTAACCTCTCCCCCCTTGCGCTTTAGCGCAGACGTGATTCGATGATGTTGATCGCCAACGACGGTCAATGGGAGATCCTGAATGCCCTATTGCCTCAGTACATCGCTGGCCCTCTCTTTTGAAGAGGCCCTGCACAGGACGGCTTCGGTTTTGAAGAATGCCGGCCTGGATGTGATACAAGACCTGGATGTTCAAGCTGTTCTGCGGGAAAGGATGGATCTAGAGTTTCATCCCTTCCACATACTCACCACTCTTGCCAAATCTCCGGCCTCGACGCCAATGCAGTTACCTTTCAATGTCATGGTGCGCAAACCAGGTCAAGGTGCGGTGGAGATTGCTTTCATTCCTCCTGCCACGACTGGCGAGATGGAGGAGGACCCGCAATTGCGTGCACGCGCTGGCGAGCTTGCGCTGAGATTGCATCAGGCGGTCAGCGATCTTGCGAGCGCCACTTCGGCATTGCCGCGCCAATAGCTACTGCGGTCGCTTCCTTACCTTTAGGCATGAATGAACACCTGATTTTCATGCGCATGGCGCTGCGCGAGGCAGAAGCCGCGGCCGCACAGGGCGAAGTCCCTGTAGGTGCTGTCATTGTACATGACGGTCACGTTATCGGGCGCGGACGCAATCAGACCGAGGGACTGCGGGACCCGACGGCACATGCCGAGATTCTGGCCATTGGTGCCGCCGCAGACGCACTTGGCTCTTGGCGGCTTGAGGATTGCCGCATGTATGTCACGCTTGAGCCTTGCCACATGTGCGCGGGTGCCCTTGTGCTGGCGCGAATTCCACACCTGATCTATGGAGCGGCAGATCCTAAAGCGGGCGCCTGTGGCAGCTTGCGTAACGTGGTGCAGGACGCGCGGCTGAACCATCACGTCGAGATCCTGAGCGGTATCATGGAGGCAGAGTGCGGCGATCTGCTGCGGCGCTTCTTTCGCACTCTGCGTGAGACAAAGCGCGCGACACGCGATGCGCAGACCGCCAACACAGCTTTATTGGATGAAGACGAGGAGCTGTGATACAAGCCGACTGTTTTGCGCTTCGAGGGAAATCCTTTATCTTGATCGCCTCGACGGAGGAGTGCCGGAGCGGCTGAACGGGACGGACTCGAAATCCGTTGTACATCATTGATGTACCGTGGGTTCGAATCCCACCTCCTCCGTAAACAAAACGAGCCCGTCCATGGACGGGCTCGTTTGCTCTACCAGCACAAGCTCAATGCTGATCCAATTCAAGCCAGCGCCGGGCCGGTCCCACGGCGACATGAACGCTGACCTTGTAGTTCTCGCCACGATTGATGGCTGCGTACAGTTTCACCAGAGCCGTCGTTATCGGCTCTGCGGCGCAAATCGCCACGCGCGCGCTTTTAATGCTCGAAAGCGGGGATTGGGCACTCACCTGTAGTCGCTTCATGTCATCTGCAGTGAAGGCAATCTGCGCCTGAGTAAAGTCCGTCAGGCAGCGCAGTCCTTCGCGCAAGGGCTCGTCGCGCACTTTTTCTACGTAACCGGTGAAATCCTGAATGCTAACGCTGCCGAGTCCCACGACAAAAAGGAAGTTTCGGCTTGAGTTGTAGCGGTACGAAATGGGCATGTATTCCTCGCGTCACTGACAGTGCTCAAGTTTGGTTATACCAGGGTTATCCTCAAGTAGAAAGAGCCCTTGCGTGATGCACGAGCCTCTTTCAACAAGATTTCTGTGAACTGAAAGCCAAAGTGGAGCCAACTGAAAGCGCTAACCCTTTCTTTGGTAGTACTGAAGGAAAGGAGATCCCATGCGTTCCATAGACCTTGTTGCCCTTGGCAGTGCCGCCTTGCTTGGTGTGTGCCTACCTGTTCTTGCTTTGGATACTCCTCAACTTGCCATAGAGGCTGCGGTCAGCGGTGACAGCGTTCAGGTTCAGTTGAGCTGGAATCCGGTGTCCGGTGCAAGCGCATACAAGCTGTTTGAACGACAAGAGCCAGCAGATCTTCTCGTACTGAGTACTGCACAAACCAGCGCGAATGTTGCGCTTGCGAACCTGCCCGGTGCGGCTAACAATCTAATGACGCAATACTATGTCGTGGCTCTCGGCGAAGTCGGGCTACCCAACATGATCACGGTCCCGGCGGGAAGCTTTACGCAGGGGCAATCGGGCCTGGTGGGTTCCGTGCCTGAGCACAGTGTCACCTTGACACGCGGCTTCCAGATGGGAGCTTTTCCTGTGACCAACGGCGAGTACATTGAAGCGCTACAATGGGCCTGGGACAATCGCGCGACTACGGGAATCAGCGTTAACGAAAGCTACGGTGTTTATGGCTACGGCCAACTGCTGTACAATTTCCACTCGGACAGCAATGAGATCTACTGGATCGACTCTAGCTTCGTCGCGGGACCGGCTTTGGACGATGACGCTTTTGATGCCTACCCGCAGGGCTACTTTGCCCAGGATCACCCTGTCATCGAAGTTACCTGGTACGGCGCAGCCTGCTATTGCGACTGGCGCAGCATGATGGAGGGACTGACGCCCTTCTACCAGGGCGACTGGAGTCTGGACACAGACCACAATCCCTATCTGGCCGAAGGCTACCGCTTGCCCATGGAGGCCGAATGGGAATATGCCGCTCGCTACAATGACGGACGTCATTTCCCTTGGGGGAACGCTACGCCCAATTGTGGTTATCTGAACTACTTCTCGCCCCTGGGGCAATGCGTGGGATGGACGACGCCGGTTGGTGACTACGGCATGACTTCCGCACTGGGCTTCTACGATCTGGCGGGGAATGTACGTGAGTGGTGCGGTGATTTCTGGGGCACCTACTCAACGGATGGGCAGGTGGACCCGCTTGGTCCGGCAAGCTCCTCTTGGCGAGTCGTGCGTGGTTGCGGCTGGCCATGGAATGTGGATCATGCCTGGTGCGCTTACCGAAGCAACTCATATCCCCACTATGGCCAGTACTACGTCGGTATGCGCATTGCGCGTACTGTGACGAATTAGATCCGCTGAGAGGCCCTGTCAGGAAAGCAACGAGAGGGCATTGCAGGAATATCTGCTTTGCGGGCGCGCCTTCGGGCGCGTCCGGCTTTTCAGCTTTGTAGCGCCTCTTGCGCCTTTGCGGCCAGATCGCGAATCGAGAAGGGCTTTTGAATGAAGGGTGTGCCCGAATCAAGAATACCGTGCTGGACGATGGCGTTGTCCGTGTAGCCCGACATGTACAGTACGCGGAGCTCCGGATCGATGGCGCGCATGCGTTCCACAAGCTCCTTGCCGCTCATGCCAGGCATTATCACATCTGTAATGACAAGATTCGGCCTGGTGTCCGCGCAGGAGAAGAGGCGCAAGGCTTCTTCGCCATCGGCGGCAATGCTGATCTGGAAACCCAGGCGCTCCAGCACCGATTGCGCCAATTTGCGCAGAGCAGCCTCATCCTCTACCAGCAGGATGCGTTCGCCCTTGATGCAGTGTATCTCACGCGGTGCCTCTTGTACGGCTGTTTCCAGCATGGCACACTTTGGTAGATAGATCTTGAAGCTGGTCCCCTTGCCCTCTTCGGAATACACCCAGATGTTGCCGCCCGACTGCTTGACGATGCCATATACGGTCGATAGCCCGAGACCGGTGCCCTTGCCCTGCTCTTTTGTGGTGAAGAAGGGATCGAAGATTTGCGCAATTGTATCACGACTCATTCCACAGCCGGAATCGCTGACGGCCAGCAATACATAGGGTCCGGGCTTGCAACTGATGTGGCTCTGCGCGTAGGCTTCATCCAATTCCACGTTCGCTGTCTCAATCAGCAGTTTGCCTCCTGTGGGCATGGCGTCGCGTGCATTGACGGCCAGGTTCATCAGCACTTGCTCAACTTGCCCCGTGTCCGCCAGAACTCTATCCAGCTCCTCGTTGAGGCTGAGGCTTAGGGCAATATCCTCGCCGATTAAGCGCCGCAGCATGCGCTCAAGATTGGTGATCAGCTTGTTCAGATCGAGCACATCGGGCTTGAGTGTCTGCTTGCGACTGAAGGCGAGCAGTTGCCGGGTCAGCGCCGCCGAGCGCAGGCCAGCTTCCTGAATTTGTAACACATCCTGGTATAGCGGATCTCCTTCCCGTAGCTGCTCATTGATGTTCTCGCAGTAGCCAAGAATGATGCTGAGCATGTTGTTGAAGTCGTGTGCTACACCACCTGCCAACCGACCAATGGATTCCATCTTCTGCGCCTGCTGCAATTGTTCCTGCAGCTGCATGCGCTCTTCCTCGTTTTGCCTGCGTTCGGTAATGTCCTCGCCAGAGCTAAGTATCCCGGTAATTTCGCCTGAATCATTTTGTATCACCGTGTGACTCCAGGCAATGATGCGTGCACTGTTATCGTGTGTAACAATGTGCCCTTCGCTGGAAGAGGGCGCTTGTTTCGCCCCTGACAACAGACCTTGCAGTGTCGCACGAACCGTGTCACGTTCTTCTTTGGGAACGTAGCGTTCAATCCAGTTTTCGCCCACAATCTCGTGCAATGAATAGCCGAGTACTTCAGCACCCTTCGGATTGATCATGGTAACCGTGCCACCAAAGTCGACGGCCAACAGAATGACACCTGCCACATCAAGGTATTGCTGCGCGCGTCTACTCTCGGCTAGTCGAGCTTCTTCGGACTTTCGCAGGTCGCTGACATCCATCAGGCAAACTTGTACAAGGCGCTCTTCGCCAACGTGAAGTGGTGTTGCAGAAAGCAGAAATTGGATTTCGCATTGCTCACCGCTTTCTAGCCGCTGTTGCAAACGCAAGGACTGTTGCAGGTTCTCGCGTCCCTCCTGCAGTGCCTGTATCACAGCAATCCTTAGCTTGCAGTTTCTGCAGAGTGCGCCTGCACCGCAACCTTGAGGCGAATCCTCCGCGTGCAGGCAGTGAAGTAGCTGGCCCTTTGAAAGCGTGCCAATTTCTTCGATTCCGGCCCACTCCAAAGCCTTGCGGTTGGCTTTGCGCACTTTGCCGGCTGCATCCACCAGCAGCAAGAGAATCGGAGCCTGCTCGTAGAGAGCGTGATTCTCGGCCTCGCTCTGTTGCTTACTGCGGAGCAATTCTATGTCGTGCAGAGCAAAAGCCAGATCCTTGGCGATTCCGGCCAGCAGTTGCTGCTCCTCGGCGTCTGCGGCAGCCTCCACAGGGAGTGATACAACGAGCATGCCGTAGTGGCGATCCGTGTGATCCAGCGAGAAGACAAGATGGCCGTACTCTACGCTGTCACTGCCTAGCGGGCACTTCTGGCATTCCTTCTCCTTCCCCGGTTGGCTAAGGCTGCGTGAATCAACCGAGGATGTCTCACAGCAAATCGGCCATTGTCCTCGAAGAAGCTGGTGTTCAAGATCGTCGAAAGAAGAGTTCCACCCTGCTTGTGCGACACAGGCCGACGGTGTGTGACATTCACCTAGGGCGATCCACGTGCCCCGATAGCCGCGCGTTTCCAGCAGGAGAGTGCACGCTCCCTTGATTAGCGCATGACGATCGTGCTCTCGCTGAATCAGTTGATGGATCTTGCGACTTGTGCGCAGGAGCGAGTTGACGTGCTCTTCGCGAAGCTGTGCGGCTTTCCGTGATACAATTTCCATTTCCAGATCGGTGGTTCGCTCCCGAACACGTTCTTCCAGCAGACGCTGACCACGTTCCAACTCCTTCTTCTGCGCATGCAGCTCGAGAAAGATGCTAGCCTTTGAATACATGATCTCTGCCCGGTAGGGCTTGATGACGTAATCCACAGCGCCTGCTTCGTAGCCCTTGAAGACCTGCTGATCTTCGTAGGAGGCCGCCGTGAGGAAAATGATGGGAATCGTTCGTGTATCAGGATTTCCCCGCAACAGTTCGGCCAACTCGTATCCATTCATCCCAGGCATTTGCACATCCAGAATGGCCAGGGCGAACTCGTGCTCCAGAGTAGCAGCCAGTGCCTCCTGCCCACTTTGTGCACGAACAATCGTTGCTTCTGTATCACGCAGAACCTGAGTCAGTGCGTGCAGATTGGCTGGAATGTCATCTACGATCAGAATCTTCTGGCTTTTCATGTAGTAACCCTCCCCGTGCGAGTGGTCTGTATCACACCGCACAGATCCCGAAGACGATGTCCAATGGCGAGCGGATCCAGGATCTCGACATGTTGTGTGCAGGCGATGGCCGCAGCAGGCATTTGTAGGCATTCAGCGCTTTCGGGAGATTGCACCAGGCAAAGGCCGCCCGCAACAGAGATGTGCCTGATACCTTCTGCGCCATCGGAGTTGGCGCCGGAGAGCAGAATAGCTACAAGATTAGGTCCGCAGGCGCTGGCCGCGCTTTCAAACAAGACATCTATCGAGGGCCGGGCGTAGTTCACTTTGGCATCAATACTCAGCGAGACTTCGTCTGGTGTTTCCAACAGCATGTGATAGTTGGCGGGTGCAGGATACAAACACCCCGCCTCGAGTTTTGTTTTGTCTTCCGGTTCACGAACAGGAAGACGCGTGTGCGATGAAAGGTAGGTGGGAAAGGCATCCTGATCGTCTTTGTGCAAATGGTGCACCAGAAGGATCGGGAAGGGCGGCTTGTGATACAATTCGCCAAGAAGGGTCAGCAGCGGCGACATGCTGCCGGCAGAGCCGCCAATGACGCAGGCCAGAATCTCTGCCTTTCCTGAGTGCTTCTCCCGCTCGGGTTTGGGCATGCTTAACCTCGCTTGCGGAACACACGCGTTTTGCGATCTACGATCTCGAAATCATCAGCTACACTGCTGAAACACAGATCCTCCTTGGTGCCCAGTACAAGAAAGCCGCCGTGTACCAGGCTATCGCGAAAGAGGGTCAGTACGCGATCCTGTAATTCGCGGTTGAAGTAGATGAGCACATTGCGGCACAGAACCAGGTGCATTTCGCCAAACACACCATCGGAGCAGAGGTTGTGATTCGCAAAAGTCAGATGGGATTTCAGCCAGTTACTAATGGCGGCAGAGCTGGAGCTCGTGTTGTAATACATGGAGAAAGACTCCTTGCCCCCACTTTCCTGGTAGTTGCGCGTGAACTCCTGCATGACATCAAGAGAGTACACTCCTTGACGAGCCATTTGTAACACAGCGTCATTAAAGTCTGTGCCATAAACCGTGCTGCGATTAAGCAATTCTGCTTCATGTAGAAGAATGGCAAGTGAGTAAACTTCTTCCCCACTGGCACAGCCAGCAACCCATGTTTTGATGAAAGGGAACGTTTGTAATACGGGAAGCACTTTCGCTTGTAGGAAGGCAAAGACATTTGGATCTCGGAACATTTCTGTGACACAAACAGAGAAGTGCTGCACCACCTTTGATAACAAATTTTCGTTTTGGAGAAGAGGAGGGATCAATTCTGTGGGTGTGTTCATCCCTTCCTGCTTGAGGAACTGGGCTAACCTTCGTTGGATGGACGCACGAGAGTATGAGCGGAAATCGTAGCCGTAGCGGCGGTACAGCGCTTCCAGCAGAAGGTCAACTTCAATTTGTTCCACTTCCTGCGGTTTCATGCTTTTGTCCGGTGATACAACCAAACCCGCAGCATGGAAAGCAAACGGTTAGCATCGACGGGCTTTGTCATATAGTCGCTGGCACCTGCACGCATGCACCGCTCCTGATCTTCGCGCATCGCTTTTGCTGTAAGGGCTACAATCGGCACGGTGCGAAAACGTTCTTGCTCACGGATGCGCTTCATGGTTTCGTAGCCATCCAATACGGGCATCATGATGTCCATCAGGATCAATTCCGTGTCGGGATGCTTGTCCAATGAAGCCAGAGCGCTTTCACCATTGTCCGCCTTGTGGACTTGCATTCCGCGCTCCGTGAGCAGTTTGGTGAGGGCGAAGAGCGTGCGCATGTCGTCATCAACTAGTAACACACGTCGTCCGCGTAATACACGGTCGTTGTCGTGAAGATCCGCAATGATCTGCTGTTTGCGCCTGGGCATCTCGGATACAACCTGATGCAGGAATAGGGATACTTCATCCAGCAGACGATCGTCGGAGTGTGCGCCCTTGATAATGATGGCTTCGGTGTGAGACCGCAGATCCAGATCCTCTTCCCATGTGAGGTCGCGTGCTGTATTGACAACTACCGGAGGCAGTGCAAACCCCTCTTGTTTCAGTTCCTTTAGCAGCGTACAACCGCTTGTTTGCCACAGATTCAGATCGAGGATGATGCAGTTGTAGTGTTGCGCTCGCAGCTTGTCTCGAACATCGGCGGTACTGAGTGCTGCGTCAACGTAGACTTCTGGCTCAGATAGAAGCTTTACAATCCGCTCGCGTGATACAGGATCATCTTCGATAACCAGAACGTGTTTGACGGTACTTGCTGAAACAGTGCACAGGGCATCAATGGCCTGTTGAATCTCTGTCGCACTGACCGGCTTGCTGAATTGACCGATGGCGCCGCGAGTCAACACTGTGGCCGTATTGTCGGCGGCAATTGCACTGATAATGTGAACGGGAATGTGGCGCGTTGTCGTCGAGGCCTTCAGCAACTCGAGTACACGCCAGCCATCCATTCCGGGTAGTTGAATGTCCAACAGAATGCCGCTGGGAATGTACCGCTCTGCCAGTTCCACGCCGCTTTCGCCATTCATGGCGACAATGGCTTTCATCCCCTGTTGGCGGCAGTGCTTGGCCAAGATCTCAGCGAAAACTGGATCGTCCTCAATGATAAGGATGCACGTATCCTGTTCCTGCAGTGTATCACGATCATCGTCAACTTGCGTCTGTGTTGTTGCGCAAGGAGATGAAGATCGTTCCACGTGCTGTTGGACAGGTGCTTGTGTGTGTGTTGTGCTTGCTTCTCGCACCATATTCGGTAAATGGATAGTGAAGGTTGATCCTTTGCCAATGGCACTCTTCAGATTGATTCGTCCCCCAAGCGCCTCCAGCAGCTGCTTGACGATGGATAGTCCGAGTCCCGTTCCGCCATACTTGCGCGAAGTACTGCCATCAACCTGCCGGAACGCCTCGAAAACATTTCTGTGATACTCTTCTGGAATGCCAATACCAGTATCAGAAACTGTGACACAAAGCGATTGCGATACACCTGCGCTGAATAGTACCCGAACTTCACCTTCGAGTGTAAACTTGATCGCATTGGCACAGAGATTCTTCAGGATCTGCTCAATGCGGCGACGGTCACTGTGGATGAAGGAAGGCGTATCAGGAAGAGTGTCCACAACTAAGGAGATTCCCTTGTCAATGGCCATTTGACTGAAAACGTGTGATACATGTTCCGACAACTCGGCCACCGGGACGTTCTCGAGATGAAGATCCATGCGTCCGGCTTCAATCTTGGTCAAGTCGAGGATATCGTTGATCAGCTGCAGCAGGTCATTGCCACCTTGGTAGATGATCTTGGCGCTATGCACCTGCTCTTCGCTCAGGTTGCCCTCGCCATTGTCGGCCAGGGAGCGAGCCAGTAACAGCAGGCTGTTCAATGGTGTTCGCAGTTCGTGAGACATGTTGGCCAGAAACTCGCTCTTGTATTTGCTGGCCACTGTGAGTTCGTCCGCTTTTCTGCTGATTTCTGCGCGCGCAGTTTCCACATCCTGTTTCTGGCGCTTGAGCAACTCCGATTTCTCTTCCAACTCTTCATTGGCCGCCTGCAACTCTGCTTGTTGGGTCAACAGCCGTGACTCGCTTTCCTGCAGTCGCTGCGTTTGTTCGGCAAGTTCTTCATTGGCGGCGCGAAGCTCTTCCTGTTGCGCCTGCAGCTCTTCGGTCATTTCCTGTGAACGAGCCAGTAGGCGGGCTTGGACTTCTCTTGCCTGTGTGCTTTCAATTGCACTGGCCAGACACTCATCAATGGCGTCAAGCATGCCCAGTGTCAACTCGTCAGGCGCTTGTGTGAAGGCGAGTTCCAGGATGGCACGAGTTTTGGCGTTACGTATCACGGGATGTATCACGAGAGAAGGCGGGATGGACTGTCCCAGACCGCTCTGCAGCTTGAAGTACTGCTGCGGAAGATCCTTCAGTACAAGTCGTTTCTGTTCAATAGCAACTTGCCCCACGAATCCTTCTCCAGAGGCAAAGGAGACCGGATGTGTGTCACAGGGTTGATAGGCGTATCCGCCACGCAAGTGCCAGCAGTCGTCCTCATCGGCTGTGTAGATCAATCCGACCGAAGCCTGAAGCCGCTGGCACAAAAAGGAGAGCGTGCGATTGGCCAAGTCCTGCATACTGGGATCGTCGGCAAGCTGTGACACAAGCAGCGCTTGGGTTTCCTTTAGGCGTGCCTCGCGCTGCATTTTTGCTTCCAGCCGCTTGCGCTGCAATCCCTGATGAAAGGCCGTGGCAAGTGCCTCAATTGCCTCAACGTCGGTATCCGTGTATCCGTTGGTTTTGTTGGCCAGCGCAATCATGCCGACTGCGCGACCTTCAGTCAAGAGCGGAACTCCAAGGAATGCTGTCAGCGGTGGATGCCCCTTTGGAACACCTACGCGATCGGGATGCGAGCCTGGATCGTTGACGATCACGCTGGCACCCGTACGTATCACAGTGGACCAGATGCCACGCATCTCCATGCCTTTGAGCAGACAGGCGGCGTTGGAGCCTTCGATGGCGCAGGCTTCCCAGCCAGGGTTGCTCAGTCCGATGGTGTCGAAACTCCCGTGTGCGTTCACATCCCCAATGAAGCCGAAACGACTTCCAGTGAGCTCTTCAGCGAGGTGCAGCGTACTCTGGGCAAACTCTTCTTCGGTTTTCGTGACCAGCGCGCTGCGAAAAACCTTGCTGACTGCGCCCGTGATACGTGACGTCCTCTTCAGGGCAAGTTCAGCAAGCAAGCGCTCCCGGATGTCGCGAATGCTGACCAGGAAACCCTGAATCTCACCATTTTCGTTGTGGTAGGGCGAGATACTGATCACGGAAGGAGTGATCTCCCCTTTCGTCGTCAGCAAGTCAGCACGAAAGTCGCGCAGGGTTCCTTGCTCCATCGCCGTTTCCAGCGCTTTCAAAACAAGCGTGGGATTGAAGAAGAGGTCGCTTAACTGAGCGCCGATGAGTTCTCTTGTGTCACGACCGGTAGCCTCAATTGTGGCGGAGTTTGCGTCTGTGATACACCCGCCAGGATCGACGGCCAAGTAGGGGTCAATGTTTGCATCGAACAACGAGCGGTTGTAGTTGCCTGCCAGGCGTAACTCTTCCGCCTGCTTCCCCAGCTCCTCTGTGCGCGCTTCCACCTGGGATTCAAGCGTCTCTTGTTGTTGCAGTAACTCGGCTTCTGTGTTTTTGAGCAGAGAGATGTCGCTGGCCAGCTCAAAGCGCACTTTGCGTCCATCCGGCCAGTCAATGGCTCTGTCTACGCAGCGAAACCAGGAGTTGGTGATTTCATTCTGGAACTCCCAAATGTAGGAGCGTCCCGAATACTCGCCGAAGATGAGGTGGTTGGTGCAGAAAGGGCAGGGTGCGTCGCGCCCCTGTAGCACACTGTAACACTTACGGCCAATCACATCTTCGCCCCAGCTGCTGCGGCAGGCTGCATTGACAAAGACCAGCTCGTAGCTCTGCGGATCGGCCACGTAGATTACATCCTCGATGGCGTCGAACACGCTTTTGAGCACACTGAGATCGTTTGCCGAAACGCTCCCCTGCGGCTCCTGCGACGGCGGGTTTGAAGTGATTTGCTTCTCATCGGTGCTGCGGGAATTGGATTTCCCGGATGCTGTGCGCCCTTTGGCCATACTTTCCTCCTTGTATCACACCTCTGACTGGCGCGGAAGGATCCGGATCGCATGGCGCGAGGCGGAAAGGTGTGGCGAACACTGGTTCAGCTTACACCACATTGCGGGTTTGCTCGAGGGAGGGTGTGGGTACAGGTAGACGTTCTATATCCCGGAGGCCCGAAACGCAGAGCTTACAGCGTCGCAGGGGCGCTGTGAGCTCAATCTGAAAATGCCGCAGGAAGTACAGTCTTCGTGGGTGATGCGGCCAGTATCACACATTCCTACGGATAAGTAAAGCAGTTATCTACAGACTGAACGATTCCGATTTCAGGTAGACAATCTCAGCCTTCCTCCTCGACGCACAGATCGCGCCTTCCGATGGCGCGCAAGGTCAGCACCAGCAGCAAGACAATCACCAGGTTGAGAAGGAGAAACACGCCCCATGACAGCCAATGGAAGAAAGCCAGGCCACTGATCTCCGCCATCAGGAAGGAAGCGATGGCAAGGGCGTCCAGCGGGAAGGAGTAAGCCCACCAGGGCAGGTTGAACTTCAGTTTCAGGAAGACGGGCAGCTGCGTCAGAATCAGCAGAAAGAGGAAGAGGCCGAAGTAGTAGAGCATATTCGCGCCCGGAGTGGGCCCTCCCATCAGCTTGGTCAGGGCGATGAAGCCGATCACCGGCGGCGCGAAGAGGATGAAGAGCGTAGGGATCAGCTTCTGCGGTATCGGTCTGTGGAAGATGATGCGGTTCATCACAATGGACATCAGCACCAGCCACCAGAACAGGCCGACGCTGAAGAAGAACCAGGAGAGCTCCGGGTTGAAGTGCTTGACGCCGGCGATGGGAATGATGACGTTGCCGACTACGGGGATGAACCACGAAGGGTTGAGGTGATGCACTTCGAACTTGTCGTGGCGGATCCACGCGGACATGATGATCATGCCAAATGCGAATTGGGTTATCACACCCGCCCACCAAAGCTGCTTGGACAACGCGGGTGCGACCGCCAGCAGTACGAGACTGCCGATCAGGAAGAGCTTGGCCAGAATGGGGAAGAAGTTCATTTTGATGGGGTGCTGAAACTCCGCCCTCACTTCGCGCGGATAGCGAACCAGCTTCAGCAGGTACAGACCTAGCACAAGCACGATCACGACCAGCGTGAACCAGCCAAGGGGACGCCACAGGCTGAAGGGCAACTGCAGCACATGCTCGGCCTTCTGCCAGGCAAGGGTAAAACCGATCAGCCCGAGACAGACGGCCAGGAAGGAGATGGGGAAATGGCGCAAGCGATCCATGATCACTCCATGCTGATAAAATTATATGCTGACAAATATAAAGCGAATTAAATAAATGTCAACAGGATCAGCAGGAGAGAAGGAAGTGCCCGGTGATCGACCGCGCTCAGCCTATTCTGAGCACCCAGGCGTAGTTGCAGGGAGGATCCGCCACAACTTCCGGCGGAATCTCGATCAGGATGCCGCGCCCCACACTCTGCCACTTCAGCGGCTGTCTCACGCCCAGCATGCGCACCTCGCTGCCAGCGGCAGGATTCTGCGACTCGAGCAGGACGTGCGTTGGCGGCGCGTCTTCGCCTTTTTCGGAGACGTAGATGGCGTACAGACTGCCCTCCTTCGCCTGAGTGAACCGGCACTTGCCGTCGTGGTAGGGGGCGATGGCGCGTGTTCCATGAATTGCTTCGCCGTTGACGTGCATCCAGTCCGCCAACTCGCGCAGGCGTGATACAGCATCGGCGGCCCATGTGCCCTGGCCGTCCACACCGATGTTCAGCAAGTAGTTGCCGCCTTTGGATATGACGTCGCTCAGCTGTGTCAGCAGTTCGCGCGCGCTTTTGTACGTATCACCGGGGTAGAAGGACCAGGCGCCCGCCATCGGCATGCAGGTTTCCCAGGGCTCGTCGATGGCCTCATCGGGAATGCGCGCTTCCGGCGTCAGGTAGTTTTCGTGACGCCCGTGAACCCAGCGATCCACCAGAATCAGGTCGGGCTGAACGCCGCGCGCCATCGTCGCCAGAGCGTCCATGTCCAGATCCTGATTCTTGGAGCCGCCTCCCCAGCGCCCTTCTTCGCCGGGGGCTACCGGGGCCACCCAGGCGCCATCGAACCAAAGGATATCCAACGGACCATAGTCGCGCACCAGCTCTTCAATCTGACCGTAGGTGTAATCCTTGAAGGACTGCCAGAGCTCCGGGTGTTCAGCGGGATCGTAATTGCAGTGCCGGTCGGGAGTGGCCCAGTAAGGAGACCAGTAGTAGGGCGAATGCCAGTCGGGCTTGGAGAAGTAAGCGCCTACCATGAATTCACGTTTGCGAAAGGCCTCAAAGATCTCGCGTGTTACATCGGCGCGGGGATCGCTGGAGAAGGGGCAACCCGGGTCAGTAATCTTGTAGTCGGTGTATTTGGTATCGAACATGCAGAAGCCGTCGTGATGCTTGGTGGTAAAAACGACGTAGCGCATGCCCGCTGCCCAGGCCAGTTCAGCCCAGACTGCCGGGTCGAAGTCCACTGGATTGAAGGTATCCTTCAGCCCTTCGTAGTAGCGTTTGAAGTCCAGGTAGTTGTCCATGCTACGCGTGATCCAGGGTTCGGAGCAAATGGGCCAGCTCTCGCAAAGGCCTTCCTGGCTGTAGGTGCCCCAATGCATTAGCAGGCCGAAACGGGCATCCTGCCACTGCTCCAGCTTCCTCAATACCAGCGGGTTATCTTCGCGCTCCATCGATGTTTCCTCGGCGGCTATGGCAAATCCGGTCATTGTGACACACAGTCCAAGTCCTGCGAGCAGGCTCCCGGAGAGCAGTCTGGCGATCATGGTTTACTCCTGTATCACGGCGGTTGATCGATTCAATACTTCAAACTCCTCGTGCAGCCTGATATCTGCTGAAGAGGCCCCCACCATCAGCTCGAAGCGGCCCGGCTCCAGCACGCTGTCCCCGTTCTCGTTGACCAGTTCAAGAAGACGCAGCGGCAGAGCAAAGTGAGTGGTAGCCGAAGACCCGGCTTCCAAGTGCAATTTGCGGAAGTCCTTCAAGGCCAGCAGCGGCGTTGTGACACTGCTGAACAAGTCCCGCACATAGATCTGGACCACCGTACTACCGGCACGCTCGCCACAGTTTGTGACACGCAGGCTGAAGTGCAGTGTGTCGTCATCAGTCAGCAGAGGGGCCACCTGTAGATTTTCGTAGCGGAATTCCGTGTAGGACAGACCATGTCCGAAGGGGAACTGCGGCAGGGCTTCGCCATCGGCGTAGCGCATGATCTTGGAGGGCGTACGGTTGTAGTAACAGGGAATCTGTCCCGTGTGACGCGGCATGGTCACCGGCAGGCGTCCACAGGCCTCCGTCTTTCCCAGCAGCAAATCAGCCAGAGCACTTCCCGCACACTCGCCACCAAAGAAGGAGGCGACAATGGCATTGCTCTGGGTCACTTCCTGATCCAGCGCGATGGGACGACCACTTTGTAGCACAAGAATAACCGGCGTGCCGGTTTGTGATACACGGCGCAGTAGCTCCGATTGATTGCCGCTTAGTTCCAGCGCCATCCGGTCACGGTTCTCACCCACCAGATCGCCGTCCTCACCTAGTGCAACAATGGCCAACTCGGCCCATTTCGCAAGTGCCACGGCGCCATCGATATCTTCAAAGGAGCGGCCCCAGCGAAGTGATACAGACGCCCCCCACTGCAGTTCGCGGTACTCTATGCGCAAACGCACACGCTGATCTTTTCTTAGCTGAAGCGGATAGCGGCGGATGCTTGCTCCAGCGTGCCAGCCGTCGATAACCAGCACGTCGTCCAACCACAGTCGCGCCCCATCGTCAGAGCTAAGGCCGATCCAACCCTCCATGAGCCCGACCCAGCCCTCAACGTCACGATCCGGCACCAACAGGCCTTCCCAGCGCACGGAGAAGCTGTCGGCGGGAAGTCCATCCGCGGGAGAGTGCGTGTCCCAATTGAAATCAAGCTGTGGATCCACACGCTGCAGAAGGGGTGTTCCCTGGAGGTCGGCGTTGCCGTAATACGAGGCACGCAGGCCGGAATGTGATCCATCAGGAGTCCGCAAGTGAATGCCCGCGACGGCATGACCCTGATCCAAATAGGACACGCACTGTTTCAGTCTCAGATCGACGTCATCCCTCTGTGCCAGAGCTTCCCACAGCGTCACCACATTGGTGTTGCCTGGACTGTAGCCTCCAGGATAGCCATAGTTGGCGCCAGGACCCAGCAGCGCTATGCGTTCCACCGAATCCGCGATGGGCAGCACGCCATCGTTCTTCAGCAGAACGATGGCCTCCTGAGCCGCTCGCTGGGTAAGCTGATAATGGGACGCGCGAAGGGAGGTGAAATCCCTTGCGGGCGTTGTCACAAACGGAGAGTCAAAGAGCCCCAGCTCGAACTTCAGCCGTAGTACATCGCCAGTAGCTCGATCCAGTACTTCTTGTGATACGTCGCCGCTTTCCACCAGCTCAGCAACAAGACGACGGAAGTCGGCAGAGGGGAAATCGTAGAACTGCATGTCGACGCCTGCGTTAAGCGCGCGTGCGAGGGAGGCCCGGCTATTTTCGGTAACGAAGTGGCAGGTGCTGATCATGCGAATGGCGCCCATGTCCGCCAGCGTGAAGCCCTGAAAATTCCATGTGTCACGAAGCAGATCCGTCAGCAGCCATGAGTCGCCAGTGCAGGGTACGCCGTTCCATTCGGAGTAGGCGGTCATTACTCCGCGAGCGCCTGCATCACAAATGGCTGATTGGAACACGGGCAGGAAGTACTGCAGGGCTTCACGACGTCCGGTGTAGCCGGGCGAACTGTTGCTGCCCGACAGCGGAATGCTGTGCATGGCGAAGTGCTTTGCCACCGCCGCAATGGAATTCGTATCACGCAGATCCTGTCCCTGCATGCCGCGAACCATGGCGCATCCCATTGCCGAGGCAAGTTGCGTGTCCTCGCCAAAGGTCTCTTCCACCCGTCCCCAGCGTGGATCACGAGCGATGCCCAGTACGGGGCTCAGTCCAACATGCGTTCCGTGGGCACGGGCTTCGCTGGCAATGGCGTGTCCGACCTCTTCCACCAGTGCCGTGTTCCAGCTGGAGGCCATTGCCAGTGGAACCGGAAAACAGGTGCTACCTGGCTGCACATAGCCGTGCAACGTTTCTTCGATGAAGAGAGCTGGAATGCCCCAGCGATTGTGGCCCATGATAGCGTCTTGCAACTCGTTGGCTACCTCGGCACTCGCGGGATAGAAATCGTGCACCGAACCAATGCCTGCGTCACCCAACAGGCGTGATGCCAACTTGCCCTCTAGATGAGATACACCAGCCAGGCTGCGACCGCTGAGCATGTCGAGCTGGGCGACCTTTTCGGCGAGGCTCATGCGATCGAGCAGATCCTGAACACGTTCTTCTACGGTCAATTGTGGATTCTGGTAGGGAAGACGATCCGGTGTGTTGTCGGCCATCGCAGATAGCGCAGGCAACAGGATGAGTAGCGAAATCAGCGACAGCGCTCGTGACACGGAGCCTCCAGAGTTTTGGCCTTCCTCAGTGGACGCGTATTTCATCACAGAAGATCCAGCTTGGGCCGCCAGCACCTTTGTGCCAGGCAGGACACTGTTTCATGTTGCGTGCTGTAACACGAATGTATCTGGCGCGACATTCTGCATCGATTGCCAAGGGCACGCGAATAGCGCCTTCTTGTTCAGCGGGAATGGGCCGAGTAATGCTGGCCAGGTCTTGGTAGCGTTTGCCATTGCGGGATACGGCGAACTCGACCTCTTCGGGTAGGAAGATCCAGGCGATGATGTCCTGCAGAAAGGCACACTCGATCCGTGACACATCGACAACACTACCCAGATCCAGCGTGGCCACCATGTCTTCCCCCTCGAAACCCAGCCAATGCATATGGTAGTCGTCCCAGGCGTCAAGGCCGTCTACCAGCGCTGTAGCATTACCCTCGTGATACTTTAGGCTCGCCGGAGACGCGAGTTCCACACCCGCATTCAATGCCAGATGTGACTGGGTGGCGGAGTTGAAGAAATCATGGGTAGCCTTGTAATACTCATCCGGTGATACGCCGTGCTCCCAGAGTCGGGGAACACCAGCGCGCAAACAACGCGTGTAGAAGGTATCCAGCAGGCTTTGGTAGACGGGCAGAAGAATTCGCGTACCCTTTGTGTCACGGCGGAAACATCCACCTTCCTGATCCGCCAGCAGTTTGGCTTGTTCCAGCCTTGCGTACTGCAAGGGCAGTCTTGCGGTTTGCGTGCGTTGCAGGTACTTCGGATTCGCTCTCGTCGACTCCTCAGCCTCATCAAAGAGGTTTCGATACTCGGCCATCATGGGCGCGGATAAGTAGCCGTTCTCCGATGGATAAGGGTAGCCGAAGCAAGAGAGACGCTCTTCAGCGGCTGCGCGCGCAAAATGCATGGTGTCGATGTACTGTTCCAGGTAGGGCGCCGCCGGGCCGTAGAAGCCCGTCATGAAGTCGGCGCGAATGCTGTCGGCGTCTGCGTAAGGGTCCCACATCAGCTTGGCCAGCAAGTAGGCGCGCAGCTCGGCGAATTCGCCGTACATCTCAGCAAGACCCTGTTCGAAGACCGCTGTGATACCGTGTTCCACGAAGAACTGCAGGTTAGGCTGTAGCACATGCAGATTGGGGAAGGGGCTCATCAGATTGCGGAACTGGATCACATAGTCCCAGAGGAAGATGTTGTCGGTCAGCGCACTCCATTCCACCAGATCCGTGGCAAAGTCTGTGCAGCCTTCGGCGATGGGCGTAGCCCGGTCACACTCGATACTGCAAAGCATGATGTTCACATTGGGTGCCGGCTTCGTGATACGCGGCGCCTGGCGCGAGTACTGATAGGCCAGTGTGGAGATAGTCTTGTCTGGAAACTCGGCTGCTACTTGATTTACGAAGCGTAGCAGTGATCCGGAAGGTGAGCCCTCTTCTTCATTACTACGACGGCACTGGGCACAATCGCAGGGTAGGTAGGTATCGTTCTGTGATACAGACCAGTAGTTGGCGTCGGGATTATCCTCCATGCGTCGACGCAGATCCTCAATTACAATCTGTAGTACATCAGGGTTGCTCAGGCAGAGTTGGCCGTCCGCAGCGCGCACACCACGATTCTCCGAGAAGTACTCCGGATGGCTGCCGAAGTAGTCCTCCGGCGGCACTAGTTCGTGAAAGGTGTGCACGAACAGACCCCATTCCTCGAGCGAGCTCATGCGCTGCCAGGCGATATACTCGGGGTCCTTGAAGTCCTGCAGGCGAAAACTTAAAGCCGGAATGCGCAGTTTGTCACACGCGCGCAGACAGATGTCCTTTTCCTGCGGCAGCTCAAGCACGCCCACGCCATACATGCGACAGCCCATCTCTTCCTCGAGAAAGGCGTAGACGGCGTGCTGCAATCCACGTGGCGTAGGTGATACAAGATCAATGTGTGTTGCTGATACTCGAACCCGGTAACTCTCTTCCAAGCGCTCCGGGGAAACTGTTGTGTCACAGGAAACCGGTGCCAGCGTCAATGAAATTGCGGCCCCAGGAAGCGATTCGGCTTCTAAAACAGGGAGGCGAGCACCCGAAATTTCTGTGATGTACTTCTGAAGAAGCGTGGCGCTGGTTTTGATTTCTTCCGCCGCAGTCGGGTCGACACAAATGGAGAAATCGCTCTGCCCATTCTTGATCAGGCGCGTGACACAGTCTTCGTCCACGGGGACGGAAGGCAATTGCGACACGAGCAGCAGTACCAGCAAAGTTGCACTGAAAGCTCGATATAGAATCATTCCGGGGCTCATCTCCTGGGACAAACTTTCTGCAGCTTACTGATTGTAACACGCGGGAGCAATGATGATTTCCTGTGGACGAATCTTCGTTCAGTAGAGACAAACGCTGAGTAGCGGTCAAGCAGTATCAGGCATGAATTGGGCTGGAATGAGCTAGTACTTGCTCCAGAGATGCAGTATCGTGCAAGAAGCCTAATCCTTGGACCAGGAGTCGCTATGTCCACGCTCGCACCGCTACTTAACAACTGCTGCAAAAGCAGAGGCGCAACAAACCCATTGGATCGCTGAAATCAGAGATTCCGGGTGTCAGTTTGTTCTGGGCGACCAAGGGCGCACCCCGCTCATGAGATCGTCTACCGTGTATTACGTGGCGAGCGCGGCTATGTGCTCTACGATCTGACACAGCACAATACTCAGTACGCGGCCATTGCGCGCGCGCTGGATCGTATCCACCGGCACTACCGCGATGCCATTCGTGTTGAAGAGCTGGCCTCTGAGAATGTCATGAGTGTTTCTGCCTTTTACCGTGCCTTCAAACGTGTCACGGGCGATTCGCCACTGCAGTACTTGAAGAAGGTTCGGCTGGACAAGGCCAAGGGCCTGCTGGTGCCGGAGAACATGCGCGTGAACAATGTGGCTTATGAAGTCGGCTACGAAAGCGCGTCGCAGTTCAGTCGCGAGTTCAAGCGCTTCACCGGTCGTCCCTCGATATAGCCGCGGTAGCCCTGCGGGATGAACTGAAAACGCGGAGCGGCTTCTTCATCCCAGGCGAAACCGTAGAGTTCCGGCTGGTAGGAATCCATCTCTTCCCAGAGGGAGCTGATGGCCTCGCCAAAGTTTTCGTCCGCGAAGGGCGGCCCCTGAAACACCATCAGCATGCAAGGCGCTAGCTCGATGCTGTCGAACCCCTCGGGGATTGGCTTCGCGTAGTCCAGCGGAACCTCGACGCCTTGCACGTATTCCGATGTTCCGGGCGTGCGCAGGCTGGCAGGCAGCCACAATCCCATCGGTTCGTTCAAGGCATCTTCAATTGAGCCCAGCTGTTCCCAGACCTCGCAGCCGACTTCCTCGCAATACTCGAAATAATGAGTGGCCTTACTTCCGCGCTTCAGGATGAGCCTGCGTGCTGGTCGCTCGATCACCTGGACGAAGATGCTCTGTCGTTTGCTGGAAGGATCCATGCTTCGTTCTCCTTTTCTGTGGCTGGAGAAGTAGAATCGCATCTCCGGAGGCAGGAACATCACGACAGGTGGGCTGACACGCTTGAATCGCTGCGGGGATAGGCCGAATTGCCTGGTGAAGGCCCGGGTAAAGCCTTCGTGCGAGTCGAACATGAAATCAAAGGCCACTTCGGTGACACGTCCGGAACCGGTGCTCAGGTCCCGTGCCGCAGATGATAAGCGGCGCAGCCGGATGTACTCAAAGGGCGTCTTTCCGGTATGTGCCTTGAACATGCGCGCGGCGTGCCAGGGCGAATACCCGGCTGCCTGAGCGAGAATGCGCAAGGTGATGGTATCCTGCAGGTGATCCTCGATGTACTGCTTCATCCGGTCGACGGCGGCCGGATGTTCGTCATGCGCGTTCATTCCGCCTCCAGTTTCCCACAGAATACCAGCTGCGCGCGGCCTCTGCTTGACCTGGCTTGCGCCTTGGCAGATTGTTGACCTCCCTTGGCGTCGGCCAGATGGCGGGTGCTGCTTTGTGTCACGCGACGGGCTTCGGAGCACGTTCTACACTCAGTCCAGCATTACGGACGCATATTCCGTTTCCGACTTGCTTTCCTGATGCAGGGCTCTGACCGTGATACGAATCCACCAGGCCGCCACCAGGCCTGCGATCACATTGGCAGCAAGCGCACCAATGAAAATGCCCCTTAACTCTAAAGTCCTCGATAGCAGCCAGGCCAACGGTACGTAGAGCACGATCATGCGCAGCAACGAGAGCGCACTTGAGTGCAGTGGCTTGTTAAGCGCGTTGAACGCAGAACTCGACAAGGACACAATGCCTAGCAGTCCCCAGCCAATGCCGACCAGGTTGCCGTAGAGAACAACGACGTGTATCACCTCTGGACTCTCGTCAAACAGGGCGGCGATAGCGGAGCCCGAGATCCAGAAGACCGAGACGGCAATAGCACCAGCTGCCAATGCAAAGAGCTGACTGATGCTGATGGCGCGGCGCACGCGATCCAGTTTGCCTGCGCCCAGATTCTGTCCCACAAAGGGCACCAGCACAGAACTGAGCGCATTGATGAACATGATCGGCAGCATTTCGATACGCGTGGCGACACCGAAACCGGCGATGGCAGCCACTCCAAACGAGGCCACCATGCGTGTCACAACGGCCATCGAGGCGGGCATGATCAAGAAGGTCAAGGTGGCGGGCAGGCCGACGAAAAGGATCGTGCCCCAGGAGTGTTTGATTTCCGCCAGCGAAGGCTGCCGCAGGCTGATCATCTTCTCACGCACGCCAAGAATGTAGAGCGCGCCGATGAAGGTGACGGCACGTGATACAAGCGTTGCCAACGCTGCTCCCTTCATGCCTATGGCGGGAATCGGCCCCCAGCCGAAGATCAACAGGGGATCGAGAATCACATTGGCCACTACTGCCGTCAGCATGATGGCTGCAGGGGTCTTTGTATCACCGGTAGCGCGAATGGCGCCGTTGCCCACCATCGGGATGACCACGAAAGGTACACCAATGAACCAGATGCGCATGTAGTCATCAATGAGCGGCAGGAGATCTGGACCGGCTCCCAGAGCGGAGAAGAGCGGGTTGATGAAGGCCAGACCGACCATGGCCACGGTCAGCACCATCATGAAAGCCAGCATCAGTCCATCGGTGGTGAGTCGTCTGACCAGATGAGGGTTGCCCGCGCCGATGGCTCGTGAAATGGCCGAGCCAGCGCCGACACCCAGCCCCAACGCGATGCTGGTGATGACGAAGACCACCGGGAAGGTGAAGGAAATGGCTGCCAAGGACTCGGTTCCCAACTTGCCGATGAAGTAGGTGTCCGCCATGTTGAAGGCCACCATGCCCACCATGCCCAGAATCATCGGACCCGTCAGGCGGGCCAGCGTCGGCGCGACGGGGCCGTTCAGCAGATCGGGGCGGCGCGTCATGCTTCCACCTCCTCGTCGGCACAGTCGTCTTCGGGCCTGCAGCGCACCAGATCATGGGCTTGCAGAATCATCGCCTCCAGCATGCGTACCAACAGCTCGCGCTCACCAGCAGCCAGATCCTGTGTCACGGCTTCGGACCAGCTGTCCAGTACGGCGTGCACTCTGCCCTCGATGGCCCTGCCTTTGGCTGTCACAACAATGCGATAAGCGCGGGCGTCTTCAGTGCAGGGGCGACGCTTGATGTAGTCTTCTTCCACCAGCCGGCGAATGGTACGCGCGATGGAGCTTTTGTCCGCTCGCAGGTGGCGTACAATGTCCACCTGATTGACGCCGTCGTTGCGCAGCAGGAACATGAGAATCGGAATCTGTCCCGATCCGATGCCAAGCGGAGCCAGCGCCCGGTCCATGTACACCTGCCACAGGCGGTGCAGCATGCCGATGGGGCGTCCGATGGATGAGCTGCGATCCTGCTTTTTCAGCGTCTTGTGATTGCTCGTCATGGCTTCCTCAAAAGTTGCAGATGCAACAATCAGCCATAATAAAGTTGTAAATGCAACTAATAACTCGAGAAATACCGGCTCCATCCACCTGCTTTTCACCACCAACTATTACCGTCTAAGTGCTTTTGCAATATTGATCACACGCGTACTGAACGGAATGAAACGGAACCCGGGCTTCATGAAAATCTGCTACATCAGCACCGTCCACCCCCTCAACGACAATCGTGTCTTCCACAAAATGGCCGTCGGCACGGCTGCTGCAGGCCACGATGTACATCTGATCATCAAGCACGAGAGGGATGAACACCTGCAAGGCGTGGCGGTGCATTGCTTGCAGACTTCTCTTGGGCGCAGAATGCGGATGCTGGCACTACCGGCCCTTGCTTTTAAGAAGGCGCTCGCGCTGCGGGCCGACGTCTACCACTTTCATGATCCGGAGCTGATTCCCGTTGGATTGCTACTCAAGGCACTGGGAAAGCGCGTCATCTACGATGTTCACGAGAACGTGGCTCAGCAGTTGCTGAACAAGAAATGGGTAGGGCCGCTGTTTCTCAGAAAGCTCGTCTCGCAGGCCGTGCGCGGTCTGGAGCGAATCGGCATGCTTGCCTTTGACGGAATCGTCACCGCACGTCCGGATATCGCCGAGCATTTTCCATCCGTTAAAACGCGCGTCATCTTCAATAGCGCCAAGCTGTCCGACATCTATGCTGTGCCCACGGCAAGCCAGCCGAAGACGAAGCCTGTGGTGATCTACGCAGGCGCTTTCACCCGCATACGCGGGATCTACGAGCTGGTGCAGGCGATGGCCCTGGTCAAGGCCGATGTGGAACTTTGGCTGATCGGCTTTTGGCACGACAAGGAGCTGAAGCCGGAGTGCGAAGCGCTGGAAGGCTGGAAGCGCACGCGTTTGTTCGACTACATGACGGTGGATGAGACGTATGCGCACATGAAGCAGGCAGACGTCGGCATTGTGACCTTTCTGCCGGCACCCAATCATCTGACGACCATTTCCACCAAACCCTTTGAGTACATGGCCTGCGGCATGCCTGTGATCATGTCCGACTTCCCTTATTGGCGGCAGACCTTTACGGAGTACGCCGAATTCGTCAACCCGGCTGATCCGGTTGCGCTGGCGGAGAAGATTGATTTTCTGCTGCAGCATCCGAAATATGCCCGCGATCTGGTCGACAGAGCCAAGAGTTGGATGGAAGCGCACTACTCCTGGGAACGGGAGGAACAGAAGCTGCTGGCCCTCTACCGGCAACTTGAACGCGGCAAGTTGAGCGCGGAAGGTGAGAGTCTTGCCTGAGCCCGTCATCTCCCTCATCATCCCGACCTATAACGAGGAAGCCTTCATCGGCCCCTGTCTGGACAGTCTGCTGCGGTGTGATACACCGTATCCGCTGGAAATTCTTGTGTTGGATGGTCGCAGCAATGACCGCACACCAGCTGTTTTGGCTGAATATCAGGCTCGCTATCCGCAGCTTCGCGTGTTGGAAAACGAAGATCGTGTGCAGGTCAAGGGGCTAAACCAGGGCATTCGCGAGAGTCGCGGACGCATCGTGTTACGCTGTGACGCGCACTGCGAGTACCCGCGAGACTATATCCGCAGATTGGTGGAAGTGCTTGAACGCGGCGAAGCGGACAACGTCGGTGGCACCATTGAAACGTTGCCTTCTGGCGATTCGCTGCAGGCGCGTGCCATTGCCTGGGCGATGAATCATCCCTTCGGAGTCGGATTGTCCTTTCGCACGCGCAAGCTGGGTAGCGATTCTGTTGAAGTCGACACGGTTCCGTTTGGAGCTTGGTATCGCACGACGCTACAGAAGCTCGAGGGCTTCGACGAGAGTTTTGTGCGCGCTCAGGATCTGGAATTGAACCTGCGCATAAGGCAGAGCGGAGGTCGCGTTCTTCTGCTGCCAACACTGGTGACCCGGTATTTTGCACGCAGTAGTTTGCAGAAGTTGCTGCGCCTCGCTTGGCAGATGGGCTACGCGAAAATGCAGGTGGCCTACAAACATGGGCGCGTCGGCAGTCTGCGGCAGCTCTTTCCCCCGCTGCTGGCGTTGGGGCTTCTGCCTGCGCTATTCTGGTGGCCGTTGGCTTCTGCCTATCAACTCTATCTGGCGATGGCGATGCTGATTGCTTTGTGGGGGGGAATCCGGCTGCACAGCCTGTTGGCCGTGCCGATTGTGTTTGCCGCCTTCCTGAGCATGCACTTCAGTTACGGTGCTGGCTATCTGCTGGGCTTCGTCGAGTACTTTCTGCTACGGAAGGGGCGCAGTCAGTGGCAGGCGACACGCTGATGATGTGATACGGTGTGATTCAACCTGTTGTGTCACAAGGCGACCGTCAGGAGCGATTGGCACCCCACAGCCGCTGTTTCAGATCCACCAACGAGCGCGCCGTGTTACGCATGGTTTCCAGTAGCGGATAGCGTGATACACGCCCCCACGGTACAGCGATTTCCCGGCCACCATATTTGCGCTTGTACTCGCCTGCACCACCCATGTCATAGCTGCTGATACCGCGCTCTTTCCAGTAGCGGATGGCAAACCACTGCAAGGCTTCGTTTGGCCGCAGGTTCTGGTCAGCGCGCCAGCTGGCACCGCCCCAGAAATACATCATCTGGTTGATGCCGGGAAAGATTCCCGTGGCGATACAATTCCCTTCGGGATCGCGTGCCCGCACCAGCAGCAGGTTTCCCGTGGGCAGCAGGTGTTTGATGAGTGCCGCAACGCGCTCGCGCTTGTAGGTCGGGACCAGCTTCTGCTTGGCAAACACATCCTGGAGCTGGTTGTAGAAGTCATCCACGAAGGCTTCATCACTGGCGGCCTCGAGGATCACGCCCGACTTCTCGGCCTTGCGAATGCAGCGCCGGCACGCTGAGTTCATCTCGTTGAAGATTTCATCTTCGCTGCGTTGCAGGTCAATTTCGAATCCGCTGACGAAGCGATAGCGGAACCCCAGGGCGTCGTAGTCGGCGGGTGTCAGGGCGCGATCCATCACTTCCAGATGCGCACAGCCTAGTTTGCCGAAAGCGAACTCGGGTAGCGCAGCCAGAGCTTTGCGGCGCTCAACACCTGGTCTCAGATTGAAACCCATGTAGGCCGTTGTCCAGCCGGGAAGAGGTGAGCCCAGCATGCGCAGCAGGCCGAATTTGCGCAGCATCAATCCGCGAAACTGCCCTACGACCTTCCCGTGCTCGCGCAGCTCGGCGAAGATCGGTTCGGCGCCCTGTGTCTCTTGCACGAAGTTCAACCAGGCCTGTGTCTGGCAGATGTAGTGGTCGTCGAATTCCTCGACCGGACAAAGGTTTTCAGCGGCTACGCGGTGCATCTCAATCATAAACGCGCTCGGTCTGTTCTCTCAATTCTCTGGTATCTGTGATACAGCCATCAGTGTGCATCGCAGGATCGATTGTGGTGATGAAAGGTGATACGTGGCCATGTTTACGATGTACCACGTGTGGCGAACTTGTTTGCAAACCACTGCCATTCCAGGCGTGTGCGCTCAATCGTTGTGATACAATGTTCACCGCGCTGCTCGCGGATATAGTCAAGCAGTGTAGAGACAGGCACAAACCAGCCGTCGCGGGCGGCAAGATCCTCCATCAGCCCTTGGAAACGTGCGTCAAGTCTACCTTGTGATACAAAGCCAGGTGCACCCAGATGAGCATACATGATGCACGCGCCGCCTTCATTCTCGAGGCGTAGCTGATTCTCTTCGGAGACTGTGCGACAGAAGGAGTCCAGTGTACCGCCTTCTGCCGAGGCGAACCACTGCTTGACCAAAGGACGCAGAGTATCGTGATACGGCATCTGAGGGCAACACTTGAGCGTGTTGATGTCCTTGAAGACGAAATTGCGCACGTACTCAATGTGCTGCTCGCACAAGTCACCCCAGAAGTACTCGCTACCCCGCACCTCTCCCTGGAAACGATGGAGTTTGCGAAAGCGCGTTGCCAGCGTGTAGGCCAGACGGAAGAGCCCGCTTACGCGCTTGTGTCCCCAGTACAGGCAGTCGCGGCAATCGGAATGGTTCACTTGAATGCGGGGGAAGCTGCCGTAGATGCTGAAGTAGGTATCAAGCCCGGCCACGATCTGGGCACGCGGCGAATTGTTGTAGGTCACATTGTGTAGCGCAATTTCGAAGCCGTCCTGCTGCAGACCGCGCGTCCATTCGCGATACTCAGCTTCCTCGCAAGTCGAGCCCCCCACCTTGGCTTCGCCGACACCCTTGATGGGCCAGACGGATTTGCTTGTCCGCATGCCCAGCGATTTGAGGAAGTCGTAGATCACGGGCCCATTCTCCATGGTGGTGTGGTCCGTGTCATCGAAAATGGTGAAGGCGAACTTCTTCCCTTCGGGCCAGCGTAGACGAGGTTTGCTTTGCGTTGACATGCGGAAAAGTTCGGGATATCACCGCTCTTCGGCAAATCCCCTCGCGTATCAGCACGGCAGCAGTGGGCGCCTCCTACCGCTAAAAACGAGAAAAGCCCCGCGATTTGCGAGGCTTCCTTAGCTCCTGAGGAGGGACTTGAACCCCCAACCTAGTGGTTAACAGCCACCCGCTCTACCGATTGAGCTACTCAGGACTGAATCACCGTTTGGCGATAGGACGGCCAATATATAGGGCAACCAGCAAAGTGTCAAGCTATGCGAAGTCATTTTCTTTGGCCTACATGCCTTGCAAGCCGAGCCCGATGGAGCTGCGCGCGTCTGCTGCGCAGATGCTGTCGATCCCTGCTGCAAACCTTACCTTTGGTTCTTTGGTGGAAGACGAACCGGAGGGCGCCATGAGCGAGGCGAGTTACCGTTGGATCCAGGAGGGGGACCAGAAACAGGTTGTCGATCTGCTGATGCAAGTCAGACCAGGACTTGCTGGCATGTCGAGTCGACCCGTCTATCGTGCTTTTACTCACGATGCCCTCAAGTACGACAACACCTTTATCATCGTTGCGCTTTGGGGTGAGAAAATCGTCGGTTACGGAATCGCCGTTCGCGGCTGGGCCGAGTTCAAGCGCCTGTTCATCAAGCGGCACCCATTTGTATCCCTGCTTTCGATCCCGGCACGCATTCTGCGAACCTTCAGGTACATGCGCGCTGGCAAACCGCAGCCGAAGCAGATCCCCGAGGGAATTCAGGAGCGGGTGAAGGGGTATTCCTGGAATGACAGTGATCCCTCCATTACCAAGTTGCTGCACGTTGGCGTGGACAAGGACTATCGCTCCCACGGGCTGGGTACCGAACTCTACGCAGAGTTCTTTAGCCATTTGGCCAAGGAGGGCTTCCGTCGGGCGGACGGCTGTGTCAACCCTGAAAACTTGCCCTCAATTCGGATGGTGGAGAAAAACGGCTGGACCTTTACGCGCGACGGTGACCGCTACTTCATCTTCAAGGAATTCGAATGAAACAGCCGATGCGGCTGATCGGAGCTGGTGCCTCTCTCCGCTGAGTGAGAGTAGCCGGACCTTTGTGTCACGTGATTGCCTTCCGCCCCTTGATGACCGCTCCGCATGAGTACTTCCTGACATCTGCGCCTGAGTTTCCAGTAAGTGAAAGGCCCCTGCATGGAGATCGGTATCCTTGTAACACACGGCACAGATACATTGGCCTGGACTCTGCCCTACATCCGTTACGCGTTAAAGAACTTCCCTTGGAATGTTTGTCTCACGGGAAGTCAGGCACCGATGGAAAGCGCCTTCGCGCGCAGTGACGGTTACCAGAACATTCACGGAGCCGTGCGCTTCATGTCGGTGCTTGATCCACCCAACGTCTTCTGCGTGTTCAACAACGGCCTGAACGCTTACAGCGATTCGCTTGCCAAGCTCGAACGCTGGCGCCTGGATGCTTTTACCGGCGATCCCATTGCCACTATGGAGTGGGACGAGATTCAGCATCGCTCTGGTGACGCGCGACTGCGCGAGCCCATTCGCTTTGACGAGCTGCACCTGATTACCACTGGTGGAACGATTGAGAGCGAGGCTGGCGAAGATGGCCTTACGCCCGGCAGTGGCAAGGTGGAGGAGTTTCTCAAACTGACCTTGGCCGATTCCTTTGAGAACGTCTTTGTGCATCGAATCGCCCGTGTTGATTCGGCGGAACTGGATGTATCACACATGGAGCGTTTTGCGCGCGCCATTTTCGATTGTGGCACCGGGCGCTGTCCGAGCGAATCGATTCGTCCTGATGCCGACGCGGATGCCGTGAATGTGACCTATGGCCAGCGCGGTGAGCTGCGGCAATCGTGGGAAGATGGACAGCAGCCGGCAAGTCTGGATCTGTCCTTTGCTCGTCACGTACCCCTTGTTTACTGTGACCCGTTTCGTAGCGCGTCAAGTTACCGGCGTGAAGTATACGCGGCCAAGGCTGTTGTTTTGGCTGGTTATGGTGGCGGCAATGCGAACGCCAACCCCGATCTGCCTGGAAGCGTGATACCGGCACTGATGGATGCGGTGGAGAAGGACTGCCTTTTTGTGCTTAGCAGCCAAGTGCCCATCGGACCCGTGGACTTTGTCTACGAAACCGCCACCAAGTTGATTCGGCGTGGCGCGCTTTCAGGAGTGGATTTGAGTCTTCCTGAGTGTCAAGTGCGGCTGATGTATCTGCTTGGACATGAAGAACAGATTGAAGGCATGGCTGAGCGTCTGCAGATTGAGCCGCTTCTGCTGAAGAAGGCGCTATTCATGTCGGGGATGAAGTTCCGTAACCGGGCTTCCAAGATGAGTTTTCGCATGCTCAGCGGTGATACATTTCCGCTAATCAGGGAAGACTTGCTGGTGGGACCGGCATTCGAGCAGTGCGAGGAAATCCTGAAGCGTGCTTTTTACGGTGATACAATCAGCTTGATCTGAGGCCGCGTGACCGTTCACTACATTGGCTAGCCGAAAACCGATTGGAATGAGTAATGCAGGACTTCGTTTTTCACAATCCCACACGAATCATCTTTGGCGATGGCGTAGTGGACCAGGTGGGCGAGCAGTGTGCGCGATTCGGCAAGAAGGCGCTGATTCTGGCGGGACAGGGAAGCGCACGCAGGTGCGGACTACTGGATCGAGTTGAGCAGCGCTTGAGTGATGCTGGCGTGGACTATGTGACACTCGAGGGAGTGCAACCCAATCCACGCTTGTCACACGCACGCGAGGCGGTTGCCCTGGCCAAGCGGGAAGGTGTTGATCTGCTGTTGGCCGTTGGCGGCGGCAGCGTAATCGATGAGGCCAAGGCGGTCTGCAGTGGCGCGCTGGTGGATCACGACGTCTGGGAATTCTACAAAGGAAGACTACCCGAGCGCTCGCTTCCATTGCTGACGGTGCTTACGCTGGCAGCCACGGGTAGCGAGATGAACGGCGGCAGCATTCTTAGTAATGCAGAGACGAAAGAGAAGCTGCCTTTCCGGAATCCACTCTCCTTTCCCCGTGTTTCCATTCTGGAGCCGGCTCTGACGCTCAGTGTATCACACTGGCAGACTTCCTGCGGTATCAGTGACGCCTTCGCGCATCTGATGGAAGTGTATTGTAACTCACCCGATCCGCGCCCTCTCCTTCAATTGGAACTGATCGAGGGTCTGGTTCGCACGATTCGCGATTGCGCCGAAAGGCTGATGCAGAATCTGCGAGACCTGGATGCGCGACGCGAATTCATGTGGGCGGCTACTTTGGCGCTCAACGGGTTGACGGCGGCTGGTTCAGGTGCGACGCCCTGGCCTTTGCACATGATGGAACACGCCCTTTCGGGGATCACCGATGTGAGTCACGGCGCCGGTTTGTCGGCGCTGTATCCGGGCTGGATGCGATGGCGCCTGCAGAACAATGGCGAAAGGCTGGAACAGCGTCTGGCACGTCTAGGACGTAATTGCTTCTGTATCACAGAATCGAATGACGCGCTTGCCGCCCTGCGGTGTATCACGGAAATTGAAGATTGGTATCGCATTTTGGGCGTGCCAGCCAACTTGGATGAGGCAGGGATTCCCCGTGAACAGGATACCGAGGTGATACAAGCTGCCGCTCGGGACGCCGTAGACTGGGGATTGAAAGAGTATTCCGCGCAGGTGTTGACGGCGATCTTTGCTGCGGCGCGTGCAAGCGAGTGAATTGATTGGAGTCGTTATGAACAACATACAACGAGACACGCAACCCCCCGTACCGGCAGGTGGCGAACCGGAACGCAAACCCGTAATCCTCTCGGGTATTCAGCCTTCGGGGCAGTTGATGATTGGACACTATTTCGGTGCCCTGCGCAACTGGGTGGAGATGCAGCAGAATCACGACTGTTACTACATGCTCGTGGACCTGCATGCCATCACCGTCTATCAGAAACCGGCGGATCTGCGCAAGCGCTGCCTGGAGTTCATTGCGCTCTACATAGCGGCGGGTTTGGATCCTGAGCAGAACACGGTTTTCATCCAGAGCCACGTGCCGCAGCACGCCGAACTAGCCTGGGTACTGAATTGTATCACGCCGCTTGGACAGCTGCAGCGGATGACACAGTTCAAGGACAAGGCACGCAAGAACGCCAAGAACCTGAACGCTGGTTTGCTCAATTACCCCGTTCTGATGGCGGCGGATATTCTGCTCTACAACGCCGACAAGGTGCCGGTAGGCGAAGACCAGAAGCAGCATTTGGAGCTGGCGCGTGACGTGGCGCAGCGCTTCAACAGTATCTACAGCCCTACATTTACAGTGCCGGAACCCTTCATTCCCAGCCGCAAAATGGGTGCTCGCATCATGAGTCTGCAGGACCCGACCAGTAAGATGTCCAAGTCAGATCCGGATCCCAACGCCTCCATCAGCCTGCTAGACCCACCCGATGTGATACAAGCCAAATTCCGTCGCGCGGTGACCGATTCCGAAGCTTCCGTCGGCTATGATATGGAACAGCGTCCGGGCATCAGCAATTTGATGACGATTTTCAAGTTGGTCACGGGTATGGAATTCGAAGAGCAGGAAGCGCGCTTTGCTGGTCAGGGCTATGGGCCTTTCAAAAAAGAGCTGGCCGACGCGGTGGTTGCCTATTTGGCACCCATGCAAGAGCGCTATAAGCAGGTGGTCGGTGACAAGACTTACCTGGCCGATGTGCTGAACCGCGGAGCAGAGCAGGCGCGCCGACGGGCGCAGCGCGTGCTATCCAAGGTATACCGCAAGGTTGGCTTCATAGAGGCGGGCAGGCCCTAGCCGTGAACCGCATTCTGTGCTGACGACTATTGCCCTTGCGTTTGAACCAGGAGCAGGATGGCCTTTTGCGCCTGCTCCTCGGCGTGGCGGCGTTTTTCCTCATCCAAGTGCTCTTCGGCACAGTGGTGAATGATCTGTCGCACACCGCCAAAGACGAAGTAGCGCAGAATGGCCGGATCCAGTTCGCTTTCTCCCAAGGCCAAACGCAACATGTCTCGCAGAATGTCCATGAAGCGTGAGTACAACTCGCCAAGGTCCTCTTCCCAGCGATGCATCCAGAAGCTTTGCTCGTTCACAAAAACGCGCGCCAGGTTGGAATCGCTGTTGAAGGTCTCAAAGACCGCAGGAATCATCTTGTGCATACGCGAGGAGGCGTCCAGGCTTTCATCTTCTGCAATTTCAGTCAGATGCCCCAGGATGCTGCCCCACATTTCACGAAAGACGGTGCGAAGGATGTCGTCTTTGTGCTCGAAGTAATTGTAAACACTACCCGTTGCCACACCTGCCACCTGAGCAATGCGTGCAACTTTTGCTGCTGAGTAGCCTTCTTCGGCAAACACCTGAACCGCTGCACGCAAGATGGCCGTGCGCTTGTCACCCGACTTCCGTCGCATTGCACTCTCCTATGAATCTGGATTCAATCTGAAAAAGCTTTGAATACCTCGCAAGCATGTGCGAACAGGCTGGACTCCAGAATCATGAATCCCTCTGCCTCGAAAGTAGTGAATAGAATTCAGCAAATCACAAGTCGACTCCTCTAGATTCATCTGTGATCCAAATCAAGTTCCGTCTCCATCCGGTTTCCTAACTTAACCGGCTAGAATGCTGCGTATCTCGGCATCTACAAAGCAGGACGGGAAAAGACGTGACATACCTCATCGTTGGCCTGGTCGCCTTGTTCCTCACCATGACTCTAACACCGTTGTTGCAGCGTCTCGCTCTGCACATCGGCGCGGTGGACGAACCCGACGGCAAGCGCAAAGTGCACAGTATCCCGATTCCGCGCATCGGTGGCGTGCTGATTCTCTTTTCCTTCATGCTTTCCTGCCTGCTCTTTCTGCCCGCAACCAATGAAATGCGTGCGATCCTCGCCGGCAGCCTGATGATCGCTGGTCTGGGCTTGACCGACGATCTGATAGGCGTAAGGGCCTGGCTAAAATTCCTTATTCAGTGGGTCGTGGCGGGCATTTATCTGGCTGTTTCCCAACCCGAGTTGACCCTCTTCGGCGCGGAGCTCCCGATCTGGATAAACCAGCCTGTGGCGGCCTTTTTCCTGGTTGCGCTGATGAATGCCTTCAATCTGCAGGACGGATTGGATGGCCTGGCCGCAGGGTTGTCGATTATCGCCGCCATGTCCATCGGTGTCATTCTGACTTTTTCCGGCAATCCGCAAATCACGCTGACTCTGGTGGCGCTCTCGGGAGCCATTCTTGGCTTTCTGCGCGTCAACACCTGGCCAGCACGCATTTTCATGGGCGACACCGGCTCCTATCTGCTCGGCTTTGTGCTGGGTGCGTGCTTTCTGGAGGGCGTGGAACACGACAGTCTGCCCTTATGGACCGGCTTGCTCTTCTTCGCCATTCCGCTGTTTGACACGTTCCAGGTCATGGTCACGCGGTTGGTGAAGGGACAGGGGATTTTCACTGCGGACAAGCGCCACCTGCACCACCGCCTGCTGGCCCGGGGGTACAAGCACGAACAGGTCGTTTTCATCGAATACATCCTTGCTTCCTTGCTGGCGCTGATTCCGCTGCTAACGGTTTCGCCTTTGCGTCTGCGTTGGTTCGGTTTGATCCTGATCGTGCTGGTGCTGATGGTTTTCCTGTTTCAGTACAACCTGTCTGAAGACAAGGAGGGCATCATTCGGCCACGTGTCGCCCACCGCGATGGCTATCGCAAACGAATCAAGCTGGCCATACAAGTGCTGCTTCTGTTGGCGGTTCTGGGCGTATACCTGATTCAGCTGTTTGCCGTGCGCGGGGTCACGCTCAAGTACGGACTCCTGCCAGCTTCTTTGGCCGTGTTGTACGCCTTGTGGTCGACGTGGCGACTGCACATGGCGCAACGCTCGCGTATTAGCTTTTCCATCAGTCTGGTTGTGGCCGCGCAGTTGTTCATTTTCCATCAGTTCAGCAACCAGCTTTCGCCCGTGTTGCAGAACCTGCACGAGTATCTGTGGATCGCCACGGGCGGACTCAGTGCGCTGGTGTACGCAATCCGCTGGCGCCATCACACTCTGCTCAGCAACCCGGTGGAGTACTTCCTGATCTTCTGCACCATTCTGGTCTTCTACCTGCCGGTGGAAGTCAAGGGAGGCTTTCGCACCGACTATCTGGCGCTTGAAATGCTGTCGTTCTACGCGTTCTACCGCGTTTCCGTGGGATTATTCGACTTGGAGAAGAACTACCGACTGCCCTTGCTTGCAGCCACCATGCTTGCCTTGCTTGTTAGCGTGGGGATGCTGCGTGTTTAGGGTTTTCTCGCCTGCAGGCTGTTTGCTGCTCTGTCTGCTATCAGCGGGCATCGCGAGCGCAACCTTTCGACCGGACCGCTTGGATCCACGCTTTGCCGCCTATAAACTCAACGCGTGGCAACACTACGATCTGCGCGGCGCCGAAAGTGCGTCGGTGAAACCCTGGGCGGTTGAGCCACAACTTCGCTGGACGAACGAAGGGAGCGATGCCGTCCTTACTGGAAGCCTGCAGCTGGACACGGGGTTCAGCGCCGATTTCCAACTCGTGGGCACTAGCCGTGATGATGGCATGCTGTGGTTGGGAAGCACCAAAGAGCGTGACACATGGACCGGGCGTCTGCAGCGCGGGCTGATCCGGTACCGCAGCCAGCACTTCACGTTGCGCATGGGGCGAGATTATCTGAGCCGCGAAACGGGCAGCATCAGCGAACTGGGACTTTCGCGAGAGCAATCCGGGGCCGATTTCCTGGAATATGTGCTTTCCACCACTTCGGGCAATCTGCAGCTGCAAGTGAGCGCTGCCAAGTTGCACGCCATCGATCGGCCTTCGTCCTTTCAGCGCTGGCTGGGAGTTCACCGCCTGGAATGGCGTCCCGGCGCCGGGCGCAATCGCTTTGCCCTGGGGGATTACATCTTGTACACGGGGCAGAATCGCGGCTTTGACTTGGCGTACTTCAATCCTTTCAATCCCTTCTTTTCGCTGAATTTCGAAGGCTATACCTGGAAGGAAGAAGTACCCGACAGTTCTGCGACTACACACGCCGACTTCGACAACAACATGCTTTTCGCCGAATTCGAGCTGTGGTGGCCGGCGGATCCTGGGCGAGTACAGCGGCACGAATTCAGAAGCTATGGTGAGTTGCTCGTGGATGAATTCCAGATCGACGAAGAGGATGCCGCGGTCATGGACAATGTCTGGGGCGCGACCCTGGGCTTTGAGCATCGGCTGCACAATCTTGCCTACGCCAGAAGCTTGCGCACTCAAGTGGAAGTCAGCTATTGTTCGCACTGGCTTTACAACCACCCAGGCTGGGAGACCGACTGGTTCAACCGCGGACGCCCGCTGGGGAATCAGGAAGGCGCCGATTGCCTTGAGTATCATGTCTGCCTGCAGTGGTGGCCACGAGCGGAAGCTCCCTTTCTTGGCCCGAACAGCTACCTCGAACTCGCTCTTAGCTATTTGCGAAAGGGAAATTTGGAGGTGGGCGATCCCTGGTTGCCGGACGCGACCACCGACGAGGGCTTGTTGACGGGGCCGGAGAGCGGCTCGCTGGACCTCAGCCTTCGCCTGCAGCATCAGGTTTTCTGCTGCAAGGGTGAGGGGCTGCGTCGATCTTTGCTTCCTGCCGTGATGTGGTGGCTGGAACCCAGCCAGAGTTGGACGCGGGCGGCAGGCGGCGATCGTTGGGAGGATCGCTCAGAGCTTAGCTGCGGAATCATGCTCCAGTGGGAGATTTATGCCAACTGACCTAATGGTTGCCTCTCTGAATCGAGTCGGCTTGCGCTTCGATACACGACTGAAGAACGGACTTCTCTTCCTGCTGGCCTTTCTGCTGTGTCTGCTGGGGGATGCGCCCTCGAACAATCCGATTTACTATTCCATTGGTGTTGGCGGCCTGCTTGTCTGCTACATATTGATCGTTGTGCTACCCCTTCGCATGGCGGTTCCTTTGCTTTTGATGCTTGCCCTTACCGGGCGCGATATCTTTACCACATCGCTCTACCAGGAAACGGTTATCAGCTGCGCGTCCATTTGGCAGATGCGCTTTGGCTTCATTCGTCCTTCCTGGGTCACTTTCGCACTGATTCTGGTACAACTCATCAAGTTGCGCGTTCTGTATATAAGCAAGCCAGTAAAGCTGTTGTTGTTATGGTTTGCGACGGTTCCTGTCGTCACAGGCTGGCTCTACGGTGGCTTTGAGGGGTATGGTGCCATGACTGAGGTCATCATCGACCTGAAGTTCGGGCTTATGCTGCTGGCAAGTCTGGTGCTGTTTAGTACTTACTTCAGGCGCCTTCCGCTCCAATTCAATTCGCTACTGATCGCGTTCTATCAGGCTTTGTTAGCGCGTCTCACCGTGAATGCCATCTACTTCCTGTTCGATTATGGTCCCTTGCTTGGGTCGGCCAATCGCGTGAGTCTGGATTCAGCAAAGGGCGTAGTCCTGTTACTGCTATTTGTAGCCATCATCTTGCTGAGTATGCGCAGGAGGGTGTTGTCCTCGACGCTCATTGGAATCGTTTCCATCATTCTGCTGATTGCCTATAACACGCGCATGTTATGGCTCGACTGTATCCTGGGATTGATCATTCTGATGGCGCTGTTGAGAAAGCGGCAAGTCGTGGTCGTGGCGCTGGGCTCTGTGGTGGTCGGTATTCTTGGCGCCTTTCTTTTGCAGGTTTACCGACCTCAAACAATGGAAACTGTCGTTGCCCGTTCACGCACTTTGCTCGGACAACGATTGCAGCATAATTACTCAGTCCAGATGCAAGCCAATTATCTGGGAGCCGTCGATCCTGTGCGTTATGCCGAAGTGGTCAATATTTTTGACACGAGTTGGCGACGCGGAAGCCTGCTGCTTGGGAATGGTTACGGTGGATTTTTCGAAGATGCAATGATTCCTTTCCCGCAATCCCTGCGAAGCAGCTATCCGAAGAAAAGCTTCCAACTTGGCAAGTTCTATCAGCCACACAGTTACATCATGCGTGTGTTACACAAGCATGGAATTGTCGGATTGATTCTGATCTCAAGCCTCTGGGGAGTCCCGTTCTTTCGTATTGCAAAGTGGATAAGAAGGATACGTAGCCAGGCTTTACCGATCGTGAATACATGGTTTTTCTCGCTGATGACAGGTATCACGGCTTTTCTGTCTACGGGGATCTTGTCGCTGTATTGGTCGGGAAAAGGCCTGATGATCAATGGCTTGCTCATTGCAGCTTGTGTATTCTACGTGATGAAGCTCGAAGGGGAGTATTCCTCATTAGCGCAAGTGGATGTATCACGGGTTAATGAAGAATGAAACTGCCAGTGCCATTGCCGCTTCAGGAAGCCTTTTCGCAAGCGCTTCAGAGCCATGATCTTCTTCGCTGTACTCGTGTACTTCGTCAGCAAGCGTGGCTGCTTCTGGGTTCTTACCTGAATGGAGGCATTGGACCTGCCGGTTTGTTGTTTCCTTTGCTTAGTGGTCATTCCAGAAGCCTTAGGCAGCAGGCAGGGGATTTCTGCAGCAATTGGCTACAGCTGCAAACCGTGATGCAGACTGGGTTTGGTTTCAATGCGAAGATGCAACTTCCGGAGCTTCTTGTTCAGCATTATGCAGTTGTATCACGGTTACCCGAAGAGACATCCGCAACTCAGCACTTGCTGGTGACCCGTGACAGGGAATTGTATCACACGGAGCGAGTTCCCCGCAGTTTTCTACGTGGGAATGAGCCGTTGAATTCGCTGCTGCATTCCTTCTGGGTTCATGGCTCCAGTGCAGAAGGGGAATACCGCGAAGGGTGGTCCGACATCGACACGCTGGCGATTGTGTCTCGTGATACACTAGTGTCACCCTCCTCGCTGAAAAAGCTACGCGTGCATTTGTTGCTGATGAAGGCTGCCATGCTGAAGCAGCATCCTATTCAACTTCATGGCCATTTTGTGCTGGCGGAACCCGATCTGGCGCAGCTCCCTTTGGCGTTTTTCCCGCCGGTATTGTTGCATCGAGCGCGACTCCTGCCTGGTTATCAGGGCGATCCGTTTGTGATTCAAAGCTATATAGATCGCGATCTCGCGCTAGGCATGCTTTGGTATCACGGAGTCCGTGATCTTCTGCAACACGAGAAGCGACCTCCCGAGACCAACATGCGACGAGTCGCCTTCTTGCACAGAGTCTATTTGTTGCCTTGTATGATTTTGCAGGCGAGGTCTCTAGCCGTGCACAAGGCCGATCTGTACGCAGCGTTGGCGCGCTATTTCGACGCAGAGGACCGAGCCTTCTTGATGCGCGTCAGCGAGATCTGGCAGGAGTGGAAACCGGCAATGCAAGCGCGCCCTTGGTGGGCATCGCTGGTTGGAGCGAATCCGGTGTTGGCACAACGTACCCTGCGTGGGTGGGTGAATTCAAATGTCAGCTATCCAGCGTTTGAGCGCCGGGACTGGGCGGCGTTAACGGCAGAAGCTTCACGCTTTGCGCAGAAGCATTGGTTGGAGGAGTGGAACTCCCGTGACTAGGCAGGAATCCGTTCGACGCGGTGTCGCCGTAACCACCGGTCTGGCTGTCGTCGGCCGTGGTGTTGGAGTGCTTGCCGGTCTGCTGATGCTTCGCGTGCTTACGGCCAGTGAACTGGGCGTGTTCATGGGAGTTCAGGCCATTGCCATGGCTGGTTGCGGCCTTTGCGATTTAGGTCTGAGCTTTGGCTTTCGCCAACAGGTTTCGCGTCAGCCAGAGCTTCGCTCAAGCCTGTTTGTGCCTGTAGCCCTTACACAGGCCAGCTTGCTGTTTCTCTACTTGATCAGCATCAGCATCTACATGGCTTACAAGGATTTGGGCGGACTGATTCCCCTTCTGATCGCCGCCAATGCGCTTGTTTTGCAGTGGGCGCGGATTTTTGTGATCGACCTTCAGATTCGTAAGCAATTTAGTCGCGCGGGATTGCTCAATCTCGTGCCGATTCTGGGGCTTAGCCTTGGATTGCTGATCTCATTACCCTTCAGCCACGCCCTTCCACCTTTGGTAATCGTACAGACCTTTTCGGTTGTGGTGGTGCTCTTGTTTGGGCTACGGGGCAGCTGGAGTTCCGCGCTGCAAGTGCGTCCTGGTGCTGAGTTGGCCAAACTGCGCAAGATCAGCTTTCCTTTCTTCGTTTCCATTGTGATCAGCCGGCTGGGGGAGTATTTCGGTCTCTCCTGGGTGATGGGTATGCTTGGTTCAGTTTCCGTAGGTATGCTCGGTGTGCCGACCAAAATCTATCAAACGGCCTTGTTCTTCAATGCAAACGCCACTGGCGTGACCATTCCCCATTTTCACAGTCTGGCGCATGCGGGTGATACAAAGCGACTGGGGAAGGATTTTGGCCGTCTGCTGATGCTCATGTGCTTTCTGGGTGGAAGCGTGGCTGGCATTTTCTATTTCGCTTCCGAGCCCTTAGTACTGCTGGTAGCTGGTAGTCAGTACACGGAGTCAATTGTGTTGATGCCGCTCTTTGGCTTTGCCGTGTTTGCCAAGATGCTAGCTGTACCCGCAGGCAATTTGCTGGAAAGTAGAAACCGGCAGTGGCTGAGGGTAGTGGGACAGGCGGTCTCGACCGCCATCATTGTCGTGGGCACCATCCTTCTGCTGCCCAACCATGGTATCTGGGTTGTCGCGCTGGTGCGCTTGCTAGCCGATTTCTGGCTCTTGCTCTGGAACTGGTCCTGTAACCTCCCCGGAATGCTGCGGGAAATGCCGAACGGGAAAGCTCTACTTGCCTTGTGTTGGTTTTTGCTGAGCCTTGTCCTAGCGCGCTGGCTACCTGTAGTTCCGCTGTTGCAAGCCGCCGCCTTTACGGTAGCCTTTCTTGGTGGAATGCTTGGCTTCCGTTTGATTAGGATTGGAGATCTGAAGGGAGCGATTCGCCAGTGAGTATGTGGAAGAATGATCTGCAACGACGATCCATCGAGGATTATCATCGTTTGCGGGATCGTCAGTTTGCCTTTTTCGAGCAGCAGGACGGTGTTCTTGGTTATGGAACCTTTGGAAGCATAGGTGCGCCTGGTTTATCCGATTTGGATCTGGCGGTTGTGGTAGACGACCCTCAACTGCAGAAGCGGCGTTTTCGATTGGCCGCCCCAGCGGAGATTGACTCCTACTTGATGACTCACGCCCCTTTGGTACTTCCGCGATCGCTACTGCCGCAATTGGCTCTGTATCACCCGGTGCAGATCGAATGGGCCTGGACTAAAGAAACGCTGGAAGTACCTGAGTGTACTGCAAAGCTGACTGGACTGCATCTTCTGCGCAAAACCTGCCATCTCATGTTTCATTTGCACCTGCTAAACAAAGTGGCAAGTACTCGCAAGGCAATCATGTCACTGACTTCCTTGTTGCGATCTGTGGAGATCGCGCAACGAATCGGTCTGCATGTATCACAGGAAGCGCAGGAGTATGCCCAATCCGTATTATCACTGCGGGATTCGTGGACAGAAGGCGCAAAAGGCGGCGACGAGCTCAGCTGTGCTTTCCCCGCGTTGATTGCACAGGCTCGCATTCAAGCACCCATCTTGCTGGAAGAGATCTCGCTACAGCTATTCGGTGAGGAGTTCGGAAGTAGATCAGAACCGGGTGTGAGGCTTCAACTGACGCCGCTAAAACTCTTGCATTGTGTCGATGCCAAGCTGTTGCGAGAAGCCGCCTCCCGTGCTGACGATTCCCCCTCTCAGGCACAAGAACACGCCATTCTGCGTTTGATGTCGGCACGTCACATCGCAGTCGGGCCGACGGCCTGGGCATTCTTCAAGTTGCTGGCTTCGTTGGAAACGGCTAAGGGAGATAAACGTTGGCCGCGTCTATGTGCTATGAGCTCACACGAAGAGATTTGTGATACGCTCGGCAATGAGATGTTTGATCTCTTGAGCCGGATGTTTGCGGCCAACCGAAGTTATGCCCGCTGTTTGTATCACGCTGGTTTACCGCAAGCCTATTTCGGTAGCTATTGGCGTTTGCCGCTCAAGCAAAGCCTTTTGTTCTGTGCGCTAGCCCATTTGCAGAGACTTGTCTCACGACAGCGCGACCCGAATCAGTCTGGAGTATGAGCATGAAGCAGAGCAGAGCCAAACTGAAGCTTCCTGTGTGCATCGTTAGCGGTTCCTATCCCCCCATGCGGGATGGCGTTGGTGATCATACGAGAATGCTGGCCCGGAGTTTTGCTCAGCTTTGCGGAAAGCGTGCCCATGTGCTCACCAGCGTTGAGGCTGCAAGCGACGATGAAGTAGCGCATGTGCAACCTCTGTGCGCTGGTTGGGGACTTTCTCAGATTCTTCGCGTGATACGTTACTTGCGCGGGCTTCGCGCAGGCACGGTAGTGATCCAGGCGCAGAGTAACGGCTATGGCATTGATACGGGTGTCCTTTTTCTTCCTTTTCTGCTGCGTCTTGCAATGCCGCGCGTGAAGATGGGAATTGTCATACACGAGTACATCAGCTGCTCTTGGAAGGGGCGCTTCAGGGTACTCATGGCCTTGCCCTTTGCAAACCAGGCCTTCGCTGTCAGTCAGCAGTATTTGCCGTTGCTGCATCGTGCCTTACCCTGGATGAAAGAACGCATCCACTACGTTCCCATTGCCAGCAATATGACACCGGTTCCGGTCAGCAAGGAGCGAGTGAATAGGTTGCGGACTGAATTGGGTGTGGCGCAGGAGGACCTTTGCCTGGTTTTCTTTGGAGTGCTGCGTAGACGTAAAGGCTTGGATCAACTGCTTGAGGCCTTCGCTGGGGTCCTGCAACGACAACCCCATGCGCGACTACTGCTTGTCGGCCATTCTCGCGAGGACTGGTTCGATGCCGAGTTCGGACCGCTGCTGAAGCAGAGTGCCATGCGGGATCGCATTACGCTGACAGGACGCGTAGATGATGAGACATTGAGTGCTGTGTTATCCATGTGCATTCTTGGCGTGCTGCCTTTTGTCGACGGCCTAAGCACCCGACGCGGGAGTTTTCTAGCTCTGTTGGCGCACGGACTTGTGACCGTCACCACACGCCCACAGCATCCAATTCCCCAGTTTGAAGATGGTGTCACACTACGGTACGTAGATCCAGGTGATACACAAGGGTTGGTGGATGCCGTCTGCGAGCTGCTTGAGAACAGCGAGTTACGTGAAGCCATTGCGCGTAGACTGCCTGAGGCTGCCCGGCATTTCGATTGGGAGACCATTGCCAGCAGGATGCTGTCGCTGTTAGGGGACTAAGCGATATCCTGCATCCGTAGGCTGAATCTGAGACGAAGGGGGTTGCCGATGAATTGGATTCGCACCTTGTTGTCCACGGCCTCAGGCAAGCAGAAGTCGTCGCCTTTCAAAATCCCTAAACCCGGGCCGCTGCCAGACACGCTTGAACTCAGAAAGCCCTCTTCGCACTGGGTGCCGGGAGCCTGTCGTCCCGGAGCCATGCGTGAAGGGAGCTTTTACGCTGCCGGTGTATCGCGTCCGCTGTCGCAGCTCGCTGATTGGAAAGATCCCACGGCTGATCTGGCGTGGAGCCAATACTTGCACAGCTTCTATGATCTGATGAGGGCAGATTACAACGACTATCAGGATCTCCACGCTTCACAGATTCAGCAATGGATGGAGGTATCACAAGAACTTCCGCATTCCGCCTGGTCACTCGATGTGACGGCAAGGCGTGTTACAAATTGGATTCGCTGGAGTTTTCGTGGTGGCGTCTTGCCCAAGGATGCGCTGGGGAGTCTTTGCCAGCAGGCGCAGTTTTTGTCTGGGCGTCTGCGACGTGCTGATGGGCAAGAGTCGGCACTGGCAAAAGCGCTCGTGTTTTGCGGATTGTTCCTGAATTGTGATACAAGCAGTGTCTGGGTACGTCAGGGAGTTGGCGTTTGGAACAGCCTTTTGAAGGAAGCACAGACCAGCGATCGAGTTCTCGTTGAGAAAGGTCCGGCGGGATTGGCCGCACTCTGCGAGGACCTCCTGGACCTGCTGAATCTTGTCAACGCCTACCGTGACGATTTTCAGCATGCCGCCGAATTCACCAGCACAGGGCACGAGAAACTGCAGCAGCTTTTACTGCACCTTCGCTTGTGCACACATCCGGATGGCGAGATCGCTTTCTTTCGTGGCAGCTGTCTAGGAGTTGCTCCCAGATTGGCCGTGCTACAAGATTACTGTCGCCGCCTGGGCCAGGAACCTCCTGAGAGGAGTGAGGCGAAAGTGGTTCGCATTGGTGGCTCCAATGTGATACGATTTCGCGGTGAGGACTCGTTACTGCTGTTCAACGCAGCTTCCACAGACAGTCGTGTGCCGGAATACGCCGATTTGCTCAGCCTGGAGTTTTCGCTGCTTAGCCAGCGAATCCTGGTAAATCAGGGTTGCATCGGCGTTGGAGATAACGCTGGCATACGAAGTGGGGTCATTCTGAATCAGCACGAAGAGCTGAGTACATCTGTATCACAACCTTCTCGGGTTCATATTCGTGACCTCCAGCTGGACACAACGGGAGCGCAACTAAGCGCCCAGGCTGTTCACGATGCATTTCGAAGCTATCCCGGACACCCACTTGTATCACGACAGATGATTCTCAACGAGAAGGAATTGCGTATTCACGACCGCATTCTGGGCGGGTTCAAGAATGCCTGCGTGGTTTTTCTTCTTCATCCCGATCTTGAAGTAAGCTTCAACCCGGAGAACCTCTTCGGGCAGATACGGCTACCCAACGGCAAACGCGCTGGCTGGACTGTCAGCCGCGGAAGACAGAAAATTGTTGATTATGACTGGCATCCTTCGGCAGGTGTATCACGCACGGGCAAAGGCCTTGTGATACAGTTTGCCAATGCGGAGGCCGAGTTGGCAATTAGTTGGTAACGAAAACCCCGGAGTGTTGCTCCGGGGTAGGGGTTATCGAACGTGGCCGCTTCGCGGTCTAATTCACCACTGCAGGCCTACTTGCGCAGCCTTCCAAGTGTATCACAGACGTAGTCGATCTGCTCATCACTCAGCTCGGCAAACATCGGCAGCGATAGAATCTGCTCGCAGGCTCGTTCCACTACAGGGAAAGAACCGTGGCTGTAGCCCAAGTCCGCAGCTGCACGTTGCAGGTGAATGGGAATTGGGTAGTGAATCCCGCAACCGATACCAGCCTCGCCAAGACGATCACGCACTGTATCACGGTCCATGCCGAAATCATCTGTGATACGAATTACAAAGAGGTGATACACATGTCCGATTCCCGCTGGTGCTGGCGGGAGCGTTAGCCCGGGGATGCCTGCCAATCGCTCGCAGTAACGGGCCGCGTGGGCACGACGAGCTTCGTTCCAGGCAGGCAAGTGGGGCAGCTTGACCGCCAGACTGGCCGCTGCCAGACCCGCCATGCGGTAGTTGTGACCCCAGACCTCGTGCACATTCTTTTCGGTCATACCGTGGTCGCGTAACACACGCATGCGGGCGTAGAGCTCTTCGTCATCCGTCAGCACACCACCACCCTCGCCGGCGGCGCCCAGGTTCTTTGCTGGATAGAAGCTGAAGCAGCAGGCCTTGCCGAAGCGGCCGACAAACTGCCCCTTGTGCGAAGCAAGATGCGCTTGGGCCGAGTCTTCCACCAGCTCCAACTTGTGCTTACGGGCCAGCTCGCTCAGGGCATCCATTTGTGCCGGAAAGCCGAAGAGATGCACGGGTAGAATCACTTTCGTGCGTTCGGCAATGGCGCGTTCTGCAGCGGCGGGATCCATGTTCAGACTATCGTCGAGCACGTCCACCAGCACCGGACGGGCGCCCGTGAGACGAATGCCTTCGACGGTGGCGATGAATGTATTTGCGGGAACGATGACTTCGTCGCCTTCACCGATTCCCATACCCCACAGGGCAAGGTGAAGGGCGGAGGTACCGTTGTTGCACGCAACAGCAAAACGCGCATTGTGGGCCTGGGCAAAGGCCTTCTCGAACGCGGCCACCGTCGGGCCCTGCACGTATTCGCCTCGCTCAAAGATCCCGAGAATGGCGGGATCCATTTCCTCGCGCAGACTTAGGTATTGTGCGCGCAGATCTACAAAGGGAACCTTCATTGGACGTCCTGTTGTTTTACCTGTCAAGAAATTGACAAGTTAATAGTTCCTGGGGATGCTGTGGGCATCCGCAGACCGGACGTTGCCGGCGTGTTGCAAGGTAGCGAATGAGGGATCATCCGCCCCGCGTGCGAGAGGAAGCCCGACGATCACTACCTTGTGCGCCGTGTAGATAGAAGCTGGAGGCACGAAGTGATCGTTGCTGTAATCGGACTGGGCTATTGGGGCCCGAACATGGTGAGAAACTTCCTGGCCTGTCCCGGTGTGAACCGCGTGCTGGCTTGTGACCTGGACGCAGAGCGATGCGAACAAACCGCGCGCCGCTTTCCCGGATTGGAGATTGTTGCGGACCTGGATGAGGCGCTTTCGCGTGCCGACGCTGCGGTTCTGGCAACACCGCTGTCAACGCATCACGCCTTGGGCATGCGGGCACTGGATGCCGGTTGCCATTTGCTGGTCGAGAAGCCTTTTACCGAGACTTCTGCACAAGCGCAGGAACTGATCGACACGGCTCGCTGCCGCAAGTTGACGCTGATGGTGGATCACACCTTCCTCTATACGGGCGCTGTTCGCAAAATGGCTGCGCTGAACCAGTCGGGCGATCTGGGGCGTTTGCTCTATTTCGATTCCGTTCGCGTGAACCTGGGCCTTTTCCAGCACGACACCAATGTGATCTGGGATCTGGCGCCCCACGACCTTTCCATTATGGATCACATTCTGGGCGGTGCTCCTGAGGCCGTGCAAGCTGTGGGCGCGCGCCATTACTACGAACACGAAGACATGGCCTACCTGACTGTGCGTTATCCGAATGATCTGCTGGCGCATATTCACGTCAACTGGATTTCACCGGTCAAGGTGCGACAGATTCTGGTGGGTGGAAGCAATCGCATGCTCATGTACGATGATATGGAGCCAAGCGAGAAGATCAAGGTGTACGACAAGGGCGTGGAGATCAAAGACCGCGAACAAGTCTGGGAGACGCTGGTTTCCTACCGCACCGGCGACATGTGGGCACCGCGCTTGGAACAGGCCGAGGCTCTTAGTCTTATTGCGCGTGAGTTTATCGCTTCCATCAAAGAGGGCCGTCGACCGCTGACCGACGGCGAAAGCGGTCTGCGTGTAGTACGCGTGCTCGAAGCAGCGCAAAAGAGCCTGACACAGGGCAACGTGTTCGTTCCTCTGGCGGACTGAGGTGTCACGTCGTAACCCAGACTGATTGTATCACGCCATTTGGCGAATTGTAATACGGAGACAAAGTGGAACAATACCTGCGTATCGCACCGGATGTCAAGCTGGGCGAGAATGTCCGCATCTTCTGTTTCGTCAACCTGTACGGCTGCGAGATTGGCGACAACAGCAAGGTGGGTGCCTTTGTGGAAATCCAGAAGGGTGCCCGCATTGGCCGCAACGTCAAGATCTCGAGCCACACCTTCATTTGCGAAGGCGTCGCGATTGAAGACGATGTCTTTGTGGGCCACAATGTCAGCTTTATCAACGATCGTTTTCCGCGTGCTACAAATGTCGACGGCACACCGCAGACCGAGTCCGATTGGACGCTGGAAACTACCCGTGTTTGCCGTGGTGCCTCTATTGGTACAGGCAGCACGATCATGTGTGGTGTTACAATTGGTGAAGGTGCGTTGGTGGGAGCGGGAAGCGTTGTGACACATGATGTCCCGCCAGGTGCTGTGGTCGCAGGTGTTCCGGCGCGTGTGATACGCTAAAGTAGCTGTGGGCGATGGCGATTGCCTTCGCGTTGCACGCGATCCAGAAAAGCACTCAATTCTGCTGTCCGGGCCAGACCCGCTTCATTCAGGAGCGGTAGTTCGGGCAGCAGCTTTTTTATAGCCAGCACAAGCAGTCCGTCGCCATCGTTCAAAGGACTCACACCCAGTTCCAGAGGAAACCGCTCTGTATCACCGTTTCCGCAACTAGGAGAACGTGCCTTGAGTACGGCGCCGGCCAATCCCTTGCCAGCAAGCGCGCACAGCCTGGCGTGACACAGCGCATTCATCGATCGGGTCCAATCCTTGGCACTGAAACGGCCTAGCAGACGGGGTAGTGATTTTGCGCCCACCAGGCTGATCGCTTCGCGGGGAACGGGCATCCCCAGTTCAAACTCCGGACACACGCTAACCAGTTGCAGTTCTGCGGGGAGCGCCAGTGCTGGAGCTGGCGACATGATTTTTCCGTCGTAACGGCATTGTTCGCCAAGCAAACACGCGCTGATGAGGATTCTGATTCTGTGTGACATGGTTTCCTGAAGAGAGGCGCCGACAGGTGATGACTGCCGGCGCCCGTGATTCGGACTAACCCGCTGCTCTTTCGAGACGCGCAAGGTACTGGTCAAACTCCTCGCGAGTCATGTCCTGGGCAGCTCCCAGCGCGAGTGTTACGGCATCAAAACTCTGCATACGGTGACACAGGCCATTGATCCGCATGATGTCTTCCTGAGTCGGCGAAAAACGCTGGAAGCGATGGTTCGCCAGCCACTGGTTGACTTCGTCTTCGTACTCAATGCCCCGGGTCAGCACCCAGACGCCCTTCAAATCGAAGAAGCGCGCAAGACGATCCAGCACACGCACACTCGGACTGTGATCGGGATCGTTCAGAATGCTCTGGACGCTGCCGACGCCAATACCCGCCTGCTTGGCAAGGCGAATAATGCCAATGCCCTTGCCGTCGCCAGCTTCGTTCATCAGCTTACGCAGGGTTTTGCCAATGCGGGTGTGGATCACCCTGGCTTGTGGGTCAATTCTTTTACGGTTCATGGTTTCCCCCGGCTCGACATACACCTGTTTATGGTTGATCAGAAAATTGTCACTGTTAATGATCGCAGTCAACTCAAAGAGTGTACAACTTGAAAAATGAACATCCTAACCAAAATGTCAGTGTTATAAAAGAATCACCCCCTTGTCAACAGGAATCCGGCGTAAGCGGGGGTCACGTCCATACTGGATTGCATAACTTAATACTGATATCTTGGCTTCCGTATCACATGGAGGAATCATGATCGATCGTATCACAACGTTATTGGGAGACGAGTCTACCTCCCTGCTCGAGCATAGCTGCCGCACTATCGAACGCAGCCGTTTGACCCTGCCGGGCCCCGATCACGTGGATCGCGTCTTTGCCATGTCCGATCGCAACAATCGGGTACTGGGCAACCTGCAGTGGATGCACAGTCATGGTCGTCTGGGAGGAACGGGCTATCTGTCCATCCTGCCGGTGGATCAGGGCGTGGAACACAGCGGCGGCGCCAGCTTCTCGCCGAATCCGGACTACTTCGATCCGGAGAATATCGTTCGACTGGCTGTGGAAGCCGGTTGCAGCGGTGTTACAAGCACTCTTGGCGTCCTCGGAATTGTAGCACGGCGTTGGGCGCACAAGATTCCCTTCGTGCTCAAACTCAACCATAACCAGCTGCTGAGCTATCCCAATCAGGCTGAAATGACCATGTTCGCTCAGGTCGATCAGGCACTGGATATGGGAGCTGCTGGCGTGGGTGCCACCATTTACTTCGGCAGCCAGGACAGCAATCGTGAGATCGTCGAGGTGGCCGAGGCTTTCGCTTACGCACACGAGCTGGGATTGTACACCATTCTTTGGTGCTATCTGCGCAACGATGCTTTGAAGAAGGACGGCGTGGACTATCATACCGCCGCCGATCTCACCGGCCAGGCCAATCATCTTGGCGTCACGTTGCAGGCGGACATCATCAAGCAGAAGGCGCCCAATTGCAACGGTGGCTATCCGGCGCTAAAATTCGGCAAGAGTGACAAGCGCATGTACGGCGAGCTGATTACTGACCATCCGGTGGACATGGTGCGCTGGCAGGTGGCCAACTGCTACATGGGCCGCTGTGGCTTGATCAATTCCGGCGGTGCTTCCGGCGAAAACGACATGGCTGACGCGGTTCGCACTGCCGTGGTCAACAAACGCGGTGGCGGCATGGGGTTGATCTTGGGGCGCAAGGCCTTCCAGCGTCCCATGCGCGAAGGCGTCGAGCTGATCAATGCTGTGCAGGACGTCTACCTTTGCCCGCAGGTCACCATCGCCTGATTCGAATCCAGCTTAGGCTGTGCGTCTTTGCGGTGCTTTTTCGCAGGTGGAATCGCAAACAACGCTATCCATCAACAGCTTTGAAAGCGCCCTCGATCCGGGGGCGTTTTTCTTTGCGGAATTCGATACGGAAAGCTGCGTTGGCCTAAATCCTCAGGTGTCGCACTCCGATACTCCATCGGCTACAGTGATATGCTGGACGGGCTATGCGCGAGCAACAAGAAGCGAATGCGAATCACGTGGGCAACGGAATGCCACCGACAATGACGGGGCCTATGAGCCAGGAAACAGGCAGCAACGCACTAATGGCGGCCATGTTGGAACTTCTTCCCATGGGCCTGTTGCTGGTGGATGCTCAACGTCGCGTTCATACGCAAAACGGGCGCTTTCGCGAGCTGGTGGGCCAAGGCCAGGACCTGCTTGGTGAAGCGGTGCAGCAGTTGCCCTTTGTGCAAAGCGTCGGTTTGCAGCAGGAGCTGCAACTGCTGCTGGGCAACAGCATGCCCTTTGATCGCGAATTCGAGATCATCGGGCAGGATGGTCGTCTGCGAGTCTGCCTGTTGCGCGGTTTGCCTCTGACCGTCGGCGTCGACTATACAGGCTTTCACTTGCTGCTGCTCGAAGATGTGACTCACGTTCGTCATCTGGAGGGGGAGCGTCGCAAGCTGCAGATTCAACTGGACAGCAGCCAGCGCATGGAATCCTTCGGTCTGCTGGCGGCGGGCATTGCCCACGACCTGAACAATGTGCTGGCCTGCATTCTGGGCTCCAGCGACATCCTAATGGCGACTTCCGAGGAGGGCAGCCAATCCGAGCGCCTCGCGGACCAGATCAGCCATGCTGCTCGCCAGGGCGCAGAAATGACCCACAAGGTGCTGCGCTACAGCCGCGGTGATGATCTTGAACGGCAGGCGGTCGATGTGAACCACGCGGTTCGCGAGATGATGGTGCTGTTGCGTCGCAGCATTGATCCGCGCATCGAAATTGAAATGCTGCTGGATGCCAACGAGCACGTTGTCTCTGGAAGTCCCACGCTGATTCACCAAGTGCTGATGAATCTGGGTGTCAACGCCCGCGACGCCATGCCTGCGGGTGGCGTACTGCGTGTGCGTACGCTGAACCTCCTTGCCGATGGTTTGCAGGGTGAGTTGGCGCGTCATTCGGATGAAGATGCTTTTCCGCGTAATGCGCGCCGCCGCCTCACCAGTTTGTTCGAGGAGCACAATGAATTGATCGTTCTTGAGGTTGAGGATACAGGAACTGGCATTGAGGCCCGGCATATGGAGCGGGTCTTCGAGCCTTTCTTCACCACAAAACCCCTGGGTGAGGGCACCGGCCTGGGACTGCCGATGGTGCGCAAGGCCGTCCACGACATGGGCGGAATCATTACTGTGCATAGTCAACCGGGAGCGGGCAGCTGCTTCAAGGTGTACATGCCGGTCTCGCGAGAGGGGCGTGGTAAACCAAAGCAACCGGAACGGGAGCGACAATTGGTCAAGGGAAAAGGACGCATTCTGCTGGTGGACGACGACGAGGTCATTCGTTCGACAACCAGCGAAATGCTGACTCATCTTGGATATGACGTACTCACCGCCGAAGATGGCCTGGCAGCCGTAGAGACTTTCCGCCGTGAATCGTGCCGCTTCGATCTTGTGCTGCTGGACCTGATGATGCCGCGGATGGATGGAATCGAGACCCTGCGGCGAATCCTGTCCTTAAAGCCCGAGCAGTCGGTGCTGGTGGCCACAGGCTTTGCCAACGATACGATTCTGGCCGATCTGACGCGCATCGCGGATGTGCCGGTGATGTACAAACCTTTCAGCTTTACCGAGTTGAGCAAGCGGGTGGCCGAGCTGGTTCAGTAGGGTCACCGACGGACGTTTCGCAATTCACGAAGCCTCCGGTTTGGCTTTCAGCGCGAGTGAGGCAGCCAGGGCTGGAGCCTGCCAGGGCAGCCAGCGCACGGTAATCACCAACCCCACACCTTTGTAGACTGCAGAAGCAAGGATGGCCAGCCAGACAGCGGTCATTCCCAGCCCCGTCCACTCGACAAGCATCCACGCCAGCGGAATGCGCAGCAGGTTACCCGGCAGATTGACTCGTAATGGCCACGAGCTCACTCCCGCTCCCACCAGGCTGTCGCCCAGAGTCACTTCCAGCAGTTGAAAGAGATTGGCGAAAGCGGCTAGGCGCACGTAGATCGAGCTCAATCGAATCAACTCCGGGTCGCTGGTGTAAATGCGACACAGCCATTCGGGAATTAGCAGCCAGGCGGCGGAGAAGAGCAGGGCGACGGGGAGCGCAGCCAGCAGACTGTGACCGGCGGCGTGATACACGGGCTGCAGGATGCTCCGCAGTTCCTGCTTGTCTGTGGGAACGCCCTGATTTGCAGGATGACGGGCCGCTGCGCGCCCGATGGCTTCGCCTGAGATCGCCGAGCTCGCAGCACCGAAGCCGACCAATACCATGAAGCCGATAGACTCAATGCCGCGAATGCCGATGCCCAAGACCGCGAAGGCTTCCTGACCGAATTGGGCCAGCAGGCGGTTCAGCACCATGAAAATTGAGGCGTAGAAGAGTGTCGACAGGCTGGACGGCAGACCCACACGCAAGATCTCGCGCCAACGGTTAAGCCGGGGACGCAACTGCAGTGCGCTGGGGAAATGCAGGGCGCCTTCGGCCAAACGGTGACGGAAGATGTACAAGCCAACCAGAGCGCTCAGAAAGCGTGAAGCAATTGAGGCCAGCGCGATGCCACTTAACCCGGCGGAAAACAGCAGCACCGCACTCGCGTTCAACGCCGTATTCAGCGCGACACCCAGTAGCTGCAAACGAAAGACGGTCTTTGTATCACCAAGACCAATGAACACGCCGTCGACAATGGCGGCCATGGACATCAGCGGATAGCCCAGGTACATCAGGCGCAGGTAGAGAATGGCCAGCTTGAGGGTTTCGCCCTCGCCGCCCATCAGCCCCAGCACCCAGGGCGCAAGCACCCAGCCAGCAGCAAGAATGAGCAAGGAGCACAGCAGATTGAGTGTCAGGCCTTGCGCTGCAGCCATGGCGATGCCACGGTGATCCTCCATACCGCGCAGACGTGCTACAAGCGAGAGCACACCCTTTTGCACCATTGCGCTTAACCCGTAGTTGAAAATCAGCACCATCATGCACAAGCCGATAGCGTTGATTGCAGTCGGGCTGATGCGGCCTGCCCAGAAGAAATCGTTGATGGCGTAGAGGGTGCCCAGAATAAAACTGCCCGCAGCGGGCAAGGCAATCTGATACACACGTTTCAATAGCGGACGGTCGACGTTCAATGGCTACCTCGCAGGAAGAGCAAACGCCAGAGGGATTCCGGCAAAGAGCGCAATAGACGCATGATGTAGTACCAGCGACGCGGCGTGTAACACACGTTCTGCCCAAGATCGAGGGCCTGCCACGCATCGCGGGCGACAAGATCGGGATTTACCGCAAAAGGCAAGGACATTCCAGCGGTCATCGGAGTACGCACTGGTCCGGGTTTGATCATCAGCCAGCGATGTCCCGCCTCCTGGAATACGACGCGCAGACGCATCACCTCTTCTTCCAACTGTTGTTTGGAAGCGCCGTAGTGCCAGTTGCTACTGCGCAGGCGGTCCCCGGCCACAGAGCCGAGCACCAGGAAGCGGGCCGGTTGTCCTGCTTCTGCAAGTCGCGATGCCAGGACTCTCAGCCAATTGACGCTGCCCAGGTGGTTGACGGCGGCCATTGTGTTACGGGCAGCAGAATCGGTTTCGGGTAGCATTTGTCCCCAGGCCAGGAGAATCGTGTCAGGGAGCAGGTGTGCTGCTGCAAGAGTACGAATCAACTCGTTGGGGCCGCTGCCATCGGTCGCCTCTGCAGGTAGCAGAACGGTTTCCACTCCCTGTTCACGTGATACACCGGCCAATTCAGCCAACTCGCCGGGACGACGTGCTGCCAGCACTAGCGCCTCCGGGGGGCACTCCCGCAGTCTGTGCTTCACCATGGCTTGCGCGATGGCCGACCCGGCTCCCAGTACAAGAAGTTTCATCGACGCAGTCCCAGCCTTCGCGCCATCAGCCCCCCCATGATGCCCTGCGGATCGATGGTGGAAAGCAGCTGCAGAAACTCCTCGTAAGCCGGATACATGCGCCGGAAGACTCCGGCATCTAGCAGTGCATCCTTGGCCAGATACACGCGCCCTCCGTTTTCGGCGCACTCGAAATTGAGCTTGCGTACCACTTCAACACTAGCCGTAGTACGTGGCAAATCGGCAGCCAACGTGACACCCGCAGCACCAAAGGCGAGCGGTCCGCCGCCGGGGTTCTCACCCATGATTTTCAGCACCGTCAGCGCACTTCCGCCGCAGGCTTCGCGCATCTGCGCCAGTGCGTGATACAAGAAATGACGAGATGAGTTACGGTTGCTGGCGTTCCAGGGAAGCAGACACTGATACTGAAGGAAGCCCGCTTTTCCGTAGGCGCGATTCCAGTTGTCCACCGCATCCAGAGGCCAGAAGAAGGGCTGGATGTGCTGTAAACTGTGAGCCTCGGGGCGAGCTGGAGAAGTAGCCCAGACAAGGGTGTTGAAGGCGCGCAGGCTGAGCGCGTTTACCAGGCTGATGGGTGGTCTCAACGGAAGGCTGACCGTCATGCTGTCTTTCAACTCACCGGCACGATCGGCGGGATCTCCCAGGTGCAACAGCCCTCGTCCGCAGCCTGATGATCCATCAACCCAGGCAACCGACCAGGTGGCGTTACGGGTTTCCACCTTTTCCAGCATCTCCTCAAGATCCCGACAGCGGAATGTGATACGACGGACCCAGGCGCCTTGCGTTGGAACGAGCTGCAGTGTTGCACGAAGAATGATGCCCGTTAAGCCCATTCCGCCCATGGTGGCCGTGAACAGATCTCCCTGCTCCTGGTCACTGCAATGGAGGATCTCCCCGTTCGGGGTCAGGAGATCAAAGCCTGTGACACATGAGTTGAAGGAGCCGCTGTTGTGGTGATTCTTCCCATGTACATCTGCGGCAATCGCCCCGCCTACGGTTACATGGGCTGTGCCGGGTAATACAGGCGGCCACCAGCCGACGGGAAACGTGTGCGCCATCAGCTCACGCAGGCTGACTCCGGCTTCCACTGTGATACAACCGGTGTCTTTGTCGAAGGATAGAATGCGTCTGTTTTGGCGCATGGGAATCAGATCTGCCGCCAGCGCTGCATCGCCATAACTGCGGCCCATACCCCAGGCGAGTAAGCCCTTCTGTGATTTCGGTAGAAGGGCGTGTCCGGTGTCGAGTTCGTGCAGATTGGCCAGCAGTGTTGGATAGTACCCCCAACCCGCCATTGGCTGTGTGTGACTCATTTCAACAACCACCATGTGCTCAGTACCCAAAGACCTGTAGTGATGGCAAGGGGTAAATCAAGCAGCAGCGAGCGCGAGCTCCCTAAATTGTGATACACGCGATGCAGATAATGCAACAGCGCGTAGGCCACAAAGGGCACGGTTAGAATCAGTGATACACCTTCCCGATGGACGTTGAGTTCGCTGCAGTACAAGCTGTACAGGATCAGTGCGGCGACAAGTGAGAGGCTGAGCACCTGGTCGAGAAATCGTAGTGAGTCTGCACTTCCACCTGCCGCTGAACCTTCCGGCTCCATGCGCCTTTTCGCCGCAGAGAGGAACAGGGCCAATGCGCCTGTGCAGAGAAGAATCCAGTCGCTGGCAGCTACGCCTACGGCTTGTGTTCCAGCCAGTACGCGTAATACAAAACCCGCCGATACCAGGCATAGATCCAGAGCGGGTACGCGCTTCAACCCCAGCGAGTAGCCCACATTAAGCAACAAGTAAAGGCCTAGCACCGGGGCGAGTTCAGGCATAAGTGTGAAGGTAGCTGCTAACAGCAGTGCCAAACCACCTAGTAGCATTGCGCCTACTTGCCTGCGTGATACAAGCCCTGCTGCCAGCGGTCGCTGTGCTTTCGCCGGGTGCAGGCGATCCTGCGCTTCATCACACAAATCGTTGAAGAGATATACTAGCGATGAAGCGATGCAGAAGAGCAAAAAAGCCAGTGTGCTTTTTAGCCAGGGCTGATTACCTGTGTGATACAACTGTACCGCTGTTGCCTGATTGGCAAAGCGGGCAAAAAAGGGCCCTGCGAAAACCAGCAGGTTCTTGGGCCATTGCTGTATGCGAAATTGATCGAACCAGTACATTGTCTACAAAGTAAGATTCGCACTGCGCAACCTGCGCGGGTAACGACGCTGTCTGCAGTAAGAGTTCGGGAGAACGAGATGGAATGGATTCAGGCAAATCCTTGGGTCTTTGGTATCGGTCTACTGTTGGCTGTAGTACTGGTGTACATGATGATTAAGCGTTTGTTCAAAATAGCGCTGCTCGTTCTGCTTCTGCTTGTCGCCATTCTGGTTTGGGCGCGCATGACCGGACACAAGTTGCCCAAGGATCTCGAGCGCCTGAGCCAACAGGGTCAGGAGCTTCTGGAGGATGCCGTAGAGCAGGGGAGCGAACTGATTGACGAGGGGAAGGCACAGGTGGGGGAAGTCAAGAAGAAGGTTGAGGACGCCCTGGATAACTGAAACATCGCTGCTTCATCAATCACTAGTGACCAGTAGTAGATGCCCGTCGCGTATCACAGCCAGTCGACCGGGGCCTACAAGCGCTGGGTCGCCGCATCCGCTGCCCAGGTGGTGTCGCAGAATGCAATCGCCGCGCGGTGTAAACACCAGCAGCTCATCCTGGCAAATCAGGTGCGCACAGCCTTTGCCATCCACGGCGGGAAAAGTGCTGCTGCCCGGTAGGTCGTAGCGCCACAGGACTTCGCCCCGCGATCCCAGGCAGACCAGGTGATCGTGTGCTACACCAAACCAGCCACCGTCCGGTCGCTCAGCTAGCTTCAGATCCCAGTCGTAGTGTGAAGTTGGCTTGCCAGCCTCGTTAAAAAACAGCGTGGCGCCCAGCCCATCGCAGGCGGCGCAGGAATCCAGCTCATCCAGGACTACGGGGCGATCGGTGCGCACATTGGGGCCTTGCCACATGATTTTGCCGTCGTGGGCCACGCGTCGCAGTCCATTCAAGTCTGCCAGTGCAAGAGTGCCATCGGAGTAGACCGCAGGTACGGCAGCGCAATGCTCGCCGGGTTCGGCTGGCATGCGGCGTGTACGTGCGATCATCAACACTTTGTCACCCAGCAGCAGATCCGTCTCGCCGTTGGTCGTCGTCACAACCAGTTTGCCGTCGGGGGTTGCGTTGGGCGAGTGCAGAACTTGCAGTCCGCTATCATCGCCACTCATACCGTGGTCGATGTTGCCGGTCATGTCGAAGAAGGCAAGGTGCGGTCCAAAGCAAATGGCGCACAAACCATCCGCCAGCATGATGGGAGCCGAGAAGGCTTTGTGTCCACCTTCCTCGTGAGGTGCAGCCAGAGGAGTGCAAAAGCCAGGAACACCGATGTGCGAAAAGGAAAGCAACCAGCTGCCATACTGTACCAGAATACTGCCACCCGGTGCACTGATGCAGCTTCCGGTTTTGCCGCCGTTGCGCGGTAGAGCCAGTTGTAACACACGGCTCACTCGGTCCAGGCCCCCCACGCGAGTCATGCGCCCGTTGCGAGGATTCCCTTCGCGACGCGGCCAGGGCATTAAAGCGATGGAATAGGGAAACAGCGGGATGTTCATTCTCGTCCTGTTCACTTCCGGAATACAGCTGACAAGGTAGGGAATCGCAGGAATCCACTTTGCCGACCTTTGACGGAATAAGAACGACGATTTCCAACGAAATTTCGACGGGGTCATCTTGCGCAATTGATCCTGGCGCTTTAGATTTAGGGTTCCTTGTTCTGGCCCATCGTCTAACGGCAGGACATCGGATTCTGGTTCCGAGAATTGGGGTTCGAATCCCTGTGGGCCAGCTAGCCCAAGGCCCTGTGCACCTGCCGCACGGGGCCTTTTTTTATGCACAGGAACAAATTAGCCGAACCTAAGTTTGAGTGCCTGATCTTAACTCGGAAAGGAGTTTGGAATGCGGCTCTTCTTCTTAATGGTTCTTGCGACTGCCCTACCCGTGTTGGCACAGATCAGTGCTGATCATAGGGACGATTTCGCTGCCGGTAGTTCCCACGACTGGGAGCGCGGCACTGTAAGCAACGGGCATCTTATCCTGACCGCCGACGGATCGGGAGAACACGGCAAGCTGGTCACTTTCGCCCAAGGAGACTGGGCGGGTGATTACACCAGTGCCGGTATTGATTCCATTCGTGTCACATTCGAGAATCCCAGCGGCCGCGATCTTGAGATGCGCATTGCGCTTGGAACCGGCGATGACCCGCGTAGCGGCACGTGGTACAGTTCGGTTGAGTCCATTTCGCTACCTGCTGGTGGATCCCCTGTAACCGGAAGTTTCGGTCTGGACGCAGCCGCCCTCATGAGGGTTGAGGGCAGCTCCAGTCTGGAGTCGGTCATGAGCAGTGTGGCAACGCTCCGCATCCTTCACAGCACAACGCCAGATGCTCGCGGACCGAACATTACTGCCAGCGTCTATTTGGATGATATTACCGCGATTTCCAATCTGGATGTATCACCGACTGGCGTCGTCGAGAGTGCGCTGCTGCTTTCTTCCTATCCCAATCCATTCAATCCATCGACCCTGATTCGCTTCACGTTGCCCGACGCCGATGCGGTTCAAGTGCAAGTCTTCAACCTGAGCGGACAGCTGGTGAGCACGCTGCTGGAGGCTCAGCTTCCCGCCGGTATGCATCAGCTACAGTGGAATGCGCAGGACCAGCAGGCGCACGCCTTGCCGAGCGGCGTCTACTTTGCACGGGTTTCCACTTCCCGTGAATCTGCCGTGCAGCGCATGACTCTGCTGCGTTAGTTGCCCTGCGACAGCGCGTGCTGGCATATCGGATTCCCATTGTGCATCCCCCGTTGGCTTTAGCTTGCGGGGGATGCGCTTTTCTACTCAAATCACACACTATAACTACGCAACAGAAGCGGCTGGCAGAGGGCTTTGCTACTTTATCACCGAACCTGATCCACGAGCAGAATCATCCAGATCCAAAAGGCGAGGCGATGAAATACATCCCACTGGCGGAAGCCACGCCCGAGTACTACGAACAGATCGGGCTGAAATCAGGTCTGGAAATTCATCAGCAGCTACTCACCGACACAAAGCTCTTCTGTCGCTGTCCTGCCGGCATCTACTGCCGCGATTGGGATGCGGAGGTGCTTCGTCACATGCGCCCGACGTTGTCGGAGATGGGCGAGTACGACGGTACGGCGCTGATGGAATTCAAGACACGCAAGGAGATCGTCTACCGCATCAAAAACGAGACGGTCTGTACCTACGAGTTCGATGACACGCCGCCCTTCACCGTTGACGAGAAGGCGGTGGACATTGCCATTGAGGCTGTGATGCAGCTGGGTGGAAGCCTGGTCAGCGAGATTCACATCACGCGCAAGCAGTACCTGGACGGCTCCATTCCCACGGGTTTTCAGCGCACGACCATCGTCGGCGTTGGCGGCCGCATTCCTTACAAAGGTCGCTGGATCGACATCATCCAGTTGAGCCTTGAGGAAGACAGTTGCCGCGAGATCAGCGATTCCGGCCACCGTCGCGTGTACATCACCGACCGCCTGGGCATGCCGCTCATCGAGACCGTGACCGATTGCCAGATGCATACGCCCCAGGATGTTGCCGGTGTGGCGGAAGTGCTGCGCCGCCTGGTTCGTGCTACAGGCAAAGTGCGAACGGGTTCGGGTGCGGGGCGCGAGGATACCAATGTCTCCGTACGCGGAGGCGAGCGCTGCGAAATCAAGGGTGTCGGCTCGATCAAACTGATTCCCATTCTGGTGCACAACGAGGCGTTCCGTCAAGTGCAGTTGCTGGAGATTCGTGAAGAGCTGCTGCGTCGCGGTATCACGGAGGATAGCTTCTCCTGGCGCAGTCAGGATCTGAGCGATCTGGCGGCCGACCTCCCTACCGATGTCGAGCTGGCATTGCAGACTGGCGGAAGCATGCATGCTGTTGTGCTGGAAGGCTTCGCCGGACTGCTATGCAAGGAGCTGAGTCCCGGACGCAACTTCCTGAGCGAGATTAGTGACCGCGTCCGTGTCATTGCCTGCGTCGACAGCATTCCCAATGTGCTGGGCAGCGACGGCGCCGGTGATACGGATCACCCGGGGTTGTGGCAGAAAGTGCGTGCGGCCATGCAGGCCGGAGACGAGGACGCTGTGATACTCGTTTGGGGGCCTGCGGCTGATATGGCAACCGCTGTCAGCGAGATCTCCATTCGTGCTCACGAGGCGATTGTTGGCGTGCCACGTGAGACAAGACAGCCCATGCCGGACGGTACGACGCGTTTCGAGCGAGTCCTGCCGGGAGCCGATCGCATGTATCCGGATACCGATCTGCCTCCGCAGGCAATCGAGGACGAACGCATCGAGCGCATTCGTGCCGGTTTGCCGCTTCCCCCTTGGCAGGTGTACGAAGAGGCCATCGGTGACGGATTGCATCACGAGCTTGCTGCCCGCATCTCCATTTCGCCCTACGCCGGGCTTTATCGGCGATTGCGTGATACACAGCCTGAACTGCCTGCCAACTTGCTGGCACAGTGCCTTTGCGAGTGGACCGTCGATGCGCGTCGTCGCGGCGCTGCGGCATGGAAACTCAGCGACGCTAGTCTGGGCGAAATGCTGGTGGAAGTGGCCACGGGCCGGCTTCTACCAGCCGGGTTGCATCTCATGCTGATTCGTGATACAAAGGCTGACAGCATTCAGGAGGCAATTGACGAGCTCGGGTTGAATCCAGCAAGCGATGCGGAGATTCTGTCTGCCATCGATTCTGCACTGAAGCAGGTGCCCCGCAACAGCGATCCTGCGGCGCGTCATCGCTTCACCATGGGCGAAGCCATGCATCGTTTGCGTGGGCGTGTAATGGGCAGAGTCCTTGCCGAGCGGATCAGCCAAGAATTGGAGGCACGCGCGTGAGCGATCAGGAAGTCTACAAGGGATATCGTGAGCCGACTCTTTCACTGCTGAAACAGCACGGCGTACGCGTGTGGAGTGAAGTCGATATCGAGAGTTCGCGAGGCCGCTTCTCGGGTTTGATTCTACCGCGCAGCGAGACCGCCGACGAGGTTCACATTGTTGTCAAGCTGGCCACCGGCTACAACATTGGTCTGCGCTACGACACCATCCAGTCTATTACTGAGAAGGGCTATAAGGAAGCTCACTACAAGATTCCTGAAAAGGAGTTTCCCTACTCACCCAACAAGCCGCGCGTCAAATTGCTGGGAACCGGTGGCACAATTGCGTCCAGACTGGACTACCGCACCGGTGCTGTGATACCGGCGTTCTCACCCGGTGAACTCTACGGAAGTGTTCCCGAACTGGCAGACATTTGCAATCTGGAAACGGAGAAACTCTACGGCGTTTTCAGCGAGAACATGGGACCGGAACAGTGGATGGGTGTAGCACGCGCCATTGGCGAGGAAATCGAACGCGGCGTGGATGGCATTGTCATCGGGCATGGTACCGATACAATGCATCACACGGCGGCGGCGCTTTCCTTTATGGTGCAGAACACACCGGTGCCCATTGTAATGGTAGGCAGCCAGCGCAGCAGCGACAGGCCGTCCTCCGATGCAGCGCTTAATCTGATGCACGCCACCCTGACCGCAGCCAGTAGCGATATCGCTGAAGTCATGGTTTGCATGTTCGGTCCTACTTCAGACCAGTATGGCTTGCTGCATCGCGGTACGCGAGTGCGTAAGATGCACAGCAGCTATCGTAGTACATTCCGCACTCTTGGTGATACACCGCTAGCTATGGTCAATCGACAGGAAGTGACTCCCATTAAAAAGGAGTATGCACACCGTCGTCAGGACAAGAATGTGCAGATCAAGGCTGCCTTTGAAGAGCGTGTTACAATTCTCTACTACTATCCCAACATGCATCCCGATATGGTCGACAGTCTGGTGGACCGGGGCTACAAGGGTATTGTGATTGCCGGCACTGGTTTAGGCCACGTCAACAAGCCGCTTTACAAGGCGTTGGGACGCGCTTGCGAGCAGGGCGTCTCGGTGTGCATGACTGTGCAGACCCTATGGGGCTATGCGCAGATGTACGTTTACGAGACGGGACGCGAGTTGATGGAGTTGGGCATTTATCCGCTGGCGAATATGCTTCCGGAAGTGGCCTACGTCAAACTGGGCTGGGCCTTGGGGCAGAGCAGCGATCCGGTTGAAGTGCGCCGCATCATGGAGACGCCGATTGCCCATGAAATCACACCACGCGAACCCCACAACGGCTATCTGGTTTACCAGGGCGGAATTCCCGAGGTCGAGGAGTTCATTCGCAACTACCGCAAGTAGCCGATCGACAGCAAAAAGAAAAGCCCCGCATCACGCGGGGCTTTTTGTATCACAGCCTTGAGTTGGCTAGTAGTCAAATCCGAAGTGCGAACGATGATCCTCAACCGAAGAACGTTCTTTGATCCACGCAGCCCAAACACCATAGCTTCCGTTTTGCATGCGTGTGTAGAAGTCGTTGCGACGCGCTTCGGCTTCTTCGGCATAGCTGGCCGTCAGCTCAGCAACTGGTGTCACGGTGATACACTCGATCAAGTACAGGCCCTTCTGTCCCTCAATCGGAGCCGAAACCGTTCCCGGCTGCATGGCGAAGAGGGCGGTGGTGAAGTTCAGATCGCGACCTACGTCACCGCGCACATACTGATTGATGCGAATCTCTTCCTCGATGGCTCCGAACTTGGCACCATCTACAGCCATTGTGCTGTCAAGGGTTGTCGGAGTGCCATGCGTAGCCAGCCAGGACTGAAGTGCACCTTGAGCGTCGGCGGTCTGCAGCTGTTTCGTGACAGCATTGTAAACCACATCACGACGGGCCTCGAAGGGCTCAACGCCTGCAGGATTGACCTTGGTTACGCTGATGACGTACCAGCCACGATCGGCGACATAAACGGGCTGTAACACATCACCCTCGCTAGCAGCGAAGATGAGGGCACTGGCGCGCTCGTTACGTCCGACTCCAGGAATGGAACCTTCTGCGGTGAAGGGACGGCCATCACTGATCTTCATCTCTCGCAGCTCGGCAACCCGTGCAAGCGGCGTAGTCTGCGCCTCATCGTAGATGGCGTCGGCTTTGGCTCGCAGATCACTGTACGTCATGCTACTGGCTTGAACCTTGATCAGGATGTGCTGCGCGTTGACCATGTCCTCACGCTCACCCTGCTCGTTCTCGCGCTCTTCGTGACCATTGACCTTGATCAGGTGGAGACCGAAGCGTGTCTCAATGGGACCAACAATGCTGCCGATCTCGGCGTCAAAAGCCGCATCGGAGAAGGGCTTGACCATACGGTTCCGGTTGAACCAGCCCAAGTCACCGCCATTCTCGCTGTTGCTTTCGTCACCACTGTGGTAACGGGCCAGGTCGCCGAAATCCTGTCCATCAGCAAGCTGCTGCTGCAGGAAATGAATCTGGTCCCGGGCATCCGCGCTGTCCTCGGCACTCGGCTCGATTTTCAACTGTACGTACTGGATCTCGCGGGTCTCGTCCACCTTGTACTCCTCGCGATGCTCGCGATAGTACTGCTGCAGCATGTTGTCCGTGATACGCGAAGAGTCAATCTTATAATCCGCGAAGGGGAAGAGTAAATAGCGCGCAGTGGCCGTCTGATTGCGCGAAATGTACTCGTCCATCAGGTCTGCTTCGCTGGGGATCATGGACGCAGCGAACCGTTCGCGCAGCTTCTCGAGCGGCATTGTCTCGCGGAAGCTCGCTTCGGTATTGGCGATCCAGTTGGCCATCTGCGGGTTACGCAGAAAGTCTTTCCACTTCAGCGTGTCAAAGACACCGGCGGTCTGTAAGCTGCTATCACGGGTAACCCACGCAGGAGGAGCGTAAATCAGGCGATCGCTGATCTCTTTCTCGCTGCTGCCGTAGCCGACCTCATCGATCACCTGCTGCTCAAGCGTCAGATTGACCAGATCGTTCCAACTACCGCGACGGGCTTCACGAATGGCATTCTCGTCAGCTCGGGTACCGTTTTGCTGCTCTTCGCGCTGCAGGCGATTGCGTACGATCTGCTCGTAGCGCTGCAAATCCACCTTTTCGCCGTTGATCACGGCCACGGTGGTGTTGTTGCCCTTCTGTACAGTGCTGAAGCCGCCCATACCCCAACTGAAAACGATGGTGGCGACGAAGGCAAGAACCAAAATCCAAAGCACAACCTTGGTGTTCTCGCGCATTTTGCGAATCATGGTGAGACACTCTCCGATTCAGGACTTCTTAAACCTCTAATAATACCTGATCGCTTGACGTAAAGCAAGAGTCTTGTTTGCACAGGCAAAAGCCTTGAAAATGGGTTCCGGTACCAGAAAACCGCGCTGTACACTACCTTCAAGAGCTGCTTGTGAAAGTCCGTGCACATAACGGAATCTGCGCAGTACCGGTGTGCAGAAACACGCCCAGTTTGGAGGTCCTGTGAGCAATTTGCTGCAACGAATTCTGACCGCTGCGATAGCAGGCCCCATTTTTCTACTGCTGATCTGGCTTGGTGGCTGGTGGTTAATGCTGCTTATGCTGGGCTGTTCCTGTATGGCTTTCTTCGAGCTGCACGAATTGTATCACAGAAAAGGAGTAGGTCACTCAGTGGCCTGGGTTCTGCCCTTTGTCATTTTGCTGCCTTTGGCAGCGGGCGTAAGCAAGACCGATTTCCTTAGCGTCTTTGGCACGTTGAGTTTCGGCTGGTTCCTGCTGTTGCTGCTGCGAGAGCTGTTCTCTTCGCGCTCCTCTGTGCTTGTCAGCCTGGGAGCAGCGGTTCTTACCGGTGTACTGGCTTGTCTGCCCTTTGCCTCTGTGGTGGCGCTGGATACAATTCTGCATCCGGCAGGGTTACGCAATCTTCTACTTCTGGTAGTGCTTTCGACCTGGGTGATGGACAGTGCCGCCTATTTTGGTGGGATCAACTTCGGGCGACATAAACTCTTTGAGCGTGTATCACCAAAGAAAACCGTCGAGGGATTCCTGTTTGGCATCGTTGGTGCGCTGATGTCGGGAGCGCTTGCCGGCTTGCTGATGGATTCGATTCCCTTGAGAGCTGCGCTGATTGCTACGGGCCTTGTTGGCGTGTTTGGACCGCTGGGCGATCTGCTGGAATCCCGCTTAAAGCGTGATGCAGGCGCCAAGGATAGCTCAACTCTGCTTCCCGGCCATGGCGGCCTATTGGACCGTTTCGACTCCTGGATTTTCGTAATGCCGGCCCTCTACCTTCTCTGTTCAAGTGGCCTTCTGTTGAAATGAAAAGAGCCTTATCCAGCTGGCCGACCTGGGTCGGTGTTTTGTTGATGGTGTTGGCACGAGTTCCTTCACCACAGTACGGTGACGTGCTGCAGATCCCGCTGAGCTGCCTAGGTTTGCTATTCCTCTTCTACGGGTTGCGGCAGGCGCTCACGGAATATGCTGAGAAGGTCCGCGCCGTCGAAGCCCATCTGCCGGTGCTCTTCCTCGTGTATCACGTTGCGAAGACCTGGGCCAACGACCTTGATGGTCCTCTGTTCTACGCAATCAGCTCTGTGTACGTATTGCTGCTGCCGGTGCTGTCCACACTGACTGTTGCCTGGTTTGTGATACGCTGGCGCGAAATACGTCCGATGAAGAAGGGGAAGCCGCATCGCTTCTTCACTGCCATCGCTTTGCTCTTCGCGCTTCTGGGTTTCTTTGCAGGTAGTGTCACACTGTTGATTCCCGCAGTGATTCCCGTCGTCTGGGACTGGATCCGTCGCCCTGCAGTGCAGGCCAGACTGAAGTATTACACGCCGCTGCTGATTCTGACAGCCGTTTTCCTGATCGTGGGACACATCAATCCCGGCCTCGAAGAAAGCAGCCAGGGTGGCGCGAGTCTTGTCAACGACATTGGCAACAACACGGAGAGCTTGCTGGGACAAGCGCCATTGCACACGCTGAACGCGCTAAGCGAGTGCTGGCTCTTTCTTGTGACCTGGCTATCGGTGCTGGTGCTAATTGGAAGTCTCGTGAGACACGCGGGCATTCGCACCAAGCTGACAGCGAACGCAATGCTCTCAAGTCTGCTGCCCATGGGAGTGTTGCTGGGTGTGGCGACGACGATTGCCATTCTCATGATGGGCGCATACAGAGCGCGCCTGGTGCTCATGCAGAGCGAACAGCAGTTGGAGCAACACCAGCTGGTTACCAACTGGTTCGCTGAGGCGATGGAGAACCCGCTGGATCAGGATGCGCGTCGCCGATTCGAACGCCAATTGGGCAGTCTAACCATTGGCGTACTACCGCAGGCGTTCTTCAGTCTATACTTGCCCGATGGTGATGCGGCCAAAGAGGATAGTCTGGATCATTGGCGACATCTGACTTCCACTTGGCAGCGCCCAAGTGATTTCGAAATGCAGGAAATCAGCCTGCCGTGCAATCGTGATACATTGGACCGTGACGGTCTAATGGTCATCAATCAGCATCTCTATTCCGTCTCACTCGTAGAGCGCAGTGGCCTGCTTGCTGTTGGCTACTTTCTGCGAAGCCAGGAAAACCTGGAGGAGGTTGGCGGCGAGCTGGCAGCGGCGTTACGCATTGACGAGATCGCCGACGGGGATCTGCCCAAATACGCGCTCTACCGCATGGGATTTGCCAAGCAGCCTGCGCGCACGCAGCTTGTTGCCACACCGGATTACCCCGAGCACACTCGCAGCCTGTTGCAGCGATTGCGCGTGGCTGGCATGACCCGACTGGACAACGACAACTTCGTCCTTGACGACCCCCATACTGCGCTTGTGGCAACGGTGCAGTCCTTTCCACAGCAGATGATGCGCAACGTCCTTTTTCAGAACGAAATCATCGGTGCCAGTTATATGCTGCTCATGTTCGTCGAACTGATGCTTGTGTTACCGCTTTTGCTGGGCGGCATTTGGGTGGCCTGGCTGCTCAACCGCCAGATTGACCGCAGTGTGCACCAGTTGAAGCGTGGAACCCACGAGTTGGCGCAGGGTAATCTGGATCACGTGATCGAGGTAGAAACCACAGACGAGCTCGGACAACTCGCAAGCAGCTTCAACAACATGAGTCGCCGCATTCGTGCCAATATCGACGAGCTGGCGCAGAAGGAGCGTCTTGAGCGAGATCTTGAGTTGGCGAGACGCATTCAGCGTGGCTTGTTGCCGCAAGTAGCGCCGCGTATCACAGGACTTGATGTGGCCGGTGTCAATCGCATGGCTCAGGCAGTAGGCGGCGATTACTACGACGGCATCAGTCTGGATGATCGCGAACTCGTACTGGCACTCGGTGATGCATCGGGAAAAGGGGTACCGGCTTCACTGTTGATGTCTAATTTGCAGGCAGCCTGGCGTGCATTGGCCACCGGGGGGCTGGAGTTGAACGAGGTAAATCGTCGTTTGAATGAACAGCTTGCTGCCTCCACAACCGACGAGATGTTCGTCACCTTTTTCCAATGCCGTTTCCGCAGACGTGATACAGGTGGCTTTCACTTGTGTTACAGCAATGCAGGCCACAATCCGCCTATTCTGCTGCGAGGCGGCGAGACCCACGAGTTGGGAGAGGGCGGCTTGGCGCTGGGCATGTTTGGCGGGATGGCGTACACTCAGGGGGAATTGGATTTCCTTCCAGGCGACCGGCTGCTACTCTATACCGACGGCATTAATGAAACCATGAATCCAGTCGGCGAAGAGTATGGTGAAGAGCGCATTCGCGAATACCTGCGATGCTGTTCCAGCAATAGCGTGCGCCACATGGTGGACGGATTGATGATTGATGTAGAGCGCTTCCAGGCGGAAGCCCCGACCTATGACGACCAGACGCTGCTGGCAATTCATTGCACGGAAGACAGTGATACATCATCTGCTACCGGGGAGTGATACTGTGTCCAAAAACTCATCTGCACAACCCGAGAGCATTATGCTTGCGGACGATCTGTGCGACGTTTGGCGGCTGGAACACTTGGCTGATGTCGATTCCACCAATCAGGAACTGTTGCGCCGGGTACGCGCTGGTACAGCGTATCACGGCCAGGTTCTTCTTACCGATATGCAAAACGAAGGACGTGGGCAGTTCGATCGTCGATGGGTGTGCCCGAGGGGCGAAGGACTGCTGGTTTCCTGGTTGCTTGAACTCAGACTACCTGGGCCAAGTCTCTCATTGTTGAGCCCGCTGACAGCGCTCGCTGTAGTGGATGCGCTGCGTGATACAGGTGTTGTTGCTTGGTGGAAGTGGCCCAACGATATCATGCTGCTGCACGGTGGCGGGGCCAAGGTGGGCGGTATTCTGATTCAGACCATTCATCAAGGCGAGCAGTGTCACGCCGTTTGCGGACTAGGGTTGAACCTTGCACAAGAGAACCTGCCGGCAGAGTTGCGACAGCCCGCATGCTCTTTGCGTAGCGCAGGCCTGGACGTGGTTGGTAGAATTGAACTGCTCGAAAGTGTGTTACGCCATATTCATGGAACACTACCTCTTCTGCAGGATCCCGCACGTCTGTTGATGCGTCTCGATAGTGTGGATCTGCTGCGAGAAAGAACGGTTCGCCTGGTGCGTGGCGATGAAGTCCGCGAGTGTAAAGTGCTGGGTTACACCGATACCGGAGGTGTACGAATTGGTGACACAAAGGGCGAGACTGTGTATCACGCCGGTGAGATTCACTTGTTGCCTGACAGGAGAAACTGAGCATGTTGCTGGTCGTGGATATTGGTAATACAAACATCGTGCTAGGCATTTTCGACAAGAGTATGCTGCGGGCTTCCTGGCGCCTGGCGACCGACAGTACTCGAACGATCGACGAGAGCTGGGTCATGCTGAGCAGCCTGCTTTCCACCATGCGTATGGATCCACGCATTATCACGCAAGTGGCTATCTCGTCGGTTGTGCCGGATTTAACCTACCTCTGGAGCAAGCTCAGCGAAAACTATCTGGACGTGAAGCCACTGCAGGTGAGACACGACACGCCGGGTTTGCCATCCATCCGTTACGTGGACCCGCGACAGATTGGCGCTGATCGCTTGTGCACCACCATGGCCGCCTGGCACTATTTGCGCGGACCCGCCATTGTTATTGATTTCGGCACTGCGACCACATTTGACGCCGTGGATCACAACGGTGCCTTCATCGGGGGCCTGATTCTTCCTGGACTGCAAACGGCCATGCGCATTCTGCATTCCAAGGCCGCACGTTTGCCCAAGATCGAGTTTGCCTTTCCAAGCAAGGTCATTGCCACTTCCACAGAAGAAGCCATGCAATCGGGCTTGCTCTACGGGACCGTTGCACAAGTGGAAGGCTTGGTGCAACGCATGCGCGGGGAGATGGCGGCACACGGCGTACCGGGAGAAATCCCTGTGCTGACTACCGGCGGCCTTGGACGCATGATCAGTAGACATTGCGATGTGATCCATCGCCATTTGCCCTATCTGGTGCTCTTCGGGCTTGCCCTGATTCACGCCCGATGCACAGGTTGTGAGACAGAGCTGAATGACAGGGAACTCCGTAATCAACTGGAAGAGCTGGGACAATCGTGATTCGTGTAGCACGGCTCCTGTTAACACTACTATGCCTGACACTTCCGTTACGGGCCTGGCAACCACTGGAGCTACCGGGAGGTGTGATTCTGTGTCACCCGCGCCCCAATGCCGGTGACACACTCTTGCGCTCAACGGACATGGACAGCATCATGGTCAACGGTCATCTGCGCGGAGCCGGAAGCCTGTGGTTTGACCAGTACCAGATACGCGTACTCGAGGACGGACGCTTTGCCGCGCAGCTTCCTTTTCCCGAGGATCGTCTCTGGTCAGTGCGCGTAGAGGATCGTGATACAACTCGATTCGAACTGCCTCTACAACGGCCTGGCGGTGTCCCCGGTCCGGTGAGTGATACACAGGACTCAGGTTTGCTCGTGCCAGAACTTCCTGCCTGGGTTGAGCTTGGGGCGAACGCGGTACTTTCGACTGCGCCCGAGGGCAGCTATTGGCTCTTTCCGTTGGAAGGAACACGCCTGCAGGCTAGCGCGCGTTATGGACAGTGGCTTCGCGTAGAATTGGGTGGCGGACGGTATGCCTGGACCAGCCTACGCCGCTTGGCTGGTTTTATCGCCAACCCGCCCGGCGACGATCTGCACAGTAGCGGATCGATGCTGCAACTTGTCGAGGAGACAGAGCAAAGCCTGCGATTTGCGCTGCGTGTCACGGGCGGCCCGCCAGTGTATGAGCTGGACGCCGACGCTGGTACTATGCGTATCCGCTTATTCAATACACGCTGCCGACTTGATTGGGCGCAACTGCCGGCAGACGGCAGTGTGTCACACATCGATTGGCGTCCGACGGCCTCGGGTGAGCTGGAATTGGTGTTACAGGTTCAACCTGATGCTTTTCAGGGGCTGCGTGTGAAGTGGGATTCGGCCGGGCTGTTGGAACTGGAACTGCCACGGCAGCAGCAACGGTCGCGCGGCTGGCTGGGCTTTGGGAAATCACATCGACTTGAGGGCGTCCACATCATGCTCGACCCCGGTCATGGCGGACGTGATACAGGCTGTATCGGTGCATCGGCAACGACCGAGGCTGAGCTGAATTTGCGGCTGGCACAACAACTAGCGCGGCAACTGCGCAAGCGTGGAGCCCGCGTGACACTCACACGCGACGCGGACCGGGATCTGGGCTTATATGAGCGCGTGCATCTAGCGGACAGCCTGTACGTCGATTTCTTTCTCTCGCTGCACTACAATTCGGTTGGAGAGCGCGAGAACCCGTGGAATCAGCAGGGCTTCAGCAGCTTCTACTACACGCCCTTTTCGGCGTCGGCGGCACGATGCTTGCATTCCGCTTATACCAAAGGTGTGGATCTGCCGGACGATGGCTTCAACTGGCGAAGTCTCGCAGTTTGCAGGCAATGGAGCTGTCCGGCGGTTTTGTTTGAGGCCGGCAGTCTGATTCACCCGCTGGAAGAGAAGAAGCTGCTGCGCGAGCGTTTTCAGCGCAGGCAAGCCAAAGCCCTTGCCCGTGGAATCGAAGACTGGTTCTGCAACTAAAGGCCACTGGACCCGGGCTGCAGCTTCCCTTTGGAGGGCAAAATGTTCCGGAATCCTCGTTCCATCCTGCTGTGCATCCTGCTGCTGTGTTGCTCATGTGCAAAGCGCGAATTCACGCCCGACGGGACGCTGACGCATCCCTTGCAGTTGGAGCAAAATGCAGAGCTGGTCACGCTAGTCGCGCAGTTGAACGGCGAGTACAGACATGACCTTGCCAGGCTGCAATTGCGCGAGGATCTCCTGGGTGAACCACGCTATCTGGCCGATGGCCGCTGGCTGCTACAGCTGGCCAATGAGCGAGGGCAGTTCCTCTATTGTGTCACACCGGGTGAAGGCCGCGAGAAACAGCAGCCAGTACTTCTGGCAAACGCCGACAGCATTGCCCTGGTCAGCCTGCGGCAGAGTGATTCGCGCCAGTGGCCCTGGCAGTTGCTGTTGCGCGAAGAGCGTGCTGAGACGGTGGAAGTGCTGCAAGTGGCTCCCGACGGGCGCCGTCGCAGTCTGCAAAAGGGCGTGCGCGGCAATCTGCATTTGTTGCAGGATCCGTTACGGCTGCGACTGCCGCAGGAAGAGGCACACAGCCAATTCCACGAGGAGCCGGGCAGCATGCATCTCGAGATTGATGTCCCGCTGATGGAGCATCGCGATGGTTGGGTCCTGGGGGACCCGCTTCCCGTGGAAAACTCGTACCGCTGCCTCAACCGTTTCATCGAAGCCGTACGTCGTGGCAAATGGTCGCGCGCCGAGCGCAATGCCGATCTTGCCCTGATGCTGGCACTTCCGAACGGCGGCCATAGCCCGCGACTGGCGGCAAGTATGAAGTTGAGTGAGCCCGAGCTGCTGGACCGCAAGCTAAGCTTGCGGGCTCCCGCCTATGGTCCATTGCGTCGCTTCAGCAGCATGGATGGCCGTTTCTCTTGGGTTGTCGACTTCCGCAGCATGCCCGACAAGCACGGCAGCATGCGGTACCTCATCACGCGTTTGGAGCGAGTGCGAAAGTAACCGCGCGCGTCACGCTCGACCCAGGATGGGCGCATTTTTATCCAAACAGAAGCAGAAGTCTGTGTTGTTGCTCAGAGGAGAGCTCCATGCTACCTTGAAAACGCGTACAAAGGAAGGAAAGCATGGCCAACACTCGAGAATCAGTTCGTAAGCTGACAGAGCTGCGCGAGGCGGTCGCTGTGACACGGCGTATTCTTGTCGTGACACACGATAACCCCGACCCCGACAGCGTGGCCAGCGCGGCGGCCTTCCAGCAGATTTTCCGACACATGGACAAAGAGGCTGACATCGGCTCAGGAGGTGAGTTGGGGCGCAGCGAGAATCGCACCATGTGCCGCTTGATGGGATTTGATCTGCAGTCGATCTATGACATCGACTTGAAGTCCTATGATTTTTTTCTGTTTGTCGATACCCAACCCGGCAGCGGGAACAACTCGCTGGTGATGCCCGAGGGAAGCCGCTTCGGCATTATCGATCATCACATTCTGGGCACGGACTGGCCGCACGATCCTTCCTTTGCCGATGTGCGCGAGAATTACGGAGCCACCGCCACCATCGCCTACGAATACTTGCTGGCGCGCAATTTGAAAGTTGATGTGCCCCTTGCTACTGCTTTGTATTACGCCATTCGGACTGAGACCAGCGACATGGGACGCGGCGGGACGAAGGCCGATCGCGACGTCTATCTCAAGCTCCATTCCAAACTGGATTGGGAAGTTCTGCACGAAATCGTGCAGAGCCGTGTTACAGCCAACTACTTCGTTATGATGAAGGAGGCTGTGGAGCGCGCGCGTCGCTATGGCCAGGCTCTGGTGGTCGACATCGGCCCCGTGCGACACCCCGACATCGTAGCCGAGGTCGCGGACAGTTTCATGCGGCTTGAGGCCATTAACTGGGTCATGGTCTGGGGCTGGCGTGAGCAGGGCATCGTCTTCTCACTACGTCATCACTTGGAGCCGCACGCGGGGCGACTTGCGAGGCGGCTGGTTGAGGGCGTGGGCAGTGCCGGCGGTCACACGCAAATGGCCGGTGGTCAGGTTCCCGTTGAAGGCGCTGACCTGGAAGAGCGCCGTTTGCAATTCAGACGCGTGATCGTTCCCGCCTATCTGAAGGCGGTGGGGCAGCCAACAGACAATGGCATACCACTAGGCTAATGCGCAGAGAGGATGATTTGATGAAAGTGCCCCTCCAGCTGCTTGCACTACTGCTTCTCATCGGCACTCTATCGGCTCGGGAACGCCATGGCGGCGATTTCATGCGCGTGGATGTTGGTGTGGCTGCGATCGGGCGTGGGCAAACCGGCCTTCTTGCTACGGATTCGGGTACAATGGCTTGGTGGAATCCCGCTCTGCTGGCGGCGGATCCCGAAGAGGCTCTGGCCTTTCAGCACAGCGAGCGCTTCGAAGGTTTGCTCAGCCAGGATTATCTGGCCTACAATGGTCGTTTCGGCAATCGACCCGTCGGCGTCTACGTGTTACGTCAGGCGGTCGAGGACATTCCCATCACCAGTCGGCTTGATGGCGCGCCCAGCCTGGAAGAAGGCGGCCTGCCGGTCATCAGCGATATGGCCACCGCCAGTGACTGGATTCTTGGCGCAGGTATCGGCAATCATATCAGCGAAAAGCTGGCTGTAGGGTTGACACTCAAGTTCATCCATCGCGATCTGGTGACCGTCAGCGGATGGGGCCTAGGGCTGGATGCGGGGCTGAGCTATCAGGCGTTTCAAACGCTGCGACTGGGCCTGGCCGCGCGCGATGTCGTTACCAGTGTGATCCTGTGGGACGATGGCGAAAGCCAGATCGTGCTGCCCGAGCTGGCCGCTGGTTTTCTGTGGGAGCCGCAGTGGCAGTGGGCGGGAGCCCGTTTCACCTTGGCTGCGGATCTACGCAGCGAGCTGGAAGGCGAAAGCGCCAGTGCCGACGGCACATGGCGCCAGGTATGGCTGGAGAGCGGTCTGGCGGTTCATGTGGGTCGCCTTCTGGAGCTGCGCGCGGGTTGGGCCGATGACAGGCCTGCGGCGGGAGCGGGTCTGGTTTTGGGGCGCTTCAGCGTTGATTATGCCTGGCGGCCCCACGAAGATCTGGGAGATAGCCATCTGGTATCTCTGGGCGTAAGAATCTTCCGCTGATCCTCTGCAAGGAGGGGCGCATGCCCACCCGAATCGTAGGAATTCGCAACGCCATCCTGTTCAGTCTGTGCGTGCTGTTGGCTGGCACGCTGGGCTATATGTCCATTGAGGGCTGGAGTCTCTCCGACGCTCTTTATATGACCGTGATCACGATTACGACGGTGGGCTTTGGCGAGGTGCGCGAGCTCAGTACTGGCGGCCACGCCTTGACCATTGTGCTGATTTTTCTGGGTGTGGGCAGCATCGGGTTTACGGGTACTGCGCTGACGGCCAAGTTGATTTCGGGCGAGATTCACCAACAGATGCGGGGGCAACGTATGGAACGCAGAATTGCCAGGCTGAAGGATCACACCATCCTCTGTGGCTTCGGCAAGATCGGTCGGGCCATTGCGCGCGAATTCCACGAGCGCGACGAACCGCTGTGCGTCATCGATACCAATGAGCGGAAAATTGAAGATGCGCTGGACAATGGCCTGCTGGCGTTGGTGGGCGATGCTACCGATCCGGATTTGCTGGCGCGCTGCGGCATCAAACGTGCGCGCGGTCTGTTGACGGCACTGCCCAAGGATAGCGACAATCTCTTCGTCGTGTTGACAGCGCGCGACCTGGCCCCCGAGATCCAGATTGTAGCACGCGGCCTTGAGCCGGGAGCCGAAGGGCGTCTGCGGCGAGCGGGCGCGGATCACGTGGTCAGTCCGTATTCCATTGGCGGAAGGCGCATGGCCACGCTGCTGCTGCATCCCGAGGTTGTGGATTTTGTGGATGTCTTCACCGAGCGCGACCGCGACGGCTATAGCCTGAGCCAGCTGGAGGTCCGCGAGAATAGCGCTTTGGCGGGGCGGCGCCTGCAAGAGAGCCAGTTCCGGCAGAATAGTGGCGGGGCGATGATAGTGGGCATTCGACGCGGGAGCACGAAGATGGAAATACCCACTGCGGAAACTGTGATTCAGACTGGTGACCGGCTGGTAATTCTAAGCACAGACGACATGCTCGAGCAAATCAAGCATTCTGGCTTTTAATACTGACGTTGTGACAAAACTGCTAAGCTGGGTCTGACACCGCTCTGACCCCCACCTGACCCGTGTCAGACACCCCGCGATTATCTCGCATACAGCACTCTACCCGATTCGCCGCAAAAGTCGATACGAAATTGCTTCGACGGCCCTGTTAAAATTCGAACAGAAGTTATAAGTTAGGCGCACAAAAGAACGCTATCCGGGCAAAACAAAAAGATGATAGCGTTAAATAATAAGTCTTAACGGAGCGCCTATGAGACATACACATTTTCTACTAACAGGACTGCTTCTTCTCGGGTGGCAATACGCACAGGCCGAGCAAGTGGTCGGTAATCCGGTTCTGGATGCCAATGTGACCATGCAAGTACAGCACTTCAATGGTGAGAGCTTCGAGGCGTTCAGTGGCTATGCTTCCGGTCCAACAAGCAAGTACTCACTACGACATGCCTCACTGGGAGTTAGCGGCTGCTTGGCCAACAGGGTTCATTACGAGTTCCGCGCCGGTTCGGCCACCTGCCTGGCGGGTGGCGCCTTTACTTTGATGGATGCCAGCGTGCTCTATGAGGTCGTGCCGGGAATACAGGTGGGATTCAAAAAGGGCGAGATTCTGCGCGGCTTTGAGTTCTACGATGAGTGCGTCGACGTGTTGACAGCGGAGAAACCGCGCTTTGCCAACGTCTTCGCTCCATGTCATCCGCAGGGAGCGGTGTTTGAGCTGCAGCGAGAGTTTTCCACGGGCTACGAGCTACTGATGCAGGCGGCCTATCTGGATGGAAGCGGCGAAGACCTGGATGAAGAGCATGAGCTGAATCTGGGCATTCAGCTTCGCACGCCTGTTTCCGGGATTACGGTAGGCGGCTTCTTCACGGCCATTCGTCGACGCTACGGCCCTGGGCTGGACAACGAAATGGTTCAGGATGCCGGGTTGCGCTGGGGCTTAGGTACCGATTGCCGTCCGGGTAATCTTGTGTTACGCGCAGAGTACTACGGATTGAAGGGGAATTACAACAACCCCTATTCGGGCACACTTTATCGCGAAGCAAACGATCCCGGTTCCTACATCGAATCCCCGGATCTCAAAATGCAGGCCTGGTACGCGGAGGTTGGCTATCGCGTTGCGACGGGCATTTCTGCGCTGTCGTGTATCACACCCTATCTGCGATTTCAGTCCTGGGACAAAGGCACCAATGCTGCTGGCGATCACGAATTCAGCTATTACACAGCCGGCCTTTTACTCTCGCTGGACTCCCGTGGTGACACATTGCTGCGCATCGATTACGAAGACAGCGTTTCCACGCCAGCAGGGCAGGCTGAGGATGCCTCGCTACTGATCGTTCGGCTCCAAGCCAGTGGAGCCTGGTTGCTTGCGCTTGCCGGAGAATAGGAGGATATCATGTGGAAGAAGTTCACTCTTTCCCTGCTTGTAGTTGTATCACTTGGAATTCGAGCGGTCAGTGGTGATACAATTCAGCTTTCCCCAAGTGACGACATGTACACCGACCCGGATCACACCACGGCTCACCCCGTTGCGGAATTGTGGACGGCAGACTGGTCACCGCTGAGCAACTTTCAGCGAATCTGCATGCGCTTCGATGTCTCCGGCTTCAACAGCGAGGAAATCGAATCCGCTACACTTCATCTCTATCGTTTCTACGGATGTCCTTCCGGCGAACCCACAGTGACCGACGTGTACGCGGTAACCTCCGATTGGAGTGAGGAGAACTGGCCCGAGAACCAGCATCTACCTCACGGTGATACAAGCTGGGCCAGCTACGTTTTTAGCGCCAATGGTTGGGCGACCATTGATCTTACATCGTTGACGCAAGCATGGTGTGATACAAACCTGGAGAATCTCGGTTTTGTAATCGTGGCTGATCAGAGCAAGTTTTCCAAAGTGTACTCGAAGGAAGCGGCGAATAGCAATCAGCGGCCCTATCTGGAACTGACCACTACGACAGGATTAGAACGCGCCGTATCACAGCCGGAAGCCCTGCGGCTCGTGGCTTATCCCAATCCTTTCAACGGCGCACTGAGCTGCCAACTCCAGCTGACGCAGGCGGCTCACACGCGAATGGATCTGATCAATGCAAGAGGACAGTCTGTGGCGAATGTCTTCTATGGTGCCTTGCCATCGGGGACCAGTTCGATTTCCTACAGAACAGAAGGCTTGCCCTCTGGCCTGTACTTCCTGCACGTGAAAGCAGGCGCGGTCAGCAATACGCAACGAGTGCTGCTGGTGCAATAACTCGCTCAGGTGCCTGGGAATCGCCAGGCACCTCTTACATCGCGTAATACATCCAGCTTGCGTCGGAATTCATCAACCGCATCCAGATCGAAGCTGAATTCTGCGCAGATCGCCTTTGTGGGAGCCAGCAGTGGATTCGGGTTTTCCGGTCCCCAGGCTACGCTGCCTCCGCAGAAATCCGTGTTGCCGCTTCGCCCACGCCGATTGCAGCTGATCACCAGCAGGCCATTCTCGATGGCGCGCGCCCGCAGCAGCTGACGGTACGCGTCGTGACGCTTCAGCGGAAACTGCGCCGGATGCAGGATCAGTGTAGCCCCCTGCATAGCCATCGTGCGCCACAGCTCGGGAAAACGCAGGTCGTAACACACCGCAATACCCACACGCACAGACTTTCCGGCCAGTTGTGTATCACAAACAAAGGGCGTATCACCAGCGCGCACCCAGAGCTGCTCGTCCATTTGCGTGAAGAGGTGCATCTTGTCGTAGACGCCAAGCATTCCTCCCGCTTGCAGCAGACAGGAACGGTTGGCCAGCCGCGGTTCATCGGCATCGGAGGCAACCCGTACCGGCAGACTGCCCGGGCAGAGCAGACAGTGTGGATGCGCGCGACTATAGTCCAGCAGCGGATCGAGAAAGGACTCCAGGTCCGCCACTTGTCCGGCGCGCAGACTTCGTCCGTCAAAACAAGCGTTCCACAGCTCCGGAAGTAGCACCAGATCAGGCTCGATCGAACGAGCATCCAGCAGTTCTCGTACACGGGATGGGGTGGGCGCTTCTTCGGGATCCAACTGAAGGACCAGTCCCTGCAGCATCGCCATTGCTTCTCCTGTGTTGGTTTCGATACATCAATATAGGAGAGCATTCGCCATCGCGACCAGATCAGGGTTTAGGGCTGGACCACCGCCCTCCATTGGGCCAATCATGTGTCACAGCAAAGCGTCGGAGTGTGGGACAGGCACCGATCGCCCTGCGATCGCTATACGGCATCCGGGAGTTCGTTGGATGACAATTCCAGCTTTGCAGCGGACTCTTTTCCCCCATACTCCGAGGCAGGGAAGGGAGTCTTTTCCTATACTCATCGGTTATGCCTGAACCTTAACCTGGCTAGGTCGTGCTCCCGTCAGGCGGATACCGCTGCACGACCGATGAGTGAGAGTCTGCCCCGGCGTGGAGATGAGTGCGCCAATAGGCCTTACAAGGAGGATTCCATGACTCGCAGGATGGTTACGATCGACGGTAACGAAGCCGCCGCATACGTCGCCCATAAGACCAATGAGGTCTGTGCAATTTATCCCATCACCCCTTCTTCCAACATGGGTGAGTGGGCCGACCAGTGGTCCGCCCAGGGACGTCCCAATCTGTGGGGAAGCATTCCCCAGGTCGTCGAGCTGCAGTCCGAGGGTGGTGCCAGCGGTGCGTGTCACGGCGCTCTGCAGGCTGGTGCACTGACTACCACTTTTACTGCCTCTCAGGGCCTTCTGCTGATGATCCCGAACATGTACAAGATCGCCGGTGAGCTGACTTCTACCGTGTTCCACGTCAGTGCGCGTTCCATCGCCGCCCAGGCGCTGTCCATTTTCGGCGATCACAGTGACGTGATGGGTGCCCGCCAGACCGGTTGGGCCATGGTCTCCGCCGCCAGTGTCCAGGAAGTCATGGACATGGCGCTGGTTTGCCAGGCTGCCACGCTGGAGTCGCGCATTCCCATCGTCCACTTCTTTGATGGTTTCCGTCTGTCTCACGAAGTCGCCAAGATCGAGCTGATTGAGGACGACGTGATGCGCCAGATGATCAGCGAAGAGCTGGTCGCCGCCCACCGCGCCCGCGCGCTGAACCCGGATCATCCCGTGATTCGCGGTACCGCCCAGAACCCGGACGTCTACTTCCAGGGCCGTGAGACGGTCAACGCGTATTACGACCGCTTCCCTGAAATCTTCATCAAGTATCTCGACCAGTTCGCCAAACTGACCGGTCGCAGCTACAAGCCCTACGAGTATCACGGTGCCGCCGACGCCGAGCGCGTCATCGTCATCATGGGCTCGGGTGCCGGTGCGGTGCAGGAAGCCGTGGACAAGATGAACGCCGGTGGTGCCAAGGTTGGTGTGCTGGTTGTTCGCATGTATCGCCCCTTCAGCATCAAGCACTTCCTGCAGGAGCTGCCCGCCAGCGTCAAGCAGATTGCCGTGCTCGATCGTACCAAGGAGCCCGGTGCCACGGGCGAACCGCTGTATCAGGATGTGGTCATCGCCTGCGCCGAGGCCCTGGCTGCGGGAACTGCGCCCTTCAAGGCCATGCCGCAGATCACCGGCGGTCGCTACGGTTTGAGCTCCAAGGAGTTTACGCCCGCCATGGCCAAGGGTATCTTCGACAACATCGCTGGCACCGCCAAGAACCACTTCACCGTGGGCATCATTGACGATGTGACCAATACTTCCCTGGACTACGATCCTGGCTTCAGCGCTGAGAACGAGGACACCATTCGCTGCATGTTCTACGGACTGGGCGCGGACGGTACGGTGGGCGCCAATAAGAACAGCATCAAGATCATCGGTACCGAGACCGACAACTACGCGCAGGGCTATTTCGTGTACGACTCGAAGAAGTCCGGCTCGATGACCATCAGTCACCTGCGCTTCGGTTCCAAGCCCATTCGCGGCCACTATTTGGTGAGCGAAGCCAACTTCACTGGCTGCCACCAGTGGGTGTTCCTCGAGAAGTACGATGTACTCGAGAAGGCCCTACCGGGCAGCACGCTGCTGCTGAACAGCCCCTACGGTCCGGACGAGACTTGGGAGCACCTGCCCCGTCACATCCAGGACGGCATCGTCGCCAAAGGCATCAAGCTCTATGTGGTGGATGCGTACAAGGTGGCCCGTGATACAAACATGGGTGCCCGTATCAATACCATCATGCAGACCTGCTTCTTCGCCATTTCCGGTGTGCTGCCCCGTGAGGAAGCCATCGAGAAGATCAAAGGCGCCGTGAAGAAGACCTACGGCACCAAGGGTGACGCCGTGGTGCAGATGAACTTCAACGCCATCGACCGTTCGCTGGACGGCCTGCACGAGGTGAAGGTCCCGGCAAGCGCCACCAGCACCATTCCGATGACTCCGCCGGTCACCGAGGACGCCGACGACTTCGTCAAGGCCGTGACCGCCCGCATCATCGCCGGCAAGGGCGACGGTGTCAAGGTCAGCGAAATGCCCGTCGACGGTACCTGGCCGGTGTGCAGCACTCGCTACGAGAAGCGCAGTGTGGCCCTGGACATCCCCGAGTGGGATCCCGAAGTCTGCATCCAGTGCGGCAAGTGCTCCATGGCCTGCCCGCACGGCGCGATTCGTATCAAGGTCTACGATCAGGCGCTGCTGGCCAACGCTCCCGAAGGCTTCAAGAGCACCAAGGTCAAGGGCAAGGATTTTGCCGAGACTGAGCTTTACACCATTCAGGTTGCGCCTGAGGATTGTACCGGTTGCGGCCTCTGTGTCGCCACCTGCCCGGCCAAGAACAAAGCCGACGCCAGCCGCAAGGCTATCAACATGATTCCGCAGCTGCCCGTTCGCGAGCGCGAAGCCGCCAACTGGGACTTCTTCTTCAAGCAGCTGCCGGACATCGACCGTGCGCGCGTCAACACCACGTCCGTCAAGGGCAGCCAGATGCTGCAGCCGCTCTTCGAGTTCAGCGGTGCCTGCGCTGGTTGCGGTGAGACTCCCTACGTCAAGCTGGTCAGTCAGCTCTTTGGTGATCGCATGCTGGTGGCCAATGCCACCGGTTGCTCCTCGATCTACGGCGGTAACCTGCCCACCACTCCCTGGAGCTGCAACAAGGACGGACGTGGTCCGGCCTGGTCCAACAGCCTCTTCGAGGACAACGCCGAGTTCGGCTACGGCTTCCGCATTGCCGTGGACAAGCAGACTGAGTTCGCCATGGAGTTGGTGCGTGAGCTGCGTAGCTGCATCGGTGAGGAATTGGCCGACGCCATTCTGAACGCCGACCAGAGTGACGAGGCCGGTATTGCCGCCCAGCGCGCGCGCGTTGAGCAGCTGCGTGCCAAGCTCACCGGTTGCCAGGGTGACTGCAGCCATCGCGGACGCCAGCTGCTGGCCGTCAGCGAGAATCTGGTCAAGCGTTCCGTCTGGATCATGGGCGGTGACGGCTGGGCCTACGATATCGGTTACGGTGGTCTGGATCACGTCCTGGCCAGCGGTGCCAATGTCAACGTGCTGGTGTTGGATACCGAGGTGTACTCGAACACGGGTGGCCAGGCTTCCAAGTCCACGCCGATGGGTGCCGTGGCCAAGTTCGCCTTTGGCGGACGTCCGTCTGGCAAGAAGGATCTGGGCTTGATGGCCATGACCTACGGCAATGTCTACGTTGCCCAGGTCGCCATGGGAGCCAAGGATGCGCAGACTATCAAGGCGCTGAAGGAAGCCGAGAGCTACGACGGTCCTTCGCTGGTCATCGCCTATTCGCACTGCATTGCCCACGGTATCACCATGAACGAGGGCTTCAACCACCAGCAGGCTGCCGTTGATTCCGGTCACTGGCTGCTGTATCGCTACGATCCGCGTCTGGCCATGGACGGCAAGAATCCGCTCCAGCTCGATAGCCGTGATCCGAGCTTGCCCCTCGAGGACTACATCTATTCCGAGACTCGCTACAAAATGCTGGCTAAGGCCAACCCCGAGCGCGCCAAGATGCTGCTCGATGGCGCCCGTCAGCTCACTGCCGCGCGTTGGGAGCATTACAAGCACCTGGCCGCGCAGGTCTGGAACAAGTAGTTCCAACTGCCTTGTATCACAAGCCCCCGCCGTGTGCGGGGGCTTTCTTTTTGAAACCCCACACGTGGTTCGCACTCTTGCCGTGATACAAACACGGAGGCATCATGCAGGAACAGAGCAAGTGGAGAGTAGAGCTGGCCCGTGAGTTGGCAAAGGTCTACGCCGATAGGCCGGGTTTGCGGATGATGGTGCTGGGCGGATCTGCATCGCGTAACCGTGCCGATGAATTCTCCGACCTGGACATCGTCGTCTATTGGGATGAGCTAGATGAGGATTTCATTCGCAGCCTGCCCTTGAAAGCACGCGGCGCGGAGAAGGCGCTGGTCTTTCCCCATGGTCCCGGCGTGCTGATTGAGGAGTATTACTTCGATGGCCTCAAGGTAGATCTGGGACATCTGCGCATGGAAGCCTGGGAGCAGATGCTGCAGACGGTGCTTGTGGATCACAAACCGGACATGGATGTGATCGGATCAATCGATGGAATGTCTCACGCGATACCCTTGCTGGAGGAGGAGGAAGTCCTGCGTCAGCAGGAGCGACTGCTGGAGTATCCGGAGGAGCTGGCGCTGAATGTGATACGCAGACATCGGCGCTTCTTTGTGGGCGGTTGCCTGGAAAACCAGGGCTGGGCGCGTAACGAATGGCTCTTTTACTGGGACGCTGTCACGGCGACACTGAAGAATCTGCTGGGCATGTTGAGCGGACTCAATCGCGTGTATTACAGCCCCGGCGAGCCGCGCTGGTATCGGCCCTTTCTGGAGGAGCTGAAAACGGCCCCGCCCGACATGGCCACTCGTGTGGATCACATTTTGACCACTCCCGGACCCGAAGCCTTGACTGAACTGCGGCTCCTGCTGCTGGATACCTTGGAGATTGTGCGTGCGCAGTATCCGGCAGAAGTCTCTGATCGCATGCTGCAGGCTATTGGCGGAAACAGCGTGAATGCGGTGTCACGTCGGCCGGATGTGCTTGCGAATGGCTGTGTGTAACACAAGGAGCCGCTTCGACGATCACGAGCGCTGAATACTCCCAACGTCTGTCGCGCGGTGTCCTTTGGTTCTGTCGTCTCAGTCTGGACGAATTGTATCTTGTGGCACCAACAAGGAGGACCCATGGCCACACTATACGTCTATTCCACCCCGTGGTGCAGCGATTGCCGTAACCTGAAACGCTTTCTCGAGGCTGAGGGCGTCGCCTTTACGGAAATCAACATCGACGAGAACGAGGCGGCCGCCAGTGAGTTGGTGGAGAAGACTGGCAAGCGCGGGATTCCTTATCTGAAGTACGAAGATCGCTGGATCAAGGGATATCCGCTGGTGCCGGGTGCTTATCGCACCTTGCTCCGCGAACTGGGGCTTCTGTGAGCAAGGGTACGCTAACTGCCGCCAAGCTGGCAGAGGGCGCGCGTGTACTGAGTGCGAGTGATCCTTTGCTGGGAGAATGGATCACGCGCATCGGGAGCATCAAGTTGAACAAGCCTTCTGGTGCCTATTCCGTGCTGGCACAATCGATCATTGCACAACAGCTTTCCGACAAGGCCGCCGGGACAATTGCCGGTCGTGTGATACAGTTGCTGGGCGATTTGCAAGATCCAGGAAACATGTGTCGTCAGTGTGATACGGAGGAGGGGCGCGAGGCGCTGCGCGCCTGTGGTGTGTCACGTCCAAAGATCGGCTATCTGGCAGGTTTGGCAGACGCCTTCGGCAGTGGAGTGCTGAGCGACGCTGTTCTAGCTCGCATGGCCGATGCGGAAGTAATCGAGCACCTGGTGCAGCTGAAAGGGCTAGGTCGCTGGAGTGCGGAGATGTTCCTCATCTTCGGCCTGCGTCGTCCCGATGTCTTCAGTCCCGGCGATCTGGCACTGCGCCGCGGCATAATGCGGTTGTGTGATACACAGGAGATGACTCCGACCCAGTGTGACGAGTACGCAAAGCGCTGGACGCCATGGAGGACGGTGGCGAGCCTGTATCTGTGGCGGATTGCGCACGTGGCGCCCAACCTTAGTTGAGCATAAAGAGAACCCCGATCCGACAAGTCGAACCGGGGTTAATGCACAAGCGTGCTACAGACTCTTGCTAGCCGCGAACAAGAGTCATTTCAGCAGCACCATCCTTCTGGTCTGACGCTGCCCGGCACTCTCCAGTGAGTAGAGATAGATGCCGCTGGCGAGCTTGCTGCCGTCAAAGGGCAGGCTGTGGCTGCCGCTTGCGCGCTCCTCGTCCAGCAATACTTCGACAAGTTGCCCCGTCAGATTGTAGACTTCCAGGCGCACGCGCTCTGGCTGCAGCAGCTGGAATTCGATTTGTGTCACAGGATTGAATGGATTGGGGAAGTTCTGCGCCAGCTTGAAGACCTGTGGCTGCCCAGTCTCCGGATCCAGACTGGTGGTGGAAAAATCGATGTTGCAAGTATAGACGTCTTTGTGTTCTTCCTTGCCCGAGGCGCGCATGTCGATCCAACTCACGTAAGCACCGTCTGCCTGATTGTAGCTGACATAGGGAGCGCGCTGACTGAAATCGATTTCGGCAATCGCATCCGCTTGCCAGGGGTGAACAGGGTTCTCTTGCGGCGTGCCACCTGTCGGTGATACATGGTACTCCCTTGCCCACAAATCGCGATACCCATACTGGCTGTCAAGCTCTTCCATTTCTGCCACGATTAGCAGACCATTCCAGTTGCCGCGAGGGATCACAGTCGCGGAAACTCCCTGTTGATTGCCAGCGCCAACAAAGACATCGCCGTTTTGGTCTTCCCATTCCAGCGTGCCATCCGCCAGTAAGTGGCGCATGCCTATATCATAGTCCCCATTGGGAGAAATACTGGTGAACACCACGAAAGCGCCATCGTGACGATCCGCGAGGAGCGCAGCTGGTCGATAGCTGTTCCCTTCTGTTACTACGCTGGTTGTCCAGAGCGTTTCTCCATCAGCATCAACGGCCATGGCAATCAGATCTGCCTCACTGCCAGTTCCAGGGTAGTCACTCCAGAGGACAATGAAGCCACCGGCGGAATGTGATACAACCTGGGCATCAGTTTGTCTATCTTCAGCGTTTATCAGAATCCGACCCCCATCTTCCAGCAGACTCGCACCATTCCGGTCCACATGCTGCATCCGCAGGGAGTACGCAGTCCAGATTCCGCCTCGCCAAATCACCCAGGCGCCGCCCGCTCCATCGGCGATCAATGCCTCCAATCTCTCCACTTCTTCGTCAGTCGATGTGATACGAATCCCGTTTTGGTCCCAGCAACGATTCCCGTTGAGGTCGAAACACTGCATGTTGACATCGGGATAGAAGAGGCTGAACTCCGTATCCACGCCTGACCAGGCGACTATCAGCCGATCGCCACTGCGTATCACTTTGGCGTTTGTCTGGTAGGCCAGACCGGACTCCTCATCAAAATCCTGTGTCACGGGTTGGGCTGCATCCCAGAGCCGGTTGCCTTGCCCATCAATGTGGGTCAGGTAGCTTCGCTGAGCGCAGTAGTTGCCCACTTCCAGCAGCACATAGGCACCGCCGTTATCATCGGCGAGGAGGTCGTACGCGTACTGACCTCCATCCAGTGTAGGCTCCAGTGGCACACCATTCGGCTCCAGCAGGCATTCGCCCTCGGCCTGAGTCAAGTGCTGCATGAACACGTGCGGGCCATTCCCGAGGGCGGGGTCTGTCCAGAAGACAAGACAGCCCTCGTCTATCGCCAAGTTCTTCACCTCGTTGGCGTTTCCCCCGATTCCCTTGACAGTAGTATCACCTGTGTTGCCAAAGCTCAACTCCCCTGAAGCGTTGAGGTGCTGAGTGCGTATCTCTGCAGCATAGCCAGGGATTGCTTCCAGCCAGGAGACGAATACACCCCCTTCTTGATCCAGCCGCAGCGTGGGGTAAACCGACTGCGCCTCCGCGGGGGCAAGTGATACAACTGGTATGCCATCCGTTGGCCAAAGTGTTTGACCGTTCTCATCCAGGCTTTGGGCGTAGATGGAAACTGCATTCGATGCGCGAAAGTCCTGCCAGGTCAGAAAGGCAATACCAGCGTCGTTCACAACCGCTCTTGCCTCAACTTGAAAGTCCTCGGCCTGTGTCACCGGCACGCCGCCACTTTCCCAGACGCTCGCGTTGTCAACACTCAGTTTCTGGCAGTATAGATCACTCTCGACGTTGTTCGGATCATTGCGGGCATCTTCCCAGGTCAGCAGTGCGCTGCCAGCACCCGCTGTCGTCAGTTGCGGATTCTGCTCCGTGATGTTCTGGCCGTTGGAGACCGGCGTACCGTTCTCGGCAAAGGAGGCGTTCAGTTCTGAATCGAAATGCTGCACAAGAATATCGCCGGCGTTATCATCTGCGTACTCACGGAAGGCGACGAAGCATCCGTCAATGCCATCCCAACACGCGCGCACTGAGGATTGGAAACCCACCCGGTTTGTAACACACTGGCCATCGCTTCCACTCGCCAGACTTCCATCCGCATACACATGCTCGATGTAGATGTTCTGGTCCGCCTGAACCCGACGGTCGGTCCAGGCCAGGAACACCCCGCCATCGCCATCCTGATCCATGCTGATGCTTTGCTGATTCCCCTGCAGGGTGCAGATGGCAAGGCCGTTATCGCCAAACAGGGGATCTACATGGCCATCGGCGTCCACGTGGCTGATGAAGACATCAAGACTGGAGTTGCGGTAATCAGACCAGGCGATCCATGCGCCACCGTTCTGGTCAGGACAAACCTGATGATCAATGCCCACATAATACTCCGGATCGAAGGAGTAGCCCACGCACTCCGTGCACAACACAACGGGATGCTGCCAGGCCAGAGCGCCGCCGCCCTCTCCGTCGATGATGTAGTTGATGTAAAGGTCGCCAGCAGGATCCTGCCCGTAGTCGACATAGCTGATGAAGGCACCGCCGTTTCCATCGCTGCAGAGGGCGGGATCTTCCTGGCGTTTGTCCGCGCCGCTCACCAGCAGACCATCGATGGGATTCGAACCACTGGCATCACTCCACAGATGCGGCGATGCGGGATTGGCCAGCGAGAGCTTTTGTGCGTAGACATCGCGCATGCCGAAGCGTGTGTCCGACCAGGCGACAATCACTTCGCCCTGATTGCCCATTGTCACACTGCGGTACCACTCAATGTGATACCCTTGCCGGACGGGAGTTCCGGCCGGATCGTCCCAGAGTAGGGGGACTTCTGCCGAAGCCGTTTGCTGAAAGGCGCTAAGTAGACATGCTGCAGTCAGGACTAGCGCAGGTGCCAACCTTCGTCCATGTTTCATCTGTTTCCCCGCTTTCGCTGATTCGCCCGTGCACCACGCACCGGCTGAATGGGTGTACGCCATCGACCCCAGGTTGTATCACGAAAACAGGTTCAGACTCATGCTTGGCTTTCGCGACTTCGGGGAAGCTGCGTGTGTCACAGTCCCGAAGGAGTAACTCGTCGTGGCTTCATTGCCAGCACGAATGAAGGTGGCTTTGCCGAAGTGGATGCACAATGAAAAAGGAGCCTCGCCTTTCGAGTGTCAATTTGCATGGACAGAATCGGCATTGAGGTGCCAGACGGGGGTCAGACACTTGCCTGGCACCGGTCTGACACGTGTCAGACCCTGATTCGATCAATGATACCTTGCGCGAAACACACCGCGTGATCCAAGCGCATTCATCGGCTGGAAGACTTCTTGTGGACCATCCAGTGCCAGGACCTCAATCAGCGGGATCCATTCGTCGCCGTCCTGTTGATAGATCGTGTAGATGCCTCCCGGGGCTCCCCCAGAAAGAAGAAATGTGATCCCAAGCGGGCCGCTTTCAATGTGTAGCTCGGGTATCGCCAGCTCATCCACAGCAGGAAAGGAATATAGGCCGTAGCCTTCGGCGCCGCCACTGGCCGTCGCCAACACTCTGCCGCGCTCTATCTGCATGTCCAATGGTCCATTGCAATCCATCATGCCACTTAACTGAAACTGCCCATCCTCTGCCAATGCGACGTGTGTCACGATCCCCATGTAGTTTTCGGATCCGGTTGTATATACCCCGCTCGAAGAGAGGTACAGATCCGCAACACCGCCGAACAGTTCCATGCTACCAAGCTGAGTGAAATCGGGCAAGGAGAAGGAGTACAGCGTTGTACTGGTGGAAACCAGCATGAGATCTTCGCGGAAGACGACGCCGGTAACCGATCCATTGGACCACTCAAACACTGACTCAGGAAGCTCCGTGTCCGCCATGTTCCAGACCTGGAGGGAGTAGTTATAGCCGGAGCTTCGTCGAAGTGCAGCGAGGTAATCGCCGCCGATGGCAAGATCACTGACACACTGACTCTGTAGCATGCGGCCTATGTAACTGGGCTGCGTGGGGTCGGAGATGTCAAAGACTGTGATACCGGAGAACGCATAATTGGGACCGTCGGCAGTGTAAAGACGATTTCCAAGGATCACTGCTTTGTCTGCATAGTAAGGGGTTGTGTGGGTAGAGAGGATACGGGGAGCCGCAGCTTGTGAGCAATCCACCAGCGCCATTCCCAAGTACCGTCCCAGTGAGACAACCAGTAGGCCGTCTCGCTGCCAAATCGGATAAGCTGTACCTGGAAGCATGAGGTGGCTGACTTCACAGAAGCCGCCCGGTGTATCACGCAGAATCTGCAATCGACCCTCTTCGCCCCCTATGGCAAGATGGCCTTCGGGAAGCAGCTCCAATCGGCTGTACGAAGAGCAGCTCTGCATGCGTAGCACTTCGGAACCCAGCCATTTGTACCCGCGCAGCTCAGCCAATAGGAACACATCTCCGCTGCTGAACCGGTCGCTATGCATACTGAACAGGCCACCATGAAAACTCAATGCGTCGGAATCATGAGTGCCGCGTAGGGTCCAGCCGCGGCTGTGAAGCTGGTCTTCTTCAAGCTGGAGAAAGTGTAGACGATCTTCAGTAGATAGCGCAATGCGGCTTCCCTCGACCTGGATATTGTTTGCTGATTGCTCCAAGGGAAAGAAGGCCAGCTCGTTCAGGCAATCATAGTCATAGAGGAATAGCCCCTGCCTACCATCGTCGCTTGTAGCACACAACAGCACTCTCTCATTTGTACAAGTGGCGACATCAATGGATAGTGTGCCCGGCAGCTCACGGCAGTCTTCCCACTCACCTGTCGCGGTGATCCGGCAGGCCGTTCCGCCCTGGTTGGCATCTGGCATCAGCATAGTCTCAGCAGCTACCGTAATCTTGGCGGCTCCCGGGAAGCTATGTGATACAATTTGACCAAAACCCTCTGCGCTTGTCGGTACGATCAGGTACTCATCGTTGTAACACACAAGCAAGTGCGCGGGAACTCGCCACAACGATTGTGGTCTCTGCGAGTTTCCCAGTGACAGGGAGTGCAGTGCTTCCAGTTCGCCTGGATCGCTGATGTCAAATTCCACTACTCCCATGCTGTTATCATTCTGCTCAACAATATGCCAGGCACGTTCCCCCTCGGTGCAAACCTGTGCTACATCAGCGTTGGGCCACATGTAACCATCAGCGTAGTGAAGGCCACCATTTTCGTTCAATTGATAAGCCCACAGGTAGCTGGATCCATAGTTGTAGCCGCTAATCAGCACCAGACTATCGCCCGCCCAGGCGAAGTCGTAACAGGTGCTGACTCTATCGGTCCAGATACTGGCTTCCTCATAAGATCCTGCCCAAACAGCACTAGCCAGAATCAACTCGCACAGTGTCTGTATCACAATGCTTGTCATGGCGGACCTCATTTCAGCAACAGCATTTTCTGAGTTTGATACCCGTTTGCAGTACGCGCTGCAATCAAGTAGACGCCAGAGGCGAACCTGGAGCCGTTAAAAGAGAACTCATGCGTACCCGCCTGTAGCACACCATTGTGCAACACGCATACCTGCTGCCCCAGCAGGTTGTAGACCTGAAGGCTGAGTTTGCTCTGGAATGGCATGTCCACGCGGATATGTGTCACGGGATTAAAGGGATTCGGCCAATTGTGATACAAGGTGAAGGTGGATGGCGTTGGTGATTCTTCTACTTTCGTGTCACAAACCTCATCGGAATAGCCAATGAGTGCATCGCACGCGTTATGCTCGGCTCTGCAGAAGGAATCGCTTTGCAGGTGCCATAGCGTGTCCCATTCGCAAAAAAGAGGATCCAGCTCCATGTTGCAGCCATTGTCCGAGTACTCGGCCAATCCTGTCCAATTGCCACCAGCATTGCCGTAGATGCATGTATTACGGATGAAATCTTCCGGAGTGTCCTCGCCCAGAGTAAGCTGAAAGGTGCTGGCACCAGTGTTGAAGGCAATCAAACACTCGCTGATAGAAGCATTCGAGTCGTCCACATCCAGCGCAAAGGCTGCGGCGCTTGGTGAATTGTTTGCTACCAGGGTGCAGTTTTCCAGTGCTGCTACTGCGTCGCAGAAGATGGCACCGCCTGCTTCTCCGGCTGTGTTTTCTGCAAGAAGACAGTTGCTAACAGTTGGCGTCCGGTAGGAACTGGTCCTGCAGATAGCGCCTCCCAGATGAGCGGCCCGGTTACGAAGAAACACACAATCGCGAATGGAGCCCATGAAGGAATTGACTGCGCCACCTTCATCCGCTTGGTTTCCTTCAAACAGGCAGCTTTCTATTATAGCGCTAGAATCGTAGCACCTGTCAATTGCACCTCCATCCCAATCTGCGCGATTGTTGATGAAACTGCAGTTGCTTACTCTGAGAAATGCACCAACGATTGCACCACCCCAGCTCGGGCTCACATTTCCGATGAAGGAACAAGAGTCGATCTCGGGAGCCCTTCCACTCAGACTCACTGCACCACAGTTGTTCAGGAACTCGCAATGGCGAATCCACCTCAATCCTCTGACCGTCATCGCGTCCATGGCATTGATAAAGCGAATGTCCCGTATGCAAGAGCTATCCGAATCGTACCCTGACAGCATAGCGCCGCTTCGCTGAGCGTCAATCGTAACCTGAACCGAATCCGCATACTCGCCCCGCAGCAGGATTCCAGAACCCATTTCCAGATCGTGCTCGTAGTACACACCGGCGGCAATGGTCACTGTATCACCGGGCACGGCGGCACAAAGAGCATCGCTGATGCTGGGGAACACAGAGGGCACTTGCAGGTTGCGCCCACCAATGACCACCGCATTTGGATCACAGAATTCGCGGCTCTGCCCCGAGGTCGTCGTGCGTACACACACACTGTGCGGCCCCGCCTCTGTGTACGTCCACTCTGGGTTGGCCGTTTGTGTTTCAAATTCGCCGTCTCCATCCAGGTCCCAATGAAAGCTGTGCTGAGTCTCGTAGTAGTAGTTCCTGAATTGCACCTGTCGTGGAGGAAGCGACGCGTATTCCTCCACAAGGAAAAAGGGAGGAACAATCGCCTGCGTACCGCCTAGGGGAAGTGCCCCCATCAGCAAACCAGAATCATTGTTTTCGGGCAGGCAAGGGGAATCCGTTGACGGTCGGAAATCCCGGTTAGCCGGGTCAGTCAGCAGCGGGTCGGCATCAATGTTGTTCAATGTATCACGCCAGGATTCCAGGCTTCCTGACCAGGCACTTTGATTTAGGCCGCTGTAGATGTTGGTTGAGGATACGTGGAGTGACACATCATTCCAATCATCCTGATCCTCCACGACGGGCACTTGACCATTGAAGGCCAGTACACATTGAACCAGGCTCAGACTATCGCAGTAGGTGGAATGAAACAGCGCCTCGCCGGGGTGATTGTAGACAAATGAACAGTTTTGAATCACGGTGTGCCCCCAAGAATGGCTATAGACGGCACTTCCGTTGTCGGTTAACAGACACTCTTCCAGGGAAAGCTCATAGCAGCGCCTATCGATACCCGTGATCGCAGCGCCGCGTATCGTTACCCCATGTATCGCGCTAGTGTATGAATAGAAGCTATCCAGGCGCAGGGCAAAGTCCGCACCCATTGCGTCGAGAATCGTACTCTCTGCGCCTGCACGTCCTATAATGGTAACGCCTTCCGCAACGTAGAGATTGCGCGACTCGTACGTACCAGGTGCAAGACTGATTGTATCCCCTCGCTGCACATGCAAAGTGGCCTCGCGCAGGGTGGCGCAGTTCTCTGGAACGAGAAACAGACCTGAAGGATAGACGCGTACTACATCTTCCTGCAACACCGTGTGACAAGCTCCCATGTAGTAGGCGTCAAGACGAATCGAGTAGGGGCCAGATTCTGAGTAGAACCAGTTTGCAGGAGTCCGTCCGCTATAGTCGACGACTCCGTCGTTGTTCATGTCCCAATGAAAGCTATCGGCGGGCGCAGACAGGTTTGTGACTTGCAGAGGATTGTCCACGTACAGCACGCTGTCGCCCACGACGAAGTCGATCAAGAATTGAGGGTCGGAGCAGGCCGCTTGAAGTGCACCGATTCGCAGGCCGTCTTCGGTGTTTGCCTCGGCACATGGAGAGTTGAAGCTGAGTGTGTAATCGCCGTTGGCTGGATCACAAAACTGCGGATCTACCGAGATATTGTCTCGCTCGAACTGGGCGTCCCACAGGCAGCCAACATAGTCACCTGCAAGATTCCCATAGACATTACAGTTTCCCAGTACGGCATCACCTAGTTGTGAGCAGCTGATGCCCAGACTCTGGTTCAGAGAAATCAGGCAGTGACTGAATCCCGCGAAATCTCCTCCCTGGACAGCGGCACCGTTTCCCTGATTGCCAGCCAAGGTGGATCCCCGAAGGTTCAAGTTGTCGCCGTAGCTGTGGAGGCCGTAGTTGCGATTTTCCGAAATCGAACAGCAACGTATGGTGCAGATACGTCCGGATTCGTAAAGCAAACCATTGTAGTTTTTTTCAATCCGGCATGTGTCAACAATGGCGCCAACTTCGTCCACCAACTTCACGCCACTGCAGAGATTATCCGTGAACTCGCAGTGTTTAAGCAGGATTGTGCTATAGCCTTCGCACTCAAGTGCGAAGCAGTTGTAGGCCCAGTTTGTCTCACCGTTTTCTGTCAAAATGCAATGGCGCAGCTCCAGGTCTGATTCATAGCTCAACACCGCTTCGCCAGCGGTACCCACGTTTTCAAAGCTTGTGCTGGCTAGACCGTGGATGAAACGGAAGCCTTCTACATATACATCCGCAGGTGTTTGTAACACGGCTAGCACTCGGTCTACATAATCGGCATCAACGGTAACGGCTTCCGGCTGCTCAGGGTTGCCAATGAGGAAGACCCCCGCGTGGATCTGCAAACCATGTTCGTGATACACGCCATCGGCTACTCGAACTGTATCACGAGCCGAGACAGCATTCAATGCGGCCTGAATGCTTGAAAACTCATTGGGTACATGGAGGGTTACTGCCTGTGCGCCAAGTTGCAGACACAATACCGCGACTACGAGAAGGATAAACTTCATACTGATACCCCTTTGCTGCGCGCAAATACTGCTTTGATGAAGGCACCGATGAACACTCATCTGCTGTGGAAAGCTGTACTACGCGAATGGTGTCAAGGTGAGGCTTGGCACCGAAATCTTCAAGCTGAATCGAAAGGCTGGGAGTATTCTGTTTAGGTCCAAACCGTAGCTCTGTGCGCCCTCGGTGTAGTCGTGTTGAGCTTCCAGCTTCATACTGCGGGCGCGCTGGTGCTGTTATGCTGGTTCAGCGTCGAAGGTGCAGGCCGATAACAGGGTTGAATCCTCCAGCGATCCACTGACGGGCTTCAGCGAGGATACCAGCGGCACGTAATACGGCAATTGCTGGATTGCACCGCCAAAGCTTTCGCCTGGTTGCCTGCCCGTGACGGCAGCTTTGCAGTCAATCGAACTGGACGAATCCGGCGTTGCGGTGCCAGATGGGAGTCAGACCCGTGCCAGACCCCCGTCTGACACGGGTCTGACCCTGGGTTCATTTCAACAGCAGCATTCTGCCCGTCGCAGCACCGCCGGGAGCTTCCAGCCGATAGAAATAGAGGCCGGACGCTCGAGTGGAGCCATCCCACGCAAGCTGGTGTTCGCCTGCGGCAAGCGTTCCAGGACGTATTACATCCACCAATTGACCACCCAGGTTCCAGACCCGCAACTGCACTTCGCCTGCCATCGGCTGTAGCCAGCGAATGTGTGTCACGGGATTGAAGGGGTTGGGGGATACGCCGAGTAGAGCAAACTCAGTTGGCGCAAGCGCATCGTCCAGAGATACTTCCAGGCTAAACTCCAGTGAGTATCCGGAGGCGTGACCCGTATCTCTGAAATCGGCGAGCAGCCAGTACTCCTCACCAGAGACAATCTCGTATTGCAGGCTCTCGTGTTCACTGTCGTACCCTTCTTCATCCACAGCGAGCAACAGTTGCGATGCTGCGTCGTTGCAGCCGGAGAAAAGGCCCAGCACTTCGTTGCCCAGACCCGTCGCCTGCAGTTCCACATTCAATGTACCCGTGAAGCCTGCGCTGAAGTGGAACCAGTCGTCGTGGCCAGCCGAACACACATCGTTTGTAGCCAAGTTCAGATCAAAGTGATTGGCAACAGGAGCCTCGCGTGTTACAAGTAGCTCACTATTGAGCACTCCCAGGTCAGTTGCCGTGTTACAGGGTGTATCACACTGCAATGACTGCAAAGCGATTTCGTACTGCGAGTATTCCGCACTCGCATCATCGGATTCGATGCAGAGGTAGAAGGGTGCGGGTATTCCCTCCAGCACCAGACTTTCGTGGCCGTTCTTGCCCAAGGTGTCGGCACGCAGCTCCCACCCCCCAGGATGAAGTGAGCGTGCCACCAGGCGGCAGTCCATTCCGGGAGAACTGGAAACGGCGCGCAAGTACATGCTGCTTCCTGTGTCGATCAAATAACAGTCGCAGTTGTCGTCCAGTAAATCGCCGCAGAGTGTATCACCGCCATCCCAAAGAGTGCTCGTCGCTGGATCGTCGTTCCAGCCCTGATTCGGCTCAGTTTCTGTCTGACCGTCGCATTCCAGTGGCGCGGGTTCGCCCGGTGAGTAGAGCACGGCCAACTCGTCGTGCAGATCCCCATAGACCCGGCTGTAACACAATCCCTGCCAACCGTCGGGGGATTCGATGCCGCTGGGCGCATGCAAGCGGGTTTCAGCGTATTGCATCAGAATGCGACCATCGGCGAAGAGGGTCATCTCAAATGTGTGGGGAGTATTGATGCCAGGGTGACAGCAGACGTCGTGATACGCCACTGTGAAGGACTGCTGTGTGGAATCGCTGTAGTAGTAAATGGCACCGTCTTCGTACCACGGATCAAATGTCTCCCAGTACCCGGCTATCAGTCCTTTGTGCTCAACTCCATTGGGCAAGTAGTCATCATAACTGGGAGTGAAAATTCCCTGTGTGGGCGGTTCAAACAGCAACACACCACTGGAGCAGACGTAGATACTATCGAAGACTTCATCGTAGAAGGGAAAGGAGAAACTCAGCGGATATGGGCCGCGATACCTGCTTTGGCCCATTGTGCACTCGGTGCCGATACTAGAGATATCATACCACTCGTATTGCGGACCGCCTTCTTGATCGCTGGATCGCCAAGTGTAGCCGCTTGGATCGGGTCCCGAAGCCAGGGCACTTTGCCCGACAACGGGATCGGTCGGTCTGGCTTCTCCGCCTTCGTACACAGGAGAAACAGCATAGTGATGTAACACGTATGGGTCAGATAGTGTGTCCGTATAGGCATAGTCTGAAGTCAGTTCTTGCAGCACCAGCCCGTCCTTGTAGAGCCGATATCCGCTCAGAGCTCGCAAATCTTGGAGAGTTGGAATTGTCCAGTTGATTTCCACAAGCCCTTCATTTTCTTGGCTGATGGTGATATAAGGTCGATCCATAGCGGAGAGGAGAAGGAAAGAGGACTGCGCCGTCTGGGCGCAATTGACCTGCGTCGCGTGGTCGCAAGCACTTACCCAGAAATCAACATTCACGTCGCCCGATTGCGGAAGAGGATACACACAGCTCCAGGTGTCATTCCCCGCATACTCCAACAACAGACTATCGTTTTCGACGAATGGCCAGGAGAACAGCAAATGAGTCCAATGGAACCAGGCTTCGCTGACTCCTGACTCAAGGTCCACGATGTGGAAGCTCAAGTCGACTTCCATATCCTCACGGCATTGTTCTGGCAAGCTTGTCGTTAGGATGGCGGGCGGGTTCAAATCGAGCGACAAGTCGGGATACGCACGAATTGCCACTCCGCCTGCTATCCGTGCGCCTTCTTCCATGAAATGGATCTGCAATCCAGACAAACCGCGTTCGTCTTCGATACCGACCAGCGAGCGGGAAGCGTCCACTGTATCACCGAAGTACCAGGTGATTGCACCGTCGGCATCTAGTTCAAGCTGCAGGAGCGCCTCAGCGGAGTTCTCGCGGAACTCGATGCGCAGTCTGTCCTCTTGTTCACAAATGTAGGCTGAGAGGCTGTGTTGACGACTCGCTAATGCAGCAATAAAGCCGTTGGGTGCAAGCGCAAAGGGGATTTCCTGAGGAAGAGGACCTGTTGCGCCGAAGTAGAGGGCTCCCGCCTCGGTGACCCGAAAACTGTCGTAAGGGACACCATAGAAGGGAATTTGGAATGACGGATAACAGATATGCGACTCCATCATGCCCATGGGAATCTCCGCCCAGGGGCCGTCCCACCAACTCCACGCAGGACCTTCAGGGGCGTCCGAGTGAACCCACAGGTAGCCGCGTGTGTCTGGCCCTCCGCTCGTCAGACGCTGACTCACCGTACCCGTGACAGCCGGGGAGAGCGGACCGACTTCATTGTCGTAGCACGCACGAACCTGATAGCTTGCGCCGTCGACCGGTGGTGTTGAATCACAGAAATGGCAGTACGGAGAGCTTCCCAGCACTTCGCCGTCGCGCAGTATTTCATAGTATTGCACCGCGCGGGGGCCAGCTTCCGGATCGGGCCGACTGTGGATTCGGATGTTGTCCAGCAAAAGCGGGTAGTTCAAATCATGACTGAGGGTGCAAAAGGCTAACCGGACCTCTTGCCCGTACCATGGCTGTAACTCCTCCAACAGGGTGTGATGGCTCATTATTCCAGTTGAAGAGTAGGAGGAAAATCGAAAGTCAGTTTCGCCGTCAAACTGCTCGGGATCGGTGTCCACGACGCCAATGTAGAGCCCATGGCTCGAACTCGTCTGGCTTGGGATACCCAGATCAAATTCCACCAGCAGGCCTTCTTCTACGCGAAATGAGGGAGTCATGAACCAGCCATTGCCTCCCTCTTCTGTCCAATCGGCACGCAGAGCCAGGCTAGAGCTTTCACCGCTTTGGTAATCCACATGGTAGTTTTGTGTCACGCGCCAATTGCATTCGACTGGTGGTGTGTTCACAAAGACCCAGTCCTCGGGAATTCCTGCTTCGAAATCGACGCTTAGTTCTTCGTTCCACTGGTTGCTGCTGCCGGGATCCCAGGCTAGTGGAACACGGGCGTTCAGCTCGCCGTTGGCGCGCAGGTTGACCACCGCTTGCGGCTCTTGCACCAGAAAGCTTTGCCAAGCGGAGAAACCCTGGTTCTGGTGACTGCTTTCGTCGCAGGCACCTACCTGATAGCGAATCCAACCCGGCTGCTCATGCCGGGGAATCTGGGCGCTCCATGTGCTCTCCTCACCGGCCGACATCTCCAGGCTATCGCGCGTACCCTGATCGTCACACCAGATGAGCCATGCCGATTGCACACCAGAGTAATCCGTGATACAAGCCTGAATCAGGTAGTCGTCCTCGTAGCCGACTTCCACATCAGGAAAGGTGCCTGGGTCGATATCGGGAGCTAAGAAGTCGCCGAGTCCTGTTCCCGCTAGATACGTGGTCGAATCGGGCAGCGCTCTGTCCTCTGCTTGATGCGGAAAATGGTAACCATTGCAATTTTCGGCATTCTGCCAGCCAGCGCAGGTTGCTCTGCCTTCCGCTAACAAGTGCGAGATGCTAAAAGTCCCATCGGGATACAGGACCAACTGCCAGCTCGCCTCATCACCATATCCATAGGAGTGCATACCGCTGAATTCAATCACCCATCGGTTTAAATAGGAGCGATAATGGATACTGCCTGATCTGCATTCGCCCAGATAAGCACCGCTGATGCATTGATCGATTCCGAATACGGGGCAACCGGGATCGACATTTTCAAAATCGCTGCTCGCGAAGGTGATCAAGCCGCCGGGGCTAACCCAGACTTGTGTGTACTCGCTGCCGTAGAAGGGGAAGGAAAACGGTAGCGTGTAGGGGCCGCTTAGTTCAGTGTCGTAATGGGGAATTGTGGGTCCTTCACTGACATCGCTTTCCCAGCAGAACGCTGGTCCTAAGGGATGTCGGCTTGAAATCCAAGTGTAGCCACATTCGTCCGGTCCCTCTGCTGTAATTAATTGTGACCAGCAAGTGCCTGCGAACATGATGAGAAGCATCAGACATGTGCGGAGCATAGGGTAGCCTCCCTTGCATAGTGTGTGGATACATGTGTGACATGACTCCGTGTCGCGGGAATTGTACAACAAGTGCGCGGAACGCACTAGCGAAATGTAACCGATACAGAAAAACTGAACTACGGATTCTGTTGCTGCGACAGTGTCAAGCGAAACTGACAGAATCGATCTCGAGGTGCCAGACGGGGGTCAGACCCGTGCCAGACCCCCGTCTGACACGGGTCTGACCCTGGGTTCATTTCAACAGCAGCATTCTGCCCGTCGCAGCACCGCCGGGAGCTTCCAGCCGATAGAAATAGAGGCCGGACGCTCGAGTGGAGCCATCCCACGCAAGCTGGTGTTCGCCTGCGGCAAACGTTCCGGGACGTATCACATCTACTAATTGACCGCCCAGGTTCCAGACCCGCAACTGCACTTCGCCTGCCATCGGCTGTAGCCAGCGAATGTGTGTCACGGGATTGAACGGGTTGGGTGATACACTCTGTAGAGTAAAACTCAACGGCAGTAGATTCTTGTTGACCGCCGTTGTCCACTCGAAGCTCAGGCTGTACTCTTGGCTGTGCCCAGTTTCCGTGAAACCGGCCAATACCCAGTACTCTTCACCCTCCTCGAGATCGTAGCTCAGCGTTTCCGACTCATGGCCGTACCCGTTTTCATCCATTACTGCCAGGAGTTGTGATGCAGGATCATCACAACTCGAGAAGAGAGCCAGAATCTCATTGCCAATGCCTTCAGCGTGCATTTGGATTGCAAGGCTTTCGCTGCGGCCAGCGATAAAATGAAACCATTCCTGAGTACCGGCTGAAGTCAGTGCTGTATCAATCAGATGGATATTGAAGCAATTGGATGTCGGTGATACACGATCCAGCAGCAGCTCTTCCTGCATTAGACCAAGATCGACTGCTGTATCACAAGGGGCAGGCATATCACGCCACTCCACATGTATCACATACTGCGCCAGGCCATCGTCTGCACTATGCCCCTCAACGCAGAGATAGAATGGACCGGGAAGACCTTCAATCTGCAGGACTTCACAGCCGCCCACTTTGTTGGAATCTGCTGTAAACTCCCACAGCCCGCTTTGCAGCGACCTTACGCACAGGCGGGCGTCCAATTCAGGAGCGGTTAGCGTGGCCCTAAGTGCCATGCTGCTTCCCGTGCCCAGCAGAAAGCAATCACACTCATCATCCAGCAAGTTGCCGCAGAGCAAACTATCGCCATTCCATTCCGACCAGGTGGGCGGATCGCTCTGCCAACCTTGATTCGGCTCGGTCTCCTGATGGCCTGTGCAGTCCTCAACCGGGAATTGGCCGGGCGTGTAACACAGTGACATCTCATCGTGGAGGGAGCTGTAATTGCTGTTGCCGTAGCAATAGAGAATGCCGTGCCTGCCGTCCGGAGACTCGATTCCTGCCACCGCATTGCAAGTACTCTTGACGTACTGGTATTGGGTGATGATGCTGCCATCCGGGTACAGGATGAGTTCAAAGCTCTGCGGGATGGGAGCGCCGGAATAGCTTAGCAGCTCGTGATACTCGACGATGTATCTGTTATTGGGCCTATCCAACCAGGCGTACACTTCGCCTCCACGGGATGGATCCAGATTGTCCCAGTACGCCGCAATCACGCCATTTGGAGCCATGGAATCCGGTACTCGTTGGCCATAGTATGTGCCGTAAAATGCATCGGGATCGTTGAAGAACAGATAGCCAAAGCGGTGAATGTAGATCTGATCGAAGCTTTCACCGTAGTAGGGGAACTGGAAACCTAACTCCAAGGGACCTGCATACCTGTTGTCATCCAAAGGAATTTCTACCCCGCACTCGCTTATCTCAATCCAGTTGTAATCAGGTCCATTCTCATTGTCACTCGTGATACAGCGATAGCCATAGGCATCCGGACCTGTGTTGTTGACGCACTGACCTGCCTTAAGCGGACTTGATGCCCCCTCACCGCTGGCATAGACAGCGGAAAAGGAGTAGTGATATTCAACGAAGGGGAACACTGACACATCATCGTATGAAGGAACAGGGAGGCAATCCTCGAGAAGAAGGCCATTGCGACGCAAGCGATAGCCAAGTTGGTTGCGACTCTCCCAGGCGGGATTACTCGCGCTCACGTGAATGCGTCCCTGGAGATTGCGACTGGCACTTGGCTGTAGAGTGTCATTCACTGCCGAGATGATGAAGTCTCGGTACTGTGTGCAGCCGCTATTGTGCGTCTCGGTGTTGTCTGTAGCGCAGAACTTATAGACAATGCATCCATACCTGTCGTGCAAAGGCAGAACGGTTCCCCATTGGTCGTCACCAAGCGGGAGTAGCGGGTACTCATTCCACCTTTGGTTTCCGCCGCTTATAAACAACCTGGCCTCGTCAACCTCATGGTCCAAATCCACAATGGACAGGCGAATCTCCAGCAGTGAGTCTTCGGCGCATTGATCTGGAATAATCAGATCTTCAATCACGGGCGGGAAGCAATCCAGATTGGGATCCGGCTGCGAGCGAATAGCGACGCCCTCGCCGATTCTTGCGCCTTCTTCCAGAAATCGAATGGACAAGCCGGCACTTCCGTCTTCGTTTTCCTGACCAACAAGAAACAACGAGCTCTCCGCCGTATCACGGAAGTACCAGGTAATGGTCCCATCGACAACTAGCTCCAACTGGCAGAGAGGGTGATCGTTTGTATCACGAAACTCGACACGCATTCTGTCCTCGTGAAGAGCATATCCGGCTCGTGCTTGCTGTGATACTCCAATCATGGCAGAGATGAAGGCATTGGGGAAGTAGGTGTCTGGAATCGGCAAGAACAGGTGACTGTAGTTACTAAACGCAAACTCGACTGCACCGCTGCTGGATACCCGGAAGTGGTTGTAGGGAATTCCATAGAACGGGAAGTCGAACCCAAGTTCGAGAGTGGCTGAAAAACCACCGCTCAGACTGAGGTCGGTCCAACCGTCCGGCCACCAATCCCACTCCGGTCCTTCATCATCGTCGGAGTGAATCCAGGTGTAACCTTCGGCGTCCGGTCCGCCTCTTGTCGGCCGCGCTGCAGTTTGTGCTGTGACTACTTCCGAGAACGCGCTGGAATCAGTACTGTAGCACGCGCGGACCTTGTACGATGCGGAATCCAGTAGGGGAGATGTGTCACACCAGGAACAGTTGTCCGATGTCCCCACCAGCTCCTCATTACGCAGTATCTCATAGTGAGAAAACTCGCGACTGCCAGGATCGGGGATCGAGTGAATTTCGATGTTGTCCAGGAAGACCGGGAATACTGGATGGTCGCCGGCGCGGACCTTGAAAGCTAGGCGGATCTCCTGTCCCAGCCATTCATGAAGAAGGTGGGCAATGGAGTAGTGCTGCATATCCGTTTCGCTGTCGGTGCAATAGAAAGTGAATTGCACGCTGCCATCAAAAAGCTCAGCGTCTCCCGTGACGACACCTATCTCTAGCCGATGAGTGATGAAGTAATAGTAGCCGACCATGCCGAAATCGAATTCAACCGAGCTCTGATCAGTCATCTGAAAGGCTGGTGTTATAAGCCAGTCGCCTTCGCCCTCTTCATCCTCATAGGCTTGCAGTGCCATATTCGAGAGCGCACCGCTTTCGTAGGACATGTGATACGCAGGCACAAGACGCCAGCTCGTTCCACTGTGGACTCCATTCATGAAGAGCCAACCTTCCGGGATTCCGCCTTCGAAGCTGGCGAAGAAATCCCCCGCCCAGTGGTTGGTGGCGCCCTCTTGCCAGCAAAGCGGAAGACGACCATTCAGCTCCTCATAAACCTGGAGTTCCAGCGGAGCTTCGACTTCCTGAACCAAGAAATTCTGCCAAGGGCTGCTTGTCTGATTCTGATGTTCGCTTGCATCACGCGCTGTGACACAGTATTGAATCCAACCAGGATTCTCGTGCTGCGGGATGACAGCCGTCCAGTTTCCGCCTTCGCCCGGTGTCATTGCCAGGCTATCCGCGTTTTCCAGATTGTCCATCCATATCAACCAAACGCCATCCAACGGGGCATCGTCTTGGACAAGGGCTTGAATCAGATAGTCGTCGTTGTAGCCGACTTCCACATCCGGAAAGGCCGCGACGCTGATTTCCGGCGGATTGTAATCCCCCAATCCAGTCGCAACGAGGTAGGTGGTTGAGTCTGGAAGCGCGCCGCCTGCATCGATCATGGGGAAGATGAAGCCTTCATCGGTGTTCGCGCCGGTCCACCCGGAGCATACCTCAGAGCCAATAGCGTACTGGTGCGTGATAGTGAAGTGGCCGTCAGGGTAGAGAGCTATCTGCCAGCTTGCTTCGCTTAGCTCCCGGTAGTAGTGTTGCATGCCGGAGAACTGGACAACCCAGCGATCCTCAAAGCTCCGATAACTGATGGATCCATAATAGGGGCGCCCGAGGAATGCGCCTGAGATATCGGTTTGAATGTCAGGGGCAGGACACGCTGGTGCTGGCCAGTCGAATTCGTAATCCACAAAGGAAATCAGACCGGTGGGGCTGATCCAAAGGGAGGAGTAGCTTGCATTATAGTAGGGGAAGGCAAAGGGCAGCTCGAAGGGGCCGCACATGTACGCGAAGTTGTAGTTCACGTTGATGTTGATGTCATTCTCCCACCTGTACTCAGGGCCGTCTGGGTGACGGCTCGATATCCAGCCATAGCCACCCGCGTCCGGTCCTTGTGCCGTGATTTCTTGCGACCAGGCCGAGCTGACCAGAAGTGCGATGAGAAGAATGCTTGCGCGGGGCATGAAGTCACCCCCATTGCCATAATAGTGCGTTGTGTTTCGAACGAAGGCACATCCACGGAGCAAGATTTGTACCAGGATGGATATCGCCAAGTGGCGAAATCATCTTGCATGTGGATCGGCTTGTAAACGGCCAGTAAAGCTGGTTGCGGGACGACCGGTATGTTTGGCGCGTACTGAATGCCTGCCTGCGGACCGGCAGTTTGTACCGCACAAAGACAGGGCCTTCCCGGCGAAAACCCCGCTGAGGCTGCTACGGCAACTGTGGATTAGCCAGCTTCATTGTCGTCGCCATCCAGCACTTCACGGAGCTTGGCAGCCAGCTCGTCGCGCGTGAAGGGCTTGGCCAGGAAGTTGATGTCGCGCTCCAGAATGCCGCGATGCGCGATCACGTCGCCCGTGTAGCCGGAGATGTAGAGACAGCGCAGTTCGGGACGTAGCTGCAGCAACTCGTCCAAAAGCTCACGACCGCTCATGCCGGGCATGACCACGTCCGTCATCAGCAGATCAATCTTGCCGGAGAAGCCGCGCACCTGTCTGATGGCGTCTTGCGGATTGCTGGCGCTCAGCACCTTATAACCCAGCTTGATCAACAGGCGCCGCGCGAAAGAAAGCAAGGCGGCTTCGTCCTCGACTAGTAGGATGGTTTCGCTTCCATGTAACACGGTTGGCACAGTTTGCATGCGTCTGGCTCTTACTGTGTCACCGGTATGCTCAGGCAGGTAGACTTTGAATGTGGAACCGGTACCTGGCTCGCTATACACGGTGATGAAACCACCGTTCTGTTGCACAATGCCATAAACGGTCGAGAGCCCCAATCCTGTGCCTTTGCCTTTGGGCTTGGTAGTGAAGAAGGGCTCGAAGATCTCTTTCTGCATTTGCGCGTCCATGCCCAGGCCTGTATCACTGACTGCTACTACTAGAAAGCGCCCCGTCTTGCTGTTTGGATTACGTGATACGAACTCTTCGTCCAACTGAGCAAACGACGTCTCAATTGTGATACAACCGGTATGAGGAATTGCATCACGCGCATTGACTACCAGATTGGCTAGAATCTGGTTGACTTGTGTCGGATCCATCAATATTGGCGGCAGGTTTTCGCGCGGCTTCCAAACCAGCTCAACATCCTCACCAATCAGGCGGCGCAGCATTTTCAGCAATCCGCTGATCATCTCGTTCAATTGCAGTGTGCGCGGAGAAATGGTTTGTTTGCGCGAGAAGGCCAGCAACTGTTGTGTCAGGCCTGCTGCGCGTGTTGCACCGCTGAAGATTTCAGTAGCGAACTCATACTCTTCACTCGCTGGCTCAAGGTTGTCCAGCAGCAACTGACTGTAGCCTAACAGCGCTTGCAGAATGTTGTTGAAGTCGTGTGCCACACCGCCAGCCAGACGACCGACCGATTCCATCTTCTGCGCTTGCGAGAGCTGGGTGGACAGCCGCTCGCGCTCGGCCTCACTCCGCTTGCGTTCCGTCAGATCACGTGTCACGCCTTGATACATCAGAGGTTTCCCTGCCTCGTCACACATCACCATGCCGTGAATTTCCACCGGTATCACAGAGCCGTCTTTGCGCAGCATCTCGGTTTCGAAAATCACACCCTTCTTCGATTCGCCACTTTGGATCATCCGCTTGATAAGGGCCAGGATCTCGTTCATGTGATCGGGAGAGCAGTGATCAGCCAAATTGCTGGAGCGCCACTCTTCGGGTGTGTAGCCGGTTAGAGCTTCAATGGCAGGGTTGACATAGATGAAGGTGTAGTTCGGATCCATCGTCCAGATCACATCCAGACTCGTTTCCGTTAGGAGCCGATATTGCTCTTCGCTTTCCCGCAGGGCTTGTTCGGCGAGCTTCTGCTCTTGAATGTCTGTGGTGAAGCCTTCGATTATGAAACTGCCATCCGTGTTGCGCTCGGCGATTCTTGCATTCATGCTTAGCCAGACGATACTGCCATCCCGGCGGATGGCTTCGTACTCAAAGCCATCAATGAAGCCCTGCTCCTGCAGGATTCGGGTGAATTCCATCCGCCTCTCGGGACGTAGGTAAAGGTGCCTGCCAAGGTTGCGAACGGTGTTCAGCGTCTCCTCGACGCTGTTGTATCCAAGGATGCGAGCCATTTCTGGATTGATGCTGAGTGCGTGACCCTCCGATGTAGTACGGAACACACCCACCGGCGCTTCCTCGAAGAGATGGCGGTACTCCTGCTCTCGCACCTGCAGGTCGTGTTTGGCTTGCCGACTCGCAGTCTGATCGTGAAAGACCAGCACGACTCCGCTGAGTTCGTTCTGTGTATCACGAATTGGAGCTGCGCTTTCTGAGATTGGGCATTCAGTGCCTGAGCGTGATACAAGAATGGCCTGATCCTCGTTGTAGTACGCCGTACCGCTTTCCATGATGCGACAGGCAGGTGTTGGTAGAGGAGTGTGCGACACTTCTTCAACAGGAGTGTAGATGTCATCCAGTCTATGATCGCGGGCTTCGTGCAATGTCCAGCCGGTAAGGCGTTCTGCCTCCTTGTTCATGAAGTCGACGCGGCATTCGCGGTTGGTGGTGATCACCGCCTCGCCCAGGCTTTCCAGTGTTGTGGAATAGCGCAGCTCGCCCAGTTGCTGCGCTTCTTCAGCCAGGAGCAGACGCTGCAGGTGATCGCGTTGATTACGGTGCCAAATGACACTGATGCCGGCCAGTCCCGCAAACAAGGAGAGCGAGAGCAGCAGCGTAATTAGCACTGTATCACGCCGACTTGCAGAAAGGGCTTCGGCGCGATCCACTTTAGCGACCAGAAACCACGGCGTATTTGGCACGGGCTGTACGTAGGCCAGCACACGCTCACCGCGATAATCTCGGCCTTCTACGCGCCCACGCTCGCCGCGAGCTGCCATCGAGGCAGGCAGGTCTGCAGCTGCGACCGGAAGGCGAAGCTTCAACGCAGCATCCTCGCGGAAGCGCAGACGGCTAAGGAAGAGAACACTGTCGCTCTCTTGACGCACTAGCAGGCCTTCGCCACTGCGGTTGGCGATGGGCCAGCCTTGCACTAGCGGGTAGAGGTGGTCGTCGGCTTCCATCAGGAACAGCAGGACGCCACCAACAACTGTGTGCTTGCGTGGAAGACCGATCATCACACTCGCGTGAATGGCGTGATGCAGTGTGTCACGGGTCAGACGACGTAACACGGGAGTCGTGCTGTCCGCGGCAGCAAGCAATTCATGTTGGGAGAGGTCGCTGAGTGCCTGGTCCGCATTGAAGGCTGAGTAACGGATCGAAGCTGTTTCATCCAGTAGCAGAATCTCGCAGTAGCCATAGAGATGACAGAATTCCTGCATGCGATTGGTCACCAGCGCCAGATCGCCGGAACTCGCTTCGCCGCGAAGAATTCTTCCGCAAGCCTGCATCAGGATGCCACTGGAGCGCATGACGCAGATATCGGAAGCTCGTTCGCGATACCAATTGGTGATTTGCTGCACTTTGCCGTCGGAGATGGCTTCCAGATCGCGAAAGGCCACTTCACACAAGTGCCGCTGATAGCTCTGCCGCGTGAAGAAAGCGGCGCAGCAGAGACCGGCCAACATGATCAGCAACAGAACACGGATGGAGGCACTAATACGGTTCATGTTCAGCAAGAATTAGTTTTGAAAGCGGCAATGGCATTGAAGCAGTCGTGCAAGGGGGGAGGGCGCCGCAACGACAGTACATTCTAGCGCATTCGGCACTCGCAGGCGAGAGGAAAATGTATGCATGGTCATTTCGTCCACTTTCCCGAACAAATGATCGCCAAGGGATCGCATCAAGTGACGGATACTAAACAGAATACAAGAAGTGTATTGGCTAAGTTGTGGATTAACAATCTGTCCTTTCTGGCACCGGCTTTGCACCACAGACGAGTAGAACAATGTGTGCTCTAAACCTGGAGGCCCGATGAAACTCCTGATTCTCCTTTGTTACGGCTTCTGCGCAATATCTGCTCAGGCACAGCTCCTGGTCGGCGAGACAGACCTGCTGAATGAGATCGGCTATTACAGCTACAGCTACATGAATAGCGGTAGCGAGTGGACAACAGGCGGCGTGCAAGGAAGCACGGGCGGTCCTCAGGTCTGGGATTTCGGCACCGGTCCCGCAGATCGGGTTGCCGTGATCGAGATCGTAAACAAGGACGCCTCTGGTGTGGGGGCCTCTTTTCCCGATGCCGACTTTGCCGAGTTGCAGCATTTCACCGACGGCGATGACCAGACATGGTGGTTCTACGAGCGTGATACAAGTGGTCAACACTTGTGGGGGCTTTACAACGACGAGCTCTTTCCTGAGCATCCGACGAACGTCTTTTCATCGCGTATCACAGATTACCCTACGACTATCGCCTACGGTGATACATGGTCCGGCGTGACCTATTTCAACACCGTTGTCGAAGGGCAGAGCGGGCGTATTCGCTACCAGGCGGACTACAGCGCCGATGCCTGGGGCACGCTGATCATTCCGCAGGGAGAAGCGCCCTGTCTGCGCGTGAATCGTCTGGTAACGCTGAGTTTTCAGGTCAACCTGCCCTTCTTCGGCTGGACGACGCTGCATACTGAGTACGTGCGTACCTACATGTGGCTAGCAGAACATCGAGGCATGGCTGCTTCGCTAGTGTCAACGCGGTCCACAACCGTCCCCGGCAACGATTTTGCTACCGCCATTTCCTTTACACGCATGTACGAGACCAATATTCCCGGCGCGAATCCCGTTGTCTGTGATCCTGTGGCAGCGTTACGTATCACATGTGTTGATGGCGATCTTGAGCTGGCGTGGGACGCCGTTAATGGAGCGACGGCGTACATCGTTTCGATTTGTGATACACCCTATGGCGACTTCGTTGATCTGGACTCCACCACGAATGTCACATACCCGCTTGTGACACAGAATCTGCATGCCTTCTATCGCGTACGTACACTGTGCCGCTAAGTGTTGACTGATCTCATGAGCGTAGCTCAGTTTTGTGATACACAGAGACAGAAAAGGGACGGCCAGGCCGTCCCTTTTTATCACATGGCTTGTCTGAGCCTAGAAAGTATGACTGTACATCAGCTGGAAGTTGGTCTGGCTGTGGGTGCTGGTAACTCCGCTGCCAGCGTCCGCTTCCACTTCGGGAGCCAGTGTCAGACTGAAGTCTACGGCATCGCTGTTTGTGACACGATAACCTGCTCCGAGAGTGATGTGAGTCTCCACGATGGCGGGGAATAGGGCGTTCAGATAGGTATCAGGAACGGGGTTCGCCGAGAAATTGCCGCCAGCGCGTAGCACCAGCTTGTCGTTCATCCAGTAGGAGGCGCCCAGCGCGATCACCATCTGGTCGTCCCATTCCTGCGTCAGTTCCATGTCCATGGAAGCGCCAGCAAAGCCTGCGGCCATTGGATTCGCCTGTGTGCCGTCTGCGGTGAAGGTCATCTTGAAGCTCTCCATCACCTGCGACCACATGATCTGGCGTACGTCGGCGGCCAGGGTGAGCTGCTCGTTCACCTGATAGGAAGCGCCCACACCAATCTGCATCGGCCACTGGAAATCCTTGACCTTGATCTCGCCAGTGACGGGCACCTCCACTGCGGAGTATGTGCCAGCGGGGCTGCCTGTGCCGCCCATCGGATCCCAGGTACCGCCAAGAATGCCATCGTCGTAGTTGGCGGACATGGTCACCGTGGCGTCGTCGGCCTCCAGATCGTTCAAAAAGGTGGGCGTATGCAGGCTGGCACCCAGCGTCCACTGATCATTCAGCTTGTAAACGCCACCCAGCTTGCAGGCGAAGCCCATACCCATTGCGTCGCCGGTGAAGTCATTGTCGTCGGCAAAGTCGAAGCGCGCCCAGTTGATGGGACCCATCGGGTTCAGCATCTGGTAGGTGACTGCGTTCATCAGGCCGTCCACCATACTGCCTGCTGCCGTACCGAAGGTTTGAGTGCCTCCCATGGCGGCTACGAAATCGCCGAACTGCGCGCCACTCATCGCCATCTGTAGGTCCATGGATGCCCAGACCAGGTCGGCCGAACCGCCCAGAATCAGGCGATCGTTCAGCTCGTAGGACACGGGAATGCCGAAGCGACCGACGCCCACCTGCGACATGACCTTCTCGCCGGTACCCGCTGCCATGAAGGAGTTCGAAGCGTACTCCGTGCCCATGCCGCCCTGCGCGAACATGCAGGCGCCCCAGGTCAGGCGACCGCGGGGAACGATCAGGCCGAAGCCGGGCATCAGAAACATGTCGGCGTCGGAGTCGGCGTCCGGCATTGAAGTCATTTGTGCGCTCACACTCGGTCCCAGCACGCCGACGGCCAGATTGAGCTGCATGCCATTGCGGGGGAGCAGACCAATGGTGGCCGGGTTGTTAGCGAAGGCGGCGGCACCGTTTTCCAGCGCCTGGGCGGCTCCACCCTGTGCGGCGGCAATTGGCCCGTAACCTTCCATGTTCATTCCGTTGGTGGCAAAAGCGGCGCCTGTCAGGACCAGGGAAAGGGTGCTCAGGGCCAGGGTTTTGCGGATCATTCGCGACCTCCACTCGGTTACGCTTGTTACCGGCAATTTGTGATAGTGTTAATTGACGGGGCAATGATGGGAAATGCAGAGGTGTCCGTCAATGTTTTAACAGGAGTACCTGTCTTTTTCTGCTGCGGAAGAATTGACGCAACGCAACGCATCCAGAACGCAGTGAGAGTTGAGGTTGCATCCGATGTTCGAAGCTGATTCACTCCTAGACAGGCGGACGGCCATTTGCGCGAATCGCAGCCAGGGGTATTCACCGAAGCGAACACCTGTACAAGATAACAAGGATATTGTAGATGTGGACTGGGCTTACTTCTCCAAGACGTAACGAACGGGGAGGGCGACCCAGGAGGCAATGGCCGCCCCCTGAGTACGGGCTGGATAGAAGCGCAGTTGCATCGCGTCGGCCAGTGCCGCTGAGTCCAGCGCAGCGTCCACACTGCGCAACAGACGCAATTCGTTCACCGCGCCTAGCGTATCGACAAAGGCCGTCAGCACCACGGTGCCTGAAACGCCTCTGCGCAGCGCATCGGGAGGATAGCGGAAAAGCTCGGTCAACGCTTGCATGCTTTGCAGCGGCTGCGGCTGTACGTCGACTTCGAAGAAGGTGTTTTCTACTTGCGGTGGTTCACTGGACTCCTGTGATACAGTGTTTGCATGACGCAATTGCAGCAGCAATCCGCTATCTGGCCCAAGGGGTGCGCCAAGAACTGCGCCATCGTCGCTAAGCGGAAGCCAGGGACTATTGCTGTTTATCACATCATTTGCATAGGTTCGCAGATGCAGTTCTGCCCGCTCACTCACCTGGCGTGCCTCCAACTGCCATTGCACACCCTGCAGAGAACCGCTGTCCACGAAGCAAGTCTGCGGACCGATTCTGCATGAGAGGCGGCGGGACTCCAATGGTCGTAAGCGTCGCAGGCGGCTCCATGCAGCGAGATCCGCGCCAAGTGCTTCAGCGGCAACCAGACAGGAATCGAAGAGCTCCGGGGCGCTGAGTGCTTTGTAATCGGGGACCTCAACACCCGGGATTCCAGCCGACGCCTGGTAGACGTCCAGACAGAGGTGCAGCACATGTGTGTTCGGCTCACATCCGCAGAGTAGGAGCAGAACTGCGCAAGCGATAAGGGCCGGTTTCAGGCAGATCATGAAACGCCTCCGTCGGTCTGGTTAGGTGCGGATCGCGACGGGTCGAGAGGCAGGACCCAGTACAGCGGCCTGTGTTCCAATTCAATGTGTATCACACGACTGGAGGGTAACGAAGACTGAGTAATGTGCTGTAGCAGCAGCAATCCTAACAGAAGTAGCGCTGGCGCCAGAATTCGTGATACACTCATCGTCTTGCCCCCTGCAGTGGGAGACTTCGGCTGAAGACTCGCATTCAGGCGTCGGTGTAACTCCGTCAGCACGTGCGTCGGCACTTTCTGCTCACGCCAGCACAGTCCTTCTATTGCAAACGGGTCGTGATCCACGGACGTATTCCTCTTCATTGATCTTCTTCCTCCAGCAAGGTGCGCAGTCTTCTTCGCGCCTGCAGCAAGTGCACGCGAATCGTACTGGCACGAATCCCAAGCAGCTCCGCAACGTGGGATGCAGACCAACCTTCCAGATCACAAAGTACCCAGACCACGCGCTGGCGGTGCCCCAGGCTTTCAGCGCAACGAAGCAGCTTGTCTATGTGTGACACTCCGGATTCTGGAACACACTGATCGGCCACAGACTCCAGACCCAGAAAGCAACGCAGACGGCGCTTGCGTAGCTCACTCAGACAGTGGTTTACTTGAACGCGTCGCAGCCAGGGCAGAAGGTCTTCTTCTTTATTCAGTTGTGGAAGCCGCTGCCAGAGTTTGAGCAGCGTACACTGTGTCACATCCTGGGCATCCTGCCAGGATCCCAGGAGGCCACGCCCGAGGCGCAGCAGCTCCTGTTCGTGCTGTGACACAAGGTGGTCGAAGAGTGTACGTCGTTCGGTCAAACTCCGCTTCCGTGGTCCTTTAGAACAAAGCGCACGGGCACAATGAATTCGCAGTTGACCGGCCCGGATTCGCTCAGGCCCGGACTCCATTTGCTGTTTCGCACATAGTCCATTGCCGCTTGATCCAGATCCTCGTGCGCGCTCTGTACGAGCTCAATCTGCTGGACAAGCCCGCTCGAATCAAGCTGTACTTTCAGCAGTACCAATCCGCTGTGGCCCTCGCGCAAAGCGCTTTCGGGATAGCTGGGTTGCGGCATACTGCCATCGGCCAGAGCCTGAATCACGGGCTGTTGCACTAAGGCCAGAAATGCTTCAGCTCTTTCTGATGACGAGGTCTGGGATCCATTTCCAGTTGCGAGAGCGCTGCCGACCATGACGAAAAGAAGGCAGAACAGAAGGAGTCGAGTGCACATAGTTCCTCCGGGTTTTCGTACTACACGCGCGATGCGTGAGAATGTTTAGTGCAGGAGTGAAAAATGTGGGCGCTGTGTACAGATTGCGATACCTTGCCGAGGTCCATGAACCGCAGACTCCCGGAAGGAAGGTCCATGATGAAGCCTCTGCTATGGCTGCTTGTTTGTGCGCCAGCGTTGTTGGCCGTACCCGTCGATAAACCACAGGCTGACCAGGTGGCCGCCAACGCTTTGGCGCAGCTTCCCGAGGTCCGCGAATTGATTCCAGAGCAAGTGCGCGAGTTGGACGCGGGCTGGCTCTACGCGCTGTTGCCTCGCGGATACCTGGTGGTTTCCGCGAACACAGAGCTGCCGCCTGTTCCAGCCTGGTCGCTAAGTGCGGATGTATCACAATGGGCGGAGGGCGACAACCTGCTTGTGGAGCTGCTGAACGCAGATCTGTCCAGCCGACTGGCTCACCTTGAACAGCTTCCGGAAAGGACGCGTAACGAGCGTGCTGCAAAGTGGGAGCGCCTGACATCGGGCTGTCGTTTCGATGGGGAGCGAGTCGACTATTGGCCGAACCCGGATAGCTCCAGCACGGGTGGATGGGTGGACGTGAACTGGGGACAGGGTTCACCTTACAACCAGCTTGTTCCTACCAGCAGCAGTGGTGTGCGTTCGCTTGCGGGTTGTCCTTCGGTTGCGATGGCGCAAATTTTAGAGTTGCACGCCAGCACGCGTGATACACGCTTCGATTCCAGCGATCGTTATCATCACAACTACGGTGGCAACGATTACTGGATTGACGATGACGCCGATGCTTTCGGCTTTCCCAGCTTTCCCGAGTTGAACGTGCTGTTGGACAGTCTGGATGCCCGCTGGACCGACGGACGGCCGCGCGAGAATCGTGACATTGCCGCGCTCATTTTCGCATGCGGAGTTGCCTGCCATCAGGTGTATCACCCACAGGGCTCAGGCACCTTCAGCGTATCACAGGCCTATGCCGCCTGGCAGCGCTTCGGCTACGAGGATTGCCGACTGCTGGAGGATGATGTGGAGGAGACGTGGTCCGCCCTGCGTCAAAACATGATGGAGGGCCATCCCGCGCATCTGGCGGTGGTGACGCCAGCATGGGATGCGGGGCATAACGTGGTGGTGGACGGCTACAACAGCGAAGGCTACTTCCATATTAACTTTGGTTGGACGGGCTCCTACGATGGCTGGTATCTGCTGCCCGATGAGTTGCCGTACAATTTGAGCGTGCTGGAGGGCGTGATCGTGGATCTGTTGCCAGCCACCGTAGATGTGCCAGCATCGCTTCCGCGCAGTGTTGACCTGGAACTGGCCTGCTATCCCAATCCGGCGAATCCAGGGATCAATGTATGCGTGCAAATGCCGGCATCACAATCGCTGGAGATCAAGGTCTTCAATCTGCTGGGACAGGAAGTTGGATGCCTGTATCACGGTGGTTGGCCCGGTGGATCACGAACCTTGTACTGGCAGCCAACTGGAGCAGGCGGTTGCTATCTGATCCGTGCGCATTCGCAGGAAGGGGCCTCCGTCTGTTCGCGTGTTACGGTGATACCATGATCCAGTAGCGTGCTGCGAAAAGTCAGAAGATGAAGACGGGGGCCGAAGCCCCCGCTTTTTGTGATACACAGGATTTATCGACTTGGGGTGGCCATCACAACCCGGAAGCATGCGTGCTCGTCATCCGCGTGGACAAGGGGCAAGACATAGCTTGTCGAGGAGGCCGTGAACGGGAACATAAGGCTCCAGTTCAAGCCATCCGGGCTGGTTTGCAACTCATAGAGGCTGCCGGGCACTAGATCGTTCCAGCGCAGCTGCACTGTGTTCTGGTCCAGGATTTCAATTGTTCCGGAAGGCGTCACACCACCGGGCTGCCAGCCCCAGATGCGGGCAAACATGTACCAGGTGGCGCGTCCCTTCAACACACAGTTGAGAGTGGCCGCGCGCGGACTGTCCGAGTGCGCACACGAGCTGCAGCCGTTATAGCCATCGCCATCACCCAAGGTCATGATGCTCAGTTCGTGTTCGGAATTGGCGGCAGTCCACTCAACGCCCCAGTTTCCACCCGAATAGCCGTAGTTCAGATTGTCCCACATGGGCAGGTTGTAGAAATAGTCGCCATCGGGGTTGTAGCTCTCGATGTCGGCAAAGTCAAAGAGCACACGACCATTGCTGGCGCAGTGCGCGCGAATCTGCTGATTGGCGTTGTAGATGAAGCCCGTCTCGCCCTGGCCCTCGGCGTGGCCGGTCATGAAGACGAAGGTTACCGGGTGATCCGCTGCCCTGGGCTTGCTGCCGCCAGGGCCGTATTCCGCAACCAGGATTTCCATGTTTTCGAGATAGCGCGGAATGTTGTGGCCATTAATGCTGCACCAGGACCACATGACCACATTGATGTGCAGGTTGGCCGCGTTGTCCAGGTAGGCGCGCGTGCTGGTAACCCAGGGAGTCACGCCGTTGCCGTCGATGTAGTCGCCCTGGCTCAGGTCGGCAATGCCGGGAATGCCGTAGTCGTGAAACTCCAGCTCACCCACGCCGCTGGAGCCATAGTCGAAATAGTGCGCGAAGGGCGGGTAGTTGTACAACGCCGACATGCCGGACACAAGCTGGCTGCCGTGCGAAGTGTGGTTGTAGGCCACGTGCAGGTCGGTCTTCACCATGTCCAGAACCGCCGTGGGTACCATGTTCAGATCACATGTGTGATCCACCAGAATCTGCTGGGCGACCGCAAAGGGGGCTACCAGCAGCCAGGTGCACAAAAAGGAAGTCTTCAGTTTCATCTTCATCTCCGCTTCTGCTTACACGTCTGTGTTCCCTCGGCATGAAACAACACTATTCTGATTAGATGGATGTGTGCTCCAGGTCACTCAGAGATGCGAAACTGAACACAATTCAAAAAGAAGCGACGGCTCGCAGCCCGCCGCTCCCAGCTTCATTTTGAGAATCCGTGAGAGTGAGTTACGCCTGTTCCGTTGCCTCCGTTGCCCGAGGAGGAACCGGCGGAGGTGGCGGTGTTTGCCGCATGGCTGTTGCCAGCATGTTGGCGTAGGTCTCCGACTGCTGCATAGCTGCTTCTTCTGCGCGACGACGGTTCTCGCGGTTCATGCGCTGGGCAAGCAGAAGCACTGTGCCCAGAAAGAGCAGGATCAGGCCGATACCGCCGAGCACGTTGTTGTGAAAGGCGAACTTGCCAGCCAAGGTCGTGCCAAGGCCAACACCCAAAGAAGCCAGTGGCCAGAGATAGGGATTACTATGGAGTTGTCGCGAATCCGGCGGCAAGGGCATGCGCAGTTCTAGCGCGCGCATTCGTTCCTCGTGTCGCAGGGCTGAAACACGCAGCCGCCAGAAGACGAGCAGCGCGGCAATGGCGACATACATCAGGAACATCATCATCATTACAAGCATCTCGGTGAAGGCCATGGTGTTTGTTCCCTGTTGATTGCACTTACTTTGTCCCTTGGAGGCACCTGCGGTATGATTTGTTACTCCGCCGGGTAACTTTCCCTTTTTCTACTTCCACTAAAAGGTAAAGGAAAGGCGAGGTCTTGAATCGTGCCCGGCTGGAAGAGCAGTTTTCGCGTCTACTGGAGGAATCCGGCGATCGCGTCTGGACCCTCTGCCTGCGCGTGCTGGGCAACGAGACGCTGGCGCGTGATGCCTTTCAGGACTGCCTGCTGAATGCCTGGCGCGCGTTGCCCGGCTTTCGCGGCGACGCACAAGCGGGTACTTGGCTCTGGCGAATTGCTGTGCGCTCCTGCGGACAGATTCTACGGCGCGAGAAGCGGCACCTGCACGACGAATTGCATTTTGAGGGTGAGGAGTTGTACTCGGCCCGCCTTCCCGCGCCCGACGATCAGGCGGAGGGGTGCGACATGGAGCGCTTTCTGCTTGGGGTGCTGACACCGCATCAGCGTGCAATTGTGCATCTGCGCTACACGCAGGAGCTGAGCTACGAGGAGATTGCGCAGAGCCTGGAACTCAGTCTGTCGTCGGTCAAGGTGGGCCTACACCGCGCCAAAGCGGCCATGCGCAAACACTACGAACGCCACCATCACCGGGCGACCGGGGAGAAGTCAGAATGAACACTCCTTTTGTATCACCGGAAGAAGAAGCGAGCGATGACTTCAGCCGCCTGCTGAAAGAATCCCTTGGGCCGGGCAGCCTCAAGAAATTGCCCTTGGATCTGCGCGACGAGGTGATACAAACAGTTGCTGCGGCTCCTATTTATCATCGAACCAATCTGCGGCTGTTGTCCGGACCTGTGGTGATTGCACTGCCCGTAGCGAGTGTGCTGATTTGGGTCGCGATTCTTGTGTCACGTATGCTGAGTCAAGGAATGAGCAAGCTGCAGGTGGGCCGAGCAGGTGTGTGGGTTGAACAGTGGGGCGAGGGCTTTCTGTCTCTGTCCCTTGGAATGCAGTCGCTTGTGATTCTGCTGCCGCTACTGCTGCTGCTACCGTTTTTCCTGCAGTGTCGCGAGGAATGCTGATCGGTTATGTATCACTCCAGTCCGGTGCTGCTCGCGATACTCAGTCCGGCCTTATGCCAGATGTCGCGTAGCTCCTGCGCATCGTGCCGCATGGCAACAATGGCGTCCTCGACCATGCAGACTTGATAGCCGCGGTTTTTGGCTCCGCGAGCGGTGGCATACACACATTGCGCACCATCCAACCCGCACAAGTAGATCCTGTCCACCTCCTGTGAGCGCAGGTATTCATCCAGCAGTTTGTTGCCGAAGGCGTCTGACTGGCCCTTGGAGAAAACGGGTACCCCAGGCATTTGCATCACGCGCGGGTCGAAGGCCGTTCCGGGTGCCCCCGCTGCATTGATGCCACCGGAAAGGAAGCGCATCAGCGGGTCTTCGATAACATTCTGCACATAGACCACAGGCAGGCCGTGACGGCTGGCCCAGCCGATGGCGCGGTTCGTTCCCGCAATCAAATCCGCCGACACATCGGGGGCAAACCAACCTTCCGGGCCCGTGAAATCCAGTTGGATATCCATCACAATCAGCGCCGCTTTTGGCTCATCGTAGTCGGCAATTGCAGGACCCTCGGTAGGACGAATGTAGGGACGGACGTAGAGGGTGATAGCGGCCAGGATCACAACAGGAATTGTGACGATCCAAACGAGCACCTTCTGCCAACGTTTCATGTGACCTCCCACGAAAATCTGTCCAGATCAGTTTGTATCACTTTTATCCTGCTCGCCTGCTGCGGAGCCGGGAATGCGTTCGTACACCCAGTGTTGTATCACGGCTAGAAGCGGTCCCAGCACTAGCGCCAGACCCACGGTGCGCAGCCATGTTCCGGCGTCGCTGCCCAAGGCTACAGGCTGGAGTCCGACGGCACTGTTACCCTGTAGGCTCTGCCAGAGCATGCGACCGCCACCGGCCAGCAGCACAATGCCGAAGACGCGACGAACCTGGTCGGCGCTAACACGCTGCTTCAATCGCGATCCAATAGCTGTGCCCACGGCTCCGGAAAGAATCAGCACCAGGGCCACATTCGCTTCTACGTGGCCGGTGTGTAACACGTGGCCGCTGGAAACGGAAAGCGCTGTCAGAAACACCGTAATCTGGTTCACCGGAATCACAGACTTGATGGATGCGTGAGTCAGCCAGAGCACCAGCGGAATAAAGAAGACACCACCACCCACACCCAGGAGAGCGGCCAGCATGCCAATAAACAGCGCCGCCGCCGCAGGCAGCAGGCCACTGATTTCGGTGCCGCACAGTTTGCTGTGCCAACGCAAAGGAAGCTCGGTCAGAAGTCGGTGCGGGTTGCCTACTGTATCACGATGCTTGCTACGCAAAAAACGCACACTAACACCCAGAAGCAATAGCGCAAAGCCGATGGTGATGATCTTGTCCAGGCCTCGAAGTGATACATCGCTGATCCATAGGGTGGCCAATTGGCCGCCAAGAACGGCGGCTGCGCCCATCCACAGACCAAGGCGCCACTCAATACCTCCTCGACGCAGATTGTACACCAACGCACCGGAGGAGTTGGCCACAATGGCCACCGACATGGTGGCACTGGCCAGCCAGGGTGGTACGCCCAGCGCGATCATTGCCGGGACCACCACCACACCGCCACCAATACCAACAAGTCCGGCAACCAGGCCGCCCAGCAAACCAATGCCGATCAAATGCCAGACCTGCAACACGAGTTGGCCGTCTAGTAGATACAAAGCGCCGTGCTCGATCATCCTGTAACTCCACGTCTGCTCTCAAGCTGCCAGAGGCGGTGATACACGCCCTGTGCTTCCAGCAGATCTTCATGCCGTCCGTGCTCCACGAGTTTGCCGTGATGCAGCACCAGGATCTGATCTGCGCGTCGAATGGTGGAAAGCCGATGGGCGATCACCAGTGCGGTGCGTCCCTGCATCAATTCCGCCGTGGCGTGCTGAATACGCTGCTCGCTCAGAGTGTCCACACTGCTGGTGGCCTCGTCGAGAATGAGGATTGCAGGGTTTTCGGCCAGCGCACGGGAAAAACTGATCAGTTGACGCTGACCAACGGAGAGGTTCTGACCGCGCTCACCGACTTGCTCGTCAAAACCATCAGGACGTTGTCGGACGTGATCCAGCAGCCCCGTGCGCCGAGCGGCAATCTCCAGTTCATCGTCGCTGAGCTGTGATCCAAGGCGGATGTTGTCGGCAATGCTGCCGGAGAAGAGGAAGACATCTTGTAACACAATGGCCATGCGTTTGCGCAATTCCTCAAGTGGCCACTGGCGGATATCCAAACCGTCCACCAGAATCTCGCCGCGCTGGAATTCGTAGAAGCGCAACAGCAGTGAGGCAATGGAACTCTTGCCAGCACCTGTGTAGCCTACCAGGGCCGCGGAGTTGCCAGCCTGGACGAAGAAGCTCAACTCACGCAGTACCCAGTTCTCGTCTTCGTAGGCAAACCAGACATTGCGGAACTCGATGCTACCCGATTTTCCTTGTATCACGGGAGTCTGTGCGTTATCGAGAGAAGTGATGGCAGGCTTTTCATCCAAAGTCTCAAACACGCGCTCAGCCGAGGCCATGGCTCCTTGCAGAATGTTGTAACGTTCCGAAAGGTCACGAATGGGACGAAAGAAGCGCTCGGCATAATGGATGAAGGCCACCAGTGCGCCAAAACTCAACTCACCACGTAATACACTGCCGGAGCCAGCCCACAGCACCATAGCCGTTGCCAGGCTTCCCAGTACTTCCATCAGCGGAAAGAAGACGGCGAAATAGAAGATGGTGCGCACGTGCTCGCGCATCAGGCGGTTGTTGATCTCGCTAAAGGTATCACGGTTGCGCTCTTGCCGCCTGAAGAGCTGCACCACAGCCATACCAGTGATGTTCTCCTGCAGGAAGGTGTTCACTTCGGCCACCAGAGCGCGCACACGGCGAAAGGCTGCACGAACCAAGCGCTTGAACTGGAAGGTGGAAAGGAAGATCAGCGGCATGATGGCAAAGAGCACCAGCGCCAGTTTCCAGTTCATGTAGAGCAGTGCGCCCATGATGAAGAGGAGCACCAGCAGATCCTGAAAGATCAGAATCAACCCGTCGGTAAAGAGCTCGTTCAGGTTCTCCACATCGTTGGTCAGCCGCGTCATTACCTGGCCCACCGGATGCTTGTCGAACCAGGAGGAATGCAGTCGTGTCACATGGCGATAGAGGCGCGCACGCAAATCCAGCACGATGTTCTGGCCGATCCATCCGGTTAGTACCTGCTGAATGAAGTGTAGCACGAAGCCCACCACCGACACGCCCAGGAAAAGCAGCACAGTATGCAAAAGCCCCGTGGAGTCGTGGTTGGCGATGTTCACATCAATGGCATGGCGCGTAATCAGCGGAATTGCCGTATCCAGTGCAGCCCCGGCCATGATGACAACCAGCGCCGTGATACAGGCACCCGTCCAGGGCTTCAGTTGCCGCACAAGACGCCGCAGCAGATGGTGATCCAGGGGGACACGACTCATGCTGTGCCCTCCAGCTCTGCCTCGATCTGCTGCTTCTGATAGAGGTCGGCGTAAAGACCCGGTCGCGTCAGCAGTTCTTCATGAGTACCCTGCTGTACAATGCGTCCGTGATCCAGGACCAGAATCAGATCCATGCCGCGCATCACATTCAGGCGGTGCCCGGCAATCAACATGGTTCGCTTCTGCCCGTGACTGCGCAAAGCACGAATCATCGCCTCTTCGGTCTGGGTATCCACTGCGCTTAGGCAGTCGTCGAAGACCAGCACTGGCGCTTCCTGCATCAGGGCGCGAGCAATGGCCGTCCGCTGCTTCTGTCCGCCGGAAAGGCTGATTCCACGTTCGCCGACGCGGCTTTCCCAGCCGTGTTGGAACTGTTCAAGATCCTGAGCGAGATGTGATACTTCCGCAGCCGCTTCCACCTGTGTGCGTGATGCATCAGGAGTGCCGAAGGCAACATTGTTGTGCAGCGTATCACTGAAGAGGAAGGTGTCCTGTGGCACAACGGCCACCTGCTGTCGCAGTACGTCCGGGTCGTAATTCAGCAGGTCTACGCCGTCAAGCAGGATGCGCCCTTCGCTCGGTTCAAGCAGCCTTGGCAGGAGCGAAAGGAGCGTGCTCTTGCCACTTCCTGTCGGTCCGACTATGCCGACGCTTGTGCCTGCGGGAATCGTTACGCTGACTTCAACCACGGCTGCCGTGTCTTCTCCCGGATAACGGAAGGAGACGGCTTCGAAGCACAGGTCCCCCTCAACCGGCTGTGACACATTCCCGCCTGGCGCTTGTTCGGGCGCGCGCAGGATATCATTCAGACGCTTCATACCTGCGTCACCGCGCTGCACCAGGCTGAGACTCCAGCCCATGGCCATCATCGGCCACATCAAAGTTCCCATGTAGGCGATGAAGGCTACATAGCTGCCCAGCGTGATACTCCCGTCAATAATCATGCGGCCACCCAGCAGCAGTACCAGGGCTTGTCCGGCGGAGAAGATCATTACTAGCGTTGGCCGCAGTAGTGCCTGTACACGCACGAGCGCCAGTTGAATGCGTCGGTATTCACGAAGGTGCGTTTCAAAGGCTTCCTGCTGGGCCTGCTCGCGAGTGTAGGCCTGTATCACACGAATGCCCGCCAGGCTCTCCTGCACATGACTGGAGATACGACCGAACTGCCGCTGGCTTTCCATGGTGAGACGATGGATGCGGCGAATCAGCGTGAACACGAGCACGTTCACCAACGGAAGTAACAGCACATTGACCAGCGTCAACTTGATGCTGATGCCAGCCATCATGATCAGCGCATACGTGCTCAACAGTAGCGTGTTAATAGAATACATGAACGCTGGCCCGGCAGCGCGTCTCACATTCTCGATATCCTGGGTAGCGCGACTCATGATATCGCCCGTGTGCATGCGATGGAAGAACGCGCGCGGCAGTTCCAACAGACGATCGAAGAACTTGGCGCGCAGGTCACGTTCCAGCTTGCGTGATACGCCGATAATCAGACGGCGCTGGCCGAAGCGCGAAATCCCCTGGCCTACGCTGACCGCCATCAGCAACAGCACATACCATAGCATACTATGCAGCTGAGGATCTTCGGGCACGGCGGCCTGGGCACGACGCAGATCGTCAATGGCCAGGCCCAGTACACGCGGACCAAATACCATGATGGAGTTGGTTACCAGCACGAAGAAGGCACCGACCGCGAGCTGGGTCGAATGCCTGCGCATCAGGGGAAGAATATCCCTCAGGTGGTGGATGGCGCAGCTCCTTCCTCGGCAGAAAAACCGTCCGCTTCGGTATCTACCTCCGATAGCGTCTGTTCGTGGTTCGCTGCGAGGTCTGCAGCGGGCAGAATCTGATCGGCAGTCTTTTCGCCTGTGGACTCTGACTGTGTATCACCATCGTCGGCGACCGCAGGAGCGGGTCCGTCAAACTCGCTGCCTGCGTCAAGATCTTCGCTACGAATGCGTCCCAGCGCAGCCAGCTGTGATTCAACGGATTGGATCAGCTCATCCTTGCGAGCGGCCAACTGAACCACCGGAGGAGGCACTTCGTGTGCTTGCAGCCCCAGGGCTTCTTCAACAGAAAGTGCCGTCCGCATCATAGCAGGAGGAAGGTCGCAGCAGCGTCGTGCCGCCAGCCAGATATCCAGAGGTCCGCTGGCACTTCCCGTGCGACGTTTGTACTTACGCAGCTCTTCGCGTAATACGAGCCAGTTGTTTATGGTTCCAACTCTGCGTAGCGGTGTGCGACGTATGCCGCTGAAAATCGAGGTCACCAAATTGGCGCCAAGCATGCCCTCGCGGCGTAGACGCCGGAAAAGCTCAATCTCTGGACGGCGCAGCGTGTGATACTCAAGATCGGCCAGCGCGGCCAGTAAATCGCGAAGTCGATCTCGCAGAAGCAGAATGCGAATGCGCGCTTCGCCTTGCATCCAGCCCAGACGGGCCAACAGTTCGGGAGCCTCCTGCGCCCAGGCCTCCAGGTCGGATTCGCGCAGCAAACAGGCGGATAGGTCTTTTGTAGCACGGCGCTCTTGCAGCAGACTTAGGCGTCCGGGAACGCCTTCGCGCGCCAACAGCAGGGTTAGCGCGTAGCTGTTGTGGTCGTCCAGGTGGGCCTGGCGATCCGCAGCGGGCAAGGTTGCCAGGTCAAAGATCTGCAAGGAGGCAGGGCCGTTAAGGGGGCCGTGGCAGTAGGTATCCCTGCGTGATGCACGACTCCCGAGCCCGAGCGAAATCTCCCCTTCAACAGGAAAAGGCAATTCGCGTGGCAACAGGGTGCGCTCCAGTTCACTCATGATGTTGCGGTGGCACTCCAACCAGTACTCAGGGCGCGGTTGATCGGTGGCGATTTGCTGTAACACGAAATGCACGCTCTCACCGCCGCCGGGCACTTTCTTGTCGTAGCGCTGATGCAGTGTCGTACAACGTTTTTCCAGCTCTGCCACGGTACGCTGGATTTCCTGCTCCAGCTTCTTGATCACGGCGTCGATGTCCAGCTCTGTGTCACAATAGCTCTGCCAGGCTTTGGAAGAGGCTTCCGGTCCAATGGGCTCACTGCCACTGTGCTCTTGCGCCCGCCAGCCACGCGCCAGCTCATCCAAGGTTTGCAGCGCCTTCTCGAAGGCGGCTTCCAGTGGACTCACCAACTTTTTATACTGCTGCTGCCAACGACGGAAGACCTGACGCAGGCTGAGACTGAGCTCCGCCAATCGCGTCGATGCTGGCTCGCATTGCCAGCCATCCTCGGCTGTCGGCAAAGGAAGCTGTGATACGAAATCCGGCAGATCGCGCAGCCGTGCATTGAGTGCGCAGCGGAGTTCGGCTGCAGCAAGCGGCGCCAGAATGCAACCCAGCAGATTGTCCTCAATGCAATCACATATGTCGAAAGGAGTAAGCGGGCTTTGTGCCTCGCGCTGCTCACGCTGCACTTGCCATTGCAGACGCAACGACTCTGCGTCCGTGGCCGATTCGGTTGGAAAACAGAGCTCGCCAAAGGCGGCGGCAGCCTCACCGCGCCCCAGGTCCTTGCCTGAAGGCCAGGTTGTCGTATCACAGGGAACACCCAACCAGGCGGCTCGATCAGGACGCGCAGCCAACCAGCGATCGCGGGCCGCTTGCAGTTTGTAATCCATAGACTCAGACATTGAAACGGAAATGTATCACATCACCTTCCTTGACCAGATAGTCTTTGCCCTCAAGGCGGAAGGTGCCCTTGTCTTTGCAGGCGCTCATGGAGCCGGCTTCCAGTAGATCGCTGCTGTGCACGACTTCGCCGCGAATGAACCCCTTCTGGATATCGCTGTGAATGGCTCCCGCTGCCACCGGAGCCGTGGAACCTTGTCTCACGGTCCAGGCGCGACACTCGTCATCGCCCACGGTGAAGAAGGTCAGTAGTTCCAGCAGCTCAAAGGACTCACGTATCACCATGCCAGCGGCGGCTTCTGTGATACCGTACTCCTCGAGGAATTCGGCGCGGTCCTCGTCCTCCATCTGCGAAAGCTCCATCTCGATGCGTGCGCAGAGTTGGCAGGTACGAATGCCGCTATCCGCCAGTGCTTCCTGTACCTGAGCCAGCGGCTGGTCGCTGCCTATGGCGTCTTCGCCCACGTTGAGCACAATCAACATTGGCTTCAGCGTCAGGAAAGCGTAGGATCGCAGCGCCTTCAACTCGTGCTCATCCAATTCCAGGGCGCGCAGCGGCAGCTCCTGTTCGAGGTGCGCGTGACACTTGCGTAGCGTGTCCAGCTCGAAGACGCGATCCTTGTCTTTGATCTTCATCACTTCCTTGGCCAGTCGCTCGATGCGGCCTTCGCAGATGGCCAGGTCGGAGAAGAGGAATTCATCGTTGGCGCGCTGAATGTCACCCAGCGGATCGGGATCGCCGTCGGGGTGCGGCATGTCGGCGTCCTCGAAAGCGCGCACGCAGAGCAGCAGGGCCTCGCAGGGCTTGACCGCTTGCAAAAATTCCGCCGGAAATCCGCTCTTGGCGCTACCCGTTAGGCCCACCAGGTCAATGTAGTTGGCGGTGGCGTGCACCTTGCGCTTTGGATTGTACAACGCGGTCAGCGCATCAAGCCGCTGGTCGGGCACTTTGGCCACGGCGCGGTTGGCGCTCTTGCGACCGCCGGCGAAGCCCAATTCTACATTCAGCCCGCTGAGGGCGTTGAACAGACTGGTTTTTCCCGACTGGGGCAGTCCGATGATTCCGATTTCCATGCAAACACTCCGAATGATGAACATGAAATATAGAAAGATCGAGGCGCGCCGCTGGCACCTCAAAGGTGGATGCGAGTGCAATTTCCTCGCTGGCGTTTGTGATTCGGCGTGATTAGGCTTTGACATTCCCCTCTGGAATGGTAAAATCGGTGCTTCCTGCAAATCGCGGGGCGTGGCTCAGCCCGGTAGAGCGCTCGGTTCGGGACCGAGAGGTCGCTGGTTCAAATCCAGTCGCCCCGATTTTTACCACCCACCTGAACACATTAGGGGTGGTTGCCCACCTGCAAAGAATCCTGTGTTCAGCGTGTGTACATCAAACCACCTTCGGGTGGCATCCTTTTATCTGACGGGAGAGACCCATGTCCGCCTACAACCCAAGGGAAATCGAGCCGCGCTGGCAGCAGTACTGGGAAGAGCACAAGACCTTCAAGGCCACTCTGGATCTAGCCAAGCCCAAGTACTACGTGCTGGACATGTTCCCCTATCCTTCGGGTGACGGCTTGCATGTGGGGCATCCCGAGGGCTACACCGCTACGGACATCGTCGCCCGCATGAAGCGCATGCAGGGCTTCAATGTGCTGCATCCGATGGGCTGGGACGCTTTCGGCCTTCCCGCCGAGCGCCACGCCGTGCGTACGGGTGAGCATCCCGCGGTGATCACCGGCAAGAACTGCGACAACTTCCGTCGGCAGATTCAGTCGCTGGGCCTTTCCTACGATTGGGACCGCGAAATCTCGACGACAGATGTGGACTACGTGCGCTGGACGCAGTGGATCTTCCTGCAGCTCTACAAGGAAGGTCTGGCCTACCCTGCCGAGGTCGCCGTCAACTGGTGTCCTGCGCTGGGTACGGTGCTGGCCAATGAGGAAGTCAAGGACGGGCGCTACGTTGAAACCGGTGATCCTGTTGAAAAGCGTAAGATGCGCCAGTGGATGCTGAAGATCACGCTCTACGCCCAGCGTCTGCTGGACGACCTCGAGGGCCTCGACTGGCCGGAGAGCGTCAAGACCATGCAGCGCGAGTGGATCGGTCGCAGCGAAGGCGCCGAGGTCAGCTTCAAGATTGCCGACAGCGAGCGCGAGTTCGTCGTCTACACCACGCGTCCGGACACGCTCTTTGGCGCTACCTATTGTACTATGGCGCCCGAGCATCCCTTTGTATCACAAATCTGCAGTGACGAGCAGCGTGCTGCCGTGACCGAGTATATCGAGGCCGCCGCGCGCCGCAGCGATGTGGATCGCGCAGCCGTGGGTCAGCAGAAGACGGGCGTATTCACCGGGGCCTACGCCATTAACCCGGTCAACGGTCAGCGCATTCCCATCTGGGTCGCCGACTACGTGCTCTGGGGCTATGGCAGCGGTGCTATCATGGCCGTGCCCGCCCACGACGATCGCGATTACGAGTTCGCCAAGACCTTTGAGCTGCCCATCGTCGAGGTCATTTCCGGCGGTGACATCAGCGAGACGGCCTTTACCGACAGCGAGAACGGCGTGCTGGTCAACTCCGGCGAGTTCGATGGACTCAAGGTGCCCGAAGCCAAGAAGCGCATCATTGCCTGGCTGGAGGAAGAGGGCATTGGCAAGGGCGCGGTCAACTTCAAGCTGCGCGACTGGCTCTTTTCTCGTCAGCGCTATTGGGGCGAGCCCTTCCCGCTCTTGAATCGCGAGGGCGGAACCGTTGTAGCCCTGCGCGACGAGGATCTGCCCGTCCAGCTGCCGGTGATGGACAATTACAAGCCCACAGACGATGGCCGTCCGCCCTTGGCGCGTGCCGAGGATTGGTGCCGTGTTACAGATCCCGAGACCGGCGAAGTGCTGATGCGTGAGACAAACACCATGCCCCAGTGGGCGGGCAGTTGCTGGTATTACCTGCGTTTTGCTGATCCGCGTAACACGGAGCAGGCCTGGTCGAAGGAAGCCGAGAACTACTGGCTGCCAGTGGACCTTTACGTGGGTGGTGCCGAGCACGCTGTGTTACATCTGCTCTACGCACGCTTCTGGCACAAGGTGCTCTATGATCTGGGTTACGTGCACACGGTGGAGCCTTTCCAGAAGCTCTACAATCAGGGCATGATTCTGGCCGAGAGCTACCGTGATACACGCGGCAAGTATTACAAGCGTGCCGAAGTGGAGCGTGATGGCAAGGACTGGAAGGTCATTGCAACGGGTGAGCCGGTGCAGACCCAGATCGAGAAGATGAGCAAGTCGCGCTACAACGTGACCAATCCCGACGATGTGGTGAAGGAGTACGGCGCCGATTCCATGCGCATCTACGAGATGTTCCTGGGACCGCTGGACCGCGACAAGCCCTGGACCGACGAGGGCATTCGCGGCTGCTTCAACTTCCTGCGCCGCGTCTGGCATCTGCTTGTATCACGGGACGGCGTTTTCGGCGAGAAGCTGGTGAACACTGCACCCAATGAAGAGTGGCAGCGCCTGACGCACCGCACTATCAAGGCGATCACGGAGGATCTTGAGCAGCTCAAGTTCAACACCTGTGTAGCACGCCTGATGGAATTCGTCAACGAGGCTTACAAGCAGGACGAGCTGCCCCGCGAAAGCATCGAGACCTTCGTGCTGCTGCTGGCGCCCTTCGCGCCGCACATCGCCGAGGAGCTCTGGAAGCTGCTGGGGCACACAGAGAGCCTGGCCTACGCCGCCTGGCCGAAGTACAACGAGGCTTGGTGCGTGCTGGAGGAGATCACCGTCGCGGTGCAGGTAAACGGCAAGGTGCGTGCCTCCTTTGAGGTGGCCGCCGGCACCGACGATGAGGCCGTGCTGGAAATGGCCCTGGCCCACGAGAGGGTCCAGCATTGGATCGAGGGCAAGACCGTGAAGTTCAAGAAGCGCGTGAGTGAGCGAGTGGTTTCCCTCGCGGTGAAATAGCCTTCGATCTTCAGCTGTTTTAATCGGTATCGGTATCGGTATCGGTATCGATTTCGAGGTCGAAATCGGAGCTCGTCCAAACGCATTAACTCTTTACTCTGTGATACATCGAAGCGGGCCACGGCACGCTTTTCTTTGCCACATCTTACCTTAGTGATATGAAGATTCTGCAACTCCCGGCTGCAGCACTGTTCGCGATTCTACTTGTGACACAAATCGTGAGTGCTGTATCACAGACGCATCATGGCCCTCTACCCGGCATGGACTTTGTCGTGATACAACCCGGCGAGTTCCTGATGGGATCACCGGAGGCGGAGGCAGGACGCTATCCGGGAGCGGAAAACTTGCATCCCGTGCGTATCACGCAGCCCTTTGAGATGATGACCACAGAGGTGACACAGGCCATGTGGATGGCGCTGATGGATCACAATCCTTCGGCTTGGCAAAGCCCCGATCGCCCGGTGGAATTCGTGAGCTACTGGGATTGCCTGGAGTTCGCCCGTCGCGTAGACGCACTGGATAGCCTGTATCACTATCGCTTGCCGACGGAAGCCGAGTGGGAGTACGCCTGCCGTGCGGGTACCAACACTGGAACCTGGGCAGGTGATGTGGAAATCCTGCTGTTGCGTTATGGTCTGCCGCTAGATTCCATCTGCTGGTATGGCGGCAACAGCGGTCTGGACTACGAGCTGGAGCAGGGCTGGGACACACAACGCTGGTACAGCGCGGAGTTTATCTTCGACAAGGCAGGCAGCCATCCCGTAGGCACCAAACCGCCCAATCCCTGGGGCTTGTACGATATCATCGGGAACGTCCATGAGTGGGTGCTGGATACCTACGAGCCCTATCCCGACAGCCTCTGTGTGGATCCACTGGTGCTGGACGAACTGGCTGAGTATCACATTCACCGTGGAGGAAGCTGGTACTCTTCAGCTCGACGATGCCGCGCGGCCTTTCGCTATCTGGGCGAAGCGGAGGGCAGCCACGATAATGTCGGGTTAAGGCTTGTGCGTTTGAAAGAGTGATCTCCCTATTTTCGGTATCGGTGCCGATTGCATCAGCGACAGGAGTCTGCTGATGCGGACGTCAACCAATGGCGGTGATGGGACATGTTGATGTCAATTCGCGAGACACTTCTCAGCATTCAGAATGCACCGTTTAGCTTCCTGAATCTCACTCTCGCAGATGCGAAACTTGACCGACTGGACCTTAGAGCCGGGCGGGGAATCCAGACCGCTCTCTACATCCATGGCCTAGCTTCATAAGGTGTCACGAACTGTACAGTTTTGCTGTAGGCGCACGTTGGACGGCGTGACGTTTTACGTGTCGCGGGCTTGGCAATTCGCAGATTCTCAACCTAAATCTGTCAATCAGCCGCAGTAGAACTTGCAATTGGCCGAAGCAAAACTTACAATTAGCCGCAATGGAAGGCCCTGCAAACTATCGCAGAATGCTCGCCCCACGTCTACTGGTGGCGCTGACGGATACACCGGTGGTGCTCATTCACGGCCCGAGACAGTGTGGAAAGACCACCCTGGCGCGCATGGTGGGCGAAGAGTCCGGATACAGCTACATCACTTTCGATGATGAAAACCTCCTGATCGCTGCCAGGGAGGACCCCGTCGCCTTTGTGGCTGAGCTTCCGGCGCGCGTCATTCTGGACGAGGTGCAGCGGGTGCCCGAGCTCTTTCTTTCTCTGAAGGCTGCCGTTGACGCAGATCGACAGCCGGGCCGCTTCATCCTGACCGGATCGGCTAACGTGCTCCTGCTGCCCAGACTGGCGGATTCTCTGGCCGGGCGCATGGAGATTCTGCGGTTGCATCCTTTTGCGCAGTGCGAAGTACAGGGGCGACATCCCGCCTTCCTTGCGCAACTCTTTGCTGGTCGTCTCGAGGCGCCCGCTTCCGCTCGTCGTATGGGAGCGGAGCTGGCGGAGGTCATCGTCGCTGGCGGTTACCCCGCTGCGCTGGCGCGCTCCACGCCTCGTCGGCGAAGCGCCTGGTATCGCGACTACATTGAAAGCCTCATCCTGCGCGATGTTCGCGAGCTGACGCAGATCCGCTCCATGGAGGCCTTGCCCCGTCTGCTGCAGGCGTTGGCAGCTCAGAGCTCGAACCTGCTAAATGTGTCTGCGCTGGCTGCACCTTTTCAGCTGAGCCGACCTACCATTCGCGAGTACATGACCCTGCTCGCCCGTATTTTTCTGGTGGACGAGCTTGCCCCCTGGCATAGCAATCAACTGAAGCGGCTAGTGAAAACGCCAAAGGTCCATCTTGGTGATACGGGCCTGGCCTGCAATCTGTTAGGTGTAGGCGCGGAGCAGCTCTGGCAGAATCGCCCTCTTTTCGGCGCGATGCTCGAAAGCTTCCTTTTCCAGGAGATTCGACGTCACGCGAGTTGGCACGAGGAGCCTGTGAGCTATTACCACTTTCGCGACAAGGACGGCGTCGAGGTCGATCTGGTGCTGGAATCGGCGGGACAAGTCGCCGGAGTGGAGGTGAAGGCCGCTTCCACCATTCGCACCACTGATTTCAAGGGCCTGCGCAAACTGCGTGATACATTGGGCGAGACCTTCACCGCTGGCGTCCTGCTCTACGACGGTGATACACTACTTCCTTTCGGCGACAGACTTTGGGCTCTGCCCATCTCTGCAGTCCTTTAGGAGTCTATCAGACGAATGCTTTCGATGGATCTCGAGTTCATCTTGGCTGGATGAACCGGGAAGCATCCTGTCCCATCCCCCCGCTATCTTCACAGCGTACTTGAGAGGACACCAGAGAAAAGCAGGAGCCAAATCCTCATGTGTTCTGATTCCACCTCTTCGCAATCTCAACAGGATGAGTTACAGCGTGCACTTGAAGCCCTGAGCGCGTCTGTACTACGGGAGTTCGTGATACAAAACCTCGATTGGCTGCCCGATTTGCGCCGCAAGCGTATTGAGCAGGAGATCATCGAGCAGGCCGCACGAGTGGACGCCTCCTTTGTGTCACAAGAAGCGCTGCCGGATGTGTTACAACGTGCACAGAATCTGTTGGAAGAAGGCTTGGAGGAAGGGTGGGCCAACCCGGAGGAAGTGGACGAAATCCTTCTGGAGGGCCGACGTGCTTTTCTGCGCCGGGATTACGCCCTTGCCAGCGGAATCTTCGGGCTATTGCTTGAGCCGCTTGCCGAATGTGAAATCTGTCTGGGGCAACACGAAATGCTGGAGGAAGTGCTCAGCGTTGAGATGATGGATTGTGCGGCCAAATACGTGGTAGCAGAATACATGCTTGCGGAACCGGCGACTCGCGCGGTTCGAGTTCAGGCTGCCATCACTCTTGTGTGTGCCTGTGGAGGCTTCCACTGGCCTCTGATGAGATTGGAGCAAACCGCGATTGAGGAGCTGCCGGACTTTGAAGCCTTTCTGCGGGATTGGCAGATCTTGCTGGAGAGAATGGCAGCTAACCATGAGACAAGCCTGGGAGTCTGTCGGGCTTGGACCTTCGATGGGATTCGCTCCCATGTTGAGGCCGATTTCCCGAAGGTTTTGCAGTGCATATCGGGTGATATGTGCAAAAAAGCTTCGGGAAATCGGACCGACAGGGGCGATGAAGACCGCGAAGCGGTCAAGTCCGACAGACTCCTAGTGGACGGTGATCTGCAAAACTGGCGACGCGAAGTAGCCCTGCGGCTTGAGGGCATTGCCGGACTGGCGCGCATCTCGCATTCATCAGGGCGCAGCGCCGATTACCGTGCCTGGTGTCGCGAGCTGCGGCAGCAGCAGGCGTGGGCGCAACTGCTGGAAGCGGCAGACGAGGCTGCACAGCATGTTGAAGAGCAGGATGCCGTTCGGCTCGAATTCATGGAGGAGGCTGCCTTTGCGGCCCAGAAGCTACAGTGTGAGAATTTTCGCGATCGCTTGTGGGCTATCTGGCGTAGTGCGCCCAGCTTCAAGCGATTGCTGCGCGTTCTGGGAGGGGCGAATAATGCGGCGGAGATGGGCACCCTGGCAAAGGAAGCGCTGGCTCTTTGTCCGGTAACTGCGAGCAAGGAGCGCGCGCTGCTCCATCTGCTTCGGCATGAGATTGAGCCATCAGCCGCTTTGCTCGGCGAAGCTGCAGGACTGGGCTGGTCTGGCGAGGAGCATCCCGGCTATCTGCTCTTTCACCAGTTCTGTTTAGCGCTGGGATGCGACACTGCGGAGTTATTGCTGCCTGTTGAGCGCGTGCCAGACTGGCGCGAGTTTATTGCTGATCCAAGCCGTCCGAGCTTTGCAAGAGTTGCGGATGACTTGCCTGTGCCCGAGCCGCAGGAGTTACTGAATCTTACCGGCGGATTCCCCGTGCTTTCGGATGAGGAGAGGCCCGCTATACTGCATGCGATGAGTCAGGCGGCAGAGAGACGTCTTGCTGAAGTTGCCAGCAGAAAGTACCGGCGACTATACGCGCAGGCGGCAACATTGGCGACACTTTGCGTGCAGCTGGATCCATCTGCTGAGAGCGCAGAGTGGTTGTTGACGCTTCGCCAGCGCTATCGCCGATTCTCAGCTTTGCAGGCTGAGTTTGATGCACTGACTGGGCGGGCTCTACTTGGCAGCTCTGTTTCCGGCTGACGCTTCTCGGGCCGTAGGCCCGGATCATCTGGCGCGCAGAGCATCGTATTGGGCGCTGGCTGGATGTATGCGTGGTTGTAAGCTCTACGTGACACAAACGTTGAAACGGTGCCAGACAGGGGTCAGACACGTGCCAGACCGGTGTCAGACCCTTTGGCCCGAAAAGCCAGCTTATCCGGAGAAAATCAAGAAAATCCGGGCGTTCAAGCTGAGCTCCCTTGACTCTGCGGAGGAAAAGGCTATATTTCCTGTTCTTTCGCCTAAACGAAACCCAATCGGGCATCATCCAGGGCGAATTTGCTTTGACAGTTGGTAGGGTGCCCGAGTGGTTAAAGGGAGCAGACTGTAAATCTGCCGGCGGATGCCTACGTAGGTTCGAATCCTACCCCTACCATTTGAAACGCTCGCGGGAGTAGCTCATTTGGTAGAGCATCAGCCTTCCAAGCTGAGGGTAGCGAGTTCGAGCCTCGTCTCCCGCTTCCGTGATTTTCCTGATTGCTCGCGTAGCTCAGTCGGTAGAGCGCATCCTTGGTAAGGATGAGGTCACCGGTTCGAATCCGGTCGTGAGCTTTTGGAAGGATCCGCCGATTGGTGGATTTTTTTTACCAAGAGGCGGTCGAGTAGGTGTTCGACTGACTGCAAGAACGGAGAAGGCAATGGCCAAGCAGAAATTCGAGCGGACGAAGCCCCATGTGAACATCGGTACGATTGGTCACGTGGATCACGGCAAGACTACCCTGACCGCTGCCATTACCCAGGCGCTGTCCAAGAAGGGTGGAGCTGAGTTCCGCAGCTTTGACTCTATTGATAATGCCCCGGAAGAGCGCGAGCGTGGTATCACCATCGCAACCGCCCACGTCGAGTATCAGACGGACGCCCGTCACTACGCGCACGTGGACTGCCCGGGTCACGCCGACTACGTGAAGAACATGATCACCGGTGCCGCCCAGATGGACGGTGCGATCCTGGTGGTTGCCGCTTCCGATGGTCCCATGCCCCAGACCCGTGAGCACATCCTGCTGGCCCGTCAGGTCGGTGTGCCCCGCATGGTAGTCTTCCTGAACAAGGTTGACATGCTTGAGGGTGACGAGGAGATGCTCGAGCTGGTGGAGATGGAGCTGCGTGAGCTTCTGTCCGAGTACGAGTTCCCCGGCGACGAGATCCCCATCATCAAGGGAAGCGCGCTGCACGCCCTGTCCAATCCGGACGATGAGGCGATGAACCAGTGCATCTTTGAGCTGATGGAAGCGGTGGACGAGTACATTCCGACCCCCGAGCGTGACAACACCAAGCCCTTCCTGATGCCGGTCGAGGATGTCTTCTCGATCACGGGTCGTGGAACGGTCGCCACCGGTCGTATCGAGCGCGGTACGGTCCACGTGAACGACCCGCTGGAGCTGATCGGTCTGCACAGCGAAGTTAAGACGGTGTGCACTGGCGTTGAGATGTTCCGCAAGCTGCTTGACACCGGTGAAGCCGGTGACAACGTGGGTCTGTTGCTGCGCGGTGTTGACAAGAAGGCCATCGAGCGTGGCATGTGTCTGGTGAAGCCGGGTTCGGTGACGCCGCACACTACCTTTGAAGGCAAGGTCTACGTCTTGAGCAAAGACGAAGGTGGCCGCCACAAGCCCTTCTTCACGGGCTATCGTCCCCAGTTCTACTTCCGCACGACGGACGTGACGGGTGTTGTGACCCTTCCGGAAGATGTGCAGATGGTAAAGCCCGGCGACACCGTAGAGATTTCGGTGGAGCTGATCGCGCCGATCGCCATGGAGCAGGACCTGCGCTTCGCTATTCGCGAGGGCGGCCGCACCATCGGTGCCGGTGTCGTGACCAAGATTCTGAAATAGCCTGATTCGTGAGACGGGGTCCTGGCGGCTCCGTCTCCTTCTTTTTCCGCCGCGGTGTTTCGCGGCATGAGGAGTTTCCCGATGCGTGACATCGTGATTCTGGCCTGCCCGGATTGTAAGCGACGCAACTACAACACGACGAAGAACCGTCGCAAGCATACTGGCCGGGTTGAATTCAAGAAGTTCTGTCCCTCGTGCAACAAGCATACCTTGCACAAGGAAACGAAGTAGCGCTTTGCAAACAGGCCAGTAGCTCGAATTGGTAGAGCGGCGGACTCCAAATCCGTAGGTTGGGGGTTCGAGTCCCTCCTGGCCTGTTTTCATTTATTCGGCGGTGTGTCATGAACAAGCTGACGTTGTATCTGAGTGAAGTTCGCGAAGAGATGAGCAAGGTCCATTGGCCGGCCTGGCCTCAGCTCACCGAGCACACTTGGGTTGTGATCGTGATTTCCGTGATTCTGGCATTCACGATCTGGATTTTCGACCGTCTGCTGATGTGGCTGCTGGATTTCATTCTGTAGGACGCCCCATGAGCGAGTCTTCACAGCCGATCCAATCCGAAGCCCCACAGGGCGAGCGCAAGTGGTACGCCATCCAGGTCTACACAGGCCAGGAGGAGAAGGTCAAGCGCTACGTACTAGAAGAGGCGCGTCGGACCGGTCTTGCTGAGGAAATTACGGACGTTCACATCCCCACCGAAAAGCGTGTGGAGATGCGTGCGGGTAAGAAGAAAGTCAAGGAAGTTGTCAACTTCCCTGGCTACATGTTCGTCGAGATGGTGCTGAGTCTGCGTACGAAGCACTTCATCCAGAATGCTCCCAGCGTGCTCTATTTCGTCGGTCCCAACAATGAGCCCCATCCCCTTTCTGAGGCGGATGTGAAGCGCATCATTGGTCGCATGGGCGAGAACGACGAACCGCAGTACGAGCACCGCTTCAAGGTCGGTGACACGGTCAAGGTAATCGACGGCCCCTTCAATGAGTTCACCGGTGTTCTGCAGGAGATCGATGACGGAAAGAAGAGGCTCAAGGTAATGGTGTCGATCTTCGGTCGATCCACGCCTGTCGAGCTTGGCTTTGGCCAAGTGGAGCCCATCGAGTAGTTTCACGGCTGCGCTCATCGCGTGGCCGTTTTCCAGTAGAGATGCGCTGCCTTCGAGCAGCAAAAGCCCGCACAGGGCTTTAGGTTTGCTAGTCGGTAGTGGAAGTCTGCCAAGCGGCAGTAGAACGAGGAACGATCATGAAGAAGGTCGTCGGATACATCAAGCTTCAGTTGCCCGCCGGTGCTGCGACACCCGCTCCTCCCATTGGTCCCGCCTTGGGTCAGCATGGTGTGCAGATCATGGATTTCTGCAAGCAGTACAATGCGCGTACACAGGATCAGCGCGGAATGATCATCCCGGTGGTGATCACGGTTTATGCCGACCGCTCCTTCACTTTCATCACCAAGACTCCGCCTGCCTCGGCCCTTCTGAAGAAGGCTGCCGGCGTAGAGAAGGGCTCCGGTGTTCCCAACCGCGAGAAGGTGGGACGTGTGACCATGGCGCAGTGCCGTGAGATCGCCGAGCTCAAGCAGGCTGATTTGAATGCAAACGACCTCGACATGGGCGCTCGCATTATTGCGGGTACGGCTGTGTCGATGGGTCTTATCGTCGAAGAGTAACGGTAAACAGCCAAGGCAACGACATGAAGAGAAGCAAAAGGTACTCGGCTGCTTTCGCCAAAGTGGACCGTCTGAAGCAGTACGATCTTGAGGAAGCCATTGTGCTCCTTAAGGACTGCTGTTCGGTGCGCTTCAGCGAGACAGTTGAAGTAACCATGAACCTCGGCGTCGACCCGCGACATGCGGATCAGATCGTGCGAGGGACAGTTTCCCTGCCTCACGGGACTGGCAAAAGCGTTCGTGTCCTTGTTCTGGCCAAGCCTGAAAAGCAGAAAGAAGCCGAGGACGCTGGCGCAGATTACGCTGGCCTCGATGAGCTCGTGGAGAAGATCCAGGGCGGTTGGCTCGACTTCGATTCTGTAATCGCCACACCCGATGTCATGGGCGTGGTGGGTAAGCTTGGCCGGATCCTAGGACCCCGCGGCATGATGCCCAACCCCAAGGTGGGAACCGTCACGATGAATGTGGGTGACGCCGTCCGCGAGGTCAAGGCCGGTCGAATTGATTTCCGCGTCGACCGTTATGGTATCCTGCACGTCGGTGTAGGCAAGGCCGCCTTCAGCACCGAGCAGCTCGTCGAGAACATCGATGAGTTCGTTCGCACGGTCCTGAAGCTCAAGCCCGCCGGCGCCAAGGGCACTTATGTGCAGCGGATGAGCATCGCCAGCACCATGGGCCCCGGGATCAAGCTGGACAAGGCTCTGGTCTTGGCCAGGATCAAGAACTAGGAGGATCCTGAATGCCCACGCCACAAAAAGTACAGATCGTAGCTGATCTCAAGGAGCGGGTGTCCAGGGCCAACATGATTGCCCTGGCCGACTACAGCGGCCTTAGTGTGGAGCAGATCACGACCCTGCGTCGTCAGCTCCGCGAGGCCGATGCTGAGATGAAGGTTGTCAAGAACAACCTGATTCGCCTGGCTCTGCAAGAGAGTGCTTGGCCCACTGCCGCCGATGAGCTGCACGGCCCGACGGCCATTGCGATTGGTTATGGTGAAGCCGCTGCCCCTGCCAAGGTGCTGCGTAAGTTCGCCAAGTCCAATAACAAGGCCAAGCCTGAGGTGAAGAAGATTGGTTTCGAGACCGAGGTCCATGAAGGCACCTTCCTCGAGACTTTGGCGAGCATGCCGACCCGCGAAGAGGCTCTGGGCATGCTGGCTGGCGTGCTCAACAGCATCATCGCCAGCAGCGCGCGCGTCTTCAACGCCCTTAAGGATAAGATGGAAGAGCAGGGTGCTCAGACCGCCGGCGATCTGCTGAAAGCGGCGGCCCCCGCGAAGGAAACTCCGGCTGAAGCAGCCCCTGAGGCTGAGACGGCTCCGGAGGGTGAGGCCGCACCGGCAGAGGATGCCGGCGAGCAGCCCACCGAGTAACGGTCTACGCAAACAAAGCGAATTAGGAGATCATACAATGGCGTTCGATACGGCTGCCTTCCTCGAGCAGGTCAAGGAAATGACCGTTTCCGACCTCTCCGCCCTTGTCAAGGCGATCGAAGAGGAATTTGATGTGTCCGCCGCCGCTCCGGTGGCTGTGGTTGCTGGTGGTGGTGATGGTGGCGGCGTTGAAGCTGTCCAGACTGAGTTCGACGTGGTTCTGCAGTCGGCCGGTCAGAAGAAGATCGCTGTCATCAAGGTTGTCAAGGAGATCAGCGGCCTTGGACTGAAAGAGTCCAAGGAGTTCGTCGACAACCTGCCCAAGGCCGTCAAGGAGAAAGTCTCCGAGGCCGAGGCCAACGAGCTCAAGGAAAAGCTCGAGGCCGAGGGTGCGACAGTCGAGATCAAGTAACCTGCGCACATGCGAACATCGGGCGCCACACCCCCAAGCGGGGTGTGGCTTCCATCTATTTTTCCAGCCTCTGTGACAGGACGGCTGAACGTGCAAGCCGAGTAATGCAGTGAACTGACATCCGTAGCCTGGACCTACCCCGCGTAACCACGCACACGATGTCGCCTGCCAGTCCCCGAAGGGACGAGTCGTCCACGTTTGGGTCCCCGCCATCAGAATGCGGGCCCGCGTCCCCAGGAGGAGGTCTTCCTTGAAGACAAAAAACACCATCCGCCGCCACTCGTTCGCCAAGATCCGCAAGCTCGTTGAGATGCCCGACCTGCTGGATGTACAGCTGCAAAGCTTCCGCCGCTTCATCCAGGCCGGCGTCCGCCCCGAGGAGCGGGAGAAGACGGGGTTGAACCACGTCTTTCTCAACATCTTTCCCATCATCGACAACCGCGAGGAGCACATCCTCGAGTTCTCGCACTACATCATTGAGCCGCCGAAGTACACGGTGGAGGAGTGCAAGGAACGCGGTGTCACCTACTGTGCTCCGCTGAAGGCTCGTCTGCGCCTTTCGCGTCGCAGCGGTAGCGACGACGGTTTCGGTGAGACCATCGAATCCGACGTCTATCTGGGCAACCTGCCCCTGATGACCGACACCGGAACCTTCATCATCAACGGTTCCGAGCGCGTCATCGTCAGCCAGCTGCACCGCAGTCCCGGCGTTTTCTTCGGCGTCAGCTTCCACCAGAACGGTACGCCGCTGTATGCCGCGCGCATCATTCCCTTCCGCGGTTCCTGGGTGGAGTTCACCACGGACATCAACGATGTGCTCTATGTGTACATCGATCGTCGCAAGAAATTCCCCGTCTCCACCTTGCTGCGCGCAGTCGGCTATACCGGCAACCTCGACATCTACAACCTCTTCGGCTTCAACGAAGAAGTGGCTGTCAACGGCAAGCACATCGATAGCTTCATCGGTCGCCTCCTCATTGAGGACGTGATCGACGAAGAAAGCGGCGAGATCCTCATCGAGAAGGGCAAAGAGCTCAACGAAGAGACCCTCGCCACTCTGCGCGAGAACAAGATCGCCCGCGTCCATCTGCTGAAGCCCGACGAAGAACGCGGCACTGGCTATGACATCGTCCGCAATACCCTGGCCAAGGATCCCACCCACAACCAGGAAGAAGCGCTGATGTACATCTATCGGGAGCTGCGCAACGGCGATGCCCCCGATCTGGATACGGCCCGCGGCCTGATCGAGAAGCTCTTCTTCGACGAGCGTCGCTACGATCTGGGCGCCGTCGGACGCTATCGGATGAATGCCAAGCTGCAGCTGACCGTGCCGATGGAAGTGACCATTCTCACCACCGAGGATATCACCCACATCGTTCAGTACGTGCTGGAGCTGCGCGACGGCCAGCGTCCCACCGACGATATCGACCACTTGGGCAATCGCCGCGTGCGTACCGTGGGCGAGCAGCTTGCCAACCAGTTCTCGGTGGCGCTGACCCGCATGGCCCGCACCATCAAGGAGCGCATGAACCTGCATGACAACGAGAAGTTGACGCCGCAGGATCTGATCAACGTGCGCACCATTTCGTCCGTGGTCAACACCTTCTTCGGCACCAACCAGTTGAGCCAGTTTATGGACCAGGTCAATCCCCTGGCGGAGCTGACTCACAAGCGTCGTCTTTCGGCTCTGGGCCCCGGCGGTCTAACCCGTGAGCGCGCTGGCTTCGAGGTGCGCGACGTCCACTACACTCACTATGGACGTCTGTGCCCTATCGAGACCCCTGAAGGTCCGAACATCGGTCTGATCTCCAGCCTCTGCACCTACGCGCGCATTAATGAGCTGGGCTTTGTGGAGACTCCTTATCGCCGCGTCAAGGATTCGCGCGCGACCAAGGTGATCGAATACCTCAGTGCCGATGACGAAGATCGCTACACCATTGCGCAGGCCAACACCGAGACCGACGACAAGGGTGCCTTGCCGGAGGACATCATCAAGGCTCGTAACCGCGCCGAGTATCCGGTGGTGATGGCCAATGAGATCGACTACATGGATGTGTCACCGGACCAGATCGTCTCGGTGGCCGCCAGCCTGATTCCCTTCCTTGAGCACGACGACGCCAACCGCGCCCTGATGGGCTCCAACATGCAGCGCCAGGCGGTTCCGCTGGTGCGCCCGGCGGCTCCCTTCGTGGGAACCGGCATCGAGCGCAAAGCGGCCATCGACAGTCGCAGCGTGCTGGTGGCCGACGTCAGCGGAACGGTGACCTACGTCAGCGCTGACCGCATCGAGGTGACTCCCGCCACCCGTGCCAGTCGCGAAACCCGTCTGGCCCAGAAGGTGCGCGTCTACCCGCTGCGCAAGTTCGTGCGTAGCAACCAGGACACCTGCGTCAACCAGAAGCCGCTGGTGGTCGAGGGCGACAAGATCCGCAAGGGCGACATCCTCGCTGACGGTTGCAGCACCGAGCGCGGCGACCTGGCCCTGGGCCGCAACGTGCTGGTGGCCTTCATGCCCTGGAATGGCTACAACTTTGAAGACTCCATCATCCTCAACGAGCGCATGATGGCCGAGGACGTCTTCACTTCCATCCACATCAAGGAGGAAGTGCTGGAGGTTCGCGAGACCAAGCGCGGTGAAGAGGAGCTGACCAGCGAGATTCCTAACGTCAGTGAGGAAGCCACCCGTGACCTCGACGAGGATGGAATCATTCGCGTGGGCGCCAAGGTGCGTCCGGGATCCATCATCATCGGCAAGGTGACGCCCAAGGGCGAGATGGAGAGCAGCCCCGAAGACAAGCTGTTGAAGGCCATCTTCGGCGACAAGGCTGGCGACGTCAAGGACGCTTCCAAGACCGTGGGTCCGGGCGGCGGCGGTGTGATTATCAGCACCCGCCTCTACAGTCGCAAGAAGAAGGATGCCAAGACCAAGCGCGAAGAGAAGAAGCAGATCGAGCAGGTCGACCTTCAGCTGAAGGAGGATTTGTCGGTACTGCGCAACGCGCTGGAAGAGGATCTTTGCGATCTCCTCGTCGGCCGCAAGGCGGGCGAGATTCGCGTGGGTTCCACTGGCAAGCTGCAGATCAAGCCCGGCACCAAGATCACCGAGGCGCAGATCCGCAAGTTCGACTTCGACGATCTGAGCACCACGATCCAGTGGACGGAAGAAGAGCAGGTGAACCAGGAGATCGAGAACCTGGTGAACAACTACATCGTGCAGAAGGACATTCTGAACACCGATGCTCGTAACCTGCGCCACAAGATCGAAGTGGGCGACGAGTTGCCCGCGGGCATCGTCCAGATCGCCAAGGTCTACGTTGCCCAGAAGCGCAAGATCCAGATCGGCGACAAGATGGCCGGTCGTCACGGTAACAAGGGTGTGGTTGGAAAGATCGTCCCGGCGGAAGATATGCCCTTCCTCGAGGACGGAACGCCGGTTGACATCGTGCTGAACCCGCTGGGTGTGCCGAGCCGTATGAACCTGGGCCAGATCTTCGAGACGGCGCTGGGTTGGGCGGGTGCCAAGCTGGGCAAGTACTACGCCACACCGGTGTTCGACGGCGCTTCGCTGGAAGATGTCGAGAACGAGCTGCGCGAGGCCGGCCTGCCGGTCGAGGGCAAGATTCGCTTGTTCGACGGCAAGACCGGTGAGCCCTTCGATCAGCCCGTAACCGTCGGCCAGATCTACATGATCAAGCTCAACCACCTGGTGGATGACAAGCTGCACGCCCGTTCCATCGGCCCGTACAGTCTGATCACCCAGCAGCCTCTGGGCGGCAAGGCCCAGTTCGGTGGTCAGCGATTTGGTGAGATGGAAGTCTGGGCCTTGGAGGCCTACGGTGCGGCCAACGTTCTGCAGGAGATCCTGACGGTCAAGTCGGACGACGTGCAGGGACGCGCCAACACCTACGAAGCCATCGTCAAGGGGCTCAACCTGCCCAAGCCGGGCGTGCCCGAATCCTTCAACGTGCTCATTCACGAGCTGAAGGGTCTGGGACTGGCGATCCCGGAGTTTGCGAAGACCCAGTTCTTCATCTAATCGGAGGGACGAGCAGTGAATACCGAACTGTCCCGCAAGGAACAGCTTACGATTACCCTGGCCAGCCCCGACGTCATTATGGCGGAGTCGCGCGGCGAGGTGACCAAGCCCGAGACGATCAACTACCGCTCGTACAAGCCCGAGAAGGACGGTCTGTTCTGCGAGAAGATCTTTGGCCCGGTCAAGGACTGGGAATGCCATTGCGGCAAGTACAAAGGTCGTCGCTACAAGGGCATCGTCTGCGATCGCTGCGGTGTGGAGATTACCAAGAAGGAAGTGCGTCGTGAGCGCATGGGCCACATTACGCTGGCCGTTCCCGTGGTCCACATCTGGTTCTTCCGCAGTCTGCCCTCCAAGATCGGCTACTTCCTTGGCATGACCGTCAAGGATCTCGAGAAGGTCATTTATTACGAAGCCTTCGTGATTGTGCAGCCGGGCTGCTCCAACTACAAGGAGCGCCAGGTGATCTCGGAGATGGAGCTCTACGAGTGGATGGAGAACAATCCCTCCAACCGTGAGCTGCCCGATGACGATCCGGACAAGCTGATTTATAGCATTGGCGCCCCGGCCATCAAGGAACTGCTGGCCCGCACCGACGTGGACCGCACTTCCGTTGAGCTGCGCACCCAGGTCCGTACCGAGACCAGCGTGCAGCGCAAGACCGAGGCGCTGAAGCGACTGAAGGTTATCGAGGCTTTCAAGAAGCGCAATCCTGAAACCGGCGATTTCTTCAACCGCGCCGAGTGGATGGTCATGGACGTGGTGCCGGTGATTCCGCCGGACCTGCGCCCGTTGGTGCCCCTGGAGGGCGGCCGCTTTGCCACCTCGGATCTGAACGACCTGTACCGCCGCGTGATCATTCGCAACAACCGCCTCAAGCGCTTGATCGAGATCAAGGCTCCCGAGGTCATTCTGCGGAACGAGAAGCGCATGCTGCAGGAAGCCGTGGACAGCCTCTTCGACAATGGTCGCAAGAGCACCGCGGTCCGCAGCGACGGCAATCGCCCGCTGAAGTCCCTGAGCGATGTGCTCAAGGGCAAGCAGGGCCGCTTCCGCCAGAACCTGCTCGGAAAGCGCGTCGACTATTCCGGTCGTAGTGTGATTACGGTGGGTCCGGAGCTGCACTTGCATGAGTGCGGTCTGCCCAAGATGATGGCCGTCGAGCTCTTCAAGCCCTTCATCATTCAGCGCCTGCTGGACACCATGCGTGCGCCCACGGTGAAGAAGGCCAAGAAGCTCATCGAAGAAGGTGAGAATTACGTCTGGGAGATCCTCGAAGAGATCGTGAAGGATCACCCGGTGATGCTCAACCGCGCACCGACCCTGCACCGTCTGGGCATCCAGGCCTTCCAGCCACTGCTGGTAGAAGGCAAGTCCATTCAGCTGCATCCGCTAGTGTGTACTGCCTTCAACGCCGACTTCGACGGTGACCAGATGGCCGTGCATCTTCCGCTGAGCTACGAGGCCCAGCTGGAAGCCAAGTATCTGATGATGGCCAACCAGAACATTTTGCATCCAGCCAACGGTCGCCCCATTACGGTGCCTTCGCAGGACATGGTTCTGGGCTGCTACTACCTGACCAAGTATCGCAAGGGGGCCACCGGTGAAGGCCGTGTCTTCAGTGGTGTGCCCGAGCTGCGTGCTGCTTTTGATCACGGTTATGTCAGCCAGCATGCTCAGGTCATCGTGCGTCTGCCTAACGGTAAGCGCGTCGAGACCACCGCCGGCCGCGTTTTCTTCAACACCATCGTGCCGGAGAAGATGCGCTGGGAGATTTACTTCAACGAAGAGATGTCCAAGAAGAGCCTCGAGCGCGTGATTTTCCGTGTGTTCCACACCGTGGGACTCAAGGCCACCGCCGACTTCCTGGATGCGTTGAAGAACATGGGCTTCGAGAAGGCCACCCGCAGCGGTGCCTCCATCGGTCTGTGCAACATTCTCATTCCCGGTGAGAAGGACAAAATCATCGAGCGTGCCGCCCGCGAGGTGGAGGAGATTCAGGTCGCCTTCCAGAACGGCTTCATGCGCGACGGTGAGCGTTACAACAAGGTCATCGACACCTGGCACCAGGCCACTATCCGCGTCGCAAAGCGACTGATGGACGTGCTGCGCGCCGACGACGACGGCTTCAACCCGCTCTTCATGATGGCCGATTCGGGCGCCCGTGGTTCGAACGACCAGATCAAGCAGCTGGCCGGTATGCGCGGTCTGATGGCGAAGCCGCAGAAGCGTCTGACTGGTGGCAAGGGCGAGATCATCGAGTCCCCGATTACGGCCAACTTCAAGGAAGGTCTGTCGGTGCTCGAGTACTTCATTTCCACCCACGGTGCCCGCAAGGGTCTGGCCGATACCGCGCTCAAGACCGCGGACGCCGGTTACCTGACGCGCCGCCTTGTGGACGTGGCCCAGGACGTGATCGTTCGCGAGCACGACTGCGGCACCATCAACGGTATCGATATCGAAGCCCTGAAAGAGGGTGAGGAAGTCACCGAGCACCTGGCCGACCGCATTCTGGGTCGCGTGCTGGCCGACGACCTCTACGATCCCATTTCGGGCGAGCTCATTGCCGAGGCCAATACCCTGGTCGATGAGAAGATGGCGCAGAAGATTTCCAACCACGTCGTGGACAAGGTCAAGATTCGCTCCGTGCTCACCTGCGAGCTCGAGAACGGATGCTGCGCCCTGTGCTACGGACGAAATCTGACCACCAACAGTCTGGTGCATGCCGGTGAGGCCGTAGGCGTCATGGCGGCCCAGTCCATCGGTGAGCCCGGTACCCAGCTGACCCTGCGTACGTTCCACATTGGTGGAACCGCAACGCTGGAAGCCAAGGAATCCGAGATCCGCGCGCGTCACGACGGTATCATCAAGTTCGAGAACATTCACACCACTACCCGCGATGACGGCGTGGACGTGACGGTTCGTCGTAACGGACAGATCACCATCGTCGATAAGAACGGACGTCCGCTGCACCGCTACAGTGTGCCCTACGGTGCCGCTCTGCGTGTGAGCGAGGAATCCGAGGTCAAGATCGGCTCGGTGATCTACGAATGGGATCCGCACAACGTCACGGTGCTTTCGCCAGCGACGGGAACCATCCGCTTCCAGGATCTCATCTCCGAGAAGACTTATCGCGAAGAGATCGACGAGGTCAGCGAGCGCAAGTCGATGGTCATCATCGACAGCAAGGACCGCAAGCTGAATCCGCACCTTTTGATTCTGGATGAGAACGGCGAGAAGCTGTCGGACGTTGTGCCGCCGGTGGGCAGCCACCTGATCGTTGCCGAAGGCCAGCAGGTTTCCAAGGGCTCCGCGCTGGTGAAGAAGCCGCGTGAAATGTCGAAGAACCGCGACATCACCGGCGGTCTCCCGCGTGTGGCCGAACTCTTTGAGGCCCGCAAGCCCAAGGATCCGGCGGTCATTACAGAGATCAGCGGCAGCGTGCGCTTCGGCGATGTCAAGGCTGGTTATCGCGAGATCACCGTGGAGCCGGAATTCGGCGACGCCCGCACTTACAAGGTGCCTCTGGCCAAGCACATCGAAGTCCACGACGGCGAGTACGTCGAAGTGGGTGAGCGCCTCTCCGAGGGTAACGTGGTGCCGCAGGATATCCTGAAGGTGCTCGGTCCCATGCGCGTCCAGGAATATCTGGTCAACGAGATCCAGGACGTGTATCGCTTCCAGGGTGTGCGCATCAACGACAAGCACATCGAAGTGATCGTGCGCCAGATGATGCAGAAGGTGCGTATCACCGATCCGGGTGATACACAGTACCTGCAGGGCGACCTGGTGGACGGCAACACCTTGAAGCGCTTCAACCAGGACATCCACAACATGGTGGTGGTTGAGGAGATCAAGAGCAGCCGCTTCTATCTGGGCGAGCTTGTAACACGCGAGCGTCTGGCCGATGAATTGACTCGCATCCGCGAGGCCGTGCGCAACGGTGATAGTCTGGAAGAACCGCAGGTGCGTCCCGCGCAGCCGGCCATCTTTGAGCCTGTGCTGATGGGTATCACCCAGGCGGCCCTCAATACCGATTCCTTCATCTCTGCGGCTTCCTTCCAGGAAACCACGCGAGTGTTGGCCGACGCCGCCATTCACGCCAAGAGCGATGGCCTGATTGGTCTGAAGGAAAACGTGATTATGGGCTACCAGATTCCCGCTGGTACCGGTCTGCGTCGCTACGAGCTTCTGCACGTCGACGATCCTTATGCTCGTGAGCGTGAGGAAGAGCGTGAGGCTGAGGAAGCCGCTCGCGCCGAGGCCGAAGCCCGTGCCGCTGTCGAGGCTGCCGAGGAGTAGACCTCAGCTTCGTGACACAGAACAGCAACGGGGGCGAAGTGATTCGTCCCCGTTTTCATTTCAGACGGGCTTTGTTGTCTGCCTTGTGATGAACGCAGCCAGATCTCGTGTGCTGATCCCACCGGTTGAGATTGTCCGGCTTTGCTAGCTTTACGCAAGTCAAGCATCGGTATTACACCTTTCGCTTCGGTCGGCTTTACCTACGTGAACCATGGATAGGAACATGCACGAAACAAATACCGTCCCGCCCTTTGAACTGACCATTCCCGTTTGTGACACAGACATCGATATGATGGGCCACGTCAACAATGTGGTCTACGTCCGTTGGATTCAGGACGTCGCCGTTGCCCACTGGCAAACGGCGGCCACAGCCGAGGAGCTGGCGAGTCTGCTCTGGGTTGTCGTGAGACACGAGATCGACTACCTGCGTCCCGCCTTCAAACAGGACGAGGTGCTGGCGCGCACCTGGGTGGGGCAGACCGACGGTAGAGCCTACGAACGCCACACCGAGCTGCTGCGCAAGGCCGATGGCAAGCCCTTTGCCCGCGCCTTGACACGTTGGGTGCCCATCGATCCAGCCACCATGCGACCTACCGAAGTGCCGGAACACACGCGACGCAGGTTTTCTGTTGGATGAGTTCATCGTGGAGGCAATTGCTGATCTCCTGAGCTGCATTTCACTGTGTCAGCTACGTTGAACTCCATTAGATTGCCTGCCGCGTGAATTCGGTTCAAGGATCAGAGATGCTCAATAACTCAACGCTCATCGGACCCGAAGGTGATCCTTCCTTTCAAGCATTGCTGCTGGAAGGATTGCCCTATCACCTTTGGGTATTGGGGGATGCCGAAACTTTGTTGTGGGGCAACCGGCTTCTCGCAGATTTCTTGGGCCTTGATGTTGCCGAGTTGGTACATCGTCCGCTTTCGGCGTTGTTTGCCTTTGAGGAGCACGACCTGCATCTCGAACTGAACCGTCAGGGCTTTGCAGGGTGCGCAACTGTTGAAAGCCGCGAGTGGTTTAGTTCGCCGGAACAGGGAGCACGCCTGCTTGCCATCAAACGCACTCCGCTTTGTGATACAAATGGTCGTGTGCAGAGCCTGCTTTGCACGGCCAGCGATATCACCGAAGAGCACCTGCTGCGCGAGCGTATACGCAAGCACGAAGCTAACTTCCGCGCCTTCATCGAGGCGCTGGAGGACATCGTGTTGATCGGCGATTTTGAGGGCCGCGTCGTCTTTGCCAACCAGGCGGCGGTGGACAAGCTGGGCTACAGTCGCGAGGAAATGCGAACGCATAACATCCTCGACTTCCATCCCGCTGCATCACGTGAAGAAGCCCAGGCAATTCTGAAAGATATTCTAGCCGGCAAACGTACCACCTGCCCCTTGCCCATTGTTACAAGAGAAGGACGAGTGATCTCTGTGGAGACCCGCGTAAATCTCGGACAGTGGGACGGCAAGCCCGTGTGCTTCGGTCTGATGAAGGATCTAAGCACGGAGCAGGAGTCGCTGCAGCGCTTCGACCGGCTGTTCCGTAGCAATCCCACACCGATGGTGCTAAGCAGTGTGCCCGACATGAGCATCTTGGACATCAACGAATCGCTGCTGAGCCTGTTGGGGTACACGGCTGAGGAGATGATCGGCAAAACGCCGCAAGAGCTGCGACTGATGGTGCATGAGGAACCCTTGATCGCGGCCGCCATGGAAGTGATACAAAAGGGCAGCGTTCATGACATTGAACTTGTGTTGCGCACCAAGGATGATCGCCATGTTGATAGCCTGTTCATGGCCGAGCTGGTCCAGAGCCAGAACGATAAGTACTTCCTGGCCGTGCTGGTGGACATCACGGAGCGTAAAGCCGCCGACCGCCGACGTGATACTCGCATCGAGGAGCTGAGCAGCGCTTTGGCAGAAGCGCACACCCTTAGCGGCATCCTGCCGATTTGCGCCTCCTGCAAGCGTGTACGCGACGAGCAGGGGCATTGGGAGCAGATTGACGCCTACCTTGCCAAGCATAGCGATCTGCTTTTTTCACACGGACTTTGCCCGCTTTGCAGCGAGGCCTACACCGCCAAGCTGGAAGGCGATCTTGAGCTTCGCCGCAAGCGTTTCGGCACGCAGTGACACAGGAAAAATAAGCTCTCTTTTTCCGCCTCAACCCGTTGATTCTTCTCTATTCTTTGGTACTTTTGCGCCCCGATTACGTGCGATTGCTTGTGCGTTCCGCCCCCGGAAGAAAGACCTGTCCGGAGGCATAAGGAAGGGTAGTACTGGCCGAAATGGTGCTTGATCCTTTTCTGCGCATGGGCGTCCTTCGTCCATGGTTCAAATGGCAACCTGAACGGACGCCCACAGCAGCAGCCAAAATCGCACGCATGAGCGAAACTCCTGTGACACAGGGGCGTGCCCATCACAGATCCATCGTATCACATGTTTCCGTTTTCAGCGACTCGCTCTGGAGTTGTAGCGCATTGTATCACGACATCCAAAGGCTGTCGCCAATGTGTGCCGGAGCCGAGACCGTTCTCGCTACCCATTCCTGTTGACTTGCTCCCCGGCGGCGGTCCGTTCCGTGCGAACACCCGGGGGCCTTGTTGAATCGTCGAGTTTGGGAGGATAGGCTAATGCTCTATCCCGGTGAGTTCGGAAGAGATCCGCTCTTCCCCCGGGCGGAGGACTTCTCCGTTATTTTCAAGGACGACATGGTAGGACGCGGCGTGATTACTTATCGTGCCTGGCGTCGTGGCGAAGTAATGGCCCGCATGGCTGGCCACGTTGTACCCGAGATCCGTCAGCATACGCTGCAGATCAGTCCCACCCAGCATAACTACGACCCGTATTTTTCGGGTTACTTCCTTCATTCATGTTCTCCGAACATATCTCTGGATATGAAACGGATGCTCGTCACTGCCCTGGAGGATATTCCTGCAGGAGGCTTCCTTTACATGGACTACGCCGAGACCGAAGATTATCTCTTCAAGCAGTTCCCCTGCGATTGCGGTTCGCCCAATTGCCGTGGCTGGGTTGCCGGACGTCTGGAGTTGCCGCAGCACGAACAACGTGTGCCGCTGCCCCTCGTCGCCAACCTGGATCACTATCCCTTGAAGGCCGCACGATGACCCACTCACACGCTACCGAATGGTGGACGCGTGAGGATTTGTGTTACAAGAACCAGGTGCTTCATTTCGCGGATCGCGACGTGGAGCACCTGGCTCGTCAATTGGGCACTCCCTCCTTCGTCTATTCGCTACCGCGCGTGTTACAAAACTTGCGTCGCATTCATGCTGCCCTTGATGCCGCAGGTTTTGCCGGCAGGCACAGCTTGTATTACGCCATCAAGGCCAATCGGTTCGCGCCCTTGGTTACTGCCTTAGCCCAGAGCGGGCAATGCGGAATTGATGCTTGTTCACCTGCAGAAGTGCGTCACGCTGTTTCGTGTGGATTCCGTGCCAACCAGGTTTCCTTTACAGCTACAAGCCTCAGCGCTGAGGATTTGGATCAGCTGGCGTGTCACAAGGGCTTGTTCATGGACTGTGATTCGTTGGCATGCATCCGTGCCTGGGGCAAGCGTGCACCAGGAACGAAAATCGGACTGCGCATTAATCCGGCCGTTGGCGTTGGTCGTGGCGAAAACGAGTTGCTCCATTATTCGGGTGACACAACCACCAAGTTCGGCATTTACCGCGAGCAGTTTGCCGAGGCGCTAGCACTTGCGCAGCAGATGGATTTGCGTGTGACGAAAATCCACTTCCATACCGGCTGCGGCTATCTGACTCCACAGCTCAGCCAACTTGATCGCGTGATACAGACGACGCGGTGGTTCATCGACCAGGTGCCGGGACTGGAGCGCGTGAATATTGGTGGCGGGCTTGGCGTGCCGCATCTTCCCGGAGAAGAGAAGCTTGATCTGAAGCAGTGGGCGCAACTGCTACACCGTCACTTCGGTGATACCAATCTGCATCTGGAAGTTGAACCCGGAGACTACGTCATCAAGGATGCTGGGCTGTTGCTGGTTTCCGTGACACACGATGAAGTCAAGCGTGATACACGTTTTGTCGGAATCAACGCCGGTTTCAATCTGGCACCTGAGCCTGCGTATTACGGACTTCCTTTCCAGCCCGTTTCCCTACACCAACAGACCACGACAACTCCGGCCACTCTTGTGGGCCATATCAACGAAGCACTGGATGTCTGGTATCGCGATGCGCAACTTCCCTGCCTGCAAGAGGGACAGAGCTTGGCGCTGATCAATTCCGGTGCCTATTCCGCTGCCATGTCATCCAACCATTGTATGCGTGGTAGCTCTAACGAGGTTCTGTTGCTCGACTAGCCCCTTCTTTCAGCACAAACGAATAAGATGAGCGCCTAATGGAATCAACCGTTGGGCGCTTTCAGCATTTGTGGTGGTAATAAACCAATGTGGTCGAAGTGAAGCGAGCGCTAGATCGATGTAATTGATCGTAAATTGATAGGAAACAATTCAATACAGAAGAGCGAGGAATTGGCACTCCCTTTGCCCTAGTCTTGGCAGCAACAAAACGAGGAGTGACCCTATCATGAAGAAGCTACTGCTTGGCGCCTTGGTGATTCCCTGCATTTGCATGGGACAGTTCGTGTACATGGGGCCCTACGATTCCAACGGAGTTCCCTTCTACCTCTCAGAGCCCGATCAGATCAGTAGTCAGCTACTGAGTGAGATCGGCCAGGCCTTGCCCAATGGCCGCAATGTTCCGGCTAATGCGCCTGAGTTGCTGGTTGAGGGCGCGGTGATCAACACCGTTGTCGCGGATACAGTGGATCTGTACGTGACCTTTATCAATGAGGGTGCTGGCTACAAGAACACCCTGGGTTACTTCAGCTACCCGACGGACAACCCGCCGAACTCGGTAGATGACCTCGGTCCGCTGACTTACATTTTCCCCAATGCCTCCCGTACAAATTCAGGCGGTGGCTTGGATCCTGGTGACAAGGTTTTCCTGGGTACATTCATGCCTGGCGTTACCGTAGGCTACTTCTTGGTGGCGAACGGCTGGAACAGCACGTCTCAAGAGGTTATCCCCAGCGGACACTGGGTGCATTACAGTATTCCTGCGCTTAATGTCAACGGTCTTCAGCAAAGCGTGCTGCTGCATCATGAGACGGCTGGTCTCGACATCCTGGGATTTGAGGACATCTCCCGCGCATCCGGTGGCGACCAGGATTTCGAGGATTGTCTCTTTTACGTGACGGCTTCACCGCCTGAGGCCATTGATAACGAGGGCGTGATCGATATCGAGACGGCGTGGATTGCCAATGAGGAGAGTGACCAAACACAGCCAGAGAGCCTCGACTTGCTGCGTGCCTGGCCGAATCCTTTCAATCCGACAACCACCGTCAGCTTTACGCTGGATCAGACCCAGGACGTGCATGTTACGGTTCATGACATCACAGGCCGCGAAGTGGCGCTGCTGCAAAGCGGACTTGCCGAGTCGGGTGAGCATACGCTGACCTTCGATGCCGACGGACTGCCTAGCGGTGTGTACCTGGTAGTGCTTGACTGCCAGCAGGGTCGTCAGGTCCAACGTGTGACGCTACTGCGCTAAGGTGCATCTACAGATACGAAAGCTGAGGCGGGTCGTGGGAGCCCGCCTCGCTTGCTTTTTCCGGTCGCCGTCATTTCCAGTTCTGCACTTCTTGGCCAACCAGACGCAAATCCTTACTTTACAGTTGTTAATCCGAGAGGTCGATGGGAAAACAGGTTCAGCACGAGCTTCGCGAACGAGTCAAGGAGCTGCACGCCTTGCATCAAACTGCGCTCATTCTGCAGGATGATGCAGCAGAGCCGGAACAGCAGCTTCAGCGCATCGTCAATCTGCTTCCGGAGGCCTGGCAGTATCCGGAACTGACCGGCGCACGCATACAGTTGGATGGCCGAGAATTCTGCACAGCAGGTTTTCGTCGCGATGGCCCTTCGCTGGAGGCCGCTTTCCTTACGCGCAGCCGGGTTAAAGGCAGCATTGAGGTGCGCTACTCACAAGAGTGCCCGTTGGCAGACGAAGGCCCCTTTCTAGCTGAGGAGCGTGAGCTGATCAATTCGCTGGCGCAGATCCTTCGCAACTGGTATCAGCGGCGCGAGGCGGAGCGTGCACTGCAGGAGACCAACGAGCAGTTGGAGAACCAGGTTCGCGAGCGGACGCAGGATTTGCAGGATGCTAACCGGCAGCTGCGTCGTCTGGCAAGCGAGCTCAGCCTGACCGAGGCGCGCGAGCGGCGTGAGATTGCCAGCGATCTGCACGACCAGATCGGCCAGAGCCTGGCCCTGTTGCGTATTCGACTGGGTCAGTTGCGCGGAAACATGGTTTTTGGCGGCAGCGATCGCGACCTCGCCGAAATGCAGAAGCTGTTGGATCATACCATTCGTACTACGCGTAATTTGACGATGGCCATCAGTCCGCCCGTGTTGTACGAGCTGGGGCTTGCCGCCGCTTGTGAGTGGCTGGCCGAATCCTTCAGTGCCAAGCACGCGATTCCTGTGCGCTGCCATCTTCGTGGAGGAGTGCGTCGGTTGCATGGCGTGCCCGAAGAACTTCAGGTTACGCTGTTCAAGGCAGCTCAGGAGTTGCTGGCCAACTGTCTCAAACACTCCGGCGCCACCAGCATTCGCATTCATCTGGAGTTTGCACACCAGCGGCTACTGCTTGAAGTGGCGGACAACGGCAAAGGCTTCGATCCACATGTGATACGTCGACAGGAAGGTTTCGGCCTTTTCAGTATTCGTACGCGGCTGCGCGATCTGGGCGGGGAGCTCGAAGTGGATAGCGCGCCGGGCGAAGGCTGCCGGGTCACCATGTGCGTGAACACGGGGGAAATGGCGTGATGCAGACGAGGCTCTTTCTGGCGGACGACCATCAGCTCTTCCGCGCTGGGTTACGTATGATGCTGGATCGCATGAGCGACGTGCAGGTGGTAGGTGAGGCCGACAATGGTCTCAGCGCGCTGGAAGGCATTCGAGAGCACAAACCAACCTTGGCCCTGCTGGATATTTCCATGCCCGGGATGAACGGGATTGAACTGACACGACGGGTCAAGGAGGCCGATTGTAACACGCTGATCGTCATTCTCAGCATGCACAGCGATCGTCATTTCGTGCTAGAGAGTCTTCGCGCCGGCGCCGACGGTTACTTGCTGAAGGATGCTGAGTTTGAGGAGCTGGTGCGAGTCATTCGCGAGGTGCTGGCTGGTCGCAAGGCAGTCTCTTCCGAGCTTTCCACCATGCTGGTGGATGAGGTGTTGAATCCCGGACAAGAGGAGGCCGGTGCCTGGCGAGTGCTTTCCGCTCGCGAGCGTCAGGTGTTGCAGCTCCTTGCCGAGGGCCGTAGCACGCGTGAGATCGCCGATACTCTGGCGGTCAGTGTGAAGACCATTGAATCTCACCGCAAACAGATTATGGACAAGCTCGGCTTACGCAGCGTGGCGGAACTGACGAAGTACGCTATACGTGAAGGGCTTACGCAACTCTAATCGCTACCAAGTACTCAATACCGCATGTTTAAGCTGAACATGATCGACGATTTTTCCCGCGGCGAGGAGCTGACAAACGCCATTCTGCACGGCGTCGGTTTTCTGCTGGCGGTGGCCACGCTGGTGCTGCTGCTGGTCTTCGCCAACATCTCCGGCACGGTCTGGCACGTGGTCGGCTTTTCCATTTTCGGCTCGATGCTCTGCCTGATGTACCTTTCCTCGACCCTGTTTCACGCCTTTCCCAAAGGGCGCGCCAAGGATTTCTTCGAGATCTGCGATCACGCCTCCATCTACCTGCTCATCGCTGGCAGCTATACACCGGTTACCTTCACCATTGTGCGCGGAAGTCTGGGCTGGAGCATGTTCGGCATCGTCTGGGGGCTGGCGCTGGTGGGCGTGATCTTCAAGGTCTTCTGGGTCAAGCGCTTCGTGTTCACCTCCACGATGATCTATGTGGTCATGGGTTGGCTGATCGTGATCGGCATTGTGCCCATTGTGCGCGGCATGCCAACGATTTCGCTGATCTTCCTGGTGGCAGGCGGTCTGCTGTACACAGCGGGCACGGTCTTCTACATGTTCCGCCTCTTCAAGTATCACCACGCCCTCTGGCATTTCCTGGTATTGCTGGCCAGCAGTTGTCATTTCTTCACCATGCTCTTTCTGGTGATGGAATAATCGTCTGACCTCTTCGACCTACGTGTCCAATTGTGAAGGCTTGCGTCGTCGAGCAGAATGTGAGACAATGAAGGCAACGCACTACTGAACAACCATCGGCTCAGACAGCCGAAGAAGCTGCGACGCTGACCCGGAGCGATTTCTTGAGCATCGGCGATTCGTCATGAAGGGAAGGCGGACATGGACGCCGTGCGACAGCGGCAATCTGCTGAAGAGATGAATCCCACCGGACTGATTGTCCTGGCGCTGCTTTCAGTGTTTACAGGTGCGGTGATCGGACTGACCATCGGCTACTTCCGTCTGCTGTTGGAGTACGCGGAAAACGCCCGAAACACATTCATCGCTACGGCACATCGGTGGCCTTTTGGCGGAGCACCACTTGTCATTGCGCTGGTGGCCGGTGCGGTGGCGCTGGCTGCCTGGTTGGTTCAGCGCACGCGTCAACCCGCCGCAGGCAGCGGGATTCCACACGTCGAAGCCGTCATGGAAGGCAAACTGCCTGCCGCCTCGGTGCTGCTTTTCCCCGTGAAGTTCATCGGTGGTTTGCTGGCCATCGGCAGCGGACTCGCTCTTGGCCGTGAAGGGCCCAGTGTGCAGATTGGTGCAAATCTGGCCGCCTTCTGGGGCAGCCGCATTCATCTGCAGCGCGCGGACCGCCTGGCACTCATCGCCGCCGGTGCCGGTGCTGGCTTGGCCACCGCCTTCAATGCGCCCATCGCCGGTGCCGTTTTCGTGCTGGAAGAGCTGGTGCGCAAGTTCAATACTCGCAACACCATCGCGGCGCTGGGAGCTAGTTGTTCCGCCATTGCCGTTGCCTCGCTGATCATCGGTCGCCAGCCGGACTTTCAGGCGCACCTGCTGCCGCAACTCAGCGTCTGGACAGGGCCGATTTTCGGCTTGCTGGGCATTCTTGCGGGCCTGGGGGGCATTGTCTACAACCGCCTTATCCTTAGCACTTGTGCGCTGATGGATGGCATGACGCGCGTACGTCCTGTGATACGTGCGCTCTGCATCGGTGCTTTGGTGGGAACGCTCGCCTGGTTTGCCCCGCGTTTGGTGGGCGGTGGCGATTTCCTCACTCAGCAGGCACTGTCCGGACAGACGGAGTTGGCCGCGCTCAAGGCAATGTTGCTGATCCTTGCACTCCGTTTCCTGCTGGGGCCATTGTCCTACGCGGCGGGAACTCCCGGCGGACTGTTCGCACCCCTTCTGGTAATTGGCTCCTACCTGGGGCTGAGTTTCGGCCTGCTGTGCCAGAGCCTCATTGGCAATACCGTCGGTGCGCCAGTTGCCTATGCGGTAGTGGGCATGGCCGCCTTCTTCACAGCCACGGTGCGCGCACCCCTTACCGGCATGGTGCTCATCGTCGAACTTACCGGCGTCAACAATCAACTGCTACCCATGCTCTGCGGTTGCTTCGCAGCTATGGCGGTTCCCACCCTTTTGGGCAGCGCGCCAATTTACGATTCGCTCAAGGTGCGAACTCTGCGCAAGGCAGAGGCGGACTCCCACTCTGGCAGTCTTCGATGACTCGGCCTTGTGAGTCGAGGATCCTGCGTCGGCATGCCGCTATCAGCGCTTCGTCTGCTTGCGTCTGATCGGCTTTCTCCCTTAGACTCCGACTCGTGATTAGCTTTGAATACGGAGCACTCGTCCCCAACACGGTGGAATATCGAGACTCAAAACACCCTGTCTGCAACTGAAACGTTCGTGTTCATTGAGCCGATCAACGGCAATGCTGTCCTTGCAAGAAAGCTGAATGGATACTGCTGTTGGCTGTTCAGATGCGTTGATGGCTACGACCACGTTTTCCTCTTCATGCCTTCGAAGGAAGACCAGCTGCTCGGCGGCCACGTGCAATTGCTTGTACCCGCCGTGTTGCAGGGCCGACGACTGGTGCCGGATTCGGCTGAAACGGACGATCGATTCAAACAGATCGGCCCGTCCTCGTCCTCGCAGTTCTGCCAGATGAAGCTCCGGGCGTAGCATCTGATCGCTGTCGGGGTGCTTCTGTCCTTCGATGCCCCATTCGCTGCCGTAATACAACGACGGCAATCCAGGCATGCAGAACAGAAGTAGATACAAGGGAAAGAGCTGCTCCTGGCGCTGCAGAATGCTGGCCACACGGCTAACGTCGTGGTTGTCGGCGAAATTGTATAGGTATAAACCGCGATACAGTCCGCCATCGTCGTCGAAGAGGCGGCTCAGCGAATAGGCAATTTCAAAGCAGTTACGGTCGTTGAAGCTGGAGTAGAGCCCTTTGTAGCCTTCGTAGTTGGTTGTTGAATGAAGCACCTCGGGATTGGCCCACTGTCTGTAGTCGCCATGTATCACCTCGCCCATCAACCAGAAGTCCGGTTTCTGCCCCTTCACAAACGCGGCGAGGCGCCTCATGAATGCTATGTCAAGTACATCGGCAGCATCCAGCCGTAAACCGTCAATCTCGAATTCCTCAATCCAGAAGCGCACCGCATCGAAGAGATGCTCTTCTACTTGAGGATGAAGGACATTGAGTTTGACCAGATTGTGGTGTCCATTCCAACCCGCATAAGAGAATGGATCACCGTAGGGGCTGCGCTGCTGGAAGTCCACTCCACAGAACCAGTCTTTGAAGTGCGAATGCTGTAGATGCCGTTGAAGATCTTGGAAAGCATAGAATTCGCGACCGACGTGGTGGAAGACGCCATCCAGCACAACTCGAATTTCATTGCGGTGGAACTCATCGATAACCTGCTTCAGCGTAAAATTGGTGCCTAGCCGACGATCAAGCTTGAAGTAGTCAATAGTGTCGTATCCGTGAGATTCAGACTCGAAAAGCGGACCCAGATAAACTGCGCTGATTCCCATCTCTATAAGGTGTGGAATCCATGTGCACACCCGTGTCAGAATTGCAGATGAAGCCAGGCTCAGGTTGTTGTGCGTCGGAGCTCCACAGAGTCCGAGAGGATAGATGTGATAGAAAATCGACTCTTCGTACCAGGCGTGGTGCATGAGGTTCTCCTTGATTATACATACCGATAGGTATAGATGTTTATCAAACAAAAGGCTCGAGTTGTCTTCCGCTGCAGAGCAACGGGAGTCAGCACGAGCCTGGGTTCTAAGAGAAAATGCCGTACATGTACTGCTGACAGGCGATGTAGGCGCGCTCGTCGTCCAAGGGAATTAGATCGTAGAAGTAGGTCGTGATGTATGCGTTGATCATTCCGAGGAATGTGATCGCATAGCGAGCACTACGCCCACGCATGTTTCCGTGGTCCCCTTCTGCACTTCGAAAGACGGCTTCCAGCTTGGCGTATTGGCTCTCCACGAAAGGAAGGACGCTTCTACGGGCCTCGCTTTGCTCAGACGAGAACATCAGGGACAAGGCGAATCGATAGAGATCGGGTGAGGCGGTTGAGAATTGAAAATAGGCTTTGACAATGCTTTGCAATGTGAATGTGATATCTCCGTGGTAGACGGTAATTCTGGAAAGTTCCTCAAGAAATGGATCGTAGTGCTGTGCCAGCAAGGTCGCGAGCAGTCCCTGTTTGCTCTCGAAATAATGATACAGTGTCGGCTTCTTGACCCCCACAGCCTCAACAATTCTCTGGATACCGACGTTTTCGTACCCGTGTGCCGCGAATAAGCTCAGTGCAGCTGCCAGCATTTCGTCTCGTTTACTCATGTCTCAAGTATACCGATAGGTATACTATCTGTCAAGCACTCAGCTCTCCGAATGCACGCTCTTCCTAAGATATCGCAGATATAAATGACTTGCGTAAGGAAATCCCTTATGCCAATTCAGGGAATCCCCGATTGAAGCGGGAGGGTTCTAATGAGATTTTTGTAACACGAAATTCCCCTACACCACGGATGGGATCCGAACCAAGGAGTGATAATGTTCGAAACTGGTAACACTGGGTTCATGCTTGTCGCCACTTCGCTGGTGATGCTGATGACTCCTGGTCTGGCCTTCTTCTACGGAGGACTGGTCGGCCGTCGGAACGTGCTCTCGATCATGATCCAGAGCTTCGTCTCTATGGGCGTAACCACCATTCTATGGTACGCCGTTGGCTTCTCCCTTTGCTTCAGCGGAGGCGAAGGCGGGATTATTGGCAACCTCGACTGGGCCTTCCTGCGTGGAATCGGACCCGACACGGCCTTTGGCGACGGTGCCATTCCCATGTATGTGTTCATCGCCTATCAAATGATGTTCGCCATCATTACTCCGGCGCTGATCACGGGCGCGTTCTCCAATCGCGTTCGCTTCCCGGCTTACCTGGTCTTCCTGGTACTCTGGCACCTGCTGGTCTACTTCCCCTTCGTGCACATGATCTGGGGCGGTGGCATTCTGGCCAAGTGGGGCGTGTTGGACTTTGCCGGTGGCATTGCCGTGCACAACATCGCGGGTATGGCCGCGCTGGCTTCGGTGCTCTTTGTGGGCCGTCGCCGTGTTGAAGATCCGCAGCCGCACAGCATTCCGCTTGTGGCCCTGGGAACCGGTCTGCTCTGGTTCGGCTGGTACGGCTTCAACGCCGGTAGCGAGCTGGCCGTGGACAGTATCACCTGCCTGGCCTTCCTGAACACCGACATCGCCGCTTCCTTCGCCGCCATCACTTGGCTGCTGATCGAATGGACCGGCACCCGCAAGCCCAAGTTCGTCGGCCTGCTCACCGGTGCTGTGGCTGGTCTGGCCACCATCACCCCGGCAGCCGCTTTCGTGTCCCCCGCCAGTGCCGCCATCATCGGCGTGTCTGCTGGTGTGGTCTGCTATGGCGCCGTCAGCCTGAAGAACAAGCTGCGTTGGGATGACGCTCTCGATGTGTGGGGCGTCCACGGTGTGGGCGGTGCCTTGGGTATCGTCATGCTGGGTCTGTTGGGCTCCACCGCGATCAACGCGAACGGCGCCGACGGCCTCTTCTTTGGCGGCAGCGCTTTCTTTGGAAAGCAGATCGCGGCCATCGTGATTTCGAGTATCTATGCCTTTGCCTTTACCTATGGGATGCTGTGGGTGATCAATCTGATCACGCCGGTTCGTACCAGCGATGCCGAAGAGAGCCTGCTGGACGAGTCCTTGCACGGTGAGAGCGCTTACGAGACCCATGCCCTCTAAGGAGAAGACAATGCGTACTGCTTTGATGACCATGCTGCTTGCGGGCAGCGCCCTGGCCCAGGTTAATATCAACGGCTTCGTAGATGCCAGTGTCGGCTATTGCCCTGATCCGCAGGAGCTGGGCTTCAGCATGGACCAGGTGGAGCTTGACATTACCCGCACCAATGACAATGGCCTCACGTTGCGTGCCGACCTGGAGTTTGTCGACGATGGTGAAGGCGGCTGGGATGCTGCTGTGGAGCAGGGCTTCATGAATCTCGCATTGCCTCTGCCCGTTGAGAGCAAGCTGACTTTCGGTCGCTTCAATGCGCCCATCGGCTTCGAGTGCCTGGATGCGCCGGACATGTACCAGTACAGCCACGCGCTGGTCTTCGACTATGGTCTGCCCACCAACTACACCGGTGGGATGCTGGACCTGGCCCTGACTCCGCAGCTGAATCTGGCACTGATTCTGGCCAACGCCTGGGACGCCAACACCGAAACCGACATGGAAAAGACCTTTGGCGGACGCCTGAGTGCCAGCTTTGGTGACCTGAACATCGGTCTTTCCTGGATCGTGGATCCGGAGCTTCAGTCTTCGGAAATCATGATTGATCCTGAGGATGGTTCCGAGGTCGAGATTGTCACGGAAGACAATAGCCAGACGGTGTTTGACATCGATGTCGCCTACACCATGAACGCGCTGACCCTGGGGGCCGAGTACAACATGGGCACCTATACTGATGCCGCCGATGAGGATTACTCCTGGAGCGGCTTCCTGGTCATGGGCCACTACGATTTCAACGATTTCATGGGTCTGACGCTGCGCTACGACATGTTTGACGATGGCGACAATGTGCGGGTTGATCCCAATGAAGTGGGAATGTCTGCGGGTAATGGATTCACCTATAGTGCCATCACCATTGCACCCACCTTCGTTCTGGGCGAGAACATGGGCGCCGTCCTCGAGTTCCGCATGGACACGGTTGACAAAGAGATCTGGCAGACCGACGACAGCGTAGAGCTGGAAGACGGCACCATCACTGATCTGACGGATACGAAGCTCAGCATTGCTTTAGAGCTGACGTACACATTCTAATCCTCCCACTTGAGCCTGCTTCGGCAGGGCTCGAGTTCCGTGGGTCTGTCGATCCTTCAATTGCAGGGGAATGGATCGGCAAGGAAGAGCCTGTCGCAAGACGGGCTCTTTTCTTTTGTGTCACCGTGCTACAGAGGACACATTTGTGATCCAGCATGCTCTTCCTTAGCCTGAAGGGTGAAGTGAACACAATCCGGAAGATCGATGGAAAGCGTGCTCAAATCCCTCTCCCTGTTGCTGGTTCTACTCAATCCCTTTCTGGTGGTCGTGTACCTGGTTGATGTGCTGGAGAAGCTCCCTGCCGCCAAATTCGGTCGCGTCCTGGCGCGTGCGGGCTTGATCGCCGGTGCGGTATTCTGCGCTTTCGCGGTGTTGGGGGATGCCATCTTTACCGAAGTGATGCAGGCCGAATTCGCCTCTTTCCAAATCTTTGGTGGTCTGGTTTTCCTACTTATTGCGTTCCAATTCGTGTTTCGAGGCCCACGGGCCATCGAGATTCTGCGCGGTGAGAGCGAGCACATTGCCGGTGCCATCGCCATGCCGATTCTCATCGGACCGGGAACCATCAGCGCTAGCGTGCTGGTGGGACAACGGCACAATCCATTGGCGGCATGCCTGGTGGTGCTGTGTGCTGTTGGCATTTCCCTGCTTGTCATGATCCTGCTCAAGCTGCTGCACGACTACGTGCGCCCACGCAATGAAGGGCTGATACAACGCTACATCGAGATTGCCGGACGTATCACGGCACTCCTGGTGGGCACGATCTCCATCGAGATGATCGTGCAGGGCGTCCATAGTTGGGTGAGCAAGTTTCTGGGCGCGTGATACGTGTTCGGCCAAAGGGATACGTTTAACACCGACGCTTTGCGGCGCTACGCCTTTTGCTTGTTATCTTTGAACCGTTCTACGATGGATCTGATTCTTGCACTGCCCGCAATCTGTGATACAATTTGTGTTTGCCAAGAGGTGCCGCATGCCAGTTCGCGTCGTTGTGAAGCAGGAGTTGGACCTGACGCAGTTCATCGTTGAAGGCGAATTCGCCTTTGAAGCGCAGATGGAGACCTTGCGTGCTTTCTATGAGGGGGAATACACGCACAACGTTCTGTGGGATCTGCGCACCTACACCGGCGAGCGCATTTCGTCACGCCAGTTGCAGCGTATGGTGACCTATTTTGTGGATCACACGGACAAGCGTGCGGGAGGCAAAACGGCCATGGTGGTGCAAAACGATTTGGATTACGGGCTGGCGCGAATGGGATCTGCCATTGCGGAAGTGAGCCAGTACCGCTGCGAGTTCGCCGTGTTCCGCACGTGCGAGGATGCGATGGATTGGCTAGCCGGCGCCCCCGGCACACGCAAACCACCCTCCCTGTTCCAATAGCCTTTGATCGTTTTTGTGATACAAAACGCCCCGTGTGATACGGGGCGTTTATTGTATACGAGTGAAGCGGCAGAGGCAAGTGGTATTCCTTACTGAAAGCCTGGAAAGGCCAAGATGTAAATCCAGGTACTAGCCTGAGGCATAGGGGGCGGGGAAATTGCTCGATCAATTATTACATCGTGAATATTAATACGCGACCAGTAAATAAAAATGCTGAAAACAAATGATAATTCCATACTTGGCATTGACACAACGCGGCGGGAGTCCTAAATTGCAAGCCTGTTCGATCATGCGGATGAAATAGGTGATGGATGGGCTCCAACCGGCACAGCCGGTGACGCAAACGGACAAACGTACGTTCTCTATCGAGCTTGCCTACAATGGTGCGGCTTTTTTTGGTTGGCAGATGCAGCCGGGCACGCGCACCGTTCAAGGCGAAGTGAGAAGCTGGGTAGAACAGATCCTGAACCAGCCGGTAAATCTGGTGGGTGCGGGTCGAACCGATCGTGGCGTTCATGCGATGGCTTCGCTAGCCACTTTTGAAGCCTCCACTGCTATGCAGCCCATTCGTCTTGAAAAAGCCCTGCGTCGCGTGTTGCCGCAGGATATTTTTGTTCGCGCGGTCCGCGAGCGCCCCATGGGCTTTTCGGCCCGGTTCAGCGCCCGTGCCCGTGAGTACGAGTACCGCATGCACCTGGGGCCCGATCCTTTTCAGCTGGGCCTGGCATGGTGTCTTGGGTACCGCCATTTGGATGTAGAGCGTATGCGGCGCAGTCTTGAACCGCTGAAAGGGCGTCTCGACTGCCGCGCCTTCTGCATCAGCAAAAGTCTGCCACCAACGGCCTGGTGCGATTTTCACCACATCGGACTGGAAGAGGTCGGTGGCAGCGGAGAAAGTGCGCTGCATTTTGTCGTGCGCTGCGACCGTTTTCTGCATTCCATGGTGCGCAGTCTGGTGGGCACTTTGGTTGATGTGGGACGCGGGCGTCTTGAGGAAGGCATTTTTGCGGAGCTGATTGCCACGGGCGACCGCAGCCGCATTGGAGTAACTGCCCCGCCGGAGGGCTTGTACCTACGGCGTGTGTATTACGAGGATTTTGTGACCGGCGATTCGTTCGATGCCGTAGAAGCGGCTCCAACAGCGCCCCCAAGCCAAGGATAGCACGAGATGAAGTTCTTCATCGATACCGCCAATTTGGATGAGATCCGTGAGGCCAATGCCATCGGCATTCTGCACGGTGTGACCACCAACCCCACTCTCATCGCTCGCGAGAAGTGCGATTTCCGCGGTCGCATCCTCGACATTTGCAAGATCGTGGACGGCCCGGTCAATGCCGAAGTCATCAGCCTGGATGCCGAGGGCATGATCCGCGAGGGCAAGGAACTGGCTTCCATGCACGAGAACGTCTGTGTCAAGATTCCGATGACGGTCGAGGGCCTGAAGGCCGTGAGTGCCCTGTCCAAGGAAGGCATCATGACCAATGTCACGCTGATCTTCCAGCCGCTGCAGGCGCTGATGGCCGCGCGCGCGGGTGCCAGCTTCGTCAGCCCCTTCGTTGGTCGCCTGGATGACATCGGCCAGGACGGCATGGAGCTGGTGGCGGACATCCGTCGTATCTACGACAACTTCAGCATCGACACCGAAATCATCGTAGCAAGCATTCGCAACCCGGTACACGTGCTGGATAGCGCTCGTCTGGGCGCCGATATTGCCACCATCCCCTTTAAGGTAATCCAGCAGTTGGCGCAGCATCCGCTGACCGACAAGGGAATCGCCGCGTTCCTGAAGGATTGGGAGAACGTCCCCAAGGTTTGAGGCTGGAGGCAAGATGAGCCGCGTCGTACACCGCGTTCTCGAAGGAGTCTGGTTACTGGTAGGCATGTTTCTGGGCCTGCTGCTGCTGCGCGCTTTCGTGCCCGGATTCGCCGGAGAAGAACAGGGCGGACTTTCCGACCCTGTTCAACGGGCGATGATCGGTGATACATTGCGTAGTGCGCGACAGACGGCGATCACGCGTGCTGTATCACAAGTGGAACCCGCTGTTGTGGGTATCAACGTGACACAAATGCAGCGCACCATCGAGCGTAGTCCCTATCGCCGCGATCCCTTCTGGGGCCAGTTTTTCCCCGATCGTATCATTGAAAGACCGGTTGAGAACCTGGGCAGCGGCTTTATCATCAGTTCCGATGGTCTGACCTTGACCAACGAGCACGTCGTCCACAATGCATCGCAGATCCTTGTGACACTGGCTGACGGGCGCGAAGTGAGTGCAGAGCTGGTGGGCGCAGACTACAATTCGGACATCGCTTTGCTGGATCTTGAGGGCGAAGACTATGCGCACATCGACATGGGCGATAGCGACGCAGTCCTCATTGGTGAGTGGGTGATGGCCATCGGCAATCCTTACGGCCTTTTCGCAGCTTCCAAGCCAAGTGTCACGGTGGGCGTGATCAGTGCGAACGACCGCGATTTCGGCGCACAGCGCGACGAGCGCGTTTACAAAAGCATGATTCAGACTGACGCAGCCATCAACCCCGGCAACTCCGGCGGTCCGCTGGTCAACGTCGCCGGCGAGGCTGTAGCCATGAATACCATGATCTACAGCCAGAGCGGTGGCAGCGTGGGCCTGGGCTTCGCCATTCCCATCAATCGCGTGCGCGCGGTGTTGGGTGACCTGATGACGAAGGGACACGTCGACCGCGACATCTGGACAGGCATCTGGATCCGTGACCTCAGCCAGCGCATGGCGCAGGCGCTGGGGTATCGCGGCGAGGGTGGAGTGCTGGTGGTCGAACTGAATCCGGACAGTCCGGCGGAAGAAGCGGGGCTGCAGGTCAACGATGTCATTTTGAGTATCAATGGAAACAAAGTGTCGGACAGCGGAGCCGTGACACGCATTATCCTCGAAGAGGACGTCAAGGTGGGCGATCGCCTGATTCTTGAGGTGCTTCGCGAGGGGCGCATCCTAACCATTGCGATGACGGCGGGTTCGCGCGAACGGCGCACACATTAGCAGGACAGGAAAGCAGGAGACACGAGTGGCTCGCAAGAAAGTGATCACCGAGGGACGCACTAAGAAGTTGCTCGCCACCGAACAGGAGAACGTGCTTCACCTGGAATTCGGTGACGAGATTGTGCTGCCTGGCGGGCGGACCCGCAAGCTGTTCAAAGGTAAGGGCGAAGTCTGTGCCCGTTTCTCGGAGGCCCTGTTTCGCTACCTCGACAGTTACAACATCCAGAACCATTACATGGAACTGGTGGACGCCAACCTGCTGAAGGTGCGCCGCCTGAACATGATGCCCCTCACCATGATGGTGCGCAACGTGGCTACTGGCGATCTGGTGGAGCGTTTTGGTGTTGAGGAAGGCACCACCCTCGATTATCCTGTGCTGGAGATGTATCTGAAGCAACCGCAACAGGAACATGTGGCCATCAACGACTCACACTGCCTGGCCTTCAACCTGGCCACTCAGGACGAACTGCGCGCCATTTGTCGCATTGCCAGCAAAGCCAACGCCATTCTGCGCAGCTTCTTCGATCGCCGTGGCGTGCTCCTGGTGGATTTCCGCCTGGAGTTCGGCAAGCTCGGTAACAACATCGTCATTGCCGATGAGCTAAGTCCCGACAATTGCAGACTCTGGGATCGGCGCACGCGCAAGAAGTACGATTTCGAGTGCATCCGCAGCGGTCACAGTAGTGCGGAAACCGTGTACCGCGAGATTCTGGAGAAGGTGCTCGCCTGATGAGAGTACACCCTGCGGGACGCGCTCCCGTGCTGAGCTGTTTGCTGATCTCACTAGCACTGATGGTGATGTGCCGCTGGTTGCCGCACACACTTGTTTGGCCCGCCATTGTCCTTGCCGCGTTCTTGCTTGCGGGTGCTTGCTTCCTGCTCTATTTCTACCGTGATCCGGAGCGTCAGCCCGACGGTTCCGGGCTGCTGTCCGCGGCCGATGGTTGCGTGGTCAAGATCCAGCACGTAGAGCACTGTGTCGAAATCGACGGTCCGGCTACCATCCTTTCCATATTCATGAGCCCGTTGAATGTTCACGTCAACCGCGCCAGCATTGCAGGCCGGGTTACGGGTGTTGAATACCGGCCGGGAAAATACCTCGTTGCCTTCCATGACAAGGCCTCAGAATTGAACGAGGCCAACCTCATCGTTCTTCAAGATGAGCAGGGACGCAAGGTGGCCTTGCGTCAAATCGCGGGTGCCGTTGCACGTCGCATTCTCTGCCCGGCCAAGGTCGGTGATACATTGCAGCGAGGCGAACGCTACGGTATGATTCAGTTCGGTTCCCGCGTGGACCATTTCCTGCCTCCCGCAGTCAAGCTTTGTGTCACGGAGCATGACAAGGTTCTGGCAGGGCAGACGGTGATCGGAGAGTGGTCATGAAACATCATTTGACCAAACTGCCCAACATGTTGACCTTCCTCAACCTCTTCGTAGGTTTCGCCGCCATCACCACCCTTTTGAATCACGCCATGAATGGACGCGGTACTCCAACCCAGGCAGCCTGGTTCATCGTTATTGCAGCGGTCATCGACGGCATGGACGGCAAACTGGCGCGCAAGATGAACCACCAGAGCCTTTTCGGCAAGGAGCTCGACAGCCTGGCGGATGTGGTCAGTTTTGGCCTGGCACCAGGAGTGCTTGTGTACGCGCTCTACTTTAGCAGTTGGGGCGATCGCGGTGCGCTCTGGGGCCTGGTCGGTTTGTGTTTCTCATCCCTGCCATTGATGTTCGGCTGTTACCGGCTGGCGCGCTACAACGTGGAAACGGGGCTGGAGAAGAAGAAGAGTAGCCATTTCAGCGGCATGCCCATTCCTGTTGGCGCTTGTCTGATTTCGGCCTGGGTGCTGTTTGCCAATGAAATTGCCTCTCTTACAGGCCAGGATTTGACAGCCCCTCATTGGATGCGTCTGACTACGGCTGTCGTTGCCTTCAGCAGCTTCATGATGGTCAGCCGCGTGCGCTTTCAGGGTATGCCCATGCTAACCTTGCATGGCGGCTGGCAGAACCGCGTTGCCCTTTTCTTCTTGGTGGGCATGCTGGCGCTTGGTGTTGTAACGCCGCTGGCGTTGTTCCCGCTGGGACTGTATTACATCGGGTCCATGATCTGGCAGCATCTGCGTGATACAAATGAAGAGTTGGATGCCTATCCCTTGCAGGACGACTCGGGACTGGACGACGAATAGTTCACCCCGGTGTGGCCGGGATTAGTTTGGAGCAAGAATACATGATCCAGGTGCAGATTCGCATCATGCCCAAGGCTTCCATCCTTGACCCGCAGGGAAAGACCGTGCTGGGCGCGCTGGCCAACCTCGGCTTCGATCAGGCCACCGCTTGCCGCATGGGGAAGTTTGTCACCCTCGATTTTCCCGAAATGGACCGTGAGGAGTTGGAGCGCGAAGTCGAGCAGATCTGCAGCCGTCTGCTTGTGAATCCAAACACCGAGACCTGGCAGGCGGAGTACGTTCTCCTGCAGGGAGCGCAGGCATGAAAACCGGTGTGGTCGTCTTTCCCGGATCCAATTGCGATCACGATACCGCTTGGGTGCTCGGCGATCTGCTGGGTGCTGAAGTGGATTATTTGTGGCACAAAGAGCGTGTTACAAAGAAGTACGATCTCATCGTTCTGCCTGGTGGGTTTTCTTACGGAGACTATCTGCGCACGGGCGCTATCGCTCGCATTTCTCCCGTTATGGAAGATGTGCGCGTTCATGCAGAACAGGGACGCTACTTGCTTGGCATCTGCAACGGCTTTCAGATCCTGACCGAAGCGGGTCTGCTTCCCGGTGCACTGATGACAAATGACTGCCTGCGCTTTGTCTGTCGTGACGTTTTCCTCAAGGTGGAACACCGTGATACAGCCTTCAGCGCTGAACTCGCCGCGGCGGGCGTGATACGTTTGCCCATCGCCCATCACGGAGGTCGATATGTGGCCGATGCGGACACGGTGAGTCGTCTTGAGGATGAGGATCGCGTGCTTTTCCGCTACTGTGATGAGAACGGCCATGCCACACTCGAGGCCAACCCCAATGGCAGTGTGAACAATATCGCCGGCATTCTGAACGAGGGCCGCAATGTTCTGGGCATGATGCCACATCCCGAGAGGGCCGCGCACGAATCCATTGGTGGCGCAGATGGCTTTGGCGTGTTCCAGGGTGTGTCACAGGCGGTTGAAGCGCTTCAACTTCTGTAGGACCTATGACGGCCGGGAATAGCGCAGAAATGAGCTTTCTGGATCACCTGGCCGAGCTGCGCAAGCTGGTTGTGCAGGTGGTCGTGGTCACGCTTGTGGCTATGAGTGCCTGCTTCTTTTTAGCCCCGATCCTGCAAACCCTGCTGCTGGAACCACTGCATCGTGCTATTGCCATTTCCGGAGGCGAAGGCGGACTAGCACTACTGGCGCCAACCGAGGGCTTTATCGTTCAGCTACGCATTGCCTTCTTCGCCGGTGTGGTGCTCGCGTCTCCTGTGCTCTTTCTGTTATGCTGGCGCTTCTTTGCGCCTGCCCTCAAGCCCGGCGAGCGCTCCCGTGGCTTTCCGCTGCTGATTTCTGCTTCCTTCTTTTTCATGCTTGGAGTGGCTTTTGGCTGGTATGTCATGGGGTATGCTGTAGGTTTTTTCCTGCAGTACGGTAGCACAGACATTCCCAACGCCTGGTCGCTTGACCGCTACATCCGTTTTGTGACACAACTCTGTTTGGCCTTCGGTGTGGTCTTTCAGCTTCCCGTTGTGATCCATCTACTGGCGCGTCTGGGTATCGTTGGACCGGCTACCCTGGCCAAGTATCGTCGCCATGCCATCGTCGCCATCCTGATCCTGGCGGCAGCGTTGACTCCGCCTGATCCCTTCAGTCAGTTGCTTCTGGCCGCCCCTGTCTATTTGCTTTTCGAATTCTCTATTCTGCTGGCGCGCCTGGTTTACAAACCGCGTCGCCCCGATGCACACGACGCAAGCGCTGTGAGCTGATATGCTATGTATCACCGAGTGGCGGAGCGCTGTGCGCAATCAGGGCCTTCTGCCTGCGCTGGATGCCCTGTTGAAGCGTGCAGTAGCGGATCCCCACAATGCACTGTGTCACATTCAACGTGAACTCTGCTTCCAAGATGCTCCTCGCTGTGCGGAGCGTATCCTGTGTGATACAACGCGACCACTAGAGGGCGTTCCTTTGCTGATCAAGGACAATCTGGCGCAAGCTGGATGTCCACTCACCTGTGCATCACGCGTGTTATTTGGGTATGTGTCACCCTTTACTGCCACTTGTGTGCAGCGCGCGAAGGATGCCGGAGCTCTGATCGTCGGACGTACCAACATGGATGAGTTTGCCATGGGCAGCTCCGGTGAGCACAGTTCCTATGGACCCACACGCAATCCGCTGGATCCTGACCGTGTGCCAGGAGGAAGCTCTTCCGGCAGTGCGGCCGCCGTGGCAGCGGGATTGGTCCCCGTTGCGCTCGGAAGTGATACAGGCGGGAGCATTCGCCAACCTGCCGCCTGCTGCAATCTGACAGGGTTCAAACCGGGCTACGGCAAGATCAGTCGCAGCGGGCTTTGCGCATTTGCCAGCAGCCTGGACTGCGTCGGCCTGCTGGCAACCTGTGTCGACGACATTGCTCTGGTGTATCACAGCATCGCCGGGCCAGACCCTGCTGATCCCACAAGTCTGTTGCCTGAAACACAGGCCGAATCCTCTGCACCACGCAAGGCGATTGTGCTTGCTGATACATTGGCGTTGTGTGAGCCAGACTTTGCTGACGCCTTTCGGCAGTGTCTTCGTCTGTTGGCCGATGCCGGTTGGGAACTGTTGGAGTGTTGTGGACCCGACTGCGATCAGGCCCTGAGTGCCTATCTGGTGCTCGCAACGGCAGAGGCTTCCACCAATCTGGCCCGTTATGACGGCGTGCGCTATGGGCTTCGCGCCGAAGAACCGGAAGACGATTTTGCAGGCATGATCCGTCGGAGCCGAGGGCGCGGTTTCGGCACGGAGGTGCGCCGTCGAATATTGCTGGGCACCGCACTACTGGCGCACGGTTATGCGCCCGGCTATTACCAGCGTGCGCTACACTTGCGCGAACGCCTGAAGGCCGACTATGCTGCGCTTTTCGCTCAAGCTCCCTTGCTGCTTTCACCTACCATGCCGGCACTTCCCTTTCGCTTGGGCGAGCGTCTTGAGGACCCACAACGCATGTACCGCGCCGATCTGCTTACGGTTGGGGCAAGCCTGGCCGGGTTACCGGCGATTTCCCTGCCGACTGTGCCGCTCCGGGTTCCCTTCCGCCTTAGCTTGCAGCTGATGTCCGCTCGCGGGCGGGAGGATACGCTGCTTGCCGCCGCCAAAGAGGTGGAGAAGCTGTTCTCTTAGCCAGGATATCGCAATGGTGCAGAAGCGCCGATTTCGACGCCTGCGCCCGCTTTGGAACCCCTTTTCTTCTGGCTCCTGCTCTTCTATATTAATCGTTTCGTCATCGGGACAAGACTACGGGAAAACGGATGTGCCTGAACACCGGTGATCCGCAGGCGCGGATTGGGCTGGAAGTCCACGTACAACTGGAGTTGCGCACCAAGGCTTTCTGTTCCTGCGCGCTGAATTGCGCGCTGAATTGCGCGCTGACCGATGACGAGGCCGGACCCGACTCTGGCTGCTGTCCCGTTTGCCTGGGGCTGCCCGGCAGTCTTCCTGCGCTGAATGGCCAGATACCGGCATTGGCGGTTCGGCTGGCCATGGCACTGGAATCCCGTGTCGCCGCTCGCTGGTCCTTTGACCGCAAGAGTTACTTCTATCCGGATATGCCACGCGGCTACCAGATCACGCAGTGGCGAAATCCCTGCGCTACCGGTGGCCGCTTGCCCTTGCCGGTGGACGAGCACGGCGAAGTGTTGTGTCACGGCGATGGTCGTTCGCGTGCTGCCTGGCGCCCTCTTCCTTTGCAGCGCCTGCATGTGGAGGAGGACGCGGGAAGCAGTCGGCACAGCGGTGGCGGAAGCGAGGTCGATTATCGCCGGGCGGGAGCGCCGTTGGTGGAGATCGTCAGCGAGCCGCAGTTGCGGACTCCGGCAGAGGCTGTCGCGGCGCTGCGTCAATTGCGCCAGCTAGTGCGCTGGCTGGGAGTGGGAAACGCACAAGCCGAAACCGGCGGTTTGCGTTGTGATGGTAATCTTTCGCTCTCTGACACTGACGGAACGCTACTGGCGGGGCCGGTGGAGGTGAAGAATCTGAATTCGCTCCGTTTTCTCGAGCGCGCCTTGCACTACGAGGATGCCCGCTTGCGGAAAGCGTTGAAGGACGGTGTGCGCGTGGGGCGGGAATCCCGCGGCTACGACGAACAGGCGGATCGGACCTTTGCCATGCGCGACAAGGAGTCGGGTGCCGACTATCGCTATTCGCCCGAACCCGACCTGCCGGACCTGGTGCTGGAGGAATCCTGGCTGGATCAGCAGCGTGACACATTGTTGTTGCTGCCCTGGCAGGCGCGTGAGCAACTGGAGGAGCTCGGGCTATTACCGGCAGAGATCGAGGGACTGCTCGAGGATGCCGCTGCGGCTCGCTGGCTGCTCTCCTGGTCGCAAGAGCTTGAAATGGAAGATGCACGTGCCTTTGCGCACCGTCTGCTAGGGCGTGATACAAGGACCGCCTTACCGCTTCTCGCGGACGCTGGTGAACTTGTGCGCCTTCAGCATGAGCGACGTATCACGCGGCAAGGGGCGGATCGTCTGTTTTGGCTTCTTTGCGAGCGAAGCGTTGATGTGGCGACCCTGGCGCGGGAAGAGGGCCTGCTGCTTGAGCACGATGAGAAAGCGGCTGTTGAAGCCGTACATCGCGTACTGACGGATTGTCCCGATGAACTGGCGCGCTTGCGTGCCGGTGAGAAGCGTTTGCTGGAATACCTGCTGGGGCAGGTGTTAAGGCAATTGAAGAGAAATGCAGATCCGCGCCTGGTGCGTGCGCTTCTGCAAGAACACGTATCACAAGAGATCGACGCGGATCGATCCTAACGAAGGACCAGGCATGTACCTGTCCCGTATCGAACTATTCGGCTTCAAATCCTTTGCTCAGAAGACGGTTGTGGATTTCTCCAGCGGAGTGACCTGCGTTGTAGGCCCCAACGGCTGCGGCAAGACGAATATCCTGGACGCTGTCCGCTGGGTGCTGGGCGAGCAGAAGAGTTCCACGCTGCGTAGCGACCGCATGGAGAGCGTGATTTTCAATGGATCACGCCATCGCAAACCGCTGGGAATGTCGGAAGTATCGTTGACGATCCAGAACAGCCGCAACATTCTTCCTGTCGAATACAGCGAGATTCTGATTACGCGCCGCCTCTACCGCTCCGGTGAGAGCGAGTATTTGATGAACCGCGCGCCGTGCCGCTTGAAGGATATCACCGATCTCTTCATGGACACAGGAATGGGGCCCGGATCCTATTCCGTGATCGAGTTGAAGATGGTCGAGAACCTGCTTTCCGACAAGCCTGAAGAACGACGTCTGCTCTTCGAAGAAGCGGCTGGTATCACGAAGTACAAACATCGTCGTCGCGCCGCCTTGCGCAAACTCGAAGAGACCCGCAGCCACATTGAGCGCCTCGAGGATATTCTGGCGGAAGCCGAACGCCAAGCCAACGGCCTTCAGCGACAGGTCCGCAAGACACAGCGCTATCGCGAATTGCAGACCGAGCTCAAACTGCTGGATACGGCCAGTGCGCGGGCCGAATACAACACTCTGCTTTGCCGCTGTGATCCAATGCAGGCTGAGTTGGACTCCGGTGGCGGAATTGTGAAAGACCTCGACCGCCAGCTGCTGGAAAACGAGACTCAAAGTACAGCGCTGAACCGCGACCAGCTTTTGGCCGAGGAAGAGCTGCATCAGGCAGAGGATGAGCAGACGCGTCTGCGTGCGGAAGTCCGTCGTCTGGAGGAAAGCCTGTTGGTCGGTCGCGAGCGCAGTTCTGCGCTTACACGCGACGTCGACCGTTTGGCCTCGGAGCGTGATACGCTGTCCACGCGCATCGAGGAAAGCAGCCAGACGCTGAGCGAAGTGGAAGGCCGCCTGACAGATGCACAAGACCACGGCAGTGAACTGGATGCCGATCTGGAGAAGGCGCGGAGCAGGGCAAGTGAAGCCGAGGCATTACAACAGAGTCTGCGCGGCAAAATGGAGAACTCGCGCAAGCGGGTGCTGGAGCTGATCAGCCGCTACGCTCAGCGTAACACGGATCTGGCGCGTATCACAAGCTCACTGGAGCAGGTTCAACAGCGGGTTCGCGACCTGGAAGAAGAGCGGCAACTTGCCAGTCAGGATCGCAGCATGCGCGCCGAGCAGCGCAAATCGCTGGAAGAGGAATACAAACGCGGCGCTGCCACACTTGATGAACGGGACCAGACGCTGGCTGAGGCTGGAGCCCGGCAGCAGGCAGCGCGCGACGAGTTGGATCACGCACGCCATTCCGAGACGGAAGGTACAGGTGAGCTGAAGGCGCTGCAGGGACGTCGCGAGTTTCTTGACGGCATGCTGCAGCGTTTCGAGGGCGTTCCCGGCGGAGCGCGTGCAGTGCTGGAAGCTGGTATCACGGGGATCAGCGATACCTTCGGCAACCTGGTGCACTGCGAGCGGGAGCTGATTCCCGCGCTGGAAGCTGCCGTCGGGCAGGCTGCCGGATGGCTGGTGGCCGAAGACCGCAATGCTGTGTCACGAGCAGCAGAGCTCTTGAAACGCGAAGATCGCGGCGATTGCACTTTTGTAATGCTGGATCAGGTGCCTACATCTGTTTCAGCGACAGCACCAGCAGGCTGCAGCTCGATTCTGGAGCATGTGAAAGTTGCCGATCGATATCGTCCACTGGCCGCATTTCTGCTTAACGATTGCTGGTACAGCGAGAATCCGGAAGCTGTCGATCTGGATGCCCTTCCTGCACATGCGCTAGTAATGGGGCCGGATGGGCGCTGGCTGCGTCCACCCGCGGTAATTCATGTAGCACGCCGCGATGGTCAGCAGGACAGTCATCTTGGACTGCGTTTTCAGCTCGAAGGTTTGGAGTCGGATGTCCGTCGGCAGCAGCTCAAGCTGGAGGAACTGCGCGCAACGCGCGTTGCCAGCGAGCAGAAACTGCAGATGGCGGGTGATACACGTCGTCAGGCTGAAGAAGACTTGAAGACGGCTGAAGCGGCTTTGCGCGGAATTCAGGCCCGTCTGGACCAGTTGGATTATGCCGAAGAACGTCAGCTACGCGATGAAGAGCATCAATCAAAGACGCTGGCTTCCCTGCAGGAGCGTGTATCACGCGAGCAGAAGCAGGAAGGGCTGCTGAAGTCCGAGTTGGAGGAGTTGCAATTGGAGCGCGACGACGCCGAGGGCGAGGTCGCATCTTTGCAACGCAACCTGGACCGGCGCGAGCAGGAGTTTCGCGATGCCGCCGAACAGCGCACGCGAGCAGAACTGGCCGCTCGCGAGCATCACCTGCGTCTGGAGGCGGAGCAGCGGGAGCAGCAGCGACTGTTTCGCTTCATCAGTGAAGGGCGACAGCGTCTAGACGAGATGGCGCATGAACGTCGCGAGGCACAGGAAAGCCTGGAAAGCCTGAAGGAAAGGCTGGAGCGCGAAGACCGCGATCTGCACCTGGCCGAGGAAGCCCGTGGCCGTCAGCAGAGTGTGCTGGATCAGTGCAAGGATCGCGTGCAGCAACTCCATACTGCAATGAAGGAGCTGGCGCGAACAGCGGCCCATCTTCGAGCCGAGCGACAGGACATTGGCGAACGTCGCCATCGTACCGAGCTTGAGCTTTCCGAGATGCGCATCAAAATCACCGGGCTGCAGGAGCGCGTCCGCGCCGAGTATGAACTTGAACTCGAGCGTGAAGAGGACGCAGCAGAGTTGCAGCAGCTGCTTGACCTGAATCTAGAAGAGAGCCGCAAGCGCATCGTAGAGCTGCGTGAGGCGTTGCGTCGTTTGGGACCGGTCAACCTGCTTGCCATCGAGGAATATGACGAGGTCCGTGAGCGTCGTGATTTCCTGCGCAATCAAATTCGTGATCTGCTGGAAGCCGAGGCGATGCTCAAGGAAACCATTCAGCGCATCAACCGTGTAGCACGCGAGTTGTTTGAGGCGACTTTTGAGAAGATTCGCACCAATTTCGAATACCTGTTTCGCAAGCTCTTCAACGATGGGCGCGCAGATCTGCGGTTGAGTGCCGAAGATCCGCTGGAGGCCGATATCGCCATCTCGGCCACACCTTCGGGCAAGCGCATCCAGAGCCTGACGCTGATGAGCGGTGGAGAGAAAACGCTGACAGCCATCGCCCTGCTCTTTGCCATCTACATGGTCAAGCCTTCGCCTTTCTGCATTCTGGACGAGGTCGACGCCCCGCTGGATGACGCCAACATTGGCCGCTTCAACAATCTCATTCGAGAGTTCAGCGGCATGACACAGTTCATCATCATCACTCACAACAAGAAGACAATGGGCTACGCCAATCAGCTTTACGGCGTTACAATGGCTGAAGAGGGCGTCTCCACTCTGGTCAGCGTGCAGTTCCATGGTCAGCAGGAGGTCAGCGCGTGATACGGCTTCTTTTTCTTCTGGCGCTTGTTCCACTGCTGCACGCAGGTGAGCCTGTATTCAACTGGGAGCTCGCGCAGTTCCTTGCTACGCCGGATTCGCAAGTGGTAGACCTTGACTGCGTCGTGATGGTGCAGCGCAGTTCCATCACGTTCAAGCCTGTGGCGGATGGGGCCAATGGCGGATATGCAGCGCGTCTCACGGTGACACAAGGACTTGCCACCTTGGCGGATACTACCTGGGAGCGCTTGGATCACATCGCCGTCGATGAGGTGCTACGACCCGAGCAGAAGATTCCCGACATGATCAGCCTACGCTTGCCGGCGGGGAAGATGCGGCTTACGCTGACTCTGTCTGATCTCGTTACTGGTGAAAGCCGGACAAAGAGTCAGGGCACGACCCTGCTCGAGTTGTGGCGCGGTCCCAGTGTCTCTGATATCCGACTTGGTGTATCACACGCGGAACCAGCGCAAGATGGACCTTTTCTGCGCAACGGCATGCGTATGGTGCCCTACGCTGACGCTATCTATGGTCAGGGGCTTCCTGTGATACACGGACTGGTTGAGACGTACAATGTCACAACTGCAGACAGTGCCCTCTGGACAGCGCGTGTGTTAAGCGAAATGCAGAGCCTGCTGTTCAGCACGCGCCCCCGTTTGGTGAGTGAGCAGCGAACCATTCCCGGCGGATTTCTGGTCTCCTTCGAGCAGGATGTGAGTGAACTCGCTTCCGGTTCTTACTTCCTTGAAGTCATGCTGCTGGACCGCAATCAGGTCGCGCAGGCGACAACGCGCCGTGCGGTTTGGATTCACAATCCAGGTGTCGTGCGGGAAGCCGAAGAACAGCGCATGGGTGAGTACGATCACTTCAGCGCCGAGCAGGTGGAAGAAGAATGGAGCAGCGTGCGTTTGCTTACCGACATGCAGCAGCAGCGAACCTGGGAGTCGCTGGACTTGAATGGACGACGCGATTTTCTGGCGAACTTCTGGATGAAGCGCGATCCGGATCCCAGGACTCTGGTGAATGAAGCACGCGTGCAACACCGCTTGCGCGTGGAGCAGGCCAATGCTCGCTATGGCCGCAAGGATCAACCGGGCTACGTGACCGATCGTGGTCGTGTTTTGGTGATGTATGGCGAGCCCGCGCAGATTTCGCGCGATTACAACACGCTGATCACACGCTTCAACTTTCAGCTGCAGAATGAGCTGGGGATGGATCCTGGCGAAAGTATAGCCCGTGATCGTGTGAACAACTTCGAGTTGTGGACTTATGAGGACAAGGATAACTCGGTCTTCATTTTTGTGGACACTCACGGGTTTCAGCAATACGAGCTGGTCCATTCCACAATGCCCGGGGAATACATCGATCCCCGCTGGGTCAGAAAACTCTACACGAGGTAAGTCATGATTCAAATCAGCGGACTGTCGCGCGCTTTTGTCAACGCCGGCAAAGTGGTTCAGGCTGTTGAGAGCGTGGACCTGGATGTGAAGCCGGGCCGCGTGTTTGGTCTGCTGGGACCCAACGGCGCCGGCAAGACCACCACGCTGCGTATCATTGCCACGCTTCTGCGTCCAGATGAAGGCCAGGTGCTGGTGGCTGGTCACGATGTGGTCCGCGAGCCGGACGCCGTGCGTGCGCGGCTGGGTTTTTTAACGGGCGCAACCGGACTCTACGATCGTCTGACTCCGCGTGAGACACTGCAGTATTTCGGCAAGCTGCAGAGCATGGAAAACGACCGCATCGAAGAGCGCATCGCCGATCTGGAGAAGGCGTTGTTGATGAGCGAATTCATGGATCGCCGCGTAGGCAAGCTATCCACAGGGCAGAAGCAGAAGACGTCCATTGCGCGCGCCATGCTGCACGATCCGCAGGTGGTCGTGCTGGATGAGCCCACGAGCGGTCTGGATGTGATTGCATCACGCAACGTGGTGCAGTTCATTCGCCGTTGCAGCGAAGAGGGTCGTACGGTGCTCTTCTCGACGCATATTTTGAGCGAAGCGCAGAGCCTGTGTTCCGATCTGGCCTTTATTCATCAGGGACGCATCGTGGAACACGGAAGCCTGGATGAAATTGTAGCACGGCACGAAAGCCACGATCTGAATTCCATTTTCCTCAAGGTTGTGGGCGAGGAGGTCTGATGAAGGCTCCTTCCGGTGCCGACCTGGTTTCGCAGGCCTGGTGGAGAAGTCAGCTGATTTACACGTGGCGTATCCTGCAGTTGCTCGGCGCCAGCCTCTGGCACTTTCTGACTACGGGGGGAATGTCGCGGGCAGCGAGTTTGAGCTACACAACGCTGCTGTCTACGGTGCCGCTTTTCAGTCTGTTGGTTGTGGTTTTCCGCCAGGTAGGCGGTTTTGAGTGGCTGCAACAACTGGTGGAGCCACTTCTGCAGCAGTTCATGACGCCCTCTGGAAGTGGTGCGGTTAGTGCCTTTCTGCTCGAGCGCATGGCTACTCTTGACATCGGTGCCTTGGGAGTGTTTGGCGTCGTCTTTCTTGCTTTCGGTGTCTACTCACTCATCACCACCATCGAGAACGATTTGAACAGCGTCTGGCAGGTGCAGCGCTCGCGTGGCGTGTTACGCCGCCTGATGCAGTACTGGCTGATGATGACTCTGCTGCCTATTCTGGCTGCAGCGTGGATCTACCTCTCCGGTGAGGCTGTTGTAACACGCTTCCTTGACAGTCTTCCCGCCTGGATGAGCGATGCGCGTAGCGGTGTCCTCCCCATGGCGATTCAGCTCTTCCTTTGCTGGTTCCTTTATTGGGCCATGCCCAATACACGCGTGCGTATCTTGCCCGCCGCTTTCGGTGCCGTTATTGCGGCCTTTGCCTGGGAGGGAGCCAAGGATCTGTTTACCATGTACACGCTGCGTGCTACAAATATCAGCCTGGTGTACGGCAGTCTTGCCGCCTTGCCACTTTTTATGCTCTGGATCTTTGTTTCGTGGAATATCGTGCTGGTTGGCGCCGAGTTCTCCTACGTGATACAAAATCGTCGCAGCTTGCTCCGTCGCCGCGAGTTTCGCCGCATGGGGCCTGTGCCCGATTATCTGATCGCAGTGCTGTTGATGGACGCCGTGTGCAGCGTGTTTCGCGAGGGCAAGAGCATTACGGCGGGTGGTCTGGCCGATGTGTTACAGATCCCCGAGGCCGAGTTGAATCGCGTCAGTCGCCCATTGAGAGAGAACGGGCTGCTGCGTACGACACACGATGAGGAACAGGTCCAGCTGATGCCGGGGCTTCCTCCGAGCGAGATCAAGGTGGGCCGCGTGATGCAACTCTTCATGCGGCATCCGGACGAGTTTGGTGAGACGATCGCTTCTGCGCGGTTTCGTCAGGTAATGGAATGGTACGCGCCTCGACATGCTCGCATGTTGGACGTGTTCACTGATGTCGATTTTTCCAGGGAGCTGCAAGGATGAGAAAGAGTGTTATCTGGGTTGTGGCCTTCAAGGAACTCCGCGACCTGCTGCGCGATCGTCGCACGATCATGTCCATGATCATCATTCCTGTCCTGTCGATGCCGCTGTTGCTTGGTGGAATCGGCTACTTCATGGCTTCTTCCGTAAAGAAGATGCAGGAACAACAAATCGAGATTGGCGTGATTGGTGCGCAGTATGCGCCTGAGCGTCTAGCCCCGCTCCAGGAAATGCCCAACGTCACGCTGCATCTTGATGTATCACAGGATCGTTCTCCCGACAGCCTGATTTACGCAGATGGATTGACCCTGGTGCTGCAATTGCAGCCGGAGATGGGACAGATCATGACTCGTCTTCACGAAGAGGGCGAGCTGCAACCGGCAGAGCTGGATTTGTATTACGACAGCACCAGCGATGCGGCCAGCATTGCTTCCAAGCGCGTTGTAGCCGTGTTGCAGGATGACCGCGCAAAGGCCTCAGAAACCTGGCTGAGTGCGCAAGGTATTCAGCCCGTTGTGGTCAAACCCTGGGTGATACAACACATGGATGTGGCACCGCAGCATCGTAAGGGAGCCGATCTACTTTCGCGCCTGCTGCCCTATATGATCCTACTGATGACACTTCAGGCGGCCATGTATCCTGCCATGGATCTCACCGCAGGTGAGAAGGAGCGCTCGACCATTGAGACATTGCTGGTGAATCCGGTGAAGCGTTCCGATCTAGTCATGGGAAAGTTTGTTGCGACGGTGGCCATGTCCATCGGCAGCGCCTTGTTCACCCTGGGCAGTCAGTATGTCTTCTTCAATTATGCCGGTGGCGCCTTCATGTCCCGGTTCGGCGATATGGGGCTGGACATTGAACTGAATCTCGGCGGTCTTGCTGTTGGACTGGCCGTTCTGGTGCCCATGGTGCTGGCCTTCTGTGCCGTATTGCTGGCCATTTCGGTTTTTGCCCGCAGCATGAAAGAGGCGCAGAGCTACCTTGGACCGCTGATGATGATGGTCATTTTTCCCGCGATGGCAAGCATGATCCCCGGCGTGGAGTTGAACTACGCTATCGCGCTGATTCCCGTGTTCAACGTGGCCCTTGTAATGAAATCGGCCCTGCTGCTGGATTTCAGCCAACCGGGTTTGCTGGTGACTGTATTCGTGGCGAACTCGGCCTACGCGGTCCTTTCGCTTTGGGCGGCCAGTTGGATGTTCCGTCGAGAACAGGTCATTTTCCGTTCCTGATGATGCTGGAGAAAAGAGGTCACGGAGTGTTTCTTCCACTGACTGCAAGCCATACCCGCGAATGCTGCGGGCTCGAATTGGTAGATTGAGTCATGCACCGAAAATTGTTCAGACGCATTCGTGAGCGCAGTGATCGGGTCAGCATTGAGAAGATCCAGTTTTATGCGTATCACGGCCATCGTAGCGAGGAGCACATCCTCGGCCAGCGCTTCGAGTGTTCGATTCACGCCTACCTGGATCTTTCCACGCCAGGGCGCAGCGATCAGCTTGAGCATACATTGGACTATTACGAGTTGCACCGCGTTGTTAGCGAGTGGGTAACCACTCACCGCTTCCATCTTCTGGAAGCTCTGGCCGAAAGCTTGGCCCAACACATTTTTGAGTGCTTTGATCTTGTTGACGCGCTTTCGCTATGCGTTCGCAAACTGAATCCGCCCATCCCCCACTACTACGGCCACGTGGAAGTGGAGGTGACACGTGTTCATCCCAGATATCTGGTGGAGAACAGGTGATCTACTGGCTTGGGCTTGGGGCCAATTTGGGCTGTGTGCGTGAGACTTTTTTGCGCGCATTGCAGATGATGCAGGACCGGGGCATCGAAGTGCTGCAGGTGAGTTCTTTGTATCACAGTCCGCCAATGGGACCCTCCGATCAACCGGATTTCACAAATGCTGTGGCAGAAGTGAGTTCTTCGCTCTCTCCTGAGATGCTGATGGATGTGACACAGGAAATCGAGCGACTGGCAGGACGCAAACAGCGTGCACGATGGCGCGAGCGCGAATTGGATCTGGATCTGCTGCTGGCTCGAGAGGGCGAGCGCTGGTTGAGTATTGATTCCGCAGCATTGAAGGTGCCGCATGTTGGATTGCGATCACGCGCTTTTGTGATACAGCCCTTGCTGGAACTTCATCCTGACATGTGTCACCCGGAGGATGGAAAGCGGCTACAGGATATTCTGGCTGAACCCGCACTGCGGGAGCAGTGTGTAACACGTATTGAAGAGGAACAACAATGGTACCGGAGAAACTCCGTTCCATCGCAATTGAAGGCGTGATCGGTGTCGGCAAAACCAGTTTGACCAAACGCTTGGCGGAAGCCTGGGGTGGGCGGCTGGTGATGGAAGAGCCCCACAAAAATCCTTTTCTGGAGGACTTCTACCGCGAGCCGCGCCACTACGCCTTTCAGGTTCAGCTCAATTTCCTCTTTGCTCGTTACAATCAGTTGCTGCGCTTGAGTCAGATGACGCTTTTCGAAGCTGTCACTGTCAGCGATTACCTCTTCGACAAGGATAAAATCTTTGCTTACATGAACCTGGACGAGCGGGAAATCGTGCTCTATGAACGCATCATCGAGTTCATGGAGCGTGATATTCACCGTCCCGATCTGGTCGTCTATCTGCAATCGAGCAACGAACGCTTGATGCAGAACATCCGCATTCGCAATCGCAGCTACGAGCGTGCCATGGATCGCGATTACATCGCGCGGCTCAACGAAGCCTACAACCGTTTCTTCTTGAGCTACAAACGCACGCCGCTGTTGATCGTAAACGCCAACGAGATCGATTTCGTCAACAATCAGCAGCACTGGTCGGATCTGCTGTCGCGACTGGAACAGCCGGTCGTGGGAACCATGTATTACAACCCATCTGTGTAGGATCCTTTTGTGAGACTTATTTCTTCGTTGATCCAGATCCTGGCCCTGATTTTCGTGATACGACTGGTACTTCGGTTGTTTCTTCCTTCGCGGCCCCGGCAGCAAACACCCTTTTCGCGGTCAGAACCGCGCACTCCCGAGCAAGGTGATTTTGAGGTTGTGGAGGACGAGGAGGAAAAGAAGTCGTGAGTCGCAGCATCGTAATCAATGTATCACCGGCAGAGACCCGCGTTGCCATTCTGGAAGAAGAGCGACTGAGCGAGATCTTCGTTGAGCGTGCCGAGAAAGACCGGCGCTTGGGTGAAATTCGCCTGGGAAAGGTGATCAAAGTTGCGCGCGCAGTGCACGCGGCCTTTGTCAATGTCGGTATTGAAGCGGATGGCTTTCTGCCTTTTGCCGACTGCCGTCCCAATCTTCTTCCGCATCTGCGCGGAGCGGCTGCGGAAGCCCCCGAGCCGGAAGCGAGCGCAAAACGTCGGCGGCAACGCAAAGACCGCACCTTGTATCACAATGCTCCCATCAGTGAGGGGGAGCTGGTTCCGGTGCAGATCGTTAAGGAGCCCATTTCGACCAAGGGCGCGCGTTTGTCGATGCAGCTTTCATTGCCCGGGCGTTACATGGTGCTGATTCCGCACGACCGCACAACGGGTGTCAGTCGGCGCATTAGCCAGGCTCGCGAGCGCAAGCGTTTGAAGGAGATTGCGCGCGAGCTGCGTCCCGAAGGCTGCGGCGTGATCATTCGCACTATTGCTGAAGGACACACGCAGGAAGAACTGCAGCACGACCTGAATGTCAGTCGGCGCATTAGCCAGGCTCGCGAGCGCAAGCGTTTGAAGGAGATTGCGCGCGAGCTGCGTCCCGAAGGCTGCGGCGTGATCATTCGCACTATTGCTGAAGGACACACGCAGGAAGAACTGCAGCACGACCTGAATGAGCTGCTGGAGAGTTGGGAGCGCATTCAGCGTCGCTTGAAGACGGCGCAGCCCGGTGAAGTAGTACACCGCGATCTAGGTATGGTCAGCGGCATTCTGCGCGATCTGTTTACAAAGGACATCGAGCACGTAGTGGTGGACAATCGTCAGCTGTTGCGCGAAGTTCGTGGTTATCTTCGCGAGGTGCAGCCGACGCTGGTGGATCGCATCGAGCTTTTCCGCGGGCGCGAGCCGGTTTTCGATCACTATGGTGTGGAGCCTGAAATCGAGAAGAGCCTGGAGCGCCGCGTCTGGTTGAAAGGCGGAGGAAGCCTGGTGATCGAGCACACCGAGGCGCTGGTTTCCATCGATGTCAATTCCGGGCGCTTTGCCCGCAAGAACAACCTCGAAGAGAATGCGCTACGTGTAAACCTGGAGGCGGCGCGTGAAATCTGCCGCCAACTGCGGCTGCGTGATCTGGGTGGACTGGTTGTCATTGACTTCATTGATATGCAGCAGGAAGACAATCGTCGCAAGCTGGAAACCGAGATGAAGGGCGAGTTGCGCAAGGATCGCGCGCAGACCGATGTTGCTCCGCTTTCGCGCTTCGGTTTGCTGGAGATGACTCGCGAGCGCGTACGACCCGCGCTGATTCACACTCTGCATCAGCCTTGCGGCGTTTGCGGCGGCACAGGCATGGTTCCCTCGCGCGATACCGTGATAAGCGAGCTGGAACGCTGGATACGTCGTTTCCGGGTTGCCACCGGCGAGCGCAGGCTTGAAATCAGCGTTGCCCCGGGGCTGCACGAGTACTTAACAACGGGATTGCGCAGCCCGGTTCGCATTATGATGTGGCGGAACCTGATGCGCATCATTCTGAAGAAGTCCGAGCAACTGGAAGAGTGTGAGTACCGATGCTATTCTCTGAAGCAAGGCAAAGACCTGACTGCCGTTTACGCGCGCGGAGTGGGCACACAGCGCATGTTGGCGGGTTTGGAGGAGGAACAGGAGTGAACTCCTTGACTCTTTTCTCTTTGTCTGCTTGACTCTCTTGATTGCCGAAATTATACTCATTGTCTTTGCAAATGTCGGAGGAAAGATAGATGTACGCCATCGCTGAAATCGCCGGCCGCCAGGTTCAGCTCTCCCAAGGGCTGAAGTTGCGCGTCCCTAAGCTGGATCTCGAAGCCGGCGCCAAGCTTACGGTGGACCGCGTTCTGGCCCTTGTCGATGGCGAGAACAGCCGTTTCGGTGCCCCGGTGCTTGATGGAATGAAGATCGAGGCCACGGTGCTTGAGCACGGTCTCGGGCGCAAAGTGATCAACTTCAAGATGAAGCGCCGTAAAGGTTATCGTCGCAAGCACGGTCACCGTCAGGCCTACACCTTGATCAACGTCGATTCCATCAGCGCCTGACGCCAAGGGAAAGGATAAGTACTCATGGCACATAAAAAAGGTCAGTCCAGTACTCGTAACGGTCGCGATTCCAATCCCCAGTTTTTGGGTGTGAAGCGCTTCGGTGGCGAGCAGGTGGTGAGTGGCAATATTATCGTCCGCCAGCGTGGAACCCATTTCCATCCCGGTGCGAACGTGCGTCGCGGCAACGATGACACCCTGTACGCTGTGGCAGAAGGCAAAGTGACCTTCCATCGTGGCCACGGTCGTCGTCTGGTGTCCGTCCTGTAGGACGCTCCGTCAGAACACCGCAGACTGCGAGCCCGTGAGGGCTACATGCTGAAGCTCAGGGCCCGTTCCTTCGTGGAGCGGGCCTTTTCTGCTCGTATGCCGGGTGGCGAGAGGCCCGTGATTTCTGGTGGCGAGTGTGTTTGCCTTATAGGAGTACTCAGAAGCTCTGTCTAACCTCTTTGCCTGGATCTATCGTAAATGCTGATATTGCAATCATTTGATTGGCGATTCGTTGGACAGAACATTCAAGTACTCCTATCCTCTTCCTTTGGCGGTAAAATGAAGGACCCGCCCCTGCCAGGGCGGGTCCCACCGCAAAAGGTACTCGAATCAGAGAGGGGTAGGGTCAATAGAGGTTATCGGGGTAGTGGGTTCGAATGTGATCCACCGAACCGGCGCCGCTGGTGGAGATAGACAGCAGCTCGGGACTGCCGCTGTACTCTAATCCGCTAGAGCCACTGCAGCCCGCGGACAGCGTTTCCACGATATGCAGCTTTGCATCCGCAGCGCCCGACAATGCTACCGTGGCGTGATCTACAGTCAGGTTTTCAGCTTCAAGGCCTGAAGAGCCGGAGAGATCGAGAGACAAATTGTCTGCCACCCCGCTGGCGTTCACATCGCTGGCACCTGAGGCATCAAGATCCCAGTTGCTGCATTCCACATAGCCCAGGTTCAAGTCGCTGGCACCGCTGGCGTCAACTTCCAGACTGCTGCAAACAAGTCTGGCGATGGTGGCATCCGTAGCGCCGCTTAATTCGAACTCCAGCGAAGAGCACGTTACTGCATCGGCGTGCAGATCCACAGCGCCGGAAATGTTCACGAAGTCCAGGCTTTCATCTACCGGCACGGTCAGTCGCATATCACACTTCGGGTTGTGATCTTCGCGGACACGCACATGAAGCACGCCGTTCTCAACTTCGCAACGCACGAGGGGCAGAAGATTATCATCGCACTCGACGCTGATGTGTCCGGGAGTGCCGCTGATCAATTCTACTGTCCAGACACCACCAACCGCGATGCCGTGATAGTCGTCCACATCGAAGTTGCCCTGCGCGGAAACACCGCTGCCACGAATTCCACTATCGAAATCCATGGCAAGGGCGCTGATGCTGGAAGAAAGCAGAACGGCCAGGCTTAGGGAGAAGAGAGAATTCTGTTGCATGGGGTCCTCAATCATGCTGCCTGCGTAGTGCCGGCAAAGTGGCGGGAACTGACGGTGCTCGGTGTGGGAGGTTTCACTGAAAAAGAGAATATACTCCTCTTCTTCGCAAAAGGATCCAAAGAAAAGGGCCCCGTAGGGCCCTGGCGATACGCGATAGCTGAATTTTCAGCGCACCAGCAGCATCTTGCCTGTATGCATTTTATCCCCGACAAGTAGTGAGTAGAAGTAGACGCCGCTGGGAAGGTGGTTTGCAGTGAAGGTGACCCGCTTGCTTCCGGGATTCAGTGGACCCTGAATCAAGGTGTCAACCAGTCGACCGCGAAGATCGTGAACTTGCAGCTGCACTTCGGCAGGTGCTGGCAATGAGAAGCTGATCGTCGTTGTCGGATTGAAGGGGTTTGGATAGCAGCCAAGTTCGAAATTGCCTACATGAGGCGTGTTTATGGATGTCGCTCCACCTTCGGTGATGTTTCGTGCTACGCGGAAGCCAAATGTTCCGCTGTACCAAGGGTAGGTGCCGCCGAAGTGTTCGGGGGGTCGCGATACGCGACAGTATTGCCTGAGCAAGTAATCGTAATCCAGGCGTGACGACCAAGATCCGCCTTTTAAAACGCGCTCTGTCCCCTGGCTTGGCCCCTTTGGATCAATCAGCGCTGTGTTGCTGGTTGGCGCGTACCAGTCGTTGGTCCACTCGAGCATGTTACCGGCCATGTCCTGCAGCCCCAGTTCACATTGCCCGGTCTCGTGAATGCCAACGGGCATGCTCCAGCCGTTACAATAGGCGTCCGGCCGGCAGTTCGCGTAGTAGCAGTCTGGCGTTTCTTCGCCCCAGGGATAGGTTCTCGAGTCCGGCCAGCGTGAAGCGTATTCCCACTCCGCCTCTGTAGGCAGATAGTAGCCTTCTGCCAGATAAGGATTATGCTCTTCCGAAACCGACCAGTCGCCGTTGTAGAAAGGGGGCAGATTTTCCATCTGGCTTAACCAGTCGCAGTAGGTGGCCGCTCCGTACCAGGTAACCATGCCTACCGGATGGGTCGCGGGATCGTAGCCGTAAGGGTAGGCCATTCCGGGTCCCCAATCGCCATTGCCAATTCCCGTTGGCGAATGCAGGATGAATGTGGACGTCGTCTCATCGTAGACGAATTCGTGAAAATCGTCTTCCCAGTCGTTCCACACGTGAGTTCGGCACAGGGGTACTCCGTGTTGATACACATACTCCCCGTCGATGCTGATCAGCTCTTGGGAGTTGGCCCAGTTCAGAGCCTCCAAGAACTGTTCATTCGTGATTTCAGTTCTGGCCAGCTGGTAGTCTGAGCTGAGAGTTACTTCATAAGGGACAAGCGCATAGAAGTTTGCGCCTAATCTCTGGGTCCCCGCCGGAACCTGCAGCATCTCTATACCTAAGGCAGTGCCGACCACGAGCAGGGCCGTACTGCAAAGTAGCGTGTGTTTCATTGTCCCTCCGAGTGTGAATCGTGTGAGTAATGGGCAATAGGTACTTCTATCCTATACCAGAAGCAATCAAAAAGTGGGCCTCCTGTGATATCGGCTCGCTTGAGCTAATGCAGCGTCCGTGCGATACGAAAACCGTAAGTACCAGAGTAGAAAGGGACACCGCTGGGGCGTTCTGCGGGGACAGCCCAACGGTTTGCACAGATCATATCATTGTCGACGGTGTTATCGATGCGCGCACCCCAACTGCCACCTTTCGTCAGCTTCTTCTCGCCCATCGCCGGTCCAATGGGATCGAGCTGCGGACTTCGATCAGGAAGATAGTCCCAGTCGTTTGTGTATTCCAGCACATTGCCTGCCATATCAAGCAAGCCAAGCGCAGATTCCCCAAGTGGAAAACTGCCCACAGGACAGGTCCACCCGACGCAGTAGTCGGGAAAGATCGGGCGGCAGTTGGCGTGGCTACAATCGGGATCTCCGTCGCCCCAGGGAAACAAGCGACCGTCGGGCCAGCGCGCCGCATATTCCCATTCCGCTTCCGTCGGGAGTCGATAGCCTTCGGCACTCACGGGATTGTGCTCAGCGTCGTTTGACCAATTACAATTGTAGTAGGGTGCGAGGCCTTCCTGCATACTCAGATAGTCACAGAATAATGCTGCCCCGTACCAGGTCGCAAACACTACCGGGTGATCCAAGGGGAGATAGCCATTTGGAAAGGCCACATCCGGTCCCCAGTTCGACATTTGTCCACGTCCGGCGCGTACCTGGAAATGCTGCGTCGAGGGTTCGAAGTAGATTTCGCTCGTCAGATATCGGTCCAGACGCAACTGGTAGATCGGATTCTCTGCCCAGAATAGCATGCCGTCTTCTTCGTGGATCAAGCTTTGCTGCCAGGCCCAATCCAGAAAAGCCACAAACTGGGAATTGCTGATCTCGGTAAGGCTCAGTAGATAGGGATGACTAATCGTTACGCTACGCGGTGGAGCATGCCGACCTTCGCCGCCAAGCTCTAGTGTTCCAGCGGGAACGTGGACGAATTCGGGAAGCACCACACCTTCGAGACCAAAGGAGGAAGACACCAGTGCAAGAAGAGCTATCGCAGAAAGAAGGCGCATGATCATGGCTGGCAGGGCTACTCTTTCTTTTGCAGTCTCACGATATAGCAGCGGTCGGTCAGCAGTCGGAGGAAGGGACGCGGCCCGCGTAAATACTTCCACCAAGGCTTGTACAGGATGCGATACTCTTCCACAGCCTGTAACCCAGCTTTGTGAAATAGGAATTCTAGTTGGGCATAATCAAACTCTACGACGTGATTTCCTGCACGAAAAGCCGGTGGTCGCCAAGGACTGATTATGGGTGTGGAGAGCCAAATGCTGCCGTCATCGGCCAGACTGTCAGCCATTTCCTTCAGCAGAAGCAGGGGGTTTCCCAAGTGTTCAAGCACTTCGAAGCATAGAATCGAGCCCCACCTGCCCGTGATTCCTCCCCAGTCCAGATCGTGACTTGTACTGCTGATACTAGCGCCCAACTCCTTGGCCAGACGATGCGTCCAGACGTTTTCGCCAATATCGAGAACCGGACCCTGCAGTCCATCCCGCTTCAGCAGCGCCTCCGTAAAGGACTGTCGCTTCGGATTCTGGAAGTGATCCGGGTTGTGCATGGGGTCAATCATTGCTTTCCCTTCGGCTTATGCCACCCTAGCGAAGGAAAGGATCGCCACTGCCAGCGTGTTCCACTGTGCAGGACTCTTTCGTCGATTTCCGCCAGGATCAGTGTTCTAAACCAGGTGGACCAGATATCGGAGGCATCTGTTGGACAGCGTAGGCTTTCCAGGCCGGAATAGGTCCATGTATCACGTTTCCCTGCAAGATCCAGGAGTCGGCCGCGCAGCAGGCGCAGGTTTTCACCAGGCGAGAGCGAAGGCTTGAAGTTGCGTATCACAAAACCAAGCCCACCTTGCTTTCGCGCCCAACAAAAGCCGCCATCCATATTCCGATCGGCTATGACAGCACTTGCGCAGCGCAACAGTGTCGCCTCGTCTTTTGTATCACCGAGTTTGACCAGCAAGTCAACACAATCAAAATCCTCACATGCTCCTCCGCCTCGCGAGTGAGCAAAAAAACCCTGAGAGGTTTGCAGCTTGCGTGTCCAGTACAGAAGCCGCTCGCCGCGTGGCACCGGCATGCCCGAGGCCAGGAAGAAAAAGATGAAGTGATACGCGCCGTAAATCGCATTGTACACGCGACAACGGGGCTTGATACCCCATAAGCCGGTTTCGGGGTCCTGAACCTCCCGCAACCAATCAAGTCCCGTGTGATACAAGTGCAGCCAGCGCTCATCACCGGTTAAGGCGTATTCGTGCTCTAACAGGTATAAGGCAAACATCACCTTGTTGGATTCGCGCCACGGATCACGCCAGTCCAGAGCCGTGAAGTAGTCGCGAAGCTTGGCCGGATTCTCCCAGCGATGCAGAAGTTGTATCACACTGACGGGCTTGCCAAGCAAACGCAGTGCCTGCAGTGCGAAGTGGCTCTGCTGCAAAGCAATGTACTCGCGATCATGCCGTGGCCCCAGAGCCTCGCGATCCAGATTGATGTCAAACAGTCCGGAGTTTGTGTCACGCCAGGAAAGCAGCCGCTCGATGATGTTATCGGCCTCCGCTGAACTTGGCAGGGGAAGATCGCCATGCAGCTCGCGTAGGAACACGGCAAACGCAGTGGAAAGGGGATGAACGGGCGCGTCCTGCCACAGACGATATCCGCCGGAACCATCCGCAAGGCCAGCCAGCCAGCGCAGACTTTCGTCGCGGAAGCGGGGATCAGCAAGACACGCGCGCAGCGACTCATAGGTGGCAGACATTGCACTCCTTCTTTCCATGCGGGTTATCTCCCGCGATGCAAAAGGATATATTAACGAAAGCTGGCTGCTGTGAGTGTCCCTTTGCAGCAGTGATCCGGCCTGTTGATGATGATGGCAAAGAGGTACGCCTTGCGTCTTACGGTTTTGCTAGCGGTCTACAATGGAGCAGACGAGCTTCCACGCACCCTCGACTCTTTACTGTGCCAGGAGTTCACCGAGTTTGAGCTCCTCGTGGTCGATGATGGCAGTAGCGATGGATCAGGGGATGTAGCACGCAGTTTTGGTGATACAAGAATTCGCGTGATACGCCAGGAGAATCAGGGCCTGACGAGAGCACTGAATCACGGTATCCAAGAGGCGCGAGGCGAGTTGCTTGCACGCATCGACTGCGGGGATATGTGTCACCATGAGCGCCTGGCACGGCAGGTGGAGCTATTGGATTCACATCCCGAGTTTCTCATGACGGGCTGCCGTGTGCGACGGGTCAGTAGCGAAGGAGAGCCACTTGGTGAGTCCGAGGTAATCACCGATCCAAAGCAGATTTACAGCGGATTGTTGCGCATCAATCTGTTTCAGCATTCCTCAATCATGGTCAGACGTGCTGCACTTCTTGCGCTTGGCGGTTACCGCGAGTTCTTTCGTTGCAGTCAGGATTATGATCTCTTTCTGCGGTTGAGCGAAATCGGCCAGCTGACCAATCTTCCGCAAACTCTATCCGACTGGGTGATGAACCCCGAATCCATCAGTTTCCGGAGGAGGCCGCTTCAGGCTGCCTACGCTGACATTGCACGACAATGTGCGCAGTTCCGGCGAAAGGGCGGTGTAGATCCAGTGGATGCTGGTTCTGTGTCACAGCCCGATTGTGAAGATTTAAGTCCGGCCGCCAGGCGTCGTGCATACTCATTGGAAGTAGCCCGTGCTGCCTTGATGGGGAACCGAACGCGCCGCGCTCGTCAGGAGTTGTCTGAATTGAATAAGCACGGTGGCCTGGGATATCGCGAATTTGCACTGTTGTGTTACAGCCTGCTTCCTGAACCGCTGCGAAATGTAGTACGCGCCTACCGAGTGAGAAGATTGGTGGGGGTGCAATGAGCGCACAAGCCGATCTGCGAGCTGCTGGTGGACTTGCTGCTGCACGACTAGGTGCGAGGATACTGGGGCTGCTTTCTGGTGTCATTGTATCACGAATCCTGGGACCGGAGCGCTTAGGATTGTTGGCGTTGCCAAACCAGTTGATTCTTATCGCACCGCTGTTAACGATGGGATTTGCCGATGCTCTTGTGCGTTTGCTGCCCATGGCAAAGGCCACTCCGTCGGAGTACAAAGCCTTGCGTGAAAGCTCCCTTGGCGTGGGCCTGCTACTAGGGGGTGTATTAGTGCTGGTGGCGCTGGGACAGTGGTCTTTGAATCAGAGCTTCCCATCGCCCAATTTTACCCTTGCTGTACTTGCAATTTTCTGTGGTGCGGGGAACTACCTCTTCAAGTTCTTCTACTGCGACCTTTCGGGAACACACAGCTTTCGAACGCTGGCGTGGGCGCAGTTCCTGCACGGCTTGATTCGCGTGGGACTTGTATTAACACTGCTGGTTCTTCTTCCTGAACCTTGGCGCTTGTATGCGCTCTACGCAGGCATGCTAATCAGTTTCACCTTTGTCGATGGCTGGCTTGTGATACGTTGGCTGCGAGAGTTGCGCTTTCGCATTCAAGCACATAGCTGCGACCTGTTGTTTCGCCAGGGCATTGCGATCTCAATGGTTGCGCTAACAAACACCATGCTTGCCACAGCAGATCGTCTTGTTGTATCACGGATTTTTGAGCCGCACGCACTGGGCTTGTTTGAACAGTCGGTGCTTCTGCGAGAGGCGCTGCTTCTGATGCCAAGTGTGCTGATGACGGTTTTTATTCCAGGATATTCGCGCGGCGTGGCCGAGAAGAAGGCGACGGATGAAATGGCCCGGGTAATGATGCGGCAGAATCTGCTTTTACTGGTGGCCCTCCTGCCTTTGCTCGGACTGGGATTCATCAATCTGCCATGGATTCTACATCTGCTCCTACCGAACTACATCCAGGGTGCGGAACTGTACCAGTGGACTTGCGTCGCTGCAATTCCACTGATCGTGGCATACTTGCCTTTGTCGCTATTGATCAGCGTCGGCAAGCCCTGGCGCGTGGCCTTTGGCGGTATGCTGGCCATTGTGATGGCGTTGCTACTGGACTGGCAGATGCTGGGGCCGCTGGATCTGCTGCCTGCACTGCAGAATCAGATTCTCGCTTGGAGCGTGTATTGCTGCCTGCTGTTTGTCTTTGTGATACAATTGTTACCCCGTATTCGTCAGGGAATTCCCTGGATCCTGGCCAATGTTGCGAGTGTGGCCTGGTTAGTGCTGGCCTTGTTTTACAGTCGCTGTTGGTCGCAGTTGCTGGCTGGTGAGCAAACTGGCTTCATGTACTACATCTGGCGCAATCTGCTGCTGTTATTGGGGTATCTGCCTGTTCTGTACCTCTATGCGAAGCTGAGCGGACGCAGCACAACATTTCGGCGAATGCTGAGACCACATTTCCGGCGGGAGTCGGATCACCATTCCAAGGAGGGTTAGGTGAAGGAGAGAGTACGCAACCTCTGGCCGCTGGCTCTGTTTCTAGCAGTCGCTTTGATTGTTCTGGCGCCGATTTTCTCGGGGAAGTCGCTGGTTCCCGCTGATACCCTTAAATCCATGCCCTTTTCAAAGTTTGGAGCAGAGCAGTTCTTCCAGCACGGTCGAATCGCCCAGTGGATTCCCTACGTGTTTGGTGGCATGCCGTGTTACGGCAGTGTGATGGTGACGCCAAGCTATTTGGTATCTGTGCTGTTCACTTGGCTGCTGGGGCTCTTCATTCCTTTCTGCAAGGATCCTTTGGCGCAACACCTTTTTCATCTGGTCTTGATGGGATGGGGCAGCGTGCTCTATCTGCGTTTGACAGGCGTCGAGCGCAGGGTCGGCGTTGTCATCGGCGCCAATCTGATTCTGATGACTACGCTAGCCGGTCTCATGGGGGCCGGTCACACCATCAAGCTCTGGACCGTCTGCTGGATGCCGCTGGGTCTCTACTGGCTAGAGCGGCTGATTCGGGAGAAGAGCTGGCGCAATCTGGCTCCTGCGGCTTTGGTGTTGGGCATGATGATGACCGCAAAACATGTGCAGATGACCTGGTACTTCCTGATTCTGGCAGGACTCTACGCACTTGTCCGCGTGATACAAAACTCTACCGACAATAAAGAGCGTGCACTTTCTCTGTTGCGCGCCGCACTCTGGGTAGCATTGGGATTTGGCTTGGCGGCCTTTCTCTATTTGCCTGTATTGGAGTACAGTGGAATTAGCATGCGTGCCGGTGATCAACTTGCGGTTGCTGGCGGACAGTATGCGGCGGCTTACTCCTATCCACCTGGAGATCTGCTCAGCTGGCTGGTTCCCGGAGCGCGTGGTTTTGGCGGTTCCAACTATTGGGGCGCGCTCGAGTACACGGCTTTTCCGCTCTACATGGGTGTGCTCTGGCTGCCGCTCTTCGTCTTGACAGCTATGGATTCGCGTCGTCGTCGCTGGATCTGGGCCGGTCTGCCCGCGATGATCGTGCTTTTTTTCATCGGCATTGGAGAGCACAATCCGCTCTTCCAGGTTTTCGTTGACTATCTGCCCTTGTTCGGCAAGTTCCGTGCTCATATGTGGGCCATCGCACCCTTACAGTTGATGCTGGTTCTGATTGCCGGTCAGGGACTGCAGTCGTTGGTTAGCGCATACGCAGAAGGTGCAGCGTCCAAACGCAGGATTCAGCTCCTGCTGGGTACGGGCGTTCTGCTCTTGGCGCTGGCCGGTATCGCTCTGCAGACGGCGCCCTCTCCTGACCAACCGTTGGCTCCCGGTGATAGCTATGTCGCACCCATGGATCAGCAACGCGCCGTGTATTACATGCGCCAGCAGGGCATTCAGCCCAACCAGCAGCAACTGAGTCAGCTAATGGGCATTCTGCGCGCACCTCGTGCCGAGATGTATCACAAGGATCTGGCAAGAACTCTGGCTTTGCTGGGCGTTATGATGTTGCTTGCCGGGGCGCTGGCCTCAGGCAGAATCAAACCCGCGCATCTGTTGGCGGCTTTGCTTTTGCTGCTGATCGTCGACTTGCTGCCAATGGACTTGCGTACCATGAACTGGGAGAAGGCGCGTGATCCCGCTGCCTGGTTCCAGCCTACCGGCGCCATGCGTGAGCTCGCGAAGATGCCGGACAAGCAGGAGTTTCGCGTCTGGCCAAAAGACGGCTACAGCCACAACGAGGCAGCCTGGTACGGACTGCATTCCATCAGTGGCTATCACGGAGCTAAACTGGCCGTGATGCAGGAGCTGCTGGCGACAGCCGATCAGCAGTCCGGCGGCTTGCTGCACCCGCATTTGCTGGATCTGCTCAACGTGCGCTACGTGCTTAGTCGTTCGCAGTTGCCGGGTTTTGAAATGCTGGGCAGTTACAGTGATGGTGTGCTTCTGGCCAACAAGGATGCACTGCCGCGCCTGAGTTTCCCCACCCAGATCGAGGTGCTACCCGCCGAGCAACACTTGGCACGTATCACGAGCGGGACTTTCGATCCGCACCAGCAGGTGCTGTTGGAGCAGGATCCGGGTCTGGGGTCGTCCGGCGGAGAGGCCATTGGTCGTATCGAGAGCTACGAGCCTGAGCGCATTCGCTATCGCATCGTAAACAGCAGTCCGACACTGGCCTTGCTCTCGGAGATCTGGGTTCCTAAGGGGTGGACGGCTACGTTGGACGGCAAGCGTGTACCCCTTCTTCGCGCCGATCATTGCCTGCGCGCAGTTCCTGTGGAGGCCACGGGCGAGCACGAGCTTGAACTGGTGTACCGTCCAATGGGGTGGATCTGGGGAATCCGCCTGAGCCTGCTTTCGCTACTGCTTGTCGCCAGCCTGTATTGGGGGCCGGTCTTGTTGAGCAGACGCAGTACGAGCTTGCACCGGGACAGCTAGTGGACGGTAAGTGAGAATTACTCACCGCGGCGCCGGATTCTAGACACTCTCTGCGAAGCGTACGGATGTGATATTCGCTAAGTCTTTGAAATGAAAGCATTCGTGTGTTGTGAATTTTCTGGCACGCACATTGCTCTGTACTTACTCGCAAATCGGAAATGCGTCTTTCAATGGAACTCTGATCGTTCAAGGCGATGCGATGGGGGTCGCGAAAGCCAGGTGGTGTCACGGTCCGGAGTTCGAAGGGGGAATGATGAGAACCTTTAGGAGTGAGCTTAAACAGATTCGTCGGCGCGTCGACTTGTACTTCTCGTCGCCAGTGTTTCTGCTCGTTCTCATCCTGGCGTTCATGCTTTTTTAGCTGACAGCCAGCAGAAAGACCATCCGTCGCCCGGCCTTGTGCCGGGCGTTCTTTTTTCTGGGGCGCCGAAGCAGCTTTCTCATCCACTTGCGAGCATGCGCTGCAGGGTTATACGGTTCTAGCGGTCAGCGATCTTGTTTTCTGGTGCTCTGTGTCTACGAGCAAAGTGTTCCACCATTCCTATATTGTTGCCGATGTGTCACACGACAGATTTTTCCTCTGACTCTGTAACCTAATTCCGTGACCCCTGTCGGAGCACTCCTTTAGAGGTGTATAACACCACAACACTTGCCAGCAAACGGAAGGAGTCCATATGCGTAGTCTACTCATGTTAGCCTTGTGCCCACTGGTGGCCATTGCCGCCGATCTGGCACCGATTACACGAGATCCCGGTCAGTATTCCTATCTGCCGGGATCTTACGCTTTGGCGCGTGGCGCGGTCGGCGGTTATTACCTGCCAGCGTCACTTGCCTACGATTCGGAAACCGCGGAAATCGAGTATTACGGCCCGATTGCTTCGGACACGCATTCCCAGTATGCAGATTGGGGCGCGTTTCTCAAGCTGGGGACGCTTGGTTTCGGCGTGGAACACCAGGAAACGCCTACGGGCGATACCTTTGCCAACCGCTTCCGCATGGGCATGGGCTTTGGCGATGCCAAGCACATGATGGGCTTCAGCTACAATTGGTCTGCGGGAAATGCTGACACGCTGAAGCAGCCAGATGTTTTCACCTTCTCAAGTCTGGAGTTTCCCACACGCTGGATCTCCAGTGCCACCAACATCTCCTGGGTCTTGGGAGAAGACTATGGCAATCCCAATTTGACCTGGGATGAGTCCATCGCTTTGCGCCCCTGGACGCGCCGCGTGGCACTGACAGCCGACTTCCACTACGCCCGGCTCGTGGATGCTCCCGATGACCATTACTGGTTTGGTGCAGAAATTGAGCCGCTGGATGGTGTCATTCTGAACGGATCCTACAACCTGCGTGATGAAGAGTATGCCGTGGGTGCCACCTTGTACTTGAATCACCTGGGTCTGGGCGGCATCTACTCGGGCTTCGACAGCGACAAGTACGGTAACAATGAGGATTTTGAGCCAGCTCCGCGCTATCGAGTGCACTTGAGCTCCAGTGCCCTGAATCATGTTCCCCTTCCTCGCAAGCGAGATCAGGTGGCGAGCCTGTCGTTGGCCGGCATCGCGGGTACGTATCCATGGCTCAACGTTGGGACCAAATTCACCTTGACGGATTTCTACGAAGACATGAATGCGGTTGAGAGCAGTCACGCTGTCAATAGCCTGCTGATCAACATGAAGCCCGGCTTTACAGCAAGCCCGGCCATCCTCTACGAAATCCGTAAGCGCATTGAAGAGTACAAGGAGCGCACTGGCAACGAGGTCTGGTTCTATTGCCACGAAATGGGCCTGGGAAGCCTCTTCCTGGCCTCCGTCGCCGATCATCGCGCCATGCTGCCCATCGGTAGTGCCGAGTTACCCACGCTGGGACGCGAGAGCATTTATTGGGGCGATGCTTTTGATGCCGCCGGCGTGGACTACGTGCGGTTTAATGCTGGCGCTTACAAGGGTGCCGGTGAGAACTATGACCTGGCCAGCATGTCGGACGAGGTCCGCCAGAATGTTGGACGCGCCCTGAATGAGATCTACGAATACATGGTGGACGAGATTCAGGCAGGCTATCGCTTCAACGATCAGCAGATGAAGTTCATGGAGGACCATTACTTCCTGACTTCCGAGCAGATGCTTGAGTTCGGCCTTATCGATACCACTTTCTACGACGACCACGTGAACGACTGGGTGTTGAACCGCAGTGGTGACGAAAAGAGCGGCATCAACCTGGGCTTCATCAAAATCAATACGGGAGATGATTCCGACGGCGGTAAAGTGCATTCGACAAGCTACTACCGTCCGGCCTCCGATGTGCGTCGTCACTGGATGGATGATCGCAACATCGCTGTGATCTACGCTTCCGGCGTGATCATTGGCGGCGAAAGTATTGGACCCTACGTCATTGGTCACAAGACGCTGGTGAAGCAGCTTGCCGATGCGCGCAAGGACGAATCCATCAAGGCGGTCGTGCTGCATGTCGATTCGCCTGGCGGCAGCGGTTATGCGTCGGATCTGGTCTGGCGTGAAATGCAGCTTCTGGCAGAAGAAAAGCCTCTCATCATCAGTCAGGGCTTCCTGGCGGCTAGCGGTGGCTACTATCTCTCCATGCTTGGCGATCGCATCTACAGTACACCGACCACCATCACCGGCTCTATCGGTGTCGCTAGTGGCGCGTTTTTCAACACCGGCGCCTTTGAGCACGCACGTTTGCGTCAGGATGGTGTCTGGGCTGGCAAGAGCGAGTGCCTGGGCGGTGCAGGAATGGCGCTTCCCATCAGTTTGATCGATGGCGGCGTCGGCATTAAGCTGCCCACGCTGCCCGTGATGGGACGTCGTCTCACCGATGCGCAGGCGGCTGACATCGAGACTCATATGAGCCACTTCTACCGTACTTTCGTGCAGAAGGTGGCCGATGCCCGTGAGATGAGCTGGGATGAAGTGAATGAGATTGCCCAGGGCCAGATCTGGTCCGGCGGCACCGCCCGTGGGAATGGACTGGTGGACGAATTGGGTAGTCTTGAGGAGGCCATCGAGCGCGCCCGTATAGAGGCCGATTTGCCCGCTTGGGCCAAGGTGCGCGAAGTTTATCCAGAGCTGACTTTTACTCAGCTGCTTTCGTTGCTGGGAGCAGGCATGCAGGGCCGTATGGACGAGGCCAGGCTGGAGATGGAGCAGGCAGCACGTGCGCAGGCGGAGCAGGAGCGGCTGAACATTCTGGGTTCCGGTGAGCCGGAACTGCTGGAGAATGCCGATTATTTACCGCTGAAGTAAAGCGACTTTGCTTGACCCGAGGCGGGAGCAGATTCGATCTGTTCCCGCTTCTTTTTTCCCATTGCCTATTGACTTACAGATCGCAGCAATATACTTTCTGGGTCTTTGCCGCGTTCGTCTAGTGGTTTAGGACGTCGGCCTCTCACGCCGGTAACACGGGTTCGAATCCCGTACGCGGTATTCAAAGCCTCTTTTCCCAAAAGGGGCTTTTTGTTTTCGGCGGCTTCACATCCTCCGGGTCTGGACGGAGCACCGATGCAAAGGATTGTCAGGATGACGAAGCGAGGTCCTCGGGTAGGAATCCTGGAAGTAGCTGGCAAGGCGTTCGCTGGCTTCACGTCGCGTGAGCACTCATTTAATCTGATCATCGCGATCCTCATTGGCCTCATCGGCGGCTACGGTGCCGTTGGTTTTCGCTGGTGTATTGCGCAGGTTGAAATGCTCAGCTACCACATCACCGAACCCACCATCGCCAAACTGCTGGCAACTCCCTGGTATTTGCGCCTATTGCTGCCCATGCTGGGTGGTTTAATCGTTGGCCCCATCGTCGCCTTCTTTGCCAAAGAAGCCAAGGGGCATGGCGTTCCCGAAGTGATGGCTGCCGTTGCCCGACGCGGCGGAGTCATCAGCGGACGCGTGGCCGCGGCCAAAGTGGTTGCAAGCGCAGTGACCATTGGTACAGGCGGATCGGCCGGTTCCGAAGGCCCCATTGTTCAGATCGGCAGCTCGCTGGCCAGCGTTCTGGGTCGCTTGATGCGTGTCAGCGCACGTCGCCTGAAGACCTTCGTCGGTTGCGGTGCCGCCGCCGGTATTGCGGCAACCTTCAACGCCCCGGTCGCGGGCATGCTGTTTTCGGTTGAAGTGATCCTGGGCGATTTCGGAGTATCACAGCTCAGCCCGATCATTGTTTCAGCCGTTGCTGCCACTGCCATCTCGCGCTACTATCTGGGCAATGTACCCGCTTTCGCCGTGCCGACGTACTCACTGGCCGGTCCTTCAGAATTGCTCTATTACGCGCTCCTGGGAGCGGCGGCCGCCTTTGTTGCCGTAGCTTTTGTGAAAGCCCTGGATGGCAGCGAGTCGCTTTTTGACAAGTGGAAGTTCCCTGATTGGCTGAAGCCGGCCGTTGGCGGACTTGGCCTGGGTATTGTTGGCGCCTGCGGTTTGCCGCACGTTTACGGTGTGGGCTACGAGTTCATCGAAGAAGCTTTGCTGGGGCACCTTCCGCTGATGCTGCTGGCGGGCTTGATGGTTGCCAAAGTTCTGGCGACTTGCCTGACTCTGGGTTCTGGCGGTTCCGGTGGTATTCTGGCGCCCTCGCTCTTTCTGGGAGCTATGCTGGGTGGGGTGATCTGGTATCCGGCTCACCTGCTGACGCCAGGTCTGGTCAGTGGCAATTACGGCCCCTACGCGCTAGTAGGTATGGCCGCTGTACTGGCGGCTGCAACGCGCGCACCCTTGCAGGCGATTCTCATTCTCTTCGAGTTGACCGGTGGCTACAAGGTGATTCTGCCGCTGATGTTGTCGTCCATTCTGGCGACGATCATTGCCGGTCGTCTGATGAAGGAGAGCATCTACACCGTCAAGCTGGCGGCCAAGGGGATTCATCTGGATCAAGGCCGGGATGTCAATATTCTGGCTGGTATCCGCGTGCAAGAGGTGATGCACACCGAAGTCGTCACCGTGCCCTTCAGCATGCGTGTGCAGCATCTGCTTGAGCTGATGAGCGAGCACGGTACTCACGCCACCTTCTGCATGCTCGATGCGGACGGCAAGCTGGCTGGAACCATTTCCTACCCTGACATTCGTCGCCTGCTCTTCGATGTTGAGCACCTTGCACCGGTGTTGCGCGTTGAGGATATCGCCAATGTCGAAGTGATGCCGATGACGCCTGACGACACGCTGGACATGGTCCTGCGTGAGTTTGCCGAGCAAAACATCGACGAGATTCCTGTTGTGGACAGCGAGGATCGCAGCCGCCTGATTGGATCTGTGATGCGTTCCGATGTTGTGGCAGCGTATCACAATGCTGTTGCCTGCGAGGATCTGTTGGGCGGCGTTGAGAGCGGAGTGCAGCACGCCATGCGTATGGGCCGTGCTGATACTTCACCCGGCTTCTCAATGGCTGAAATCGAAGTTCCCGCGCACTATCACGGGCGTAGTCTGAGCGAGCTGGACCTGCGTAAAAGCATGGGCATCGAAGTGGTACTGGTGTTGCGTCATAGTACCAAGTCACACGCCGGTCAGCGAATGGAGCAGATCATGCCCGGTCCTGAACTGCGCCTGCAGGACGGAGACCGCATGGTCATCCACGGCAGCAAAGAAGATGTAGCGCGCCTGCAAAAGGCATAGGGCTCCATCAACTGCCTGATCGATTGGCTTCTGGTATCAGCGCCCATTGAGTAGTATCATCCCTTCCACTTGTATCACCAAGGCATCGGCCTGTTGCCAACAGGAGGTAATCCATGTCAAACAGTAGCGCATTCGGCGAGATCAAGCTTCGTCCCTTTACTCCGCTACCTGTGCAGACTCCGGCACCCGTGTATTACATCCCGCTTGGCGATGGGCGGTCAGTCCAGGAGTGGGCCGCCGCCGTGTTACAACTCTTCCGCACACTGCAACCGGCTTCCATGATCAAGCGGAACCAGCTGGTGGCGCTGAAGCAGCATTTCGGCGAGCGTGGCAACAACGGCTACTTGAAGCCCGAGCTGGTAGCGGGACTGGTGCAGGAAGTCCGTGGCCACGGCGGTCGTCCTTTGCTGATTGAGACCAACACGCTGTACAAGGGCTCGCGCAGTGACAGCTACGAGCACCTCAGCACTGCCTATGATCATGGCTTCACGCCGGATCGCGTCGGCGCGCCCATTTTGATCTGCGATGGCTTCAATGGCCAGAATCAGCAAGCAGTGGCCGTGCCCGGCAAGCAGATCACAACCGCCTGGCTCGCGAGCGATGTCTTTTTCTTTGATGTCCTGGTCTGCCTGTCACACGTCAAGGGCCACATGATGGCTGGCATGGGGGCTGCTCTTAAGAATCTGGCCATGGGACTGAGTGGGCGCGCGGGAAAGCTGGCGCAGCACGCCGATTTTCGACCCGCCTTTGATGCGCAGAAGTGCACGACCTGCGGCGCGTGTGTCACGTGGTGCCCTACGGACGCCTTGGCGCTGGAGGAGGATGACGATCATCCACGGCTGGCAAGTGACACATGTATCGGCTGTGGCGAATGTCTCACGGTCTGTCGCGATGGTGCCATCGGCTTCGATTGGAATACGCCCATCGGCACCGGCTTCTACACGAAAATGACCGAGTATGCCTTGGCGGCAGCCAGCCTGTTTAGTGGTCGCGCCTTTTACATCAACGTCATCAACCATGTGTCGAAACACTGCGACTGCATGGGCGAGCCCAGCGATCCCGTCGCTCCGGATCTGGGTGTGGTGGCAGGTTGGGATCCGCTTGCCGTTGATCGCGCGTGTTACGACTTGTGCCAACGCGCATATGGCGAGAACATCTGGGAGCGCGAGCATCCGCAGGTGAAAATGGACTACCTCTTCCAGTATGCGGCGGAGATCGGCCTGGGCAGCCTGGAGTACAATTTGACGGAGCTTCCCCTGGAGTAAAAAGCCGGGTACATCACTAGGACGCACCCGGCTCGCCGCGATGCGGCATGAGGGGGTATCGTAGCAAGCCAGCCCGAAGTCCAACGAGTCCGGCTCATCGCCTATTTCAGCAGAGTCATCCTGCAGCCTGCAATGGCGTTGTTCATACTCAGCGTGTAGACGTAGTTACCACTAGCCACCAGATTCCCGTTTGTATCACATCCGTCCCAGACCACCGAGTACTCGCCAGTGCCGTGCACCAGTATGCGTAGCTCACGAACGAGCTGACCCATCATGTTGTAGATCCTCAACACGGCAGCACCGGTGAAGGGCTGTGTCACCTCAAAGGCGATGGTTGTCGTGGGGTTGAAGGGATTGGGATAGTTACCCTTGAGGGCGAAGCCCAGCGGTGTCACATCGTGATCGCGCGGCTCCTCCACATCCACTTCCTCGCCGAAGGAGGTGAACTCGCTAAGTACACCGAAGGCGAGGCTTAGTGCCGTGATTTCCTCTTCGAGGGCTTCCGCTTCGGGACTGCCTTCGTCATAGGTGTAATACAAAGCCGTGAGATACTCGATTTTCTGCGATGCCCAGACTTTGCTCAGAAAGCGCCTGTTTTCAATGTTCTCCTGTGCCATTGTGACTTCATAGGTGTAGCTCACCTCTTCGCCATACACCATGCCACTTAACTCAATGGCACACGGCCCGCCGTTGTGGCGGCCGCTCACCAGCATCTGGCGTCCCAGATAGAGATTCGGCAGAGCTACCGGATACACTTCATCAATGGTACAACCACTGAATGTGATACTTGGCGAGAGGAGCACTGGATTGCGGATCAGGTTATAGAAGCCTGTGATACACGACTCAAGCTCGCTGTCTGCGGCGAATTCCACGATGCCATTGTTCTGCACAGCCAGGTTGCCTAGCAGACTGCGGTTGACGTCCCTGCCGATGCCGAAGGGGAACAGAAAAATCGGCACGCTAAGGCTGTTTACTTCAGAGCTGACAAGACTCAGAATAGCGTCTTCGTCTGTGATACCAACCGTCGGCTGTCCGTCGGTGAAGAAGATGATAATGTTGGCATTTCCTGCCTCGTCGTCGGCAAACTGCTGAATTGCTTCTTGTAACACACCGGAGATATATGTGCCACCGGTTGCGTAGCGCTGTGAGATCCAGCTCAGGGCCTGCGACTGGGTTGTTGCATTAAAGTCAACGTGATCCGCCGCAAAAGAGGTAATCGTACTGTTGAAGCCGACCAGATTGAAGCGGTCGCCCTCGTTCAGGTTGTTTACGATATACGTCGCAGCCTCTCGCGCCTGCACGATTTTGTTGCCGCCCATGCTTCCCGAACAGTCGATGATCAGCGTGAAAGTTTTCTCGATGACCGTCGAAGCATCGTCGGGATCGGGCTCGGCGATAAAGGTGAAAAAGCCTCCCATTCCTTCGTCGGGCACCAGACTATCCGGCAGCATGGTACTTAGTGCAAAGAGCCCAAGGTCGTCTGTTGAGAGTCGGTAGCTGACGTGATAGTTTGCCGTAGCGTAACAGGCTTCCCGCAAGAGGTTCACCGAGGCCGTGTGCCCGTCGTTTTCCGTGTTGCACACGTATTCCTCGTTCATCCACAGCTCGGTGATTTCCCGCTCTGAAATCAGGTTGAGGTTCAATTCTTGACTCACCAGAGGCGCGGTCTGCAGCAGGTGATAATCCGCCGGGAAGGTCCAGCTGACTACACCGTCGGCGTAGGGCAGAAGCTCGACGTAATCCAGCTCGACGATCAGCAGACTGTCCACGTGAACAGGTGTGCTGATCTGGTAATACACCGGGTTTTCGCCCAGATAGGCGCGCAGAGTCTGATGCATGCCATCTTCGCCGGGCATGGTGGTATCCTGCGGAGTGGCGGCAAATGAGGCTTCGTGCCACGTTCCTTCTACAAACCAGCGCAGACGCGTGGCCGACGCGCCATCGGGAAGGGGGAACGCGTACTTGACGGTGGCGTCCTGCACTCCCTGATTGCGGAATTCTGCGCGTGTGGAGACTTGAGCGACCTGGTTCTCTACTTCTACAGAAGTCTCTGTTGCACGCAGTGGCAGATACGTGCACAAACTGGCGTCCAGTACCGCGACACCGTGTGCGAACACTTGGCCTGCTAGAATTAGCAAGAAGGCTAGGTGTTTCATCTCCATGATTTCCTCCCTGACCGGATGTAAGGACTATAAGACACAATCAACGGATCATCTCTTCACTCAGCTTTGCTCTGCTTCATTTTGGCTGGAATGCGGGTTGCAGACATTCGTAATGCAAGAATTACGCCAGCACCAGGGTTGCAGATTTTCATCACGTGAGCGCTTTCCCTTGGCTATCTTAGCAAGGCAGCTAGGCTTGAAGGGAACGACTCGAGTCGTCACACCACCTGGAAGAAGACAAGGGGTGGATCCATGAACAGGCCAAGAGTCTTGGTTCTCCTATGCGTGATGCTTTGTGTCACACTCTATGCAGAGGCGCAGACAATGGATGCGCTGCTGAACCAACTCAACCAGTTGCCTGTGCCCAAGCGCCAAAGCGTTGTGGACAGTCTTGTGCACCATCTGCCTCTCGATGGAGCGCCGATCTGCGAAGACAGCAGTGCCTGGTTTCTCTACTCCGGCATTGGCAGTGGATTGGCCATTGCCGGCGACATGACGGATTGGCTTCCCGGATTGAACATGCACCAACTCTATGGCACCGATCTCTGGTACTACCGCTTGCACTGCCCGCGTGATGCACGCCTGGATTACAAACTGGTGCGCAATGGCGGGGACTGGTTTCTGGATCCACTGAATCCCAGGCGCATCCAGGGAGGATATGGAGACAACTCGGAATTGAAAATGCCGGCGTATCCTTCTCATCCTGAGATCGAGGATCATGGATTTGAATCACCGAGGGTTGTATCACACGAGGAGTTCTTCAGTCCTCAGTTGAACAACAGTCGTGTGATACGTGTGCTTCTTCCTCCGAAGTACAAAGAATGCGTGATGCACGACGTGTTGATTGTGCACGACGGTCTTGATTTCATCAGTCTGGGTAGGCTGGCCAACGTATTGGCCTGGCTGGCTGAGAAGCAGCCGGAAGTGCAGTTGCCGATTTGTGTCTGTATTCCTGCCATCAATCGGCGGGATGAATATGAAGCGGCTCAGCAGGTGGATTTTGGCCGTTTCATTGTGGAGACCGTGCGCCCCTTCGTGATGGAACACTATGAGACACACGGCGATGATCCGGAGCATTGGGCCTGTCTAGGTTCCAGCAACGGCGGCAATATATCCCTGTATCTGGCACGCACTTATCCTGATTGCTTTCACAAACTGGCGCTGATGAGCCCTTACATTCCCGACGAGCAGAGCTTAGGCATACTGGGACAGCCGTCGGATACGTATCACATCTATTTGAATTACGGTTTTTACGATCTGGAACCACTACAGGAGCCCATTCGCCGTTTCATCGCCCAGACTCAACAGGCGGGAATCGCGCTTGAGTCACACATGTACAATGAAGGCCATTCCTGGGGCATGTGGCGTGCTACACTGGCGGAAGCGTTGTTGTATCTGTACGGAACTGCTGAGGATCAGGAGCCTGCCATCCGCTGACAAATCATTCTACTGCATAGCACATTTTCGTGTGCGGCGCTGATAACATTGTGTAACTTTCCTCCCGTGATTCGGCACAGATGGCCTTCCGGCTTCCTGAAGGCGCCCTTCGAGTGAGATTTCGTTTTGTTACCTAAGTCCCTCCTTCGCTGCCAGCGGCAGGTGAAGCCAAGGGCATTACTAGAACAGGGAAGGGATGAGAGTACCCTTCTCAAGACGTTGGCCGCCTGCGGGCGGCCGCGTCATTTTAGGTGCTTTTCACTCGGCACACACGGCATCTATACTACCTTGAGCATGCAGGGGGACACCCCCGTATCACGAAGAAGGAAATGAAAACGCATGAGGACATGATGGAAAGCTTTTCCCGACAGTTGGCTCGTTTCGCCCTGGGCGTGCGGTATGAAGATCTGCCCGAGGAAGTGATCCACGAGGTCAAGCGCTATTTGTACGACAGCGTTGGCTGTGCTTACGGTGCAGTCGCCACAAAGGATGTGAAAGCTGTCCACGACATCTACACCGAGTTGGGTGGCAAGGAAGAGGCGACGATCATCGGTCACGGCAATCGCATGCCCGGCGTCAACGCCAGTCTGGTGAATGCGCTGATGATCCGCTCGCTGGATTTCAACGATATCTACTGGAAGGAAGACCCCAGCCATCCTTCCGACATCATTCCAGCAGCCCTATCGGCAGCTGAGATGGTGGGCGCCGACATGCGCGAGGTGATCGTGGGCATCGCCCTGGCTTACGAGTTCGAACAGCGCATGTGCCTGTTTGCCAAGCCGGGTGTGCGTGAGCGCGGTTGGCACCACGCCACCTTGACCCAGTTCGTCAGTCCGCTGGTGGCTGGACGTGTGCTTGGTCTGACGGAAGACCAGATGGTCAACGCCGTCGGTATCAGCGCGTGTCACAATCACACCATCGGTTGCCCCACAGCCGGCAAGCTGACTATGATGAAGAACACGGTGGATCCCATGGCGACCCAGGCGGGTGTCTTTGCTGCCATGCTGGCCGCAAAGGGCTACACCGGTACCGAGGCAGTGTTTGAGGGCAAGGAAGGCCTGAAGCACTGTTTCGGTGAGGCTTGGGACGACGAAGCGCTGCTGGGAAATCTGCCCGGGACGCCGGGTGGCCTGCCCTGGAAGGTGCTTGAATGCAGCATGAAGGCTTTCCCGACGGAGGCGCTGACGCACACTCACCTTTCCGCCACCCTCAAGGTCATGAAGGGCAACAGCCTGACCTGGCAGGATATCGACGAAGTCGTGATTACCACCATCGCCCGCGCGTGTGACATTCTCTTTGATCCGCACAAGTACCGTCCCGACAGCCGTGAGACGGCGGATCACAGCCTGCCATATTGCGTAGCCGCTGCCATAGTGGATCAGAAGATCACCACCGACAGCTTCAGTGATGCAAAGATGAAGGACCCGGCCCTCTGGGAGGTCATTGATCGCATCAAGGGTGAAGCCAGCGTCGAGTTTGAGCAGATGTTCCCGGCCAAGCAACCCAGCCGTGTGCGTGTGAAAACCAAGGACAGACGCGAGTTCGTCGAATACCTCGAGTACCCCAAGGGAGATCCGCGTGAGCCGATGACCCAGGAGGATCTGGAGAACAAGTTCAACGCTCTAGTCGGCGATCGCATGAGCGATGAGCGCAAACGCCAGGTGCGCGATCACATTTTCTCCTGCGAGAGCATGAGCGCGCGGGAGTTCATGGACGGCCTGCGTTTCTAGCTGTGCACAGGGGCGGCCGCGGTCGCCCCTTTCATTTTGGAGAAGCCATGCTGCGTGTAGAGAAGGTGCAGTACCGCTACGGTGATACACTGGCCCTCGATGATGTCAGCCTGCAATTGGAAGCAGGTGGCATTTTGGGGCTGCTGGGGCCGAACGGAGCCGGAAAGACGACGCTTGTATCCCTGGTGGCGGGGTTACGTGAACCCTGTGCAGGACAAGTACGCGTGAAAGGCGGTGATCCGCGAAAACCAGAAGTGCGCCGTCGGTTGGGACTGGTTCCGCAGGAGTTGGCGCTTTATGAGGAACTAAGCGCAAAGGCCAATCTGGAGTTCTTCGGCAGTGTACAAGGGCTTCATGGTAACGGGTTGCGCAAACGTATCACATGGTGTCTGGACTTCGCCGGACTAAGCGACCGTGCTACAGACAAGGTGGAAGCCTTCTCTGGAGGCATGAAGCGTCGGCTTAACCTGGCGGTTGCGCTGCTGGCGGAGCCGGATCTGCTGGTACTCGATGAGCCGACGGTGGGTGTGGACCCACAGTCGCGGCGTGCGCTGCTGGATCGCATCTTCGAGTTGCGTGAGACAGGAACCGCCGTGCTCTACACGACGCACTACATGGAAGAAGCGCAGCAGCTCTGCGACCGTGTTGCCATTGTGGATCACGGGCGCATGCTGGCAGAGGGGCCAGTGAAGGAGTTGCTGCAAAAGTATGGTGATGAGCAGCAGCTCGAGGTACGATTTGCCGACGGCAGTGAGATCATTCGTGGCGAAAACCCGCTGGAGCAGTTGGCGGCAATGAAGGATCGCGGTCGTGTTCTGGGCATGAGCCTGGAGCAGGCGAACCTGGAGCAGGTCTTTCTGAAGTTGACCGGTCGCGGTCTGAGAGATTAGTCCCACTGGGGTAAGTATGCGAGTACTACTGACACTAGCCTGGAAGGATCTGCGCATTCTGTTGGCAGATCGCATGGGCATGATTTTCACGGTTTTCTTTCCACTGATCTACGCCGTCTTTTTCGGACTCATCTTCTCAGGTGGCGGCGAAGGCGGGCGTAGCAAGATTCCCGTTGCGTTGGTGGACGCCGACAGCACGGCGCGCTCGATAGCCTTTGCCGATTCGCTGAGCGTATCCTCGGAATTGAGTGTTACGTATCACGGTGACACAGAGGGAGCGCGGGAGGCTGTGCGTCGCGGCAGATCAACGGCCATGATTCTGCTGCCGCCTGGATTCGGGGAGCGCCTTGGTCGCTTTGCCTATGGCGAACCGGCAAACCTGAAACTGGGTGTCGATCCTTCCCGCAAGGCTGAAGCTGGCATGCTGCAGGCTGTGCTTTTTCAGACAGCAGCAGAGTTCATGCAAATGGGTTTCAGCGATTTTAATACGCAGAAGCAGGATCTGAGCGCCTGGCGTGATACGCTGCGCCAGGTGGAAAATCAGGAAGATGTGGGTTATGTGCTGACTTTCTTCGATGCGCTGGAAAGTTTCCTTTCCGAAGAGGAGAGCCGTAGCACCGAAACCATGGATGCAGCGGATTCAAGCTCGCGCGGGTCTGAGAATTGGGGCGGTTTCACTCCGCTCAAGGTCGAGGAGCTCAGCATTCAGCGGGAGCGATTTGGCCCACCCAATGCTTTCACCATCACCTTTCCGCAGGGCATCATCTGGGGATTGCTGGGGGCTACAGCAGGATTCGCCCTCGGCCTTGTGCTGGAGCGCCGACGTGGTACGCTGCGACGACTGCTGGCCTCACCCTTGGGCTGGGCGAAAATCCTGGGCGGACGCGCGCTAGCCTGTTTCATTTTCTGCTTCCTCATGAGCCTTGTCCTGATTCTGCTGGGCGTGACACTCTTTGGTGTTCAAGTGCAGCAGCCATTGTACCTGCTGCTGGTTTTGCTGGCAATAGCACTGTGTTTCACGGGAGTGATGATGATCATCGCCTCCATGGGACGCAGCGAAGCCAGCGTGGGTGGAATTGGTTGGGGCGTGAACCTGCTGATGGCGATGCTTGGTGGCGGCATGGTGCCTCTCTTCTTCATGCCGCAGTGGCTGCAGCGCGTTGGCGTCATCAGTCCTGTGCGCTGGGCGGTCATTGGCATCGAGGGTTGCCTCTGGCGTGGTTTCAGCCTGAGCGAACTGATGGTACCTTTGCTTGTGATGTCGGCCATTGGAGTCGGTTGTCTGACTCTGGGCGTGTTTTTGTTGAGGCGCATCGGCTTTGCCGGAGAAGGCGCATAGTCTCCAGGAGATACAAATGCAGGAAGCACTCAGTCCGCTTTTACTTCGTGTGACACAACCACCCATGGCGTGCAGTTCGCTGCCTAAAGTGAAGGGCGTGATACGTTGCCGCCCTGAAGATTTTCGCGTGGAAGAGCTGCCGCAGTACGCGCCTGATGGCAGTGTCGGTGCTCATTTCATGCTAACTATGACCAAAACGGGCATGAACACAGAAGATGCCTTGCGCATTGTTTCGCGTGCCCTCGATGTGCCACGGCCCGAGGTCGGCTTGGCCGGACTGAAGGATCGTCACGCGGTGACAACGCAGTGGATTACGGTACCGGCATCTGCAGAATCTGCGCTGAGCGGGTTTCATCACGATTGCATCACACTCGGGCAGGCTTTTCCACATGGCAATAAACTGCGACGTGGACACCTTGCGGGTAATCGTTTTCGTATTGTCGTGCGCGATCTGTGTTGTTCACAGGAGGAAGCGCTCCAGCGTATCGAAGCGCGGCTTGATTGTCTGCGTGAAGAGGGCGGCCTGCGCAACTATTATGGTCCGCAGCGATTCGGCTATGGGGCGGCAAATGTATCACGTGGGCTTCGCCTGCTGAACGCACCTCAGCGGATACGCAAAGGTGACCTGATGCTCTCTGCCGCGCAAAGTGCCGTGTTCAATCTGACCTTGGCAAATCGCGTGGAGCAAGGCTTGATGACCACGGTCCTGCGTGGCGATGTGTTACGTCGTCGCGAGTCGGGTGGCGCTTTTATCTGCGACGATCCAACCGTAGACCAACAACGCTTTGACGCGGGAGAGTTGGGACTGACGGCGCCCTTGCCGGGATCCAAGATGCTCAACCCGCCTGCGGATAGTCCGGCCGGGGAGCAAGAGGAACGTGCCATGGCCGAGCTGGGCGTGCGCAGCGAGCAGTGGCGTTCGCTTGGCAAGAAAGCTCAGGGCAGTCGCCGTGATCTTCTGCTTTCCCTTGCTGAAATGAAGCTCAGCGTCGGCGTCGAGTCCGCCACAGATGCGCTGAGCGCGGGACTGGCGCTCGAGTTCATTCTGCCTGCAGGAGCCTTCGCCACGGTCTTGCTGACAGAGCTGTTGGGCACTTACGACGAAATGGATCACCGTGAGCCAAACCCGCCACAGGAAGATGAGAACGAAGAATAGCCATCCGACTCTGCTGGCACTGCACGGCGGTGCCGGCGTGATACAGCTCGATAGCATGAGTGCAGCAGACCGAGCACGTCGAGTAGCGGGCCTGCGGGAGGCTTTGTCCTGTGGCTGGCGGTGTTTGCAGAAAGGTGATACAGCATTGGAAGCTGTACTGCAGACCGTGGCCGTTCTTGAAGATGATCCGGCCTTCAACGCTGGCCGTGGATCTGTGCTGACCAGTGCAGGCGATGTCGAGATGGAAGCAGCGGTGATGAACGGCAGCGATGCGCGTTTTGCCGCCTTGAGTGGCCTGCGGCGTTTGCGGAATCCGGTGCTTGCACTACGAAGGCAGTTGGAACGTCAGCAGGTCTACCGTTGTGGCAGGGAAGTAGAGCAGGAGCTAGTTTCGCTGGGCGAGCCAGCAGAGGAGGCGGATTGGTTTCGCACGCCGGAGCGTGTGCAGCAACTGGAACTGGCGCGCATGCGGCAACAACAGATTCTGGATCACAGCGGAGCCTTTGGCACAGTTGGTGCAGTTGCCCGCGATTGTATGGGTGAGCTGGCGGCGGCAACTTCTACGGGCGGCATGACGAATAAAGCCCCGGGTCGCATAGGTGATACACCGCTCATTGGTGCAGGAACCTGGGCCAGCGTCCGGATTGCAGTTTCAGCTACAGGGACCGGGGAGGCCTTTATGCGCGCCGTGTTCGCGCACACTGTGGAAGAAGCTGTGCGCCTGGCTGAGTACAGCCTTGAGCAAGCCTGTGATACCGCTCTTGAGAGGGTTCGCGAGCTGGGTGGAAGTGGCGGATGTGTGGCTGTAAGCGAAAAGGGCGAGCTCTGTCTGCCCTTTAACTCGAGCGGCATGTATCGCGCCTGGGTTGATTCCGCTGGCGACTTCCACATCGGTATCGGTTGTGGCGAAGAACAAGCCGGATCGGCACGACTGCTCTGATCACAAGCTCAGGACTTGGCGTCTTCCAGAAGCTTGTTCAAATCAATATTGCCCGGATCACGCTCTACCAGCAGGATTCCCGCCAGTGGGACGATCATGTAGCGTGTATCACGATAGGTGATTTCTATGGCCGCCTTTTTGACGAAGAGCGCATAGTCTCCTACTTCCACTTCCATGGGCAGATAGCGTGGCTTGCGCTCGTCCTGCTGCCACGGTTCGCCGTCAGCGTCGGGATTGGCCAAGGGCGTGCCTGGGCCAACTGCGACGACATAGCCGCCGCGTACGCTTTCCTTTTCAATCACCGTTGGCGGCAAGTACAGGCCTGCGCCCGTCCGCGCCTGATCGTTATCCGGCAACAGCAAAACGCGGTCGCCAATGACCTTGAGTGAGGAGAGTTTCTTTTTGCTCATCATGGCTGTAATGTAGCAAGTGCCACGGGTCGTGGACGCGCGGGCCGGTCGTCACGCCCTGAAGAGTATGGCCGCCCCGGATTACGCGGTGGAGGTTCTGTTTCTGCCAGACTGCTAGCTTATTGCAGTCAGAACGGAGGTATCATGACCATCCAGGAAGCCAGACAGAATGCAGTTCGTCAGTTTGCCGCACTGCCGGATTGGGACAGCCGCTATCAGCGCCTGATCGAGCTGGGAGCGGGGCTTGATTCCCTGTCGGCCGAAGAGCGCGAAGCGAAATTTCTGATCAAGGGATGTCAATCCCAGGTCTGGCTGATCGCCAGGCTGGAAGACGGCAGCGTGCGCTTGCGCGGCGACAGCGATGCATTGATCGTTAAGGGCCTGGTGGCATTGGTGCTGTCGGTCTACGACGGGCAGACTCCGGCGGATATCCTGGCGGACGACGCAGGATTCATTGGCGAAATCGGGCTGTCACAGCATCTGTCCGCCGTGCGTTCCAATGGCCTGCTTGCGATGCTGAAACAGATCAGGATGTATGCCCTGGCCTGGCAGGCCGTGCTACAAAAAGGAGGGCAGTCGTGAAGATCTACATCAGTGCCGACATCGAAGGTGTCGCCGGCGTATCACACTGGGATGAAACTTCGTGCAAGGGCTGCGGCTACGAGGAAGCTCGTCTGCGGATGACAGAGGATGTGGCTGCCGCCTGTCGTGGGGCCTGGAAAGCTGAAGCCGTGGAAATTTTGGTTCAGGACGCCCACGGCAATGGTCGCAACCTGATTCACGAGAAGTTGCCAGAGGGGGTCCAGTTGATTCGCGGTTGGAGCCGTGATCCACGCTGCATGGTGCAGCAGTTGACGCCGAAGTTCAACGCGTTGATCCTGATCGGATATCATTCCACCAAGCTGGAGGCTGCTGTTCCGCTTGCGCATTCCATGAGCACGGCACTGCACTCCATTCGGTTGAACGGTGAGGACTCCAGCGAATTCCGCCTGCACAGCCTGCTTGCAGCAGAAATGGGCGTACCCACCATTTTTCTAAGCGGTGATACACGCATGTGCGAATTGGCGCGCGAGCACCTTCCGTCCATGACAACTGTGGAGACCCACAGCGGAGAAGGCGAATCGGTGGTGGCCAGACATCCTCTTTCGGTGCAGGAAGAGATTGAGGCCGGTGTTGCCTGGGCAATGTCGACCAACCTGAAGGACAGCCTGTTGAAGGTTCCGGAAGAGTTCGATGTCGAGCTCGATTTTGAGTCACACGTGCGCGCCGACATTGGTCAGCATTTTCCCGGCATGGAACGCTGTGGTAGCCACACGCTTCGTTATCGTCCTTCAAGCATGCTGGAACTGATGCGTGCGCTGATGTTCGTGGCCTGGGGATAATCGTGATACAAGTCGCCGGCATTCGCAATCAACATGAAGCAGAAATGCTACTGCGCGAGGGCGTCGACCTGTTGGGGTTTCCTTTCGCCCTTGAGTATCACGCCGAAGATCTGCCTTTGCACAGGGCTTCGTCACTCATTCGGGAGTTGGGGATTTCAAATCGCAGTGTGCTGATAACCTATCTGCACCGCGCGGACGAAATCCGCAACCTGGCGACGGAGTTGGGCTGCAATTGGGTGCAGATACACGGTGAGGCGGAAGTTTCCGAGCTGATTCGTCTGCGACAGTTGGTGCCCGGGATGCGTGTGATACGCAGTCTGGTACTTGGGCAACCTGGAACAGATCCATTTCTGCAGGCTGCAGAAGTAGCTCCCTGGGTGCACGCTTTTCTGACCGACAGCTACGATCCGAAGACCGGTGCGCGAGGTGCCACAGGGTTAACCCACGACTGGAGTATCAGCCGCACTCTTGTGGAGACTTGCGGTCGTCCGGTGATCCTGGCAGGTGGGTTGAACCCGTCGAATGTATCACAGGCCATCCGACGCGTGCGTCCGGCTGGCGTTGATGCGCACACTGGTTTGGAGAATGCACAAGGCGCGAAAGACCCGCGACTGGTGCGGGCCTTTGTGCGAAACGTCCGACGCAATCTAGCCTGTGAGTAGCAAAAGCTTCTTTTGTGAGACACCATACCTGGAGGAATACAATGCGAACCCTACTACTGACGGCTCTGGTCATGGGAAGTACCATCCACTTGTGTTCGGCCATTGAGCAGGACGGAGGTGTGATGGCTTATTCCATGGGTGCCGTGCTCTGGCAGCAGACGGCGGCTGAGGCGCAGGCACTTCAACTTCAGGGCTGGCAGTTGGCCGATGCTCGATTGACCGACTGGGCGTACGAAGAGGACGCTTCCAGCTGTCGCGCCGTTGTGGTGGATCTGGACGAAACCGTGTTGGACAATTCACCCTATCAGGCTTGGCTGCTCAGCGCCAACAGCGCTTATCCGGAAGGGTGGGCCGATTGGACCGCACGCGGGGAGGCGCCCGCCATTCCCGGCGCGGTGGAGTGCCTGACACACGCCGCCGAAATGGGCTACCAGGTGTATTACGTCAGCAATCGCAAAGAAGCCGAGCGCGCTGGTACCCTGCTCAATCTGGAGCGGCTGAATCTGCCACAGGTCGAGGAGAGCCATGTTCTGCTACGCACAGATGTTTCTTCTAAGCAAGCTCGCCGTGATACAATCAGCGAAGTATGTGAGATCGTACTTCTGGTTGGCGATAACCTGGCCGACTTCGCTGAGTTCTTTGAGAAGGGCAGCGTTGAAAGCCGTCATCAGCAGGTTGTGGATCACGCCGCCGAGTTCGGTCGTCGTTTCATCGTGATGCCAAATCCGATGTACGGCGACTGGGAGGGCGCCCTTTACAACTACAATTACAAGACCACTCCTGAAGAGCGGGCTGCGATGCGCATGAAGGCACTGCGGCCCATGAAGGAGATCGCGGGCGAATGAAGAGCTATCGCAAGGAACTCTGGTTCAACACGCGCAGCCGCCGCGAATTCATCAATATCACGCCCGATGTCCTGGCTTGCCTGCGCGAGAGCGGAGTGCAGGAGGGCCTGGTACTGGTGAATGCCATGCACATCACAGCATCGGTTTTCATCAATGACGACGAGTCCGGCTTGCATCAGGATTACGAAGACTGGCTCGAATCGCTCGCACCTCACGCTCCCATCAGCCACTACCGGCACAATCGCACCGGTGAGGATAACGGAGACGCTCATTTAAAGCGACAGGTGATGGGGCGCGAAGTCGTAGTGGCCGTGACACAAGGGAAGCTTGATTTCGGTCCCTGGGAGCAGATCTTCTACGGCGAGTTTGACGGCGGCCGGCGCAAACGTGTACTGGTGAAAATCATTGGTGAGTGACTATGAGTGAACGAGCGCTGCGCCTGCTGGCGTTGACCCACACCTATCCGCGCTTTCCCGGTGATACAAACGGACCCTTCGTTGAATTCCTGATGGATGAGTTGGCCTCCCGAGGACACCAGGTTACAGTGCTGACCGCATGGGATAAGGAGCTGACTCTTCGCGAGGAGCAGAGCGCCGACCGCGCTCGGCTGCTGGCCTATCGCTACGCGCCTTGTGACGCGGCACATATCCTGGGCTACTCGCGCACCATCAAGGCCGATGTCAAGGTCAAGGGAGCCATGCTTGCGCTGGCACCAATGATGATCGAAACCGGCACGCGTCGCTTGATGAAGCTTGCCCGTGAATTCAAGCCCGATGTGATACAGGCACACTGGTTCCTGCCCAACGGCTACATGGCGGTACGAGTGGGCAAGGCACTCGGCATTCCAGTTGTGGCTACTCTGCACGGTAGCGATGTCTTCGTGGCGGAGAAGCGCTTTCCCTACAGCTACATGACGCGTGTGACAAATCGCGGTATCAGTCGCTTGACGAGTTGTTCACCCGAGTTGCGGGATCGTATCTGCAAGCTGGGCTTTCCCACTGAGTACAGCCACGTGATACCCTATGCAGCTGATCCGCAGATGCTCAAACAGGGGCCTGATGAAAGTGCTGCCAGGGTTGCAAGAGAAAAGCTGGGACTGCTGGACAGCTATCCACTGATCTTCGCCTTGGGGCGGCTGGTGTACAAAAAGGGCTTTGAGTTTCTGATTCGGGCGATGCCCCGCTTGCTGGAGGAGCAACCTACTGCACGACTAGTGATTGGTGGCGAGGGCGATCTGCACCAAGAGCTCACCACCTTGTGTCACAGCCTTGGTGTCACGGATCAGGTTCACTTTGTCGGCAAGCTGCTACGCGATCAAATTCCGCCTCTGATGTCTGCCTGCGACCTTTTTGTGATGCCGTCCATCAAGGACCGCGTTGGCAACATCGATGGTTTACCCAATGTGATCCTGGAGGCGATGGCGATGCACAAGGCGGTCATCGCGACGAATGTAGCGGGAATCCCCTTGGCTGTGGGCGATGGACGCAATGGTCGTCTTGTTCCGCAGCAGGATCCGGCCGCTCTAGCTGAGGCGCTGATCGACGCGGCCAGCGACAAACAGCGGCTTGCAGAGTGGGGCCGTGAATCACGGCGACGCATTGAGCAGGAGTTGAACTGGGGCGTCATCGCGGATCGTTACGAACAGGTCTTTCGTGATACAATACGGCAGTTTCATGGAGAAACGGCTGCTGAAGCCGGGAGCTGCGCATGAGAATCTGCATGGTGCAGCAGCATCCCGTGGACGAAGCCCGCATTCCTGCAGCCATTCTGCGCTGGGTCATTTTGCACGACCGTTTCCGTGACGAAGGACAGGAGCTGCTGAGCATCGGGCCCAACACCCGCATGCGATTCGAAGAGCGTCGCTTTCGCGGCGTGAGACAGCTTCTGGTTCCAACTCCGGGCAGCGGTGTAAAGAGTCTCGATATGCTCTTCTTCGGGCTGCTGCTCTTTCCCGTGATGCTGAGGGCCAGGCGCGAGTTCTGTCCCGATGTGTGGTTCGTCGATGAGCTCTTCGTGTGCTTTGGCACGGCGCTACTACGCTTGTTCGGTCGCCAAGCGCCCTTGTGTTACGACGTGATGGGCATCCACTACTACCAGGTGCGCAAGAACAACAACAGTCCACTGCGGAGGCTGCTGGCGCTGCTGTACGGGGCCATGGAGCATCTAACGCTCTGGTCCGCCGATTTCGTAACGACGGTCAACGAGGCTCACGCTGAGCTATTGCGACAGTGGACGAAGCGGCCAGTTCATGTGATACGGGACGCTGCGGAATTCACGCTGGACGAGGACTTTCTGGCTCAGGTTCCACTGCCGACCAAGAAGCCGGGACGCCTCTTCCTCACATTTGTCGGCAAGATTTCAAACCGCAGGTTGGATGACATTTTCACCGTGCTACCTGACGTGATGCAGCGTGTGCCCCTGCTGGATTTCGTCATTGTGGGCAACGGGCCTTTCTATGATCGCTATCAGCAATTGGCCCTGGAGCTGGGAATTGGCGAGCGCGTACTCTTCACGGATTTCGTGCCCCACAGCCATTTGCCCGCCCACATCCGGCAGGCCGACTTCTGCTACAGCGATGATTGGTCGGATATTGGATTTCCCATGAAGGTCTTCGAGTACATGGCGCTGGGAGCTCCCGTGCTGGTGGAGGACACACCCGCCGTGCGCGAAGTAATGCAGGACGGTGTGAACTGTGTGCTGTATCACGGTACTCCAGGCTTGGCCGAAGCGATTGTCCGCCTGGCTTCTGACAGCGAACTTCGCCAACGGGTAGGACAGCAGGCGTTGCTGGACGCACAACAAGACCATCGCTGGGACAGCCGCATTCGGGCCTTTCTAGATCTCTTTTCTCATTACGGAACACTCGCGTGATACGAATTCTGCTTCTTGCTCTGCTTCTGCTACTCTCTGCCTGTCGCAACGCCGACCAGAATGCAAGCGTCGATGATCTTGATTTGGAGGTCGATGTCCAACTCGCCGAGAATCCGGCAAACGCTGTGCTTGAGCCGGGGATGGAATTGTTGGACAGTGATGAGGTGCGGCGCGGCGATCATCTACCGCGCATGCTGGCTCGCTTAGGCGTTGTCGACAGCCTGCAACCAAACCTGGAGAGACGCTTCGCCCAGCTTCACGATGTGCGCCGATTGGTGATCGGACATCGCTTCGAGTTGCGCCGTGATACAAGTGGTGTTGAGCACTTCTGTTACTACCTGGATCCGGTCAGGCGCGTGCGCATTCCGCTTGTCACTGGGGCCGGGGCCATTGATAGCCTGTGTGCCGACACGCTTGTGGTAGAACTGGCCGGTACAATTGATGAGAGCCTCTACCTCAGCATGATGGATGCCGGTGCTTCCCCTGCGCTGGTGGCTGCTTTCAACGACATTCTACAATGGGATATCGATTTCGGTCTTGATGTGCGTAGCGGTGATACATACTGGTTGCGCTGCGAGCGTCTTTGTTATCGTGGACGCTGGCTGCAGGACAGTCTGGTGCGCGAGGGGCGCATCTGGGCTGCCGAGTATCAGGGCCAGCGCGGTACAGTGCGCGCGGCCTGGTCTCCCGACACCAATCCACCGGGCTACTATGACGCTGCGGGTCAGAGCTTTCAGAAACAGTTTCTACGATCGCCGCTGAACTACAGACGCGTAAGCTCCAGTTTCGGCATGCGCACCCATCCCATCTCGAAGCAGCGCAAAATGCACACGGGCGTTGATCTGGCTGCCCCCAAGGGAACTCCGGTCGTGAGCGCGGCCGATGGAGTAGTGGAGCTCTGCGGCTGGCAGCGGGGCACCGGCAAGACCATTCGAATCAAGCACGGCAGCCGATATCTCACCGTTTATGGCCACCTGGATGGATACGCTCGCGGTATGAAGAAGGGGACGCGTGTATCACAGAATCAGGTCATCGGCTATGTGGGTACCACCGGCAACGTTACAGGCCCGCACCTGCATTACGAGTTCCATGAACACGGTCGCCTTGTGGACCCGATGAAGATTCGCAACAACCCCGTACATCCCGTACCCGCAGAGCAGTTGCCTGCGTTTCAGCAGGCCTTCCAAGAGCTATTTCAAGCGCACTGGCTAAGCCAGATGGATGAGAGTTGATGGAATGCGTCTGTGATACATCACCCCGCTTCGCGAGCGGAGACTGCCGATGAGTGCCTGGAAGCGCACGCTCTATGTCGTGTGGTTCACACAGCTGCTTTCACTGATGGGCTTTGGATTCGGCCTGCCTTTCCTGCCGTATTACATCCAGGAAATGGGCATGAGCGATCCGCAACAGCTGAAGGTCTGGACGGGATTGCTCTCCGCCGCACCCGCCATTCCAATGGGGCTGATGGCGCCCATCTGGGGCATGCTCGCAGACCGATACGGACGCAAGCTGATGCTGATGCGTGCCATGGGAGCCGCTGTTCTGGTTCTTTTCGGCATGGGACTGGCGCAAACGCCCATGCAGCTGCTGGTGATGCGTTTCTGTCAGGGGCTGTTTACCGGCACCATCTCTTCGGCCAATGCACTGGTGGCCAGCCAGACTCCCGATCGTCGTATGTCGATGGCGCTGGGGCTGCTGTCCTCGTCTACTTTCATTGGGTTTTCGCTCGGACCCGCCGCCGGAGGGTTGCTGGCACACGCCGTCGGGTATCGCGCCAGTTTCATGATGGGTTCGGCGCTAATGCTCCTGGGGTTGCTGTTGCTGATCACGCTGGTACGCGAAGCAAAGCCCGATCCCCAAGCGGCGGGATCCTGGCGTAGCATGTCCTTGGGTTCGTTTAAGCAGGTGTTGAATCCGCTGGTGCTGCTACTGCTCGTCGTGCTTTTCTGTCTGCGCATTTCACGCTCGGCGGTGGCTCCGTACCTGCCATTGTACGTGCAGGAACTGCGTGGAATCGAAGGTAGCGCAGCCGTTGTGGGCATGATCACCGGCCTGGGCGCGCTGGCTTCGGCGACTTCCGGCCTTGTGCTGGGGCGGCTGGGCGACAAGCGCGATCGCCTCAGGCTGCTGCGACTGTGTCTGCTCTTCGGGGCGTTGATCAGTTTGCCGCTGCTTTTCATTCAAGGGCTGGGCGGGTTCTCGATCTTCTACCTAAGCGCCCTGCTGCTGATTGGCGGCGTCGAACCCGTGATTTCGTCGCTGACCACGCGTCACACGCCTGCGGCAGTTCGTGGCACACTCTTCGGCTTGCAGGGAATGGTCAGCAGCGCTGGCTGGGTTGTATCACCGGCCATTGGCAGCGTGGTGGCCATTCAGCTGTCGACGCGCTATGTCTTCGCCCTTTTGCCCATCATGCTGATCCTTGCGCTCATTCCCGCCTGGAGGGCAACGAAAAGGGGCCGCGCGCTGGCGACCCAAAAGGAAGTATTGCAGGGGAGTTCTTCTTAGTAACTAAACTTCTGCAGGCGTCTGCGCAAATCTTCCAGAATTCGCTCGATACTTTTCACGCCTGTCTGAACCTGATCGGCGCTGCCGCTGGTTTCCCGGGTTAGCACATCCATTTTCTGGCTGGCACCGGCGATGCTGTTGCCGGTTTGATTGGCCTGCTCAGCGTTCATGCCGATCTCGCCCGTCGCCACGCGCTGCTCTTCAACGGCGGAAGCGATGGACTGCAGGTTCTCGTTGATCTGGCGTATCACACCGCCCACATTACTGAAGACTTCGACGGCAGCGGAAGTCTGTTCCTGAATCTCGGTGACCTTGTCGGTGATGTCGCTGGTGGCTTCCGCCGTCCGCTGCGCTAGGCCTTTCACTTCTTCGGCCACCACACTGAAGCCCTTGCCCGCTTCGCCAGCGCGTGCTGCTTCAATGGTGGCGTTCAGTGCCAGCAGGTTGGTCTGGCCAGCGATCTCATTAATCAGCTCCACGACCTCGGTGATCTTGTTGCTGCCTTCCTGCAGCAAGTTGAATGTGCCCTGCGCCTGCTCCGTCAGCTCATTGGCTTGTTCCGCAACACTGGCGGCGCCCGAGGAAACGCGGGCAATTTCACCGATGGAAACAGTCAGCTCCTCGGTGGCGGAGGCAAGTCCGCTGACGGCTTCACGCAAGTAGCGCGCCTGGGAATCAAGATCTCCGGCCTGTTCGGCACCGCTGCTCGCCTTGCTCTGCAGACTCTCACTGATGATGCACATTTCCTGAGTGGCCGTCACAACTTGTTCTGCACTGGTTTCGGTGGCCTGCACCAGCTCGAACAGGCTTTTCTGCGCCGTATCCAGACCGGTGAAGAGCTGGCCGATCAGTTCGCCTTCGTAGCTGGGCAGCGGCTGATTCAGATGCCCGGCGGCCAAGCCATCGATGTAGCCCAGGAACTCGTTCACCCTACATTCAAGATGCTCGTGCTGTTTGCGCATACTCTGCAATGCATCAAACACTTTGTCCATCAGGACCTGGAAGGAGCCACCCAGACGGCCCACTTCATCGTCGCGGTTAAGGATGCTGGAGGGCAGGTGCTGGCGATGCTCGTGATCCTCCAGGTGCGCGGCTACATTGGCGGCTTCTTCTGTGAGAATGCGAATTGGCTGTGTCACACGCGTCGCTCGCCAGGCGGTGACAAGGCTCACGGCAATCATCATGGCCAGAATCAACCCGATGGACGACTTCTGCGTTTTAGCCAACAAGGCCTGTTGCGGCGATGTATCACGGGCCAAAGCGACAACACCAATTGTGGAGCCAGCGTAATCGCGAATGGGGAAGACGCGTATGGCGTAGTTGTCCGCGTGGTAAATGGTCGTTAGTGAACTGTGACCGGCTTCGAGCATCTCCGGTTGAACCACCGCGCTAATGGTACTGGCATCGCTAGTGCTGACTAGCACGAAATTGCCCAAGTGCGGGTTCTTCTTCTTGTCCTGCAGCGAGGTGGCCACGTCCAGGAGGCTGCTGTTCATGAACACGCCGTACTCGCTCCACTCATCCTGCTTCAGCTGGTTACTTACCATGTCGAAGCTGTAGAGCATTTCCAGCGAGCCCAAATGGCGTCCATCATCGGCTGTAATAGGAACAAGACCGCGAATGGCGAATCCACCGCGCCCCACTTCGATACCACGCAGCGGTTTGTGATCGCCCTGGTTGATTGTTTTCACCGTGGCGCGGAAGCTGCTGATATCATCGGACTCATCGCGCCCGCTCAGCGACTGGGTTTTGCGCCAACAGCGCAGGAAGCTGCGCGCATTGGGCAGGTGGTAGTGCAACTGGTAGGCCTCATCCTGAACGCTGCCCACACCGGCCATAAACCCCTGCATGTACTGGCGCAATTCCAAGCGCGCGCGGTGCACATCCAGGTCGGCGGGATCGTCGATGTTTCCTTGCAGCGCCTCGGCGTATGCCTTCTGCACCACTTCAAGGTGCGAGAACAGAGCCGCATGCCGCAGAGCCTCGATCGAGATCTGTTCGATGGAGGCGTAGGTGTTAGCCATGTCCTCTCTAAACTGCCCATCCAATTGATTCTCTACCAGAGCGTTCATGCTGTGGCTCACCGTCAGTACCAGAAAGACGCCAAAGGCTAGCAGGGACAGAAGGATGGGGAGGATGATTTTTGCCCGAATCGACATGTGGGACTCCACAATTGAGGGGTACGGGCAGCAGTGCGGGAAACAGTGCAGTTTCGATACCAGGGGTATCGGTTATTGCACAGTGTGAATTTACCGCGAATAATTCCTGATTCAGCGGATGTGGAAGCGCAGGCCAACTCCTTCGGCAAAGTCGTAGCCAAGATCCACCAGCAGGCTGTCCTGCAGGCTTAGCAGCTTTAGGCGGCCATTGTGTCCCATCTCGTCTGGGGCATATCCGCGCAGCCACCAGTGCAGAATCATGCCGTCCTCGGCGCTGTCACGGCAGTGGAATTCGTAGGCGCCCGGTGCGAGCTGCAGCGTGTCACGCGTGGTTGCGCCGTCCTCAAAGGAATCGCGTGCGGCTACACGATCTCCGGCTTCGTTCAGGATGTACCAGCTGTTCTCGGCAGCGCGGCCCTGGTCGGGCGAGAGCGTCTCTACCACAAACTCGCCTGGCAGGAATTGCAGGGGTCGCGGATGGGAATAGAGGCAGTCGTTCCAGGGTGCGGCGTCCTTTCTGCCGTTGACACCCTCAATGCGTGCGAAGAAGAGCTGCTCGTCCGCGCCGCCAAGCCAGTCAAGGGCGGGCAGCTGCAGCTGCAGCGTGTCACCTTCGGCCAGTTCGCCACGCCAGGCGTATTCCTCTTGCGGGCCGTTATTCAATCCGTAGCGAATGCGCAGCAGGGTTACGACTTCACAGCCGCGATTGGCCACACGAATGATGGCCTCGCGTGATACAGGGTTGTAGCGGCGGAATTCGTCGGCATCGCTGGGGGCGATGATCTCGTCCAGGGCGGCATCCAGCGAGCGTTGGCAGGGGCCGTACTGCAGGAACTGGTGCTCGATGATGTAGCGTCCATCCTCTTCACCGCCCGTGTCGGCGTAGTCCTCAATGAAGTAGTCGACGGCCACCAGAGTGTCGCGTAGTGCACTCGCGGGCAGCTGGTTATCGCGTGTGTCGACGAAACTGCCTGGACACCAGCCAGCGCGATCGAACTGCCAGGTGCCACCCTGCGGCTGAATGGGATTGTCGCCGCAGTTGCGCCAGATAGTCCAGGCTTCCCAGGGACGTCCGTTCAACAGCAGGCCATGTTCCTTGGGTGCCCATTCGCAGCAGTTGTCAGGGCCGTAGTGTCCGTGACCCGAAATGCGCGAACGTATCACGGCGCGCTCCGTCTGCGGGAGCAGAGACAGCAGCACAGTAGGTAGTTCCAGGTTATCGGCCAGATCGCGATAGATGTATTCGCCGCCGGGCCAGATGTTGTCACACGCCAGCAGTTCCCGCGCAGGCTTGCCCTTGATGAAGCAGAAGCGCAGATCCAGTAACTCGTAGCCGTTGTGGGCTTCAAGATCTACGCTGCCCTGCAGCAGGCCCATGTAGGCACTGACATCGCGAATCATGGTGTAGCCGTCGTCACCAAGGTCCAACCCACCTCCATATGGAGTGATGTAGCGTGCCAGTTCCACGGGCTCGATAACAGCGTGAGGCGCATCATACCAAGCGCGTGTTACATTGTGCAGTGTGTCCGAGACGGGTAGCTCAAACTCGCGCAGCAGTTGTCCCTTTCCACTGAAAAGGGCACTCTGCGGCAGCCACGCGAGTCGTGATCGTGTCACACGATCCGGATGATCTTCGTCCTCGAAAAAGCGGATCTCGCGGGGAGCGCGCAGCAGGCTATCTACGCGAAGCTCCGCCCGCGGACCGGGTTTCAGGTCGGTGCGGCCTTCGACCCCGAAAGGACGCAATTGTGGTTGACCGGCGATTTCTGCATCCCAGCCGTGGCCGCTATCATCGTGAAGTCGGTTCTCTATCACACTGTCGCAGCTGTAATACGCGCATAGATAGGGTTGCAAGGCTGCTGTATCACCGCGAAACCAGTTCATGGCCTGGGCGCTGTCGAGGGCCGCATCAAAAACAGCGATTTCGTCCAGCGAACCAGCATACCAACCGCCGTTGGCGTTGCAGTTTGCGCCAAGAATGAAGCGGGTAATGTCCTGGATGCTGCGGTTCATATCCGCAGCTTTATGCCATAACTCACCGTTGATGTAAATGCGCATTTCTGCACTACGGCAGTCCTTGACAAAGGTCCACTGATTCCACCGCCCTTTCCACAATTCGGCGGGAGCTTCCCTTTGCAGTCGGTTGTTGTTGCCCTGCTTGCGTCCACCTGCTTCCCAGTAGACCTCACCCGTTCCCCAGGGCAGGTGCACGCTGAGCACGCGGTCCCCTTCTGCACAGGCTTCAAACAGGTGATCATTTTGCGGCTGGGCCGGGCTTCCCATTAGCCAGCAGCTGATGCTGAGAGCTGAGTCGGCACTGGCCAGAACGCCCGCAGGGATCTCCACGTAATCCTGGTCGGAGAAACGCAGGTAGTGATCGCCTGGTGCTGCGGGTGCTGGATTATGCCAGTACTCGTAGTACTCATAGACCGGTGTATCACAAATGGGAAGTTCGGCAGGACTGCGGCCATCAATCTTGAAAAGCGACTGCTCATGACGCACACTGTCCAGCTGGCCGGTGTCACGCCAGACGCGGGTGTACGTGGTCACATCCCATTCGCCGCATGGATACTTGTCGCCGGGAGTACGATCATCGCACTTGATGGTGTAATACATCAACACGCGATCCCATTCCCCATCCGCGGGAAAATTAAACTTGGCCCGGCGGCATTCAATGGAATCGAAGGTGAAGGTCTGTACCCACAAACTATCACCCGGGCGTGATACCGCACATGTGGTGATACACAGCTGAAGTATCATGATGATGAAGGGTAATACAGTGCGCACGCGGGACCTCCGGGGCTTGATGTGAGATACTCCAAAGTACAACAAACGCAGACAGAGGATGCGCAAGCGCTTATTGCGAAATTTCCGTGTCACGTTTGATCAGACGCCAGGCGATCCAGGTCTGTAGGCAGGACAGCAGCAGAAACCAGACTGTCCAGAGTGGAACTCCCAGCGCGCTCGGCGAAGAAGCTGACCAATTCCAGAAATCGTGAGCCAGTAGAAAGAGGAGTCCCAGTTGCCACCATTCGGGCGCGATGCGTGGCAGGCTGATGCGCAGTTTGCCGTTGCGGTACTCCAGCGCCAGGTGACACATGAGGTAGAGAAGGGTGCTCGCCGCTGTGATCCAGACAACGGGAAGAACGGGGCCGGGCTGCAACAGGTGAAAGTGAAAGAGCAGCAGCAGACCTTCACCGGTTAGCAAACTGAGAATGGCTGCCAAGGGATAAACTCGCGGGAAATACAGGCCGAAAGCGACGATTGGAAATAGGACGGCCAGACCACTGAAGGTCTGGGTCGCGATGGCAAGAATGGTATCGGACGGATGGAGAGCCAGTGCCAGACCCGCAAAGGCCAATAGTGCGGCGGCCACGCGCCCGGTAGCGCCCCTGTTGCGCCATTTGCTCTTCGCAGGGAGCAGGTCGCGGGAAAAGATAGATCCTAGTGTCAGCAGCTGGCTATCCATGGTGGACATCAGCGCTGCCAGGCCAGCGGCCACCACAAGTGCGGCCATTGTATCACCGCCGAGACTGTTCATCAACATGGGAAGGATGCTGTCCGCCTCTTTGCCGCTGAGGGCGGGAAATTGCAAACGTCCCAGTACACCAATGCAGACGGGCAGGAGAAAGACCAGTGAGCAGATCAGCGGGTAAAGCAGCATGGTGCGGGCAATGCCACGCTCGGAGCGTGCTGCGTAGAAGCGCTGGAACAATTGCGGAAACATCGGATCACAGAGGAACCACAGCAATAGGTAGCTGAACCAGATCCCCAGGGTATAGCGTCCACTACCGCCCGGCCTGGAGAACAGCTCCGGGAAATTGGCATGGATCTCAGCAGCAGCGTGAGACGGCCCACCGTTGTGTATCACAATCATCACGAGTGATGCGATCAGCAACAGCAGCATCAGAACGCCTTGCATGAGATCGGTCCAAGCCACCGCGCGCAGACCGCCGCGCAGTGTATAAAGCAGAATCAGTACCGTGACCGACGTGGCTCCCCAGGTGTAGGGTAAACCCAGTAGCTCCTGTAGTGCGTACCCCGCCGCCATCGGCTGCAAGGCCAGATAGGGAAGTGTGAACAGCACCATTACCACTGCAAACAGGCGTGTCAAAAGTGGACTGTGATACAAGACGGAAATCAACTCCGGTGGTGTAATCAGCTGGTGTTCCTGTCCGAGTTTCCAGATGCGTCGTCCAAGCAGCCAGAAAGAGAGCGCCATGAAGCCGGTGCCGAAACCCATGATGGGGTAAAAGGCAAATCCGTCTCGATAGCCTGCGCCCGAGCAGCCAAAGACGGTGAAAGCCGAGAAGTTCGTGGCGAGCATGGTTCCTGCCAGCACGAGCGTGCCAAGCCCGCGATCCGCCAGGAAGTAATTGGCTGGACTGCTGTTCCAGCGTGTGCGCGTAAACCAACCGATTAGCAATAGGACAAGGGCATAAGCGGCAAGAATCAGAATGCGAGTGCTCACGGCTTACCTGGACCTTCATTTGTAGCACAGAGAAAAAAGAGCCCCGCTGGGCGGGGCTGTAATCATGGGCAAGATAGTGTCATTCTGCACTAAGACTGACAACTCGGTAGAGATGCACGCCTTCCTGCTGTCGCACCACCCATTCACAGGCTTCTGTTTCTGCCAAGGGCAACCAATCGCCGCCCATGTTGTAGCACACATCAATTCGGTAGGAGCTCGCACTCTGTGCCGCACCCCAGCTCAGAAGCACCGTGCCATTGCGTTGTGGTGTAAGGAGTAGATCCTCTACCGGTTGCACTTGCGCACCAAGCGGCGCGCCGTCAATCAACAGATCGTCGATATACCAGCCTTCATCGGCCGTATTCGCGTCGCTGCCAAAGCGGAAGCGGAACTGAACGAGCTGTCCGTCCCACTCGCTCAGATCCACACTCGACTCCTGCCAGGACGTGGTCCCGGACCAGCAGGCGGTGCCTCCATCAAAGGGCCCGGTGTTCGTGCCGCGGATGCCGTGAGTGTAGGCGCCCACGTCCGGGAAGAGCTGCTGCCAAACGCCTTCTGCATCACGCAACTCCAGTAGGCCACCATCGTAGGCGCTATCGGCGTACATGCCGCTCGCTTCTGCTTCCATTCGGTGCTGGAAATGCAGGCGGCAATTCTCGCTCAAGAGGTACTCCGGACTCAGCAGAAGCGCATCCAGATTGCTCGCGTAGTTGCCTGTTGTTGTAGATCCACACTTGAAGGCGTGATCCGGGCTAGCGGATTCCTCGGTGGAGAGATGCCAGTTGTCGCCCCAGCCTTCGGCGGCTTCGTGAGTCCACGCTGATGTATCACCTTCCAGATCCTCTGTGTACAGCGTGACACGTCCGATGGAGAATTCCGCGGAAACGGCACATTCCATGTCTCCATCGCTCAAGGTGAGCAACAGATCGGTATCCAGTACAGACGGCCCATCGCCGGAAAGGCTCAACTCGAACTCTGTGTTGCACCAGGCAACATCATCAACGGGAATACTTGACCAATTGCTGTTCGCCTGTGTCACCGTGATCCATTCATTTGAGCAACTGAGTACACCCGTGACTCCGCTCAGGTCTTCGTTTCCATTGTTGATCAGGCGAAAGGCCAGTTGTATGGTCTCGCCGGGTTCTGCAAGACCATCACCGTCTGTATCACCGCGAAGCTCCATCTCGTCAAGACCCAGGCGCAGACCGCTACCGGGGTTCCATCCGTCCAGATTCAGCGGGTCGGTGCCGAGAGGATCCAGCCAGTCGTTCAGACGCGAAGAGGAGCTGCTGCCGTAATCCCATGACATGGCAAATTTGCCGTACCAGTCCGCCGAGTTGTTGCCGCAGGCCGCGTAACCGCCGTGAAGCTGGCCAATGACGCGGTGTTGCGGATCATAAAGCGGACTGCCCGAGCTGCCGCCTTCGGTAGTGCCCTCATCCCAATCGCTGACTTTCCAGTGACTGGCGGTCACGCCGGAATTCCCCAGATAGCGATCGCTGATCACCGCTTGGTTTTCGACGCTGATTTTCTTGATGTCGCCCGATGGGTGATGAATGCCGACGGCGCTTTCGGCGGCCACGTCTTCGCGATTCCATCCCGCATAATACACTTCATAGTCGTCGGGAATTTCTTCTGTCAGCTCCAGCAGCGCAAAATCGCTGGCAGTGTTTGTCGCACGCAGAATGGCTCCCTGCACGGTGTCGGTTGTGGGACCGTTGCTGTTGGTGCAGAAGGGACTCTGGTAGTTGAACATGAAGATCCAGCTTGTCTCACCTCCCAGACAGTGGTTGGCTGTCAGGAAATACTGCGTGCCGTCTTCCGCCGTGTTGTTAACCAGCGCTCCCGTGCAGATGCGCCAGCCGCCGCTGGTGAGAATCATTGCCACGCTGCGGATCTCATCGCGCCAGTCATCGCCCTGCGTGCAGGCCACGTTGATGTTGCAGCTTCCGCTTTCGCCGTAATCGCGCAGCGCCTCTGCGCCAAACAGATTGCGGTAGGCGTGTATCACGCGCTTGATGCGGAACTGTCCCGGATAAGGCAGACCTGCGGGCTCGTGATACTCCAGCGTAATGGCATCACCAGCCACCGGCTGTGTGGCAAAGCCGCCGTCGACCTTGTTGTTGCTATCGGTGAAGGCGCCAATGACCATCGAGTAATCGTCGTTGTAGAGGAAGAGCTCTCCGCCCACTGGCAGCAGAAAATCCTCGTACACCAGATTCAACGACCAGGCACCGGGGCTGTGGAAGCGAAGTCGCCAAAGCGTACTACCATCAGACAGCGTTTCACGAATTCCACTTGTTTGCATCTCGAGATTGACCTCGGTGGGCCAGCCGAAACGCGCTGGCTCGTCTTTGGGCGCAAGAGCGTCCTCGGCAAGCAGTGTGCTCACGTCTACCGTTGGTAGCTCAACCGTAGGTGGCTGATTGCGTAGTGTCAGCAGCCGACTGGGAGGAGTACCGCCGCTACCGACCTGTGCAAAGAGTGAACCCGCGCCAAGGCTCAGCGCGAGCAAGAATCTGAAAAACATGGCTCTATCCTTCTTTGATTCGCAGCGCTCAGAGTGTAGAGCCTGCAGAGGGGAACTGCAAACACGTCATGAAAAAGAATGGCGTTGTGTGATCGGATGCAATCATGGAAGGACGGGAAGAGAAAGACCGGCGTCTGCCGATCTGCGGTCTGTGCTCGCGCGGGATCGTCACTTCAGACGTGCCCGCGTAGCATGGGGCTGGCGAGCGTTCTTGCATTCGCAAAAGGCAGTCGGCAGTGATCCTCCTGTTGGCGGGATTCTCTGTTCAATGCCCCGCCATCCACGGTGTCACACGCGCTCAGACTTCCGCCTAGTACAGTGGCCATTTCCAGGGCGGAGTGTCGGTTTAGTTTTCCCATAGATCCCCCTGTGGTTCGGTTCACACTTCATCAACGCAAGCGGTGTGCCTATTGTAAGTAGAATAATATCAATGATAGGGGTGTGCGTTAACACCCATTCTGGTTGATATCCACAGCTCTGGCGCTGGTGAAATCACCCCGCATCTGTGCGTCTTGATGCGATGAGGCCGAGACCGGGAAAACTGAAAACCCCGTCGGTGGTGCCGCGCGGGGTTTCAGCAATCGGAAGAGGGGGCAGCCTGGGGGAAGCTGCCCTACTCTGGGCTATTTCAGAAGAGTCAAACGAATTACCTGGCTATGATTGCCCTGACGCAGTTGCGCAAAGTAGACGCCGCTGGGCAGATCAGAAGCGTTGAAGAGAAGCTCGTGGCTGCCGGACGTCTGCATCTCGTTGGCAAGCACGGCTACCTGTGCACCGGAAAGATCGTGGATGGTCAGTTGCGTGATACCTGTCTCGGCCAGTACATATTCTATGCGAGCGCTGGGATTGAAGGGGTTGGGGTAAGCGCCACCAAGGTGGAAGCTGTCCGCTGTTTCTTCAGCCCCTGCTGTGGAACCTGCCAGCAGCATACCTTCGTCATCATAGCTGAACCAGGAGGGGAAATTGGAATCGATACTGTAAGTGGCACCGCTAAAATCAGAGCCTCCATAGCCCATGTTGAGGAAACTGGCGCCTTGGAAGTTGGCTTCGCGGAAGTCGCTTTGCGACGCGTCACCATTGCTGATGTTGGCGTTCTGGAAATTGGCCCAGCGGAAGTTGGCGCCAGAGAGCGCCGTAGAATAGACCGTCAATCCAGGAGCCTGCAGATCGTGTGCGTCGCAGCCGGCCAAAGATAGATCGTGAATGAGGGCGTTGCTGAAGTCGGCACCGCTAATGTTGACACCTACCAGGCTGATGCTGTTCCAGGTACTGCCCGCAGCGCTGATCCCGGCCAGGTTTGCACCGCTAAGGTTGCCCCAGCGGACAGTGGCACCGGTGAAAGTGGCACCCGCCGCCTGCAGGTTCACCATGCTGTTGCTTTCAAGGATAGCGCCTGTCAGGGAGGCGCCCTCCATGACAACGTTGAAGAAACTGTTCCAGCGTATCAGACTGTTATCCAGCTTTGCATGAGACAAATCGTTGCCCATGAATCCGATCGATTGGATCGTCTGGTTGCTCAAGTCTGCATAGCTCAAATCCAGGCCCAATGCCGCCGCGGTGCTAAGCCCAAGAGATGTAATGACTTCGCCGTTGTCCCAGCGCACAATTGTGGCCCAGCTTGCAGTGCTGATGCCGAGTATAAAGATCAAGAACAGCCGTTTCATCGTGAACCTCCGAATAATTTCACACTAGCATGTAGGCAAAGGCTGTGCCTGAATATTGCGGTGCTAACATATTGATAAATTTATCTATACTGCTTTCAGATGCTGGTGCGAAGAAGCCCAATCGGCGCTTGTGAACAATGATGGTTGATATGAGCCAGATGAACCGTGTCGGAGAAAAATTTTCACCTGTACCCATTTTTCCCGCAGATGGCTTATAACCTTTTGTTATCCTGAATTCACAAGTTCCAGGGGGTGTTTATGCAATCCGTATATCGCGAAAACTGGCTGCGATGCCCTGCGTGTCGCAACCAGTACACCATTGGACCTCCGCTTCGTGATCCTGCTGGCTTTGAACTTGTTTGCCCATGTTGCGGAATCTCTTCCTCGGCCCTTGACCTGTTCAATACCTCCATGCTGGAGGAGCTGGAGCTGGTCGAGGCCGTTCTCAAGCTTCGTGGAGTCGTGATGCGCTTAAGCGGTGTGGATCTGCTGAGCGACGGGGATTCCACCGAGGCCGAAGACGACCTAATCTGGAGTGCCGACTGTCGTACCTGCGATACATCGGTACAGGCCAGTGATGACATTCAGTACTGTCCGCTTTGTGGAAACACCATTAGCGGGCTGCGGCAGTGGTTTCACGAGGGTGGACACAACGCCAGCGCAAGCTCCTGATTCGTCTATTTTTTGTGACACAGCGCAAGCCAGTTCCTGCGTCAGGGCCCCTCAACGCAATGGAGCAACGGCTTCTTGCTACCTTCTACCTGTAAGCTGACAGGAAGGAGCAAGATGTGAGCGATCCCACTCCGTCTGATTTTGCCGAGAAGGATGATCACCTTGTTGAACAGAGGGTGGCCGGCGAGTGTGTGTATCACGGCCGGTTACTGAAGGTTCACGTGGATCAGGTTCGTCTACCAAACGGGCGGCACAGTACCCGTGAATGGTTGCGTCATCCGGGCGCCGTCTTCATTCTTGCACTGACGCATAATCGCGAGCTGTTGATGGTGCGTCAGTATCGCTATCCAGTGGGCCAGGTGTTGTTGGAGCTGCCAGCGGGCAAGCTCGATCCCGGTGAAGATCCTGCCGCGTGTGCTGTGCGGGAGCTGGAGGAAGAGACTGGCTGGCGCGCCTCGCGTATCACACGTATTCAAACAATTCTACCCTGTGTCGGCTATTCGGATGAAGAATTGCACTTCTTCGTTGCTGAAGAGCTGCAACCAGGACCTCCGCGTCCGGATGAGGATGAATTCATCGATTGTATCACGGTGCCGCTTGCTCATGCTTACCAGATGTTGATGAAAGGTGAGTTCTGTGACTCAAAATCGGCTTTCGCCATTGCGTGGCTGTTCGCCCGCGAAGGGCGTCCGGAGGGTGTGTGAGCCAATACCGCTGGCAGATTGCTGACAGGGATGTTTCGCGGCCGCTGCTGACTAGGCTTCGCGAATCGCGTGGTATCAGTGAGGACGGTCCGCATCTGGTTCACGATCCCACGTTGATGTGTGACATGGAGCTTGCTGTATCACGTATCAAGAAGGCGCTATCCGCAAGAGAGCGCATCTTTCTCTTTGGCGACTACGACGCCGACGGTGTGACGGCGACCGCGCTGATAGCAAGCTGGCTGCGCAGCGTGCGTCATCCGCTGACCCCGCGTCTACCACACCGCTTGCACGATGGTTATGGCTTGCAGCCGAAACACGTGGAGGAAGCGCTTGCCGTCGGGGCCCGTTTGCTGATTACAGTGGACAACGGCATTTCTGCCATTGATGCAGTGGGTTACGCACAGCAGCACAACCTGGATGTGATTATCCTGGATCACCATGAGCAGACGGGCGAGTTGCCTCCGGCCTACGCCATACTTGATCCGAAACGCCCCGATTGTGGTTATCCTTTTAAAGGCCTGTGTGCCGTTGGCGTGGCCTTCAAACTGCTACAGGCCATGCAAGTACCGGACCGAGTGAGCTATCTGGATCTGGTGGCCATTGGCACTATTGCTGACATGGTGCCCCTGCTGGACGAAAACCGCATGCTCGTGAGACGCGGTCTGCGTGCTATCGCTGAAACGCAACGACCAGGTCTGCGCGCGCTGATGGAGTTGTGTCGTACAGGTAACGAAGGTGTGGACAGTCGCTATGTCGGCTGGCAGATTGGACCGCGAATCAACTGTGCTGGCCGTCTGGATCGCGCCGAGCGTGCGCTGGAGTTGCTCTTGTGTGACAACGAGCCCGATGCCCGCGTACTTGCCCAAAGCCTGGAGAGCCTGAATCAGCAACGGCAGGCAACACAGCAGAAAGCAGTGCGGGATAGTATGGCCCAGCTGTCCGAGCATGAGCAGGAGCGTCGTCTGCTAGTAGTACAGGATGAAAGCTGGCATCCCGGCATCATTGGCCTGATTGCGGGACGTTTGTGCAATCAATTCCATTTGCCGGCCCTGGCGCTGGCACCGGGTGCAGAGCGCGGTATGTGGCGAGGTAGTGCGCGTAGTCCCGAAGGTTTCGATATCACGGCGGCCATCGGCGAGCAGCGAGAGTTGTTGCTCGAATTCGGTGGACACAGTCAAGCGGCTGGTCTTAGTGTGCGTGAGGAGAATCTCCCGGCCTTGGTGCGCGGATTGAACACTTCTGTTCAAGCTGGATTGAGCCCGGAGTGGCAGCCCCTCTTGCACATCGACGCCGAGTTGGATCCGGGTAGCATCGAGCTACCACTGCTGCGAGATGTCGCTTTGCTTGCACCCTTTGGCATGGGCAATCAGCCACCGGTTTTTCTGGTACCCGATTGTCGTGTGACACGCCGCTTCAGTCTTTCACAGGGTAGGCATCACAAATATTGGCTGGATTGTGCCGGACGCACACTGGAAGCCGTCTGGTGGGACAGCGGGCGGGCAGGTGCCGATATCGCGTACGGCGATCGAATTGATCTGGCGTGTGAGCTGAAACACGATACCTGGAACGGTGCAGATCAGGTGCAGCTGCTCTTGCGTGACACACGAGCCGCCGAAGGGACAGCATGATGTCACACGCGAAGTACCTTCTGTCTTATCTCGACTACTGTCGACTGGAACGCCAGCTCAGCGAAAACACTCTTGCCGCTTATCGTCACGATTTGTCCCGCTATCTCGAACTCCTTGAGCAGCGCGGGCTTGAATTGTTGCGTGTGGACAGTGTGCAGATCGCCACCTGTCTGGCGCATCTCGCAAAACTGGGACTGAGTGCGCGTAGTCAAGCACGTTGGCTTAGCGTTGTCCGCGGCCTGCATGCCTGGCTGGCGGTGGAGCAATACCGGGCGGAGGATCCGGCACACGTTCTGGATACGCCGCGGCTGGATCGCCGCCTGCCCGAAGTGCTTGAACCGCAGGAGATAGAGGCCCTGCTGGATGTCCCCATTCCGGCGTTGGATCACAAACATCCCTTGCAGCACTGTCTTGCATTGCGGGATCGCGCACTGTTGGAAGTCGCCTACGGAGGCGGTCTGCGTGTTTCTGAACTGGTTGGTCTGGAAGAGGAGATGTTGCTGCCGACGGAGGGCCTTCTTCGCCTGCGTGGTAAAGGGGGTAAGGAGCGACTTGCGCCCTTGGGCGGACCGGGCTGGCGTGCACTTGATTCGTATCACGCTGTAGCCCGTGACACACTTGCGGACCGCACGCGTAGCATGGAACGCCGGCGGCAGGCTCGCGGTAGGGTCTTTCTGAATCATCTTGGTGGACCGCTTTCGCGCATGGCCTTCTGGAAGATTCTGCAGAAGCACTTGGTGCGCGCAGGGCTGCCGGACAACTTCCATCCTCACAGTCTGCGACACAGTTATGCCACGCACTTGCTGGAGGGAGGCGCCAGTTTGCGCGCCGTACAGGAACTGCTCGGGCATGCTGATATCACGACAACGCGCATTTACACCCACGTGGATACAGCCTTTCTGCGCGAGGAACACCGTGCCCATCATCCGCGAGCCTGAAAAGGAGCAATGTGTGATACAAGAGCTGCAGAGTTTCATCAATCTGTTGGCAGGTTTGGAAGCACAGGAGTTGTGTTTCAATCCCTATGCTAGTGGCGATAGCGATCGTGATTCAATTCGTTGCAACAACTTGTTGCTCTACTTGCAGGAGATGCATCACGCAGGGCCTCGGGAAATGCTGGTGGGCGAGGCACCGGGCTACAATGGCTGTCATTGGACGGGCATTCCTTTTACCAGCGAGCGTGAACTGCAACGTGGTGTTCCTGCTCACGGGTTGTTTGGCTTGGAGAAGGGGTATCGCTGGACATCGGACAAGGAACTCGGCTACACTGAACCTTCGGGCACTATCCTGTGGAGCGTTATCTCAGAGCTCCCTCGGCTACCACTGGTCTGGAATGCCTTTCCGCTACATCCTTACAAATCCGGGAATCTGCTATCCAACCGCACACCGACGGAGCAGGAGCTTGTGTCACATGCAGCCGTGCTACACAGATTGGCGGAGATCTTCGAAATCGAGAGTTTCATAGCCGTTGGTCACAAAGCCGAGCGCGTTTTAGCCGAGTTGGGAATTTCGGCGCCTCGCGTGAGACATCCGGCCAACGGTGGCAAGGCGGAATTCAGCCGCGGTTTACACTATCTGCTCGGACGTCAGTGAGTAACGCTCTGCTTCAATGGGACAGCGCCGAACGCGCACGATTGGGTCTGCGTCTGCTGGCAGGTGTGGATGAGGCCGGGCGCGGTCCTTTGGCTGGACCTGTAGTGGCCGCTGTGGTCATTCTTGCCCCAGATTGTGCCCTCGAGGGCTTGCGAGATAGCAAGCAGCTCAGCTCACGCAGCCGAGCCGCTCTGGAGCCTGAAATCCGCAGTTTGGCTCTCGCCTGGGCCCTTGCGGAAGTGGACGCTGCACGCATTGATCAGATCAACATTCTCCAGGCAACCTTCGAGGCCATGGGCAAGGCTGTATCACAGCTGACACTTCCTCCGGAGTATCTGCTGGTGGACGGACGGGATTTTCCCTTTGCCGGTCGGCCGGGTCGCAGCGTGATACGTGGCGATGATACCTCCGCCTGCATCGCCGCTGCCAGCATTCTGGCCAAGGAACACAGGGACCGCTTGATGTGCAGAGCGGCCCTTGACTACCCCGGCTACGGTTTTGAACAGCACAAGGGATACGGTACCGCCAAGCACCTTGAGGCTCTGCATCAGCGTGGGCCATGCCCTTTGCATAGACGCTCATTTCGCCCTTTGTCGGCTGCTCAAGGCACTCTATCTTTCTGACGCACTATCCAGCAATAGCGAGTGAAGCATGGGTTCTGGTTTGAAATCTGTCATCCGGCCACTGGGATTTTTCTGTGCACTAATACTGTGGCCCTTGCTGTGTCACGCGATCGAGGTGGTCGAGGAGACCGGCAGTCTGCGCAATTTCATCGGCGGGCACGAGCCCGGCTGTGCTTACGATAACTACATCAGCCACACCGTCGAGCGAACCGGAAATTACGACCAGGGGCCGCCGGAGCTTGATGCACCCGCGGTAGGTTTCGGCAACATTACTCTTGCTACAGAGACGGACTGTCGGATTTTGTCCAGTGGAATGCTTGCACTCTGGGAGAATAATGTTCAGGCTGCCTGTGATACACTGGCGCAGATGGACTCTCTGTTCAATGCAAGTTGGCAGCTGGTTCGTTTTCACGATACCGACTTCTTGCGCGATTACTGGATGTTGCGTGAGAAGCTGGATTCGTGTTACACCGATTCAAATTTCTGGGCCGGACCCGATGACGATGTAGTGGGCAGTTTCAATTTTGGCTGGGGCCTCTATGTGATACGACCGGAAGCAGGGCGCAACAGCATTCTGATTGAAGCTCCACATCCGGGCGACGATTTCATCAGCACATGGATTGCCGCAGACTTCTTCCTGGGTGCCGATGCCGGGCTGCTGTTCATGAACGGCGCATGTCGTTTCTTTCCAAACAGCCAAAGCGATCCAACGCGTAATCGTCTTCATCCGGCAAATGACATCGTGAATGCCGTGAGACAGCGACTGCGGCTGGAGGGCGAGTTCGATTTTAGCATGCAGGTTCACAGCTTCGACGATTCCATTCATGCAGAGCTGCCTGATATCGTGCTCAGTTGTGCTCGCTGGGGCGGGTGTATTCATCCGCCGGTGTTCGATTTCAACCGCTGCGGTCGCGGGATGCTGAATCTGCTGGCCAATCCGACCTTTAGCGCCGGGGATGCCTGGTGGATCGAAAATGATGTCTCGCTTCAGAGTTTTGTGAGTGTACACACCGGCTACCCGATGATTGTGGGCGAAGGAGGAGAAGCCGATTCACTGGTTCGTCCTATGGATCTGTGGGGGTATATCGGCAACAACTCCATGCTGCTGGCGCTGGAAGGGCTGGAAGACTGCGGAGAGCCGGAGCATTTTCTGCACATCGAATTGGCAGAAGAGCCCCATCCAGCGGAGATGATCGGTGAAACTGCATTGTATCACGCGGATAGCGCAAGGGTGCCCACCTGGAGCAACTTCGCGGACATCATCGACTATTACCGGCCCATGTTCGACTCCTTACGTGTGGCCTATGATCATCTGATGCAGTGGGATTGCGAAGTGTGCGCAAATGATCCCGGCTGGAACATTACTTGGACAAGTGATACATCGCTGAGTGTGACATGGCTGAATCACTCCAGCTCATTTGGTCTGGAAACGCAACGGATCACTGGCCATCGAGGCTGGCTTGATTCATCCGGTGAGCGTGAAGTCTGTTCAAACGGTTACTGGCCAGGTTCCAGTGTCAGTCTAAGCGGTGTGCCGGGCGAAATGCTGACGCTTAGTCTTGAAGCACTGGATGCAACCTGTGATACAATTGCCTGCAGTGATACACTGCGCATTCCCTTGCCTTACAGAGAAGAGACAACCTTCTCTCTGGGATTGCAGGGGCAATCCGGTCGAATGATTGTATCCGACGCTGATGCCGTGATACAGGTGCGCGTCTACAACTCTATACATCAACTGGATTTCAGCACACTGATGTGGCGCGTGGATGTCAACGGCGATGGCCTGTATCTGGGTACTTCTGACGATTGGCGCTCATGTGACTACACCGGTCTGGGTTACTGGAAGCTGTGTTCTCTGCCACTGCAAGCGATCGCCGATGGCAGCCGCTTTGAACTCCGCGTGCACTCAAACAGCCTGTCCGAATGGGACTATTCCGGTCGTCTGGCACAGTGCGGAATCGACGACGACTGGTACGTCTGGCGTGACACAGAATCGCCAGCACCACCCATGCCAGTGCTAATGACGCAGACCAATGAGCGCAGTGTTCTGCTCAGCTGGGCGTGTAAGAACGGCTGGCCCGCTGATTTCAATGGAGTGGAAATGGAGCTGCTGGATGCGGATACAGGTGAATTGCTACGCCACTACACTACTGATTTGTATCCACAGCTTCTGGAAAATGACAGGCGTAGTTTTGAGGCCATGTCCTTTCATTTCATCGGCCGACGCCTGCGCGCAACGGCTTGTGCGCTGGATCGCTATGGTCATCGCTCCCTCTCATGCTGCAGCAATACGATTCAGATGACGGAGGAGCGCAGTTCCAGGCCGACATTGCTTTGTGCCTACGAAGCCCCTGACTTCTTACGCCTGCAATGGAGCACCTCGTCAGAAAGAGGCAAGATCAGTTATCAGCTCTACTGCCTTGAAGATCCATGGCAGCCACTTCAAGAAGCCGCTTTGCTGTTGGAGACAGAGGAAATCTGTGTCCGCCTGCGTCTCGACGAGCTTCCAGCCTCCGGTGCATTCTTCCGCGTGCTACCCAAGAGCATTCGCGAAACACCTTGACACGCAACGGAAGTAGCGAATCTAACAGGAATCATTTTCAACCTGCAGTGGCTTTGCTTGCAGGAGCAGTGGCTTCTTCCGTTCTTGTGATTCAAACGCCAACCTAGCTGCCAGGATACTATGATGAAATGTGCTCCCACCCTCTCCCGCATTTTGATCACCCTTGTCCTGAGCCTTCCCTTGCACGCCCAAGTCGTTGAGGAAACCGGCAGCCTGCTGCAGTTCCTCGGTGGCAGCGAGCCGGGTTGCGCTTACGACAACTGGTTCAGCCACATCGTCGAGGGAATCGCCTCCCCCGGCTACAACTACTACGGTCCGGAACGCCTAGACCCTCAGACAAACGGTTTCGGGGATTACGAACGACTTTACAGCAACACCTACGGAAACGGTGTGCTCAATCTCTTCCGCACTCTGACGACGGATCTGTTGGAGGGAAATCCGACAGCGGCGGCCTTTGCGCTGACCGAGCAGCCCGGCATCGCGTATCACGTGGTACACCTGACCGAGCCTGGTGGACGCGAGTTCTATCTGATTCGCGAGGATCTGGACACTCAGTACGTCGACGCCGGGTGGAATTCCAGCAGTGTGGACGATGTTGTGGGCTCTTTCAATCACGCTTGGGGTCTGACGGTCATCGCCGTCAATCCACAGCGCCCGGGTTTCATTTTGCAGTCGCCGCATCCCAACGACGACTATCCCGCCAACTTCATGACGGCCCAGTTCTTCTATGACGCCGGCGCACACATGATGCAGGTTAACGGCGCCGGTCGCGAAGTGGACTGGAACGATGACAACAACAACGGCGCCTACGCCAACGGAGAAAGCCGCAGCGACCCGACCCGCTATTGCGTTCATCCTTTTGTGGCCGTGCACGGTGCTGCCGTGGACTGGATGCGCGCCGAGGGCATCGAGGATCTGACGCTGCAGTTGCACACCTATGACGATTACTCCAGCGGTCAGCGACGCACTCTGAAGAGCGCCGTTTTCAGCTCGGGACGTGAGCATCGCGTGGGACTACCGCCCTATTTCGATCCCGGCTATAACGATCTGGGTGCGCTGAATTTGCTGCACAATCCTGTGTTCATCAGCAATGCTCTGGGCTGGACCCATAGCGCGGTCGAGCTGGAGGAGTATATCGCCATCAACACGTGGAACGAGGTGCCTGTGGATGGCGGCAATCTGGGGCAGGAACACTGGATCAGCATTTCGCCCGATCTATGGGGTTATCCAGAGAACTGCCTTATGGCCAACAGCCATGAGGGCTTTGAAGACTGCGATGACTTTGAGCGCTGGTTGCACGTCGAATTTGACGAGCTTCCCTATGCGGCTCACAGCTTGGGCGATGCCGATTTCTACAACGCCGACGGCAGTGCGGTAGCCGACTGGAGCAACTACGCTCATTTCATGACCTATTACACACCCTGGAAGACGGCGTTGACGACGGCCATCGACAACACGCGCGAATGGGATCCTGCCAGCGAAGGAACGCCGACGACGCCCACGAGCCTGGTGGTCGCTGAAGTGGATACCAACACAGTAACGCTGCAGTGGAATGCCAGCAAGTCCAGTGATTTTGACACCTACGAAGTCTGGATGGACACTCTGGATCACATCGATGAGAACACCAGCTGGATGGTGGATAGCGGCGACTACAGCCGGCTGTGTTGGGCGGCCAACCGCTACGTGACCCTTGGACCGCTGGAGTATCGACAGACCTTCACCTTTGCCGTGCGCGGTCGCGACAATCAGGATCGTCTCTCAGGCTTCAGCAACGAAGTCAGCGGGTATGCCGATGATCTGCATCCTCCGCTGATCACCATCCTCACCCCTTCTTCAAGCGGCACCCATTACACCAATGGCGTCAACGATTCCATTCGAGTGCGGCTGCGCGACGTCAATCACCATGTAGATCTTTCCACGCTGCAGTATCGTGTAGATGCAAATGGTGACGGCCAGTACGCGGGGACCGGCGAGGATTGGGTGAGCTTTGGCTTATCGGGCGATTTCCAGAACCAGGCCTTGTATGTGCCCTTTACGCCTTCGATAGCGGGCTGCGGCCATTTCGAATTGCGCTGCCAGGACGATCAGAATCCCATTTGGGGTTACTCGGGCAGTGATCGCGAAGAAGGCATCGGCGACGACCAACCCTACGTTTGCTGGGATGATATCGCGCCACCAAGCATTGGCAACTTTCAGTTCCTCACGCTCCAGGCGGATTCCTTCATGCTGGCATGGGACGCGATTGACGAAGATGCGACCTTCCGCACCTTTCGCCTTCTGCTTTCCACGGAGCCTTTCGAAGAAGCCGCAGACGCCATGCTGATTCTGGATCGCAGCAATATCAGCGCGCTGGGTAATGCGACGCTGACGGCCTTTGGTGGCTACCTGCCGCAGTTCTTCGGCGAGAGGGTGTACGTCAAACTCCAAACCGAAGACTTTGCTGGCAATTATGGCGAATTGGCCTCTGCCAGCTTCCACTACATGAATTCAGCTTGGTGTGGTGTGGAGAATCTGCAACTTCACTTGCTGCCCGCTTCTTTGCGACTGAGTTGGGAAAGCTATGTGGCCGAAGGTCTTCAGCTTCAGGGTTTTGATATCTATCGTCTGCCAACGCCCTGGGCGGTTCGCGAGGAATGGGAGTTGGTCGGTCAGAGCTCTGGGGGAGTCATGCAGTACGACTTGCCGCTGAGCGAGGCCGCCGCGCATTTCCTTTGCAGTTACGCGGTAACGGCAAGGTGCGAGCTGGACGCCCGTTGAATTCGCATACGGAATACCGGCCCCATCCTTAGCGGGTGGGGCTTCTTCTCTTTATGCGGGAGATTTCTGCTTTTTGCCACCAGCAATTCGAGGAAAATGCACAAGCTCGCTTGCAGATCCCACTTCGGAACCATATAATCGGGGTCCGCAAATAGTGCGAAGGTCCTAACCGGAGGATAGATAGATGGCAAAAGCACAGAAATTCGTCGCCAGGCAGGTCTCTCACGAGCGCCCTGTGCTGAAGGTCACCATGGAGAAGACGGAGAAGGGTACCTACCGTGTGAAAAAGCAGGTTGTGTACGCTACCAAGGACAACGAGTCCCAGATCTTCGGCTAGACCTGAAGTTGATGTGCATCAAGGCCTGGCGACAGGCCTTTTTTTGTACCCGGAGGGTAACGATGTCACGTAGACGCTTTGTTCTGTTGGTGCTGGATGGTGTTGGCGCAGGTGAGCTTCCCGACGCCGCAGCCTTTGGCGATGTGGGTTCCAACACGCTGGGCAATTTGGCGCAGAAAATGAACGGCCTTTGTCTGCCCAATCTGCAGCGCATGGGCCTGGGCAATATTCTGCCTTTGGAGGGCGTTGCCAGCACGCACCAGCCGCTGGCCAGCTTCGGCCGCATGCGCGAGAAAAGCATGGGCAAGGATAGCACCCTGGGCCATTGGGAGCTTGCGGGTCTTGTCACCAGCCGTGCGCTGCCCACCTATCCGCAGGGCTTTCCGCAGGAGGTGCTGGATGAGTTCGTGCGCCGCAGCGGTGTGCCGGGAATTCTGGGCAACAAAACCGCTTCGGGCACCGTCATCCTTGAGGAACTGGGCGCCGAGCACGTGCGCACCGGCTGTCCAATCGTGTACACCTCCGCCGACAGCGTGTTTCAGATTGCCGCCCACGAGGAAGTGATTCCGCTAGAGCGTCAGTACGAGATTTGCCGCATTGCCCGCGAACTGCTGGTGGGCGAACACGCCGTGGCGCGAGTCATCGCCCGTCCTTTCCTGGGCGAAGAGGGAAGCTACGCGCGCACCACCAACCGCCGCGATTTCAGTCTGCTTCCTTGGGAGCCGACCATTCTGGACGCCGTTGCCGAAGCTGGTGTGGAAGTGGTCGCCATCGGCAAGATCTTCGATCTTTTCGCCGGGCAAGGCATTGAGCGACACATTGCTTCCAAGAACAATGCCATGGGCGTCGACCGCCTGCTGGAGGTGCTGGCCGAAAAGGGCGAGCGCGATCAGCTCATTCTGCTCAATCTGGTGGACTTCGACATGCTTTGGGGCCACCGGCTCGATTCCGCGGGCTTCAAGGGCGGGCTCGAAGCTTTTGATGCGCGCCTGCCGGAGATCCTGCCAGCATTTGGTGCTGGCGACCTGCTACTGATCACTGCCGATCACGGCAACGATCCCACGGGCACTTCCACCGACCACAGTCGCGAGCACGTACCCCTACTGGTGTTCTATCCCGGTCTGACGGGCAAGGACCTGGGGACGCGTGCCAGTTTTACTGACGTGGCCGCTACCATTGGCGATTGGCTTCTGGCAACGCCTTTCGGTCCCGGACAAAGCCTGCTGCAGGAATTAGCCAGCTAAAGCCGGTTAAGCCGGCTAAAGCCGGTTAAGCCGACTGAAGCGGTGAGGCTGGGTGATGCTGGTTTTGTAGATTGCCTGCATTCAGAAGGAAAGGCTAGGCACCATGCAATTAGGCCGCGTGATCGGCACCCTCTGGGCCACCCGCAAGGATCCCAAACTGACGGGATTGAAATTCCTCATCGTGCGTCATCTGGATTTCGATTTGAGTGAGAAGAGCGGCTTCAGCGTCGCCGTGGACAGCGTCGGCGCCGGTGCTGGCGAGATCGTGCTGACCGCGTCGGGCTCAAGTGCACGCCTGACTCAGGCAACCGAAGGTCGTCCGGTAGATACGGTGATCATGGCCATCGTCGATCGCCTTGAAGTCGAGGGCAAACAGACCGAGGTGCTGGCGTGAACCTGGCCACCGTCATCGGCAAGGTCTGGGCCACGCGCAAGTTGCCCGCATTGCAGGACGCCGTGCTGCTGATTCTACAGCCGGTCGACGGCGACGGCAAGGTCTGCGGCAGTCCTTTGGCCGCTGCGGACACACTGGGTGCCCGCCAGGGGCAAAGCGTGTATTACGTCAGCTCAAAAGAAGCCAGCATGCCCATGCCGGATCCGGCGATGACCGCGATTGATGCTTGTATCGTGGGAATTGTGGATCACGTAGATCGTTGACTAGCGGTAGCTGAGGGTCATGGTGACCACCGTGCCCGAGGTTGTGTGTTGTACCTGCACCTCGTCCATCAGGTGCTGGATGATCAAGAGGCCGCGTCCATGTTCGTCCAGCAGGTTTTCCGGCTGGAGGGGATCGGCGAGGTTCTTGGGATTGAAGCCCCCGCCCTGGTCCTCGACGGCGAGCGTCAGCAGACGGGAATCCTCCTGCCACCGAGCGCACAACGTCACACGGCCTTTGCCTTGATGCGAGCTGCCATGCAGAATGGCGTTGTTGGCCGCTTCGGTGCCGGCGATAATCAGACTACCGGCACGATCCTCGTCGAGACCCGCGCGCTGCGCGACCTCATCCAGGAAGGCCTCCACCTCGTTGATGGCGGCTGGATCGGGTACTATGCTTAGTCTTGCTTCCATAAAGCGATACAGGCGAGAGCATAACAATCTCACGCCGCATTTGTATGTAGAGAGCCGGGAAAGCCAGTGATTCAACTTCAGCATATCGATCTCGAGTTCAGCGACAAGAAAGTTTTCACCCAGCTTAGCTGGCATATCCGGCGCAACGAGCGCATCGGTTTGGTGGGCGACAACGGTGCTGGCAAAACCACACTGATGCGTATGATCATGGGCGAGATGGAGCCCGACAAGGGGCGCGTTATTCCTTCGCCCCGAGTGCGCATCGGCTATCTGGCGCAGCAGTTCACCTACAGCTCCAGCCGTCCGCTTTTGGAGCTGGTTATCGAGGCGGCCGGGGATCTGCGCCGCATCGAGCGCGAAATTGTTGAGCTGCAGCACGCTGTATCACACATGGAAGCCGACAGCGAAGAGCAGCACGAGACGCTGCAGCAGCTTGGCCATTTGCAGGAGCTCTTTGAGCATCGCGACGGTTTTCGCATTGAGGCGGAAGCGCGCAGCATTCTGCAGGGCCTGGGCTTTGGCGCCGATGAGCTGGAACGTCCGCTGGATACTTTCTCGGGCGGCTGGCAAATGCGCGCAGCAATGGCGCGGCTACTGCTTTCCTCGCCCGATCTGCTACTGCTGGACGAGCCCACCAATCACTTGGACACCGACGCGCTGGAGTGGCTCGAACGCTACCTACGTGCCTGGGATGGTACGGTGGTCACTGTATCACACGATCGCTTTTTCCTGGATCGCACTGTATCACGCATTGCCGAGTTGACCAATTGCACGCTGACGGAGTATCACGGCAATTACACCGAGTATCGCCGTCTGAAGGAAGGCGATATGGAACGTCGTATGGCAGAGCTGCACAGTCGCCAGGATCGCATTCAGGAGCTGGAGCGTTTTGTCGATCGATTCCGCTACAAAAGTAGCAAGGCCAAGCAGGTGCAGTCGCGGGTCAAACAACTCGAGAAGCTCAAGGACGGTTTGCCCGTCATCGAGCGAGAATCACGCGGCCTGCAGTTTCAGTTTCCACCTTGCGAACGTAGCGGCGACATCGCGCTTGAATTGAACGGGCTGGGCCACGCGTACAACGGCAGGGATGTTTTTAGTGATCTCAACTTGCACATCAAGCGCGGCGAGCGCGTAGCGCTTGTGGGGCCCAACGGTGCTGGAAAGTCCACTTTGACGCGGCTGATCTCAGGGATGGAAGAACCCGTTCGGGGCGAGGCAAAGTTGGGCCACAAGGTGGAGTTCGAGGTCTACACGCAGGAAGTGGAACAGCGGCTGAACTCAGAGCACACTGTGTTACAAAGTCTGGAAGAGGTCAACCGCGGCCTGAGTCAGACAGAATTGCGCAGCCTTCTGGGACGCTTTCTCTTTGGCGGCGACAGCGTGTTCAAAAAGGTCGGCGTGCTTTCCGGTGGTGAAAAGAGCCGTCTGGCTGTAGCACGTCTAATGATGGCGCGGGCCAATCTGCTCATCTTGGACGAGCCTACCAATCACCTGGATCTGAAGGCGAAGAACACACTGCAGCAGGCGTTGCACAATTTCCAAGGTACAGTGCTGGTGGTGAGTCACGATCGCTACTTCCTGGACGGCGTTGTAACACGCGTTCTGGAGTTGCGTGATTCCGTGATACACGATTTCTCCGGCAACTACAGCGACTATCTGCGCGCGCGCGAAGAAGCCGAAGCTGCGGAAGCGGCGCGCAATGCTGCGATTTCTGGAGCACAAGCGACTGAAGACGATCGACCGGCCAGAGCGCGTTCTCGCGAAGAGCGTAAACGGGCTACCGAAGAGAAGATCCGTCGCGGGCGTGTGCTACGCGAAGTGCAGAAAGAGGCCGACAAACTCGAGGCGCGTATTGCCAAAATCGAAGCGCGCATGGGCGAGTTGGAGCAGGCACTGATGAAAGAAGATGTGTACAATGACCCACAGAAGATGAAAGAGGCCGGCGTCGAGTACGCCCGTTTGCGCGAAGAGCACGCACGCTTCTTTGCCGACTGGGAGGACGCCCAGCAGCGGGTTGAGGACACGATGGCGGAGCTGGATTCCTGATACAGGAGGAGACATGAGGAATTTTCTATTGGGCCTTTTTTCCGGCGTGACACTGCTGATTTTGCTCTTGCTGGCAGGTGTGATCGCGCTGGGCATGAAGGCCATTAGCGGTGCGCGCCCCGAGACACCGAACCAGATGGTCCTTCGCTTGAGCTGGTCCGATGTGCTCGTCGGTCATCAGGTGAGCCCGTTGGATGCCGGTCTGCACGGCACTCTGACGCTGACCAGTCTCATCGAAACCCTCGACCGCGCCGCCGAGGACTCCCGCGTGCAGGCCGTTGTCATCGATGGTTCTGCGCCCATGCCGCGCGAGTTCCTTTGGGAGCTTCAACCTGCGATGAATCGTCTGCGCGAGGCGGGCAAGCCCATTGAAGCTTATTTGGAAATGGCCGACGATCCGCAATTGGCGCTTGCCGTCATGGCCGACAAGATTACCATGAGCCCCGCTTCTTCCGCCGGTCTTGTGTTCCAGGGCCTGGCGGCGGCGAGTTATTACATGCGTCCGCTGCTTGACCGCTACGGCGTCAAGATGCATGTGTTACACCAGGGCGAGGCCAAGGGCTTTGGCGAGCACTATGTTCGTGATACAATGTCCGATGCGGTGCGCGCTAATCTTGGGCTGCTGGTGGAGGACCTGTGGTCCCTGCAACTCAACTGGATCGCGGACCATCGCGAAGGTGTTGATGTGCGTGCGCTGCGCAGTTTCGTCGAGGACCCTGCTCACGTGATTATGCTTCCGGCGGATGCGGAGCAGTTGCACCTTGTTGACGAGCTTCGTTCCCGCGCAGACTGGCAGCGTTCCATGGAACGCCGTTTCAACGATGCCGAATGGGTGAGCGTCGAGAATTACCTGGCACAGCAGAGTAGAAAGAGTGCGACCGTTGTGGGCCAGCACGTCGCCGTGCTGTGGGCAGAGGGTGGCATTGTCGGCGGTGAGTCTGCCGCGAATAGTGTCAGCATCAGTTCGCGCTCCCTGATCGAGGATCTGGAAGACCTGCGCGATGACGAAGAGGTGCGCGCCATTGTTCTGCGTGTCGAAAGCCCCGGCGGCAGTGCGTTGGCCAGCGAAGAGATCTATTGCAAGCTGGAGGAAATTCGCAGCGAAAAGCCGCTGTTGGTCTCCATGGGCCGTGTGGCTGCTTCGGGCGGCTACTACATCTCCGCTCCGGGTCAGCAGATCTGGGCCAGCCCGGCCACCATTACCGGCAGTATCGGCGTAGTCTCGGTGATTCCCGATTTCGCCAAAGCCGCCGATAAGCTGGGCGTGCAGCCCGACGGCGTCTATTCCACGCCCTTGGCCACGATGACGCGCCTGGGCAATCCGGTTCCTCCCGAACTGCTGGCTTCCCTGGATCACTACATGGCGGGCACCTACGTTGAGTTCCGCGATCGTGTGACACGCTATCGTCCGCTGGATGACGAGCAGTTGTTGCCCATCGCCGGTGGCCGCGTCTGGAGCGGCTCACGCGCGCAGGAGCTGGGCTTGGTTGACAGTCTGGGAACGCTGGAGGATGTGATACAGCGTGCAGCCTGGCAGGCAGAGCTTGGCGATGCGCAGGTGGTCCACTATCCCAAGGTGGAAAGCCTGATGGATCTGTTCCTGTCCGGCGAGATCAAACCCAAAGATCTGCTGCCACACGCGCAGAGTGGTTACATGAACGCGCTGGCGGATCCCGAGCTCGAGAAGCTGCTGGCCGATTTGCAAGCGGGCAGAACGCGACGTGATCCGGCTGAAATGGTGCAGACTCGCTGCCCGTGGACCGTCGAGTAGCTGATTCTCACTGGCTTGCAGCACAAAAATCGCAGCCCGGAGCGCTTTTCGCGACTCCGGGCTTTGTTTTGCCTCAAGGGTTTGCCGAAGCTGCCGATCTTAGCAGCAGTCGTCACCATGAAGGACGCTGATAAGCATCGGGGATAGCCCCGGCAGGTGAAGGGAGCAAGCAGTGCAAAGCCGCCATGGACAGGTTATTCTGGATACCGCAGGAGGAAATCAGGTTGTGCTGCTGGACGAACAGCGCATGGCCCTCGGCCTGGGACCGGTGCTGCTTCCGCTGACCCGCAGTGCGCTGGCACGCCTTTCCGACGTATTGATCAACGTGGCCCGTTCCTGGGAACGCTACGAAAAGGAAGGCCGCGTTTACATTAACTGCGACCGCCTGGTGCTGCGTCTCACGCGCGAAGAGTTTCTGGAATTGATGAGCCTGGTCAGCCGGGCGATGACCTGGCTACAGGGTCAGAGCCAGGAGCTCCCGAACTAGCCCTTACTTTCGATTCATACAATCTGCCAACGAGGGTCCGTTTTCGAGCGGGCCCTCGTTGTATCACGGCCCGACGAACTTGTTCACCTTTAATGAATTAGCTACAATCTTGACTCGTTCTGATTGGCGCCTTGCAGGGATACGAATGGCCACACGTCGGGCTATGCAGGCGCACTTCGGCAACCATAGCACGGAGGATGCATGTCCGGTCATTCCAAATGGTCTACCATCAAGCGCAAAAAGGGCGCCCTGGACGCCAAGCGTGGCAAGATTTTCGGTAAGCTGATCAAGGAAATCACCGTAGCAGCCCGCATGGGCGGTGGCGATGAAAACGCCAACCCTCGACTGCGGCAGGTGGTGCTCAAGGCCAAGGCGGTTAACATGCCCAACTCCAACGTTGAGCGTGCCATCGCCAAGGGCGTGGGCGGTGCCGATGGCGCCAACTACGAAGAAATTACCTATGAAGGCTACGGCCCCGCTGGTGTAGCCATTCTTATTGAGACCATGACCGATAATCGCAACCGTACGGTGGGCGAAGTTCGTCATCTGCTCAGCAAGTACGGCGGCAACCTGGGTGAAAGCGGCAGTGTCTCCTGGAACTTCGAGCGCGTCGGCCAGATCAGCATTGACAAGGGCGAGCTGAGCGAGGAAGATGTGCTGATGATGGTCATGGACGCTGGCGCTGACAACATTGAAGACGGCGGTGATTCTTGGGAAATCTTCGCAGCCGTCGAGAACATGGAAGCCGTGCGCGTGGCGCTGGTGGACGAGGGCCTCGAGGTCAAGGGCTACGAGCCGGTGCAGAAGCCCAAGAATGTGCAGACTGTGGAAGGCGACGATGTGCGCCGCGTGGTCAAGCTCATCGAAATGCTCGAGGACAATGACGACGTGCAGGCGGTGTATTCCAACTTCGACGCCGACGAGGATGCCCTCGCCGCTCTCGAGTAGCCGTGCGCGTTCTGGGCATTGATCCTGGCCTGGCGATCACCGGTTACGGACTGGTGGACGCACACGGTAGCCGCATGAGCCCCGTAGAATACGGCGTGATACGCAGCAAGGGAGAAATGCCCGAGCGTCTGGCGCAGATTTTTCGCGAGCTGGAGCAGATCATTGTCCAGCACTCGCCGGACGCGGTGGGCGTTGAGCAAGTGTTCAAGGGCCCCAACGTGCAATCCCTGGTCAAGCTGAGTCACGCGCGCGCCGCAGCGGTGTTGGCCGCTGGCCTGCGGGGAATTCCCGTCTTTGAGTACACGCCCATGCAGATCAAGCGGGCGGTCACCGGTCGTGGTGCCGCCGATAAAACGCAGGTCTGCTTCATGATTACGCGTTTGCTGGCGCTGTCCGAAGCGCCCAAACCGCTGGATGCCAGCGACGCTCTTGCCGTTGCCATCTGCCACCATCAGGCTTCGCGCCTGAAATTGTAGGACGCCGAATGTTCGACTCACTCCGCGGCAGTGTGCTAAGCCTGCAACCCACGCGCGTGGTGCTTTCCACGGGCGGCATCGGTTGGGATCTAGCCTGCAGTGTCAACACCAGCCGCCGACTGGGACTCAAACAGCGGGTGCGTCTTTACGTCCACATGAATCTGGTGGTCAACACTTCGCAGATATCGCTTTACGCTTTTCACAACCAGGCTGAGCGGGACATTTTTCGCCAGCTGATCACCGTTTCGGGCATCGGTCCGAAAGTGGCGTTGGCCATCCTTTCAGGTATGGAGGTGGACGAGCTGCTGCGCGTGCTGGCCGAGGCCGACACAACGCGGCTGACTCGTGTGCCCGGTGTGGGCAAAAAAACGGCGGAGCGTCTGATTCTGGAGTTGGGCGAGAAGCTGAAGTCTATGCTGCACGCGGTACCTGCAGGATCTGTGACACACGCACCCGCAGCTGTGGTTGCTGGAGCTGGCGCAGAACAGGAAGCGCTGGAGGCGTTGCTGGCGCTGGGCTACAAGCCCGCGCAGGCGGAGCAGGAAGTGGCCGCCGCTCGCGCACGTATCACGGCGGAAGGCACCGACGAATCGGTGGAAGCCATTGTGCGTAACGTGTTACAACGCTCCAGGTGAGGTGATACAAGGTGGAAGATCAGGGACGCATCATCGCAGGCACATTCAGTGAGGAAGACCGCCTCGAGGCCGGCCTGCGTCCCGAGACCCTGGATGAGTTTGTTGGTCAGGAGCGCCACAAGCAGAACCTGCGGGTCTTTCTGGCTGCCGCACGTGGACGGGGCGAGGCGCTGGATCACTGCCTGTTTTCTGGCCCTCCCGGTCTGGGCAAAACGACATTGGCGCACATCATCGCCCGTGAAATGGGGCACGAGATCCGTATCACATCGGGACCCGTGCTCGAAAAGCCTGCTGATCTGGCGGGCCTGCTGACGAATCTGGGTGAGGGCGACATTCTCTTTGTCGACGAGATCCACCGCCTGAACCGCATGGTCGAGGAGTATCTCTACTCGGCCATGGAAGATTTTCGACTGGACATCATGCTCGATCGCGGCGCTGCCGCACGCAGTGTGCAGCTCAGTCTGCCGCGCTTCACTCTGGTGGGGGCTACAACGCGCTCTGGGCTGCTCACCAGTCCGCTGCTGGCGCGCTTTGGCATTGTGATGCATCTGGAGCACTACCAGCCGGGCGAGTTGGCGCAGATCATCATGCGTAGCGCACGCTTGCTGGAGGTACCGCTGGACAAGGAAGCCGCAGTCGAACTGGCCGGGCGCTGTCGTGGAACACCGCGTGTGGCCAACCGCCTGCTGCGCCGTCTGCGCGATTTTGCCGAGGTCAAAGGCGACGGATGTATCACGCTTGAGCTTGCGCGCTACGGTCTGGAGCAGCTCGAAGTGGATGCCCGCGGTCTGGATCGCCTCGATCGGCGTTTGCTGCGCTCTCTGGTGGAGACGTACAAGGGCGGTCCCGTTGGATTGGGTACGCTGGCAGTGGCCCTTGGCGAAGAGATCGATACTCTTGAAGACGTTGTAGAACCCTACCTTGTCAAGGAAGGCTTCATGCAGCGAACTCAACGCGGACGTGTTGCGCTACCCGCTGCCTGGGAGCACCTTGGTCTGCCTGTCCCCAGTCGGGGCGAAGGACCAATGCTGGAACTGAAGTAACTCCGGCCCATGCCGGTTTTGTATCACAGGGGATCACCCCGCGTAGCAGCCAACAGCCGCGTGTCCGCGGCCGGGGGCACAACAGGAGATTGAATCATGCGTTTATCCGATTTCAAGTACCAACTGCCCGAGAAGCTGATTGCCCAGGAGCCGCTGAAGGAACGCGACAAATCCCGCCTCTTGGTAATGGATCGCGAGACCGGCGACGTGGAGCACAAAGTCTTCAAGGATATCGTCGACTACTTTGGCCCCAATGATGTTCTTGTGGTCAACGATACACGCGTGATCAAGGCCCGCATGAAGGGCTACAAAGAGAAGACCGATGCCGAAATCGAAGTCTTCCTGCTGCGCGAGCTCAACGAGAACATGTGGGAGATCATGGTCAAGCCGGCGCGCAAAGTGCGCATGGGCAATACCATTACCCTCATGGATGGCATCACCTGCGACATCATCGACAACACCACTTCCGGTGGTCGTGTGGTGCGCATAGACTACGATGGCGACTTTCACAAGCTGATCGAGAAGCACGGTTCGGTGCCACTGCCGCCGTACATCAAGCGCGCGCCTGATCGGAAGGATGAGAAGAATTATCAGACGATCTATTCCGATCCCGACAAGGTGGGAGCCGTTGCAGCGCCCACCGCTGGTCTGCATTTCACCAAGCGACTGATTTCTCGGCTCGAGAAAAAGGGTGTGAAGGTTGTACCGGTCACGCTGCACGTCAGCTTGGGTACATTCCGTCCCGTGAACGTCGAGGATCTGTCGCGTCACCGCATGGACAGCGAGTATTACGAAGTGCCGCGTGATACAGCGCTTGCTGTCAACGAAAGCATCAAGGCCGGTGGTAAAGTCTGGGCTGTGGGCACGACTGTAACACGCACCCTCGAGACTGTAGCCCGCTTCAATGGTGGCATAAACCCGGATCGTGGTTGGACCGACAAGTTCATCTATCCACCCTACAAGTTCAAAGTGGTGGACAGAATCGTTACCAATTTCCACCTGCCGAGCTCGACGCTTTTGATGCTGGTCTCGGCGTTTGCCGACCGTGACATGATCATGGCTGCGTATAAAAAAGCGGTCAAAGAGAAGTATCGCTTCTTCAGTTATGGCGATGCGATGCTGATCAAATAGCTGTTACAATGCTGCAGATTTTTCTTGGTGGGTATTGCAACAACACTTATTTTGCAACATTGTTGCTTGCAAGGCGGCTTGGAGCCTTGCCTGGTTCTTGATCCTGTGCCGGGTTGAGTTCCTGAGTTACCTTGGCACACGTTGGAGAACCAGATGAACATTTACGTCGGTAATCTGCCTTTCCAGGTGGGTGACGATGAGCTGCGCAATGCTTTTGCCCAGTATGGTGAAGTGTCTTCCGCGCGCGTGGTGATGGATCGTGAGACTGGCCGTTCCCGTGGATTCGGCTTCGTCGAAATGAACGATGAAGACGGCCGCAACGCGGTCAGTTCCCTGGATGGTAGCGAGCTCGCTGGCCGTACGATCCGTGTGAACGAAGCCCGTCCTCGTGAGGACAGGCCCCGCCGGCAGCCTCGCTGGTAAAAAGGCGGACCGATGTCCGATACCTTTGCCATTGTGCTGACAGCCGGTGGCCAGGGTGCCAGAATGAAAGCGGGACGGCCCAAGCAATTCTTAGAGTTGTTTGGCCGTCCCGTTCTTTATTGGTCCTTGGCCAACCTTGCCCCGCTGGTGGGACATGGTCTTGCGGAGCTGGTGATCACGCATCCTGCCGGTGAGAAGAAGGAACTGCATCAGCTGCTGCGGGCTTTTCCCGCTGGACATCCATTCTGCCCCTCCAGCCACAGCCCGCGTTTGCAACTTGTCGAGGGCGGTACCAGTCGCCAGCAGAGTGTGGCTAATGGATTGGCAGCATTGGACTCCGCACGCAGTTCTCATGTCTTTATTCACGATGCTGCCCGTCCTTTTGCCAGCGCGGATCTCTTTCTGCGATTGCTGAACCTGCTGCAGCAAAGCGACGCTGCGGGTGCTGTGCCGCTGCTGCCTGTGGTGGATACGGTCAAGGGCCTTGATGAGCAGCGTGAGTTTGTGCTGAGTACGGTCGATCGCAGTCGCCTGGCTTTGGTGCAGACACCGCAGCTCTTTCCGATGAAGCTGATTCGTGACCTGCACCTGCGCGCGGCGATGGAAGGCCTGGATCTGACCGACGATTGCGGCCTTGTGGAGCATTACCTGCGACAGCGCGTGCTGGCTTGCGATGGTCTGCGCTGGAATCTCAAACTCACCCATCCCGAGGACCTGCGGCTGATGCAGGTCTTGGTGGAAGCCGGTCTGGTAGAATTGCCGGACACAAGCTGGGAGCCCGTCTCATGATGCGTATCGGTCAGGGCTTTGACGTACATCGCTTTGTGGAAGGACGCCCCCTCATGCTAGGCGGCGTTGAGGTGGAGCACGATTTTGGGCTCCTGGGTCACAGCGATGCCGACGTTCTGCTGCACGCCATCAGCGATGCGCTGCTGGGTGCACTGGCTCTGGGCGACATCGGCCTGCATTTTCCCGATACCGACGAGCGTTGGCGCGGCGCCGATTCCTGGCTACTGCTGCGCGAAGTGGGGCGTTTGTTGGCGGACCGTGGCGCACGCGTGCAGAACGTTGATGCTACCGTCATCTGCGAGCGACCGAAAATTCGTCCTTACGTCGATCGCATGCGACAGCGCATTGCCGACGCACTGGGAGTGGACCCGCAGCAGGTTTCCGTGAAGGGCACAACCAGCGAAGGTCTGGGCTTCACCGGCCGCCGCGAGGGCATCGCGGCACAGGCCGTTGTGCTTCTGGACTGCGCTCCCGTCGACTGAAACACACGGACTCGAATCAACAGTCAATAATTCCGATAGCTGTTATGATTCGTGCTCTACGCAAGTAGTCAAAGCGGAGAACAGGGATGTCCATGTCCCACGTCGCTGACTCGCACTGCCCAGCTGAAGACGACATCGACCAACTGCAGGAACGTGTTCGCGCGCTTGGCGCCGAGTGCGAACGCCTGCGTAGCGAGAATGACCGACTGCGTCAAACCATCGACAATGTCCCTGCGCTGATTTTCCGCAAGGATTGCCATAACCACATCCTGGAGATCAATCGCACCTTCGCTGAGCGCATGCAGGTCAGTGCTGCCGACTGGGCGGGACGTTCCTGCGACGAGCTCTTTCCGCCCGATATCGCCAAGGGCTACTGGGAAGCGGATCAGCAGGTTCTGATTCGTGGAACGGCTTGCCCGCCAGTGTTGGAATACCTGCAATTGCCGGATGGCACACGGCGCGTGTACGAGACCAGCAAAATTCCGCTCTACGATGATCAGGGCAGGATCTGTGAAATCCTGGGTCTGGCCATCGACATTGAAGATCAGCTGAAGGCCACCCAGGCCCTTGAAGCCAGCGAGCAGCGTTTTCGGGAACTCTATGAGGAGCTGAGCCAAGGTGTCGCCTACCAGGATGATACAGGCAAAATCCTGATGGCCAATCCGGCCGCCCTGGAGATACTTGGCTGCACGGTCGATGAGTTGCGCACGGCTTCCTCCTTGGACAAGCGCTGGCGGGCGATTCGTCGCGACGGCAGTGTCTACCCCGGTGAAGAGCATCCTGCTATGCTTGCGCTGAAAACGGGCAAACGCGTCGAACGCCAATTGATGGGAGTGTACAATCCTCGGCAGCAGCGCTACCGCTGGATCAACATCAGCGCGGTTCCGCTTTTCCGTGAGGGAGAAGCGCGTCCTTACCAGGTGTTCACCTCCTTTGAGGATCTGAGCGTGCTGATCGAGGCCGAGGAGAAGCTGCGCCTGTTCAAGGCTGCCATCGAGACCAGCCGCGATCTGCTCTTCGTTCTTGATCCCGGGTATCGCTACCTGCTGGCCAACCAGTCGTATCTGCATTCCTGTCAGCGCAGCGAAGAAGAGCTGCTGGGTGCCCATGTCCGCGACATTCACGGTGAGGAGTTCTTCCAGCGAGTGCGCGTGTACTTTGAGCGTGTCCTGGCTGGTGAGAGCCATACGCATGAGCTTGTTCGGGATTTCCCCGGAAAAGCACAACAGGTATTGCTCGTATCACACGCACCCATCCGGAACGGGCAGGGCGAAGTCGTTGCCGTAGCCACCAGCGCGACCAACATTACCGAGCTAAAGGAGCGCGATCGCAGCCTGCGCACGCTGTTGGGCAATTTGCCGGGTATGGCCTACCGCTGTCACAATGACCATGACTGGTCGATGGCCTTTGTCAGCGAGGGAGCGCTGGCGCTGACCGGCTACTCTCCTGAGAAGCTGATTTCAGGCGAACTGCCCTACGAGAGCCTGATTCATCCCGACGATCGCGAGCTTGTGCGAGAAGCCGTGGAAAGTGGGCTGCAGCAGCGGCGGCATTTCGAGATCGAGTATCGAATTCAGACTGCAGACGGCGAGACACGTTGGGTCTGGGAGCGTGGCATCGGCTTGGGCGAAGGGGTTGAAGCCACCCTGCTGGAAGGCTTTGTCACAGATGTGAGTGCACGTCGCGCTCTGGAGGAGAGATTGCACCAGAACCAGCGCGTCGATTCCCTGGGGCGGCTGGCAGGTGGTGTTGCCCACGATCTGAACAACTTGCTCAGTCCCATTCTGGGCTATTGTGAATTCCTGCAAGAGGATCTAGCTGACCGGCCGGATCAACAGGGGTATGTAAATGAAGTTTCCCGTGCCGCCAATCGCGCGGCACAGCTGACGCGGCAGCTACTTGCGCTTGGACGTCGTCAGACACTACAGTTGGTGCCGGAAGACGTGAACACGATTTTGAAAAACTGTCGGGAGCTTCTGGCCAGTGCACTGCGCGAAGAGATCACACTTGAGTTACAGTTGCACGATGGCGAGCTACTCTGCCTGGTGGATCGTGCACAACTTGAGCAGGTGCTGGTCAATCTGGCGCTGAATGCGCGCGACGCCATGTCCGGCGGCGGACGTGTGGTGATTCAGAGCGCGTGTATCACGGCGGAGGCCGGTAGTCTTCCTGGGCTGGAAAGTAGTGGCCGTTTTGCCAGTCTGAGTGTGACGGATAGCGGCTGCGGCATGTCAGAAGAGGTCCTGGCGCGCCTTTTCGAGCCTTTCTACAGCACGAAGCCGCGTACCGCAGGGTGCGGACTGGGCCTGGCCAGCGCCTTTGGCATTATCAAACAACATAACGGCCATTTATGGGCCGAGAGTCGCGAAGGCTTGGGCAGTGCTTTCCACATTCTATTGCCGCTGCGTGATACGGCTGAGTCCCGGGAACCTGAATCGGTATCGAAGACGAAGCTGGCCAAGGAGCAGCTTTCTTGCTGTGTGCTCGTGGTAGAGGATGAAGAGCAGGTGCGTGCCCTGGCCGTGCGCTTTCTGACGCGAATGGGCTATCGGGTCGTTGCAGCTATGGATGGCCATGACGCCTTGCGCATTGTCGCGGAGCGGGAGCTGCGGCCCGGCCTTATGTTGAGCGACGTGATCATGCCCGGCATGAACGGCCGTGAACTCTACGATCAGCTTCAGCAGCGGATTCCCGGGCTGCGCGTGATCTTCATGTCCGGCTACACGGACGATGTGCTGGAAAAGCGCGGCGGTATGCCCGTGGGTGCGCACTTCCTTTCCAAACCTTTCACTTATCGCAGTATGGAGGCCAAGATCCAGGAGGCCCTGGGCGAGGCCTGATCCTATCCATATCCTATCACAAAAGGGGCGCGACATTGTCGCAGCCCAGGCGTACTTGTGCCGTTGCGCGTCTCAAGTCCGGTGCCGCATCTGCGAACCTAGCTTCACGCTTCTGGAGTGCAAATAAAATGGGCGCGGCATCGTCGCAGCCCAGGCGTACTTGTGCCGCTGCACGTCTCAAGTACGGTGCCGCGCTTGTCAACACTGCTTCCCGTTTCAGGGTGAACAAAAAAGGGCGCGATTTCTCGCGCCCAGAGTGCCGCGCTTTTCAGCGCGCCGCAGCGTGTGGAGTGCGCTGCGTTTTTTTCATCTGTGGCTTGTGGCAGGCCACAGTCGAAGTCGGTTCCCGTTTCGGCTCATGTCCGAACCGCGTCCACTTGCAGTATCGAGCGCCAGGAAAAATGCTTGAGCCTTTTTTCAACTTTTTTTCGCCTCAGCTTTGAAGGAGTCGAAAAAAAGCGACGAAGCCACTGAATCAGCTTTGTGCGGCCGGAGGCTCTTCTTCTATGTCCGGTAGCAGCCGCTCGATGCGCAGCACAACCTCGTCCGGATCGATGTGCCCGCCCCAACGGGCCTCCACCCTTGTGTGGTGAAAGAGCAGCAGCGAAGGCGTTCCGCGCACACCATAACGTTGCAGGGTAACTGGATTGCGCATGGCGTTGGCGCGCGCTGTGCGAAGCTCGTCACCGAAATAGCGCTGCAGTTCGGAGAGCAGACCGCTCACCGTGCGGCAGCCGCTTCAAGTGTTCGAATACACTTCCAGCAGCAGTGGACGCTCATCCTCACGAAGGAGCTCTTCCAGCATGCCATCCTGGATTTCCTCAGGGCGATTCCCTAGCCCGATCAGCTTTTTCAGAAAAGACATAACACCTCCAGCGGCCAAACTGGTGAACGTGCGCGGCTCACACAAGCGTGAAAGCGCAAGCCTAGCTTCGTGCTCGCCGTCGTGGCTCACGCCAATGGGGCGACTACCTTATTTTGCGCATCGGGATCGACGCCAGTATTCGTTGCAGTGGCAGCAGGGTGTTGTATCCACCAAGCTGGGAGCACGATGGAACTGATTGAACTGTGTCGTTTGACCGCGACCCGCCTGGGGATGAAGCTTTCCCAGGTGCAGGCTACGGTGAATCTGCTTGAAGAGGGCAACACCGTCCCCTTCATCACACGCTATCGCAAAGAGATGACCGGTGGACTGGATGAAGAAGAAATCCGCCGCATCGAAGAGGGACTCAACACCGTTCGCCAGTTGGAGGATCGCCGGCAGAGCGTGCTGGAAAGCATCGAGAGTCAGGGCAAGCTGGACGACGAGCTGCGTGCGCGAATTCTGGCTTGTGATACATTGACCACCCTCGAAGATCTCTATCTGCCCTATCGTCCGAAGCGCAAGACGCGAGCGGGTGAAGCGCGCCGCCGCGGACTGGCACCTTTGGCAGCCTGTCTGCTCAGTCGGTGCCGACCAGGACGTCCCTGGCTGCAGGAGCTGTCCGAGTGGGGCGAAGTGGAGAATCCTTTGAGCGCAGAACGCATAACCGAGTTGGCGAAGTGTGACACAGCGGAAGAAGCCGCCAAGGCTTTCTGTCTGCATGAAGAGGTCGCCGACCTGTTGGATGCGCTTGCGGGTGCCCGAGATATCGTGGCCGAATTAATCAACGAGGATGCGCAACTGCGTGCTACTCTGCGAGATGCGGGTCAGAAGCGTGTATCACTGCAGTCGAAGTTGGCGGACCCGGCACACGCTGAAGCCGGTCGCTTTACGATGTATCACGACTTCGGCGAGAGCCTGGCTACGCTTCCGCCTCACCGAATTCTAGCGCTCAATCGTGGCGAATCACTGGGCGTGTTACAACTCAAGCTGGCCTGGGATTCCATCGATCCGCAGCACATTGTTGAGCAAGCTTGGCTTACGCGACCCGCCGACCCGTGGGCGGGGGAAATACGAGAAGCCATTGCCGATGGACTGGCACGCCTGCTTCTGCCTGCGCTCGGTCGCGACCTGCGCCGTGAACTTAGCGAGCGGGCCGAGGACCATTCGCTGGTGCTGTTTGCCACCAATCTGCGCCAGTTGCTTTTGCAGCCACCACTGAATGGCAAGCGCATTTTGGGAATCGATCCTGGCTACCGAACCGGCTGTAAAGTGGCTGCAATAGACGAGCAAGGCCACTATCTAGAAGGCGGCACCATCTATCCGCATCCGCCTCAGAACAAGGCGATGGAAGCCAAACTGCTGCTGCTGGAGATGGTGCGCAAACATCGCGTGGATGTGGTCGCCATCGGCAATGGTACCGCTGGCCGTGAGACGGAAGAATTGGTCGCGGAGCTGATTGGCGAGAACCAGTTGGAGTTGCGCTTTACCGTAGTGGACGAGGCGGGAGCTAGCGTTTACAGTGCCTCCGAAGAAGCACGCGAGGAGTTCCCTGCGCTGGATGCAACACAGCGGGGAAACATTTCTATTGCACGCAGGCTGTTGGACCCACTGGCAGAGCTGGTCAAAATCGATCCGCGTAGCCTGGGTGTCGGTCAGTACCAGCACGATGTTGACGCCAAGCGGCTCGGGGAGCGGCTGGAGCAGGTGGTGGAATCCTGCGTGAATCACGTGGGTGTGGATCTTAACACCGCTTCGGCCAGCTTGTTGCGCCGCGTTGCCGGTGTGACACGTCGTGTTGGAACTGCCATCGTTGAGCATCGCTCAGAGCACGGGCCCTTTACCAATCGGCGCCAATTGCTGCAGGTCCGCGGACTAGGCCCGGCCGCATTCCAGCAGTGCGCGGGCTTCTTGCGCATTCGCGAAGGCGAGCAGGCCCTGGACAATACAGCGGTGCATCCCGAGAGCTACTCCGCTGTTGAAGAGCTTGCGCGCAGTTTCGGTATGAATGAGCTGGAGCCATTGTCCCTGGCCGCCAGCATCGATCGCAGACTCCATGGCGAGAGCAATCTGGCGGAATTGGCGGCTTCAGTGGGATTGGGCGTACCCACATTGACAGACATTCTGGCGGAGCTGCGCAAGCCCGGTCGTGACCCACGCGAGGAACTTGACCCGCCGCCGATGCGTGGTGGTATCACGCGCCTGGAAGACTTGCATCCCGGCACAGTGCTTGACGGTGTTGTTCGCAACATCGTCGACTTTGGTGCCTTTGTGGATGTAGGCCTGAAGAACGATGGCCTGATTCATGTATCACAGATTTCACATCGTCGCATTAATCATCCCTCCGACGTGTTACAGGTCGGTCAGCGTCTGAAGGTATCGGTGCTGGAAGTGGATCACGCGCGCGGACGAATCAGCCTGTCGTTGAAAGCACTCGAGGAGCCGCCCGCACATCGACCGCGTTCAGGTGGACGCGAGCATCGGCCCGAGCGGCAGCGCGAGGATCGTCAGCGACAGGAACCACCAAGACCGGGCAGTATCGGAGCAATTCTGCAGGACAAAGCGCGGAGGCGAAACAAGTGAGACGGCTGTGCTTTCTGTTTCCACTGCTGTTCTTGGCGGCGTGCACGCTGCATGAGAAGGATTGGTCCACTGAGCCGCTGCAGGATCTGCTACTCCACCAGCAGCAGAATTTCGCGGGCATCGAGCATATCGAGGTTTCCTGGCGCGCCACATTCGAGTCGGCGCGCATTGGCCGTGTCCCCTTTCGCCTTGACGTGGACTGGAATCCGGAGAAAATGAAGCTGGAGTTGGCCACGCCGCTCGGTGGTCGTCTACTGAGTCTGGAGGGCGACCCCGCCTCGACGACACTATCAAGTGGTCGCAGCCTGCCGCGCCTGTTGCGCCGCGGCCTGGGCGCTCTTGATGAGAGCGGTTGGCAGGGCGAATTGCGCACGGGACTCGAGGGCCTGTTGAAGACAGAGGGCGAGCGACTGGGGGCCTTTCGTATCACATATGCTTCCGAAGAGGCTGCGCTTGTGTTACCACTTCTGGACGACAGTATCACGGGTTTGCTGGAAGATTGCACGCGCGCTACTGTTGCCCCTTGGCTCTGGGGTGAGCTGCTTCCCGGATCCGGTGCATTACCTTCCGATGCTGGTGAAGGCACGCTGTCGCTGTGTCACGCCGATACTTGCTGGACCCTTGATTCGCGCAGCGGATTGTGGAACGGCATGCGACTACCCGGTATTGAACTCGAGCTACGTCAGTTCTCGCGTCAGGAAGGCATCACATTGCCGAAAGTGATACGTTTGACCAGGCGTGAAAAGCAGCAGCGACTGATTCTGGAACGCCGTCGCTTGCATCTCAATCGACCCATAGCCAATGAAGCGGAGCCTGAAACGGATGAGTGAGCAGAAAGCGCGTACAATCAGTTTCGTGATTCCATTGCTCAATGAGGAGCAGAGTCTTGAGCTGCTGTATCAGGGTATCAAACAGCAGTGTGATACGTCCGGGTTTGCCTACGAGATTCTCTTTGTTGATGACGGTTCAACCGATGGCAGCCTGAGTGTGATACGGGAGCTTTCCCGTCGTGATTCGCAAGTGCACTGCATCTCTTTCCGACGTAACTTCGGCAAGTCCGACGCGCTGGATGCGGGTTTTCACGCCGCTAGCGGAGAGTTGGTGTTTACCATGGATGCCGATCTGCAGGACGATCCCAAAGAGATTCCCCATTTCGTTGAGGCCATTGATCAAGGGAGCGATCTGGTTAGTGGTTGGAAGCGCGTACGTCATGATCCCGTGCTGACCAAAAATCTACCCTCGCGCCTTTTCAACCGTGTTACAAGCATGGCCTCCGGTGTACGTTTACACGATTTTAACTGTGGCTTCAAGTGCTACCGTCGCGAAGTGACACGCTCATTGCATGTCTATGGAGAACTGCACCGCTTCCTGCCCGCCATTGCCCACATCAAGGGCTTTCGTGTTACAGAGATCGCCGTCGAGCATCATGCCCGTCCTTATGGTCATTCCAAGTTTGGAGCCAGTCGATTTCTCAATGGCATGCTGGACCTGATGACCGTGGTCTTTACAACGCGCTATTTGCGCAAACCGCTACACTTCTTTGGTCCCTGGGGTGTTCTCGCTCTCGTGCTTGGCGTTTTAATCAACGCCTGGCTCACGGTGGACAAACTGGTCTTTGGCCACGGCTTGAGTAATCGTCCACTGCTGATTCTGGGTGTTTTGCTGATGATCGTCGGCCTGCAGTTGATTTCGCTGGGCCTGCTAGGTGAGATGATTCAGCGAGCAGATACAAAGCCGCAGTACATGGTGCGCGAAGAATTCTAACAGGTATCGAATCTGACTTCAGAAGCAACCCCTGTCTGTGCAGGGGTTTTCTGGTTCTGAAACATGCAAAGGGTCGTACACGCAGGCCCGAAAATACTGAACCCCGACCTGGCGATCGGGGTTCGGACGTGAATCTAGACGGGAAGAATAAGGAGAGGTATCCTGAAACTGCTTAGCTTCATTCTCTGGTCTGGTCAAGTAAGGGACCGGCCGAGGTCAGGAGTCGATGATCCATCGGCCGGTGCCCTTCCATGAACCTGAACCTGCCCTCTATTAAGCAAGTCTAGTGCCAAAAGGTCAAGCCCTGTAAAAACAAAAGTTGCTATTTGGGCCGTGTATGATTTGCTTAATTCATGGCAGAGCTTGTTAGAAAGGGTAAACGTCCGGAAGAAGAGCTGTACGTCAAAACTGACAACCCGCAAGATGAAACCCGTAGCTTTATCCTCCGTCAGTGGCGGCTTGTTTTTCCGGCTTCTTGTGAGCCACGGGTACTCTTGAATCTTCTGCCAATCGGCTGATCATTTCCTGGAGAAGTCATGAAGTTTCGATCCCTGCTGGGCTGTAGCCTGCTTGTGTTGTTGATCGGGTGTCAAGTAAATGTGAAGAACGGAAACACGCAGGCTGAGGCGGACAGCACTGGTCAACAGGCCGTACCCGTGGCCGGTGAGCAGGTAGCACGCGGCGATATCAGCTCCTACCTACATCTTAACGGTGTGCTGGCGACCGAAGAGGCGACCCGTGTTTTTCCGCTTGTCAGCGGTCACGTGGCGCGCTTGCTGGTGGAAGAAGGCGATCATGTTCAGCAGGGTGATACACTGTTGGTGCTCGAGGACGCAGAGCTTCAGCTTACCGAGCGACGTGCGCGTTTGGATTACGACAAGGCTCAGGCCGACTGCACACGACTCGAAGAGTTGAGTGAGCGTGTACCTGTAGCGCGTCAGGATCTGGATGACGCGCGCTATGCCAGCGAACAGGCGCGTCTGAATTGGGAAAGCGCTGCTTTGCAAGTTCGCCGCAGCCGTGTCACAGCGCCCATACGCGGAGTTATCGCAGAGCGGCTGGTGCGCACCGGCGATTTTGTAACGGGTAACACGCATCTCTTTTCCCTGGTCGATGACCGCGAATTGATTTCCGTGCTGGATGTACCTGAGCGCGAGTTGAGCCGTTTGCGTATTGGCCAGGCCGTTGAGATCAGCGCGCTGGCAGACAAGGAGTCTCACCGTGGACGCATTCGCCGCATTGCTCCCGTAGTGGATTCTGCCAGTGGTACGGTGCGTGTTACAGTGGCATTGGAGGGACAGAATCCGGACTTGCGTGCAGGTATGTATGCGCGTTTTGCCATTGTCACAGCGACTCATGAAAACGCACTGCTAGTGCCCAAACGTGCGCTGGTTTACGATCGCGAGCGCGCGTTGGTATTCGTTGCTGCCGATACCAGCGCATCGCGCCGCTTACTAGAGCGGGGCTTCGAGACTGAGGATTATGTCGAAGCTCTGGGCGGAGTGAGCGAGCAGGAGACCTTGGTCGTCGTTGGGCAAAGTGGCCTCAAGGACGGCGCCCCGATCAAGCTTGTGGAACTGAACGGTATCACGCTCAACACCGGTGACAAGTTGGCAGGCAACTAACCACTGAATTTCCCCATTCGAGGATAGCATGAGTCACACGGGACAGTCTCCCCGGGAGCAACACCCCTTTTACGCATTTGTGACCACCAGACCTGTGGCGATGACCATGCTGGTGCTGGCGGTACTTGTCTTTGGCTGGATTTCGCTGAATCGCCTACCGCTTACTTTGATGCCGGATATCTCTTACCCGAGCGTAACCCTGCGTACTACATATGAAGGCGCAGCGCCGGAAGAAGTGGAACAATTTGTATCACGGCCCATCGAACAAGCCATGGGCGTGGTTGCGGGCAAGGTGTCCATCACCAGCATGTCACGAGCCGGGCAGAGCGACGTAGTAGTGGAGTTTGCCTGGGATTCCAACATGGATCTGGCCATCCAGGACATCCGCGAAAAGCTGGACATGGTCTGGCTGCCCGACGATGTGGATCGCCCGTTAATTCTACGCTACGATCCTGGGTTGGACCCCGTGATGCGTTTCGGCATTGCTTCGCCCTTGCTGGATGAAGAAAGACTGAGTCCGGCTGACTTTGACCGACAGGCGCGCCAGCTTAGACTGCTGGTGGAAGAGCTGGTCAAGCCTGAGCTGGAGAAGCTTCCGGGCGTGGCTGCAGTGAAATTGCGCGGTGGCTGGGAAGAGGAAATTCGCGTCGAGCTTTCCGAGGCGGAACTGGCCTTGCGCGGCTTGAGCATTCAAAGTATCACGCGGCAGCTGGCGGCAGAAAACGTGAATGTCGCAGGTGGTGATCTTAAGGAAGGACGCACCGAGTATCAGGTGCGTGTACTTTCCGAGTACGCCAACCTAGACGAAATCATGGCTACGAGGCTTCGCACTTCAGATGGACGCTGGATTCGTCTGGGCGATGTAGCACACGTATCACGTGAAAGCCAGGACGCTCTTGAGTTGACGCGCGTGAATGGACGCCCTGCCGTCGAAATTGAGATTCACCGTGAGGCTGATGCCAATGTGGTGCAAGTAGCCGATGTGTTACGTCGTCGAGTGTTCGGGCCCTCTGGGCAGCCCATGCCTTTGACGCAGGTCGTTGCGGATACCAGTGCAGCAGCCGCGAAGAAGGCCAAGGCCGGAGACGATGGTGACCGACCCTGGTGGCTGGCCGGGCAGCTTGCACCCGAAGGCCTGCAGTTCTATTTGCTGGCTGACCAAAGTCGATTCATAGAGAACAGTCTAGGCGAACTACGAGATTCGGCCCTCTGGGGCGGACTCTTTGCCATTGTTGTGCTCTTCGTTTTTCTGCGCAGCCTTGGCAGTACGCTGATTGTCGCGCTGGCAATTCCGCTCTCAGTGATTGCCGCTTTCGGACCGATGCAGATTGCGGGTCTGAGTTTGAACATCATGTCGCTGGGCGGCTTGGCGCTGGGCATCGGCATGCTGGTGGACAACGCCATTGTAGTGCTGGAAAGCATCGCTCGTTGCCGTGAAGAAGGTGACGACCCGGTTGATGCGGCCATTCGCGGGTCCGGCGAAGTGGGCCAGGCTATCTTTGCTGCCACCTTGACGACGGTGGCCGTGTTTGCACCAATGGTTTTCGTGGAAGGTGTAGCTGGACAGATCTTCGGCGACATGGCGCAGGTGGTCGTCTACTCGCTCTGTGCTTCGCTGGTGCTGGCCATGACTTTCATTCCCATGTTGGCAGCACTCAGGGGCAATCGTCTGTCACACAGTGATACACGAGTCTTTTCATTGCGTAAAACAGTCTTCAGCATACCCTGGTGCTGGACGCGTTGCCGCAGTGGGCTCATCACTGTGACACATTGGTGGCGTGCAGGCCAGCGCATTTTGCGTGTGATACCTGCTGTTATTGCCTGGGCCTACGTCGTGATCACTTGTTTGTTGATGGCTTACGTGGAACTGATACTACGTGTACTGGGCCTGTTTGCCTGGCTATTGACCACCTTGTTTTCCTGGCCGGTCAAGAAGGTTGCAGGTCTATTGGCGCGCATTCGACGCAAGCGTAGCGGTCCCGGGCATAGCTCCTTTTCGGCTGCCTACGAAGGCGCTTTGCGCAAGGCTTTGCGTCATCGGGGACAAGTGCTGATGGCAGCTTTCATTCCGTTGGTACTCGTTTTCTGGTTTGTCACACCGCGCATTGGCCGCGAGCTGATGCCCGTGATGCATCAGGGTGAGTTTCACATTGATTTGCGTTTGCCACTTGGAACTCCGCTTGTGCAGACAGCGAATGCTGTTCAACCCGTGGAGCGTTTTCTACGTGAGCAACCGGAAGTAAGCAGCCTGGCGCTGGTGGCCGGCAGCGACCAGTTTGGCGGACTGGATGAAGAGCAGGGAGAGCATGTAGCACGACTTACCGTGCGCTTGAAGGACAGCCGTGATCCACTGGCGATGGAGCAACGTTTGCTGGAGCGTCTGCGCCCGCTCTTGACCTCCCTGCCCGAAGTGGAAAGCCGCGTCAGTTATCCAGTGCTCTTTAGCTTCCGCACCCCTATTGAAGTGCTAGTCCTGGGCGACAACCTCGAGCAACTCAAAATTGCCGGTGAGCGTGTGATGCAGCGGATGGAAGCCATTCCGCAACTCACTGACCTTGCAGGCGGATATCGCGAAGGTAGTCCTGAGTTACGCGTGCAATTTGATCGTGATGCACTGGGACGTCTTGGTCTTGATCTGCAATCGACCGCCGAGCTCTTGCGCAACAAACTGTTGGGAGATGTGGAGACCGAGTTCCGTGATACGGATCGTCGCGTCGATATCCGCGTGCGTTTGCAGCGTTCCGATCTGGAAGGTGTGGATGCCGTTCGCAACCTGGTGATAAATCCAGGACAGCAGGTCCCCATACCTCTGTCGGCTGTAGCCGATGTGCAACTCGCCGAAGGGCCGGGCGAGGTACGTCGCGTCGACCAGCAACGCTGTGTTGTGATACGCGCCAACCTTAGCGGAGCCGATTTGGGTGGTGCTCTTGAGTCTATCCAGCAGCAACTTGGAAGCCTAGTGTTGCCGCGTGGTGTGACCTGGGATGTTGTCGGTCAAAGCCGCGAAATGCAGAATTCACTTAGCAGTCTGATGCGTGCGCTGCTGTTGGCAGTTTTCCTCGTCTATGTTGTCATGGCCAGCCAGTTCGAGAGCCTTTTGCATCCGCTGGTCATTCTGGCTTCCATTCCCTTGGCTTTTCTTGGTGTGATACCGACGCTCTGGCTCAGTGGCACCGCGCTTTCGGTGGTTGTACTGCTGGGCGCGATCATGCTGGTGGGTATTGTAGTCAATAACGCCATCATCCTGGTGGATACCATTAACCTGCATCGACGCCGCGGTCTTTCGCTCGAGGAAGCCATTCCGCACGCCGCGCGTGTTCGCCTTCGTCCCATTCTGATGACGACGACGACAACGGTGCTTGGCCTGCTGCCCTTGTTGCTGGGCATGGGCGAGGGGGCCGAGATGCGCCAGCCGATGGCGTTGACGGTTATCGTTGGCTTGCTCACCAGCACGCTGCTAACCCTCTTTGTCATTCCATCCTTGTATCACGTCGTTGAAAGCCTGCGTGCACGTGTGACACACTCCACTACGGGAGGTCAGGCCGGATGAAGCTCGACCGCCTGCTTCCTGAATTCTCCATGCGGCGTCCCGTAACCATTCTGATGGTGTTTGCCGCGCTGATTCTCACCGGTATCATTGCCATGAAGCGCTTGCCGCTGGAGATGATGCCAGCCGGATTCAGCAATCCCTACCTCGGCTTCTGGGTGCCCTACCGTGATTCCGCACCTTTTGAAGTGGAGCAGGAGATCGCTCATCCTTTTGAAGAAAACCTGCGCTCGATTCATGGCCTGCGTCGTGTCGAAACCAACAGCCATCGCAACGGCTGCTGGGTCTGGATGGAGTTCCGTGACGGTACCGACATGGATCAAGCCTGGAGCACCACGCGTGATCGCATTGATCGGACTCTGGCAGAGCTCAGCGTGGATATCGACCGCGTTCAGCTGCGTCGCATGGGGATGGAAGACGACGAGATTTTCTTCATGGGAATCTCGTCGGACATGGCCTTGGCGGATGCGCGGCAGCTTGTTGAAGACGAATTGTTGGAGCGCATCGAGCGTCTGGACGGGGTAGCACGCGTCGATATGTGGGGCGCGGGGGGCATTGATGTCCTCATCGATCTGGATCTGGAGGCGATGGGCCGCCACAGCGTCAGCTCCTGGGATGTAGTACGAACCCTGTCGCAAGACAATTTCGCCCTGTCCTGCGGTACCATTGACGAAAGTACGCATCGACTGAGCGTGCGCGTTGACAATCGCTGGAACACGGTAGACGAGCTTCGTGCTGTACCCATTCAATGTGGCGGTGATACACCCATCACTTTGCGTCTGGACGATGTAGCCGATGTGCATCTCGGTACGCCGGAGCGCTTTTGGACACAGCGTATCGACGAAAGTCCGGCACTACTCCTGGATGTGATACGCGAGAGTAGCGGTAACACAGAGGAAATTTGTCGCGAGATTAATGCGCTCGTCGAAGAGGCAAAAACGCGACCTGGCATGGAACACATGCAAATGAGCACCCTCTTCAGTCAGGGTGAGATCATTCGCGAATCCATGAATAACCTGCTATCAAGTGCGATGTGGGGCGGCTTCTTTGCGCTGTTGGTGCTCTTCTACTTCTTGCGGCGCTGGCGTGCTACACTGGTGGTGACAGCGGCTATTCCTTTCTGCATTCTGGTAGCGCTGATCGCCATCTATTTCCTGGGCTGGTCGCTGAATCTGATTACAATGATGGGGCTGATGATCTCTGTTGGCATGGTGGTGGACAACGCCATCGTAGTGATGGAGAGCATCAGTATTGCGCCCCAAAACTGCAGCCGCCGAGAAGCATGTATCACAGGAACAGCCGAAGTCAGTTTGGCGGTGACGGTGGCCACGCTGACCAGTATCGTCGTTTTTCTGCCTTTGATGCTGATGAGCGGTGACAGCAACCTTTCCTTCTTTCTTGTTCGCATCGGTATGCCGGTTGTAGTCAGCTTGCTGGCTTCGCTGGGAGTGGCATTACTATTTATTCCCCAACTCAGCGCGCGTCTTCATGTACAACAACTGGATCGCGAACCGCGTCTTGTAGCACGTGCGCGACGTATCACGGAGCGAGCTTTGAATTGGGCTTTGCATCACCGCTTTGATGCAACACTCATCGCGCTTGCGTTGCTTATGTCCATGGGCGTACCCATGTCAAAGGTGCAGAAGACGGGCGAAGGGCAGGGGCACATCAATGACTTCCATATCATCGTGGATATGCCAGCCAGCTATGTGGCTGATGATTCCCGGCGCGTCGTGGAGCAGATCGAAGATCTGGTGTACGCACGTGCGGAGGAGTACGATCTAAAAACCGTGACCGCGCGTTATGCGGCACATCAGGCGCACATTCACGTCTGGCTGAAGACAGACGCTCGAGAGTCGTGGTATGCTTACGCGCTACGAAATGTGCTGGAGAAGACCGGTCTGAAGAAGCATCGGCGCATGAGCCGCGACGAAGTGCTGGAAGACGTCAAGGAGAAGATGCCCGAGATTCCCGGCGTAGCCGTGCGCTGGAGCTATCGAGACTCCGGTGGCGGCGATGCCACCAACGTATTGCTGATCGGACCGGACACGGATCACCTGAAAACTCTGGCAGACGAAGTACAGAGGCGTCTGCGCGAGATGGACGAAGTGGTTGACACCGAGCTCAACGTTGAGCAGGGCGAAGAGGAGTTGCAGCTCCATCTGGATCGTGACGCTCTGGATCGCACCGGAGTCAGCGCACGCAATCTGGCGGGCATGATTCGTTACAGTCTGGCGGGAGAGCGCATCAGCTATCTGAAGCAGGGCGAGAGTGATCTGGATATCCTTGTGCGACTGGCGGAAGAGGACCGCGACCAGCTGCACAAACTGGGGCAGCTGCAGATGAGTTTGCCTGAGGGCGGAACCGTGCCCATTTCCGAGTTGATGACGCCAGTGCACGAACGCGCGCTGGGGAGTATCACGCGCACGCAAGGACGCACCTTCATGCGTATTCGTGTGTACAGCTCCAACAAGGATCTGAGCGGGTTCAACGATCGCATCAGCAAAGCGCTGCAGGGGTTTGAAATGCCCGCTGGCTACGCATGGGGCTTCGGCTACGGTTTCGATCGTTTTCAGGAGCAAGAAAAGAGTCGCAACCACGCCACCTGGCTGGCCATCTGTTTTGTCTTTCTATTGATGGGCATGCTCTTCGAATCCTTCCTTTTACCGCTGTGCATTTTAGCGTCCATTCCCTTCGCCTTTTTCGGCGCCTGGTGGACCTTATTCCTGACTAAAACTCCCTTCGATATTATGGCGGGCATCGGCCTGATCATTCTGGTGGGCGTTGTGGTGAACAATGCCATTGTGCTGGTGGATTGCGTGCAACACTTGCGCGCCGAGGGAGTTGATCGCGAAGAGGCGCTGCGTGAGGCTGTATCACGCCGTTTCCGCCCGGTGATGATGACTGCGGCGACTACGATCTGCGGACTGATTCCCATGGCGATCGGCAATGCTGCCTTGATCGGTATGCCCTATGCGCCAATGGGTCGCGCCATGGCTGGCGGTTTGCTGACGTCGACTTTTTTCACGCTGCTGGTTGTGCCTTTGCTCTATTGCTGGATCGATGATGCTCGCAAGGGGACAAGTTCCTTCCTTGGAAGGCTGTGGAAGCGAACCCGCTAGAGCGTTAACAAAAGTGGCATTGTAGTCAGTTGTGATACACAGGTACGGATCATGCGAAAACCTGAACCCTTGCGAACACACGATTTCACGTTGCAAAACGGCGACTTGCTGCTTCGCACACTGCGTAGGGACGATTTCCGGTACCTGCGCCGTTGGGGGCGCGATCGCAAAGTGATGTGCACCTTGTTTCCCGACAAACCTGGTGCAGGGCTTTTACAGCGTGTGATGAAATGGCTACTCTCGCCGCGCATTCTGGAGCTGGTTTTTGGCGGCATTTCCCAGGCTGGTTATAGCTTCTTCATCGAATCAAATGGTAGGGCTGTCGGCATTACCGGCGCCTGGTGTGTCGAGGAGCAGGAGCGCGTCTGGCGAGTGCCGATCGTAATTGGCGAGAAATCGATTTGGGGAATGGGCTACGGCACGCGCGCCATTCGACTACTGACGGAATTCCTGACCAGGGAGCTGCAGGCTGGGGTTATTGTGGCTGGCGATATTCTGGAGACCAATGAGCGAAGCCTGCGCCTATTCCGCTCCTGTGGTTTTGCTGATGTATCACCAGAGGACGCGCGCTACTACAGCGGCCTTTCCAGCTTCGTCCCGCCCGGGAAAGCGACAGAGCGACGCAAGCAAGAGGATGTGGATTCTTCTGTCTTGAACACAGTGACCTTGGTCTACCGGGTTCCGGAAGAGGGCGGCCAGTAGCATCTGTAACTCGATCCACTAGGCTACCGGGACGCAAGTGGGACACGGGGAATTCAATTCTCAAGCCTCAGTTTTTGTGACACGCAGTGTTCTTTTCTCCTTTATCTTCATAGTGAGAATTCGGGATTGCCCGGGAGGTCGTCATGCGGGACAGCGTTCTTGCCCAGTTGGCCAATCGTCCCCTGTGGCATTGGCTCGTATTTGGGCTTGTCATATCTGAGCTCTTGACCTTGTTTGTCAGCCTTCTTGTATCACATGCACTGTGGGGTAGCATGCCCTGGCAGGTGCTCATTATTGGTATTGTGGATTCCCTGCTTGTGTCCTTTGTCATCGTCAGTCTGTTGTTGCTACTGCTGCGCGCCATTCGACGGCTGAACACCCGACTTGAGGAGCGCAACCATGAGCTGACCGCGGCACTGGCAGAAATCAAAACCTTGCGTGGTATACTGCCCATCTGCAGCTACTGCAAACAGATTCGCAACGACAAGGGCTACTACGAGCAGATCGAGACCTATCTGCTGAAGAACTCAGCTGTGGATTTCAGTCACACTATCTGTCCTGATTGCGCTGAGAAGCATTTCCCGGGCATGAGTGCTACCCAAACGGAAAACCCCTCACATCCGCATTAGAATCGGCTACCAACAGCGTATCACAACTTTCGGAGAGAGAGCATGCCCCATTATCAGCACGACGACTTGAACCTGTTTTACCGCGAGGAGGGCAGCGGCCCTCTGCTCTTGATTTTGCCTGGCAATACTGCGAGTTCTGCGTGTCACACCGGCGAGCTGGAGTATTTCGGTCGCTACTGCCATGCCGTGTCACCGGATTTCCGGGGCACCGGTCAGTCGGACCGTCTGCCCGTTTGGACACGCGACTGGTGGGAGAAGTGCACCGACGATCTGGCTGCGTTGTTGCGTCACATGGAGGAGTCCCAGTGCTACGTAATCGGCACCAGTGGCGGCGGGAGCATCGCATTGCTTCTGGCCCTTCGCTATCCAGAACTTGTTCAAGGCGTAATTGCTGACAGTTGCGTGGAGGTCTTTCCACAGGACAACCTGCGTAAAGAAGTCGCTGACCGGGCGGCGCAAAGAGTGGACCAAGTGGAGTTCTGGCGTTGTGCACACGGCGACAATTGGGAGAATGTGATACAGGCGGACAGCCATTTATTGCTGGAGCTGGCTGAGCACGGCGGTGATGTGTTCCACGGAAGACTGCACGAACTGCAGTGCCCGGTTCTGCTCACGGGAAGTCTGTGTGATACACTGATTCCCACTCTGGCAAAGCAGCAGCTGCACATGGCCGAGCAGATCCGCGAATGCAGCCTTTACCATGGGGATCACGGCGATCATCCCTTCCTGTGGACCTCGCCGGATGATTTTCGTCGCGTGGCTGACCAGTACCTTGGGAAGTGGATCGAGAGACACGAAGTGTGAGCAGGAGCCGGACGGGCGCGGAACTGTGCCGCTGGCTGATTCACTAGTCTGCAGGTTTGTTCACTGATTGAGTAGGAGAGACCATGAAGAAGTATGCGGCTGAGTTTTTCGGCACCTTCTGGCTGGTGCTGGGCGGTTGTGGTAGTGCCGTGTTGGCGGCGGCATTCCCGCATGTTGGCATAGGTCTGTTGGGAGTGTCACTTGCCTTTGGCTTGACGGTGCTGACCATGGCCTTTGCCATCGGGCACATCTCCGGATGCCATCTTAATCCGGCGGTATCCGTTGGTTTGTGGGCCGGTGGGCGTTTCCCGGCAAGCGATCTGCTGCCCTACATTGTATCACAGGTGTTGGGAGCGGTTGCTGCGGGAGGCGTGCTGTATCTCATCGCCAGCGGCAAGGCGGGTTTTGACCTCGCTGGCGGCTTCGCCTCCAATGGCTACGGCACGCATTCGCCCGGCGGCTATTCTTTGCTTGCCGCGCTGGTCTGCGAAGTGGTGATGACCATGATGTTCCTGCTGGTCATCATGGGCGCGACGGACAAGAAGGCTCCGCAGGGCTTCGCGCCCATTGCCATCGGCCTTTGCCTGACGCTGATCCACCTGATTTCCATCCCTGTGACCAACACCTCCGTGAATCCCGCGCGTAGCACAGGCGTGGCAATCTTTGTCGGCGGTTGGGCGCTGGCGCAGCTCTGGCTGTTTTGGATCGCACCAATAGTGGGTGGTGTGCTTGGGGCCTTGGTGTACCGTTTGCTCGGTAGCAACAGGCAATAAGTGGTAGTCCCCTTGGTCTTGCTCCAAGGGGACATCCTTGATTCATCCCCTTGGTGATATCTGTGGAGTTCACACAGAGCCGCGATCGTGTTACTGAGAGCATACCTCAAGTAGCGAGCTATCCGCAGACGTGATACGAGGAACCGAAATGGAGGAACAGGTGAGTCTGCTTGTAGTACGCGACTTTTTCATGTGGTGCACTATCATTGATGCTGCCCTTCTGCTGCTTAGCTTTCTGCTGCTAATCGCAGCCGGAGACTTCGTCTATCGCATGCACAGTCGCTGGTTTCCCATGCCGCGGGAGACTTTCAATGCAGTGTTGTATTCCTTTCTAGAGGGCTTCAAGGTGCTGGTCTTCGTCTTCAATCTGGTGCCCTACATCGCTCTTGTGATACTGACAAAGGTGTAAGCGGCAGCAAATTCGGCAGTCGTTGTCCCGCAGTTGGGAAAGGCGAACGGCGATTAACAGGCCTCTTGTAGAGGACTCCCCGTCTTGTGCTAAACCGGGACAAAAAGAAGATACGCGTTTCCTGACTGTCTCCCGCGCACTGCTTCTCACATGTAGATCGAGACACATAGACGAAGTGTGAACGGATATAATAATGGTACGACTCCGGACACCCGTTAGACTCTGGCAGTGGCTAATGCCCGGCAGACTGAAAGACGGAAACGCCTTGCGCTACCTGGCCGAACTGCTCATCGTCTTTGCAGGCGTGTACGCCGCCTTCCTATTGGACGATGTGAGACAGGATCACCGTAACACGCAGAAGAGTCATCCGATTCAGCTGAGCTTGTTGCGACAGATGCCGCTGAGGTGCTGGAGCTGAATGGCAAGACAGCCGAGGCAGACACTTTACGGCGGCGACTTGCGGAGTCGCACGAAAAGAATGCTATCCAGTCACAGTAAGACCCCCCGTTAAAGACCAAACATAAGGCAGCCATGTTTGCCAGCGGCTCGACTGTACGCTACAATGTTAGTCAATGCGAACAATAACTGATATCAGCTAACATTGGAGCGTGGAGCATGTGGACAGGACGGAGCTTTATCGAGACAGGGATTGCGCCGGGACTGTTGGCGCTGAGTCTTCTGCTGACAAGCGCGCAGGGTCTGCATGCAGAATGGACTCGAATGGGCGGCCCCACGCTGCCGGAAGTCTCCGAGTTCGTCACACACGCTGGCCGGCTTATCATAGGCACCGACTACAACGATCATGGCGAAGTCTTTGTATCACAGGATAACGGATATACTTGGAGCAATGCGGGACTGCCCAATGGCGGCGTCAGCTGCATGCTCTCGCATGACAACGAGCTCTTTGTCGGCGGTTATCTGACAGGCATCTACCGCAGCAGCGATAGCGGAGAAAACTGGGAGCAGATTGGTGCGGAGCTTGGTTTCAATTCCTCGGTAGAAGCGCTGATTGCTCTTGCTGACGGAAGTCTGTTGGCGGGTCTGGACGACGGCTTTGCACAGCCGCTCTTTCGTTCTACCGATGGTGGTGACACATGGACGGCGCTTGAAGGAGCACCCAGTTTGCGCTGTTACACACTGCTTGAGACGGGCGGAGTGATTCTTGCCGGCGGAGAGACCACGGGCGTATGGCGCTCCGTTAACGGTGGTGATACATGGGTGAGCTCATCCAGTGGTCTGCCGGAATCCGCATCCGTTCACGCACTGGCCGAGCAGGATGGAGTTCTCTACGCTGCGGCAGGCTCGGTCATGAATCGACAGAAGGTCTATTGCTCGGAGGATGCGGGCCTGAGCTGGACACTGCTATCCACCAATCTGCCGGAGTTCTGGAATGTGAAGGTGCACGATCTGCTTGCCGTAGGCGATGACCTGTACTTGGCTGCATCTGCGATCTCTGGTGATGAGGGCTTGTATCACAGCAGCGATGGTGGCTTCAGCTGGGCGCGAATCAACGAGGAAATCGCGGGTGAAGCCGGTGTGAGCGCCATGATTCAGCTAGAGGACACGCTGCTGATCGGCACCGAGTACGGAGTGTTTCGCTCCGCTATTGCTGCAGTCGACTGGCAGGCTTCTTCCACCGGAGCCTCGGGCGTCTGTGGAGGCACGGCCACTTTCTGGACCGGTGACCGCCTGCTGGTGGCCAATGATCAGTCGTCGCTGACTCACTCGGGTCTGCAGCACACCACAGATTTTGGTGATACCTGGACTGCTGCCGAGGGCGAACTGGCTGCAACTACTGCTGTGGACTTCCTGCAGTTGGAAGCTGCTGTGTACGCCGCCTTTTACGGTTTCTCACGTGGTGTCGGTGTGTCACAGGATGGAGGCTTGAGCTTTTCCGCGACCGGTACCGGCATGGACAACAGTGTAGTGCTGAAATGCCTGGCCATGAGTGATGATGGTCTGTTGGCGGGCTCCTGGACCGGGCTCTGGCGGCTAAATGCGGACACGGCTTCCTGGTCGCTGATTTCTAATCCAGGTGTGGTCTACGATCTTGTCACGCACGAGGGCTGGATCTATGCGGGTCTGTATCCAGGCGGCGTGATACGTAGCCAGGACGGCGTCAACTGGGAGAGCACCGGTAGCGGACTGGCGGAAACAGAGCGCGTCAATGATTTGCTTCAGATCGGTGATACGCTTCTTGCCGCACTGAATAGTAACCGCGTGGTGCGGCTAGTGGAGGGAGTCTGGGAAGACATCGAGTTTCCCGCGGCCACTCCGGTTGCCCTGGCGGAGGTAGGCGGCACGCTGCTCGTCGGTTGTGGGCTGGGTGAGATCTGGGTCAAGCCGGTAACGGGCGAGTGGCAGCTTTTCGACGATGGCTTCTACAGCCTTTCCTGCACGGATCTGCAGATCGCAGGAGATCGCTTGGTGTTGGCAACCCGGGGCGGTGGCTTCTGGACGCGGCCTCTGAGCGAGGTCCCCATTTCTACCGATCTGACCGCAGCCTTAGTGAGCGAGAGCGGCTGGAATCTTCAAGCCTGGCCTAATCCTTTCAATCCCTCCACGAGCATCCCCTTCACGCTAATGGATTCGCAGCAACTATCGTTGCGTATTTATGACCTGCAGGGGCGCTTGGTCCAAACCTTGGCAGAAGGTGTCTTTTCCGCCGGTAGCCATCGCGTTCAGTGGCAGCCGCAAGGTATCGCCAGCGGAGTTTATGTGATTCAGCTAAGCGGCGTGTCACACCGTGAGTCCATTCGAGCTACGCTGCTGAAGTAGGAAGGCTTCGTCTTCGACAGAGCTAAACCGCGCTAACTGTCCACCAGGCTCGACAACGAGAACTGAGTTTTCGTCCAGGACGGAGTTCCGGGAACCGAAGACGGGCCTGAAGCGTGACCCCGGCAGGGGGTGGGCGGTGGCGCGCGGCGATGGCAGAGATCCCGAGCACAACTCATTTCACAGTCCAGATCGTTGGAGCCGGAGCGATCGGGCAGCAGCTGGCTCCGATGGTGAACTCGATTCGCCACCGATCCTGCCGCGAAACGACAGGCACCGATACCGATACCGATCCGACCGGCACGGTCGGCAGCGATACCGATACCGATCCGACCGGCACGGTCGGCAGCGATACCGATACCGATCCGACCGGCACGGTCGGCAGCGATACCGATACCGATGCCAATGCCGATAGCGATCCGACACAAAGTGTCGGCAGCGACGCCGATCCGACCGGCACGGTCGGCAGCGATACCGATACCGATGGGAGGGGAGATACAGCTCGGGATTCTATACCTTTGTAGCTACTGAATCAATGGCTTGTCACACGCGCAGGAGTAGCTATGCCCGCATGTTTCGGACAAGTGACCCTTGGGGTCTTCACCTTCACGCCCAGTGGCGTTGTTGTGCTGCTGACTGTGTTGTTGATGGTGGCCCTGCTGGTCTATTTCTTTCACCTGATCCGGCGTGATCCAAAGCGCATGTTCGTGCGCCGCATCGCCGGTATTGATGCTATCGAAGAGGCCGTTGGCCGCTGCACGGAAATGGGCAGGCCGATCCTTTACGTACCCGGCATCGAGGATATGCAGGATATCCAGACCATCGCCTCGATGCTGATCCTGGGCAAGGTGGCCGAAATGGCTGCGCGCTACAAGACCGAGGTCTTCGTTCCCTGCCGCATTCCCTTTGTAATGAGCGTGGCGGAGGAAATGGTACGCCAGGGCTTCTATAACGCGGGCGTGCCTGAGGATCACCGGCCGGAGAACATGAGCTTCATCTCCGATGAGCAGTTCGCCTTCACCGCCGGTGTCAACGGCATCATGCTGCGTGAAAAGCCGGCGGCCAATCTCTTCCTCGGTCGCTTCTTTGCGGAGAGCCTGATTCTGGCGGAGACGGGCTTCGAGGCCAAGGCTATTCAGGTGGCGGGCACAGCGGAGGTAACACAGCTGCCCTTCTTCATTGCCGCCTGCGACTACACCCTCATCGGCGAGGAACTCTTCGCCGCCAGCGCCTATCTGAGCCGTGATCCAAAACTGCTATCGAACCTCAAGGCCACTGACTGGTTCAAGGTCATCTGCATCGCTGCAATGGTTCTGGGCAGTCTCTTCCTGACACTGGATTCTCTGGGCTTCCAGCCCTTCGGCTACTCGCTGGCGAACGTCGTGTCCTGGTTCGAAATCGGTTGATAGGCCCACCACACCTGGAGTGATACATCTATGAAGAAAGAGATTCCGCTGATTATCGCCTTCCTGCTGGGAGTGTGGATGATCCTCGAGAATTTCATGCCCGGCGTCCCCTGGGTCAACGAGGCCAAATCGGTGATTACCAATGGCGGTATCATCATCATGGCTTTCACCTGGGTTCTGGGCTTGTACAGCATCGTCTTTGTCAACGTGCGCAAGATCCGTGCGGGTCGCGATGTGATACACAAGATCGCGCTGCTCACGGCCATGACAGGCATGGCGCTCGCCGGCTTTATCTGGGGACACGTCGAGGGCACGCCCTTTGACTGGCTCTATCTGCACCTCTACGTGCCGTTGCAGGCGACCATGTTCAGTCTGCTGGCCTTCTACATCGCCTCCGCCGCCTTCCGCGCCTTCCGCGCGCGCAGTCTGGAAGCCACGCTGCTGCTGGTCTGTGCCACGTTGGTGATGCTGGGCCGCATTCCGCTGGGCGAGAAGATCTGGAGCCAGTTCCCGACCATTTCCGTCTGGATCATGAATTTCCCCAACCTGGCGGGCAAGCGTGCGATCCTCATCGGCGCCGCCCTGGGAGCCATCTCCACCGGCCTGCGTGTGATCCTGGGCCTGGAGCGCAGCTACCTGGGAGGTGAATAATGAGAGCCCTCATGCGCTTTATGCACGCCTTCCTGCATCTCGATCGGCGATGGATCTTCCTGCTGATGGCCGTCTGCATGCTGGTGCCGTTGCTGCTGCCCATCGGTCTGCCTTTTACGCCGGACCCGGAAGTGGAGGCGCTTTACAACGCCATTGAGCATTTGAACGAGGGCGACATCGTCATTATCAGTGCCGACTACGATCCCGGATCCAAGCCGGAACTGCAGCCCTTTACTGAAGCGCTTTTCGTGCACCTTTTCCGTAAGAAACTGCGTGTGGTGGCGGGCTCCCTCTGGCCGGCGGCTCCGCCGCTGGTGAACGAGGCCATTGCCAAGGCGCTAGCCAATCCGCAGGTGGATTCCACCGCCATCGTCGAGGGCCGCGACTACATCAACATCGGCTACAAGGACGGTCGCCAGTTGGTGATGCTGGGCATGGGCGAGAACATTCACGAAACCTATCCGCGCACCTACGACGGTACGCCCACCTCTCAGGTGCCGCTAATGCGCGAGGTAAAGAAGCTGGGCGATAGCGACCTGTTCATCAATGTGTCCGGCGGCAGTCCGGGAACCAAGGAGTGGGTGGAAGTGGCCCAGGCGCGCTTTGGTCTGCGCATGGTTGCCTCCTGCACGGCGGTAATGGCGCCCGACAACATTCCGTACTACGAGTCAGGACAGCTCGTCGGGCTGGCGGGTGGAATGAAGGGCAGTGCGGATTACGAATACCTGGTGGGTGTCACGGGCACTGCGACCAAAGGAATGGATGCGCAGAGCTTCGGTCACATGCTAATCATCCTCTTTATCCTGTTGGGTAACGTGGCCTACTTCATGACGCGGAAGAAGGGGGTGCGCTGATGATCGAGTTCTTCTCCCTGGAAAACCTGGCGGGGCTGCTGACCTGCTTCGCCACGCTGATGATCTTCAGCTTCCTCTATCGCGATAATCCTTTTTACAAGTTCGCCGAGCACGTCTTTGTGGGTATGGCCACGGGGTATCAGGCGGTGCTGGTCTGGTTCCAGGTCATTCGCCCTAACCTGGTGGAAAAGCTGCTTGTACCCGAGGATAAAGTGCGCTTGTCCCTGCTAAGCGATGGCGGCCTGGATCCGCAGAGCTACATGGATCACGTCATCAGTTTCGCCGAGCGCATGCACTACGCAGAGTGGATCTACCTGCTCTTTCTTGTGCTTGGTCTGATGATGCTGTTCAAAGTCAGTGATCGCCTCAACTGGGTCAGTCGCTGGCCCTTGGCTTACGTCATCGGCGCCTTCGCAGGCATTCAGGTGATACAGGCCACACAGGGCTCGTTGATTCCCCAGGTGCACGCTACCATGAAGGATTTCACCGGCCAGGCCACCATTGTGGAACTGCTCGACAATAGCGGTCTGATGCCCGATGGCGAGTTCCAGTTGCGCGCGCAGCAAATCGACGACTATTTCAGTGGCATGCTTTTTCGTGATCCACAGGCGCAGGATTCCACGGTTTTAGTGCGTGAGCGCGATCGTCTTGTGGCTGGAATGCGTAGCGCCGTTGATGCGGATCTGCTACACAATCAACCGCGTGTGTCACTGGCACAGATGCGGGTTGCCGGTTATGCGCTTGCGCAGCAGGGTGATGTGCTTGAATCCGCTCTTTGTGATACATGGGGCGGACGACCGCTTGAAAGAAGTTTGCTGATGCTGATGCATCCCGAGCAGGATGATGTCGCACTTGGCGAGCTGGAGCAGAATCTGCGTGCTACAGACGAGTTGCGTACTACAATTCTGGCTGGCGTGACACAAGAGCAGTTGAGCTCTGTGATTCTGGCACATTGGCAGTCGGTGCTTTACAGCGATATGCTTCGGGTCAGGCTCGAATCCGCCGAGTTTCGCAAGGCTTTGGCGAACCGTTGGCAGCCCACCGCTGGTGCAACAGCAGGAGAGCTTGCCCTGGCTTTCTGTCGCCCCAATGGCCGCCCCAGCTTGCTGGAAGCCTACAAGAGCGAAGGCTTTCCCGATGCCCAGCAACCAGATTGGCAAGCGATGGAAACCAATCGCATTGTCGATTCTTTGATGACCCAGGTCAATTCGCGTCCTGCGCGTCTCGCCGAGTGGCGGGCGGATCAGATCTCTGACTTGCGCGCGCGTATCGGTGATCAGCACGCTGACCTGGCAAAGGACTTTGAACTGCGCATGGCAGCGCTAGACGAAAGCCTGTCCGGTCTGAGTCCTGAGCAAGCACTGGTGATACGCAATCAGGCACGTGATACATGGTTGCGCAGTCTGCTAGATGAAAAAGCCTATTTCTATCAGAGTCTGTTGACCCGCGCAGTGCAGATCTACTGCAACCACGATCTCACTCTTCCCTTCAGCCGCGAACAGATGAAACAGCTGCGCCAGCACCCGAAGGAGACCCTGGCTTACAGCGACAACGCCATCAGTGCCAAAGCCATGCGCTGGCGGATGCTGGTCGAGATCCTTTCCAACCTGCTGGTGGTCATCGGCGTTTGCACGGGCGTTTTCTACTTCTTCTTCTCAAAGAAGCATGTGGGCGCGCTGGGTGTGGCTTCCAAGGTGGGCATCGCTTTTCTGATGATGTCCTTCGGTGCCAGCTTCGGCTACACCGTCATGGGTCGTATCAGTTTGGCCATCGGGCGATTCCAGGATTTGCTGGCCTATCCGAAGATGGCGGTCTTTGCCTTGTTGGTGTTAGTCGTGACGCTGGCCCTCTGGGAGAAGCTTAGGAAGAAGCGTGAACCGGCCGGACCGGGTGCACGTTAACGGAGGATGACGATGCGTTTGCTGGTAACCGGCGGAGCCGGATTTATCGGAGTCAATTTCATTCGCCACCTGCTGGATCACGAGCCTGATCTCAGCATCATCAATCTTGATGCGCTGACCTACGCTGGTTGTCGTGAGAGCCTGCAGGATCTTGAGAGCAACGAACGTTACGAGTTTGTGCACGGCAACATTCTTGATGAGAGCCTTGTGCGCCAGCTTGTATCACGCGTAGACGGCGTAGTCAATTTTGCCGCAGAGTCGCACGTCGATCGCAGTATCACAGATCCAGATGTCTTTCTGCGCACCAACATTCTAGGGGTGCGTGTTCTCTTGGACGCCGTGAAGCACGAGGCCGCTTCAGGCCGTAAACTGCGCTTTCATCAGGTAAGCACCGATGAGGTCTACGGAGACTTGGGCAGCGGCGGCGGCTATTTTCGCGAGGATACTCCACTGGCGCCCTCCAGCCCCTACAGCGCCTCCAAAGCCTCAGCCGATCATTTGGTCATGGCATGGAAGCGCACTTTTGGTGTGGACGCCGTTATCACGCGCTGCAGCAACAACTACGGTCCTTACCAGTTTCCCGAGAAGCTGATTCCACTGATGATCTGGAAGGCGGAGCACGACGAGTCGTTGCCGGTTTACGGCAAGGGCGAGAATGTACGCGACTGGCTCTTTGTAGAGGATCACGCCAGCGCCATTTGGACCGTGTTCCAGCAAGCCCAGAGCGGAGCTGTTTACAACGTGGGCGGAAACAGCGAGTGGAAGAATCTGGATCTGGTCAAGCTTCTGCTCAAACAGCTGGGCAAGCCCGAGAGTTTGATACGCTTCGTGCCCGACCGTCCGGGCCACGATTTACGCTATGCCATTGATGCGTCACGCATTGCGCGGGAGCTGGGGTGGAAGCCGCAAGTGACTTTTGCCGAAGGTATGGAGCGTACCATTGCCTGGTACAAGTCGCACAAAGACTGGTGTGAAATGGTGTTGAACAAGACCAAAGCTCATTGTGAAGGATAGCATGAACAGTTTTCGGTCCACGATCCTGATTGTCTTGATGACGATGATGGCTGGCCACTTAGTGGCCGCACAACCGGCCAGTCAGCTCAGCCGTTTGCAGCGCAACCTGAGTACGAATTTTCAAATGGACGAACTAGCGCCCACTTTGCCTGTATCACGCCCAACGCTCTCTGCTAAGGCGCAGCCCACAGCTTTGGATGGCCCGATTGATCCTACAGAGTACATCCTTGGCCCTGGCGACTACCTTGGCCTGATGTTCTACAACGTGGCGCGCACGCGCTATGATTTGATCGTTGAGCCGGACGGTGCCGTTGATTTGCAGTCTCTGGGCCGCTTTCAAGTAGCCGGCATGAGTCTGGCAGAGTTCGAGACGCGTCACACGGGTACTCTGTGTCACACGCATGCGGCAGATAGTCTGACGCTTTGGGTGACACAGCCCCGTAGCATCCGTGTCTGGGTTGGTGGCTTGATCGAGGAGCCCCAGACCTTGGAGATGAGCTATCTCTCGCGTGTGGGCGATGTCTTGGGCCAGATCCATTTGCTGACTCCGGAAGGGGAGGAGACGTCCCGTGATTCACAGGTCTCATTGCGCCGTGTGCGTGTGATGCATCAGCAGGACACTACTTTCGTGGATCTGGGGAGCTTTTACCGTGCGGGTAATCTGAAGGACAATCCTCTGCTTGAGGCTGGCGATCGCGTCATTTTCGATCGCCGCGGCTTCAGTGTCCGTGCATACGGTCCTTTTCGTCAAGGGGATGGCGAAATGGAATGGGTGCCGGGTGATACGCCAGCCAGTCTAGTAGCCTATATGGGCGGTATCGTGGACAACGCAGAGGGCGGTGAGTTTGAATTGGTACGAGAAGATTCGGCGGGGAGCATCATTTTCCAGGAGCGCTTCCGTGATACAGATGCCGCCTACAGCGAGTTGCAGGTAGAGCCTCGCGACCGTCTTTTCTACTATGCACCCGATCTTCCCGGGCGAACGATTCGATTTGGAGAGGTTTACCTCTACGGAGCGGTCGATCATCCCGGTTGGTATCCGCTGGATGCCGGACAGAGTCTGGGTAGTGTGCTTGATCGCGCCAAGCCTAGTGTTGACGCCGACCTCTTTGCTCTCCGCGTCTATCGACAGCAGGAGCTGGAACCCGAGATCGAGTACTACAACCAGATCGATGCTCGCACCATGATGGATTACTACGAGCGCGGATATCTCAAGGCGCGATTGCTAAGCGATGGCGGCAAAGTCGTGCTGAATGAGGCTGAGCTCCGCCAACAAATTCTTCGAAGCGGCGATCGTATTCTGATTCCGGCCTACACCAACGACGTGGAGCTTGTGGGGGGTGTGATACGCGAAGGTCATCAGATGTGGCATGAAGGCTGGAGTATTCGCGACTATGTGAAGGCAGCCGGAGGAAAGAGCAAGGGCACATGGCTCAGCCGTGTCCGTGTGCGACAGCGTGGAGAGGATGCCTTTGCCGTTATGTCTCCGCGCTATCAGCCCAAGCCCGGTGATATTATCTATCTGCCCATGCAGGAGCCGATGACGCCCTACCAGTATTTCAAAGAAGGTTTGACCATTGCGACGCAGGTGCTGACCGTGTATTTGATAGTCAGTGGTAATTAGTGTTGTTAAGCAGCAAGGCTGTGTCACGCCTTTTAGTGTGATACAGCCTTTTTCTTTTTGGGGCTGGTATGGAGGAGAAGCACACCAACAGAGAAAGCAGCAAAGCACATGGTGTGCGCTCACATCGCTTACGCTTGTGGGGCGAGGTATTGACCCTGCTTCCTGCCGATTACGTCGCCATTCACTTCTCTACTTATCTCACCTGGTGGTTGCGCTTCCGCAGCGGTTTCTTTGCTGATGTTGAGCCCTTTCCCTTGCCGACCACGGCCATTGTTGCGCTTAGTCTCTTCTGGATGTCCATCTTTGCCCTGCGCGGCCAGTACCGCAAATTGCACGTGATCAGCCGTTTGCGCGCTGTCCAACAGGTGTTTTTCAGTGTACTTGTGGGGCTTATGCTCCTCTTTGTGCTCACCTTCGAACCCACGCGTCCTTTCAGCGCTGGACGCCTGGCACTGCTGACCTACGGCTTTGGTGTGTTCCTGGGAGCTGGTGCTGGGCGTGTGTTGTATCGCACGGTGCAGAAGCGCCTGCTGGAACACGGCATCGGCTTGCGTAACACACTGATCATCGGCGATGGTCCATTGGCATCGATCTACGCACGCCAGTTTCGCGTTCATCCGGGCATGGGGTATCGTGTGCTCGGGCGTGTTACAACCGAGTCCGTGACACAGCCCGGCGAAGGAGTCGACAGCGGAGGCGGCCCATTTCCTTTGCTTGGCGGTTTATCGGAGCTGCCAGAGCTGATGGATGAGTACGGAGCCCAGGAGCTGCTGCTGACAGAGGCCAATCGCGACGTCCTCTTTGAGGTAATTCGTGCGGGTGTGTCACAGGGTGCAGAAGTGCTCGTCGTGCCCGATTTGCACGATCTGGTGCTGGGTAATGTGCGTGCTACAGACGTTTGGGGTCAGCCGACAGTGCAGGTCCTGCCGCATTTGATGGCACCCTGGCAGTTTCTGCTGAAGCGCTTGCTGGACATTGTTGTATCGCTCGTGCTGCTTGTTTTTAGTGCGCCTCTGTTTCTCGTACTTCCACCGCTGATTCGCTCCGCTTCGCCAGGTGCTCCAGCCTTGTATCACCAACGCAGAATTGGCCGCAAAGGACGTGAGTTTACCCTGTACAAGTTCCGCACTCTGCACCCGGAGACGAAGGGCGCACTTGCCGCAGCAACACTGGACCAAGATCGCTTGTTCCCGCTAGGGCGGTGGCTGCGCCGTTATCGCATCGACGAGATTCCCCAGTTCTGGAATATTCTGCGCGGACAGATGTCGCTTGTTGGGCCGCGTCCTGAGCAACGTGGTTTTGTCGAACAGTACCTCCGCGATTTTCCGCTATATGCGCGCCGACACAACATTCGTCCCGGCCTAACGGGCTGGGCCCAGGTGCGCCAGGCCTACGACGAGTCTGTATCACATCCAGAGGATAAGCTGCGTCTGGATCTTTTCTATCTGCAAAACATGAGCCTCGAGCTGGATCTGAAAATCCTCTTCTTCACCGTTCGTACCGTGCTGCGCGGCCAGGGCGTGTAACACAGGATCTGGCACTGAGACGAAGATCCACTCTGTAGGCCGCATCCAACAGCCTTCCCCGCTCGCGCTAGTCTGAGCTGCTTCAGTGGAACATGCCCTCTATTGCCGAATGCCTGCAGGATCTTTTGCTCGTCTCTGCCGTAGAAGTTGGCTAAAAATGTTAGAGGCAACGAAGAATGAGTGTGAGGAACTCAGTGGCCATTGCTGCAATGGATTCCAGAAAAGCAGAGGAGGAAGAAGTGAGTGAGACACGTGGAAACTTCATGATGCGCTTCCTGCGCATGGAGGCGGCAGGCGGCATTCTGCTGATGCTGGCAACTCTACTGGCACTGGCGATGGCCAACTCGCCGCTGGAGCGGATGTATTCGCTGTTGCTGAGTCTGCCACTGACTGTGGGGCTGGGGGAGTTTCTGCTCTCTAAACCGCTTCTGTTGTGGATCAATGATGGCCTGATGGCGGTCTTCTTTTTCCTGATCGGCCTGGAGCTGAAGCGCGAGCTGCTTGAAGGCGAGCTGGCGAATCCGCGCAACATTCTGCTGCCGGGGATCGGCGCAGTGGGCGGCATGTTGATTCCGGCTCTGATCTACCTGCTGTTCAATCGCGCGGACGAGATCGCCGTTCAGGGCTGGGCCATTCCAGCGGCCACGGACATTGCCTTTGCGTTGGGTATCCTTTCGCTGCTGGGGTCGCGCGTGCCCACCAGCATCAAGGTCTTCCTGACTTCCCTGGCCATCTTCGATGATGTGGGCGCCATCCTGATCATCGCTCTTTTCTACACCGACAAACTGCTGCTGATGCCATTGGCGATTGTGGGTCTTGTCCTGCTGGTATTGCTCTTCCTGCGCTGGCGGGGCGTGGAATCCATTCCGCTGCATCTGCTGCTGGGCGCGCTCATGTGGGTGGCCATGCTCAAGTCCGGCGTGCACGCCACCTTGGCGGGTGTGCTGCTGGCTTTCTTCATTCCGCTTGCCTCGCGTCACCGAAAGGGGTATTCCCCGCTGCGGAGTCTGGAGCACAGGCTGCACGGCCCCGTGGCCTACGCCATTCTGCCCATTTTTGCATTTGCCAACGCTGGTCTGGCCCTCGGTGGTGTGGGGCTTCAGGAGCTCCTGCACCCGGTACCTGCAGGTATCGCGCTGGGGCTCTTCGCTGGCAAGCAACTGGGTGTCTTTCTGTTCACGGCGGTAGTTGTGCTCCTGAAATGGGCCACCCTGCCGCGGGGTATGAGCTGGTCATCTCTTTATGGCACTGCCGCCTTGGCGGGTGTTGGCTTCACCATGAGCCTTTTCATCGGATCACTGGCTTTCGAACGAACCGGGATGGATCTGCTCTTTGATGAGCGTCTGGGCATTCTGCTAGGGTCGCTGCTCTCGGGTCTACTGGGCTACTTCGTCCTGCGACGCAGCCTGCGTGCAGTATAGCTTTGCCACGATGGCGCACCTGAGCGCCGGATTGGTGGCTGGCAGCGCTTTGTGGCAGATCCCGATCTCGATACCGGGTATCAGGCGGAGCTGGGGAGGAGCTCCGACGCGACACTGCTGGAGCTGGATGACATCAGCCACCTGCCACACTTCTTATCCTTGAAGACTCTCGCAAAGGACTGTTTGGCTCCCTGAACTGAACGTCCAGCTCTATCCATCCAGAATACCCTGCTACCGGTGGTGGCGACTAGCTGCTCTACTTTAATAGGAAATATGTTGCGTGAATAAATGGAGAATGTCTTTTAATATGCAAAACACTGCCGGTATGAAGTTTATCTTGGATATTTCAATAAGAAGTAAATAGTTGTTGTTTGTAATTAGTACTAGGGATTAACAGGTCAAATATGACGGATATAGCTTACATGGAGTCCGGCAACAGTCGGCAGATCGAGCAGAGCTTGTGCAAGCGGCTGGAAGCTCTGCGGCTGGCGCGCAATATCACCCAGCAGCAACTTGCCGACGAAGCCGGAGTATCGCTGCGCACCATCGGTCGCATGGAGAAGGGCCTTGGTGTTTCCCTGGATACTTTCCTACGCGTGCTCATTGCGCTCAGACTGCAGGGCAATCTGGACGCGCTGCTGCCCGATCCGCAAATACGTCCCATGGAGCGAATCGGTCGCAGGGGCAAAGAGCGCAAACGTGCTCGTCCGAAGGTGACGGAGAACCAGGCTCCTTGGGACTGGGGGGAGGATGAGCAATCATGATTCGTGATGCAGAAGTGATGCTGTGGGGGCGTCAGATCGGCGCCGTCAGCTGGCTGCCCGAGCGTGCCCTTGCTGCCTTTCAGTACGCGCCGGAGTTTCTAGCCAGCGGCATTCAACTCTCGCCTCTGGTGATGCCGCTGCAGGACACAGTCTACGAATTTCCAGCCCTCGAGCGCGCGAGCTTTCACGGCCTGCCGGGCCTGCTGGCGGACAGTTTGCCCGACAAGTACGGCCACGCCATCATCGATGCCTGGCTGGCTGCGCAGGGACGCAGTCCGGAGTCCTTCCAACCCGTGGAGCGTCTGTGTTTCGTGGGCCAGCGAGGCATGGGCGCGCTTGAGTTTCAACCGGCGCTAGGTGAGACGCCGCGTGGTGGGCGCGAACTGGAGCTGGCGGGTCTGGTGGAGCTGGCCAATCGTGTCCTCGACGAACGAGCGCAGCTGGATGGGCGCTTGCAGGGCGTTGACGACCACGAGGCAATCAAGGACATTCTGCGCGTCGGCACTTCGGCCGGCGGTGCACGTGCCAAGGCTGTGCTGGCGTGGAATCCGCAGACGGGCAGCTTCCGTTCCGGGCAGGTACCGGTGGACGGGGGCTACCAGCACTGGATCCTCAAGTTCGACGGCGTATCGACGGCGGACCCGGAGACGGCCACCCCGCAAGGCTACGGGCGAATCGAATACGCCTACCACCTGATGGCGCGGGCTGCTGGCATCGAGATGAGCGAATGCCGTCTGCACGAAGAGGGCGGGCGCTACCATTTCATGACCCGACGCTTTGACCGTGATACAAAAGGCAACAAGCTGCACATGCAATCGCTGGGCGCGCTGGCGCACTTCGATTACCGGCAGCCCTTCGCTTGCAGCTACGAGCAGGTGCTGCAGGTGATGCGCCGCTTACAGCTGCCCATGCGTGATACAGAGCAGCTTGTGATACGCGCCTTCTTCAATATCGCCGGACGCAACTGCGACGATCACGTCAAGAACATTGCCTTTCTGATGGACCGCCAGGGCCGTTGGCGACTGGCACCCGCCTTCGACCTGAGCTACGCCTGGAATCCGCAGGGTCTGTGGACGAGCCAGCACCAACTAAGCATGAATGGCAAGCGCAGAGATTTCTCTCGTGAGGATCTATTGGGCTTCGCAGGTCTAGCGGGCATCAAGATCCCTCGTGCTCGTCGTCTACTGGATGCGTTGCTGGACGTGATACAGCGCTGGCCGGAGTTCGCAAGGCAGGCGGGAGTGCCTGAACAGCGGATCACGCAGATCGGTACGCAACACTGCCTATTGACGTAGCAGCAGCGAGTCTCGTGCGAAATCGCGAGCTTGACGCAGCAAGAACACAACCCAGCACGAGGCAGACCGTGGAGACAATCGCTTTACTGCTCATCGACCTGCAGCGGGACTACTTCCCCGGCGGGCGCATGGAACTGATCGACATGAATGAGGCTGCGGAACAGGCAGCCAGGCTGCTCGAACACTTCCGCCGACGCAAACTGCCCGTGATTCATATACAGCATGTTTCGACGCGGCCGGGCGCTGGCTTCTTCCTGCCCGATACGGAGGGCGTGGAGATTCATCCCACTCTGGCACCGCTGGATTCTGAGAAGCACCTCATCAAGCACGCGCCGAACAGTTTCCGTGACACAGATCTGCATCGCCATTTGCAGGAATTGAGCATCAGCGAGTTGCTGATCTGCGGAGCGATGACGCACATGTGTATCGACACCAGCGTGCGGGCGGCCTTTGATCTGGGCTACACCCTGCGCGTGGCTGCCGATGCCTGTGCCACCCGTGATCTTGTGTTCCAGGGACAGCAGGTTCCAGCAGCCCAGGTGCAGGCGGCCTTCCTGGCGGCGCTGGCTTCACCCTTTGCCAGGGTGTTGCCGACCTCAGAGCTCCTGGCCGGGATCGAGTGAGGTGAAGCGCGATGAATGAACTGACCCTGCATCCCATCGGTGTGATACACACACCGCACACCGAGCCGGCACGGACTCCCATCCAGCCGGTGTATGCCGAGGGCATCCAGGGCGAGGTGGAGGTGAACGCCGCCTTCGCCGATGGCCTGGCTGACCTGGAGGGCTTCTCGCACATCTACCTCGTGTATCACTTTCACAAGGCAGAGCAGGAGAAGTTGCTCGTCAAACCCTATCTCGAGGATGTATCACGCGGTGTCTTCGCCACCCGCGCGCCCTGTCATCCCAATCGCATTGGTTTCAGTGTCGTGCGTCTGCTGGAAGTGCAGGGTAATCGCCTGCTGGTGGAGGATGTGGATATGTTGGACGGTACCCCGCTCCTGGATATCAAGCCCTATATCGCCCGTTTTGATACACGCACCGACGTCCACTCCGGTTGGCAGGACGGCATCGCGGAGACAACGGCACAGCAGCGCGGACGACGAGGGTAGGACGGCTTTTGCGCAGGCATCCGTTTTTCCTCCGGGATTACACGGAGCGTGCGCGCGGAGTATTGACGGAGGCGGGTCAGCTGCAGCGCGAATCCGGTCACTTCTGAATGAGCCTCCGTACGAGCAGGCCAACACCTGATCTGACTCTGGCGTGCCGCATCCAGGTCCTCCAGCCTGCAGAGCGCGAAGACGGGACCTCGCAGCGCCTGACGGTGAAATGGATTACACGCAGCGAACGATAACCTGGATCAGCTGAGTTATTATTCAGCTTTGGTTAGAATTGCGTTGACTTTATTCGTCTGGGCAACTAAACTCAGGCCTTCGGTGCTCAACCAAACCAAATCAGTCCCCCCTGATTTCGTTTCAACCATCCCAACATATATGCGGACGACGCCAAGGGTCGGCTCGCACTTGGACCTATTGCTGGAACTTGTCGCAAGAACTGCGGAGACTTGACCATGCAACATCGAATCCTGATCCTGGGCAGCTTTTTTGCCCTGGTTACGGGCGCCTTCTCCCAAAGCTTGGAGATTCACATCCAGCTTGCCGGTGGCGATGCCGTAACCTTGTCCAGTGAACAGATCCAGCGGATCGAATTCGGCGCTCTACCTGTGGGTGGTGCGGATACTCAGGGACCTGAGATCCTGACCACCTGCCTGGAGAGCACCGGAAGCGAGGACGCACGATCCGTTGAAGCCACCCTCAGCGATCCCGCCGGTGTGGCGACCGCCTACCTGTTTTACAGCCTCAACGGTGCAGCCTACGAAGGAAGCCTGATGAGCACTGCGGACGGAAGTCAGTGGGCCGGCACTTTGCCGGGTGTGGCCGCAGGTGGCGAAGTGCAGTACTACATCCACGCGCTGGATGCCAGTGCTGCGCGCAACATTGCCAATAGCGAAACCTGTGTCTACTCCATCGCGGGCGAACTGGATGCGCCTATGCTGAGCATCGAACTCCTGAGCAGCGGAATCATTCAGCTGCAGTGGACCGTGGTGGATGGAGCCAGCTCCTACAATGTCTACGAGGCACAGGAGTTTGGTGGTACAGAAACGCTACTGCTCACGCAGAGCGGAACAGAAACCCAGCTTTCTTCGTTTGGCGATGGTTTGCGCTTTTACCGTGTGACCGCGGCGAACTAAGTAGCAGTAACACTGCGAATCGCCCATCGTGATTCCGATGAAAGTGTTCTTGCAGGAAAGTGGGAGTGAATCATGCGAATTCAGACCTTGTGCGCCAGTGTACTGCTACTGTCGGGAATGGCTTTCTGCCAAACCTGGGAGCTTTCTGTGCACCTGCAAAGCGGAGAGAGTGTGGCAATTGCACACAGCGACATTCAGCGTATCGAGTTTAGCGGCATCGATACCGGTGTGGAGGATCCAGCCGACGACGCCCGGACCGCGCAGAATTTCGCGCTGTTGCGCAATTACCCGAATCCGGCCAACCCCAGTACTACCATCGAGTACTCGCTGGCAACAGCAGGGGAGGTCGCGGTGCGCATTTACAACCTGCGAGGCGCGCTAGTGCGGGAGTTGGTCCGTGCGGACCAGACCGCCGGTCTGCATACTGTGAGCTGGGAGGGCACCAACGATGCGGGTGCCGGTGTTTCCAGCGGTGTCTACCTCTATTCCGTGGAAAGCGGTGACCAGGTCCGCACGCGGAAGCTGATCCTGGTCAAGTAAGCGGAGACTCGAATGAAGAGAACTGCAACCCTCGCCCTTAGTCTGCTGGCCCTGTTCTTGTGCGCCCAGGCTCAAGAGCTGAACGTAGTCCACGAAAATGGACAAGTAAGCCAGTACAATCTGGCCGATATCGAAACTCTGAGCTTTCAACTGACGGCCGCCCGCGACGGCGAGCGCGTGGCCGACGACATCTTTCGCGTCCATACCCAGAGCGGATTGGCGCAGTTCATGGTTGAGACCGTAGACAGTGTTTGCTTTACCAGCGAACGCTACATGACCGTGTATCAGACCGGCGCAAGCACCGAGTTCGATCTGGCGGAAGTGGACAGCCTGAGCTTTGCCAGTACGGCGGCCATGACGGTCCAGATTGGCTACGACGGCACGAGCGCCAGCGTGGTGAATCCACTGCAGGCCGACGGCGTGACGGTTAGCGTGAACGGTGCGGATGTGATCGTAACGGCGGCGGCGGGCTTGGAAGGCATCCTCTACGAGCTTTCCGGCAGCACGACCGACGGCATGTTCAAGATCTACTCCGACAGTGACTTCCAGCTGCGCTTGAACGGCGTGAGTATCACCAACAACGACGGCCCTGCCATCAACATTCAGGCCGATGAAACCATCGATGTGGAGTTGGTGGAAGGAACCTCCAGCATCGTGACCGATGGCGAGACCTATGCCGAAGCACCCAATGATGAGGATCAGAAGGGCGCCTTCTTCAGCGAAGGTCAGCTGATTTTCAGCGGCACGGGCAGCCTGACGGTCAACGGTCTCGGCGACGATCAGCACGGTCTGGTCAGCGATGATTACGTGCAGGTTGAGAATGGCACTATCGTGGTGGCCAGTTCCTCCAAGGACGGCATTCACACCAACGAAGGCTACATGCAGTCGGGCGGCAGCGTGGACGTGACCGCCGACAGCGACGGCGTCGATGCCGGTGACGGCCCCGTGGAGATCACCGGTGGTAGCTTGGTCATTCTGATTGAGGACGACGATCGCGACGCGCTGAAGTGCGACGGCGAGCTGCTGATTGCCGGTGGCGACATCGAGATCTCCGTGGACGGCGACCAATCCAAGGGCCTGAACGCGGTGACAATTGAGCTTAGCGGCGGCGTGGTCGAAATCAACACCACTGGCGGCGCGGTGTTGGAAGAGTCCGGTTCCGGTTACGATCCATCCTACAACACTGCGGTCAAGGCGGATGAACAGGTGCTGCTGAATGGGACGAGCCTAACCATCAACACAACAGGTGCGGCGGCTCGCGGCATTTCCTGCGACGGCGATATCCTTGTCGAGTCAGGCAGCCTGAGTGTCACTTCCACCGGCGATGGCGGCACCTACACCGACGAAACCGGCACCCAGGATGCCTACACCGGCCCCTGCCTGAAGGCGGACGGCGACATCCAACTTCTGGGCGGCACCATCAATCTTGTCCACTCAGGCGACGGCGGCAAGGGCATTTCCGGCGACGCCAACCTGAGCATCGGTACTACCGGCAATGCTCCTGTTGTGGACGTGCATACCAGTGGCGGACAAATCTCCATTGGCTGGAATGATGCCGCCGAGGCCAAGGCCATCTCAATGGACAGCTTGATCACCGTCGACAGTGGCATCATCACCCTCTCCTCGCCCGATGACGCCATGAAGTCCAAGTACTGGATTGAAATCAACGGCGGTCTGATTGACATCACCAATTCGCTTGAGGGCATTGAAGCGCCCATGATCTACATCAATGGAGGCGAGATCCAGCTTAACTCCACCGACGACGGCATCAATGCCACCATGGGCAGCGATATCGAGGGAGATGACGGTAGCGAGCTACACATCACCGGCGGCTACCTCCACCTGAACGCGCCCCAGGGCGATGGCATCGACAGCAACGGAACGCTGGACATCACGGGCGGTACGGTGCTGGTGCACGGACCGCCCAACCAGCCCGAGGTGGGACTGGACGTCAACGGCACTTTCCGCCTGGACGGCGGTTTGGTCGTGGTTGCCCAGGTGAACTCCATGATGGTGGAGTCGCCCAGCAGCCAATCCAGCCAACGCTCGGTTCTCTGCCGCCGCAATCAGGCGCTGAGTGCCAACACCCTCTTCCACATCGAGACCAGCACGGGCACCAGCGTGGTCACCTTCAAACCCGGCCACAACTACTCCTGCGTGCTGTTTTCCTCGGAGGATCTGGTTCAGGGGACGACCTATCGCGTCTACACCGGCGGCACCTGCACCGGCACCGAGACCGATGGCCTTTACGAGGGCGGCAGCTACAGTGGCGGCACCCTTCGTGCTACCTTTACTCTCAACAGTACGGTACAGAGCGTCAACTTCTAGCCGACACCGGCATCATGGATCACACGGGGGCGCTGCGGCGCCCCTTTTTCCATCAACGCTTGCCTGCTGATCTGCAGCACGGACAGATTCCATTGCTAACCCTGATGCTCTTTTCCGATCTTGCGCCCGCACGGCACTCCAGAATGTGAGGTGAGCATGCCCCGGGGAAGAAAGCAGAACGACCTTTTTGTATCACATGGCGGTGAGCTACTGAAGGCTGCGGAGCTGCGGCACTACAGCATGCACTTCGCGGCGCTGGTGTGTCGCAAGGCTTAGGCCAGCGAGAGGAACAACAATGAGCATCAACTGGATCTGCGGACTTCTGCTTTGCGCGAGCGCGGTGGCGCAGACTACGCTGGAACTGTCGGGTAGCAGTAGTGTGAGTTTTGATGTGGAAGAGGGTAAAGCCGCAATCCTGAATCAGAGCTACGAAGTGTATCACAATCCTATTCAAGGCGGCTACTGTGTGCTTTCCGAGCAGCAGTTGGTGAAGCACCACTTCGGCTGTGATGGCGTGTCGGGGTCCTTGCGCAGCCGTGCGTATGCTATCGAACAACAGGACTTTCCGCTGTGGTTTGTGGCCAGCGATGCCATTCATGCCGAGTTTGAGTTTCCTTTCTATCGAACCGGAGTGCCCTGGGCTGGCACAGTAGAGAGTGCGACTTCGTACTACAGCGCCATTTCAGGTGCGCATTTGCTTGATCTGACCAGCGACCTATTGGTGATACCCGAATCATCACATGGAGGCAGTCAAGTAAAGTTGCGCAGGCTCAAGGAGTCCGGAGGCCGTTGTGTCACACGCTACATCGGCTACTGCACAGGCGAAGCCAATGTCTGGAAGTACCATCAACGACCGAAGCTTCCCGAGGTGCGCCTTGTGGGTGTTGTTTCCATCGTCGACGAGCAGCAGTTGCTGGAGCAGGTGGCGATTGTTTCCAGTCGGATGTACGGGAGCAATATCTCGCCTTGGACGCCGCATGTAGAACTGCTCAGAGATAGCACTCAGGGTCCGGATGAAGCCGAACGCTGGTGGTACACCTGCAGCTACGATTCCCTTGCGGCACTGCGCTCCGTGGTTGTGCGGTTGTCCGTGATTCAGGGCCGCCTGGATCTTGAGGGTGCCGAACTCGCGGGAGGACTGCAGGTCATCGCGCTACCGCTGCCCGACTACCTGGATGACGAACGCTACGCGCATCTCGATCTGCTGGAACTACCCGAGCTGCGTTTGCTGCGCAACGAGATCTTCGCCCGCCACGGCTACAGATTCCAATCGCCTGAGCTGCTGGCCCATTTCGTGCTGCAGCCCTGGTACAATGAAATGTTGCCTGCAGCCGAAGTAGGGGAAGAGGAGCTTTCCGATCGCGAGCGTGATACACTGCAGCGAATTCGCGAGCGGGAGGCGCTTCTCGCCGAAGAGAAATAGGTTTTTGCTGCAACACATTTCCGCCGTGATCCAGAACGTGTGCCGTGCGATTTTCTTGTCAGGGTTTGCCGCTTCGCGGAAGGATCGAGGCCAAACATGGACAGCGAGCTATTGATGTGACACATTGCAGATGTTGCGCATAATAGAACACGGTACGCATGGCTTCGCCGAGGTGTCCCGTGCGAAGAACGGGACACAAACCGATAGCGATCATGTTGCGAAGCACCAGACAGCGATACCGATACCGATACCGATAGCGATACCGATAAGAAAGGGAGCGGATGAAAATGGCTACTTACACACGGAGTATCACGAGCATCATCGTTCTACTTGCCACTCTGACGCTGCTCGTCGGCTGCAGTAGTACTCGCAGTCTGCGCCATCCGGCAAACAGTCTTGATGAAGTAAACGCCAAGCTGGCCCATCGTTGGGTGCGCATTCAGCTGTGCGATGGCAGCCTGCTCAGGCCGCAGTACAATGTCAGGGTAGACGCAGACAGTGTGCGCTACGATCAGCGCGGCGAGAAACAGGCGGTATCCACCAGCGAAGTTGCCACCATCCACGCGCGCCGCAATCCCGGCGGCTGGTGTGGTGCCTTGCTGGGAGCGGCGGCCGTGCCTCTGCTGGTCAACAGTTCCGAATCTCTTGAGCGCAGCTACGTGCCCACGGCGGTTGTTGTTGGCGTCCTCGCTGTGCCCGGTGCGCTGATAGGATACATGGTGGGCAGCAGTACTATGCGCTTCGATCGCCTGGTGTATGAGGGGCCGGTGGAGAAGTATCTGAACTGACGAGCTCTGTCGTATCACAAATCCTTAGCTCGGGGGGAGTCATGAGCACCACCAAGTCGGAACGCAACTACCGCCTGACCGGGATCACCTTTCTTTTATTCGCCGTGTTCTTTGCCCTCAACGAGGAGGTGACAGTCCTGCCCGGCGAGGAAGACTCACTCCTTTGGGTGATATGGTTGCTCCTTGGTAGCTCCTTTATAGCACGTGCCGAACAACTGCGCAAACGCCGCCGCAGACATGAGACAGAGGAAGAGGACGCGCAGAACCCAGCCAAGTGAGTCCAACTGCGACCCAACTCGCAATGCTGGCATCGATACCAATGTCGATGACGAGGGAAGAAAAAGCCCCCACCGGATGGCAGGGGCTTGATGTATCACCGTGATACGCGACCCAAAAAGCCGCGAGCGACCAAAGGTCGCAACAGTGCACGCTACAGATCGAACTTGATGCCCTGGGCCAGAGCCGTCTTGCCCGACCAGTTCATCGTATTCGACTGACGACGCATGTAGAGCTTCCAGCTGTCGCTGCCGGACTCGCGGCCGCCGCCGGTATCCTTCTCACCGCCAAAGGCCAGACCGATCTCGGCGCCACTGGTGCCCAGGTTGACGTTGGCGATGCCGCAGTCGCTGCCCTTGTGACTCAGGAAGGTCTCGGACTCGAGGAAGTTGTTGGTGAAGATGCAGGAGCTGAGGCCCTGCGGGACGTTGTTCTGAATGTCGATGGCGTTCTGCACGTCGCCGCTGTAGGTGATGATGTACAGCAGCGGGGCGAAGGTCTCGTCCTGCACAATCTGCATCTCGTTGCGCACCTTGGCGATGCAGGGCATCACGTAGCAGCCGCCTTCCTTGTCCAGACGCTGGCCGCCGTAGACGATCTCGCCGCCCTCGGCCTTTACCTTCTCGATGGCGTTTTGCATGTCCTGCACGGCGCCAGTGTCGATCATCGGACCCACCAGGGTCTCGGCGTCCAGCGGGCTGCCGATGGTGACGGTTTTGTAGGCGGCCACGAGCTTCTCGACCACGGTGTCCACCAGGGACTCATGCACGATGACGCGGCGGGTGCTGGTGCAGCGCTGTCCGCAGGTGCCGATGGAACCGAAGGCGATGTTGGGAATGGCCAGACTGAGGTCAGCGTTCGGTGTCACGATGACGGCGTTGTTGCCGCCCAGCTCCAGGATGGTGCGTCCCAGACGCTCGCCGACGATGCCGCCCAGGCGTTGTCCCATCGGCGTGGAACCGGTGGCGCTGATCAACGGCATACGACGGTCGCGGCTCATGGCATCACCGACGGTGCGGCCAGCGCCGATTACCAGGTTGCTGATGCCCTCGGGCAGATCGTTGTCGGCCAGGACCTTGGCCAGAATCTTCTGGCAAGCGACCGCCGTCAGCGGCGTCTTGCTGGAAGGCTTCCAGACCACCACATCGCCGCAAACCATGGCCAGCGTGGTGTTCCAGGCCCAGACGGCCACCGGGAAGTTGAAAGCGCTGATCACGCCCACGATGCCCAGCGGATGCCACTGCTCGTACATGCGGTGCATTTCGCGCTCGCTGTGTGTGGTCAGTCCGTAGAGCTGGCGGCTAAGACCGACGGCGAAATCGCAGATGTCGATCATTTCCTGCACTTCGCCCAGACCCTCCTGCAGGATCTTACCCATTTCCATGGAGACCAGCTTGCCCAGGTTCTCCTTGTTCTCGCGCAGAGCGTGGCCCAGCTGACGGACGATCTCGCCGCGCTTGGGGGCCGCAATCATGCGCCAGACTTTGAAGGCCTCGCCGGCGGTCTGCATCACCTGCTCGTACTCGGCCACTTCGCACTGGTGGACGGTGGCCAGCTTGCTACCGTCGATGGGCGAGAAGCTGTCGAGGTCCTTGCCGGTACACTCGAGCCACTTGCTTCCGGTGGAGGCACCAAGATTCCGCTCCTGGATGCCGAGGGCGTTCAGAACGTCCTTCATTTTGTATGCTCCTTGACAATGGGTTGACCCGTGGACATTGGGCTGGCGCATGCGCCTTAGCCTTTCCTATCAGCCCAACAAGATGCAAGTTGAGGGTCGCTGAGGCAATGCTGAGAGGGCCTGCAGCACCAAGCTTTTCCGAATTGCGTAGTGGAGGGAAGATGAACTCGACTCTGATCCTGCTGATTTGCCTGGGACTGCTGGTGGTCTACGGTATCACCATGTTCAACTCGCTCATCGCCCGTCGTAACGAGGTGGACAACTCCTTCAGTAGCGTTGATGTACTGCTCAAGAAACGCCACGATCTGATTCCCAATCTGGTGGCCGCGGTCAAGCAGTACATGACCCACGAACGACACATTCTGGAGGAGGTCACCCGCCTGCGCAGCAAGCTGCAGGAGGGCGGAATGCCTCAGAAGGAGCGCTTCGCAACGGAGAACAAGCTGGGGTCCATGTTGGGCGAAATCAGCGTTGCTGTGGAAGCCTACCCGGAGCTGAAAGCCAACACCAGCATGATGCAACTGCAGATGACGCTGAACGAAGTGGAAGAGCAGATTTCCGCCGCCCGTCGCGCCTATAACGCCGCTGTGCTGGCGCTGAACAACGCCATCGAGATGTTTCCCACCAATCTGCTGGCGGGACCGATGCGTATCACAAAGCGCGACTTCTTTGAGGCCGAAGCCACGGAGCGGGAGAACGTGAATGTCGGCGAGCTTTTCGGTTCTTGATTCGGCCGAGGCCCGTAAGCGCCTTTCGCAGTTGGTGGAAAGCCTGGAGCAGCAGCGCGAGGCGCAGCTCTTCAAGCGCAACAAGGCTGCCATCACTGCCCTGGTGGGTGGTGGTGGGCTTGGTTTGCTGGCGCTGATGGCGCATCTGCCGCTGTTGGTGATACCCGTCGCTGTTTTCGCTTTGCTTCTTGTCACACGCAATAATACCACGTCTTACACGGCCTACCGTGAGCTTTTCAAGGCGACGGTGATACCCCTGCTGCTACGGGAAATGGTGCAAGGCGTGCACTACCAGCCGCGCTACAAGATCGCCGATGGCGACATCAACGGCGGCGGCCTGTTTTCGAGCGGCGAATGTGTCTTCGAGGGCGAGGACCTGATCGAGGGTGTCATCGGCCAGACACCTTTTCAGCTATGCGATTTGCGCGTGGCCCGCAGACGGGAAACCGAAGAGGAGGGCTATCCCTTTCGACCCGGCCTCGGCGTTCGCATGGGCGGACTCGGCTCGCTGGTCGGACTGGGGGTCATGGCTGCGGGCAAGTTGGCCTCCGAGGGCGTCAGTCTGCAGGGCGGAAACTTCAACGGCCTCTACATGATCGCCGATTTCCACAAGTCCTTCAGCGGTCGCACGGTTGTCCTGCCCGACGTGGCGGAGAAATCGGTGGGGCACCTGGCCGGCCAGGGCATGCAGCGCAGAAACAGCCGCTACGGCGAGCTTATCGTGATGGAGAATCCGGATTTCGAGCGCGAGTTCGTGGTCTACGGCAGCGATCAGGTAGAAAGTCGCTACCTGCTGACGACCTCGCTCATGCAGCGCATTCTGCGGCTCAAACAGCGCACACGCAGCGAGCTTTCAATGGCCTTCGTCGACAATCGCGTGCATCTAGCGCTGCGCAACTTCGGCGACATTCTCGAAGTGGATCTGCGGGAAAGCCTGCTGGATGGCAAGGCGGTGGAGCGCATTTACGGCCAACTGCACGACTGCCTGGGACTGGTGGACGAGTTGAACCTGAACACTCGCATCTGGAGCAAGGCCGCTGACTCCGCTGGACAGTGAGCGGCTCCACCGGTATCACAGGTCCTGCTGCTGGACGAATTGTGTCACGGGCAGGTTGCCGGTTTCTGCTACGTGTACTTGAGCGGAGCGAATATGAATGACACTACTGAGCACACTCAGCAGACGGTGATACAAGGGGAGCAACTCCAGGATCTGGAAGCCCTGCGCCTTCGCATGCTGGGACGTCGTCGCACTTTCTGGCTGGTGGCTGCTGGCGTCCTGGTATGCGGCGGGTTGGCGGGACTGTTGCTGGGGCGTCTGCCGCTGATTGTTGCAGGAGTTGTTCTTGCCGCGCTGGTGGCAGTCATTGGTCAGTCGCTGTGTCACGGCGCCTACCGCAAGCGCTTCAAACAAGAATTGGTTCCGCGACTACTGGACAGCCTTGCACCGGGACTGCGCTACTCACCAACTGGGCATGTATCACTCGAAGACTTCAAGCGCGGCTCTTTGTATCACAGCAGAGCGGACCGCTTCAGCGGAGAAGACCTCATTGAGGGCAAGATCGGTGACACACAGTTGTGCATGAGTGAATTGCATGCCCAGGAGAAGCATGTGACACACAACGGCAAGACTACACAGGTGCGCTACGTCACTTTCTTCAAGGGCCTGTACATGATCGCCGATTTCCACAAGCACTTCAGCGGCAAGACACTAGTGCTGCCCGATTCGGCAGAGAAGCTTTTTGGCGGTCTGCTGGGGCGCACACTGCAGAAGTGGAATTTCACTCGCGAGCAGCTGGTGCAGATGGAAGACCCCGAGTTCGAACGAGAATTCGTGGTGTACTCCACCGACCAGGTGGAGAGTCGCTATCTGCTGTCAACGGCCATGCTGCGGCGCATTCTGGAGCTCAAGCAGCGCAGCGGCTGCACACTGCTGCTCTCCTTTGTCGACAGCGAAGTCCATGTAGCTCTGCACGGTCGCCCGGACATGCTGGAACCCGGTTTGGGCGACAGCCTGATCGGCAGCAAAGGCGTCGAGCGTTTCCTGGGTGAGTTGCGCGAATGCCTGGGATTGGTAGATGCCCTCCACCTGAACACACGCATCTGGAGCAAGGCGCCGGGATCAGCAGTTCCAGGTGGTCAAGTGTAACACACCGTGATACACTAGCTGACGGCCCCTAACGTATAAACGATATGAGCCCGTGAGCCAGGTGCGACAAACCGTGATACTTGAATGCTGGCTTCTTCAGAACCCCTTCGCAATGGCAATGGCGCTTATAATCCAGCTTCCCAGCACAAGGGCGGATGAGGTGAGGTAGAAAAGCCCGGGCTTCTCTTCCCGAATCAATACCGCAGCGCGCAATCCTTCACCCAGCCGGTAGCCCAAGGGGAAGAGGAGGGCGGAGGCGAGAGCCCACGAGAGCCCTTCGCTGCCCATGAAGGCCATGAGCCCGAAAGGTCGGTTGAAGGACATGAGATAGTTGCAGGGTGCCACATGCATGCCCGCATAGAAGAATACGCCAGCAGCCAATAGCGCAGCTGAAGCAGCACTGGCCGCTTGCAGCAGACGGCTACGATGCAGACGCTGACCTGCCAGGACCACCGCTCCCGCCATGGCCGAACCCTCCAGCAGGACTGCCATGCAGGAGTTCGCCTCGCAAACCGGCGACACCTTGAGGATAGGGACGACGAGCAGTTTGCACAACGCCGCCAGAACAGGGATTCCCAACAGCAAGCCTGGCCGCCGCAGAGCGCCCACGGCGATGGCGATCAGCCCCAGGCCGATGCCGGTCAGAATGCCAGCCCGGAACGGCAGTGTGCTCATGCGGATCGCTCCGCTCACGAAGACTTCGGACAGGCCCCATAAGGAACCCAGGACTGCGATCAGGAGCAGCGCCTTGCCTGGTTGTATTCTCTCGCTTGCGTCGTCATGTCGGTTCATGAGTACTCCTGTCCGGGTCAATTATAGCTTTGAAGGCAGCAATATAGCGAAGCGGCGGACTCTTTCGCCCACGGGTTCGCGCGCTTGCCTGCAGAACAGCACTCGGACGCTAGCGCACTACAATGAGAGAACCCGGTCACTCTACCGGGGAGGCCTAGATAGGAAAGGAGCCGCAACGGGCTCGGGCAACTGCGGAGGAAAGCACAAGGAATTTTTCTTTTTCGAGAAGTTTTTGAGTGCTCGCAGCGGCTCATTTCTATATTGGACGGCTCGTTGTCCTGGAGTTGTACGTAGCTTTGTCTTCGAGATCTTCACGCCCAGTGCTGCACTCGCTTGAATCTGCGTAAAACCTCAGAAAAAGAAGCAATTGAGATGCATTTCCCCTTGCATATCTTGTGCAACACATGTATCATGGTGGTCTTGCAAATTTCGGAGGAAACGTGCCGACGATCAATCAATTGGTCCGTAAGGGTCGCGCAAAGCAGGTCGACAAGCAGAATAGCCCTGCTTTGAAGCGTTGCCCCCAGCGTCGCGGCGTCTGCACGCAGGTGCGTACAACGACCCCCAAGAAGCCGAATTCGGCGCTGCGCAAGATTGCGCGTGTGCGTCTGACAAGTGGCTTTGAGGTGACCGCCTATATTCCCGGTGAGGGGCACAACCTGCAGGAGCACAGCATTGTGCTCGTGCGTGGTGGTCGTGTGAAGGATCTGCCCGGCGTGCGCTACCACATCATTCGTGGCGCCCTGGATACCGCTGGTGTTGATGGTCGCAACCAGGGCCGTTCGAAGTACGGTACCAAGCGACCCAAGAAGTAAGGACAGGTGAACGATGCGCAGACGTCGTGCTCCGCAGCGGGTATTGCTGCCTGATCCCAAGTTCCATTCCAAGTTGGCGGCCCGCTTCATCAACTCGATGATGCAGGGTGGAAGTAAGTCCACCGCCGAGCGTCAGTTCTATCGTGCTATCGATCTGATCGACGCCAAGGCCGACCGCCCGGGTCTGGAAGTGTTTGAAAAGGCCGTGCGCCAGGTCGAGCCTCTGCTCGAGGTGCGCAGCCGTCGCGTGGGTGGTTCCACCTACCAGGTTCCGGTTGAGGTTCGCCCCAAGCGCAAAACCGCGCTGGCCATTCGCTGGCTGATCACCTACAGTCGTGGTCGCAGCGAGAAGACCTTTGCCGAGCGCCTTGCCGGTGAATTGATTGCCGCCTACAAGAAGGAAGGAAGCTCCTTCAAGAAGCGCGAAGACGTGCACAAGATGGCCGAAGCCAACAAGGCTTTCGCCCACTTCCGTTGGTAGCGAAGGACTTCAGGTAACGGACCAGAGATGAACGCCGAATTCCAGACAGTACTGTCAAAGACCCGCAACATTGGCATCATGGCTCACATCGATGCGGGTAAAACCACGACCACCGAGCGCATCCTGTATTACACAGGTAAAGTGCATCGTATGGGCGAGGTGCATGACGGCGCTGCCGTAATGGATTGGATGGAGCAGGAGCGCGAGCGTGGGATCACCATTACCTCCGCTGCTATTTCCACCCAGTGGCGCGACCATCGCATCAACATCATTGACACTCCCGGACACGTGGATTTTACCGCCGAGGTGGAGCGCAGCCTGCGCATCCTTGATGGTGCGGTCGCGCTGTTCTGCGCTGTCGGTGGTGTTGAGCCTCAGTCCGAGACGGTGTGGCGCCAGGCTGACAAGTATATGGTGCCGCGCATTGCCTTCGTTAACAAAATGGACCGTACCGGCGCCGACTTCTACGCTGTGCTGGACGCCATGCGCAATCGTCTGGGAGCGAATCCGCTTGCGGTGCAGATTCCCATCGGTGCAGGCGACCTGTTCACCGGCCTCATCGACCTTGTGACGATGAAGGCGGTGCTCTACAACGAGAAGTCGCTGGGTTCGCTCTTTGAGGAAACCGAGATTCCTGCGGATATGCAGGCTCAGGCTCACGAATACCGCGAGAAAATGCTCGAGGCGATTTCGGATTACGACGATCGTCTGATGGAGCTTTTCCTCGAGGGTGAGCACATTCCTGAAGAGGAAATCCGCGAAGCCCTGCGTAAGGCGGCGCTGAATCTTTCCATTGTGCCCGTTCTGTGCGGCAGTGCGTTCAAGAACAAGGGTGTGCAGCGTCTGATGGATGCCATCACCTACTACCTTCCCAGTCCGCTTGATGTGGGAGCCGTTACAGGCCGGCATCCACGCACGGACGAGGAAGTTGTACGCAACTGTGATCCCGATGAGCCCTTTGCGGCCCTGGCTTTCAAGATCCAGACCGATCCATACGTGGGTCGTCTGACCTATTTCCGTGTGTACTCCGGTAAGGTGTCCACGGGCGATCAGGTCTTGAATGTGGCCACGGGCAACAAGGAACGCATGGGTCGCCTGCTGCAGATGTCTGCCAACAAGCGTGAAGACATCGAGACCGTTTCGGCCGGTGATATTGCCGCTGTAATCGGTCTCAAGAAGGTGCGCACCGGTGATACACTGACCCGTGTCGACAAGCCCGTCGTGCTGGAGCAGATCACCTTCCCTGAGCCTGTGATCGCCATTGCAATTGAACCCAAGACGAAGGCGGACCAGGAGCGTCTGGACGATGCTCTCGAGAAGCTGGCGGAAGAGGATCCGACTTTCCAGATCAAGAACGATCAGGAAACCGGTCAGCTGCAGATCTCCGGAATGGGTGAGCTGCATCTGGAAATTCTCATTGACCGCATGCGCAAGGAGTTCAAGGTTGATGCCAACGTCGGTCGGCCAATGGTGAGCTATCGCGAAACGATTACCAAGGTCGTTGAAGTGGATCACCGCTTCTCGCGCCAGTCCGGCGGTCGTGGTCAGTTCGCGCAAGTGAAAATTCGTCTCGAACCGGCGGAAACCGGTGCGGGATTTGTGTTTGAGAACAAAATCGTTGGTGGCGCCATTCCCAAGGAATTCGTTAACCCGACTTCCAACGGAATCAAGGAGGCCATGAGGACGGGAGTCCTCGCCGGTTACCCTGTGGAGGATGTAAAAGTCACCTTGCTGGATGGCCAATTTCATGAGGTCGATTCCAGTGAGCTCGCCTTCAAGATAGCCGGATCTATGGCCTTCCGGGAGGCAGCTGGAAAAGCTGCCCCTGTCCTCCTGGAACCAATTATGCGCGTCGAGGTGGTCGTCCCGGACGACTACATGGGTGACGTAATGGGTAATCTCAACGCTCGTCGTGGTCGCATTAGCGGCATCGACCCGCGCCGTGATGCTCAAGTGATACGCGCTAACGTTCCACTAGCCGAGATGTTCGGCTATGCCACAGTACTGCGTTCCATTACACAGGGGAGAGCCGTGTTCAACATGGAATTCTCCCACTATCGAGAGGTGCCTGAAAAGCAGGCCGTCGAGCTTTTGAAGCACGTCGGTCGGCGTTAGGGCCCTGTCCTACATTTTGTCAGATAGAGAGTTGGCGGCCTGTGTCGTCGACCATAAGAAACCGTGACGTATCACGCGTGTGATACGTACCCGGCACGGTATCCGACACAGGATGCTGCCTGTCGCGGTTGAAAACCTGTGCCAATAGCTGATGGAGTAATCCAATGGCCAAGCAGAAATTCGAGCGGACGAAGCCCCACGTGAACATCGGTACGATTGGTCACGTGGATCACGGCAAGACTACCCTGACCGCTGCCATTACCCAGGCGCTGTCCAAGAAGGGTGGAGCTGAGTTCCGCAGCTTTGACTCTATTGATAATGCCCCGGAAGAGCGCGAGCGTGGTATCACCATCGCAACCGCCCATGTCGAGTATCAGACGGACGCCCGTCACTACGCGCACGTGGACTGCCCGGGTCACGCCGACTACGTGAAGAATATGATCACCGGTGCCGCCCAGATGGACGGTGCGATTCTGGTGGTTGCCGCTTCCGATGGTCCCATGCCCCAGACCCGTGAGCACATCCTGCTGGCCCGTCAGGTCGGTGTGCCCCGCATGGTAGTCTTCCTGAACAAGGTTGACATGCTTGAGGGTGACGAGGAGATGCTCGAGCTGGTGGAGATGGAGCTGCGTGAGCTTCTGTCCGAGTACGAGTTCCCCGGCGACGAGATCCCCATCATCAAGGGAAGCGCGCTGCACGCCCTGTCCAATCCGGACGATGAGGCGATGAACCAGTGCATCTTTGAGCTGATGGAAGCGGTGGACGAGTACATTCCGACCCCCGAGCGTGACAACACCAAGCCCTTCCTGATGCCGGTCGAGGATGTCTTCTCGATCACGGGTCGTGGAACGGTCGCCACCGGTCGTATCGAGCGCGGTACGGTCCACGTGAACGACCCGCTGGAGCTGATCGGTCTGCACAGCGAAGTTAAGACGGTGTGCACGGGTGTTGAGATGTTCCGCAAGCTGCTTGACACCGGTGAAGCCGGTGACAACGTGGGTCTGTTGCTGCGCGGTGTTGACAAGAAGGCCATCGAGCGTGGCATGTGTCTGGTGAAGCCGGGTTCGGTGACGCCGCACACCACCTTTGAAGGCAAGGTCTACGTCCTGAGCAAGGACGAAGGTGGCCGCCACAAGCCCTTCTTCACGGGCTATCGTCCCCAGTTCTACTTCCGCACGACGGACGTGACGGGTGTTGTGACCCTTCCGGAAGATGTGCAGATGGTAAAGCCCGGCGACACCGTAGAGATTTCGGTGGAGCTGATCGCGCCGATCGCCATGGAGCAGGACCTGCGCTTCGCTATTCGCGAGGGCGGCCGCACCATCGGTGCCGGTGTGGTTACCAAGATCCTGAAGTAACTAAAAGCAGGAGAGCCCGATCGTGGCGAATCCGAACATCCGCATCCGCCTTAAGGCTTACGATCACAACCTGATCGACATGTCTGCGGAGAAGATCATCAAGACCGCACGCGATTCCGGTGCCATAGTGGCCGGTCCGATTCCCCTGCCGACCCGCCGGTCCGTGGTGACGGTCAACCGCTCGCCGCACGTGGACAAAAAGAGCCGCGAGCAGTTCGAGACCCGTATACACAAGCGTCTCATTGACATTCTCAATGCGACCAATAAGACCATCGACGCCCTGATGAAGCTTGAGCTTCCCGCCGGTGTTGATATCGAGATCAAGTCCTAAGAGGAGCCCATATAGATGAGCGCCATTCTCGGACGCAAACTCGGGATGACTTCGATCTTTGATGAGAATGGAAATTCCATTCCTGTCACCGTGATCGAGGCCGGTCCCTGCTATATCACCCAGATCAAGACCACCGAGAAGGATGGTTACGAGGCGGTGCAGTTGGGCTTCCAGGAGACCAAACCGCGCCGCTTGAACCGCCCTGAGACGGGTCATCTGAAGAAGGCTGGCGTCAAGCCTGTTCGTCACCTGCGCGAGTTTCGCGGTGCCAAGTACGAAGAAGTCACCCTTGGCGGAGAGGTTAACTGCTCCGTGTTCAAGGTGGGCGATCGTGTTGACATCGCTGGAACATCCAAGGGTCGCGGCTTCACTGGTGTGATGAAGCGTCATGGTTTCCACGGCTTCAAGGCCACGCACGGTGTGCACGAATCCTATCGCGGACCCGGTTCCGTGGGTGCCGCCTCCGATCCTTCCCGTACCTTCAAGAACTGGCGCATGGCCGGGCATCATGGCGACAGCCGTGTGACCGTGTACAATCTGCGCATCGTTCAGGTGGATGCGGAGAAGAACCTGATTCTGGTCAAGGGCGCGGTCCCCGGGGCCCGCAACGGCCTGCTGGAAATCCGCAAGTAGAGGTAAACGATGGAACTGAAAGTCCACAAGATTGACGGCACTGCCACGGCCGAGACCGTCAACCTGCCCGACGAGCTGTTCAATATCGAGCAGCCCAACGAGCATGCCATCTACCTGGCGGTGGTCTCAGAGGAAACTGCCAAGCGTCAGGGTACGCACATGGCCCGCACTCGCGGCCTGGTATCCGGCGGTGGCAGGAAGCCCTTCCGCCAGAAAGGTACCGGCAACGCTCGTCAGGGCACCATCCGCGCTCCGCAGTACCGCGGTGGCGGTCGTGTCTTCGGGCCGGAACCCCGTGATTACGAGAAGAAGATCAATCGCAAGGTCAAGGTGTTGGCCCGCAAGAGCGCATTCACTCTTCGTGCCCGTGAGCAGAAGGTGATCGTGGTCGAGGATTTCGCCTTTGAAACTCCGCGTACCCGCGAGATGACGCGCTTCCTGAAAGCCTTCCAGTTGGACGGTCACCGCGTGCTGATTCTGACCTCCGATCTGGACAAGAATCTGCACCTGTCTGCGCGCAACATCTATAAGCTGGATCTGAAGCCCTATGATCAGCCCAGCGTGCGTGACATTGTCCGCAGCGAAGTTGTGATTCTGCAGAAGAGTGCAGTGGCCAAGCTGAAGGAGGTGTACGGTGGCTGAGGTAATTCTGGTCCACCCGCTCCTCACCGAGCAAATGGTAATCCTGCAGGACGAGCGGAACCAGTACGGTTTTGCCGTTGGCCGCAATGCCAACAAGATCCAGATCAAGGATGCCATTGAGAAGAAGTACGGCGTCACGGTTGAGTCTGTCCGCACTATGAATGTGTTGGGCAAGACCAAGCGTATGGGACGCTTCGTCGGTCGGCGTGCCGCCTGGAAGAAGGCGATCATCACGCTGAAGGCCGGTGACAAGATTGAACTGGTCGCTGGACTGTAGCGAGAACTGGAGACAGACATGGCTCTGAAACTCTATAAGCCCAACACGCCCGGCCAGCGCTTTCGTTCCGGCTTCGCCTTCGACGAAGTAACGAAGACCGTGCCAGAGAAGGCGCTGACCAAGCCCAAGAAGCGTTCCGGTGGACGTAACAACACCGGTCGCATCACAAGTCGGCACATTGGTGGTGGGCACAAGCAGAAGTATCGTATCATCGACTTCAAGCGCAACAAGGATGGAATTCCCGCTCGCGTTGCCGCCATCGAGTACGATCCCAACCGTAATGCTCGCATCGCACTGCTGTTCTACAAGGACGGCGAGAAGCGTTACATCATCGCTCCCGACGGAGTGAAGGTGGACGACTGGCTGCAGTCCGGTACGGGTAGCGAAATTCACGTGGGCAACTGCCTCCCCCTGAAGAATATTCCCCAGGGTGAGACCGTTCACTGCATCGAGCTGAAGATCGGCAAGGGCGCGCAGATGTGCCGTGGTGCCGGTACTGGCGCGACGGTGATGGCCAAGGACGGTGATTACGTCCTGCTGCGCCTGCCTTCCGGTGAGTTGCGCAAGGTGCACGAGCGTTGCCGTGCGACCATTGGTCGTGTGGGTAACTCTGATTTCATGAACATCAATTCGGGCAAGGCCGGTCGCAGCCGCTGGTTGGGCAAGCGTCCTCACGTTCGCGGCGTGGCCATGAACCCGGTGGATCACCCGATGGGTGGTGGTGAAGGCCGCAGTAGTGGTGGTCGTCACCCGTGTAGCCCCTGGGGCCAGCCGTCCAAGGGTTACAAGACCCGCAAGAAGAGCAAGGCCTCGGATAAGTACATCGTCCGTCGCCGGACCAAGTAAGCGGAGCTGATCATGCCGAGATCAATTAAAAAAGGCCCCTTTGTGGATGAGCACCTTGTAAGGAAGGTGGACGCCATGAAGGATGCTCGTGACAAGAAGGTCATTCAGACCTGGAGTCGGCGTTCGATCATTACGCCGGATTTCATTGGCCTGACCTTCGCCGTGCACAACGGGAAGAAGTTCATCCCTGTGTACGTTTCTGATAATATGGTTGGGCACAAGCTGGGTGAGTTCGCCCCCACCCGGACCTATTTCGGCCACAAGGACAAAAAGGGCGACAAAAAAGCCAAGCGCTAGGGAATGAGCATGGAAGCGAGAGCGATAAGCCGCAACGTGCGGATTTCTCCGAGGAAGATGCGCCTGGTTGCCGACCTTGTGCGGGGCATGAAGGTCAACGACGCGCTGGTTCAGCTGCAATTCAATCCGAAGCGCGCTGCCACTCCCGTCTCAAAGGCGGTTAAGTCAGCGGTCGCGAACTTCAAGCAGCAGGATGGTTCGGCCCAGGTGAACATCGATGAGTTGGTGATCCGTAAGATTTGGGTGGACGAGGGCCCCACAGCCCGCCGGTTCCTTCCCCGCGCAATGGGTCGTGCCACGGTGATCCGCAAGCGTTCCAGTCACCTTACGGTGGTGGTCGGAGATCCGGCGGCACTCAAGAGCGGGACGGAGGAATAATGGGTCAGAAAACACATCCCATCGGATTGCGCCTCGGAATCAATCGAACCTGGAGTTCGAACTGGTTTGACGAGAGCAATTTTGCCGACAAGCTGATTCAGGATGTCGAGATCCGTAAGTACATCCTCAGCCGCAAGGCCTATCAGAATGCCGGCATTGCCCGCATCGACATCGAGCGCCAGTCGCAGAATGTCGTGCTGACTCTGCACACCGCCCGACCGGGTATGGTAATCGGACGCAAGGGCCAGGACGTGGAGCGTCTCCGTCAGGAGCTGAACCACAAGTTCAAGACCCAGGTGCAGGTCAACATTATTGAGATCAAGAAGCCTGAGCTGGTGGCCAAGCTGGTCGCCGACGCAGTTGCAAGGCAGCTTGAGGGTCGCGTGTCGTTCCGTCGCGCAATGAAGAAGACCCTGCAGGCCACCATGCGCAATGGCGCCGATGGCATCAAGATCATGTGCAGCGGCCGTCTGGGCGGACATGAAATGTCCCGCACCGAGACCTATAAAGAGGGACGCATTCCTTTGCACACCCTCCGTGCCGACATCGACTACGCCCTCTCCGAGGCGCGTACCACCTATGGTGTGATCGGTGTCAAGGTCTGGATCTGCCGCGGTGAGAAATTCGGCGTGGATTACAACAAGGGTAACCGCAAGGGCCGCAGCAATCCCGCTGCTGGTCAGGGCGGTGGCCGCCGCAAGTAGGAGATGCGAGCATGTTGATGCCAAAGCGTGTCAAACGACGCAAGCAACATCGTGGCCGCATGCGGGGCTTTGCCTACCGCGGCAGCAGCGTCGACTTCGGCGAATTCGGTCTGAAGGCCATGGAGCCCGGCTGGATTACCGCCAGGCAGATTGAAGCGGCTCGTGTGGCCATGACGCGTCACATGAAGCGTTATGGAAAGGTCTGGATCCGCATTTTCCCGGATAAGCCTGTTTCCAAGAAGCCGCTCGAAACCCGTATGGGTAAGGGTAAGGGTGCACCTGAGTTTTGGGTATCCGTGATCAAGCCTGGTCGCGTGATGTTCGAGATCGAGGGTGTGTCCCGAGATGTCGCCCGGGAGGCGCTGCGTCTGGCCAGCCACAAGCTGCCGATCGCCACCCGATTTGTCGAGCGCCAGGACTAGGAGGCTCACGATGAGGACGACTGACATTCGTCAGATGACAGCAGACGATCTGCGCGGCCGTTTGAACGAGGCCGAGCGGGAGTTGGAAGGACTGCACTTTCAGCAGGCCACTGCCCAGTTGGACAACCCGCTCCAGATTCGTCAGCTCAAGAAGGATATCGCCCGGCTGCGCACTGTGTTGCGTGAGATGGAGCTGGGGATCACCCGGGAAAAGTAGGAGCTACAAATGTCCGAGCGTGGTTTCCGCAAGGTTCGTATCGGCCGGGTAACGTCCGAGAGCATGGACAAGAGCATTACGGTGGCCGTGGTGCGTAAGGTTAAGCACCCCATCTACCAGAAGTATTTCCAGAGCACCAAGAAGTACATGGCTCATGACGAAACGAATGAGGCTCATGTCGGTGATCTGGTAAGCATTATGGAATGCCGCCCGATCAGCAAGCGCAAGCGCTGGCGCTTGACTGAAATCATTGAGCGCGCGAAATAAGCGGGAGAAAGGCACACCATGATACAGGAAGAAACCCTGCTCAACGTGGCCGATAACACCGGCGCCAAGGTGCTGAAGTGCTTCCGCATCCTCGGCGGCAGCCGTCGTCGCTATGCCAGCGTCGGCGACATTGTAGTGGCCAGCGTCAAGAAGGCCATTCCCGCCAGCCCGGTGAAGAAGGGCACGGTTGTGCGTGCGGTCATCGTACGTACGGCCAAGGAGTATCGTCGTGCAGACGGATCCTATATCCGTTTCGATGACAACGCGGCGGTGATCATTGACGATCGCAAGGAGCCGAAGGGCACTCGCATTTTCGGGCCGGTGGCTCGTGAGCTGCGTGACCGTCGCTTCATGAAGATCGTCTCGCTGGCCCCGGAGGTGCTGTGATGCGGTTGAAGAAAGGTGACAAAGTCGTGGTCCTGTCCGGTGAGGACAAGGGTAAGCAGGGCGAGATTAAGCGCGTGCTTACCGACAAGGATCGCGTAATCGTCGAGGGTGTGAATCTGATCAAGCGCCACCTGAAGCCAGGTGGAGCCAATCAGGTTGGTGGCATCATCGAGAAGGAAGCTCCGATTCACGTCTCCAAGGTGGCGTTTGTCGATCCTTCCACCGGCAAGAAGTCGAAGCTGGGCGTCCGCGAGCTGGAAGACGGCAAGCGCGTACGCTACTCGAAGAGCAGTAACGAACTCGTGTAGGATAGACTGATGAGTCAAACTCCGCGACTGAAGCAGTACTACGATGAGACCGTGCGCCAGCGCCTGATGGAGCGCTTCGGATACAAGAATCCGATGCAGCTTCCTCGCCTGGTCAAGATCGTGCTCAACGTGGGAATCGGTGACGGCAAGGACAATCCACGCGCCCTCGAGGCAGCCGTGGAGGAAATTGGCCAGATCACCGGGCGCAAGGCCGTTATCAACAAGGCCCGTCGCTCAATCTCCAACTTCAAGCTGCGCGAAGGCATGCCGGTTGGTGCCAGCGTGACCCTGCGCCGCGAAGTAATGTGGGAGTTCCTCGATCGATTCATTTCGGTCGCCACTCCCCGTATCCGCGACTTCCGTGGAATCAGCGACAAGTCCTTTGATGGCCGTGGTAATTACAACTGCGGTGTCAAGGAACAGGTTGTGTTCCCGGAAATCGAATACGACAAGGTAGAGCGTGTTCATGGAATGGATATCGCATTCGTGACCACGGCGAACACGGACGAAGAGTGCAAGGCGCTGCTCGCTGAGCTGGGCATGCCCTTCGTCAAGAGGAACCAGTGAGGTAGTCATGGCCCGCAAAGCTCTGATCAAGAAGTCCCAGGCCACACCGAAGTTCCAGGTTCGCGCTTACAATCGCTGCCGTCGCTGCGGTCGTCCCCGCGCCTACCTGCGTAAGTTCGGCCTGTGCCGTATCTGCTTCCGTCAGATGGCCCTGGCCGGTGAGATCCCTGGCGTCACCAAGGCCAGCTGGTAAAGGAGTTTCCAATGCCCGTTACCGATCCGATTGCTGATCTGCTGACCAGGATCCGCAATGCCATCATGGCCAAGAAGCGACTGGTGGATTGCCCCCGGTCCAACATCAAGGTCAACGTTACTGAGATCCTGGCTCGCGAAGGTTTTATTCGCGGCTACAAAGTGCTGGACGAGGGTCCGCAGGGCACCATTCGTATTGCCCTGGCCTACGACCACTCCGGCAAGCCGGTGATCTCCGGTCTGAAGCGTATTTCGCGGCCCGGTCTGCGCCAGTATCGTGGTGCCGACAATCTACCCCGCGTACGCAACAACTTGGGTATCGCAATTCTGAGCACGCCCATCGGTGTGATCACGAACAAGGATGCCCGCAAGAAGAATGTGGGCGGAGAAGTTCTCTGCCACGTCTGGTAAGGAGGCAACTGTGTCGCGAATCGGACGTTTGCCCGTGCCCATTCCCGAAGGGGTGCAGGTAACAGTTGACGGCCAGCACGTCGCCGTCAAAGGCCCTAAGGGCGAGCTTTGCATGGATGCCCATCCTGAGATGACCATTGCTCAGGAGGACGGTAGCATTTGTGTGCATCGCCCCTCCGACGAAAAATCCCACCGCAGTCTGCATGGTATGACCCGTGCGCTGATCAATAATATGGTAGTGGGAGTGACCCAGGGATTCCAGCGTCAGCTGGAAGTGGTCGGCGTCGGTTACACTGCCGAGTTGCGAGGCCGGGTATTAACCCTGAAGCTCGGCTTCACGCACCCCATCGTGTTCCATCTACCCGAAGGAATCAACGTTGAGGTTCCCAAGCCCACCCAGATCACTGTTTCCGGCATCAGCCGGCAGCTGGTGGGTGAAGTCGCTGCGGTGATCCGCGGTCTCAAGCCGCCCGAACCCTACAAGGGCAAGGGAATCCGCTACAAGGGTGAATACATCGAGCGTAAGGCCGGCAAGACCGGTAAGACCTCCTAAGGAGCTGTTCCATGAACAGTACTGAGATTCGGCGCAAGGGTCGTGCCCGGCGTCAGAAGCACATTCGCAAGAAAGTAAGCGGTACCGCCGAGCGCCCGCGCCTGGCCGTGTTCCGCAGTGCGAAGAATATCTACGCACAGCTAATCGACGATGTCGCCGGCAATACGCTGGTGGCGGCTTCCTCCCGGACCAAGGTTCTGGGCGAGAAGCTGGCTGAGGCGGAAAATCCCCAGGCCGTTGGCGTCCTGGTGGGCGAGGAGCTGGCTCGTCTGGCTCAAGAGAAGGGCATTTCCAGTTGCGTGTTCGACCGTTCCGGTTACGCCTACTGGGGACGCGTGAAATCGTTGGCTGAAGGCGCTCGCAAGGGCGGACTTAAGTTCTAGGAGGGGATCTTGGAGAACGTTAACGTCCAGGAGCTTAACCTCATCGAGAAGGTAGTCCGCATCAACCGGACCGCCAAAGTGGTTAAGGGTGGTAAGAACTTCGGCTTCAACGCCATCGTGGTCGTCGGTGACGGCAATGGTCGCGTGGGCTGGGGTTTGGGCAAGGCCAATGAAGTGGTCAATGCCATTGCCAAGGGTACCGAAGTCGCCAAGCGCAACATGATTCGTGTTGAGCTTTCCGGCAGCACCATTGCCCATCCCATCATCGGCAAGTACGGCGCCGGCCGCGTACTGCTTCGTCCGGCTTCCGCTGGTACGGGCATTATCGCCGGCGGTAACGTGCGCGCCGTCATGGAGTGTGTTGGTGTGCACGACATCCTGGCCAAGAGCCTGGGTTCGAGCAATCCGCACAACGAGGTCAAGGCCACCTTCGAGGCTCTGTTGAGCATCGTCAGCCCCGCTGAGATGAGCCGTCGGCTCAAGCGCAGTGTGCGCGACATCTACGCGATGGAGGACGAGGTATGAAGCTTCAGATTACCTGGAAGCGCAGTGTAATCGGCCGTACACGGGACCAGCGTGCCACCATTCAGGCCCTGGGACTGCACAAGCTGAACAACACGGTCGTCCACACGGATACGCCGCAGATTCGCGGAATGATCAACAAGGTCTCGCATCTGGTCGAGGTCGAGGAAATCAACGACTAAAAGGGTGCTACGATGAATCTCGGTAGCCTGAAATATGCTGATGGCGCCAAAAAGCGCCGCAAGCGGATCGGTCGAGGCGATGCCTCGGGTCATGGTGGAACTTCCTGCCGTGGTCACAAAGGCCAGATGTCCCGCGCTGGAGCGAAGCGTCGCTCTTGGTTCGAGGGTGGCCAGATGCCGATTCAGCGTCGTCTTCCCAAGCGTGGATTCGTCAATATCCACCGCGAGGAAAATCAAAATGTCAACCTGAATCAGCTCAGCGGCCTGAACGGTGTTGAGACTGAAATCAATCCGATGACATTGCACAAGCATGGTCTGATCCGCTACCTGGGCGCTCCCGTCAAGATTCTGTCCGACGGCGAGTTGACCGGTACCTTCACCTTCAGCGGTGTCAAGATGTCCGCCCCCGCAAGGGCGAAGATCGAAGCCGCTGGCGGTACGATCCAGGACTGAAGCCCGAATTTGCTGCCGTACTGCCGCTCTTCGGAGCGGTAGTACGGAAAGCGGCAAGACCGAACTGAGGGAATCATGCTCGATAAGTTTGGCAACATTTTCAAGGTGCAGGAGCTGCGGGACAGGGTGCTCTTCACGCTGTTCATTTTCCTCATCTGCCGCATCGGCGCTCACATTCCGACGCCGGGCATCAATGCGGAGGCCCTTGGTGCCTTCTTCCAGCAGAGCCAGAACACGCTGTTCGGCCTGTACGACATGTTTACCGGTGGTGCCTTCCGCAAGGTGGCCATTTTTGGTCTGGGTATTATGCCCTACATCTCTGCCTCCATCATCATTCAGCTGCTGGGCACTACCATGCCCTTCTTCCAGCGTCTGATGAAGGAAGGGGAGCAGGGTCGCAAGAAGATCAACCAGTACACGCGCTACGGCACGGTGTTTCTGTCCGTGATGCAGGCGGCTGGTGTGGCGGTGTTCCTCGAGAGCATTACCGCGCCGACGGGTGCGCCCATTGTGCTGAACCCTGGCATCTTCTTCAAACTGATGACCATGTTGGTGCTGACTACGGGTACCTTGATTCTGATGTGGTTGGGTGAGCAGATCACCGATCGCGGCATCGGCAACGGTATCAGCCTGATCATCTTCCTCGGTGTGGTGGACACCATTCCCGCTGCCATCTTTGATGAAGTGCAGCAGGTGAGTGCGGGTACCCGTCACATTCTGGCCGAGGGTTTCCTGATGGCGCTGATGTACTTCACCATCATGGCGGCCATTCTGCTGACGCAGGGTGTGCGCAAGGTGCCGGTGCAGTACGCAAAGCGCATGGTGGGCCGTCGTATGATGGGCGGTCAGACCACGCATTTGCCGCTGCGATTGAACATGGCGGGTGTTATGCCCATCATCTTTGCGCAGTCCATCATGTTCCTGCCTCAGACCATGGCATCCATCATGGCGGACGGCCCCATGAAAGACTGGCTCAACAGTGCTTTCAGCTGGACCGCCTGGCCCTACATGATCACCGAGTGGATCCTGATCGTGTTCTTCACCTATTTCTACACCGCGATGACTTTCAATCCGGTGGAGATTGCGGACAACTTGAAGCGCTATGGCGGCTTTATTCCGGGCGTTCGTCCCGGCAAAAAAACGGCCGAATATATTGACACAATTCTGACGCGAATTATGTTGCCAGGTGCTATATTTCTTGGCTTGCTGGCTGTTTCGCCGAAGATCTTGTACCGTTACGCCGGCAGCTTGATGGGATCACCGATCTCCTTCAACCTGGCTTCATTCTTCGGCGGCACGGGACTGCTGATCATGGTGGGTGTGGCCCTTGACACCCTGCAGCAGATTGAATCGCACCTGACCATGCGCGAATACGATGGTCTGATGAAGACGGGACGTATCCGCGGTCGTTCGCGGATGGGAACTTCCTAAGGAGGGGAAGTCCCTGGGGAAACGGGGAGGCCTGGGCATGCAAATTGTCATGCTAGGCGCGCCCGGGACTGGCAAGGGTACTCAGGCCAAGCGCCTGATGGCGAAATACGGGATCGTGCAGGTTTCTACCGGTGAGATCCTAAGGAGTCACATTCGCCGTCAAACAGAGCTGGGCCGGATTGCTGCCGAAGTCATCGGTCGCGGCGAACTGGTTCCTGACAACCTGATCCTTGAAGTGGTAGAGCGACGATTGCAGGAAGCGGATTGCAAGCCGGGATTTATCCTGGACGGTTTTCCGCGAACGGTCCCTCAGGCTGAGGGACTAGGCTACCTGCTGGACAGCATGCAGCTTCCCCTGGACGCGGTGCTGGCAATCGACGTGGATCCTGAGAAGGTGATACGTCGCTTGATGTCGCGCTACACCTGCAGTGAGTGCGGGGCCGATTACAATAGTCTGGTTCGTCAGATACCGGATCGCTGTAATCGCTGCGGCGGCAAGGTGACTCAGCGTCAGGACGACAACGAGGAAACCATCCGCTACCGCCTGGAAGTGTACCGCAAGAGTACGCTACCGTTGATTGAGTATTACGAAGAGCGCTGCCTTCTGCATCATGTGGACGGCGACCAGGAGGTGGACGATGTTACAGCCGCCATTCTGGATGTGCTTGACTAGGAGTGCGAATGATCCGGATCTATAGCGAACGAGAATTCGACAAGATCCGACGTGCATGCGAAATCATTCCGCGCGCCTTTGAAAAAGTAGAACCTGCGGTTCAGCCCGGTGTAACCACCGCCGAGCTGGACAGGATCGTTGATAGTTACGTACGCTCCTGCGGCGCGATACCGGCTTTCATCGGGGTTCCCGGTGGACCGGGCGTGCAGTCCTTTCCCGCCTGCTGTTGCATCTCAGTCAATGACGAGGTTGTGCACGGCATACCCGGCGAGCGTGTGCTGGTCGAGGGGGACATTGTCTCTATCGATATGGGCACCATTCTCGACGGTTACTACGGGGATACGGCACGCACTTTCGCCGTCGGCAAGGTGAGCCCCCAGCGCAAAGCGTTGATGGAGGCCACCCGGGAAAGTCTGTGGCGTGGTGTGGCCGCTGCCGTTGAGGGAAACCGCATCGGCGATATCGGACATGCCATCGAGCAGTACATCCGGCCACTGGGTTTTGGCATTGTGCGGGACATGGTGGGGCATGGTGTGGGCGCTAGTCTGCATGAGCCGCCCGAGGTTCCAAACTTCGGTCAGCCTGGTCGGGGCATACGTTTGAAGCCGGGGATGTGCATCGCCATCGAGCCGATGATCAACGCCGGCGACTGGCGCATTCGCACCCTGCCGGACGGTTGGACGGTTGTCACAGCCGACGGTAGCGATAGCGCTCACTTTGAATTTCAAATCAGGATCACAACCGGCGAACCGGAGATCCTGACGCAATTGGACGGATAACGGACCCTATGGGTAAAACGGACATCATCAAGCTGGACGGTACGGTCCTGGAAACTCTGCCGAACGCCTCCTTCCGCGTTGAGCTGGATAACGGCCACGTGGTGTTGGCACATATCTCTGGAAAAATGCGCATGCACTACATTCGCATCCTTCCTGGAGACAAGGTAACGGTAGAGCTTTCTCCCTACGATCTCACGCGTGGGCGGATCACGTTCAGGCACAAATAGACGGAGTGCACGAACGATGAAGGTCAAGGCTTCGGTGAAGAAGATCTGCGAGCACTGCAAGATCGTGCGACGCAATGGTGTCGTGCGCGTCATTTGCTCGAAGACGCGCAAGCACAAGCAGCGGCAGGGATAACCCGCCTGAAATCTGGAGGCAAAATTGGCACGCATTGCCGGTGTTGATCTGCCCAAAAACAAACGTATTGAGATTGGGCTGACCTACATTTTCGGGATCGGACTCACCACTTCGCGTCAGATCCTTACCAAAGCTAATGTGGATCCCGACAAGCGGGTTCACGCTTTGGATGAGGATGAGCTGCGTCGCATTCGCAGCATCATCCAGAACGATCATAAGACTGAGGGTGCTCTGCGTACCGAGATTACCATGAACATCAAGCGATTGATGGACATTGGCAGCTATCGCGGTTTGCGGCATCGTCGCGGTCTTCCTTGTCGCGGGCAGAACACCAAGAACAACGCCCGCACCCGTAAGGGTCGCAAGAAGACCAGTGGTGTGGTGAAAAAAGGTTAAAGCGCCTGGAGGATATCGTGGCGAAGACCGCGAAGAAAACGGTCAAGAAGAAAGAAAAGGTGGATGCCCTGGGGCGCGCTTTCATCAAGGCGAGCTTCAACAACACCATCATTTCGTTGACCGACAATTACGGCAACGTGATCGCATGGTCGTCAGGCGGAGGACGCAACCGCTTCAAGGGCTCCCGCAAGAGTACGGCTTTCGCCGCTCAGCTGGCTGCCCAGGAAGCTGCCAAATCTGCTATGGACCTCGGATTGCGCAAGATTGCTGTGTTCGTCAAGGGACCGGGCGCCGGCCGTGAGTCATCGATTCGCGCGCTGCAGGCCACCGGTTTGCAGGTCATTTCCATCAAGGACATGACCCCGCTGCCGCACAACGGCTGCCGTCCCCGTAAGAAGCGTCGCATCTGATGCTTCCTCACCGGCGAAACCGGTGAGTTGACGAAGATAGAACAGCGGTCACGACCATCGTAAAGGAGAGGTCCATACATGAACGGACTCAATCCCCAGATGCCGGAAGCCATCGAGCTGGATGAATCCACTTACAGCTCCCATTTCGGCCGCTTTATTGTGCAACCCCTCGAGCGGGGCTACGGCGTCACCCTAGGCAACAGCCTGAGGCGTGTGCTGCTGTCCTCGATCCCGGGCGCGGCCATCACCCACATCAAGATCGACGGTGTGCTGCAGGAGTTCTCCACCGTTCCCGGTGTTACCGAGGACGTCACCGACATCATTCTGAATCTCAAGCAGGTTCAGGTGAAGCTTCTGTCCAAGCGCCCTGAGCGCCTGGTCATCCAGAAGAAGGGGGCCGGAGATCTGACGGGCGCGGACATCCAGTCCGCAAGTGCCGAGATTGAGGTGATGAACCCCGACCTGCACATCGCGACCCTGAACGGCGAAGCGGATCTGCGCATTGAGCTGGAAGTCCGCAAGGGCTACGGCTATTTGCCTTCCGAAGAGAATGAGAGCGACGATCAGCCCATTGGCACAATTCCGATCGACGCCCTGTTCTCACCAGTTACCAATGTGACCTACCGCGTCGAGAACACGCGCGTGGGCCATAAGACGGATTATGAGAAGCTGGTGCTTTCCATCGAGACCAACGGTTCGGTCACGCCCGATGATGCGCTGACCATGGCCGGACGCACTTTGATGGAGCATCTTCAGCTGTTCATCAGCTTCGACATGAAGGCCGAAGAAGAGCCTGCCGAGGAAATCGACGAAGAGATCCTCAACCTGCGCAAGCTGCTCATGAAGCCGGTCGAAGAGCTGGAACTGACAGTACGTGCTTCCAATTGCATCAAGGAAGCCCGTATTCGCAGCATCGGCGAGCTGGTGCAGCGTAGCGAGGGCGAAATGCTGCGGTTCAAGAACTTCGGCAAGAAATCCCTCAATGAGTTGAAGGCCGTGCTCAAGAGCCGCGGTCTGGAATTTGGCATGGACGTGTCCCGCTACCTCGGTGACACCAAGGAAGAGTAGGACCAATGAGGCACAGAAAATCCCAGGTCAAACTGAACCGCAGCACCAGCCATCGCAAGGCTCTGCTGTCCAATCTGGCCTGCAGCCTGATTGAGCATAAGCGTATCACCACCACTATTGGCAAGGCGCGCGCCGCCCGTTCGTACACCGAGCGTTTGGTCAGTTTTGCCAAGAAGGGTACGGTTGCCGCCCGTCGTCACGTGTTGGCCAAGTTGCATCACAAAGATGTGGTCAAGCACCTCTTCGACGAGCTGGGACCCCGTTACGCCGAGCGCCCCGGTGGCTACACGCGCATCATCCGCGTTGGCCGTCGTCCCGGTGACCAGGCCGAGATGGCCATCCTCGAGTTTGTCGGCTACGAGGAGCAGCTGGACCAGCAGTAGACGCTGTCCGGTAGCAGAACGCCACAGCCCGTCCCGGCCTTGCCGGGATGGGCTTTTTGTGGTACTCTCGCGGCGACAAGAGCGCTTGGAGGAATCATGGACGATCGCTTCACCCAGCCTGCGGTTGTGATACAAAGCGCGGAAGTCGAAGCGCTACTGGCTGACCATCCGCTGCTAAAAGAAGTCGACAGCGGCATGACGGGTCACATCCGTGTGTTACAACACTCGCAAGGGTTTATCCTGGTGGAGCAGGACTGTCGCGGTCAGGCTTGGGTGCGCTATCGTCATGAAATGTCGGAACTGGACGCACTCATCGAAGATCGCCTGGCGTCCTACGAACGCATGTGGGACGGTTGAGGCTGCAAAGTGGACTACTCCAGGTAGGAGCGATTTGTGACACATCCTTTCGCCCCGGGTGGCTCCAAGTCCCCGGGGCTTTGTACCTTTAGTGAACCCTCGAAGAACAGGAAAAAGCTCGTGAGTTCCCCCTCTACCAAGGACCTGTTTGATCAGAATCCGACCCGCCGTCAGGGCTTGGCGCCGTTGCCGGAACGACTGCGTGCGCGCCAACTGGATCAGGTTGTGGGCCAGGAGCATCTTACCGGCGATAAGGGCCTTCTGCGGCGTATGCTGGAAGTGGGACGACTGGAGTCCATGATTTTCTGGGGACCGCCCGGCTGCGGGAAAACCACCGTCGCGCGTCTGCTGATTGAGGCCTGTGGAGCGATACAACACCAGCTCAATGCTGTGACCAGCGGAGTGGCCGACTTGCGTAAGGTCATTGCCACAGCGGAAGAAGACTTGCGCATGCATGGCGAGCGCAGCGTGCTCTTCATTGACGAGATCCACCGTTTCAACAAAGCGCAACAAGACGCCCTTCTGCGCAGCGTAGAAGATGGGACGATCACTCTGCTGGCGGCCACAACAGAGAATCCCGGTTTTGAGGTGATACGTCCGCTACAGTCGCGCTGTCATGTGTTACAGTTTGAGGCGCTGACTGCGGCTGCAACTGGACGATTGCTGGATCGTGCGCTTGAAGAAGACGAGTGGCTGCGTGCCCGCAGTGTGCGCTTTGCAGAGGGCGCTCGCGATTACTTGTTGGAGATGGCTGGCGGCGATGGTCGCAAATTGTTGCAGTACCTCGAAATGGTAGTGACTATTGCTCGCGAGGAAGAAGACGGTTGTCTGCTTAGCCGTGATACAATGGAGCAGGCCATGCTGCGCCGCAGCCAGCCCTTTGACAAGGGCGGCGACATGCACTACGACATGGTCAGCGCGTTCATCAAATCCGTGCGTGGCAGTGATGCGGATGCGGCCATCTACTGGTTGGCACGTATGCTGGAGGCGGGGGAAGATCCAGTTTTTGTAGCACGCCGTTTGCTGATTTTGGCCAGCGAGGACATCGGCAATGCATCACCAAACGGGCTAGTGCTGGCCAACGCATGCTTTGAAGCCGTGCACAAACTGGGAATGCCCGAGGCCATGTATCCCTTGGCTCAATGCACCGCGTACCTGGCTGGGCAGCCAAAGTCCAATGCTTGTTGCGCAGCCATTGCCGAAGCGCGCAGCTATGTGCGTAACAACGCAGCGGCCCCGGTGCCACTACATCTGCGCAACTCGCCTACAAACCTGTCCCGCAGTCTGGGACACTCAGATGGCTATCAGTATCCGCCCAACTTCGATGGTAGTTTTGTGACACAACAGTATTTGCCGGTAGAAGTCAATCAGGTCTTCTATCGTCCACAGGAGCGCGGTACCGAATCACGCATTCGCGCCTATCTGAAGGCCTGCTGGCCGGAGCGCGAGCTGTGATACATTTGCACATTTACCTTACTGGAAAGTCGCGCGAGAAATGGACACAGCTAGCGGAGCAGGAGTATCACAAGCGACTGCGACCCATGGCGCGACTGGAGATTCACGAGCTTCGCGCCCAGACCCTGCGCGAAGACACGGACATCGACGCCGTCAAGGAGATCGAAACTCGCGCTCTGCTGGATGCCTCTATCGGCTGTGATCTGCGCATCGCATTGGATGAACGGGGAGAACAGCTGAGTAGTGAAGAGCTGGCTGCAACTCTCGGAAAGTGGACACTGAAGGGTGTCAGTCGCATTGCCTTTCTCGTCGGTGGTGCAAGCGGTCTTGACCCGTCCCTTGTATCACAGGCGGATCTGGTGTTATCTCTTTCACGCATGACTTTCACTCACCAGATGGTACGTCTGTTTCTGGTGGAACAACTCTATCGGGCACTGATGATCCAGGCAGGTCGCCCGTATCACAGATGACAGGATCAGTAATGAGCTCTAAGACTGTAGATATTTCTCACTATGTGACCAGTACCACGGATTCCGTGTATTGCCTGCGCAATCTTCCGCCGGAAGTGTGTGCTGTGCTTTTTGCCTACGTCAGTCGCAGTCCGGCAAGTTTCCGTGACAATCTGCGGCTATTGCTTTCCCAAGGCGATGTGGACTTGCCAGCGGATCACACTCGCAGCGAGTTTCAGACTGAAAAGGCCTCGCGCTTTCACGAGAAGTGGGTGCTGGGCTACGGACATAGCAGTGTGGCCGAGCATGCTGAACTGAAGATCGCGGTCGACGAGCTGTCCATTCTGGCAGCAAAGGCTGTGGAGGACAACCGGCTGGCGGCATTTACTGAGAAGTCGAGTCGCTATCAGGTCTTTGACGCCGATCGCTTTCATTGGCCCGCTGAGATAGCACAGAGCAAGTGGCGCGAGGAAGCGAAAGGTTTGATCCAAGACCTGTATCACATGTATCACAGCTTGTACGACCCCGTGCGTGCGCAACTTGCTGATGCACGTCCGCGGCCAGAAGGCCTGAGCGACAAGGCCTGGGAAAGTACACTACACGCCGCTGCCTGCGACGTGATCCGTTACTTGTTGCCAGCAGGCACCATGACCAGCATGGGGATCTCGATCAATGCACGTGCCGCCGCTCACATGATACGCAAGCTGCGCGCCAGCGAGCTCGAAGAACTACGCATTCTCGGGGATCGCTTTTGCGAGGAAGGAAGCCGTATCACGCCAGTACTGCTGAAGTACGCGGCGCCAGGTGCCTTTGCCTCCGGCTGGCAGGAGAGGATTCGTGAGGCAGGCCGCGAGCCGGTGGAGGAGGCCGTGCACGAGAACCCACAACGTGTGCGCCTGTTAGATTACGATGTCGATGGTGTGGAACGCATTCTAGCGGATCTGCTTTTCTCCAGCGGTGATACAAGCCTCCTAGCGGCGCGTAAACTTGCTGCCTCGATGTCGACAAACGATCGTCAGGAACTGCTTGCTGCGGCACTGGGCAACATGGACAAGCACGACTGGCCACCGCGCGCGTTGGAGCAGGCCGGGTTGACGGTTGAGTTCTGTGTGGATTACGGCGCCTTTCGCGATCTGCAGCGACACCGCATGTGTACGATCAGCCAGGCTCCTTTGGGCTGTCGCTGGGGTTATGACACTCCTGAAATCTTGGTGGAGAACCGTGAGTATCACGAGTTGATGAAGCGTGCAACACAATTGTGGCATAAGCTTAACACCGAAAGCCGTGCTGCCGCCCAGTATTTCGTTCCGCTGGCTTTCAGGCAGCGATTCGTGATGAAATTGAATCTGCGTGAAGCCGAGCATATTATCCGCTTGCGAAGTTCGGCGGCTGGCCATTGGTCTTACCGCCGGGCGGCACAGGATTTGTATCACATCCTGGTTGGCTGCTATCCTGAGCTGGAAGCCTACTACAGAGTCGACCTGGAAGAGCACAGTTGGGCAAGAGCAGGCGAAGAGGCGCGTAAGACCCAGCGGCTGCAACAGTCCGAATCGGCGGATGCGTGATCCAAAGAAACGCTCGCGGTGCTATATTGCCGTGTCGCAGGATCGGGCGTAGGGAAGTGATGAGGGAAGAATGAACGAGAATGGGTATCAGCTTTTCATTGGTGTCGAAGTGACCAGTCGTCTTCAGGACAATCTGGACAACTGCAAACCCGCCATGGCCATGTACTTCAGAGAAGGCCTTCCAGAGTTTCTCAGCATTGTGCGCATCGGCGACAAGGACTACATCGGACGTCCGGTAGACAACCACTTTCCCTGTCAGGATTTGGACAATGTCTATCGCAATGTGCTGAGCCTTTTGAAGAAAATCGTGCCGAACTTTCGCCTTGAGGCTGAAAAAGTGGGCATTCACGCATTGCCCCAACCCTTGCGTCACATGCTGTAGTGCTCTGCTGGCTCAGGAAAGACTAACGGACCGAGATGTAGTATTCGCCGTTCCCACTAATGAGATCTCGTTCCTCCAGCAGGGGTAGCAGTTTTTCCCATTCCGGAAGATAGCTCGCCCACATTTTGCCCAGCTCATCCCGGTGATAGAAGTGGCGTGGCCGCAGTGATGCTGCAAACCATTGTAGCAGAATCTCGCGCTGGCGCGGGTGCTGTGGCAGGATCCCTTCGGCACGCGACAGGAAGCGACGGATTACTAGCTCACGGTAACGTCGCGAGCATCCATCCTGGTCTTCACGCTCCTGTATCAAGGAATCCAGCCAATGACGAAGCTCGTGAAGCTGACCTGTACGCAGATAATAATCGCGGTGCTTCCCACTCTGGCGGCTACCGACCAGGCCCGCTTGCCGCAACTGCTGAAGATGATGACTGACAGTGGCGACATGCAGACCGGTTTCTTCCGCCAGATCGCTGACGCCCCAGTCTGCCTGTGCCAGTAAGGCCAGGATTCCGCAGCGCTGCGGATCTCCCATCAATCGACCCAAATGACTCATGGTTTTGTTTGGCATGACGCTACACCTCCGCAGCAACACCTTAACCCACAATCTACCACACATTAATTGCAGAAAAAACAAGAGTAGAGGTTGTGGCTGCTTTATAGACAATCTCAATGGACAGGTAGGCGTGCGCGGTTCCTTCCTGGCGACGTGCGACAAATGCTAAAGGCATGAGCTATCTAATTATATAAATATCAACATGAACACTTGGTTTCTGGATAGTAGAAAATGAGCATTCTTTGCTCTTCTTCCCTTGACATCGCTAGGTCAGAGGTGGTAGATTATTGGGGACGATTGTGGTAATTGGTGGGAGCAGCACTCAGATGGCAACCAAGTTCCGCGGAGAGTATGACTACGCCCTTGATGAGAAGGGCCGCGTCAAGATTCCGGCCGCCTTCAAGGAGGGGCTGGGAGCCGTGGAGGGTTGCGTACTCTATCTCCTGCGAGACATTGAAGAGTGTATCGCCATGTACACTGCTGAGGAGTATGAGAAGCTAGCGGAGAAACTGGAGGGCGTCAGCGGCATGAGTCGTCGCGGTCGTCAGCTCGTTAGGCGACTGATCTCTTCGGTTTTCGAGTGCCCCGTAGACGCCCAGGGTCGGGTAAAACTGCCGCAGAAACTGGTCGAGCACGCACAACTGCAAAAGGGCGGCACCATCACCCTCGCCGGATTTCGCAACTACGTACAGATCTGGAATCCTGCCACCTACCTGCAATCGATGGAGGACGCAGAGGGCGTTCTCAGCGAAGATGATCTTGAACTGGACCTCTAATGCATATCGTTCGACGTCAGGCAAGCAATGCGGATGTGTACCGCCTGAAGGGGAGGCTGAGTGCCCCGGCTGCAGCACAACTGAGTTTCATTGTGACACACCTAGCTAATTCCCGCGATCTGTTCTTCGATTGTAGACAGGTAACGGGAATGGAAGGGGCGCCTGCATCGGATATGCTGAAGGACGTGTTACAACGGGCACCCAAGGGTACGCGCGTACGAATCAGCGGTCTGCCGGACCAGGTGATTCAGGGGCATTCGCGTCAAGGGCTTCCCCGGGAAATTTTCGTCTGACCATGTATCACGAACCCGTCATGTTGCAGGAGGTGCTTTCGTTTTGGTTTACCTCCCCGGTTGGGCTCTACCTCGACGGAACGGTTGGCGGCGGTGGTCATAGCCGGGAGTTGCTGAAGCGACTCGCACCCGAAGGGCGATTGATCGTCCTTGACCGCGATCCGGAAGCCCTGGAAACGGGCGCCGCAGACGTGGTGGCGGATTCTCGTGTCACAGCGTATCAGCTGAATTACAGCCAGATACACACGCTGCCCGGACTCTCCGAGCAAGTGGACGGCGTTATGCTAGACCTAGGAACTTCGAGTCACCAATTGGACACTGCGACGCGCGGCTTCTCATTTATGCACGACGGCCCCTTGGATATGCGCATGAACGCATGTACCGGAGAAAGCGCAGCACAGCTGATAGCGCGAGTATCCGAGGCGGAGTTGGGACGCCTGTTGCGTGACTATGGCGATGTGCGCGCCTGGCGTAGACTGGCGGCTGCCATTGTATCACAACGAGAGCAAAAAAAGATCGAGCGCACACTGGGGCTGGCCGCGCTGGTGGAGGGCGTGGTCGGTTCCAGTGGCAGTTACAAAGTACTTAGTCAGGTGTTTCAAGCGTTACGAATCGCAGTTAACCAAGAATTCGAGGGCATCGAAGAGTTCTTGGATCACGCACTTGATCTGCTGAAACCCGGTGGTCGTCTCGCAATAATCAGCTTCCATAGCGGTGAGGACGCGCTCATCAAACGTCGCTTCCGCTCCTGGTGTGAAGCACGACCGGTAAATCGTCATCTGCCCGTTCAGGAAGAGTTTCAGCCTCTGGCTCGCGATCTGGTTCGTGGTGGCGAGGTGGCAGAACCCAGCGAGCAAGAGCGCAATTCACGTGCACGCAGTGCCAGGTTGCGCGTTGTAGAGAAACTGCAGACGAGGGCATCATGAAGAAGCAGAACGTGGGCGCGCTGCGAATCAGTGAGCAGTTCGGTTTTCTTTGGCGGCTTCTGCCCGTGCTGTTGTTCGGCGTCAGTCTCTTGCTGGTGAAGGTGTGGAAAGAAGTTGCTCTGGGCGACATGAATCGCCAAGTCTTTGCGCTACGTGGACAGCTTGCCGCTCTGGAAGCCCGTCACATGCAACTCGATACCGAGTATCGCGAACTCACGGCCTTTGCACGCATCGAGCGTGAGGCCGCACAACGCTTGGGAATGGTCTACGGTAGTACTGCGGGAGACATCGAATTGCGTGCCGGCCTGGTGGAGCCCGGCAGACCTGTGCTACAAACAGAAGCTCAACTACAGGGGGCTCGTGCATGCACAAGGTAGGCCTAAAGCCTTCACCTTTGCGTCACAAGGGTCGGGTCCTGGCACTGCAGGTGTTGGGCCTGATGCTGTTTGTAGCCGTTGGTGCAAAATTGTTCGTACTACAGGTCGTGTGGCACGATCGCCTCGATGCCATTGCACAGCGGCAGTTCTACGGTCACAGTCCGATCCAGGCACCCCGTGGCACCATCAGTGATCGTGATGGCCGATTGCTGGCCGTGGAGCTTCAGCGAGTTTACCGGCTAACTGCGGCTCCCGATAGCGTGTATCACGCCCGGGCACTTGCCGACAGCTTGTCTCACATCTTGCACCGTCCGGCCCGTGAGCTCCGCCACATCCTGCAAAGTCAGGCGAATCGTGTGCGAGTGGCGGATGCGCTGGATATGGACCAGGCTGCTGCTGTTCGCAGTCTGCAGCACAACGGGCTCTTCCTGGAGGAGACCGGGGTGCGACGCTATCCTAATGGCAGCATTGCAGGCAACTTGCTGGGCAGTGTGGATTTTCACGGCCATGGCGTCAGCGGGGTCGAATCCGCTTGCGACAGTTTGCTCTGTGGTACACCGGGTGAGGAGTATTACCTGCGGTTTGCCAGTGGCCGTCCAATGAAGACGATCTCCAATGATGATCTGCAACGTCGTGATGCAATGCCCGGTGCTGAAATTGCACTCAGTATCGACCTGAGGTACCAAACCATCGCCGAGGAAGAGCTGGCCGCTGCTGTGGAGAAATGGCACGCGAAGTCAGCACAGGTGATTATGCTGGATTCGTCTACGGGCGAAGTATTAGCGTTGGTGACACAACCTGGATTCAATCCCGACTCGCGCGATGTCTACCAGCCTGATGCGGCCCGCATGCGCTGCATCATGGATCAGTACGAACCCGGTTCCACGCTGAAGGCCATCACGTATGCTGCCGCCTACGAAAGCGGTGTTGTGCGTGATCCGGAAGAGCGTCTCTATTGCCACGAGGGTAACTACCGCGTCGCCAACCGCGTGATACACGACTCCAATCGCGATGGTTACGATACCCTTAGCGTGTCCGAAATCTTTTCCAACAGTTCCAACATTGGCACCGTTTTGCTGGCACAGCGCATGGATCACGAGGACCTATACGTAATGCTGCGCAATTTCGGCTTTGGCTGTCCGACAGGAATCGAGCTGGGCGGAGAGTGCAGCGGAAGCCTGCCTCGCCTTTCCCAGTGGGGGCCTGTGGAATTCGCCAACATCGCCATGGGACAGGGTGTTGCCGTTAACGCATTGCAAGTAGCCTGTGCCTTCGGCGCAGTGATGAATGACGGCGTTTTGATGCGTCCGCAGTTGATCCACGCTGTGCGAGGACCGGAACTGAACCGCGTCAGTCAGCCCGTCGTTGTGCGTAGGGTAATCAGCAAGGAATCCGCCCGTTGGTTGCGTAGCATGATGCGTCGCGTCGTCGAGGATGGTACCGCGCCCGCGGCTGCCATTGAGGGCCAAATCGTGTACGGCAAGACGGGAACAGCGCAGAAGGTGGATCCTGAAAGCCATCGCTATTCGCATCACGACTACGTCAGCAGTTTTGTGGGTATGACCGAGATCAACGGGCGTCCCCTGGTTTGCCTTGTGCTGCTGGATACACCACGCGGAGCCGTTTACGGTGGGACAACAGCTGCCCCGGTGTTTCGCAAGGTCTGCGAGCGCGTGATGCAACTGGAGGAAGGCAGCCAGCACGACAATTCCCCCTACTATTGGGTAGGAAAGCCTGTGCCGCAGCGTTCTTCAGAAAACGAGTCAGGGAGTCTGCGTGCTGAGCTACGCGAAGTCAGTGCCTGGGCTTCTGACATTCACTTGCAGGGACAGGGACATCGCTGCGTCAGTGTATCACGCAAGGATAACAATACCGAAGCCGTGCTTCGTTTGAACTGAGGTCGGAATGCGTTGGACCAGTGGACAGTTGAGTTCCATTCTTCGTCTGCCACAGACGGAGGATCGGCCCATTCAGGGCCGACTGCTGCTGGATTCGCGACAGGCTCAACAGGATGACCTCTTTGTTGCTCTAAACGGCGAACACACAAATGGACACCTGTTTGTCCCGCAAGCTCTTGCGCAGGGAGCCTGGGTGCTAGCCGAGACAAGTCAGGCTCAGAGCCTAGGCGTGCACCCGAAGGTGCTGCTGGTTGAGGACTGCCGAAACGCACTGGAGACCCTCGCATCAGCCGCGAGGGATTTGTATCACGGTGACCTTGTTGCCATTACCGGCTCAAACGGCAAGACGACGACCAAGGAACTCGTGTATCACCTGGTGGCTGCCGATCGTCGTTGTGACGCCACAAAGGGAAACCTGAACAGCACGCTAGGTGTACCGCTGACACTGATCAACGAGCTGGATCAGCAGGATTGCTTCGTTCTTGAGGCTGGTGCCAGTGCTCCTGGAGAGATCGCTCGTATCTGCCGCATAGCTCGTCCAACTCATGGATGTATCACCAACCTTGCCGTAGCACACCTGGAGCGTTTCGGAAGCTTAGAGGGAGTAGCAAAGGCCAAGGGCGAGTTGATGCAGTGGATGGCAGACAGCGATGGTTGTGCCATTGTCAACGAAGGTGATCCGCTGATTTCGAGTTTGGCTAAACACGTATCACGCCGCAAAGGCTTCAATCTTGCGACCGGATTGCTTCCAGGCGGACATCGTCTACAGATGAATGGATACGATGATCAGGCGCGCGCTTGCCTAAGCCTGGATGGCCACGAGCTACGTCTGGGGGTTCCCGGAAAAGCCTTTTTGCATTGTGCGTTTGCAGCGTTGGCGATCGCGCTGGCGCTTGAGGTGCCTGTAGCACTTGCACTGGAAATTCTCTCTCAGCCAATAACGCTGAGTGGACGCATGCGTGTGATACACGCCAAGGGAATCACGCTACTGGATGATTGCTACAACTCTAATCCGGCCTCGCTAGCGGCTGCAATAGACACCATGTCGCACATGACATGTAGTGGAAAGCGCATTGCTGTGTTGGGTGGTATGGGTGAGCTGGGCGCCGAAAGCGAACGATTGCATTTCGAGGCAGGCAAGGAAGCCGCCAAGGCTGCTATTGATCGATTCCTGGTGGTGGGTACTGAATCCCACGTCCACTCATTGGCAGAGGGATTGCGCAGTAGCGGTGCAGCTGTTGGTGATCCACTGGACCGTGAGGCAGCGGGACGTTTGCTGCAGCGGGAATGCGTCCCGGGTGACATTGTCTTGCTCAAGGGCAGCCGTTCCTATGGCCTAGAGAAACTGCTGGAGGCCTGGCTGTGAGCGAATCACGCGCATACACCGAGCCTGTTTTTGGAAGGCCCGCCAAGATCGATCGCATGCTGGCCATCAGCCTGTTGCTGATTATTGGTGCGGGATGTATCACAGTCTATTCCGCCTCGTCAGCCCATGGCATGATGAACAGCCATGGCCGTGCCGGACATTTTCTTTTCAGTCATTTGCGCAACCTGGCCGTCGGTTTGAGCGCCTGTCTGATCATGATGCGCGTGGACTATCATCGGTTGCGAAGTTTTGCATTGCCGCTCATGCTGCTGACCATTGCCGGTCTCGTACTCACGCTAACCCTGGGGCATCGCATCAACGGCTCCATTCGCTGGTTCTCGCTGGGACCGCTGCGCGTGCAGCTTGCCGAGCCTTGTCGCTTTGCGGTAGTGCTCTTTCTTGCATCACGCCTTGCCGCTGTGCAGGACTTTCGCAAGCAATGGATCACCGTCTTACCCACAGCCGGATTGGTAGCCGTGTGTCTGGGATTGATCTACCTGCAGCCGAACTATTCTACGCTGATGATCATCGCTCTGGTGGCGGGAGGTATGTTCTTTCTGGCTGGCGTTCCCATGCTATGGATATCATTGGCGGGGGTCAGCTTGAGCGTCCCTGCTGTGATACTGCTGATGAAGGCGCTCTATCGTAGCCACCGAGTTCTTGAGTGGAAAGCTGGCTTCCTGAGTGCCATTCACCCGACCGATCAGGTGATGCAATCCTACATCGCACTTGGACGCGGCGGCATCGAAGGACGCGGTGTCGGCGAAAGCCTGCAGAAGCTCTTTTATCTGCCGGAGCCTTTCAACGATTTCATTTTCTCGATCTGGGGAGAAGAGTGGGGTCTTGTTGGCTGCCTGCTGTTGCTCGCCATCTACGCTTTCGTCTTTCTACGTGGGCTGAATATCATGCGTCGTACGCGTGATGAGTTTGGCCGCATGCTTGCCGGCGGTGTCACCCTGGTTTTCTTCATGCAGACGGCGATCAACCTGATGACGGTCACTGGACTAATGCCACCCACGGGGCAGGCGCTACCGCTGTTCTCCTACGGCGGATCCTCCATGGTGACCATGATGGGCGCGCTAGGCATTCTCCTCAATATCAGCTATCAGGCACGGAGGCTCGACTGATGAATGCCGGCTTCCAGAGTGCGCTGACACGTATTGAAGTGGCTCTACCAGGGCGTTGCCAGCGTGATGCATCATTGGCAGAACTCAGTCACTGGCGCATCGGAGGCCCCGCGGCTCTCCTCGTTGTGCCCGAGAGTGCTGAAGAATTGTCACGCTTGCTAAGTGTTTGTGCTACACATGATCTGCCTTGGTGGATCGTTGGCCGCGGTTCCAACTTGCTTTTTGCCGACGAAGGACTGGCTGGTGTCGTGATACGGCTTGGATCGGGCTTCGAGAGAATGGAATTCGACAGCCCGTTCGTTACGGTCGGTGCGGCCTTGCGTGCGCGGCCCTTGAGCCTGGCGGCAGCTGAGCGTGGCCTTTCAGGATTGGAGTTCGCGGCTGGGATTCCAGCTACCGTTGGTGGCATGTTGCGCATGAATGCAGGTGCGCACGGCGGCGAGATCAGTGGGCTGGTGCGTCACGTCAATGTTGTAGAACAAGACGGCACCCTGCGCACATTGAGTGCGGAAGAGATGGGGTTTGCATATCGCAAATGTGAGGCTCTGCAAAAGCGCATTGCGGTCGAAGCCGTGCTTGAACTTGGCATTGGTGATACCGCTTCCATTCAAGAATGCACACGTGAAATGCTGCGGCATCGTCGTGAGACACAACCGCTTGATTATCCTTCCTGCGGCAGTGTCTTCAAGCGACCGGCAACAGGAGCTCCCGGGCAATTGATTGAAGCGGCGGGACTGAAAGGACGAAAGATCGGTGGCATACGTGTGTCACAGATGCATGCAAACTTCTTCGTGAATGAAGGCGGTGGAAAGGCCAGAGATGTTCTGGCACTAGTTGAGCTAGTCAAGCAAGCGGTGCTTGAGCATAGTGGTGTGACACTCGAAGAGGAGTTCCACTATGTCCACTGAGCGACTGACTCGCAGCAAGCGTGCAAAGCTTCGTCAGCGCGAGCGCGGTGTTCGTCGTCTGCGTTCTTTGGTCTTGGTGATACTTGTTATCAGCATGCCAACGCTGCTCGTCTTCGGCATTGTGGACTGGTTGCCCAAGTTGAAGCACAGCCAGTTGTTTGCCGCTCGTGTTTGGACGGTGAAGGGCGTGTGTTACGCGGACGCAGACAAAATGCGCGATGAGCTGGACGCTGTTCTGGGTACGCCACTTGCTCTGATCGATTGCAACGCGCTCGCTGCAAAAGTCTGTAACGATCCGTGGATTGAAGATGTTCGTGTTACAGCCATGTACCCAAACAGACTTCACGTGCGCATTCGTGAGCAACACGCTATAGCATGGCTCACAGAGGGTGAACGCGTGCAGTGTGTTACAGCGGATGGTGAGTCACTACCGCTGCCGGGAAGTGGCAATTCGCTCGATCTTCCGGTGTTGGATCAGCGACAGATGACGGGCATGAATTCACATTTGGCTCTCAACGAGGCTTGTAGTGTCCTTTCCTACATGCGCGAGAAGCACCCTGGGATGTATGCCGATGTCGATTGTATTACGTGGGGACCGCATCCCAGCATGAGCCTGGGAGTACAGGGTCCTTCGATATATCTGCATCCGGAGAACTGGCGGCACAGCCTAAGTCTGTTGGAGGCTGTGCGAGCAAAATCTCCTGAGCTACTGCAGGTCGCTGGAAGTCTTGATTTGCGCTTCACCAACCAAGTGGTATTGAGGAGGCGCAATGGTTAGCAATATGCTGGGGGCTTTGGACCTGGGATCCAGTCGTGTTCTAGCACTGATCGGTGAAGTGCTGCCTGGCGGTCGTGTGCAGGTGCGCGGTGTTGGCCGTGCTCCATCACAGGGCATTCGTTATGGCACTCTGGTGGAGATGGCTCCCGCAATTGAGGCCGTCAAGAGCGCGGTTGCCGGTGCCGAGGATATGGCGGGATGTGAGTTCCCGCCTGCCGTTGTGTCACTGGGTGGTGCGCACATCAACAGCCTCAACTCCCACGGTGGAGTTGCCCTTAATCCCGAGCAGTCAGCACAGGAAGCGGAAGTGGACGAGGACGCTCTTCTGGGTGTGCTGGCCAGTTCTCGAGCTGTTGAGCTGTCTCCGGACCAGTGTCTACTGCATGTGATACCGACACGTTTCCAGGTTGATCATCAGCCGGTCTGTCGTAATCCGCTGCGCCTGAGGGGTATGAAGCTAAGCGCTGACACACACTTGATTCTTGGTTCGGTGATGGCAAGAGCTAATCACGAATCCTGTTTGCAGCGCGCGGGCGTGCGTGTCCTGGACCTAGTTTGGTCGGGATTGGCATCGGCCAGCAGCTGTCTGCAACAGGTTGAGCTTGAAGAAGGCGTGCTGCATCTCGATCTGGGAGGTGGCACTTGCAGCGCTACTGTGTACAGGCGTGGCAAACTTGAGCACAGTTGGGTTCATCCAATGGGCGGTGAAGCTCTGGTGCAGGAGCTGGCCACCGTGTTACAAACCGCTCGCATTTCAGCTGAAAGATTGCTCGCTGAAAACGCTGTGGCCGATCCGGAGCTGCTTGCTGGAAGTGATCCCTTGGTTGTCGTCAAAGATGTACGTGGCCGCGGCCAGCACCGGATTCCTGTGTCACAGATTGCTGGCGTAACCAATGCCTGGCTCCTGGAGCTGTTTCGTCAGGTGCGTGAAGATGCGCGTAGTCTGGAACTGTTGAACGGCAAACTGCGTGCTTTGGTGCTTTCCGGTGGACTTGCTGGCATTCACGGCATTGAGCAATTGGCTGAGTCCATGTTTGGACTGCCTGCGCGTAAGGGACTGCCGCGAGCCATCGATGGCCCGATGGGGATCCTTGGCGGGGGCTCCAGCACTTGTGCTGCAGGATTGTTGCTGATGGCGGCAGCGCGTCAGGGAGAGCTGAATTTCGAAGCCTTTCCTGCTGTGGGGGAGTTTGATCACCTGGGACTGAAGTCACGTCGCGAGGGGCGTACCTGGTGGGATGGCGTTGGCAAGCTGCTAAGGAGGAAGAGATGATCGCGGGTAAAGAAAGCGCCAACTGCATCGTCGACCTGGGGGCTTCCCATGCAAGTGCCTTGATCGTCGGGCGCCGTGATACAGGGCTTCCGCGCGTTCTGGGCGAGGGCCGTTGTGCTATGTCCGGACTACGCCAGGGACAGGTTGTAGCACCACAGGAAGTAGCCGACGCCATTGGCGCTGTTGTCGACGAGGCCGAGCAGCGCGCCGGCGTGCATATCGATCAGGTTCACCTGGTTGTCGGTTGGGCAGGCTTACGCAGCGAGGATCTGCGTAGTACCTGCACCTTGAGTCGCAATCCGCGAGATCTTGAAGCCTGCGAAGTGCGAACTCAGCACCTTGAAAAGCTGCACCAGGATTCGCTGACGGGTGACCATCTGGCCATTGACCGCGTTGTAATGCACTCGATGCTTCAGGAATACATCGTTGACGGAGTCAGTGGAGTACAGAGACCGCTCGGTGTGAAGGCCATGAGGCTCGTGGCGCGTCATCACGTCGTGGACGGTCCAATGCTTCTCAGTGACAATCTACGACGCTGTGTGGAACACGCTGCACTTGGCTGCGCGAGTATCACGGCCAATCTGGTTCCTGCCACTGAACTATTGCTGGACGAGGACGAGAAGGAGCTAGGCGTCGTCCTTGTAGATCTAGGTGCCGAGAGTACATCGCTGCTTGTGTGTCACGGAGGCGCACCGGTATTCAGCACTTCCATTCCTGTAGGAGCTGGATCCATCAGCCGTGACATTGAAAAGGCCTTTCACTGCGGACGTGATACAGCTGAACGCATGAAGCGTGAGCACGGCGTTTGTGATCTACGCGCTCTCAACACGGATCACACCTTTGAAGTGCCAGCCAGTGCCAGCCTGCCTGCGATGCGAATGACGCAAAGCCAGCTCTGTCAGGTGATACAACCTCGCATGGAGGATGTCCTGGAAATGATCCATGAGCGGCTCTGCCAGGCCGATCTCCGTTACCGTTTGGGAGCGGGGATGGTGCTGATCGGCGGGGGCGCTTGTCTGAGCGGCTTGGTGGGCATGATGCGCAATTACTTTGCGCTACCCGTGAGACAGGGCTTTGTTGGTTCGGGCATTGAGTGTCCGTTACACATGAATGGAAATGACGGCGGTGTGCAGGGCCTGGCTTGGTCGGCCACTCTCTGCGCAGCCATGCACAATGCGGGCATGACCTCGCGTCGCGTGCTGGGCTGGCGTCCCTTTCTGCGCAGCATTCGCAATCTGCTGGGCGGGAAATCGGGTGCCGCTGCCATGTACTAGGGATTGGAGCGAAGGACAGCTGGAGCTGGACTATCGCGTGAGACATGATCCTATGCTTGGGGGTTTACGACATGTCGGATCTGTTATTTGAGTACGATGCCACTGCCACCGGCGGAGTGCAAATCTTGGTTGTCGGGGTCGGAGGCGCCGGTGGGAATGCGGTCAACCACATGGTTGAAAGCAACCTTAGCGGCGTTCAGTTCGCCGCAATCAACACGGACGTGCAGGCGTTGATGCACAATATCGCACCAACGCGTCTGCAGATAGGGCGTCAATTGACGCGTGGGCAAGGCGTGGGAGCGGACATCGAGCTCGCGCGGTTGGCCGTGGAGGAGAGCCAGGCCGAACTGGAAGCTCTGGTGCAGGGACAGGATCTGGTGTTCATCACTGCCGGTATGGGCGGTGGTACGGGCACGGGCGCCGCACCGGAGATTGCACGCATGGCGCGTGAAGCGGGTGCCCTAACCATCGGAGTTGTAACACGGCCCTTTGCTTTCGAACAAGGTAGACGCATGGCACGCGCTGAGGCCGGCATTGCCGAGTTACGCAAGCATGTAGACACGCTTATCGTGGTCTCCAATAACAACCTGTTGCAGATTGTCGAGGAGCACACTGTATTACGCGAAGCCTTTCGTGTGGCCGACGATGTGCTGCTCTCAGCAGTGCGTGGTGTTACATCGCTGATTACCAGCACCGGCTTGATCAATCTGGATTTCGCCGATGTGCGCACGGTCATGGGCATTCCCGGTGACGCCGTGCTGGGTACGGGAACGTCCAGTGGAACCGATGCCGCCTTGCACGCCACACACATGGCGATCTCCAGTCCACTACTGGACGAGAACTCCATTCGTGGCGCGCGTGCCCTGCTGATCAACATCAGCGGCGGGGACCGTCTCACACTATCCGATATCAACGCTGCGGCCACTGTTGTAACACGGGAAGTGGGCGAGGATGTGGAAGTCTTCTTTGGTGCTACGGCTACGGACGACGATCAGGAAGCGATTACTGTCACTGTAATCGCTACGGGTCTGGACCCCGATCGCAATCAACTTAGTAGCCCTCGTAGCCCGATGAGTATTCCAGTGAATGTGCGACCGCACCGTCCGCAGGCTGTGCCACTACGCACGGCACCACGTGAACAGCGTGTACACAGGGCGGAAGCTGCGCAGGAGACAAGCGCGCAGCCACAGCAGAACCTGCTTATCGACTGGATGGATGGCCAGGAGCGCCCCGCATCACCACTCTTTACACATGCCGAGAGTGTGCGCAATCATCCAAAGGTTCAGGAAAACAGTCCTCGCATGCTTGGTCGGCGTGACGAGGAGGATACCGATCGGGAAACCCCGGCATTTCTGCGACGCAGCATGGACTAAGTCGCATATCAGGATAAGACCAACCCCCAGCATGAGGCGCATGCGCCTCTACCGAAAAACCGGCCAAGGCCGGTTTTTCATTGTCCGGCAAACGGCGGCACACGCAAGAGGACGTGATGTTCGTGATTTTGAGACACTACGCTTCAGGGAGGCGAGCGCCTCTACCGAAAAACCGGCCAAGGCCGGTTTTTCATTGTCCGGCTAACGGTGGCATACGCAGCTTGGAGGTCTTGTTCGGGATTGTGAAACACTACGCTTCAGGGAGGCGAGCGCCTCTACCGAAAAACCGGCCAAGGCCGGTTTTTCATTGTCCGGCTAACGGTGGCATACGCAGCTTGGAGGTCTTGTTCGGGATTGTGAAACACTACGCTTCAGGGAGGCGAGCGCCTTTGGAGCCTGACGAACCTGGCCACTTCGCGATCTTTATCGCTTCTGCTTGGCTGAGCGCGCGCGGACTTCTTGAGCATCCACTCCAGGATGCTCAGCGAAACCCGCGCACCTTCTCCCTGCGCATAAGCGCGAATCTCATCGAAGGTCCAGATTCGACAGGCTCCCTGAAAAACCGGCCAAGGCCGGTTTTTCATTGTCCGGCAAACGGTGGCACACGCAAGAGGACGTGATGTTTGTGATTGTGAGACACTACGCTTCAGGGAGGCGAGCGCCTTTGGAGCCTGACGAACCTGGTCACTTCGCGATCTTCACATCAGATATCGCTCGCGCTTCTTGCTTCTTCAGAACAGTCTTCATATTATTGTCGTCTTGTACGCCTCCGTAGCTCAGGTGGATAGAGCAACGGTTTCCTAAACCGTAGGCCAGAGGTTCGAGTCCTCTCGGGGGCATGGGCCAGGAGGCATTGAGGCGTGAACCCGTGCCGCATGAACGGCAAGATGTTGGAGCTGGAATGAGTCTGAACAGCCACGATCTTCACGAAGAACTTGAGCATGATGCCTTTGTTGAGGGTGCACTGAAGGGCGCAGAGTTCGTCAATCGCAATAAGCTTCCCCTGACGATCGCATTGGTTGTGTTACTTGCGCTGGCTTTTGCTGGTGCGTACTTCGTACGTAATCATCAGTTGAATGAGTCTCGTGCCCAGGTGCTGATGAACCGCGGCGTGATGCTGTATGGCGAAGGCGAGTTCGACGCAGCCTCCACCTGGTTTGAGCGTGTCACATCCGAGTATGCTGGCACTTCGGCTGGCGAAGAAGCTGCCTATTATACGGCTGCACTGGCTCTCCGCAAGGGTGAGCTTGAGCAGGCGCGTACTGCATTTGAAGCCTTCATCGCCAAGGGCTCTGCCAACGGATTCCTGTTGGCTGCCGCTCATGGTGGTGTAGCCGCGACCTTTGAGCGCGAAGGCAACTGGAAGTCTGCGGCCGAAGCCTGGCAGAAGGCGGCCAACACTCGTAGTGAGCAGAACTTCAATCAGGCTCAGCAGCTCTTTAATGCGGCCTTGTGTTGGGAGAAGGCTGGCGAAGCGGCCAAGGCCAAGAGCCTGGTTGATCGTTTGCTGGAAGAGTATCCCACGAGTTCTTTAAAGAGCAGGGCAGAAGTGGTGCAGAAGAGGCTCGACACCATGATGTAGTTCGCTTCTATCCCGCCGGATTGTCGGCGGCACCGGTACGCGTCCGGGTTGTCTGGTCGCGTACTGCCTGCGGAGAGTCGCAGGCGCCCCTCACTGGGTGTGTGCCGTTGTGACGGGATGCAGTGGGCTTTGCCCACTTTTTATTTACGGAAGAATCATGCTGGATTTGGATCACATACGTAGAAGAGTCGAAGAGCAGGTGATACAAGAGCCGCTCTTTCTAGTCGGCCTCGAGTTGACCGGGGGCGGCGGTGCGCGTGTTCTACGTTTTCTGGCCGACAGTGATACAGGCATCACCGTGGACCAGTTGGCAGGGTTGAACCGGGCCATCGGCAATCTGCTGGACGAAGAGGACCTGGTGCCCTTCAGCTACCGGCTTGAAGTCTTTTCGCCCGGCCTGGATCGTCCGCTGACTCACGAACGACAGCTCAAGCGCCACGTGGGCATGCGCGTGCGCGTGTGTTACAAAGAGACTGCGCAGGATGAGGAAGCGCCGCGCTGGATCACGCTGACGGGCCGCCTGCAGAGCCTGGACGAAAGCCAGCTCTGTCTTGCCACGGACAAGGGCGAAGTGCTGATTGAGAGAAACGAGATCAAAGATATCCACTGCGAACTGCAGTAGTAGTTGAAGAGGAGTGCGCCCGATGAAGGGAGCCCAGAAGAACGAGGCTTACACCATTGTAGATGCCGTGATCGACTTGCTGGAGAGCAAGAGCATCGATCGTCAGGATTTCCAGGAAGTGGTGGAGTCGGCCTTCATCTCCGTGCTGAAGAAGAAGTACGACGCGGAGGATTCTTTCTACGTCACCTTCAACCTGGATAAGGGCGACATCGAGATCTATCGTGAGTGGCAGATCGTGGCCGACGGCGAGGTCGAGAGCGAGCACCTCGAGATGGAACTCACCCGCGCACAGGAGCTGGATCCGGAACTGGAAGTGGGCGATGAGTACGTCGAGATCATCGACTACCGCACCTTCGGGCGCCGCACCATCACCAACCTGAAGCAGGCGCTGATGCACAAGATCCGCGAGATCGAGAAGAACGCGGTGTACGAGGAGTACAAGGATCGCGTCGGCGAGATCATTCATGCGGACGTGCACCAGGTGGATCGTGGTCGTGGCGTGATTCTCAACATCGACCGCACCGAGTTTCGCATGCCGCCCAATGAGCAGGTGCGCAGCGAAAAGTATCACCGCGGTAGCAGCCTGCGTGTCCTGATCAAGGAAGTGCGTCGCGAGAACAACCGCGACCCGGAGATCATTGTATCACGCGCCGATCCCAATTTCATCCGTCGCCTTTTCGAGGTGGAAGTGCCTGAGATCGCCGAGGGCATTATTCAGATTCGCCGCATCGCCCGCGTACCAGGACGTCGTACCAAAATCGCCGTGGAGTCCAACGACCCGCGCATCGATCCGGTGGGCTCCTGCGTTGGCATGAAGGGTGTGCGAATTCAGGCCATCGTGCGCGAGCTGGACAACGAGAAGATCGACATCATCAATTACAGCAGCGACGCCGAGTCCTTCATCAAGAAGGCCATGAGCCCCAACAAGCCACTGCAGGTGCGCCTGCTGGGCGACAATCGTGCGCTGGTGGTGTTGTCCGACGAAGAATACAACAAGATGATCGAGCGTCAACAGCGTCGCTGGGAAACGCGCAACGAGGGCGAGGAATTTGCCTTCATGCCGAACGAGGACATGGTCTTCCGTTTGGCGAGCGAGATTTCCAACTACCAGCTCGAGCTGATCAACGAGACGGAACACATCGCCCGCCAGCTCCACGAAGAGGAGATCGAAGAGGAGCTGGGTATCACGGATGTGATGGGTGTGAGCGAGGAAGTCTCCAGCAAGCTGATCGACGCTGGCTACTACCTGGCCGAGAAGATGCTGGATGTGCCGCTGGAGACGCTGGCCGAGAAGTCCGGCCTGCCACTGGAAGTGCTGCGTCAGACGCGCCGTCTGGTTTCGTCTTATTTCCAGGATTTCAAGATCGCCGACGTGGTCGACTTGCCGCGTGCCTACAAAGAGGCCCTGATGGTCGCCGGTTACATTTACGTCGAGGATTTCCTCAACGCACGTTCCGACGAAGCCATCGAGCGCACGGGTTTGACCGAAGACGATCTGGTGGAAGTGATGAGTATCCTCGCCGACTTCGACAGCCAGTCGAGCGACGAGGACTAAGCCCGGTTCGGGCCGATTGACAGAAGCGGGGTACGAGTGCCTGTCACACGAAAAGCGCCCCCAGGTCTTGGGAACATGCTTTCGCTGGCCAGACGAGCCGGCAAGCTGATCCTGGGCCTGGACGACAGCAGGCACTTGCTGCAGAAAGGACGGTCGCTTGTGATACTGGCCGATCCAGAACTGAGCCCACGTACCCTTCGCGAATTGGAACGCCTGCCGGAAGAGAATTCCGGAGTCCGCGTCTATCTGCTGAGCGATTTTCAGCAGACGATGGAGTTTCTGGACCGTTCGGCAGTGCGCGTGGTAGCCGTCAGCGACACCGGTTTTCGTCGGGGATTGCTGCGGTTACTTGCAGAATAACAGGAGTGATCAGGGTGCCAGAGTCCGCAAAGAAGAAGCTCAAGCTGATCAAGTTGGCCAAGGATCTGCAGCTCACGGTAAAGCACGTGCGCGAGTCCTTAGAGAAGATGGGCTTTGAACCGCCCAAGTCGCCCAACGCGGCCATCAGCGAAGAGATGTACGAAGCTGCACTGCGTGCCCATGCTCCCCACCTCTATGAGGAGTGGCGCGACAATGTGGACGATGACGAGCAGCCCGAGACCGAGGCTGCCGATGCGCGTCGCAAGCAGGTGGATGCCATTCTGCAGAGCGAAGAGCAAGAAGACGGCGAGGATTACCTGCCCAGTTCAGTTGAGCGCCTGCGCAAATTGCGCGTGATACAGGACGCTCCCGAAGTGGACGAGGCCGAAACCGCAGCACATGCAGCACCTGCTGAAGAGGAGCTGGAATCTGCTGTTGAAGCCGAAGTGGAGTTGGAGCCCGAGGTGGAAGCGCTTCCCGAACCTGAGCCGGAGATTGCCGTGGAGCAGGAACCGGAGCCCGAGCCCGAGCCGGAGCCCGTAGTGGAACCAGCACCCGAGCCGGTGGCTGTGGAGCCCGAAGTAGAACCGGAACCCGAGCCTGAGCCCGAGCCCGAGATTACATCGGAACCCGAAATGGCTGTGGAACCTGAGCCTGAGCCCAAGGCCACGGAGAATTCCAAGGTCAAAGAGGCGGCGAAGGAACAGCCCAAGCCTGAAGCGCCTGTGTCCAAGCCGATTGTCGAAGAACCGAAGTCCATCGACGATACGCTTTCCACAACCTCCACAGGTCGAGCAGTTGTGACACACGAGGACAAAGACAGCGAGAAGATCGACCTGCCCGTCTTCCGTCCCGGTCGCGTGTTGGGTATGCAGAAGGATCCGGAACCGGAACCTGTGCGCAAGCGTCGCGGCAAGAAGGAAAAGGACACCAAGGAGAAGGACGGTCGTGCTACAACCGCCGATTCTTCCAAGGATCCTCGTAGCGCGCCCAAGACGCAGGAGCGCGATCCCGCTGCGTCTTCGCAGAAGGACGATGACGCTCGCAGCCGCAAGCGCAGTTCGAAGCGCACGAAGAGCGAAGAAGAGCGCCTGGCCCGTATCGAGCAGAATCGCGATCGTCAGGCTCCCCAGGGAGCCGCTGCTAGCAAGCGTCGCAAGAAAAAGGGCAAGGTCAAGATCTCCGAGGAGGAGATTAAAGCCGCCGTGCGTGAGACAACGCGCGCCATGGAAGGACATAAGAAGCGCAAGCACCGCAAGCTCAAGGGCGTGGGTGAGGCGATCGAGGATACCAACATCCTGCGTCTCACCGAGTACCTGACCACCAACGAGCTGGCCGAGCTGTTGGATGTGCCGGTTTCCGAGCTGATCAAGAAGTGCTTCCTGATGGGCACCATGATCACCATCAACCAGCGTCTTGAGCGCGAGATGATTGAGCTGCTGTGCGACGACTACGGCTACGAAGTCGAGTTCCTGAGCGAGTTCGATGAGGAAGAAGAAGTCGAGGAGGTCGTCGACGACGCCTTGCTTGAGCCGCGTCATCCAGTGGTTACAGTCATGGGTCACGTGGATCACGGTAAAACATCGGTGCTGGATTTCATCCGCCGCACCAATGTGGTTTCCGGTGAGGCTGGTGGTATCACGCAGCACATCGGTGCCTACGAAGTTGAGCACAACAACCAGCGTATCACATTCCTTGATACGCCGGGTCACCATTCCTTTACGGCCATGCGTGCTCGCGGTGCCCAGGCAACCGACGTGGTTGTGCTGGTGGTTGCCGCCGATGACCGCGTGCAGGAGCAGACCAAGGAAGCCATCGATCACGCTTTGGCGGCCAAGGTGCCCATTATCGTGGCGGTGAACAAGATCGACAAGCCCAACGCCGATGTGCAGCGCATTCGCAAGGAGCTGGCCCAGTACAACATCCTCGTCGAGGATTGGGGCGGCAAATACCAGTGCGTTGATGTGAGTGCGAAGAAGGGCACCAACATGGATCAGCTCCTCGAAGAGATTCTGATCTGCGCCGAGATGCTGGAGCTCAAGGCCCAGCGCGAAGGCGAGGCCCGTGGTGTGGTTATTGAAGCCCAGCTCGACAAGGGACGTGGTGCGGTCACCACAGTACTGGTGCAGCGCGGTACGCTGAAGAAGGGCGATGCCGTTACGGCGGGTACGGCCACCGGACGCGTGCGCATGATGATCGATGAGCGAGGTCGCGAGCGCGTGGATGCGCCGCCTTCGACGCCGGTGCAGCTCCTGGGTCTGGATTCAGTGCCACAGGCCGGTGATACACTGATCGTGTATCCCAACGAGCGTGATGCGCGTAACACAGCCCTGCGCCGCCGTCAGATTCAGCGCGAGCAGAACCAGCAGAGCATCAGCCGCTTCACGACACTGGCCGACCTTTCCAGCCGTATCGCACAGGGCGAGATCCAGGAACTGCCGGTGCTGATCAAGGGTGACGTGGACGGCTCCATCGGCGCCATCGCCGACGAGCTGATGAAGATGCAGACCAAGGAAGTGCGCGTGAATGTGATCCACCGCAGTGTGGGTAACATTACAGAGAACGATGTGCTGCTGGCCAAGGCTGCGGGTGCCATCATCATCGGTTTCCACGTGCATCCCACACCCAACGCCCGCGAGCTGGCTCAGCGTGAGCGCGTCGACGTGCGCCTCTATCGCATCATCTACGAGGTGGTGGAGGAGATCCATGCGGCCCTCGAGGGTCTGCTCAGGCCGGACTTCGAAGAGGAAGTGCTGGGTACGGCAGAAGTGCGCCAGGTTTTCCGCATCAACCGCAAGGCGGTGGCAGGCTGCATGGTGGTCAACGGCAAGATCGAGCGTCACGCCAAGGCTCGTCTGGTGCGCGAGAACGAAGTGCTGTGGGAAGGTCACATGTCCAGTCTCAAGCGCTTCAAGGACGACGCCAAGGAAGTGGCTCAGGGCTTCGAATGCGGTATTCAGCTGGATGGCTTCAACGATCTGCGTGAGGGCGACCTGGTTCACGCCTTCGTGATGAAGGAGATCCTGCGCCGTCTTGACCTGAACGAGGAAAAGTGATCCATGGCCAGTGAGAAGCGACAGCAGCGCGTTGCGGAGCAGATTCGCAAAGAACTCAGCCAGATCCTGTTGCGGCTGAACTCCGAGCTGTTCGCGCGTGTTACACTGCCTGAAGTGCGGCTTTCAAATGACCTGACTCACGCCCGAGTGTTTGTCAGTGTCATGGCGGGAGGCCCCGGCGGTGCAAGTCGTGCCATGCGGGAGTTGGAGAAGATCAAGCGTGAGCTGCGCATGGAACTGGCTTCCCGGTTGCGCATTCGCTCGGTGCCGGAACTCTCTTTCATTCACGACGACTCGCTGGATCGTGTTGAGCGTGTGGAAAACCTGCTTGATCAGATCCGCCACGAGCGCGGTGATGAGGAAGACGGTGATACAACGCAGACGAAGGACCCGACGCTGCAATGAAGGACTGCAACCAGGTGCTGCCTATCCTGGATTGTGATACAATGAATACTGCCCCGGATCTGCAGCTGCAGGACGGGGCAGTGCTTCTGATGGACAAACCTGAAGGCTTGACTTCGTTTGGCGTTGTGGCCCGTGTACGGCGTCTTGCGAAGGTCCGCAAGGTCGGACACACAGGCACGCTGGATCCCTTTGCTACCGGTCTGCTGATTGTGTTGGTGGGCAAGAAGGCTACACGTATGCAAGATACCCTGATGGGCCACGACAAAGTCTATCAGGCACGTCTGCGACTTGGTGTCACCAGTGATACACTCGATCGCACCGGCGAGGTGATACAGACCTGGCAGGGCGATTGTCCTTTTGACGAGGACGCACTCGAGACTTGTCTTTCGCAGTTTCGAGGCGAGATCGAACAAGTGCCCCCTATGTTCTCAGCTCTGAAGCAGGGCGGCGTACGACTCTACAAGAAAGCGCGCCGTGGCGAGGAAGTGGAGCGACCTGCGCGCAGTGTTGTGATACATCGGCTGGAGGCAACCCATTTTAGTTGGCCCTTCCTGGACCTGGAGGTGGCCTGCAGCAAAGGGACCTACATCCGCAGCCTTGCCGATGATATCGGTCGAACGCTGGGGACAGGTGCCCTGGTTGAGGAACTCCGCCGCACGCGCATTGGCGAACACGATGTAACACGCGCCCTCAGCCTGGAGCAGTTGAGCGAAGTCCTCGAGCAGAAAGAGATAGACCATGGCTGATCAGATCGACAGCCTGCCGATGCCGGGACCCTTTCCCGGCTGCGTCCTTACCGTCGGCACCTTCGATGGCGTGCACATCGGCCATCGCCACTTGTTGCAGCGGGTTCGCGCATACGCGCGCGAGCTGAGACTTCCTTCGGTCGTGGTCACCTTCTGGCCACATCCGCGCAGCGTGATACAATCCACGGGTGTTGATCTGCTTTGCGATCGAACTGAGCGATTGGAGCTGCTGCGAAGCTTCTGCCTGGATCACGTCGTTGAGCTGGATTTCGACAGCGCGCTTTCCAGAATGCCCGCCGCCGATTTCGTGCAGGAGATCCTGCTGGAGCGTCTGGGGATGCGCCACTTGCTCATGGGCTACGATCACGCTTTCGGCCGTGGCCGCGATGGAACCCCCGTGCACATGCGTGCGCTCGCGGAGCGCTTCGGCTTCGAGGTGGAGTTTCTGGAAGCGCTGCAGGTGCAGGGCGAGCCGGTCAGTTCCACGCGCATTCGGCGCGAGCTGGCTGCGGCGAATCTGGAACAGGCGACTCGCCTGCTGGGACGCGCTTACAGCTTTCACGGTGAAGTCGTTCACGGCGACGCACGCGGGCGGAGCATCGGCTTTCCCACGGCGAACCTGCAGCTGGAGGCGCACAAGGTGCTGCCGCGCGAAGGCGTCTACGCGGTTTGCGTGCATGTGCAGGACCGCGTCTACGGCGGCATGATGAATCTGGGCGCACGGCCCACCTTCGATGATCCGCGACCGCTGCCCGAGATCCATCTTCTCGACTTCCAGGGCGATCTGTACGGACAGGATCTGGTTATTGAACTTGTGGAGTACATTCGCGATACTATTCGGTTCGAATCGATAACTCATCTGCGAGACCAATTGCGGATGGATGAACAACAGGTTCGCGCCCTGCTTGCATCCCGGTGCCGGTTGCAGGCTGAGCCCGAACAGAAATGAGGAGATCGTCATGACGATCGCGAAAGATCGCACCAAAGAGCTGGTCGGACAGTTCGGCCAGGACGAGAAGGACTCGGGCAACGTTCGCGTGCAGATTGCCATTCTGACCGAGCGTATTCGCAACCTCACCGAGCACAGCAAGCAGCATCCGAAGGATCACCACACCCGTCGTGGTCTGCTGCGCCTGGTCGGAAAGCGCCGTCGTCTGCAGGCCTACCTGCAGAAGGTGGATCTTGAGGGTTACCGCGTCCTGATTCAGGAACTGGGACTGCGCCGTTAGTGGGCTTCTTACGAGCTAATTGCCCACTCGTGCTCAGGACAACCTGGAATTTGTAGGTTGTGTACCGGCCGTCTCCCTGCTGGAAGGCGGCCGGTCTGTTATTTGACGCATCGACCTGAACCAGGCACAGCGGCGGGTGGATAACAAGTCCTTCCACCGGTGTGCCTCCTTTGGGATCGATGCCGGTTCGTGTATCACGAAAGTCTCGTGATACAAAATCCAACTTGGAGTATTTATGATGTTGGAAAAAAGCATCGATCTCGCTGGCCGCAAGCTAACCTTCCAAACGGGGAAGGTGGCCAAGCAGGCCATGGGATCTGTCTGGGTACGTTTCGAGGACACCATCGTCCTGGTGACGACCTGTGCCGAAGAGAAGGCCCGTGCCGGCCAGGATTTCTTTCCGCTGACCGTCGAGTACCGCGAGAAACAGTACGCGGCAGGCCGCTTCCCTGGCGGCTTCTTCAAGCGCGAAGCACGTCCCGGTGAGAACGAGATTCTGAGTGCGCGTCTGATCGACCGCCCGCTGCGTCCGCTCTTCGCCGACGGTTACATGAACGAGACCCAGGTCATCTGCTACGTCTTCAGCTATGACAAAAGCTGCGACCCCGGTCCGCTCGCCTGCTGCGCCGCCAGCCTGGCCCTGTGCGCCAGCCCCATTCCCTTCAAGCGCCCCGTTGCCTCTGTGCAGGTGGCCCGCGTCAACGGTCAGCCGGTGGTCAACCCCTCCCTCGAGCAGCTTGAAGCCGCCGATGTGGAGATGGTGGTCGCCGCCACTCGCGAATCTATCGCCATGGTGGAAGGCGAGAGCGCCGAGATCAGCGAAAACGAAATGCTGGAGCTGATCCGCTTCGCGCACGAGCACATTCGCGCCATCATTGATCTGCAGGAAGCCATGCTGGCCGAGATGGGTGAGGTGCAGAAGTGGGAAGTGGCGCTGCCCGAGATCGACACTGAACTGAAGGCCAGCCTGGACGAGCAGGCGGTTGCCGGCGTGCGCGAGATCTGCCGTATTGCCGACAAGACCGCGCGCAAGGCGGCCATTCGCGAGCTGGAAGAGCGCATTCTGGCACCCTTTGCCGAAGCCGGTGATGGGGATCGCCTGGCCGAGGCCGATTCGCTTCTGGGCGAAGTCGTGCACGACCGCATGAAGGAATTCATGCGCGGCACCATTCTGGAAGAAGGCGTGCGTCTGGACGGTCGCGGCACCACGGACATTCGTCCCATCGCTTGCGAAGTGGACATCCTGCCCCGCACCCACGGTTCGGCCCTCTTCACGCGCGGCCAGACTCAGGCTCTGGGCACCATAACCCTGGGTACCAGCCTGGACGCTCAGCGCATGGACGGTATCTTCGGCGAGCATAGCCGCACCTTCATGCTGCACTACAACTTCCCGCCTTTCTCGGTGGGCGAAGTGCGTCGCATTACCAGCACCAGCCGTCGCGAGATCGGTCACGGTAACCTGGCCGAGCGCGCGCTGAAGAACATCGTCAAGCGTGACGAGTTCCCCTACACCGTGCGTCTGGTGAGCGAAGTGCTGGAATCAAACGGTTCCAGTTCGATGGCCAGCGTCTGCACCGGTTCGATGGCGCTGATGGCGGCTGGCGTGCCCATGCACCGCCCGGTGGCTGGAATCGCCATGGGTCTGGTGAAGGAAGACGAGCGCGTGGCCGTGCTGTCCGACATCCTGGGCGACGAGGATCACCTGGGCGACATGGACTTCAAGGTCTGCGGCACCAGCGAGGGTATCACCGCTTTCCAGATGGACATCAAGATCGACGGCATCACCTACGAGATCATGGAAACCGCGTTGCAGCAGGCTAAGGCAGGACGCGCGCACATTCTGGGTTGCATGGCGGAAGCCATCACCGAGACGCGCGATGAGCTTTCGCCCTTCGCGCCGCGCCTTGAGAGCGTGCAGGTGCCTGTGGACAAAATCGGCATGATCATTGGCCCCGGCGGTAAGATGGTGCGCGAGATCCAGGAAGCCACCGGCTCCAAGATCGACATCGCCGACGACGGAACCGTCACCATCGCCTGCGACGACGGCCCCTCGCTGGCCCGTGCGGTCCAGTGGATTCGCGATATCGTTGCCGAGCCCGAAGTGGGCGCCACGTATCACGGCAAGGTGGTCAGCCTGGTCGAGTTCGGTGCCTTTGTGGAGATCATGCCCGGTCGTGAAGGTCTGCTGCACATCAGCGAGATCGACTGGGGCCGTACCGAGCGCGTCGAGGACGTACTGAAGGTGGGCGACAAGGTGGACGTGCTGCTTAAGAGCACCGAGAACAACAAGCTTAGCCTCAGCCGTCGCGCGCTGCTGCCCAAGCCGGAAGGCTGGGAGGAGCGTCCGCGTCGTGAAGATCGCGGTCCTCGCCCGGGCGGTGATCGTGGTCCGCGTCCCGGTGGCGATCGTGGACGTCCGCGCGGCAATGATCGTGGCGACCGTGGCGGAAGCCGCGGTGATCGTCGTCCGCCGCGACGGGACTAGTCCTTTTCTGATTTTGCCTTTGATGGGGCGGCGCGAGTCGCCCCTTTTTTGAGCCCGAGGGGTCTGACACGTGTCAGAGCAGTGTCTGACCCCCACCTGGCACCTCGAGATCCATTCCGTCCACACACGCTGACACTGCGCCACATTTTGCTCCTTCGCCGTGCTCAGAGTCCTTATCTTCCGGTATCACAAGCGAAGGGATGGACAGCGTGACACACGGGGAATTCACACAGAGTATCGTCGGACGACAAAGGGCTTGGCTGGCAACCTGGCTTTTGCTGCTATTGCTGCGCGTGGCGCAGGCGGCAGTCTATCAAGTCCCTTCCGAGATTGCAGACCTGCAACAGGCTCTCGATGCCTGCCAGTCGGGAGACACGGTGCTTGTTGCTCGCGGAGAGTACCATGGCCTGTTTGCTCTACCTGAATGCGATGTACACCTCTACTCGCACCATGTGCTGACGGGTGACACGCTGGATGTGGAAGAGACCATTCTGGATGGCGATTCACTCGGTTCGATTCTAAGCTCGGCCGAGGATCCATTCTGCATTGACGTGCAGGGATTTACGTTCAGGCATGGATTGGGACGTGAGATTAATGATGTCTCGTACAGCGGGGGCATTGATGCACAGGCTTCAACTAAACTTCGAGTGGATCACTGCGTCTTTCGCGAGTGCCACGCTTCGTGGAACCGAGGTGCTGCAATTCAGCAGAATACCCACCAGTATCCCCGCACTCAACTCAGCTTGGTAAGCAACTGCACAATTGTCGACTGCTATACTCAGACTCTGGTCACATGGACATGGCCTGGAGCTGTGATCCTAAGAGCTGATTCTGTTGTTGTGCACGACTTTGAGGCATACTCTACCACTACGACTGGTTTCACTGCCTTGTATGCATATGGGACCTCCTATTTGGAATGTGATGATGTACTGGTTCACGATATGCGGACGATTGGAGATGAGTTTTTGCAGCTCAAGTCGGATGGCAATGCTCTACTTCGAGACGTGTTTGTACAGAACTGCAGGCTTGATCTGCCATACAATGACGGATGGGGTATTTGTGGCGGGTTCGTACATGCCTATGTTGACTTCCGATTGATTGCCAAGAACATTGAGGTGTCAAACTGTATATGTACGACGGTGAATGGTGTACCTTGTGCCAATGGCGCTGTGAATGCCCTGCTCGGCGGCCACCTGGAAGCGGATTCTGTTATCATTCGAGGGTGCCATCTGGATACTGGTGAACTCCTCAGCATTGGCACGGTCGGCACCTTGCCCTTGCTTGCATCAGATTGTGTTCGAAATCTGAAGATTGAGGACTGTACTTGGGGACAAGAGGTCTACCAGGGCGAAACAGGCTCCCCTGCAACAATGCGCGAACTTGTGTACGCTGTTGGTGTCAATATGTACGATTGCTTGTTTAGGGGCATTACAAGCATGACATTTGATTTGCCACCCACCGGACCAATGGATCGCGGCAATGTGATTGGTGGTATTCTTTTCCACTATGGTAGCTCACTGCCAGATACAATTCGCCTTATACGTACTCAGTTTGTTGACAATCTTGTGATTGATAGAGATGCGAACAACACAGGCGCATACGCCTGGCAACCCAATAGTGGTCGTAGCATCATTACAGGCGCGTACTTCCCACGGCACGTCTACCTGATCGATAGCTGCCAGTTCATTGAACAGAGGCAACCTAACTGGATTCCCGAGTGGGACGATGGTGCTATGACCAATGAGGTGGGCAGCATGATCTACCACAACGGATCTGGACTTGTGATACGGAACAGTCTATTCCAGGGGATTGATGATGGTTGTGTTTATGCCCTCGGCGATGGGGATTTTATCATTGAGAACAGTCGATTCTTGGATGTGGATCGATCTGTGATAGTGGCCTGCCCAGATACAACAGAAGGTGGGGCTGGAGGTAATGTGTTTCTCAGGAATCTTCTCCTTCAGAATAGTCAACAACGTGATTGTTTTCTCCAAAACCGAAACTACAGCTTGCAGCGGGTATTACATATCGGTCCTGCTCGGCGTGTTGTTGTGGAGAATTGTACTTGGCTAGACTGTAATCAGATTGGGATGATTGGTGGTGAGCCCATCTCACATGATATTTTTGAGGGCGTATACTTCAGGAACTGCTTGATCCAGGGCAACTCTTATGAGTTTTGGCAAGCAGGTGGTTTTGAATATGCGGATTCCCTCTTCTACTGTGTAAGTCAAGAAGAAAGAAACGGAGCCTTCAACTTGTTTGGGATTGAAACTGTGTTTGACCCCCAGCGCGGCATCCCCTTCCTAGCTGAGGGCTCCCCCTGCATCGATGCCGGCAACCCGGACGCGGCCTACAACGACATTGAAGACCCCGACGCCCCCGGCTTTGCCCTCTGGCCTTCCCAGGGCGGTTTGCGCAACGACATCGGCTGCACCGGCGGCCCCTACGCTGCTGTCCGCGAGTTCGTAAGCGTCTCCCCGAGGAGGGCTTCGACACTCCCCACTTCTCCCACACTGGGCGACGCCTACCCGAATCCCTTCAATCCCACGACGACGATTCCCTTCGTGATACAACAGCCTACCCATCTGCGCCTTTCCGTCTACAACCTTCGTGGTCAGCTTGTCGCCACCCTTGCCGACGGCGAGTTCCTTCCCGGCGAGCATCGTGTCACATTTGATGGCGCCAAATTAGCCAGCGGCGTGTACTTCATCAGCCTTCACGGAGAAGGCGTGATGGAGACGAGGAAAGTGCTGCTGCTTAAGTGATCTCCTGTTAGTTCTGAGATTCGTAATACACATGTACAAGCTGGAACATATGTGAACGCCGAAGGCGTGAACACATTTGCGTAACACATGAAAAAGCCATGCCCGACCAGGCGTCCTCGACAAGGCGTACTTCGTGCTTCACGAAGTATGGTCGAGGGCCTCTGGGCGGGCGAGCGTTTTCTTTGCGCCGCTTTCTTTGACGCGACAAAGAAAGCGGCATCTTTTGGCTTAGCGCTAGCATAGGCTCCGCCGCAGGCGTGTCACGCGCTACGCACGTGACCTCGACGAAGTCGTGCTATTGAACTCTGCTGTCAGCGTCGTTCTAAAAAGTAGCACGCCTTCGTCCATAGGCTACATAGGGTTGGCTATGCGGCAGCGCCTCGATACCGATACCGACTACTCGTCCCCCGTCTTGCGTCGTGCGCCAAGTAGTTAAGACGAAGTCTCGCATCACAGCAATGCTGAGGATAGGGCTAGGCCAAATGCGAGCCTTCGTCAGCGTACCTGATATCCAGACTAGTGGTCGCAGCTATTCTGGCCGGAAGCAAGACGCCCCGCGAGGAAGTCTTCAACAAGCTGTCGCGGCTGAGCCACAGGCGCTCCCACAATCACTTGAATCCCCTGACTCATCAGCAATTGCTGCGCGCGCTGGCCCATTCCTCCGGCAATGATCACGTCCGCCTGTTGCTGGTGCAGCCAGGCAGGTAACACGCCGGGCTCGTGGGCGGGAGGCTGCAGTTCATGAACCTCGCCGATGGCGCCATTTTCATCGGTGTGAATCATGGTGAAATGCTGGCAATGGCCGAAATGGGAGCACAGCATCCCATCAGCAGTAGGAATGGCAATCTTCAAGAGTTCCTCCGGTGGTTGTGATGCAGCAGTGCGTGTGAGCCCTGCGGCAGGCCGCTGTGGACGGCAATCAAGGGGCATTTTACTTTGAAGAGGAAGTAGATGTTTGTATCACTTCCACTCAGGCATTCGTAGTTGCCCTGACCTTTGGCCAGGACCAGATCTGCTTCGGCGTATCGTGCGCGAAAGGCTGGACTGCAGTCTTCCAGAAACGTGCCCGGTGCATCGGATCCGTTATCGATCACTTCAACTAGATCTGTGAGACCAACAGCGCGTGCGTCTTCCAGCGTGGCATCGTTTAGTACCGGCGCGCCTCGAACGGCTAGTGTGACACGTTCCATTGGGAGCTGCTCAATCAGCAAACGATCAAAGGCGATTTCGCCCGCGTTGTCCGCCAGGTAGAGAATGCGTTTGGCCTTTTGAACGTCCGCCCACAGGGCCTTGGGGTTGCCATGGAAATCGTGCGTGCTTGCAAGTGACACAATGGCTTCCACGTCTTCGGGTGTGATGTGATGGAACACGCCTAGATCAATCACATTGCCGATGATGGCCAGGTACAATGCTTCTTCAAAGGGGTTTGCCGATTCGCGTACTCGCTTCTGCAACAGTGGAAACACTTTTACAGCCATGCGATTGAAACGCTCTTTGATTCTGGCGTAGGGGTCGGCCTCGTTCAGCGTTTCTCGCATCAGCCGATGTACGCGCTGCGCAAGTGCCGGAGGCGGGTACTTCAGGTCCTGCTCTGTCAGCAACAGCATCACCTTGCGCAGCAGCACATCTTGCTTCGAATTAGGTGTATCACACAGCCGGGCAGCCTCTAGCGTCTGCTTCAGCAGGCAGGGCAAGCAATCCAGCGAGCTCTGCATGGCTATCGACTCCCACCTTGTGATACATCATGTATTGGTTTGAGATCGCCTGCGCGGTATGCAGAAAGTGCTTCGGCAGCGGTTTCAAAGTGACCGCAATAAATGGAGATGCCGGCAGCGTCCAGCACGCGCTGCGCGTTCCCGCCCACATGGCCGGTGATCAGCGCACTCGCACCCGTCTCCTGCACGCGTTTGCCCGCAATGATGCCAGCGCCCTGCTCGGCTTGTTCATCGGGCGGGTTGGGCAGGTAGTCCAGCTCATCGCTATCCAGATCGACAATCAGGAAACCGGCTGCGCGACCAAAATGCTCGTCGAAGGAGGAATTCAGGGCCGCGCCTTCGCAACTGATGACAATTTTCATGAGTTCGTCTCCAGACAAAGAACAAGGCAATGCAGCTTCTGTGCCAACGTTCATGCTGCGGAGCATTGCGGAGGGTGAGCCCTGAAAATGGCTAATACAGCGGATTGCGCCAAGTATCGGAGAAGAGGTCGGAGGATGTTGTCAGTCCCGGGAGTGGAGTAATTCGTGCAGCCTGCACGATCAGCGCCGTTGACCGCGTCCATCCTGACCGGGCGTATCCAGACCCAGCGCTTGAATCTTGCGGTACAAGGTGCTGACGTTGATGCCAAGATCCTCTGCCGCGCGTGCACGATGTCCACCGTGGCGTTGCAGCGCCTGCTGAATGGAAAGCTGCTCCAGGGTCTTCAAGCTTACCTGGCGGCTGCCGTTTTGGGTCTGCTCGCCGGTGGGCCGCAGCTCGGCTGGCAGGTGTTCCACTTCGATCAAATTGCCGGTGCAAAGTACGAAGGCCTGTTCCAGGATGTTCTCGAGCTCGCGTACGTTGCCGGGAAAGGCGTGATCCATCAGCCGCGCCAGCACTTCCGGTGATACACCGCTGATTTGTCTTCCCTGCAAGCGATTGATGCGTGTCACGAGGTGATCCACCAGCAATGGAATGTCTTCGCGTCGCGCCGCCAGTCCCGGCAGTTCCAGATGGATCACACGAATGCGATAGAAGAGGTCTTCACGAAACTGACCTTTCTTGACCAATTCAGCAAGCGAGCGATTTGTGGCTGCGACGACACGCACATCCACCTCCTGAGGGCGAGTTCCTCCCAACGGCTCAATGACGCGCTCTTGTAACACGCGCAACAGGCGCACTTGCATGGCGGGTGATACATCGCCGATCTCGTCCAGAAAGATCGTGCCCTTGTTGGCCAAGGCAAAGCGTCCTGGTTTGTCGCGCTTGGCGTCTGTGAAGGCGCCCGCCTTGTGCCCGAAGAGTTCGCTTTCCAGAAGTGTGTCAGGAAGTGCGGCGCAGTTAACGGCGACAAAAGGCCCTTTGCTGCGCGGCGAGATGTTGTGAATGGCGCGGGCGAAGAGCTCCTTGCCCGTGCCGCTGGGCCCTTCAATCAGCACCGTACTACTACTGCTGGCGATCTGGGGAAGCAATTCGAAGAGCTTTTGCATCACGCGGCTGCGGCCGACAATGTCCTCGAATGAGTAGCGCGCGGCCAGTTCCTTCTGGAGTTGCTCCACCTGTCGCAGATCCTGAAACGTCTCCACGCCGCCCACAACCTTGCCTTTGCCGTCTTTCAGTAGCGCGGTCGCAATGCGAATGGGAATGCGCTCGCCCGCGTTATTGATGATGTAGGCGGTAGCGTTGACCACGGGCTTGCCGCTGTCCATGGTGCGGCGCAGGCTGCAAGCCTTCTCGCAGATACTGGCGCGAAAGACGTCGCAACAGCGACTGCCAATGGCCTGGCTGCGCGGAATGCCGGTGATGAGTTCAGCCGCGCGATTGAAGGAGGTGATACGCCAGTCGTTGTCGACGGTGAACACGCCCTCGTTGATGGAATCCAGAATTACCGCGTTGCCTTCGTCCTGCTTCATACTCCTACTCGTGCAAAATGACCGAAAATGATTGATACAAACTAGCACTTTGCACGAATTAAACTGCACAACGAAGGCACGATTGAGCGAGAAGTCACCGTGGCAGCGGGGAATGCTGCACGGATCGTTCCCGTGTCGACTTGGCACGAATCTTGAACTGTGGTCATCATGATCGTGGCCATTCCCATCTGGCAAGGGCGAATTAGTCCCGTTCTTGATGTTGCCGAGCGCGTACTGCTCTGCGACATCGAGCTGGAGGAATGCGCTCCGGAGATGCTCTCACTGGAACAGCAAGAGCCGATGGCGCGTGCAGAGGAGCTGAAGGCGGCTGGTGTAGATCTGGTGATCTGCGGAGCTGTATCACGCGAGCTGGAGTTGGCGCTTGTAGCACGGCAGATTACTCTCCGAGCTCTTTGCTGCGGTGATGTCGATGAGGTACTGCAGGCATGTCGCCGCGGTGATACGCGACTGCAGTCCTTCGGCATGCCCGGCTGTCGGCAGCGCAGGCGGCGTGGCCATTGTGGTGGTCGAGCGTGCTCGCGTCACGATCAAATGGAGAAGTAACACCGTGGTCATCACGGTGAGTAGTTGTGAAAGGAGTCTGAAATGCCCGCAGGAAATCGTCAGGGACCGCAGGGCGAAGGTCCCCGCACGGGAAGAGCCCTTGGATATTGCAGTGGCTACGACCGACCTGGATGTGAGACATCCAATGGTGGTGGGCGTGGTTTCGGGCGCGGAGCAGGGCGCGGCTGTGCACGCGGTGCGGGACGTCGCTTCCGTCACGGACAGGGCTTTCTACCTGAGGAGCCGGTAGTGGAGCAACGTGATTCACGCGAGAGCCTGCTTGCCGGAATGGAAAGGCTGAGCGCTGAACTGAGCGCCCTGCGTAGACAGGTGGAAGGCTTGTCGGCGGACCATTCGTCCAACGGCAAGGAGGGCGGAGACAGCGGCAAGTGAGATTGGCCGTCGTCAGTGGTAAGGGCGGGACCGGCAAAACGACCGTTGCTACCAGTCTGGCTGTGCGGGCCGTTGAGCTGGGCCTGTCCTGTACCTATTTGGATTGTGATGTGGAAGAGCCCAATGGTTGGCTCTTTCTCCGTCCAGAGCTGGAACACACATCCTCTGTAACACGCATGCTGCCGGTGCTGGATCAGGCTTCCTGCACCGGGTGCGGAGCTTGTGCAGCCTTTTGCTATTACCATGCGCTGATGCTGCTGGCGGGAGAGTTGCTGCTCTTTCCGGAGCTGTGTCACGGTTGCGGTGGCTGTCCGCTAGTTTGTCCGGCAAATGCAATTCGCGAAGGCTCACGCGTTGTCGGCGAAGTGCGACATGGCAGAAGTGGTTCTTTGCATTGCAAGGAAGGACGACTGCTGATGGGAGAGGTTGACAGCCCGGGCGTGATACGCGCGGTGCTGGATCACAAAGAGAGTTCAGCTCTGGAGATTGTCGACGGTCCGCCCGGGGCCGCCTGCCCTCTGGTCAACTCATTGAAAGACGCGGACCACGTCCTGCTGGTGTGCGAACCCACACCCTTTGGAGTGCATGATTTCCAGCTTGTGTTGCGTGTGATTCAGGAAATGGAGCTTCCGGCTAGCGTGCTGATCAACCGTTCGACTGGCGATGATCACTTGGCGGATGAGGCTTGTGCCAAGGCTGGTCTCAGAGTGTTGGCAAGAATTCCTGACGACGCACAACTGCGCAGTCTTGTGTCACAAGGGGAGGTTGCTGTATCACGCGTTGAGTCTCTGCGCGAAGCGTGTGATGCTGTTCTTTGCAGTCTGGGAGTTGCCGCATGCAAACACTGACTGTGATTTCAGGCAAGGGCGGAACGGGCAAGACTTCACTGCTGGCTTCCTTCGTTGCGTTGGCGGGGCGTTCCGTGATCGCCGACTGCGACGTGGATGCCGCTGATCTTCATCTGGTGTTGAATCCCGAAACGCAAAGTGAAGAAGCATTTTTCAGCTCTCGCATTGCCGTAGTTGATTCTCATTTGTGCATCGGCTGCGGCCAGTGCCGTGATCTGTGCCGATTTGAGGCCGTCGAGATCGTGGAGAAAACTGGCGATCGAAGCGCTGTGATACACGGGCGAGACTGCGAAGGTTGTGGTGTCTGTGAACGCTTCTGTGCAGCAGGCGCTATCCACATGGAACCGCGCCGCACGGGCCTCGTGTTGCAATCCGATACGCGTTTTGGGCCCCTGGTGCACGCGCAGCTCGATGCAGGGGGGGAGAATTCAGGAAAGCTTGTTACTGAAGTGCGTCGTCGCGCCAAACAGTTGGCAAAGGAGAAGCAGCTCGAACTGGTGCTGGTGGATGGATCTCCCGGTGTCGGTTGTCCGGTTATGGCTTCCTTGACAGCTTCAGACCTGGCGCTGATTGTTAGCGAGTCCTCCATTAGTGCTTTACACGATATGGAACGTGTAATACAATTGCTTCGTCAGTTGCGCATTCCGGCGATGGTTTGCGTAAACCGTCACGATCAGAATCACGAGGTCGCACAGAGGATCTTGAGTCTAGTACGGGAAAGTGACTTGGAGTTGGCTGGCATGGTGCGACTTGATCCCAATGTGACACAAGCTCAGCGTCAAGGAGTGTCCGTCGTGGAGTTTTGTAGCACGGGGGCTGCTCTGGATATAGCCCAGGTTTGGGAGCGGGTACTGGAAAAACTCATCTCTTTGAAGACAAATACGAGGAAATCATGAAACGAAGCGATGTCCTGGTCATTGGCAGCAGTGCTGCAGGTTTGGTGGCGGCACTGACCGCCCGCATGGTAAATCCTGACAAGACGGTTACCGTAATACGTCGCGAGAACAAATGCATGGTACCCTGCGGCATCCCCTACGCCTTCGGCTCACTTACGGGCACGGATCAGAATGTGATGCCTGCTGAGAAAATGTTTGAGACCGCTGGTGTTGAGCTCGTGATCGACGACGTAGTATCCATTGATCGAAGCGCGAAAGTCTGTCGTACCGGAAGCGGTGAAGAAATCGCTTGGGAGAAGCTTGTGCTGGCCACGGGCTCCACCCCTGTCAGGCCACGCTGGTTGAAGGGCTGTGAGTTGGACGGTGTCTTCACCGTGCCCAAGGACAAAGACTATTTGGATATGATGAAGTCCTCGCTGGCCGGCTGCAAGCGTGTTGTTGTAATCGGCGCCGGATTCATTGGCGTAGAGTTTTCCGATGAGCTGGTCAAGGCGGGCTACCAGGTAGAGCTAGTGGAGCAGAAGCAGCAAGTGCTTGCGCAGGCCTTTGATACCGAGATCGCGGAACGCGCTGGTGATTTATTGAAAGCGCGTGGAGTGTCCGTCAGGCTAGGAGTGGGCGTAAGTGAGTTGATTGGTGATACACACGTTCACGAAGTGCGTCTGGCTAACGGTGATACACTGCTGGCGGACGCGGTGGTGTTGGCTGTGGGCTATGAGCCAAACACAAGCCTGGCTGCCGAAGCGGGAATCACCATCACATCACAAGGCACAATACGCGTAGATGAGTACATGCGCACGAATGATCCCAACATCTTTGCCGCCGGTGACTGCGCCGAGAAGCGTGATTTCGTGACACGTAAGACCAACACGGGTATGCTGGCCTCTACGGCATGTGCCGAAGCACGCACTGCCGGCATGAATCTGTTCAAGCTCTCGCTGGTGAAGACCTTCAGCGGCACCATCTCCATTTTTGCTACGGCACTGGGTGACACAGGATTCGGCATCGCCGGCCTTACCGAAGCTCAGGCTCGTGCAGAGGGCTTTGATGTGGTGACCTCAACTTTCGAAGGCATGGACAAACATCCGGGCTCCTTGCCGGGAACGCACAAGCAGTTAGTAAAGCTGATCGTCGGACGTGAAGCGGGTGTCATTCTTGGTGGCGAGGTCGTGGGCGGAGCCTCAACGGGCGAACTCACCAACTGTCTGGGTTTCATCATCCAGAACCGCATGAATGTCTTTTCTCTGCTGACTTCGCAGATCGGTTCGCATCCCCTGCTGACAGCATCGCCGGCCGCTTATCCGCTGATTCAGGCCGCCGGTATGATTGTGCGTGATACACTGGGCCGCTAGCTCTGAGATTCTCCAAGTTTGTAGCACAGCCCTGGACTCCCTCCGGGGCTGTTTTGCATTCGCCTCGTGCACTGTAGATTGAGTGGGTGAATCACAAAGGAGTACCCGATGCCCGATCTTCTGGTTGAGGTGTTGTCACACGCCAAAGACCTTCCCTTGCCCGCCTACATGACAACTGGAAGTGCGGCCTTCGATTTGCTGGCAGCTGTCGTGGAGCCTTTGGAGTTGGCCGCAGGCGAGATTAAGCTGGTACCCACAGGGCTGAAAATGGCCATTCCGGCTGGGTATGAGGTCCAGATTCGCCCGCGTAGTGGGCTTGCACTGAAGCACGGTTTGATCATTCCTAATAGCCCCGGTACCATTGACAGTGACTATCGCGGTGAAGTGCAAGTGATTCTCGCCAATCTAGGAAAGGCGAGTTTTTCCATAGAGCGCGGTATGCGCATTTGTCAGGCGGTACTGGCGCGCGTGGAGCAGGCCCGGTTAAGAAGGGTGGATGAGCTTCCCCCGAGCGATCGAGGCGAAGGCGGCTTCGGCTCAACCGGCGTGTAACTCACACATGCCGAACACAAAGTCCACCTCGGGGTACATACCCGTCCTGTGCTGGCACCAAGTGGCGCCAGGCTTTCTGCCAACGGTTACACGTGTTACACCGGCGCGCTTCGAGCGGCAATTGCTAGCTCTACTGAAGGCCGGTTGGCGTGTTGTGTCACACGACGAATTCCTCGATCGCGACGGTCGCCGTGAGCCCACGGAGCGAGTCTGTTTGTTGAGCTTCGATGATGCTTACGCCGGTGTCGTGGAGCATGCTTTCCCTGTGTTACAGCGCGAGAGCCTTTCAGCCCTTGTCTTCATCCCGACTGCTCTGGCAGGTAGAAGCAACGAGTGGGATCCCGGTACTCCCGGCACAGGATGGCGCCACGCCGATTGGGATCAGCTGCGCCGATTGCGTGATGCCGGATGGGAAATCGGCTTGCATGGAGCCAGCCACATCCCTTTGAAGGGACTTCAGGAAAAGCAGTTGTGCTTTGAGCTGACAAAGGCTGCTGAAGTACTGGAGCAGCAGTTGGGAGAGAGTGCACGCTTTCTGGCCTGGCCTTTTGGTTTGCAGGACCGCGAGGCCTGCCGTGTGGCCGCCGCTGCCGGAATCCGGTTGGCTTTCGGCCACGATGCCAAAGAGAACCCGTTGGCACTCCCGCGGTTGATGGTCTATCCCTGGCATTGTCCCGCCCACATTCCAATCATGCTCGAGCAAAATCGGCCCGGTCCACTGCAAAAGCTTGCAGCTCGCGGTGCGCGCTTGTCAGCACTGGTGATGTGCATGAATTCTGCTGCTCGCATGCGCGATCCTTCTTGACAAAGGCAAGCGCTTTCAGCTTAATGTCTGGGACAATGGTGGCAGTGGAGAAGCCATCCGTGGGCCTGGAAGATTGCCGCTCGCGGATACTTGCGCAAGCAGAACCTGAATGCTAAACTTGGGGTCTGCGCCGAATTAGGCGGCTTTGACATGGATTCTGAACGAAAGCAATTCTTCAGTATTGGCGAAGTCTGCGAGCTGACCGGTCTGGAAGCGCACATTCTGCGTTTCTGGGAGAGTGAGTTTAAAGAGCTTCGACCGCGCAAGACGGCGGGCGGCACTCGACGCTACAGTCTGGCGGATCTGGAGATGATTCAGCGAATCCAGCACTTGGTGCATGTTGAGCAGTATACGCTAGCAGGAGCCCGTCGGCGGCTGCGTGACGTGCAACTCTCCACGCAGAACAGCAGCGACCTACGCGCTGAACTGCGGGAGATTCTTGACATGCTTTTACCATCGGGGCGTAGCGCAGTCCGGAAGCGCACTTGACTGGGGGTCAAGGGGTCGCTGGTTCAAATCCAGTCGCCCCGATTGGAATGAAAAGGGTCGAAGGCTCAGGCTTTCGACCCTTTTCTTTTTTCGTGCATGTGAATACCTTCCGCAACGACCTCATTTCCATTTTCTCACTTGTATCACAGGGAGTTAGATTCAGAATAGATGGATTCTTGCGAGGTATTCGTGTCTGAGCGTGTCTCAAAGCGGATCGTGACTACTCATCAAACCACCGTGACACACACTGCAAATTTTGCTCTAAGACGCGTGATACAAGGACAGATGTTTTCTCTGGCTGTCATGGCCAAGAGAGAGAATGAGACGCGTGATACAAATGCTGCGATTTCGATATTCAGAGAAGTGAAAATCGTCATGGAATTCCTCTATCGAAGCCTATTGCGAATGACCTCCAGCAAACCGATATTTTCCGGCCTTGCTTGTTATGGAAAAGAACCAAGGTCTAATTATAGGCGATGTATGCGGAATGAAAACGACAGGTTTCGGCCCCCACCTGATGCTTGATCTGAATGACTGCGATGTTGAGCTGCTGAAAGACCTCGACCACTGCGCAAGCATTCTGAATGATCTCCCCGACCACATTGGCATGACCAAAATCACTCAGCCTTACTGTTTCCGCTATAGCGGTCTCGTTCCCGAGGACGAGGGCATTACGGGTATGGTGATCATTGCCGAGAGTCACATTTCGATTCACACCTTCCCGATCAAGGGTTACGCCTTCATCGACGTGTTCTCTTGCAGAGACTTTGACGTGGATGAAGCGCGCGACTATCTGATCAAGGCCTTTAAAAGCCAGGATCCGCAGACCTTCGTTACGGAGCGTGGCTTGAAGTTCCCTCGAACACCCATCCCACATAGGGCGCATGTATCCACTGCATCCTGATCAGGGAGCATTTGGCGGACTGCCCGAGCAGGAGATTCCGGCGAAAGCGCGTTTCGCGGTCTTGCCTGTGCCTTTTGACGGCACCTCGACCTGGCTGAAAGGCGCTGATCGCGGCCCTGAAGCGCTGCTTGACGCCTCTGCCAACTTGGAACTCTACGACATCGAAACCGGCCTGGAGCCTTACCAGGCCGGTATTCACACCTTTGCGCCCATGGTGTGCGAGAGCGTGGAGGAGATGGTAGCGGCCACTCGTGAGGCCTGTGCCGATCTACTTGCTCGCGGTTACACTGTGGCCGGGCTGGGCGGCGAGCACTCTGTCAGCATAGGGCTGATACAGGCGCACGCCGATCGCTTTCCTGGAATGGGCGTGCTGCAAGTGGACGCACACGGTGATACGCGCGAGGAATACGAAGGTACGCCCTTCAATCACGCCTGTGTCATGGCGCGCGCGCGCGAACTCTGTCCTATTGTGCAGGTGGGCATTCGCAGCCTTGCTGAAGAGGAAGTCGCCGGGCTGGATCCGGCTCGCGTGTTTTTTGCCCATCAGATTCACGATCGTCAGGACTGGATTGCAGCTGCGGTAGAGCTTCTGCCTGAGCAGGTGTATCTGACCATCGATCTGGACGGCCTCGATCCTTCCATCATGCCTTCCACCGGCACTCCTGAACCGGGTGGCCTGGGCTGGTATCAGCTGCAGGCGCTCATTCGAGAACTCTGCCGCCGCCGCCGTCTGGTGGGCTTTGATGTTGTTGAGTTGTTGCCGAATCCCGGTAATCCCGCGCCGGATTTCCTGGCCGCCAAACTGGTCTATCGCATCATGGCCGAGATGCTGGCCGCAGAGACTTCCCGCTTCTAACAGATCCACCGTGAACCAGTCTATGTGATACGCGATCCTGCTGCGTCGTGATCCATACCTCTATATGTAACACAAAGCGGCCGCAAGGGCCGCTCTGTGTTACACGGTAATACTCCGTCATGTCTCCCGTGACACAACGGCGTATGGATTACTTAAGAAAGGTCTCGTTGAGACGACGCTCAGGGCGCTGACGCCAATAACCACGATGCCAGGCGTCGCTGATGAGCAACGGTAGTGTCACAGTGGCCTCACCATACACCATCTGTTCGGCGCTGGTCTCCACCTTGCCCCAGGAGCAAGCTTCCTGCAGCGTGCTGCCAGAAAGGGCGCCATCGCGCTCGTCGGCAACGGTCAGCTGAATCGCGTACTTGTGCATGGGCTGCTCTTCGCCCAGAATGTCAGTGGCAACCACAACATCCTGCGTGAAGTTCTTGGGAACGCCGCCGCCCAGCATGAGGATGCCTGTATCACCGAGCTTCAGTTTGAGCTGCGTCAGCTCGCGGAAGTCGGCCACGCTGTCGATGCTCAAGTACTTGCCCTTGGCATGCCACTGGTGGTGCACCAGGCCAAAGCCAGCACTGCAGTCGGAGAAGGCCGGTACGAAGATGGGCACTTGCTTGCGGTAACACGTGTGAATGATCGAAGGAATGGCACCGCCGTCGCGGTGATTCAGGAAGCGGCCCATTTCGTGAATGAACTCGCGCGACGACCAGGGGCGCGGCTCCAGACTGTCGGCGATTTCGCCCACGGTCATGTCACACACGCGCAGCTCTTCTTCGTCGATGTAGGTGTCGTAGATGCGGTCGATCATCAGCTCGCGCAGTTCGTTGTCGTCCTGCTGCGGATTGCCGATCCAGTGGCGGAAGCCCAGCGCCTCGAAGAAATCCTGATCGACGATGTTGGCGCCGGTGGAAACAATGGCGTCCACCATATTGCACTCGATCATGTCGATGATGATTTTCTTCATCCCCGCGCTGACCAGCGAACCGGCCAGAGTGAGGATCACACCGCATTGCGTGTCGGCCAGCATGGTGTTGAAGATCTCTGCGGCGCGGGAGAGATTGCGCAGCTGGAAGGCGGCCGTTTTGCCAGCCTCGATCATGGGCCTGGCGTCGAAGGTGCTGATGTCCACGTGTTCCACGGGGACGCGGAGGAGGTCCTGTTTGGTCATCGGAGTCCTTGGGTTGAGACGGATTTTCAATGGGGCAACAAGATAGTGAGCTGGGGGAAGCATGCAAGTCCTTCCCCCGTTTTCCTCCCCCTCCAGCTGATCTACCCGTACAGTTACCTCTCTTAATCGGTATCGGTGTGCTGCCTACTGCGTAGTCAGCACCTCGACGAAGCCCCGCATGTGGAGTGTTTCTAGCTGCTACTTCGGGCTAGCTGCGGGTCTTCGTCCATAGACATTCAGGAGTAGCTGTCTGCCCAGGAAATCGGTATCGCTGCCTGTCGCTTCGCAACAGGATCGGTATCGGTATCGGTGTGCTGCCTACTGTGTAGTCAGCACTTCGACGAAGCCCCGCATGCGGAGTTTTCGTAACTGCTACTTCGGGCTAGCAGCGGGTCTTCGGTCCATGTGTGTCCCGCGCTTTCGCGCGTGACTCCTCGGAGATTCCTCGCTTCTGGTCTAGGCTTATACCCGGCTCTACGTATTGGCGAGAAATCTCCTCGTGGCCTTCAGGGGTAGTTGTCGGTCCATGAAATCGCTATCGCTGCCTGTTGCTTCGCAACAGGATCGGTATCGATTTCGGAGTCGCAATCGTAGCGCGTCGTAGCGCATTGTAGCGCGTGACACACGGATGCTGAGGCATTTAGGAAGGAAAGAAGCTTTCTGCGCAGCTCTTCCTATGGAGCTAGTACAGGCGCCATCTCTACCTGATCTAAGACCTGACCATCTTCCGATGACACCTGCAGATGTTTGACCAGAGCTTCGGCAGCCAGTCTGTGCGCACGGGCGTTCCAATGGCTCTCGCCATCAAAATCCAGTCGCTCGCCGTGCTTCAGATAATCTTCGAAGAATGGCTTGGCCAGGTCGATCAGCTCAAGGCCATGCTTCTTGCAGGCCGGCTCAAGAAGCAGTGTTTCAGACATCGTGATTCTGCTCGCATCCAGGTCGTAGATGGCATCACGGTTCGCATCGCAGAGCAGAATCAGTCTTACGTTTGGGAATGCTTGCGCCAGATCCGCTACTAAACGCTCTGCTACTTGCTGCTGATATTGTGTTTCGCCATAAGGAGAGTACGACCTGTCGGCATGCCCAGGCAGTCTCAACTCCATTTGTGCATTAAGATTCAGGTATCTCACAAGGGCGCTGTTACGCAAAAGTCGCTTTCGGCTTTCGCGATAGGGCGTCGACTGCAGGGCCTTGAGGGAATCCTCGCTGAACAGGTACTGACGCGAAAGAGGCCATCTCTCAAAATTGGCAATGGATCTTCGCAAGGAATTCTTACTGACTTCAATCACTGCCGTTTCGGGTTGGAAGAGTTCTTCCGCGTAGGCAATAACGTTTTGGCAATGGGAAAGTGATATGCCACCCAGGCCGAAGTTGTACACATTCCACCCCGATGGTAAACGTTCTTTCAGTTGACTGGCAATATTGTTTTCCCAGCAGACATGCAGCCCCTCGACGTAGGAATCTCCAAAGATGCCCACCAGCCTGGTCTTGCGGCCTAGTCTTTCTTCGTATTCTATCCCAGCGTTGAAGCCCTGGGAATTGACGTGCCATGGAATCCTGTTTTCTGCTAGTCGACAGAAGGTGAAAATGCCATCGGGATAGGCGGGATCTAGACAATGGATGGAGTGTCCTGCCCTGTCCAATCTATAGGGTGGATGTGAAGCCGGAATCACGAATCGATAGAACAGCTCCAGAAAAAGCAGCAGAAAGACCAGAAAGCAGAGAAGCCTGAAAACAAAACTCTTCATCGAATCCTCTAGAACTGGAAGTAGATGAACTCTTGTTCGCCAAAGCTACCAAGGGTCAGGATGGCTGCGGTGATACAGGCGTAGCACAGCCAGCGTAGCGCGCGCGGAAAGGCCACAAGATCAAGCGGATGCTGTTTTGTGCGTTGCAGCCATTCGAGCAGCAGCAGCGCAGTACAGAGGAGCAGCTCCTGCGTGTAAGCGCCTTGGAGGTTTGCTACGAAGGGGGCTTTTAGCATTCCACCCAGATAGCCGATTGCCTGGCTGAGACTGCTCGCGCGAAAGAATACCCAAGCCAGTAGCGTTAGAAAGAAGGTCAGCACCATGCTTCCCGCCTCGACGGGAGATGGCAGCAAGCGTCCCGCTGCGACAATGTCTGTCTGCTTCTTCCTGTTGGTGCGCAAGGACTGGGGAAGTAGGTAGAGACCGTTGAGGAATCCCCACACAACAAAGGTCCAGTTGGCGCCATGCCACAGTCCACTAACGGTAAAGGTCACCAGCACATTCCAAATCTGGCGTGGCTTGGAACAACGATTTCCACCCAGCGGAATGTAGACGTAATCCCTGAACCAGGTGCTTAAGGAAATGTGCCACCTGCGCCAGAATTCGCCGATATCGCGGGAGAAATAGGGGTAGGCGAAGTTGCGCATCAGCTTGAATCCGAAGAGTCTAGCAGTGCCGATGGCGATATCGCTATAGCCGCTGAAGTCGGAGTAGATTTGCAATGCGAAGAAGAAGACGCCGATCAGCAGACTCAGGCTATCTAGCTGTTGATAGTTGCTGAAGATGCTTTCCACTTGCGGTGCCAGATTATCTGCGATGACAATCTTCTTGAAGAAGCCCCAGAGCATTTGTCGCATTCCGTCGCTGGCTTGTACAGACGAAAAACTTCGGCGTTTTTCAAACTGTGGCAGCAGCGCTGAGGCGCGCTCAATCGGACCAGCAACGAGCTGTGGAAAAAAGCTGACAAAGGTAAAGAAGGCCACCACATCCTGGGTTGGCGTGAACTTCTTGCGATAGATATCGATGGTGTAGCTCATGGTCTGGAAGGTGTAGAAGCTGATTCCAACGGGAAGAATCACCTTCAGTGACCATGGATTTGCCTGCAATCCCATACTGTGTAGAAGTTCGACGAAGCTGTTGACGAAGAAGTTGTAGTACTTGAAAAAGCCCAGAGCGCCAAGGTTTACCAGTAAACTTAGTCCAAGCAGCAGTTTTCTATGGCGTTCGTTCTGGGCAGTGGCCAAGCGTGCACCGGTCCAGTAATCGATGCAGGAACTGAAGAAGATGAGGCTTAGAAAGCGCCAGTCCCACCAGCCGTAGAATACATAGCTTGCCACCAGCAGCAATGCATTCTGGTACCGTAGTGGGGTGCGTTGTAGCATCCAGTAGGCAAGAAACACGCTTGGCAGAAAAAGCGCGAAGATGAGCGAGTTGAATAGCATCTCTGTCTCTGAACAGTTGATTGAAGAGAAAACGGTGCGCTACGCTAAGCGACTCTTGATTGTAGCAAATTGCGGATGCTCTGCCTAGAAGGGGGAGTGTTACACTCCGGAGAAAGCTGCCTGACCACTGGCCTGACCCATTTTCGCGGCTGGCAATTTCTTCTCCTCCCCTTGCTTGAAAGCTACTCAATAGGTACTCTCTCCGGCTGTACAATTTGGATCAGCCCTTTCTCCAGCAGAAACGAAGGGGCAGTTTCCTGAAAATAGAACAGGAGAGCCCAGATGAAGCGCATCAAGACTCTCATCATGGGAGCCGCAGGCCGCGACTTCCATAATTTCAATTGCGTCTACCGCAACAATGAGATGTACGAAGTGGTCTGCTTTACCGCGACCCAGATCCCCGATATCGACGGCCGCAAGTATCCCGCTGTGCTGGCTGGCGAGCTGTACCCTGAGGGTATTCCCATTTTCGACGAGAGCGAACTGGCCAGCCTGATCGCCGAGCACGGCATCGAGCTGGTGGTGTTCTCCTACAGCGACATCCCGCACGAGGTGGTGATGCACAAGGCCGCCATGGTCAACGCCTGTGGCGCCGACTTCGCCATGCTGGGCGGACGCCTGACCGAGGTCAAGAGCACCAAGCCCGTCATCAGCATCTGCGCCAGCCGCACCGGTTGTGGCAAGAGCCAGACCACCCGTCGCGTGGTCGAGCTGCTGAAGGAAGCCGGCAAGAAGGTCGTCAGCATCCGTCACCCGATGCCCTACGGTGACCTGGCCGCACAGAAGTGCCAGCGCTTCGCCACCATCGATGACCTCAAGAAGCACAAGTGCACCATTGAGGAGATGGAAGAGTACGAGCCGCACATTGCCATGGGTAGCGTAATCTACGCCGGTGTGGACTATGAGGCCATTCTGCGCGAGGCCGAGAAGGAAGCCGACATCATCCTGTGGGATGGTGGCAACAACGACACCCCCTTCTACAAGAGCGATTGCGAGATTGTGGTTGTGGACCCGCACCGTCCCGGTCACGAGATGACCTACTATCCCGGTGAGACCAACGTCCGCAAGGCCGACGTCATCGTCATCAACAAGATTGAGACCGCCGATCCCGACGACGTGGCCGAGGTTCGTGAGAACTGCCGCGAGGTCAATCCCAATGCCATGATCATCGAAGCCGCCAGCCCCATCGATGTGGACGATCCCAGCATCATTCTGGGCAAGCGCGTTCTGGTCGTTGAAGATGGCCCGACCCTGACTCACGGTGAGATGACCTACGGTGCTGGCATGGTGGCCGCCGAGCGTTTCGGTGCCGCCGAGGCCGTGGATCCTCGCCCCTGGGCCGTGGACACCATCGCCTACACCTTCGAGAAGTACCCCGGCATCGGCGTGCTGCTACCCGCAATGGGTTACAGCGACAAGCAGGTGGCCGATCTGGAGCAGACCATCAACGCCGTCGATTGCGACAGCGTGATTATCGGTACTCCCATCGACCTGCGCCGCATCGTCAAGATCGACAAGCCGGCGGTTCGCGTGAGCTACAGCCTGCAGGAGATCGGTAAGCCCTCCATGAAGGACGCGCTGGCCAAGTTCCTCAAGTAGTTGCCTCGACATTCGAAGACAAGAGCCCCCGATTAAGGGGGCTTTTTGCTCTCGCTTGATTCCTGTTATCTTTCCAATTGGACCTGAATAGCTCTGTTTGGCATTGTTTGGTATACACTGGCAATGCCCGATGCTGAACTCGCTTGCTGAATGTTGGACAATTGTAAGTTGTGGAATATCAGTACATAAGCGAACACCTAAAGCTGGTGTGTAAAACAATGGGCACCTTAACCTGATTCTGACAGCTTTGTCAAAACTTAATGCTGCCAACTTCTTTAGAATCAATAGCTAATGAGAGCACTTGTACCTAGGGAAAGAGGCATGAAAATTGCCCTACTCTCTGTCTATGCGCAAGGGAACCTCTCCGTAGTTGGGTTCCCCCTTGTCTTCGAATTGAAATTCAGTATCTCGCAATAATCCAAAACGAGGATCCGAGTATGAAGAAGCTTCTTCTCAGTGCTTTGCTGACGGGTCTGGCGACCCAGGCCATCGCCGAGAATGTGTTCATTTCTGAATACATCGAGGGTGGCAGCCAGAATAAAGCTATCGAGATCTACAACGGTACAGGTGCTTCGATTGACCTAAGCGAGTATGCAGTACTTGTTTACGCGAACGGAGCCACTTCACCCACAAGTACAATCACCTTGTCGAACACGCTGGCTAGCGGAGACGTTTACGTCGTAGCCAACCCTTCCGCTAACGCTGCCATCCTTGCTGTAGCGGATCAGACGTCGGGTAGCGTGTCTTTCAACGGAAACGATGCGGTGGAGCTACAGCATAACGACACTCCCATTGATCTTTTCGGAGTCATTGGTGAAGATCCGGGATCGTCCGGATGGGGGAGCGTGACTGCTAATCACACTTTGGTTCGCGTTAGCTCTGTCGTCGAGGGAGTGGCTGTTTGGGCTTCCTCTGAATGGGATGTTTATGCTCAGGACACCTTCACTTACCTCGGTTCACACACTTCGGGTGGCGGTGGCAATCTTCTGCCGGTCATTGCCAATGTGACCCAGACGCCCGAGTTCGCGCTGGACGGCGTGGCCGTCAGCATCAGCGCTGAAATCAGCGACAGCGACGGTACAGTTAGCAATGTGGATTTCATCTACAGCGTCGATGGTGGAACCGAAGTCAGCACCACGCTGACCGGTGTCGCCGGTGTGTACACGGGCAGCGTTCCCGGCCAGATTGTCGGTTCGGAAATCGCTTACCGCTTTGAAGCTACCGACGACGATAGCGATACAGCAATCAGCAGCGGTTCCTATCTCGTCTACGAGCCGGCGACCTTGTCGGTTGGCGACCTTGTAGTGACTGAAATCATGAAGGATCCGTCCGTTGTGCTGGATGCTGCTGGCGAGTGGTTTGAGATCTACAACGCAAGCGCGGCGCAGATCAACCTGAACGGCCTCACCATCAGTGATGATAACACCAACACTTTCACTGTGGACACTGATGTTTTCGTGGATGCGGGTACGTACGCTCTTCTGGCTGTGAACGGTGACAATGCCACGAACGGCGGATTACCTAGCGTAGACTACGTCTATCCCTCGAACTTCTACCTCGGCAACGGGACCGATGCCGTGGTTATCTACGATAGCTATCTGGCCATCGACCGCGTTGAGTACAGTGACGCCTTTTTCCCCGATGTGGCTGGCCATTCCATGGGCTTGGTCGACCTGCTTGCGGACAACAATGTTGGTGCCAATTGGGTTGCCGACGCTGTCCACAGCTATGGTGCTGGCGACTACGGAACACCGCGTGCTGCGAACGATCTAAGCTTTGATCCCTATCCCGTGATTGAGAACGTGACCGCGCTGCCCGCGCTGGTGACCCCGACCGACGATGTGGTCGTGACCGCCGATGTCAGCGATGACAGTGCGCTGACTTCCGTCAACTTGATTTACAACGTCGACGCCGGTGCCGATGTCACCTTGGCGATGACCGAAGTGCGCAGCTACACCGCCACCATTCCTGCCCAGGTTGAGGGTAGTGTGGTTGCATGGCGCATTGAGGCCACCGATGATGCCACCCAGACCATGACTTATGGTCCCGAGTCCTACACGGTAACGGGTACCGCCCCCGTGTTGACCATCGCCCAGATTCAGGCCTGCGATGTGGACGGCAATAGCCTTTATGACGGTCAGTTCGTCACCACCACAGGTATTGTTTCTGCCCTCTGCTCGGTTGGCAGCGGCTCCTTCTTTATTCAGGATGCCTCGGCCGCCTGGTCCGGTATCCAGGTTTACGGTGGCAACGCTGGTGTTGCCGTTGGTGACGAAGTGACCGTGACGGCCGTCGTGGACGAGTACAATGGCCAGACCGAGATCATTATTGCTACGACCGCCGATTACGCTGTGCTGAGCAGTGGCAACACCCCCTACGCGCCGCTGGCGCTGACGGCGGCCACCGCTGGCGACGAGCAGTACGAGAGCGTGCTGGCTACGGTTGAGAACCTGAACTGTGATGCCCTGCCCAACGGCTTCGGTGAGTGGTTTGGGATCGACAACGGCGACAGCCTGATGGTCGACGACCTCTTTGGCACCTTCTTCACCCCGACTGTCGGCGAGTGCTACAACCTGACGGGCGTAGTCTATTATGCTTACGGTGCCTTCCGCATCGAGCCCCGCACCACGGCCGATGTGGCTACCTGCGGTGGCGAGAATCTTCCTCCCGCAGTCGCGAGCTTCTATCGCACTCCCACCCTGCCCACCAGTGCGGACGCCGTTGTTGTCAATATTACGGTTACGGACGACAGCGCAGTCAGTGCCGTTGATCTGTATTACATCGTCGACGGTGGAACAGCCAACGTAGTCAGCATGGCGTTGACCACGGGTGACGTATATGAGGGAACCATTCCGGCCCTGACTGATGGTTCTGATGTTGAGTATTACGTGATTGCCACCGACGACCAGTCGGCGACCACCGAGTCCTATCATCGCATGTACACGGTCACCGATGTTCTGAGCTGTGGCGACATCAGCGTGTATCGCGTCAATGATTCCGAGGGCTTCCCCGTGCGTTACGGCCAGACCGTGATGGTTTGCGGCGTGTTGACCAGTGCCGCCGAGCTTGGTAGCACGGGTCCCGCGTACTTGCATGGTGCGACCGGCGACATCTGTGCTTATGGAACCCTGAATGGTGCCGTGACCGGTGACGAAGTCACCATCGTTGGCAGCATCGGCTTCTACAATGGTCTGACCCAGCTGACCAGCCCGACAGTGACCGTCGTGAGCAGTGGCAATGCCATCACCCCGACCGTGGTGACCTTGGCCGAGCTGATTGCTGGCGGCGAGAGCTACGAGGCCAACTACGTGCAGGTCAACGGCCTGAGCGTTGTGGCTCCTGAGGAGTGGCCCGCTGAAGGTTCTTACAACACGCTTGAAGTGACGGATGGCGTGGACTACTTCAATCTGTTCATTGACAACAGCACTGATATCGACGGTTCACCCGTCCCCGCTGGTTCCTTTGATCTGGTCGCCGTTGTCGGCCAGTATGACAACACCAGCGTGGATGGCTACCACACCGGTTATCAGCTGATTCCGCGTAGTCTCGCCGACATCACCGAGGCCGGTGGTCTGGACGCTCCGGTTGTGACTGCCACCTACACCGCTGGCCAGATCGAGCTGACCTGGACTGCCATTACCGGCGCCACTGATTACAAGATCTACACCTGTGTTGGTGATCCCTACGAGGCCGCCAACTGGGATGCCGGTCAGAGCACCTTCGGCATGACCACCTGGACCATTTCCAGCCCCACGGGGAAGGAATTCTACCGCGTCACGGCTGAGTAAGTCGTCGACTCACACGCTTCTTACAGAGGGCGGCTTTGAGCCGCCCTCTTTCATCTCCACCAGCCAACACGCGTCTCACATGCGGCGCACACGCGCTTAACCTCGTCCCGCTTTCTTGTGCCTGTTGTGTTCCGACAGCTTTCCTCCAACAGAACAGAAGGATGTGACGATGAAACGACTCCTCTTCAGTGCTGTGCTGGTATCACTGGCAAGCCAGGCGCTGGCCGAAAATGTGTTCATTTCCGAATACATTGAGGGTAGCAGCTACAACAAGGCCATCGAGATCTACAATGGAACAGGCGCCAGCCTGGACCTGAGTGGCTACACGCTCTCGCTGGGACGTAACGGTGGCGCGCTGGGTGCCCGTACTCTGGAACTCTCCGGCACGCTGGCGGCTGGCGATGTCTTCGTCTGGGCACACTCCAGTGCCGATGCGGGCATACAGGCTGTAGCCGATGTGGTTGATGCGAGCTTTGACTTCAACGGTGACGATTCCATGGCGCTCCTGCACGACGGAACGGTGATCGACATGCTCGGTGATCAGAACGGCGACCCTGGCAGTGGCTGGACTGTCGGCACCGGCACCACACAGGATCACACTCTTGTGCGCATGTCCACGGTGTTGCAAGGGACCAACGACTGGACCGTCGGTGTGACACAGTGGGACGTGTACGCCAACAACACCTACAGCGACCTGGGCTCCCACACCGTCAGTACGGGTGTCAACCAACCTCCGGTGATCACGGGCGTGACACAGACTCCGGCCACCGTGCTGGAAGGCGATGCCGTGAGCGTTGAAGCCACCATTACCGACAGCGACGGCAGCGTAAGTAGCGTCGACTTCGTGTATCACGTGGATTCCGGTAGCGATGTCACTGTGACCTTGACGGGCGTTGGCGATGTCTACACCGGCAGCATTCCCGCGCAGCTTGCCGGAAGCACCGTGTATTACAGTTTTGTTGCCACCGATGACGACAGTGACAGTTCGACCTACAGCGATTCCTATTACGTGGGCAGCGTGTCCAACATTAACGAGGGCGACCTGGTCATCAATGAGATCATGCCCAATCCCCTCGCGGTGGGTGATGCGGAAGGCGAGTGGTTTGAAGTCCACAACACCACCGCCGCCGACATCGACATGTTCGGTTTGAGCATCGCCGATGATGGCAGCGACTTCTTTACCATCAGCAGCCAGCTGATCGTGCCCGCCGGTGGTTACGTGATTTTTGCCGAAGTGGCCGACAGCGGACTCAATGGCGGATTGCCCGTTGTGGATTACCTGATTCCCGATCCGGGACAGTTTGCTCTGGCCAACACTGCCGACGAACTCTTGATTCTGGACGGCACCACCGAGTTGGATCGCGTGGCCTGGGATACCAGCAGTGGCTGGCCCTACACCAATGGCCACAGCCTGGCGCTGACCGATCCCACTCTGGACAACAACGTGGCGGCCAGCTGGGTTGAGTTCACTGACAGCCAGTACGGCGATGGCGACTACGGAACACCCGGAGTCGTCAATTTCAGCGGCGTGCCCACGTTCAGCAACTTCGCGCAGAGTCCCGAGAATGTGATGCCGGGCGATGTCGTCACGGTCAGTGTTGACGCCAACGACGACGGCACCATCACTTCCGTCACCCTGTATTACAGCCTGAATGGCGGAGCTGAGAGCAGCATTGCTATGAGTGAAGTTGTATCACGTGCCTCCTACACCGGTGACCTTCCCGCCCAGATCCTGGGAACTCAAGTGGACTATCGTCTTGTGGCCATTGATGATGAGTTGAACAGCAGCGAGTTCGGTCCCCGCAGTTACACTGTCGGCGGCAACCAGATCAGCATTGCCGCGGTGCAGGCGCACAACGGTGACGGTGTCAGCCTGATGGAAGGTCAGACGGTCTCCATCACGGGTATCGTCAGTGCGCTGGCCTATTCGGGCACTGGCAGCTTCTTCCTTCAGGACAGCAACGCGGCGCTTTCCGGCATTCAAGTCTACGGTGCCAACGACGGCCTGGCTGTGGGAGACGAAGTGTCGGTGACCGGTGAAGTCGACGAGTATTACGATCATACCGAGCTGGTGATCGGCAGCAGCAGTGCGTACAGTGTAATCTCCAGCGGCAACACACCTTGGGCCCCCGTTGCTCTTACGGCTGCTACAGCCGGAGCCGAGGACTACGAAAGCATGCTGGTCCGTGTTGAGGATCTGGATTGTCTGGGTGCGCCCGACACCTACGGCGAGTGGTTTTCGGCTACCGGCAACGACAGCCTGATGGTTGACGACCTCTTCGGCGGCTTCTTCAGTCCCATTGTCGGCGAGTGCTACGACCTGGTGGGCGTGATGTATTACAGCTACGAAGTTTTCCGCATCGAGCCCCGCAACATGGGTGATCTGGCCCTTTGCAGCGGCGGCAACTTGCCTCCCGTTGCCTACGGTTTGTATCACGACATCAGCCTTCCTACAAGTGTTGACCCCGTGACCGTAACCGGTACCGCCGACGACGACACCGGCATGAGCAGTGTCGAACTGCGTTACACTGTGGACGGAGGCGCCGTGAACAGCTTGAGCATGAGTCTCTTGCGCGGCGGCCAGTATGAAGGAGTGATACCTGCCCAGGCCGATGGCAGCGACGTCGAGTACTGGATGTACGTCACCGACCTTGATATGGCCGACTATGAGTCTGATCACGGGTTCTATAATGTTTCCGACGCACTGCTGTGTGACGATGTGGCCCCGATGCGCGTCGTTGACGCTGATGGCGAGCCGCTGATGCTGGGGCAGACCGTAGTCATTTGCGGTGTTGCCACTACCGCATACGAATTCGGCTACGCCGGTGCCGCCTACATTCACACCTCCACAGGTGACATCTGCGCGTACGGTGGTCTGGTGCACACGGACAGCACTGCGCTGGCCATTGGTGATGAAGTTATGATCGCTGGCGAGATCGGCTTCTACAATGGCTTGACCGAGATCATCAATTGCAGCATCGTGACCGTGCAGAGCAGCGGCAACAGCGTGACACCGACCGTGGTGACCCTGGCTGATCTGAACGCAGACGGCGAAGGCTACGAGGCACAGCTGGTGCGTGTGAATGGTGTCACGATTACCGATCCAGCGAACTGGCCCGCCTCTGGCAGCAATGGCAGTGTGATTGTGTCACAGGGTACCGATACCTTCACGATGTTCGTTGACCGTGATACAAACCTCAACGGTACTGCCGCCCCCACAGGTGAGTTCGATATGATCGCCGTTGTGGGACAGTACGACTACACTTCGCCCTACACAGAAGGCTACCAGCTGATTCCGCGCTTCACCGCCGATATCAATCCCGAAGCCAGCTACGAGTGCACCGACCTGAGCGACCTGCGCGTCAACGACGCCGACGGTATTCCCACGGCTCTTGGCACAACGGTCAAGGTGTGCGGCGTAGTGACCAGCACCAACCAGCTTAGCGCTTCCGGACCCGCAACCCTTCAGACTGCCGATGGCGCCATTGCCATCTACGACGAGTTGGTGGCCGGTGATACATTGATCGCCCTGGGCGACAGCATCGAGGTCGTTGGCGCGGTCGGCTTCTATCGCGGCCTGAGCCAGATCACCGGTGTCAGCCAGTTCAGCATCGTCAACAATGGTCCCGCACTGCTTGGCGAGATCGTTACCCTGGCGGATCTGATCGCAGCGAGCGAGTCCTACGAGTCCCGTCTGGTAACCGTGGAAAATGTCACGCTGGTGGATCCGGAGAACTGGCCTGCCGAGGGTAGCAGCTACACGCTGACTCTGAGTGACGGCACCAACGAGTTCGACCTGCGTGTTGATCAGGATACAGACATCGACGGCAGCACTGTTCTCGCCGGGAGCTTTGACTTGACCGCAGTTGTGGGCCAGTACGACAGCAGTGCGCCCTACGACAGCGGCTATCAGCTGCTGCCCCGCTTCTACAGCGACTTCGCACAGGCACAGGCTCTGCCCGCCCCCGTCGTCAACATCAGCATTGCCGCCAATCAGCTCACGCTGAGTTGGGATGCAATCCTTGGAGCCACCGATTACACGGTCTACACTTGCGTTGGTGATCCTTACAATTCCGCCAACTGGGATGCTGGCCAGAGCACCTACGGCGTAAACTCCTGGACTCTGCCGGTGCCTGCAGCAAACACTTTCTATCGTGTCACAGCCGAATAAGCGTCGACACTTTCACTGAAAAAAGGGCGTCCTGCGGGGCGCCCTCTTTGATTGAATACCTGTGATATAAACCGCTTCAAGGCTGAGCTGCCGCCGACGCATTCGCCGCGGGAGCGAAACACTCAGAAAGGAGCCTGATGCCAGCGCCATCGTAGCTCGTCTGCAGCATCTTCTGGAAATGATCGCGCGCTTGCGATGTATCACCCGTTTCCAGCAGTTGCTGTGCCAGCTTAGCGTGACACAAACCAAGGTTCCAGTTGGCGTCGGCGTAGGCGGGGCGGAGTCGCAGTGCGTGAAGATAGCCGCTCAAGGCTTCGCTGTACCGGCCCGTAGCAAAGTAAAGGCCAGCCAGGTTGTTCCAGGCTTCCACTGATGTGGAATCCAGTTCGAGCTCTTGTTTGTAGCACACGGCAGCTTCCTGCAATCGGCCTGCCATGTGGTGCATACGTCCCAGATTCAACCGCGGACCAGGAAGAGAAGGCGCTTGCTGCATTGCTTCTTGGTAGCACTCTGCGGCGCGATCCAATTTCTGCAGACGCTGCCAGGCGTTGCCCTCCTGCAAGGCTTGCCATCCCGTATTGCTGTGATACAATGCGCGGGGTAGTGACAGAGCTGCCAGCGACAGCAGGATCAGCAGAAGCCCACTCAGGATCATTCCTCGTGGAGTACGCAGCCGAGTGGCGAACTCACGCGGATCAGCGAGCATGGCTGCGGCAGGCAGGTGCAGGAAAGGGTGCAAGGGCAGCCGGAAGCGGCTGTTTACGAAGAAGAGCAACAGACTTAGCGACCACAAGCCCAATACAGCCAGACACCAACGTCTGAGTAGGCGCTGTCGGGGAAAACCCAGGGCCAGAGCCAGTAATCCAGGTACCAGGAGTAGCCACCAGGAAAAGCGCAAGAGCCGATGGATCACAGGTGCGCGCTCGCTCAGTGCCAGCGGATTTGTGTTACTGCCAATCTCTACGGGAGCCAGCAGCAGCGCCAGTTTGCGCCAGTACAGTTGAGCTGCCTCAGCCGGATGCCCCAAGAGCCAACGTCGGCCCTGGGTGTAGTACCAGTCGCTTTCTTCACCAGGTGACAGCCTGTGCAGGCTGTCGCTTTGGCTTCGACCTTTTGCCGCCAGCAGGCTGGCATCAGAACGCTCCCAGGTGTTTCCAACTCCGGGAAGTGCTGCAGTATGTCCATCGGCAGTCGCGTTGTTGCCAATGTAGAAGTTCACGCCGCCCTGACTGGCCAGCAACACTCCACTTGTCGGCCAGCGGTTGATGCCCGCCACCAGACCAATGGGTAACAGCATGCCCAACACCAACAGCAGCAGTGATACGCGCCGCAGGCTCATGGACACTTGCGCCTCTTCGGCGGAGAACCACAGCAGCAACGGCAGCACAGGCGTCAGCAGAAGCGCGTTGGGGCGTGCAATACAGGCAAGGCCTAACGCCAATCCGCTTGTCAGGGCGTACCCAAGTCGTCGCTTGCCGGTGGTCTCTGCCGCCAGCAACAGAAAGCCCGTGCTCAGCAGCAGGCAGCAGAGCAGAAGGTGTGGAATCAGCAGCATCGGTTCGAAATAGATCCAGCTTGCATCCAGCCCCCCCAGTGCCAATAGCCACATGCGTGCACGCGACGAAAGCCGACGACCAACGAAAAAGATCAGCAGCGCCAGATTAAGTAGCCCTAGAAGCAGACCGGCGGCACGCACCTGTGCCAACCCGCCCGGCAAGTGATGTAACACACTCAAATACCAGGCGTACAGCGGTGCACGGAAGTAGGGGATTTCCGGGCTGCCCTGACCTGTGGCCAGAGCTTCCGCCCAGTGCCAGTGAAGAGCCTCGTCAACCGCGGGGCTTTGAAAAAGTGGACTCTCATGAAAACCTGAGAACCAGTGCAGGCGCAGACCAAGGATTGCGGCCAGGAGAATCAGCAGGACAAACAGGCTGCGTCGCTTCATGCTTCTCTCTTTGTTATCTAAGCCAGACAAGTGCAGCGCAATTGAGAATTCTGTGGTTGAAATCCACCGGATCGCCTGCCAGTACCTGCCACATGGAACCTAAAACGCGGGTATAATTTTTGCGCAACATCCGCGGCCAAGGTCGTCCTTCATCTTCACTATCGAAATAGTAAACTGAAGGGCCGCCTTTGAAAAGGTATCGAATCATTCAAGATAGTCACCCTGGAGGTATCGTGCTGCGTCCCATGAGCATAGCATTGGCTGGTGTTTTGTGTGCACAACTCGCCACCGCTGCCGCACCCGAACACTACGTGCCGGGAGAGCTGACCGTTCGTTTCTATCAGCACCCCGGAGTACAGACGACAAGCGAAGGCGTCCTGCTGGGCAACGCCAAGCTGGATGAGCTGAACCAGTTTGCGCCCCTGCGGAGCATTGAGCCGCTCTACAAGCATTTGACCACGCCCACCGAGCCCGACCTCTCGCTGGACTATGTCCTCCACTACGACGAGGAAGTGGATCTGGTCACTCTGGCCAAGGCCTTCGAGTCCACCGGTGTTGTTGAGTATGCCGAGCCCAACTGGCTGCTGCCCATGTATCGCACCGTTAACGATCCCGACGATTACCGTCAGTGGTATCTGAGCACACTGGGAGCCGAGGAAGCCTGGGACATCCTGCCTGCGACTCCCGACTTTTCTGACATGATCGTGGCCATCATTGACAGCGGTGTGGATTGGAATCACCCTGATCTGGCCGGTCACATTTGGGTCAACCCAGAAGAGGATGCCGACGGTGACGGCGCCATGAACACCACTTCCACTCCTGGCGATCCCGACGATCGCGATGGTGTGGACGGTTTTGGGGGTAGCGAAGGCAACGGCTACGTGGACGATTTCTACGGCTGGGACTTCGTGGACAATATTACCGGCTGTGCTTCTGGCGAAGATTGTGACACCGTCGACAACAACCCTATGGATTTCAACGGTCACGGCACCCATTGCTCCGGTCTGGCCATGGCCGACACGGACAACGGCGTCGGTGTGGCTGCGGTTGCCTTTGACGGTCGCATCATGTGCCTGCGTGCGGGGTACGATGCCTCCGATGGCACGGGTTACGTAGTGCAGAACGCGGCCGCCGAGGCCATTTACTACGCCCGCGAGAACGGCGCCAAGATCATTTCGATGAGCTTCGGCGGCAGTCAGGTGCTGCGTACGCCAGCGACGGTGGCGTACAACTCGGGCATGCTCTGCTTCCACGCTGCTGGCAACGACGACGTGACCGAGCAGGACCAGCTCGATCGCGCCTCGGGCATGATCAGCGTCGCGGCTACCTCGAGCAGCAACTGCAAAGCCGACTTCAGCAATTATGGCGAATGGGTTGATGTGAGTGCGCCCGGTGTCAACATGTATTGCACCTGGTTCAACAACACCTACATCAGCATTCAAGGCACTTCCATGGCCTGCCCGTTGGCGGCTTCCGTAGCGGCGTTGATCTGGAATGTGGCTCCCGAGTTGACCAATCAGGAAGTACGCGCCCGTCTGCTGGGAACGGTGAACCAAATTGATCACCTGTCCTGCAACACTTCTTATGCTGGCCAGCTGGGCACAGGCTGCGTCAACGCCTATAACGCGGCTTACAACATTCGTGCAACCGAGATTGTCATGGGTGAGCTGACGGTCACGGACAGCGGCGGCGACGGTCGTTACCTGAACGAGGAAAACGTCAACTTCAGCTTCAGCTTCGACAACACCGGTATCAACCCCACGGATGAGGTGATTTGCGAGCTGAGCACAGACGACGGTAGCGTGACCATCGATGCGCCTACGCTTACGCTGAATCCGGTTGAGATCGCCGAGAGCGGCAGCGGCACAATGAGTGCGCATCTGAATGCTGGCGGAAACAATCGTTATGTCACCTTTACTCTGAGCATCAGCACGGCCAACGCCGAGGATGCTTTGGAGAGCGTGGTCGAGATCATGGTAGGAACCCCCCATGTGCTGCTTTACGATGATGCGCCGGTAACGGATCTGATTTACAGCTTTTATTTCACGGCGCTCAAGGAGCAGGGCCTCATTTTTGACTGGTACCAGAGCGAGAGCGGCAGTTTTCCGATGATGCCGGGTACCAGCCTGGATATGGAGATGTACGACACCGTCTTCTACAGCTCCGGTAGTGCCAGCAGCACGCTGAATGCCAACGAGCAAACCCTGCTTAGCTCCTGGCTGAATGCCGATCGCGGGCTCCTGGTTAGCAGCCAGTATGCGGCTACCGATCTGGCGGGCTCCGACTTCCTGGCCAACGTGCTGTGTGCCGAAGCAACGGAGGACGAGAACGCCTCACGCGGTGTGCGCGGACTCTCCGAGGGTGACACGCCTTGCCAGGGCTATTGGCTGATTCTGCAGGGTGCTGGCGGTGCCAACAATCAGGGCTCGCCCGTTACCGGCATCAACGCGATCAACGGCAGCGAAGTGCTCTTTCAGGACAACGATTCCGACTTCAGCACCGGCGTGATCCACAACAATGTGGCCTTCCTCGGATTCGCTGTTGAAGCGGCCAGCGGCCTTTCTACCAGCCAGACTCTGTCGGATGTCCTTGGCGAAATGCTGCCGACCCTCGATGTGGAGGAGCCCGTGGCCCAGTTGCCGCAGAGCAGCCGTCTGACCGCCGTTTGGCCCAATCCCTTCAATCCCTCGACACAGATCGCTTTCGAACTGGCGCAGGCCGCTCAAGTAAATCTCTGCGTGTACAATCTGCTGGGACAGGAAGTAGCGCGTCTGGCCGAAGGTCGTATGACTGCCGGTGAGCATCGCGTGACCTTCCAGGCCGATCAGCAGGCTTCCGGCCTCTACCTGGCCACCTTGGTCGTGGACGGTCAGCGCGTCGGCGTGCAGAAACTGGTGCTGGCGAGATAATCGTTCAAGCTTGTCTGTATCACATGACATGCCAGCGGGTGCTGCAATTGCGGCACCCGCTTTTTTGGCTGGATTTGAGCTGGCGCTTAGTCGATCGGTATACTAACAGTGTTCATGTTGGGCGCAGTACTGGCTGGCTACGTTGTATAGGAGTACTCAGAAGTTCTGTCCAACCTCTTTGCCTGGATCTATTGTAAATGCTGATATTGCAATCATTTGATTGGCGATTCGTTGGACAGAACATTCAAGTACTCCAATAAGAGGCCGTGCGTGCTGGCCATGTCTCGGAAACAGGAGGGATGAACGATGAACAGGGTGGCAGGAATTCTACTTTGCATCACTACGTGCTTCGTACTACAAAGCGGGAGCGCCTGGGCGAAAAGCAATGAAGAAGCCACAGGCGACATGATTCAAGTGCTGATTCCGGCCAGCGGATACCTGAGCACCTGGTTGCTGCATGACAAGGAAGGACGGATTCAGTTCTACAAATCCTTCTTCACTAACGAGGCCGTGACCTATGCTTTGAAGTACGCCATCAACAAGCCGCGTCAAGAGAACAACGGAGATTACTCCTTCCCGTCGGGACACACTTCCGCCTCCTTTCAGGGGGCCACATTCATTCACAAACGATACGGTTGGAAGGTGGGAATTCCAGCTTATCTGGCAGCGGCCTACGTAGGCTGGAGCCGCGTCGAAGGAGAGTCGGACAAACATGATCTGGTGGATGTTTCTACGGGAGCGCTGATTGGCACGCTGAGCAGCTGGTACTTCACGACGACCTGGGAAGGCGTATGTATCACACCAGAAGTTGGCGATCACGCTTATGGAATTGGCGTGCATATCAGCTGGTGATTGAGTTGTAAGCAGCTTTTCCTTGTTACATGCTTCCCGTAGGTTTACCTTTGAGCCATTGATGCAGAGCACCTTGTATCACAGCCTTCAACAGAGACATCAGCGTAGTTCCGGGAGGCTTCACGATTCGGATCGAAACATGGTGCCCCTTGTCCTCAGTCTGGCTCACATGACCCCGACAGAAGCGGAGGAGTGTTACCTGCCAGGTGATACAATAGTATGAGTCCCAAAAATCAGGATGACCTCGCGATGGCCTTTCTAGGTAGTAAGCAGCAGTTTGCTACGGACGCTTACAGTGACCACAGGCTGCGAATGATCAAATGAGTGTGTATCACGAGACAGATCATGGTGTAGCACGCAGCATCGAAGAAGGTGAGCGGGGGCTATGGCTCGCCTGTCCTCATCTACCGGGTGACGAAGGCTATGACGACTGGCTCGATTCTGAGAACCGTTTTGCCAAGCTCATTCCAACACATAATCTGCTGCTGTTTGAAGATCAGAAATGCGCTCTCGGCAAGTTGGCCTTTGTGCACGAAGACGCTGGCTGCCTGGTCTTTCTGGCACCCGCCATTCATCAGAACGGTGACACAGAGCAGATTGCAGAGTCGCTGTTTCATGCCGCTGTTGAGGTAGCGAAAAGCAGAAGCGTATCACGATTGATCAGCGCCATTGACGGCGTGGATCACAGGGCACAGCTTCTTTCACAAGCACTTCTGGCTACGGGTTTTGTGTTACAAGAAGAGAAGCTGATCTACACACGCAGACTGGATCGGTCCCTGGAGAAACCGGACAGCGCCGGTTTTGAGTACGCCGCCTTCGATGAGGCAAAGGATGATGGTTTGGCACAGGCCTTGGACTTGTTCCGTGATACACATCAGCACGCTGCAGGAATCGATGAACTGAGAAAGGCGGCAACCGGACCCGGTCGTCATTGGCGGCTTGTGTATCACCAGGGGCGCTTCATCGGCCTTAGCCTGTTACGCATTCGTGATACAGATGCCAGCCTGGATCTGATCTCTCTGGTGCCGGAATCTCGCGGACGCGGATTGGGGAAGCGTGTTTTTGTCGCTGCTCTCGACCATGCGCGTGAGCTGGGCGCACAGCGCTACCTGGGATCGACTCGTGTCGCCAATGCTCCCATGATCCGCGTCTTCGAGGGTTGTGGCTGCAAGCTGCTGATGCAGCGCAAGGAGTTCGTTTTCCGGCTGCAGGGCTGAACGTCGGCGTGTGCAGAACGCTGCGCCGGGTAAGGACCTGTCGTTGACGCGCCAGGCTTTGCTTCGAACACGATGCCTATCCGACACAAAGTGTCGGCAGCGATAGCGATTGAAACCCACTCCCGCATTTGCGAACAAAGCGCGTTTGTTTTTTGTCGCGAGAATCGGTGCTCCGGGGTAGGAGAAGCCCTTCGCCGCGCAAACACCCTACTCATATCCATCTCGATGGAGTACATTGGTGCTGCACACGGTGATCACGTAACCCGGTGCGGTTCTGAGCCTGGACAGCGCACCAGGAAAGGGAGTCATTCAGGAGGAAGCATGCTACGTGTTACAACAATGCTCGTCGGTGCCTTGTGGTTGGTCCAGTCCGCGATGGCCCTTGATGCATACGAGCACTATGTGCCCGGCGAGTTGACGGTCCGCTTTTTTGAGCATCCCGCAGTAGTTGAAGCCGACGGCGCCCTCAGTCTGGGTCTGCCGGGACTGGATCTGCTGAACCGCGAGCAGCCACTGCTCACGATCGAGCCCTTGTATCCGCATTACAAAATGCAGACCACGCCCGACCTGAGTCTGGACTATGTGCTGCATTTTGATGAGAGCACTGATCTGATCATACTTGCAGAGAAGTATGCGGCTACGGGGCTTGTGGAGTACGCTGAGCCCAACTGGCTGCTGCCCATGGAACGCATGCCCAACGATGAGAATACCGGCCTGCAATGGTATCTGGAGCGCATTGAGGCTTCGGAAGCCTGGGATATTCTGCCCGAAACCCCCGATTATCCCGAGACCATTATTGCCATCATCGATAGCGGCGTGGACTGGAACCACCCCGACCTGATCCAGAATCTTTGGGTGAATCCCGGCGAGGACCTGGACGGCGATGAGTTCGTGCCTTTCGGTTCCACGCCCGGCGATCCCGACGACATCAACAATGCCGACGATGACGATAACGGCTACAGCGACGACTTCTACGGCTACGATTTCGTCAATACCTGCAACGGTGCCCAAGGCGAAGACTGCTCCGGCGAGGACAACAATCCCATGGACTTCAACGGCCATGGTACGCATTGCAGTGGTCTGGCGGCCGGTCGCACCAACAACGGTCTGGGAATGGCTAGCCCTTCCTGGAATGCACGCATCATGTGCCTGCGCGCTGGCTATGAAGATCCCGCGGGCGATGGTTTTGTGATCCAGAATGATGCAGCGCAAGGCATCTATTATGCCATGGCCAATGGCGCCAAGATCATCTCGATGAGTTTCGGCGGCTCCACCGTGTTGCGTACGCCAGCTACGGCAGCGTATGCGGCCGGCCTGCTCTGTTTGCACGCGGGCGGCAACGACGATGTTTCCACCTATGATCAGCTTGACCTGGCCACGGGCATGGTGAGTGTCGCGGCAACAGATCAGAACGATTGCAAGGCCGAGTTCAGCCAGTTCGGTAACTGGGTCGATATCAGCGCACCCGGCGTCGCCATGTATGCCACCATTTTCAATGATGAGTATGAGTACCTGCAAGGTACATCAATGGCGTGCCCCTTGACCGCTTCGGTGGCGGCTCTCATCTGGAATGTGGATCCCGAGCTCAACAACCAGGAAGTACGTGCCCGGCTGCTGGGTACGGTGGACGATATCTATCACCTTTCCTGCAATGCCGACTATCAGGGGCAGCTTGGCAGTGGACGCATCAACGCCTACCAGGCAGCCTACGACATTCGTCTGACCGAGCTGGAGTGGGTGGACTATGAGCTCAGCGATGAATCCGGCGACGGTCGCTATACGGCCGGTGAAACAGTGGACGTGGCCTTCGCCGTGCGCAATACGGGCATCAACCACTCGGATTCACTCATCTGCCGTTTGAACAGCGACGACGGCTATGTCAGTATCAGCGAACCGGTTCTCACTCTGGAGCCCGTCAACAGCGGAGCTACTCGCGTTGTTCACATGACGGCTACACTGCTGGCAGGGGCTCCGGCGCACTTCCTGACCCTCAACCTGCTGGTGGAATCGGCCAATGTGAACGAGAGCCTGGAACACAGTACCGAGTTGATGACGGGGACGACCACTTGTCTGCTCTACGATGATTCCCAACCCGCCGACAGTGTTTACAGTACCTATTACACTGCGTTCCGGCAGGTCGGCCAGGTCTTTGATTGGTACCAGCCCGGTGGCTTCCCCGACATGCCCGGCGTGAGCTTTGATCTGAACAACTACGATCATGTGGTCTATGCCTCCGGTCGCAGCACCAGCACCATGGACGAGAGCGAGCAGACGCTCTTCAGTGGCTGGCTGTCAAGCTCCAGCAACAAACTGATCGTATCCAGCACCTACTTGAATGAGGACCTGGGCGGCAGCGACTTCTTTACCAATGTGATGCACGCCTCTTCAGGTGAGGGCTCCTCGAGCATGCGCAGTGTGCGCGGACTTCCCGCTGGCGAGTATTGCGATGGCTATTGGCTTCTGCTGCAGGGTGTGGGCGGCTCCAATGATCAGGATCTGCCGATTAGCGAGATCAACGCCCTGAACGGCGCGCAGGTCATGTTCCAGGATCATGCCAGCGCTTTTACTACCGGTATCTACACCGACAACCTGGTGTACATGGCTTTTGCCCTGGAAGCCGCCAGTGGGCTGAGCACTTCCCAGAGTGTGTCCGACGTGCTCAACGAGCTTTGGGGTTCCTATCTACATGTGGAAGAGGCAACACAGCAGCCGCTAACGACCCGTTTGTGCGGTGTGTATCCCAATCCCTTCAACCCGGTAACACGCATTGTGGTCGAGATGCAGCAGGCGGGTGAGGTGGACCTGTGTGTTTACAATCTGCTGGGACAGGAGGCCGCGAGGCTCGCCCAGGGGCCATTGACCGCCGGTAGCCACACCTTCACCTTTGATGGCTCTCAGTTTGCCAGCGGTGTCTATCTGGGTGTTCTGAATGTGGGTGGCCGTCGTGTGGATGTGGCCAAAATGCTGCTGGTACGTTAATCAGCCGCTTCTGTGCAATTCTGTGTGATACAGGGGGACTTCGGTCCCCCTTCTTATTTAATGCGCCCGCTGTGCTGTATATTTGTCCGGGTGGAGCAAACCTTCCGCATCTTGGAAGCATTACGAGGACAGTATGCGCACTCTGTTTAGCGCAGGCCTTCTGGGTCTGCTTTTACTTCTGTTTTCTTCCTGTTCAAAGGACAGGGAATTCACCTCGCTGGACGAAACACTGAGCGTCAATCCCCACGGCCAGTGGGTATGGGCCTACGATATCAAAGCGCCCTACGACATCAAGATTCGCCATGTGCCTACCCAGACCCTGTTCCTGATCAGCACCATCGAGAAGCAGTACAGCCCCTCGCAGATCCTCTCAGAAGTGGCGGAGATCCGCTGCGTCGAGTTCATTGAGGATCTGGGTTGCGCGCGTCCCCAGTTGACGCCTGTGGAGCTTGTGGTGGACAGCATGAGCGCCGTCCAGTTCAAGGTGCCCTACTCGGTCGAAGGTCAGGACGCCTATCTGGTGGATACCACCATTGATGGCGCGGACGCTTTTTATCGCATGTTGGGGCTTGTGTCGCAGAAGCACTTCGAGAAAATGGTTCCGGCACTGGATGAAGTGATCGCCAGTTTCCGTGTGGACCGCAAACAAGACTAGGCGTTTTTCCGCATTTGTATCACACCTGCAAAGGCCTGTGATAGTGCGTCTGTGGACTGTCTGATTTGACTCCTGGCGGCCACAGTGGGAAATTGAACGCGGATCAAACCAAGTGAGGATACCATCATGAAGGAATTCCGCTCCCCGCGCGGTACCGAAATATCCTGTCAGGGCTGGATTCAGGAAGCCGCCCTGCGCATGCTGCTGAACAATCTGGACCCCGAAGTCGCCGAAGAACCTGACAAGCTAATCGTCTACGGTGGTACGGGGCGCGCAGCACGTAATCACGAGGCGCTCGAGGCCATTCTGAACACGCTGCGCCGTCTGAAAGAAGACGAGACGCTGCTGGTACAGAGCGGCAAGCCCGTTGGTGTAGCACGCACTCACAAGGATGCGCCGCGCGTGATCATTGCCAATTCCAACTTGGTTCCGCAGTGGGCCAACTGGGAGCATTTTCACGAGCTGGAGCGCGCCGGGTTGATGATGTACGGCCAGATGACCGCGGGCAGCTGGATTTACATTGGTACCCAGGGCATTTTGCAGGGCACCTACGAGACCTTCATTGCTGCTGCCCGTCAAGACCTGGGCAAGGACAACCTGAAAGGCACGCTTACGGTGTCCGGCGGACTGGGCGGTATGAGCGGTGCACAGCCCCTGGCCGCAGTGATGGCGGGTGGCGTTTATCTGGGTGCGGAAGTGGATCCGGCCCGCATCGGCAAGCGCTTTGCCAGTGCCCGCCCGCGCTATCTGGATGAGAAAATTGACGATCTAAATGCCGCCATTGACCGTGCGCTGGCAGCCCGTGCCAAGGGAGAGGCCCTCAGCATCGGCTGGTGTGGCAACATTGTCGACATGCTGCGTCGTCTGGCAGAGCGCGATATCACCCCGGATCTGTTGACCGATCAGACCAGTGCCCACGACGAGCTCGACGGCTACGTGCCTGCGGGTATGAGCTTTGACGAAGCCGTTGCGCTGCGCAAGAGCGATCCCGGCGCTTACAAGACGGCGAGCTATCGCACCATGGCCCAGCACGTCGGTTTGATGCTCAAGTTGCAGGAGCGCGGTGCCATCACGTTCGATTACGGCAACAATCTGCGTGCCAAGGCGGTCGAGGGTGGTTTCATCCAGGAGTCGGAAGTGCGGCAGGCTAATGGCCACTGGCGCTATCCGGGATTTGTGCCGGCTTACATCCGTCCGCTTTTCTGCCGCGGTCGCGGGCCTTTCCGCTGGGCGGCGCTGTCGGGCGACCCCAAGGATATCGAAGTGACCGACCAGATCATCAAGGAGCTCTTTCCCGAGGACAAAGCTCTGCTGAACTGGATCGACAAGGCCGCCGCCATGATTCCCTACCAGGGCCTACCCGCGCGCATCTGCTGGCTGGGCTACGGCGAGCGTCACCGTGCCGGACTCGCCTTCAACAAGGCCGTGGCTGACGGACGCATCAGCGCACCCATTGTCATCGGTCGCGACCATCTGGACTGCGGTAGCGTAGCCAGCCCCAATCGCGAGACCGAAGCCATGCGTGATGGCACCGACGCCGTCAGCGATTGGCCGCTGCTTAATCTGATGCTCAACACCGCCAGCGGAGCGAGCTGGGTCAGCTTCCATCATGGCGGTGGAGTGGGCATGGGCTACAGCCAGCACGCCGGTCAGGTGATTGTCGCCGACGGTACTTCTGAAGCCGGTGCCCGCTTGGAGCGCGTACTAACCAACGATCCGCTGATGGGCATCTTCCGTCATGTGGACGCGGGTTACGATGAGGCGCTGGAGTGCGCACGCGAGCATGGCGTGGATATTCCGATGATGCCCAAGGAATAACACGCGGGCGTTGTGCCCGAGCTAAGCATTTGATCGCGGGGTCGGCGGTTTTCCGCTCGGCCCCGTGTGACACAAGGAGGGCGCGTGGCGGGAGTTTGCTGGGTTGACAAGACGGTGTTCTACGCCAGCATTGGGATCGCCAGGCTGCTGACCTTTGCCTGGTTTCGTGTTACAGTGGAAGGCACTGAACACCGCGGTGTTCGGCCAGCCCTCTACGTCATCAACCACAGCTCAAATCTTGATGTCCCTATCCTTGCCTGGGTTGTAAAAGGGCCGGTTCGTTTTCTGGCCAAAGAAGAGCTCTTTCGTGTACCCGTGCTTTCCTTGTGGCTGCGCTGCGTGGGTGGAATTCCCGTTGCGCGCGGACAAGGCGACCAGAAAGCTTTGGATACTGCACTCATGCATCTGCGCTCTGGTGGTGTGCTTTTCATGGCGCCGGAAGGGACGCGCAAAGGGCAACCCGGCGAGCGTCCTGTGCGCAGTGGCTTCATTCGTCTGGCGCAGCTGGCCCGTTGTCCTGTGGTTCCCGTGGCCGTCAGCGGTGCTGGGGAGGCTATGCCGCCTGGAGCCCGCTTTCCGCGCCCGAAGCGTCTACGCTTGCGGATTGGCAAGCCCTTGTTGCTAGATCCAGTAGAAGTCAATGTTGAGAATCGTGATACACTGCGCGAGCAAGCCAACGAGGTGATGCGCATTGTGTATCACATGAAAGAGAACCTGGATGCCAACAGGAGTTGATGCACCATGGATCTGCTAATCAAAAACTGCGGTCCCATTCATTCGCCGAGTACAGAGCGGATGTATCACATGCCACGACTGGAAGGTGAAACAATACTTGTGCTCGGTGGGCATATTGTGGCCGTTGGCGAAGCCGCTGATGCGGCCATGTGCCAAGCGCTTGTGCATGGCGTTCCTGAGCTGAATGCGGAAGGCGCACTGGTGTTGCCCGGTTTCGTGGACAGTCACACGCATCCCGTTTTCAACGAACTGCGCGCTGCTGAGTATGAAATGCGCAACCTGGGGCGCAGCTATCTGGAAATTCAGCAGGCGGGCGGAGGCATTTTGAGTAGCCGTCGCAGTTTGCAGGAAGCGCCTCGTGATACGTTGAAAGAATTGGTCCGCCAAAGGCTTCGCCACTTCCTGGAACTGGGCACGACAACCATTGAGGGCAAGAGTGGCTATGGCCTTTCTGTAGAACATGAGCTGCTTAGTCTGCGCCTGCTGAAGGAGCTTGCAGGCGAAGAGCCCATCCGCATTCGTGGTACTCTGCTGGCCGCGCACAGCGTTCCACCCGAGTACCGGGAGAACCGCGAGGAGTGGTTCAGGCAGATCGAAGAAGAAATTCTGCCGGTTGTAAAGCGCGAAGCTTTGGCCGACTATATCGATGCCTTCTGCGAACCCAAAGTGATTACGTTGGATGAAACCGAGCGCATTTGCCGTGCGGGCATGAGTCACGGATTGCGGGTAAAACTGCATGCCGATCAGATTGAAGCCTACGGAGGCGGGGCGCTGGCGGCACGCCTGCAAGCGCTCTCGGCCGACCACCTCGAACAGATTGATGAGGCCGGGATCAGGCAGATGGTAGAAGCGGGTACCGTCTTCGCACTACTGCCCGGAGCCAGTTTCTTTCTGGGCCAGACAAAGCACGCGCCAGCGCGTAACATCATTGAGGCTGGCGGTTGCATCGCCCTCTGCACCGACTACAACCCGGGGTCAAGCCACATTCAATCCATGCCGCTCATATTGACGCTGGCGACAAGTCAGATGAAGATGAGTGCCGAAGAAGCCATCTGGGCGGCAACCCTGGGCGGCGCACGGGCCATGGGGCTGGAGGCTGAGACGGGGTGCATCGAGGCCGGCTTTTCGGCCGATTTGGCGCTCTGGCCGCTGCGAGAGCTGAACGAACTGCCCTATTATGCCGGAGACATCCGGCCGAGCAAGGTGATCAGCGGTGGTCGCGTGTTGCATGTGTGACACAGATTTTCGCTGAAGGGTTTTTTCCATTGCGTCAGTACTGACGACTGAATTATTCTAGGCCATGGACCAACTGATCCGCCAACTCTTCTTGAATCCACCCCCGGGAGTATCTGCTGGAGATTTCAGCCAGGTCACTCTGGGGCAGCTGATTCAGACGCTTGAGAACATCGCAGCCGAAAGACGCATGCCGTTTCGCGTGATACACTGCTGGAATCGGCGCCACTTTCCTGACTTGCCCGTACTGCCGGTTAACCGGCATCTTCCTGCGGCAAATTACCAGGATCTGACTCCTTTGCTGGGGAATACCAGCACGGCGATGCTCTACCTCTACGACGACGGTAAGGATTGCTTCACCCTGGCGGGCACTCTCAGCGATCGCCCGGACATCAGCGTGTTTGAGCGCAAAATCAGTGTGCAGGCTTTATGGAGCTTCGAGCGCAGCGTACAGCAGCAATTGCTGCAGGAGGCCGCGCATTTCACGACTCTGATGCCAGCGCCGGTGAACAACGCAGTAGCGCCCACCAACCTGGATGGCTTTTTCCACGGACAGCTGGTCAGCTTCCTGGAGGAAAGCCTGCTGGAAAGCGGCCAGACCTTGCACCTGATCACAGGTATCCTAAAGGTGCAGAAGACCATTGTCCGCGAGTTGGACTTTGAACGACTGCTGGAGCTGATCGGGAGTACCCTGATCGAGACCTTTCGTTTTGAGCTGGGCGAGCTGAGCCTGTGGAACGAAGACTCGGCCACGCTGGAACACCAGGTTACCTGGAATGCCGCGCGCGAAGAGCAGCACTTGAATCAGAATCTGCTGATTCTGCTGGATCAGGAGCTCGAACGCGAATTCTTTGACAATGGCGCACCGGTCGTGCTGGATCGTCTGATGAAGCACCCAGTCATTTTGAATCACAAACTCATCGAGATCCTGGGTCTGCGCTTCGCCATCTTTTTGCCACTGATCGCGGGCGAAGACCGCATCGGCATGCTGAAAATGTATTACACGCGCAGCGAGCTGATCAGTCCTGCGCGGCTTGCCTGGCTGGATGAACTCTCGCAGTTGCTGGCGGACGCCATCCTGAATGCCCGAGAGCACACGCGCGCTTTCGAGCTGGCCACCAAGGACAGCCTGACCAATCTGCACAATCGTCGCTACTTCGAAGAGCAGTTCTACATTGAACTGGAACGCAGCAAGCGTACCGGCAGCAGTCTTTGTCTGCTGATGCTGGATGTGGATCACTTCAAGCAATACAACGACCGCAACGGTCACCTGATGGGCGACGAGGTGCTGATTCGTGTAGCACGGCTGGTCAAGGGCTGCATTCGTGCGGTGGACTTCCTGGCGCGTTATGGTGGCGAGGAATTCATCATTCTGCTCACCGGGGCCAATGGAGATGTAGGTCGGCTGGTGGGTGAGAAGATCCGCTCACGTGTCGAGGAAGAGAGCTTCATCAACCAGAGCAATCAGCCCAGCGGCAATCTGACCGTCAGCATTGGCGTAGCCGAAATGGAACGTGATACGAAACAGCTTGAGCAGCTCATTCGTTCAGCGGATCGCGCCCTGTACTTCGCCAAGGAAAATGGCCGCAACCTCGTGGTTTCATCCGTGGGTGATCGCTTTGTAGCACACGAACACGCTAACGCCAACGCAGAGAGTGAGGATGAGCAAGGATAGCCTCGTCCTGCTGGGTCCGACGGCCAGCGGTAAAACCGCCCTCGCTGTGGCCTTGGCGCGCTGTTTGGACGCTGAGATCGTCAGCGCGGACTCCCGTCAGGTGTATCGCAAACTCGATATCGGCACAGGTAAAGATCTGCACACGTACTCAAGCGGCGGCGCAGTAGTGCCGGTGCATATGTTGGATTGCGTCGATCTGCCCGAAGAGTATCACCTCTTTCGCTACCAGCGCGAGTGCTTCGCTGCCATTCACGACCTCTGGAGCCGTGACCGTCGTGTACTGGTCTGCGGCGGCACGGGTCTTTTTCTGGACTGTCTGCTAAGTGGCTATCAGCTCGTGGAAGCGCCGGAGGACGAAGAGTTCCGCGCAGCAGTGGCGGACGTGGACGAAGAGGCGCTTGCCCGCGTTTATCTGCGTGTTACAAAAAATCCGCACAACATCACCGATCTGGAGGGCCGCGGGCGTTTGCTGCGAGCGCTGGAGATTCAGGCCGCGCGCTGCGGTGTATCACCTACGGAGCTGCTATTCGCCAAGGCGCCACTGAAAGAAAATGCGCTGCCGCAGACCGAGGCGCTAGAGGCGATCGTGCTGGGCCTCGATTGGCCACCGGATCTGCTGCGTGAGCGTATTGGGCACCGTCTGGACGAGCGACTGCGCGAAGGCATGCTGGAAGAAGTGCATGGGCTGCTTCAAGCAGGTATCACGCCGGAGCGCTTGCTTCGCCTGGGGCTTGAGTACCGTTGGCTGACGCAGCATCTCCAAGGCGAGATCAGCTTCAAAGCCATGCGACAAGGTCTTTATCGCGCCATCTGCGAGTTCGCCCGTCGGCAGCGCATGTGGTTCAGGCGCATGGAGCGAAGAGGTCAGGTGATCCACTGGCTCAGTGGCGAAGACACTCAACTTGTCTCACGAGCGCTGGCTGTACTCGAGCATCGGGGCATCCACAGTTCCTGTTGAACCTGCCGTAGTTCTCATCGTGTCAATATTGAATCACGTGGGCGCTTGCCCGCCAAAGGTGCCGGTCCGATATTATGGCCGACAAAGAGCAGCTCTGGCTGTGGGTATCAAGCGTTCCTCGGTCGACTTAGGAATCAGGAGAAGCGTGCAAACGGCTCTGGTCATCCCCGCACGAAATGCCGCTCACAGCCTTCCCGAAGTGTTGGAAGCAGCTCTAGAAGTTATCGCGCGCGAGGAAATACTGGTCGTCGATGACGCCTCCACTGATGACACTGCCGACTGTGTGCGCCGGATGAACATTTCTGTGTTGCGTACTACAAAGGCCAGCGGACAAGGCAAGGGTGCCGCGCTGCGCTGTGCCTTTCGGCATTGCCTGGCGGAGGGCGTCGAGCGCATTGTAACGCTGGACGCCGATGGTCAGCACGACGCGCGCTTGCTTCCGCAGCTGCTCGAGCACTTTGACAGGGAAGGTCTGGACCTGCTGCTTGGCGATCGCGGTTTTCATGATGATCCCTCATCCATGCCCTGGGATAGACGCTTTTCCAACCGTGTTACAACCGCGCTGCTCAACTGGCGTACCGGTCTGAGTTTGCGCGACAGTCAGTGCGGATACCGTGTGATACGCGCATGGCTGCTTGAGGAAGATGCCTTTCGCTGCACGGGTTTTGATTTTGAAAGTGAGTTGCTGTTGTACGCCAGCGAACGTGGTGCGCGAATCGGCGAAGCTCCGGTCCCCTTGGTGTACAACGAAACTGGCAGTCATATGCATCGACTGCGTGATACATTGGCCTTCGTCCGGCTCTACTGCCGGAGCCTGAGGAAAGGGAGCTGGCATGGATCTGGCGCGTAGCCGGATGATCGAGCACGATTTGCGGGGACGCGGCATTCGCGACGAACGTGTGTTACAGGCTTTCAATCAACTTGATCGGAAGCTTTTTGTCGACGGTCCGCTGCAGACAAACGCCTATCAGGATTGCGCTCTGCCGATCGGCTGTGGACAGACCATCAGTCAGCCCTACATTGTGGCCCTGATGACGGAACTGCTTCAGCTGGACGGCGAAGAACAGGTGCTGGAGGTCGGCACCGGCAGTGGATATCAGGCTTCATTATTGGCGCTTTTATGCAGGCGCGTCTTTACCATTGAGCGCCATCGCGAACTGACCGCCCGCGCGCGGGGGCTCTTTCAGGAGTTGCAGCTAAGCAACATCGTTTGTCGCAGCGGCGATGGCACTCTGGGCTGGCCGGAAGAGGCGCCCTTCGACCGTATCATTATTACCGCGGGCGCACCCGAACCGCCGCAGAGTCTGCTGTTGCAATTGAAAGTGGGAGGCTGGCTGGTTGCGCCCATTGGTGAGCGTGGTCGCCAGGAAATGAAGGTGATACAACGCGTAAGCACAGAACGCTTTACCGGCCGAAGCGAAGGCGGCTGCAGTTTTGTGCCGCTGATCGGCAAGGAAGGATGGGATTCGTGATACATCAGTTATCGCTTCCGACGGGCATGGGGGTCAAATCGTGATACGCAGGCTCTACGACTGGGTCCTTTCCTGGGCTGAGTCACGCTGGGGACGCCCCGTGCTTTTTGGATTGGCTTTTGCCGAAGCCAGCTTCTTTCCCATTCCGCCCGATGTGCTGCTGATTCCCCTCTGTCTGGGCGACCGGCGACGCAGTTTGCAGACGGCGTTCATCTGTCTGATCGGATCACTTCTGGGCGGGATACTGGGCTACTTCATCGGCTACGCTTTTTTTGAGACCTGGGGCCAGCGCCTGGTGGAATTGTATCACGGCGAACACCTGATGGAGACCATCAAACAGTGGGCGGGCACTTATGGCTTTTGGGGTGTTTTCGCCGCGGCACTGACGCCCATACCCTACAAGATCTTCACCATTACCGCGGGGCTGATCAAATTCAGCATGCCCGCCTTTCTGCTGGCCAGCGTGTTGGGACGCGGATTGCGTTTTTTCCTGCTGGCCGGACTGGTTTACATTTGGGGTGAGGCCATCACCGGCTTCATCGATCGCTGGTTCAACTGGCTAGTGATCGCATTTACGCTGCTCTTGGTGGGCGGCTTTGTGCTGCTGGGGCTTGGCGGCTGAGATCCAGGTCCGCGCGGGTTTGAAGAGCTTTTCTGCAGAATGCGGTTCTGCGACAAGAAGGAAGGCACAAGGGATTGCGATGAGGAGTCGGGCTTCGTACTTTTAGCCCGACCGCGAACAAACAAGCGGAAAAAGGAGACCGAAATGGCCGACAAGACTCGCATCGTTCCGGACAATGTCCCGGGTAAGTTCTACGTGGATGATGACTGCATCGCCTGTGGCGCCTGCAGTGACGCTGCCCCCGATTTCTTCGTCGAGAGCGAAGATGGTGACCACAATTACGTGGCCAAGCAGCCCACCACGCCTGAGGAAGAGCAGCAGGTCCGCGATGCCATGGCCGAGTGCCCTGTCGATTGCATTGGGGACGACGGCGAATAAGCCGGATGGCTGGACATTGGGGGCGCTTCGGGCGCCCCTTTTCTCTCTGGAGGAATCATGGAAATCCGTATTAAGTACTGCAACGTCTGAAATTACCGTCCGCGCGCTGTCGGTCTGGCAGCCTTCCTGGAAGAAAAAGTGGCAGCGAGTTGTGAGCTGATCCCCGGTTCCGGCGGTGTCTTTGACGTGGTTGTGGATGGCCGTCTGGTGTACAGCAAACACCAGAGTGGGCGCTTTCCCACGCACGAGGAGATCCTGCAACTGCTTGTGTGACGAAGCGCTGACGGGCAGTGCACCCTTATTCTCCTGTCTCTCATCTTTCCTACCTTACACGGTCTTTGCATACCAGGAGCGCTATGCGTTGGCGCCGGCGAAGGCTGTTCGAAAACTCCGGAAGGAAGGATCATGGTTTGCTCACGCATGCTGGTCACCGTATTGACCGTTTTGGCTTTGTCCTGCAGCCTCTGGGCTGCCTCCTTCAGTGATCAGCTGCTATTGACCAGCGCAGGACGCAGCTCCGACGTGCTGATCGCGCGGCAGATTTTTACTCGCGCAGGTCTGGAAGAACCGCGCATGATGCAGGAAGCCACCGGCGATTCGCTTGCGGGCGTGGAAACGCTGGTGCTGGTGCTCGGCGGTTCGGGCAAGGGCTTGGGGCAGGCGCAGGACGCAGCCGATCAGGAACTGGCCCGCATCGAAAGCCTGCTGAATGCCGCCGAGGAAGCCGGCATTCGCATCGTCAGCATGCATTTAGGGCGCGAAGCACGTCGCGGCGCTCTCTCGGATCAGTTCATTTTGCCGGTTGCTCCGCGCAGTCAGCACATGCTGGTCATTGATGGCGGCAACAAGGACGGGCTGTTCAGCACCCTCTCTGAGGACGGCGGGATTCCGCTGACCCTGTGCGCCGACTACGTAGAAATGGTGCAGCAGGTCAATCAGCTCTTTGGTCTTAAAATGCCCGAGAAGAAATAGGACACCGTGGGGAAGAAAAAGAAGAGCACGCAAGGGGCTGACCCGCAGCGGATCATTGCCCAGAACCGCAAGGCGCGCCACGACTACCACATCGAGCAGACGTGGGAGGCGGGCATGGTGCTGTGCGGTACCGAGGTGAAGAGTTGTCGCGAGGGCCGCGCCAGCATCAAGGAAGCCTACGCCAAGGTGATACAAGGCGAAGTGTTTGTGATTGACATGCACATCTCGCCCTATTCCCACGGCAGCTTCGGCGTGCACGAAGAGCAGCGCCCCCGCAAACTGCTGTTGCATGCGACCGAGATTCGCAAAATCGCCCAGCAGGTTGAGAACAAGGGCTATACGCTTGTGCCCCTGATGGTGTACTGGAAGAAACACCTGGTGAAATGCCGACTGGCGCTGGTTACGGGAAAGCGACAGTACGACAAGCGCCAGGACATTGCCAAGCGCGACTCCGATCGCGAGTTGAAGCGCATCATGAAGGAGAGAAACCAGTGAGTGCCGCCTTTCCGCCCCTGAATGAGCAGATGGATGAAATCCGCCGCGGAGTGGCTGATCTGCTTCCAGAGAAGGAATTGGAAGAGAAGCTTGTTCGCAGTGCCAAAAACGGAACGCCCTTGGTGATCAAGTTTGGTGCCGATCCCAGCGCCCCGGATTTGCATATCGGACACGCGGTGGTCATCAACAAACTGCGCACCTTCCAGCAACTCGGTCATCAGGTGGTTTTTCTCATCGGCGATTTTACCGGCATGGTGGGTGATCCAACGGGCAAGAGCAAAACGCGCCCGCAGTTGACGCGGCAGCAGGTGCTGGACAACGCCGAGACCTACAAGAGCCAGATCTTCAAGCTGCTCGACCGTGAGCGGACGCAGATTCGCTTCAACAGCGAGTGGTTTGAAGCGATGGACGTTTACGCTTTTCTGGCTCTCACCAGCCACTACACGGTCGCCCGGCTGCTGGAGCGCGATGATTTTGCCAAGCGCCATGCCTCACAAACACCCATCGCCCTCATCGAATTCCTCTATCCCTTGATTCAAGGCTACGACTCCGTGGCCCTGAAGGCGGATGTGGAATTGGGCGGTACCGATCAGCGCTTCAATCTGCTGGTGGGACGCACCCTGCAGGAGCATTACGGACAGGAGCCGCAGGTCGTGCTAACCATGCCCATCCTTGAGGGCACGGACGGCGTCAACAAGATGTCCAAGAGTCTGGATAACTACATTGGCATCTGTGATACACCGCGTGACATGTTTGGTCGCACGATGAGCATTCCCGACGAGTTGATTCCGCGCTGGTACGAGCTGGCGACGGATCTGCCTGCTGCAGAAGTCAAGAGCATCCGCGAGGAGCTGAAGGGCAGTCAGGTAAATCCCGTGATTCTCAAGCGTCGCCTCGGACGCGAACTAGTGCGCATGTATCACGACGTGGAAGCGGGAGTTGCCGCCGAACGTGAGTTCGACGAGATGTTCCGCAAGGGCGGCGAGCCCGATGAAATGCCTGAAGTGCAGCTGGCCGGAGACTGCGCTCTGATCGACCTGATGGTGGATCACGGCATGGTCGCCAGCAAAGGTGAAGCGCGCAGGCAGATTCGCCAGGGAGCGGTCAGCCTGGATGGCGAACGTATCACGGATGAAATGCATCAGGTAACCCCGGACGCCTCGCACGTACTCAAAGTCGGCAAGCGTCGCTTTCTGCGTATCTGTGCGCTAAGTTGATCCGGTCGGACAACGATGTATCACGAAGGACCTGAAGTGTTGTTAGCTGAAATCCAGCAGCTGGTAGCCACGGAGCTTGCGTCATTCACTCAGCGCTATGATGCCTGGCTGCGAAGTAAGGACTCAGCCTGGCTGGATTCGCTGGTGGACTATCTGGCGCAGAACCGCGGCAAACTACTTCGTCCCACTCTCACTTACCTTGCGGCCAAGGCGACCGGTGGAGTAAATGATCGCACTCACTGCGCCGCAATGGTGGTCGAATTACTGCACAATGCCACACTGGTACACGATGATGTGGTGGATCAGGCCGATCGGCGTCGCGGCCAGAGCAGCCTGAACTCGCGCGAGGGCGACAAGGTCAGCGTACTGATGGGCGATTTTCTACTGGCGCGCGCCATGTCGGCCATGAGCGGTTGCGGCGATCACCGCGTCTACGAGCTCGTGGCAGCCGTTGCCGGGCGGCTGGCTCACGGCGAGCTGGAACAGCTCGATCGTGCGCGTTCGCTGCAGATGGATGAGGACGCCTACTTCGGTATCATCACCGACAAAACGGGTGGACTGATTGGTGTCAGCTGTCAGCTGGGTGCCATCAGTAGCGGAGCCAGCCCTGAGCAGGGCGCGGCCTTGGCGTGTTACGGCGAAGCGCTTGGCGTGGCCTTTCAGATTCGCGACGATCTACTGGATTACGAAGGCGATGCTGGCACCCTTGGCAAGCCTGTAGGTGGAGATCTGCGCGAGGGCAAAATTACACTGCCGCTACTGCATGCTTTGTCCATGGCGGATGAACCGCAGGCGACGAAAATGCTGAAGCGGTTGCATCATCCATCCGATGAAGATGTATCACGTTTGATCGAGTTTGTCCGCCTTCACGGCGGCATTGAGCACGCCCGTGTGCGCGCAGAAGAATTCTGCGAGCGCGCTTGCAGTGCATTGGCGCTTCTACCAGAAAGTGCCGCACGGGAGATGCTGATTCGTCTGGGTCGCTTCGCGATCCGGCGCAACCACTAGGGGAGCCCATGACTCGTCTTCTTGCCATTTCCAGGGGAATCCTGCTCAGTGCGGGTTTGCTGACCGCCGGTCTGGTTCTGCAACACTGCGGTGGAGTACAGCCAATAGGGCTGGAAGGAAGCATCCAGGGCTACGAGTACCAGATCATGATTCCCGCGCCGCCGAAAGAGGCAAACCCTAAGCAGGATCTGCAGAACCTGGAGGGGAAGATTGCCGAGCTCGTGGGATATCTTGGCGGTTGTGATCCGGCTGCTGTGCGCGATGTCAATCTTCGTGCGGGTGACAAATCGGGATCGATGGAACAGGCCGCCTACGACATCGTGCTGGAGTGTTTCACCCACCGTAAGCAAAGCGCAGGTCTGGTAGAGTTTCTTGCGGGACCGCTGAACCAGCTTTACGGTTTTTGTGATGCAGAGTTCGGCCAGCGCAACGCTGAAGGTGTGATACAATTTCCCGCTTTGGAGCACCTGCCGACACAGGCAGAGCTCGACTCCACCTTGGCGCTGGTGCAGAAGGGGGGAACCTATGTCGTCGAGCGCGGCATGCTTCTGTCCATGAAGGGAATGGCCATCAGTCTTGAGCAGATGCTTGAGGGCCGTGTAGTGAGTGAGCTGAATTCGAGCCTGCACAGAATGGGCTACACCGATTTCAAGATCCGTTTCGGTTCCACGACCGGCGTCTGGGGCGAGGGCCCCGATGGAGGCGATTGGCTCGTCAACCTCCAGGATCCCCGCGATCCGGCTGCAAACCTGGGCAAGATTCGACTTCACGATTCCGAGATCCTCGCGCAGGCCGGTTGCGGAAGTCGGGCGATGCGCTTGCCTGATGAATCGCTGTGCTACGCCATCAATCCGCTCGACGGGAAGCCGGTGGCGGCTCCTGCATTGGCGGCCACTGTATCACGAAAGGCTGTCCTTGGCGATGTCTGTGCTACAGCGCTGCTGATTGGCCAGGAGTCCTATCTTGATGCCATGCCGGGTGAAATTGAAGGCGCCTGCTGGTTTGCGCCTGACGGCGACTGGTCCAGTCCACAGTTCACGGGTGACATGGCCAGGCGCTTCGAGGCTGGCAGGTAGAATGTGATACAGGGCCTTCCGCCCGGAACCAGTACGGTTGTACTGGTGCGTTTCTCTTCCATCGGCGATTTGCTTCTGGCCGAACCGCTTCCGCGCTTGCTGAAGAAGGTTGGTGTGCGTCGGGTGGTCTTTGTCACCAAAGAGAACCTTGCTCCCCTTCCGCAGGGCTGGCCTGCTGTTGATCGCACGCTCTGCCTTTCCGCACAGGGCGGGCTGAGGCAACTAGTGGACTTGCGTCGCGAGCTGCTGCGCGAGAGAGCGGATCTTGTCCTGGACCTGCACAACAACCAACGCAGTCGACTTCTATGCTGCGGGCTTTCCGCTCGCCATCTCTCCAAACATCGCCTGCACAAATTGTTGCTGGTACACGCTCGCACCTTGTGTCACCGTCATCCACGACCCGTTAGCGAACGCTATCTACAGTTGGCCGGACTAGACGTCTCCACGGCGGACGCGCTTCCGCAACTGTGGACACAGGGGCAGCGTCTGCAGTACGGCACGGCCCAGTACGAAGTGCTGGTGCCCGGAGCCGGGCTGGTCACCAAATGCTGGCCGCGCGAGCATTGGATCGAATTCACGCGTCTGCTGCTTCAACGCAGTCCGCTTCCTTTACTGATTCTGGGTGGAAACAGCGAAGCCGGATTGGGCCGCGAGCTCGCCGCGTTGAATCCTGCACGTATCACATCGCATTGCGGAACCCAGGACCTGAATGGAACGGCTCGTCTGCTCGCGCAGGGGCGCCGCTTGATCTGCGGTGATACGGGCCTGATGCATATGGCAGATGCTGCCCGCATTCCCGGTGTGGTGCTTTTCGGGGGAACCGTCCCCGAGCTGGGATTTGCGCCGCGCGGAGGTACTTTGCGTGTGATACAACGTGAGCTAGGCTGCCGTCCCTGTTCCCACATTGGCAGACGCCGCTGCCCCAGGGGACATTTAAATTGCATGCGGGAGCTTCTTCCCGCCGAAGTGCTTGAATCCTATCTGGAGTGCTGATGCAAAGCCTCAGCCTGTTTCTATACCAGCTGCTGTTGCCGCTGGTTTGGATCCTGGTCCACACCATCGGCCTGATTCCGCGTCGCATTCGTGCCAATGTGCTGGTCCGTCGCGGCTTGCTGAAGCGAACGGCGGCCGCAATCGCGCAGCTGCCTGAACCACGAGTGCGTCGTGTCTGGATTCACTGCGCTTCCATGGGGGAGTTTGAGGCGATACGTCCACTGGCGCGCAAACTGCGTGCGCGCGGCGAACAGGTGCTACTCACTTTTTATTCCACAAGTGGACCCACGACGCTGTTGCGCAGCGGTCAGAGCGTGGACGAGGCGGATTGGATCGGCTATTTGCCCTTTGATCTGCCCTGGACTGCGCGCGCCTTTGTGCGAACCCTGGCGGCTGAGCTGATGATTGTGACCAAGCACGACCTATGGTACAACCATCTGCGTCAGGCGCACAAAGCCGGTTGTCGTGTAGCCTTCATCAACGCCAACTTCCATCCGGATTCGCATTTCGCCAAGCCGCTTTTGCGAGCCTTCAACCGTGCTACACTGGCCAACTGTGATCGCATCGCCAGCGTAAGCGAAGCCATGGCCGAACGTTTTCGCGATTTGCTTGACGGCCTGGACGTGCCGGTGTGCGCTCCGGGAGAAACGCGCTTCGACCGTGTAGTGGAGCGCGCCCGCAACAGCGAGGCTTGTGCGCAGTTGCCCGCTGGCTTCAGCGACGACCATTTCGTCTGGGTCATGGGCTCTTCCTGGGCACCTGAGGAAGAATTGGTGCTGCCCCTCTTTGCGCAGCTGTTTGAGCGGCATCCAAAGCTGCGTCTGCTCTTGGTTCCGCACGAGCCCGATGAAAAGCATCTGGCTGCCAGCGACACGCTGTTGAAGTCTCTTGGCCTGCGCTACAAACGCCTCAGCCACTGCGCGGGCGAGTGGGACCAAGGGGACAGCGTACTTCTGGTGGACCGCATGGGGTTGCTTGCCGGGCTTTACGCCTGTGCTTCGCTGGCCATTGTTGGCGGTGGATTTACCACCGGTGTGCATAGCGTCATCGAGCCCGCCGCCTTTTCTTTGCCGGTACTCTTTGGTCCCAAATGTCAGGTGGCGCAGGAGGCGCAGGATCTACTGGTCTGCGGCGGTGGTGCTTTACTTGGCGGTAGCGAAGAGAGTGGCGCTTTGCTGGCGAGCCTGGTGGAAGATGCGAAACGGCGCGAGGAGATGGCGACGGCGGCGGCCGCGCTCGTCCGCTCGCGCATGGGTGCGACAGACGCGCTCCTGCGGCTGCTGGACTAGAGAAAATCACACACCATTGTGACAGCACCGTCACATTTTGCGTAGAGAGTTACGGGCAATCCGTACTGCCGGATATTGAACACATAGCTGCTTTCTGCTTGCAGATTGAGCTTGCAAGCTAGACATTAATAGCCTTATCAGCTTGAGTAACGGGCGTCGGAAAATGAACGGGGGACCATGGCCTACATCAAGCGCATTCTTGCCATCGATGATGATCCCGATGCACTAAAAATCTTGAGCGAGTATCTCATTCTTGAGGGCTACGATGTCCTGACCGCCGTCGATGGCGGCAGGGGCGTTGATGTTCTCGCGCGGGAAGAAGTGCAGTTGGTCATTACCGACCTGAACATGCCCGGTCTGTCGGGTATGGATGTGATCGATATCGTTCGCAAGAATCACCCACTGGTTCAAGTGATTGTGGTCACCGGCTACGGCACCATGGAAACAGTGCTGGAGGCCTTACACAAGGGAGCCATCGACTATCTCGAGAAGCCCTTCTTGCTGGAGATCCTCAAGCTCTCCTTGCGAAAGGCCGAGCGACAGTATGAAATCGATCAACGACTGGCAGAGTTGCGCGCCGAGCCAGCTCCTGTTTCGGCTGATGGACTGCAGCTCGATGGCTTGATCGAAATGTTGCCCCAGCCGCTGGCGTTGCTTTCCAATGAAGGCAGGCTGCTGGGGGCAAATCCGAGATTCCTGGACCTCTTCGGTGAAGCCGATGGCGAAGGTTATCCTGCACAACTCAAGGGACGCCAACGCCGCTTGTGGACACAGTTGACGGGAGAGCCAGAGGAGGGGGCCAGCGAACTGGTGAACGTCGACAGTGAAGGCCGCGAGGAAGTGCTTGAGCTGACTTTGCATCGCCTGTCGGGAGAGCGCTGGCTTGTGAGTGCCCAGGAAGTCCACTGGGAAGAAGAGGACGGTGGATCCTGCCCCTTGGGGACCTTGGTCGTTAGCGCCATTGGCACGGTGCTGTGGGCGGACGCAGCCTCTGTTGAGTTCTTCGAGCTAGAGGATCAGGTCGGCGACTTGAGCCTCTTTGAGCTCTTCGGACAGGAAAGCCGTGAGACATTTCGCAAGGCCATTGCCGAAGAGCAGGCGCTGAGCGCACGTCGTCGCTGGACCTTGAATCTCTCGACCATGGGCACCTATACGATGCAGGTCGATGTGGATGTCGCACCGCTGCTTGACGATCAGGATCGCCGAATGGCTTCGGTGATACATCTGCAGCGCCACCGCAGTGGTTTACCCAGTCAGCATTATGACCGCCGCGTGGCGGTGGGCCGTACTGTGCCGCTCTTGTACATCGATGAAGCGGGGCACGTGACCGGCGCCTCCAGGGCTTTTCTGGATCTGGCCGCCTGCAGCATGGACGAGATTCGAGGCGAACCCCTGAGGGAGATTCTGCGACCGGCCGCGCAGGTTGGCCATCTGTTGTTCCGTGCAGGAAGCCATAGTCGCGAGCTGATCTGTCGTGCCGACAGTATCACGACGGGCGGCCGCGTGTTACAATTCGCTCATCAGCCTGCAGCCCAATTGGCGGACCAGATTCTTGAGCAGAAGGAACAGCTGTTTCGTGCGACAAACATGCTCTCGAACCTGCTCAATGGCGATCGTAGCGCGAATCAATTGCGCTCGCGCCTTGATGATGTAGCACGCACAGTAGTGGATGCGGGGTTCTTCCGTCGGGCCTTCATTTTTATTCAGCAGGGCCAGGAAGTCCACTGGGGTTTCGCCGGTTACAGTGAAGCTGAGCAGGAGCAAATACGCCGTGATCCAAACTGGCAGAAACTGTGCGCCAGTCCGGATGAGCGCTGCCTTCCTTTGGGAACCGGAAAACTGGTTTGTCCAGGGTACGAGGGAGCCGAGCTTCCCGAAGCCTGGGGTGAGAATTACCGTCTGCTGCTGCCCGTAAAGCGCCAGGATGGTGAAGAAATCGGCTACATGCGTGTGACAGCAAATCCGCGCGGTGTGATACCCAACGCGGCGCTGGTGCACGTCTTCGAATTGATGTTACGTCAAGTGGCTGTATCACTGGATGAGATTGCCCTTGAAAAGCACGTGCGTCGTACCGAAGAGATGTACCGCGCTCTTTATGACAACGCCCGATATCCCATTGTCATTGTCAGCCTGGAAGATGGCCGCATTATCGATGTGAACCGTGAGACGGCCAATCTGTTGCAGTACACGCGTGACGAGCTGGTTGGGCGTCGCATTTGGGAAACACGCGTCGAGGAGTATCGCGAGCAGGCGCGCCGCAACTGGCTATCTGCCGTGAGACACGAAATCGGCCGATTCGAGAATGTGCCTCTGGCCTGCAAGGACGGCACCGTTGTCTTTACCGATTACGAAGTCGTCTACAGCGAAATCGATGGCCGTCCCGTGTTACAAGGTTTCTATCGTGACGTCACCGAGAAGCAGGCCATGCAGTACACGCTGATCCAGAGCCAGAAGTTGGCTGGATTAGGACAGCTGTCGGCGGGCATTGCCCATGAGCTTCGCAACCCTCTAGGCATCATCAATAGCTCGCTCTTTTTCGTGAGACAAGTGCTGGAGAAGGAACAGCGCCCCATCAGTGATCAGCTGCACAAGCACTTGGGCATCATGCAAAATGAACTGGACCGCGCCAAGAAGATCATCGAAAACCTGCTTTCCTTCAGCCGCGTGTCCAATCAGGAGCGCGAAGCCGTAGATCTGAACGACTTGTTGCGTGTTACACTGGACCTGATGAAAAAGGAGCTGCTGGTCAACAATATCCGTCTGCTGACGGATCTGGCAGACCTTCCCTTGGTCTATCTTAATCTTGACGAGCTGAAGCAGGCTTTTCTCAATGTGATACTCAATTCCACTCAGGCAATGCCCGATGGAGGGGAATTGACCATTCGCAGCCGCCGTGAAAGCGCCGAGAGGGTCGTGCTGGAGTTTTGTGATACGGGCTGTGGCATCAGCAAGGAAGACCTCGCCAACGTGTTCAACCCCTTCTTTACAACCAAGGACCCGGGAGTGGGCACAGGCCTCGGCCTTTCACTGACGCATTCCTTTATTCGCCGTGCCGGCGGCGATTTGACCATTGAATCCGAACCGAACGTGGGAACGACCGTGCGCGTTTTCCTGCCCTGTACCATGGAGTAAGGGATCACGATGACACAACGATTGCGCATTCTTCTGGTGGACGATGAAATCAACATGCTTGAATCGCTGGGCGATGTATTACGCGCTGAGCGTTATCAGGTGGCAACGGCAAATTCCGGTGCCGAGGCAGTTGAGCGTCTCGAGAAGGAACCCGACTTCGATCTGATGATCACCGACCTCAAGATGCCGCGTATGGGCGGTATGGAACTGTTGCAGAAGGTTTCGGAGCGCTGGCCCAGCTTGCACACCATGGTGTTGACGGGACATGGCAGTATCGAGAGCGCGGTACAGGCCATGCGCATGGGCGCCTACGATTTCATTCTGAAGCCCTTCAAGCCCGACGAAGCGCTGCGCATCATTGGGCGCCTGGATGAGAAGCTCAACGGCCTGGTGCAGGAAAACACCCTGATGTCGGACCTGTCCCAGCGCTACGGCTTTGACTCCATCATTGGCAACAGCCCGGCCATCATGGACCTGTTTAAAAAAGTGGCGACCGCGGCCAAATCCAATGCGTCCATTCTGGTGACTGGTGAGTCGGGAACAGGAAAGGAGCTTGTAGCCCACGTGGTGCACTACTTCAGTCACCGCGCCAACAAGCCCTTCATCAAAACCAGTTGTGCCGCCTTTGGTGAGGGCGTGCTTGAGTCCGAGCTTTTCGGCCACGAGCGCGGTGCTTTTACCCACGCCGTCGAGCAGCGCAAGGGACGTTTCGAGCTTGCCGACAAGGGCACGCTCTTTCTGGATGAAGTGGGCGACATTCCGCTGCACACGCAGACCAAGCTGGTTCGTGTGTTACAAACCAAGGAATTCGAGCGCGTCGGCGGAACAGACACCTTAAAGGTCGATGTGCGCATTATTGCGGCCACTCACCGCAACGTGCGGGAAATGATCAGCCAGAGTCGTTTTCGCGAAGATTTGTATTACAGATTGAATGTGATACCAATTCATGTTCCCCCGCTGCGCGAGCGCCGCGAGGACATTCCACTGCTGGTGAATCACTTCGTCAAGCTCTTTGCCCGAGAAATGGGCAAGAAGGTCGAAGGAGTTTCCAAGTCGATGATGAACGAGCTGCAGAACTACGAGTGGCCGGGAAACATTCGTGAGCTGCGCAATGTTGTCGAGCGCGCTGTTGTGTTCTGCGAAGGACGACAGTTGACCATGGCCGATCTGACGCATGATGCTATCGGTGAAGCCAAGCAGGATGGATACCAGCTCAAACTGAAATCCCTCAGTTTGCAGGAGACCGAAGCTGCATTAATTACACACTGCCTCAATTTGACCAAGTGGAATCTGTCGCAGACAGCCAAATTACTTGAGATCAGTCGAGGCACACTGTACTCGAAAATGGTCAAGCTGGGATTGCGTGACAACGAGGAGGAAGGCGATAAGGGCGAGGAATAGACCACGCCCCGCCGGTGTCACGGGAGAGGTAGCTTGTGATACGGGAGCCGGACAACCAGACCAATCTGGGCCTAAGGGCTCATGAAGTAGATCGCCTGCTTGGTGGCCTGCTGGATTCCGCCGTGGACCTGATTGGTGCACAGCGCGGCTCCGTCATGTTGCCTGCGGGCGATGGTCGTCTGCGCATTCGCCTGGCTCGCGGCCTTTCCGCCGACCTCGTAGAACGTGTAGCCCAGGATCCAGACACTGGCGTGGCCGGTCGTGTGATACGCGCCGGGAAACCCGAACACCTTACCGGATCCCACAACGGTCGTCAACTTGATGAAGCTCTTGTCCTGCCGTTGCGGATAGGTCGTGATACACTGGGAACCCTGAATCTGGGCCGTCACGGTGGCGACGCCTGGGCTCCGCCGCTGCGTGAACGCACCATCAACTTCGTCTCCAAAGCCGGCGAAGTGTTCGATGTAGTACGCCTAGGCCACGAGCGCGAACGCCGTCTGGCAGATCAGGAACGCCAACTGGCCTACGCTCGCGTTTTTGGCTCTACGCGAGACCTGGACCGCATCGTGGAACTGCTGCTGGGCTGCGCTCGCGAATTGACGGGAAGTACGACGGCGGTTGTCGATCTGGCGGGAGGCAGCACGGAAGAACTCTACCTGGATGGCGTACTGCCGCCTACCGGTGATCGCCTGCGTGCAATTCTCAAACAGGGCTTGAGTGTGCTTCCCGCTTCGCGCATCAAGCATCTGCGCAGTTTGCAGTTGCTCCAATCAGGACATCCCCTGCGTGCGCTGGCCGATGAATCGCTGGCACACAGCCTGCTGCAAATGCCGCTGGTGTTCGGCTACCGGCAGCTGGGACGTCTGATCTTGCTGGATATGGGACCACGCAGTCTGCGCAGTGAAGGATTGCGCTTGCTCAACCTGCTCTGCCAGGAAGCCGCCGTGGCACTGGATCAAGCCCAGGCCATGCGCGAGCTGCAGCAGATGGCTTTTGTGGATCCGCTCACGCGACTGGCCAACCGCCATTATTGGATGCAGCGATTTACCGAAGAGCTGACACGTGCCTCACGCCGCCGACAGCCGCTGTCCTTGTTACTGCTTGACATCGACCACTTCAAACTCTACAACGATACCTACGGTCACCAGGTTGGCGATCAGGTGCTGCGTATGGTTGCCAATGTGATACGCAACTGCAGCCGCGAAGTCGATGCTGCAGGGCGCTACGGTGGTGAGGAGTTTGGCGTTCTGCTGCCTGAAACGGGCGAGCAGGGAGCCTGTGGCGTGGCCGAGCGCATTCGTCGGCAGGTGGCCAGTTTGCGATTGGGCAATGTGGTCGAGGGCCGTGGCCTGACAATTTCCATCGGTGTAGCCACGATCGAAAACGGCGCGGCATCAGCGGCCGAACTGATCGCGCGTTCCGACGCGGCTCTGCTGGCTTCGAAAGCCGAAGGACGCAATCGAGTGCGTCTTCATTCAGCGCGGGGTATTGAAGACGTGCAGGCCGAAGAAGCCATGCCCGCCAATGGCCAGCATGGCGGTCTGCAGATGATTCTGGCGGGCTGCAACAGCGGTGAGCGTCTTTCACTGGGTGCGCTCTGCGAGCGCAGCGGATGCCAGGTCCGCTTGCTGGAGTCGGGCGAGAGCCTGCTGGCCGAACTACGACGCCAGACTCCCGAGTTGGTGATGCTGGACGTTCGCAATCCGGACGGGCTGCAACTACTGGAACGGCTGAAACGGTTGGACCCACTGCTTCCGGTGCTAGCACTTGTGGCGCGTGAGACGCCCGAGTTGGCTGCAGAAGCGGTGCGCACAGGTGCAGACGATTATCTGCGCATGCCCTGTATTCACGACGAACTACGTCGTAGCCTGGAGAAGATGCGTCAGCGTCGCATGCGCCTTAGTCGCACAGAACAGCCGCAATCGGGCGGTGGCGAGCAGGAGCTGGGAGAGCAGCAACTGGTGCACATCGCCGGTATCGCACAGCGTGACTTTCGCGAGCACGCCGCGCGCCTGCGCGTGTTACAGGAGTTCAACCGCCGCAGTCTTGAGCATCCCATCCGTGGTGCGCTGATGATCGATCGCGGACAGCGTCTGGTGCAGGCCAATCGCCGCGCCTGCGAAATGCTGGGGCTGCAGGAAGGCGAAACCCTGGGGCGTCGCCTCTTTGAATTGGCGCCGACTCTGGATGATATGCGCGTGAGGCGCGCGCTGGTTCACCTTGAGCAGACCGCCGAAGAAGTACTGATCAATGACATCTGGCTTCGTGCGCCTGGTGCTGATACCAGCCAGCTTCACAAGATTCAGCTCAAGCCTGTGGAGCTGGACAAGGGCGAGGGCTACATCCTGATCACCCTGGAAAACCTGCTCGATCGCCAGGTGCTGGAGGAGGAGCGCACACGGCTGAGGATTCGGATTCTACGCGAGGTTCGCGGTGAGATTGCACAGCAGCTGCAGCTTGTGGCAACCCGCGGAGAGCTGCTGCTTCAGCGACTGCAAAACACACCACGCCGTGACACCGTAATCAAGCGCGATCTGTTGCGCATTCTTGAAGACGCCGATCGCATCGACCAGATGCTGGCGGATCTTTCAAAAGGCAACACTCCCCGGTCCTGACCTCCCGTCAAAAAAATAGCGCAGCATCTTGCACGAAAGGTGATCGGGCTATATATTGGGGGTCTTCTTTGACGGGGCATTAGCTCAGTTTGGGAGAGCGCTTGACTGGCAGTCAAGAGGTCAGCGGTTCGATCCCGCTATGCTCCACTCGTTGAAATCTGCAGCTTGCGCAAGAGAACGGAAAATGGTTCATTGTTCGTCCTTGCGACTGCAAATGCGAGAGTAACTCAGTTGGTAGAGTGCCACGTTGCCAACGTGGTTGTCGCGGGTTCGAGTCCCGTCTCTCGCTTTGTCCGCACCGCGGACGCGTCCGCCTAGGCGGACGTTTCTTTTTGGCGGCGTAGCCAAGTGGTAAGGCAGAGGTCTGCAAAATCTCCATCACCGGTTCGACTCCGGTCGCCGCCTTCGAAAAGGCAAAGCCCATATCCCCTCAGGATCATGGGCTTTTTCATTCCCGGTGAACCACAGCATGCACTACAACACAATCCGGACCGTGGAGGGCTTCTCGGCTGATTTGCGAGATCTTCTTGGTGCTCAGGCCTTTTTCGCGGCATCCACTTTACCTGTGTCATCTTTGACACGAGAACCCTAGTTTGGGGCCCGATAAAGCTGAATGTGTGCATTTTCCGGCGGTCTGCCCTGAAGTTCCACCGCCCTAATGCAGATAAGGAACCGTATTGTGTTTCCGCTCTGAAGTCCTGGCAGACGAGGCGGAATCGTGGAGAGGATGGAGAGAGCTGAATGTCCCAGCGACGCGGCCTAGATGATTTACTTGAACTGGGTCTCCCGGCGGAGGTAGCCCTGCGTGCTGCAGAGCTGATCCGTGAGGGCGGCAGCGACGCAGAGCTGCTCGCGCTTCTGCAGGGCTCGCCCGTGTTGCTTCTCCTGCTCATCCGTTTTGCTTCCTGCAGTTTCTATTCCTCCTGTGATACACCCATTGATGAAGGCGGAGCCTGGCGCATGCTGGGGGGGCGACGCCTGCGTCCATACTTTGCAGCTGTGTTACAAGTTATGCCCGCACAGGCTGAACTGCCGCAAGCGGCCTCTTGGCGTGAACGCATGCAGCAAGCGGCCGATGCCGTGTTACAGGTCTGCAGCCGAGGGCGCAACGACGCTGCGCGCACACTTCTGCGGTTGCTGGAATTGGTTCCCATGCTTAGCGAACGCCGTACACGAAGCGTACCGTCCTGGCAGGAGTGGGGGCACAGCCTGTTGGTGCTGCTACAGGAACACGTCAGCAGTACGAGTCCACTGGTGGCGCTGGCCCAATGCCTGGACGCTCCGCACGCCTGCAAGGTGAGCGAGGAACTGCGTCGCCAGGCGGCCATGGTGCACCTTAGTCTGGCCCTTGCCGAGCAGGGCTTGCGTACTTTGCCGGGAAGCGGTGCAAGCGCAATTCCCGCCTGCAATCCCGAAGTCTGGTCCATTCTTGATCTATCGCCCTGGCGTCTGCAGAACCTGCTCGAGGAAGCCCATGTCTGAGCGCAAACTGCAGGAGCTGACCCGCGCCGTCGAGAGCGCCATTGACCAGCTGGATCAAGGACATCCGGTTGGCGAGGAGCTCCAGTTTCTACTCTTGCGGCTCAGTCACCATTTGCGCGGTCGCCAGAAGGAACAGCAGGAGCTGCGCGATAGTCTGCGCTACACGCTAAGTGAATTGCATGCACGCCTGGATCAACTGTCCCGTGTGCGTGACCTGGCCGACTTCCTTTCAACGCATCGCGAAAGCGAAGGCTTGTTTGATCATCTGCCCGCCTTCTTCCGTCTGGCCTTCGGGGCCGAGGCCGCCTCGATTCTGCTGCTCGATCCACAGGAAGACCAGCTGGTCTTTGTCGGGGCCGAGATGGCCGATGGACGTCAGGATCTCGTGGGACAGCCGGTTGCCCTAGGCGAGGGTATCAGCGGCTGGGTGGCGGCGACGGGTCTAAGTCGCCTGGCGCCCGATGTGAGCCGCGATCCGCAATTCATGGTTCGTGCCGATTGCCCCATTACCATTGGGAGCCTGCTCTGTGCTCCTTTAATGGACGGCAAGCGCGTGCTGGGAGTCGTCAATCTAAGTCACTCGTGCAAGCAGCAGTTCAGCGAAGACGACGAGCTGCTGCTGAACATGCTCTGTGAGACGGCGTCGGTGGCCATTGCGCAAGCAAGGCTTGCCGAGGCTTTGAAGCTAGAGGCCGTCAGCATGGCTGGCGAGCTGGCGGAAGTGCGCGACTTCTTCTTCTCGATCGTGCGCTCCAGTGACGACTTGATTGTGGTTCTGGGTGCGGATCTGAAGGTGATCCTGGTTAGCGCGGCGCTTGCTGAGCTCTTGAACTACGATAGCAAGGAAGTCATCGATCGCCGTCCCGGCGACAGCTTCCTCAACACTGCCTCGGCCAGCGAGCTGGAAAGCACGCTGCTGGGCGGCATGATCATTCGCGACCACGATGTTCTGCTCAATCGCCGCGACGGCAGTCAGGTACACGCTTCCGTCAATGGCAGCCCGATCCGCAGTGAGCAGGGCAATACCATGGGCTACCTGTGTATCTTCCGCAGCATCGAGCGCCGTGTGCGCGTCTACCAGATGCTCAAGGAACTCTCGGCCCGCCTGACCGTGCTCTTCGATGCGGCTGTTGAAGTGAGTTCCAGCCTCAAGGTGGACGAAGTACTCAATCTGGTGCTGGTGCACATGCAACAGCTGTTGGGTGCCGACGGTGGGCAGCTGATGCTGCTTTCCGCCGATGGTCGCAGCCTTCTGCGCTGGCAGCCCGAGTCGCGCCTGGCGGAGGAGCGCATTCCTCTCTCCGATTGCCCGGAGGGTGTGGTTGTGAGACAGCCGCGCCCGTTGCTGCTTTCCGAACCCGCCGCCGTGAGACAATTTCTTCCGGACGCCGACGCCAGCCTGCAGAGTACCATGATGGTGCCGCTGGCGGTCAAGGAGGATGTGCTCGGCGTGATACGCGTGGACAGCCACGATCCGACGCGCCTCTTCAGCAATCAGGATCTGCGTCTAGCCACAACCTTCGCGACTCAGGCGGCGCTGGCCATTGAGAATTCGCGTCTTTACTCGGCAACGCAGCGTGAGACAAATCGTCTGCGCGGCCTGCTGGATCTCTCCCGTGAAGTGGCTCGCATGCACAGCCGCGAGCAGATCCTGGATCTGTTTGCACGCAGTTCGGTGCGTCTCACGGGCGCCCGAGCAGCCGTTGTGTACGAAGTGCGACCTGCCGAAGGAATGTTGCGTCGTGTAGCACAATACACCGACGATCTGCCGCTGAGTCCGGCGCCGGTCACCTACACGATCAACTATTTCAGCGATGACCCGTTGAACACGCTCCTGCGTGAGCCCGATATGCCGCTGCGCTACAGCCCGCTGCCGGAGACGCCGCCCGCTTGGGTGCCGGAGCCGGTCAACAAGGGAATCAGCCTTCTGGTTGTGCCCGTCGAGGAGGCCGGTGATACATACGGCCTGTTGCTGCTCTACTGGGACGAGCAGGAACAGTTGATGTCAGAGGACGAGAGCTTCCTGAGCGTCATGAGCATGCAGGCGGCCAGCGCCATTCGCACCGAGCGCCTACTGGCGGAGAATGAAGCCAGCCAGACCTTCCTTAGCAATGTGATCTATTCCGCTACGGATGCGATTATCGTGACGGATCGCATGGGGCGTATCACGCTCTTCAATCGCGGTGCCGTGGATATGTTGGGCATTAGCGAGCGTGAAGCCCTTGGCCGCATGGCCAGCGAGCTCTACCAGGATCCTACCCTCGCGCGTAATCGCATGCGCCAGGCCTTGCGCGAGGACGAGCCCAGCATGACCTTCGAGACCGTTGTCATCAATGCCCTGGGCGGCGAGCTGACGGTACAACTTACCCTGAGCTGGCTACGCGACAAGAGCGGGCGCATCGCGGGTATTCTGGGCGTTGCCAAGGACATCAGTGAGCTGAAGAAGCTGGAGCAGGCAAGGCAGGAGGCCGAGCGCTTGAAGGACATCGAGCGCATGGCGGTAACGGTTTCTGATCGCATCAACACGCCCTTGGCGGTGATCATGATGCACCTGGAAATGGTGCGCGAGATGCAGAGCGGGCTGGATCCCGCCGCTGGCAAGAGCCTCGAGGCCGTCGAAGAGCAAGTCGGACGCGTCAAAACCATTCTGGACAGTCTGAATGCGCAAAAACGCGTGCAGATCAAGAAGTATGGCCTGCCAAATGTCGATATGTATGACCTGGAGTCGGGGGCGCAGACCGAGCAGGAGGAAACGGACGATTCCGAGCCTGCGCCTCAAGTAAAACGGCGAAACACCGAAGAAGAGACAGAACGGAAACCTGCCCCTGTAGCGAACGCACCGCGGCGGTCCGCGGGACATCGACGCGCGGTCAGGTCAGGCAACAGCGAGCGTGAGTAGCATGAAGATTGTTGACAACAAATCCGTCCTGATCGTGGATGACGACCAGACCTTCCTGGACATTCTGGCCCGATTCATGGAGCACTACGGCTTTCAGCCTGTGTACCGTGCCTCCAATGGTCGCGAGGCCCTGGACATTTACCGCCAGCATCCGACGGACCTGCTGATTACCGACATCAACATGCCCGAGGTCAGCGGTATGCAGCTCATGGAGGAGGTGCGCCGCATCGACGCGGATGTCCCCATCATCGTGGTCAGCGGCTGGATCAAAGAGGAGCACCTACCACGCCTTGAACCTTTCCGTGTCACGGATACCATCTTTAAGCCCTTCCGCATGGATCGAATCCGCAGTGTGATCGAGGGGCTCTTCGGCGAGGAGGCCTAAGATGTCCTGTGGCCGAATTCTGATTATCGACGACGACGAGCTGGTGCGTAAAAGCCTCAGCGAGTTTTTAACGGCTGAAGGTTACGAGGTCCAGTGTGCGGCCGAAGGTGACCAGGGCCTGCGGCTGCTCAACGAGTTTGCGCCGGACATGGTCTTCCTGGATATCTACATGCCGGGCTGGTCCGGACTGGACGTGATACGCCGCGTTCGCCAGGTCAACCGCGTGATACCGGTTATCATGATTACCGGCTATGACAACCCGCAGATCGCCCGGGATCTGGTTTTGGCCGGTGCTACCGATTTCATCAAAAAACCTTGGAAATTGCCCTATGTGCTGCGTGTCGTGGAGGCCTGCATGGCCAAGCGCACACCGCGCCAACGGGCCCGCGACGATGATGCATCCCGCATCGAGGACGCGGTCGACACGGAAGAGAAGCAAAACGAGTGAGCGAAAAGGACACTATGGGACCCATTACACGCCTCAACCACGGACAGCATTTAAACGCCAACCTCTTTGATGAGACCGCCAGCCTGTCGTCGGAAACCTGGCGCATTTTCCGCATCATGAGCGAGTTTGTTGACGGATTCGAAAGCCTGTGGCACGTGTCCAACGCTATCGCCATTTTCGGCAGTGCCCGTTTGAAGCCCGAAGATCCGCTGTATCAGGCAGCTACAGAAATCGGCCGCGGCCTGGGCGAGCTTGGTTTTCCCATCATCACCGGTGGTGGTCCGGGAATCATGGAAGCCGCCAGCAAAGGCGCTCACGAGAGCCCGTCGGAGTCTATCGGTCTCAACATCGACCTGCCGCACGAGCAGCACGCCAATCCTTTTCTCGATACCTGCATCGACTTCCGCTACTTCTTTGTGCGCAAGGTGATGTTCGTCAAGTTCGCCGCCGGCTTCGTCATGATGCCCGGAGGCTTCGGCACCATTGACGAGACCTTTGAGGTGCTAACGCTGGTGCAAACCAAGAAGATCGAGAAAGTACCCATCGTCTTTTACGGCGCCGAGTTCTGGAGCCCGCTGCTGGAGTGGATTCAGAGCCGCATGGTGAGCGCGGGCATGATCGAAGAAAAGGACCTGAAGCTATTCCGTCTCCTCGACAGGCCCGGTGAAGTCATCGATTACTTCAAGGAGTATTACCACCTGCACGAGTAATCGCATTTTGCATGAACCTTTCGGGCACGGGCGCTATGACGAGACGCGCCCGTGCTTTTTACTCTCCTTGCCACGGGTGGCATGTGCATGCCGAATATTTGCTGCTTCCACCCCCCGGCTCCGCTTCTCAAGCGCCTTCATTTTTCTACCTTGGTGGTTCGCGACGCGACTGGTTGAAACACGGTTGTTTCAAACGGTGCGCGCAGGAAATGCAACCAACGTAGGTACACGGAGGATACAGCATGTCGCTTGAAGCCCTCGGCATGGTGGAGACCAAAGGTCTGGTCGGTGCTGTCGAAGCCGCAGACGCCATGGTCAAGGCGGCCAAGGTCGAACTGATCGGTCGCGAGCAGGTAGGTGGCGGTTTTGTGACCGTCATGGTCCGTGGTGATGTAGGTGCGGTTAAGGCCGCCACCGATGCCGGTGCTACCGCTGCCGAGAAGGTCGGCGAGGTGGTTTCGGTACATGTGATTCCGCGGCCCCACGCAGAGGTGGAGATGATTCTGCCGAAGCGTTCCGGCAAGTAATCCCCTGGGGGCAGTCTTCGGGCTGCCCCTTTTCTGCACTATGAGCGATTTTGCCCTGGGAATGGTTGAGACGCGCGGTTTGATTGCCGCCGTTGAGGCCTGTGATGCCATGCTCAAGGCTTCTGCCGTACAGCTTGTGCGTCGCCGTGTTACCTGGCCTGCCATCGTGACCATTTGTGTCACGGGCGAAACAGCGGCTGTCCAAGCTGCCGTCGACGCTGGCGCGCGTGCTGCTGCGAAAATCGGCCGCGTGCTTGGCTGCCACGTGATCCCGCGACCCGCCCTGGCTGTAGAGGAGCTTGTGGGCGGCCTGGGTCAGGATTCCTGGGTCCCCGAAGGCAGACTCGCCGAACTGCAGACCCCCGCTCCCCGGGCATTGGAGGAGATGCCGGTGCGGGAATTACGGGCCTTGGCCCGTACTTGTGAGGGTTTTCCTCTGACGGGAAGAGAGATATCCAACGCCAACCGCAGCGAACTGCTGGAACTGCTCGCTCGTTTTCCGCTGCGGTAGTCAGTGTGCACTGGCACTTGGCTGACAACAGAAGTTGGGAAGCGCAGCCATGCATCGACGATCGCTGCCACGCCCCCTTTCTGCGCTGCCTCGGTCGCTGCGGCGAGCCGTACCGGTAGTGGTGGGTTTGCTCACCTTTGCCGTCTCAGCAGTCGCTGCTGCGGGTGAGGGCCGGATCCTGCTGAAACTGAACTCAGATCCCTGCCCGGAGCGGGAGCAGCAGCTGCTCTGCGAACTTCCCGCCGGTAGTCATCTATCTCAGGCTTTACCACAAGCGCAGCGCGTGCCCGGCATGGAGCGTATTCTGCGTCTAGAACTCCCGTCCGCGGCGGATGTCGCACCGCTGGTGGCACGCTTGAGTCGTCATCCACTGGTGGAATGGGCGGAATGCGCGCCTTTGCGACACACCGACCTGCTTCCCAACGACAGCCGCTACAGTGAGTTGTGGGCGCCAGCCGCTGTCAGCGCTCCCGCAGCATGGGATTTGGCTACACCCGGGACACACGATGTGATCCTGGCCGATGTGGACACGGGAGTGGAACTTGCTCATCCCGATCTGGCGGCCGCGCTGTGGACCAATACTGCTGAGGCTTCCGGCACAACGGGCGTTGACGATGATGGCAATGGCTATGTAGATGATATTCACGGCTACGATCTGCGCGCTGACGATGACGATCCCAATCCCGACCCTGGTGATACAAGTCATGGCACTCATACCGCTGGTACGGCGGCTTGTGTTACAAACAACGGTGCAGGTGTATCGTGTCTGGCCTGGAATGCGGCGCAGTTGATGGCAGTGCGAGCCGGTCACGGCACGCTAGTAAGTCACGGTGTCGAGGGATTGTGGTACGCGGCACTTAGTGGAGCACGCATCGCAAACTGTTCCTGGGGCGGCGACAGCTACAGCTATTACGAGCACGAGGTGATACGCGCTGTGCGCGAACTTGGGCTTCTGGTAGTGGCTGCGGCGGGCAACAACGGCAGCAGCCGCGAACACTATCCGGGCGCCTATCCGGAAGTGCTCTGTGTAGCCTCGTTGGATGCTGACAACCATAAACTTTCCAGCAGCCAGTACGGTGGCTGGGTGGATCTGGCCGCGCCGGGATCTTCAATTTTGTCAACCGTAATTGGTGGCAGCTATGGATACAAGACCGGCACTTCCATGGCTGCGCCGCAGGTGGCAAGTCTGGCGGCGCTTGTGTTACATCAACATCCCGCCTACAGTGTCGATCAGCTTCGTGAGCACATTACCTTCACTTGCAATGATCTTGGCAGCACCAACCCGTCTTACGCGGAGGATCTGGGGCGCGGCATGATCAACGCACAACGGGCGCTCGCCGAGTCGCCGTGCGCACTGGTACTGGCCGAAACGAGCTTCGACGATGCCAACGGGGACGGCATAGCGGATCCCGGCGAAGAGCTCGAGATGCAGATCCGTTTGAACGCTGTCCTGGGAGATTTCAGTTCAATCCAGCTGAGTCTGAGTTTGCCTGAGGGTGGTGGCACGGTGCTTGACGGTACCGCCCAGTTCACTAGTGTCACACAGGGCAACAGCGTCATCAACAGCGACGCCCTGCGCTTGCGACTGGACGAAGGCTTGGAGAATGGCAGTCGTGTCAAACTTCGTCTACTGATCACGGCAAACAATGGCTTCAGCCATCGCCAGTTTGACTGGCTGGTTGTATCACCGGTATATGTGACACATGACAATGGACAACTGCAATGCTCTCTCAGCGGGCAGGGAAGCCTGGGCTATCACGACTTTGCCACCAATTCCCAGGTAGGTAGCGGTTTGATCTGGCCTTCTGGCGCAAGTGAACACTTGTATCACGGCAGTCTAATGGTAGCGTGCGCCAACGGCCTTGTAGCAGACAACGCCGAGTACCTTTCAGGAATAGGGGGCGATTTTGTCGCTGGCACTCCCAGTATCACCATGCAGGAGAACGGTGATACACAAACGGGCAACGCTGGCTTTGACGACAGCAACATGGAGATTCCGCTTGGGTTGCACGTCGATCAACGCTCATGGACTTTTTCAGGTACTAATGAAGCAGACTTGCTGCTGGTGGAATACACACTGCTCAATACCGGAAGCGCCAGTATAAGTGCGCTGCGACCGGGATTGTGGATGGATTTTGACATCAATGGTGATTGGGGCGATGATACTGCCGGTTGGATCAGCAGCGCGGGTTGCGGTTGGCAGACGGACGCATCTGGCGCCTATCTGGGCATCTGTTTGCTTACAGATGTGGTAGCCGGCTTCCGCGTGTGCCACTGGGACGAATGGCAGGCTGGTGGGCTATCGGATAGCGAGAAGCTGAGTTACATGAGCTCCGGATTCAGCCAGACCAGTTGTGATACACCAGACGATCTACAGCTGCTGTTATCGGCACCAGCTCATGATCTCGCAGCAGGTGAGCTTCGTGTCGTGGCCTTTGGCATTCTTGGGGCTAACAGCACGGCCGGGCTGGAACAGGGCGCGAGCGTAGCACGCTCCAGATACATCGCACTCGATGCGGGTGATAGTGCGCACATTCAACCTGACTTGTGGAATCTATCCTTGTATCCGAATCCCTGTAACCCCGCGACGATGGCGACTCTTCGCTTGAGTCGGCCTGGTATGGTGCAGTGGAGGCTCTTTGATTTGCGTGGTGCCTGTCTCGAATGCCAGACGCCGGGCCGGTTGGTGCCGGGCGTCTACCAATTTCCCGTTGATCTGAGTGGCCGTGCCAGCGGCCAATATTTCGTCGAATTCCAACTGGATCACGAGCGCGTGATACGCCGTGTTCAGTTGATCAAGTAATTGTCCGGGGGAAACATGAATACCCAAGCGGCTCATCTGCGTGTTACATCCTGCCTGCTCTTCTGGGGCATGCTCGTTGGTGTTGCACCTTTATCGGCGACCAGCCTATCGGGAGTGCTGAACTCCGATCGCACCATTCGTGCGGCTGATTCGCCCGTCACCATCACGGCAGACCTGAGCGTACCGGAAGGTCGCTGCCTGACCATCGAGGCCGGGGTAGAAGTGCGTCTCAGCGAAGGCGTCTGCGTGCTGGTAGAGGGCGAATTGCAGGCCTTGGGCCAGAAACAGTTCCCCATTCGTTTCCTCCCGGCTGAGGATGGCGTGCGCTGGGGCAACGTCAAGCTGCTTGGCTCCAAGGATGAGCCCGGTTGGGACGAGCAAGGCGATTGGATTCCGGACAGCCATGCAAGCCGGCTGCTCCACTGCGAGTTCCTCGGCGGCGGCCGGGTTCCGGACCTGGACTACGACGGCGGCGCGGTTTATCTGCGGGGCTCTTCAGGCGTGATACGCGACTGCCTCTTCCGCGATAATCAGGCGGAGCGTGGTGGCGGTTTGGTGTGTTACAATTTTGCCCAGCCCTGGGTTGAAGGCTGCACCTTTGAGGACAATCGTGCGCTCCTGGACGACGGTGGCGCCATTTACTGTTTCCTCTACGCCGATGCACGCATCCGCCGCAATTTCATCGTGCATAACCGTGCAGAGCGGCACGGCGGTGGCATCTACATTTCCAATTCGAGTCCCGAGATTCGCGAGAATGCGCTCATTGACAACACGGCCGGACAGCGTGGCGGAGCCATCTTTGTTTCGGGAAGCGCCACGCGCATTCTTGACAACGCCATTTACGAGCACAAGGCCGGAGAGGAAACGACGGGCCTTGTCTTTCAGGCCGACTGCCGTCCCGAAGTCAGCGGCAACTCGCTGCTTTCAGGTGGTGTGGAAGTCAGTGGCTTGAACCTGAGCTACGACATCGACCTGGCGGACAACTGGTGGGGCAGCATTAACGATGTGGCCATTGCCAGCAAGATTGTCCAGCGCAGTCGCGGTCTAAGCCGACATATCAATTTTACGCCCTGGCTCGACAAGCCGACGGGCAACTTGCTGACCCAGCCGGTGGAGATTAACAACCTGAGTATCATGGCAGATGAATCCTGGCGTGATACACTGCGTTTTGATATGGTGCAGACTGCCGTGATACGCGTGCAGGTTCGGGCCATTGACCGCAATCCTTATGCGGTTGACCAAACCTCTACGCTGGTACAAGTGGCTGAGCGTCCCGATCAGCAGTTCATGCTAATTCTCAAGGAGAGTGAGAAAGCCAGCGGCATCTTCCGTGGCGAGTTTGCACTCTCCGCGAACTACGGCAATATGGACCGTCTGGATGCTCTGGTGGGCGAGCATATCATCGTGCGCAGCTCGATCAATGAGGATGTGGCCGTCTGCTATCGCGTCGACGAAGCGCGACCCGTGATACATGATCTTGCCATTACCAGTGATCCTGATCCCACGCACATGACCGCCGACCGGCTTTCCATAAGCTGGGAGTACTACAGTCTGCTCGGGGGACCGCAGGAAGCCTGGCAGCTGCAGGTTGGACGTGACAGCCTCTTTAACCCGCCTAGCGAGTGGGACTCCGGCCCCACCGATTGCACGGGCGGTATTCGTAACACGGACTACCGCGGTCGCCGTCTTGAGGATGGTGAACGCTATTTCTTCCGCGCCCGTGTGCGTAGCAACAATGCGTGGTCCGACTGGGCACGGTTCATGGTTCGTAGCGACAATACTGACGACTACAGCTTTCGTTTGAATTCTCTTCCGCCCGTGCCGGCACTGCTGAAGCCAAGTGCGGAAGAAATCCTTCCCACTTTCACTCCCGTTTTTGAGGTTGAGCGTGTTACAGACCGCGAAGGTGATACCGTCAGCTACGATTTCCAGCTAGCCGAGGATTCTTTCTTTACGCGCATCATCGAAAGCAGCGAGACCAAAGACCTGCGCGAACCCAAGTGGCAACCTGAAACTCAGTTGCGTGACAATGGCAGTTATTTCTGGCGTGTGCGCGTGCGCGACGGGTATGAAGAAGGTGCCTGGAGCACGGGGCGTCGCTTCTATCTGAATCCGGTGGAAGAGGCTCCCTTGGCATTCGCTCTGCTGGAGCCTCGTGGTGCGATCGCCGATGTGTTACCCACTTTCGCCTGGCAGCAGAGCCTGGATCCGGATCCGGGTTCCAGCGTGAGCTACACCTTCCTTATTGCAACAAAACAGGATCTCTCCGACGCCGAGCGCATTCCCGGCGTGCAGATCCTTTCGTATCAGAAGCGCGCTGAACTGGCCAACCGTAGCAGCGTTTACTGGGCCGTGGATGCAGTGGATAATTCGGGGCGTGTAACACGGTCCAGCGAGATCTGGCGTCTGGATGTGGACACAACGCCGAGCGTGCCTTCGGCCGTCTTCCCCTCTGGGGAGGAAGAAATGCTGGCGGCCCAGGTGTTTGGTTTCCAGGAATCCACGGATCCCTGGCCGCAAGATGTTCTGAGTTATGAAGTGCAGATATCCGGTGACGGCTCTTTTACACCGCCCTTGCTTAAGGCGAGCGGTCTGGCAGCCGCCGATCTTCGTCAAATGGCCATTGACGGCTATCCCGATGCCGAGCGGCTCAATGACGATCAGAAGTACTTCTGGCGGCTGCGGGCCATAGACAATCACAACGCCGCCTCCGACTGGTCGCGCGTGCGCAGTTTCTACTTCAACCGCTTCAACAATCCGCCGGAAGTGCCGCAGCTACTGCAGCCCTTGGCAGATGCAGTCGTCAGCGAAGACCCCCTGTTGGTGTGGTCTGTCTGCGATGATCCCGACTTCAGCGATCCAGCCGAAAGCCTTGTCTACACCTTGCAGTGTTGTCCCCTGGCCGATTTCCGCACGGCGGTGGTGGAACACGCTTTGCCAGCGGGAACTCAGTTGAATCTGATGAAGGAGCTGGCCGACAACCAACTCTGGTATTGGCGTGTTAGCGTGCGTGATAATGAGGCCGCCAGTAGTGGCTGGTCGCAAACGCATTCCTTCGTGCTGAATCGCATGCCGGACGCTCCGCGTCCCTTCGCGCTGCAACAGCCGACGGAAGGAGAAAGCCTCTATCGTCTGGATGGAATCGGATTCAATTGGACTCCTTCCAGCGACCCGGATTGGGCTTCCAGCATCAGCTACAAGTGGACAGTGGCCAGTGATGCAGCGCTCAGACAAGTGCTGGCAGAAGGCGAGACGGAGGCAACGGAAGCTTCTGCGCGATGCACCTTCACAAGCGGCAGCGATTATTACCTGGGTGTAAGCGCGGTTGACGATACAGGCCTGTCTACTCCCTGCACTGTTCGCCGCTTCCATGTGGATAGCCGGCCCAACTCGCCAGCCTTCGATGGCTTGGCGCAAATGGATGAGGTTGGATCCAACGATGTCCTGCGGTGGACGGCGGCAGAGGATCCGGATCCCCGCGACCGCCTGCTCTATCGTATTACGCTGCGTGATACACAGGGTCGAGCCCTGGTCGATGTAGCCGATCTACCGCAGACCGAAGTCACATTGGGACGCCTTTTCAACGCCGACAAACTAGTGGACAACCAGCGTATCACGGCGGAGCTCAGTGTCAGTGATCCACACGGTCTTAGCAATCAGGCTGCGCCGGTGTCCTTCTGGTTCAATCGGTCCAACGATGCCCCAAGTGCACCGAGTTGGATCACGGCCTTGGCGACGGAGCGTGTGTTCCAGACGCTGAATCCCGAGCTCGAGTTCACACCGGGAGAGGACCCGGATCCGCTGGATGGTGTGGCCAACTTGTCTCACGAGCTGCAGATCGCCAGCAGTGCGGAGTTCAATGATCCGCGTGTAACACGCCTTGATCCCGGAATCAGCAGGTTGAGCAATCTGCGCCTTGGAGACAACCAACGTTGGTTCCTGCGCTTGCGCACTCTTGACCGTGCCGGAGCTGCATCTGCTTGGACGGAACCCGTACATCTGGTCGTCAACCTTGTGGAAGATGCACCCACAGCGCCGGTGATACAAAATCCGCCTGCGCGCACTGTTGCCTTCGACTTGACCGGGCTCACTGTTCAGGCCACGGCGTCCGTGGATCCCGATGTGGACTCCAGCTTGCGTTATCGTGCCGAACTCTATCAAGGGAGCGAACGATTGGCAAGTGCAGAAGGTGATACCCCGAACTTGCGTATCACACATCCCATGCAGAACAAGGCCCAATACAGTGTGATCCTGGTAGCCCTGGACAACACTGGACGAAGCACACCTTCGTCACGCGTAGACTTCAGTGTCGACAGCACCCCCGGCGAGACCATGTTCACGGGTATCGCGGATGGCTCTGTTGTAGGACCAACGGATCGTGTTTCCTGGACCGCCGCGGTCGACCCAGATCCGCAGGATGTCATTCGCTACGAGCTACAGGCAAGCCGTCGCAGCGATTTCGTTGCTGCTCGTAGTTATCAGGTGAATACCACCAGTTTCACTTTGAGCCAGCTAGCCGAAGTGGCCGAGGAGAACGGTGCCCTGAATCTCCGTGTGCGTGCCCTCGATGATCAGGATCTGCAGGGACCGTGGAGCCGTGAGCTCGCCTTGGTTTGGGACGCTGTCAATGAGACACCTGTCTGGCAGGGAACGCTGTCGCCTGCTTCGGGAATCCTGCGTAGCAATGAGCCAACAATCAGCTGGCAGCAGCCACTTGATCCTGATCGTCGTCCGCAGCGTTTGACCGTCACAGTCGAAATCGCCGCGGATGAGAGTTTCAATGAAACCCTGACCAGCCGCAACTTCACTGCCGCAGATGGTTCCGGGCAGTTGCCCGCGCGCGAGAACAATGAGCGTTGGATGCGTGCGCGTGTCACAGATCAGGGCGGGCTGCAGAGCGAGTGGTCGCCGGTTGTGCACTACATCGTCAATGCTACTGAAGAAGCGCCCAGTGCTCCTGTGCTGAATGGACCCGCGGACGGTGCTCGTGTCCGTGGATCACAGACCTTCCGCTGGCAGGCCGCAAGCGATCCGGATCCCGGCGATCAGCTTAGCTATCATCTGGAGCTGACCGGAGCTACCAGCCTACAGCGTGTCACGGAATCCAATAGCATCGAGCTGGATGTGAGTCAGTTGCCTGCAGGCGACTACCGCTGGCAGGTGATTGCCATTGACCGCACTGGCAATCAGAGCAAATCGACGCCGAGAGCACTGAGAGTAGTAGGTCCGCCTGAGATGAGTCTGGAACTGCGCGAGGGCACGGTTCTCGGTGTTACAGATCAACTCTCCTGGCGTATCACATCTGATTTGTTGCAGGGAGAACAGCCAACGATCGAGATCGAGCTTACGCCTGCGGACGGCGGGACGATCATCCGCAAAGAAGCGCGTGGTACGACGCTTTCGATGCGCGAGTTGGCACCTCAGCTCGAAGAGAACCAGTGGTACAGTCTGCGCGCCCGTGCCCGTGGAAACCAGGACATAACGGGTAGCTACACCGCTCCGGTGCGTGTGGGTTGGGATCGCGTCAACGACGCACCACAGTGGAAGGGAATTAGCGGGCCTGCTGAAGGTCTGCTGCGAACCAGCGAACCGACCTTGAGTTGGCAACAGCCCGAAGACGCAGATCTGCGCCCGCAGCGATTGCAGGTGCGCGTAGATATTGCGACGGATGCCGGCTTCGAGGACATCTTGGTGAGCAAGAATTACAACGCCCAGGAGGGTAGTGCGTCGATTCGACTGCGTGAGAACAACGAGCGCTTTGTGCGCGTGCGCGTGTTCGATCAGGATGACGCGGTCAGCGATTGGTCGAAAACCATGCACTACATCATTAATGAAGACGAAGAAGCTCCCAGTGCGCCGCAGCTGCTGCAGCCCTCGGGACGTGTTACACCTGGACAGCTGAGTTTCCGCTGGCGTGAATCCAGTGATCCGGATCCCGGCGCCGAGTTGCGCTATCAGCTGGTCCTGACCGATCAAAACGGCGGCAGCCAGAGCTTCGACCTTGAGGACACGAGTTTCCAGCACGAGTTGACCGTTGGAAACTGGCGCTGGCAGGTGATCGCCATTGACAACACCGGTCTGCGTACGCCCTCATCGGAGCGCGATTTGGAAGTCCGCGAATAAGCGTGATCCACTGATTTCGTCAGAGAAGATGGACAACCGCCCTCGACTTCGGGGGCGGTTGCGCTTTTTAGGGATCTTGCTTCCTTGTATCACGTATCACGACCATGGATAAGAACATGCACAAGCGCATGGAGCGTGTACGCAACAAAGGGCGTGATGCAGAGGAGCGCGCGGCCGCATTTCTGCAGGAGTCCGGGTTTGAGATCCTGCGGCGCAATTTGCGAATTCGTCACACGGGAGAGCTGGATCTGCTGGTCCGGCGCGGTACGGAACTGCATATTGTAGAAGTGAAGAGCGGGAGACCCGAAGAGGCAATGCAGCGCCTCAACGGTGCCAAACTGCAGCATCTGATGCAGACGATGTCCATCTTGCTTGTGCGCGAACCCGAACTGATGGAAGGCGTGGAGGATGTTCTGCTGGATCTGTTGCTGGTGCCGGACCACGGAGGGAAGCTGCGCCTGATGGAGAATGTGATCCCGCCGGAACTGATTCTTTGCAGCGGAGGCCGTGCCACATGCAGGATACCCTGAACTCGCAGGGAGATGAAGCCCAGACCAGCAGCCCGGGCTTGGGTGCGGGACGTCTCCGCGAATTGATGGATGAGTACGAAGCGTTGCAGGAACACGTATTCCGCACCTTCCTACTGGAGTTGCACGCACGCGAGTTAATAACGGCAGCCGATCTGCGTCCGCAGCCTCAGGATTCCCTACGCGACAATCGACCCAGTGAAAGCCGCTGGAGTCGTCGCACTCGCGACAGCCTACGGCGCCGCGTTTTCGGATTGGTCTCCGAGTGCTTTGACGAGCAGACAGTGCGCGAGCTGATTGAACAAGTGCAGCGTCGCGAATCCAGTCATTGTCTGGAGGATCTGGCCGAGCGTCCTGACAGCAGTTTGGACCAGATTCGGCGCGCGCTGGCGGAAGTGGTCGGTTTGGTGGATCAGCGCGTACTGACACAGCAGCAGCGCATTGCAACACGCGTTGCCTTGCTGCGTCGCTTCTTCAGCGATGACCTTGAGTATCTTCGTGTAGCACGCGAGCAGATCTCTCTTTCGCGACTGCAGCCACAGTTTGACCGGATGATTCACAGCCGTGCGGTCGGTGGGCGCGTGGGGGGCAAGGCCGCGGGCCAGCTGCTTGCTGCAGCGATCATTGCCAACGAAATGGAAACTGCTGATCCGGAACTGCGCGGGCGTATCACAACTCCGCCTTCGTGGTTCATCACGGCAGACGTAAACGAGGATTTCGTCGACTACAATCGACTCCAGGATTTTCGCGCCTACAAGTACAAGCCCATCCACGAGCTGCGACACCAGCTGCCTGTTGTGACACAGATTTTCTGCAACAGCAATTTCCCTCCGCACGTTCACGCGCAACTCGAACGCATGCTGATTGAGATTGGTCCGGAGCCGATTATCGTTCGCTCCTCCAGTTTGCTCGAGGACAGTTTTGGTGGCGCATTTTCGGGCATGTACAAGTCGATCTTTCTCGGTAATCAGGGCCCCTTGGTGGACCGTCTTGAAGCGCTTTGCGCGGCTATTGCCGAGGTCTATGCCAGCATGCTTGGTCCTGATCCGATCGCCTATCGCAGCACCCATAATCTGCTCGAGTACGACGAAAGCATGGGCATCATGGTTCAGCGCGTCGTTGGTCATCGGCATGGACGCTGGTTTTTCCCGTTGATGGCCGGTGTGGGCTTTTCCGTCAACGACTATCTCTGGACTGAGAAGCTGAATCGGGAGGATGGTGTACTGCGACTGGTGGTGGGGCTGGGATCCAGAGCCGTCGACCGCATGCCCGACGATTATCCACGTCTTGTTGGATTGACGAATCCGCGTCTCCGTCCGGAGAGCACTGTGTCACAAATTCGCCGCTATAGCCAGCAGCACGTTGACCTTATCGATCTCGAGCGTGATTGTTTCGACACAGTTCCGTTGGAACAGCTTTTAGTGCCACCCCTGCCTGAAGGTCTGGAGCTGGCGCTATCAGTGGATGCCGGAGGATACCTGCGCGAGTGGAGACCTGGTGATCCACCGCCGGAAGCAAAGCAAGTCTGTCTCACATTCGATACCCTGTGTCACAAACATGAGATGCTACCGCTGCTTCGTAGAGTATTGGCGCAACTACAAAGCGCATATGGGTGCCCTGTCGATCTGGAATTCGCCTGGGATCGCGACTGTCTGCATCTGCTTCAATGCCGACCTTTGGCGCGCTATGCGGAAGGGATCAAAGTCGAGCTACCCGAGGAAGTGGCGGAAGAAAGCCTGCTGTTTGAGACACACGGTCGTTTTCCAATGGCCTGGCTGAGCAACATCGATTGGGTAATCTGGCTAGATGATCGAGCTTGGGAGAAGGCTTCCGCATCAGAGCGCGAAGCCCTAACGCGTATTGTGGCCACGCTCAACGACACCTTTGCGCAGGACTGCTATATCCTCGCAGGGCCAGGGCGCTGGGGTTCGAGCAACGCCGATCTGGGAGTACCCGTTGCCTACAATGATATCTGCCATGCGGCTGCGCTGATTGAGATCGCCCGCGAAGACGACGACTATGCACCAGAAGTGAGCTATGGAACGCACTTCTACCAGGATCTGGTGGAGGACGGCATCTACTGCGTGCCCTTGTTTCTGCAGCATGAGGATGTCGTTCTGCGCGAACGGCAACTTCTGCGAGCGCGTAACTGTCTGGCTGATCTCATTCCGGATGCGGGTCGACTCGTGCACTTCATGCGCGTGATCGATGTTCGCAGCCTGAACCGCGGCCCCCTGCTATTGGCTCTGGATGCAGAGCAGTCCAGGGGAATGTGCTGGTTTGGGGACGCGTAATTCTTCGCCATCGCAGAGAAGGAGTATAGCCACCTGAAGTGAAACGGGTGGCTTTCTTCTTCTAACCAGTGCTTCTGACACGGTGACACAGCATTCTAGAAAGCAACACTTGGAACCACACACGACTGCGCAATGATAGCGGAAGTTCAATAGAAAGAGGCGATTGCCCGGCACACCGTTTGTACTTGTTCCAACATGTGCGTGAGACATGTAGGTGCAACGCGGTGGCTATTGCCATGGATCCTCCTCGCGGCTTTGCTGAGCCACAGCCACTCGTGCCCAGAGTGGATCTGTGCTTTGCTTGTTCCGTTGTGGTTGATGTGCTGGCCACGTGTAACACGTCGTGCCTGGCAAATCGCACAGGTAGCGTCATGTGGAATACTGCTTTGTGTCACGCTGTGGTGGATTCACGGAAGCGGTCGACTGTATCACGAATACCTCACTTCAGCAGAAATGGGCAAACAGCAGATCCGTGAGGGGTCAGAGGAAGCGTGTGATCGTGCTCCCCTCTTCCTGGTGTTACATGATAGCGAGCATCGGCGCGAGCTTGTGGCGTGCCATTTTCGCGCCTGGGAGTGGAATGGTCGTCGGTGGGTCAGCCCGCAGGGTTTGCTGCGACTGTGGTTGGATCCCTGGGAAGTATCGGAGGATCGTGTGCCGCGTTATGGTCGTTTGTACGCATGGTCATCACCTGATCATGAATGGATGCGGCCCCCGGGGAGGCGTAATCCAGGTGGTGTGGACTACGCTACACTCCTTGCTGCACACGGTATTGCCGGAACACTGCCAGGTGAAGCTTTGCACGAGTTTGTGGATTGTGGCCGCGTGGCCGATCAACGTGGCTGGCTGAGGTGGAAGCTTTCTGATTTGCGACAGCATCTTGCACAGCGACTGTATCACAGAGTTGGTGACACAGAAACCGCCGGGATGCTGTGTGCCATGCTACTGGGCATGCGTGGCGGGCTTCGTGCTTCTGCACAGGATGCCCTGCGCGAGAGTGGCCTGGCACACCTTCTGGCGGTATCCGGACTACATGTCGGCATGCTTGCACTGCTTGTGGTTGCTGCAATCAGCCTGCTGCCTATTTCACTGCAGGCGCGACGCTGGACGTGTCTGCTTCTGCTGGCGTGCTACGTCCCCTTGGCAGGGGCGCAGAGCTCGGTTCAACGCGCGGTGTGCATGGCTGTGCTTTTAAACGCGGGGGCAGCCATGGGCAGACCACAAACCGCGATGCAGTCGTTGTGGATAACAGCGTCGCTGGCACTAGCCCTTGAGCCGGAATGCTTGTTTGATGTCGGCTTTCAACTATCGTGGCTCGCTGTGTACTCGCTACTACGCTGGGCCGGGTCATGGCAAGAGTTTCTGCAGACGCGATTGCCGCTGGCTTGGCAGTCGCGCACCCGCTGGATTACTGGATCCTTGTCTGCCAGCATGAGTGTCAGTGCAGGGACAGCTCCCCTGGTGCTGGCAACCTTCGGACGACTTCCGCTGGCGGGAATGTGGCTGAATCTAGTAGCCATTCCAATCGCGGGTGTTCTATTGATGTGTGCCCTTCTTTTGCTCCTACTTCCGCTCCCCGGCGAACCGTTGGCAGCAGTGGCGGAGATGCTGTATCACGCTCTTGTTGCCTTGGCAGACGCTGGGCCGCAGCCGGTGCTGGTTTGGTCGCCAAATGCCTGGCAAGTCGGGATACTGGCACTGGTGCTTCTTGTACCTGGACGACCTTACTGGTGCACGCGCGTAAGTTTGTCGGCTGTGCTGCTTCTGCTGTGTACCGATTTGCTGCCACGACTGTTTGAATCGACGGGACTCGAGTGTCTCATGCTGGATGTAGGCCAGGGAGACGCCATCCTGCTTCGTGATCCTTCGCAAGGCTGGTGGCTGGTTGACTGCGGTTGGGCAGCAGCGCCCGGTATATCCAATGGACGAAATGCAGCGCGCGATGTGATCGTGCCTGTGCTACAATCGCTGGGTGTTCATCATCTTCGCGGGGTAGTACTCACTCACCCTGATCAGGATCACATTGGCGGTGCGGACTATCTGCTGAAGCATGTGCAAGTGGATACCTTGTATCACAGTGGACGTTGGCGCAATGGTGTCACACAACGGCTGTTGAGATCACAGATCGCGCTACATGGACCACCGCAGCGACGCTTACAGGCGGGTGATTATCTATGGCAGAGGGGAGACAGCCAAGCCGCGGTATTGTGGCCCGCCGGACCTGACTGGCCAGAAGATCCCAACGAGGCCAGCATTGTGATACACGCTAGTTGTGGAGCACGTTCTGTTTTGCTGACTGGAGATGTCGGCCATCCTGCGGAGGCTGCGCTCTCAACTTGGGGACACTGGCTTGAGGCAGATGTGCTGAAGCTGGGACATCATGGTAGTGCCCATAGCAGTAGTCCGAGCTTTCTGCGACAAGTGTCTGCACAATGGGGACTGATTTCCTGCGGCAGAGGAAATCGTTACGGCCATCCCGCAGACCGTGTGATTGCGTCTTGTGATACACTGGGAATGCAGCTCTGGCGTAGTGATCAACAGGGTGCGTGCTGGCTGCGCAATGCTGCAGATGGTTGGTACACAGTGAATTGGCATCATCAGTCGCCCTGGACGCGCCCCGAAGTGAAAAGAGAATTCTGAATTGGCCGCCGGCTCCAACCCAAGCCAAGGAGGAACCATGAGACGAAGAAGAGACACGCTTGCGCTGGCATGCGTGAGACGGAAAGGATTGCTGATGCTCGCTTTCGGAGTACTGCTTTGCGCTACTGCGCATGCTGAATGCTGGAGCGCCGAGAGTTGGCAACGAGCTGCACTACACGAAGGTGAGCCATTGACAATGGGTGAACACAGCGTCTACTGGAGCGCTAACGATGGCTATTTACACTCGCGCGAGCCTCTACTTGAACTGCTTCCTGCGGATGAGGGCGTCTGGGTGCTGCAGACAGATGGGAGCTGGCGCTTTGGTGACAGTACAGGCTGGTTACAGAGCTGGGACACTGGACACAGGATTGCTGCTAATGAAGTGGCCATTGTCACGGAACCAGGTCTTCACAACTGTCGGACAGCGCCATTGATCTGGCAGATCGTGGGTGAGGAACTTTGGCAGATCCAGCTCTCAACACATCCTTGCGTGATCCAGAGTCAGCGTTTGCCGGTAACCGCTTTGGGCCCAAAGAAGCTCTTTCTGCATGACAACGAACTGTGGGTGTCCATTAGAACGAAGCTTTACAAGAGGGAGGGGGTACACTGGAGCTTGCGGGATCGCTTGCCTACCGCCGATTGCGAGTGGTGTATCACGGATGCGGGTTTGGTGATCCACTGTAACGGCGAGTTGTCGGGTGCCGGTGCAGCAGACTTGCCGCGTAGTGTGCGGAAATGGTGTCAGCCCTGTGGAGAAGTTTGGTTTCAGAGAAGTGCTGGTGAGTGGTATCAGCTTTGTGCTAGCGGGAGCGTGCGTAGAATTGTGTTACCTGCGTGGCGTGATACACACGAAGAAGAGTGGACACCCCTGGGAGTGGGCCTCTGGCTGAACCAGGATCAATTGCAGCAGAGCTTATGGGCTGAAAGTAATGGTAGCTGGACACCCGTGCTTGATCCTCATCGAGATTTCCTGCTGCGAGATCGTTTGCTGCGCTACACGTCGCGTTGGCTGCTAAGCACAGAGGGCGATCTGCTGTGTGATACAGGCGATGGTTATCAATTCCTCGAACACATTCCTGGCGCTACGTCGTTGCACAGTTCAGGCCCGGGTGCTCTAGTGCTCGGGGAGCAGGGACTTTGTCTTTTCAGTGATGATGGGCTGCAGTTGGGAACCGCTCCTCGTGCCGGTATGCAGGCAGCGTGTTCGCTTGAAGATCATTTGCTGAGCTGTGATACGGATTCGCTCTATTGCTGGTGGACGCAGGAAGACGTGCCCCAGCTGCAGGCTTCAATTGCTTTGCAGGATCTCTGGGCGCTGCGTGCAGGCGGTGATTATCTGGTGGCAGCCTCCGGCACAGGCCTGATGCTCATCAATATTGCTCCTCCCTGGGAGGCTGAATTGCTAGATACAATGCCCATGCCTCCAGATTGCGCTGACTGGATTGTCATCGACGATCACCTGATTCTAGCCGAGACCAGCACGATAAGCTTGTGGTCCTTGGCCGGTGGCCGCTTCAGCGAGGTGCCTCCCGGGTATCCGAGAGTGCCAGCGGCAAGCGTTTGCCGCCGAGGTGCCGATCGATTGCTCGCGCTTTCTACCGAGGGTGTGCTTCATCAGTTACTGCTGTTTGCCAGTGAGCCTGTCAGCGTGGACTGGAGCCTTGCACTGGAGACGTCTGGGCGGATTTCCGTGCGTGGCGACAGTCTGCGTGTGCTGAATGAAGGGGGCGTACTGGATCTTCCGCTTCCGCCCTTGGTGCAAAGGCATCGTGGAGGAGAACCTGAATTCCAAGCGTGCTACGGCTTGCGTCGTGGACAGAGTCTGCTTTGGCGCAGCGCTGATAGCCCATCGCTCGAGGTCTACGACCTGCTTGGACGACGTCTGGATGTGATACAGGCGTACCAAGGCCAACGGTTGCCCTTACCGTCTAGTATGGCAGCAGGGCATTATCTGCTACGGTCTCAACGTGGTGAAGTACAGCGCTTGTTGATCATGCCTTGAACCAGAGGTTTGGTTTATATCAGCCATAGTGGTGCAATTGCCTCTGTGGTGATTTTCGTAAACGGATAATTATCAACATGTAATACTCTGGCCCGAGTCTTGCCCATAGCTACGTGTCGGTCTGGGGAGGCCGACTGGCTTTGCTTCCTGTAGCGGCGGGAGGCTGCCTACTAAAGGTCATAGCCCAACCAAGGCTGACCGTGACATCATGCGTCTTCGGTATACCGAAGCATTGTGTGGGTGAGAGTAGAAAGGCGCAGGGCCCCTCCTGCGCCTTTCCTGCTTTTTCCTTGCGAAGGAGAGAATGCAAGCCCATCTTGAGGACGCCGGATCACAGACGGCAAAGGGGAGATGGACGTGACACAGAAGACGGTTCCTGTAAACTCGACCAAGGTGCCTGGCCTGCGCCTCGTGTGGCTGTTGTTGTTCTTGTTCCTTGGGCCCAGGCAGTTCGCTTATGCACAGCACTATACTTTGCTGGGAGCCCCTGGCGGGGCGCCACGCTGCTATGCCATGGCGGGTGACACGGTTTTTCTTCTGCACAACGATCAAATTGATGGAACTCCATATTGGCAAACAAAGGTGATGGGCTATCGGATGACAGATCACGGTCCGATAGGGTTCTTTGATCCCGTAGTGGGCAGCGGTGCCTGCCTAGAGGCAAGTGTCCGCCGAGTGGGTGAGAGGCTGGTCTTCTATGCGCTTATGAACGATCCTTTGAGGCACCTGGTTTTTGCGATGGATCTGGACGGGCGCATACTCTGGCAGAATGTCATGGCAGAGTGTCCCGATTACCCGGTAAACCCTCATAGTGTTCTTGATCGCCATTTCGCTGCAAACGAGCACGAAGTCGTCGCACTGTATTTGGATTTCATTCCGGACCGCTATTTCCTGGTCGGCAACGTCTACGGTTGGGATGGCAGCTTGAGACGCAGAATAATGGTGGGATCCTATCTGAAGATAGCAGGAATGCTGCTCTGTCCGTGGGGGGATCGATTCGTGGCCTTCGGCGAGGACTCTCTGGCGATCATTGATTCCGGCGATGTCAGTCTTTTACCTTCGCATTTGCCGTATGGATATGCCGTGACTCTGGATACGCAGTTCGACGAAAAGGATCTCTTCTGCCTGATTCCTGACTCAGCCAGCTCGCACATTGAACGATTGCGGCTGCGCGAGAACGATCTTGCCATTCTGCAGCGGGACACGCTGGTTACCGGCCTGACGCATCCCGCTTCTGGTCGTTATCTCACAGTGCAGGGGCGGTATTGTATTTTTACTGCTGATACCATGGGGGCCGCCGTTGCGGTTTACCAAGACTGTGTTGGCGATGAAGTGATTCCCGTTTGTGCCAACTATGGTGATGGTGTTGCCAATCGCAATGCCGCTGCATACGTTTATCATTGTGTCAATACAAGTACGCATGAAATCTATCGTGTACAGAATGGGGCTTCGGAGCGGTTGTGTACGTACAACTACATTGCTGATGTAGCGTTCGGGCTAGTGGATTCGCAATATCTTCAGGTCATACATTATAACTACGCGACACAGCGCATTGAAGTTGAAGTTCTGCCATTAGAAGAGTATTTCCGCGAAGTGCAGCAGGAGGCCTTTGCTCCGCAACTAAGCGCTTATCCTAATCCTTTCCTTTCTAGCTGCTGTTTGAGCTTGCCCCCGGGTGTGGGTGACCGGCAGGTTCGCATCTACAATCTGCTGGGTCAGGAATTGCAATGCCTGCATCTGCCCGCCAACGGCTCAAGCTTAGATTGGACCCCGCCTACCCGTACCGCAGGCGTCTACCTGCTGAGGACGGCTGGCGGCAGTACGCGACGCCTGCTCTATCTTCCCTGATTGGTGCTCGTTCTGGCACCGTGTGACTTTCCTGGCGAAGTGGCGCCAGATACGGCGCGCTTTACTTGCCCATGGCACGAGTTTAAGTGCAAATCCACCAAAATCCAGTATAATTCCAATGGCCCGTTTCTTGCACTTTTCCGTGCGACGTGAATCAACGCATCGGGAGAGAGATGAAAACACCAGCGCTATTCGCCGCACTTCTTTGGGCCGTCATGGTCCAGGCGGCTCAACATGGGCTAAGCTTTACTGACACTTTGCTTGTCCGCGATAAAACCCTGGGCGAAGTAGAGGTAGTGATGCGGGCTCGTCACAGCGAAGACCTGTGCTTCTGGGAGTTGGAGCGAGGCTATCCCGTCGTCTACTCCCAACTCGACAGTAGTCTCTACTATGCCGTGCCCGGCGAGCGACAGGGCTTGTGGGGGGCTTTGGTCAAGAGCGCAACACCGCTGTGGGCAGATCCCCCCGCCGGTTGCGAGCCTTGGCTGGAGAGCGGCGGCGCATGGTGGGAGGCACTGCAGGAACGCCAACAGCGGGAGTTACGAGATCCGATTACCGGAAATGCCAGGCTATGTTTCGTCAGCATTAGCGCTAGTGAGATTTTCAGTTGGATAGGCTATCACAGCCACCCCGCCCGACGGCTTTTCGCGCTCCAGCAAGACGAATTTCTCGAAGACAGCATTAGCGCAAATCGGATCAGCCAGGATGTTAGGCTCTCTTATCCCAGCGCGAAGTCCATTTTTGAGGCCTCAGCCAATTCCGGGGGTAACGGCGGTGTGCGGCTTCTCATGGATGATCAGCGTTGGGGGCAGTATACGCCAGAGCACCCGGGCTGGGTCAGTGAGGGCTGGAGCGCCGATACCTTGCCCATTCCGGTTCAATTGCCATTTGAGCTTTTTTCGGACCTGCAGGATGCTTCAGCCGCCGCCGTGTACGACAGTACTATGGTGCGTCTGCATGCCATGGGCGTTGACACCAGCCAACGCGATCTGAACTACTTCGTACTGGTCTGGGCGCATCCGCAGAGTTTGCTTTCGGGCTCTGTGCGCCTGCCGGTCGCTTTTGCTGGCCGTGGCATGATGATCCCATTGGATTACAACTGCAGCTTTCTTCCAACGGGTTATCTGACGCGTATGGTGCTTGGTGCTCTTGGCCTTCCCGAGCAGCCTGAAGCTTGCAGCAACCTGCCTCGTGCCAACATCCTCTGCAGGGGCTTTCTTGGAGGAGAGCAGCAGAACGGTTGGCGTCCCGCCTGGTTGGATCCGCGTACTGAGGCTCAGTTGGGCTGGCTACCCGTGAGTGTTCTTGAGCGAGGCGACGATGTCCTTTCCTGGGACAACCAACGTCGTGTGTATGCGATGCAAATGCCCAATATGCATTGCATGTATGTAGAGGTGTTCAACTGGCGTCAACCCCATACTTGCGGTGTTCCGGATGGCACATGTCTGCGTGCTAGCGAGCTTTACTATAGCCATTCAACGGCCAGCCTGCATCAGATCGTAGAGCTGACACCAGCTATAGAAAACGGTGGTCCGCAGTGGGGCTCCTGGCCTGGGCCTGAAGCGGATTCGCTAGTCGTGGGATTCCAGTTCACTGGCTTTGACTATGACGAGCTGCGAAGTTGGGAGATGGAACCCGCATGTGCATCAAGCGCAGACAGCGTCGGTGCACACATTCGAATTGAGATGGACCCTGTTCCTGTGGAACTGCATTTGGTCAGTCTCGAGAAGAACGGAATGCTGTACGTTGATCTGGACTCGCTTGCCTGGGCACAATACCAGGGCTCCACATTGGAGATCCAAGTTGATGAAAACTCGTTCAGTATGCCTTTGTCTCCTCTGTTTCCGCAGCATGGCGTCGCCCTTGACCTGGGTACCAGCTTCGAGCTGTACAGTCGGCATGAGGTAGAAGTTCGCGCTCAAGTACTGGGTCAGGAATACACACTATTTCTGAATGATGCGCTGGAGGTGACGCCCAGTAGACGTCGGCTCCTGCCTCGTCAAGTCAAGGGTGCTTTTGCGACTATGGACAATCGTCTCTTTGGTCAGGATGATTCTACGAGCTTCTACTATATCAATCAGCACTGTGTGTACACAAGACAGCATGGGTACCAGAATCACACAATACAATTGGCCGCCATACTACCTGATCACCCTGACTGCTTCTTCGAGTGGTACAGAGTGCCATTATCTGGTGATACCTACCTCGGTCTCTACAATCTGAATTTCCCGTCAACTCCTTATTATACTTACACATGGCTTGATGTTTTCCCACCGGCAATGGCCATGGGAGAGGAGTGCCTGTTTACTCTCGGTGGGGAACTCATGCGCGCAGGCTGGGAGAGTGCCGAGTTTCATGTGGATAGCCTGCATGCCGTAGGAAGCTTGTTTTGCGTCAGCATGGTAAACGGAGTCCCGCGCATTTGCACTTCATTCCACGGCGTAGCGCGCATAATCAACCTTGCGGGGCAGGTGATTTTTGAAGAGACATTGACGGGCTATTCTGACCTGGGGCAGCCCTTTGCCATGGACTCCAATGGTGACGGATTACACGAGTTCTACATTCTGAGTAGCAGTGGCGTCTTCAAGTTGGAAGCTGAGCAAGTAGACCAATTTGTGGCGAGTTTCATCCCCACCGAGAGTGCGCCCAGGATCATCGTTCCCTTGCACCAACAGGAACGGGCGTTGCCTTTACTCCTGTGTGACGATGCCCTCTATTTTGATACCACATGCTATGGCACAGAAGATTTGCCTGACAAACTGCTGGCGATACAATCCCTGGCCTCTGCCGAAGACCTTGACGACGACATCCTGCTGGGTGTTTTCGAACGTGGACTGTACAGGCTCAGCTTTGGAGAAGACATGCAGATTCATCTTGGGCAGTGTCTGGCTCGTGTGCACTGTTCAGGAGAACCGCCCGTACTGACGCGCTGGAATGGGCAGGAGTTGGTGCTGTTGCAGCGAGCCGACGGCATCTGGTTGGAGTACTCCCTGGAGAACGGGACGAGCTGGTCCTGGACTGGGCGTCGTGGCGGTCCGGGCCAGCAGCGCTGTGATGCGCAGCGCGGCGTTGCACCACCCGATTCGATTAGCCTTGTCCACACAACCATTAGTTACTCGAACCGACAGGTCACGCTTCACTTCGAGGTGGACAGTGCGCATCACACCATCAATGGCTTCAAGATTTTCAGAAGTACCGATCCATATCACTTCCCGCCTGAGCCGATAGCAACGGTGGGCCCTTGCGTAGATTCCTGGACGGACCCCGAGAGTCCTTTGGGTGCCTATTACCGTACTCAAGTCCGGTATGACGAACCTTATGGATACATCTGTCCCGATCGAGCTGGCATGAAACCCTGAGGAAGCGACCGAGTGCACGGGTCGCACAGGGCGATGCCGTAGAAAGCGGAGGTAACATGAGTTTCCGCCGCGAGTTATCGGGCTGATTCCAGCACGATGGATCGGATGTCTGTAGCACGGCTCCGGCGTTGCCGGGGCCGTTGCTGCTTTTTGTTCAGGGCTTTTGCAGCAGAGATAGTTGGTGCTCGTCAGTGTAAACTACCCGCAGACCCAGTTTACCAGCAAGCCAACCAATACTTGTGGGGGAGAAGAAAGAGACATGAGTGGGATCGCGCCGGTACCACCACGCCATGAAATCAGTGCAATCCGTATAGAACTGCGTTTGAATTGCCAAGTGGCCTCCTGGAGCAAGCAGCCCGGAAAGCCGCGCAAATTCATCGGCTACATTGTGGAAGTGCTCTACTACTTCACTACAGAGGATCAGATCCCATTTTCCTTGTGTCACATCCAGTTCGGGATAGAAGACCGGATCGTAGCCCGTTGCCTGCAAACCCATAGTTGCCAACATCGCCAGCAGAGCAGAATCTCTGCCGCAGCCGTAATCGAGAATCATTGATTGCTGGGGCAAATGATCGAGAATGGGGCGTACCAGGTTCAGCAAAGGCCGATGGAATCGACGGTAGCCTGCATCACGCGCGTCGTTGTGATGCAGCCGATAGCGCTCTGTCTCACTCAGCGGATCAGGTCGTAGTAGAGGATCAAGAAAAATCAGACTACATGTATCACATTTCCAGTAGCGGAGGCCGCGAGTGCTCTCTTCGTATTCACCGCATTCAGTGTGACACAGGGGACATGTACGCTTGTTGGGAAAGTCTCTTCTGCGGATCGCGGCTTTTCGTCTAGCCACAGGAACGGCGCCACGTGATACAATGGGCAACTCTTCTGGAAGCAGACCCTCCCTTTGCAGGAGTTCAAATCCCGCTGATAGATCCAGTGCTTTCAACAACTGAAGGAAGTCCTCATCTGGACGACAGCAGTAGCGCGATCCGCCCAATTCTGGGGGAAGCGCCAATTCAACGGCCACCAGAGCCAGTCGTCGCCAGCCGTAGTGCTCGGCGAGTAGCCTGTTATGCCGATTGTCGCCGTGATCCCGATCTCCCAGAATCGGATGAGAAAGCCCGGCAAGGTGGCGCCGCAATTGATGCCTTCTTCCCGTTTGCGGTTGTAGTAGCAAGAGGGCATAGCGAACGCACTGGTGCTTGCCGAGCGCGTGAGGCCGCTCACTGCGAGCCAGGACCCGCCAAGCCGTTAAGGCCGATTTCAGGTGAATCTGGCCCTTTTCATCCGACTCTTTCAGGTCGCGATCGCAAAAACCAGCGTCGCTTGTGGGCCAGCCGCGGATCACTGCCAGATAGCTTTTTTGCATGCGGTGTGCCGCGAACGCTTGCTGCAAATCACGAGCGCGATCAGCGTTTAGTGCCAGCAGTAGGAGCCCCGCTGTCGCACGATCTAGTCGATGCACAGGCCAGACCCATTGGCCCAACTGGTCACGCAACTGTCGCTGCAGACTGTCCTCTGTGTGTGCCAGCCTGGTGCGGTGAACGTGCAGACCGGCGGGCTTGTAGACAACTACCTCTTCCGGGCTATCTGCTAGAAGAAGCAGCTTGTTTGGCGACATGATTCTACTTGGATCACGCAGGCTCGCTGGCGGGCGCGTCCTGGTCCTCGGCGATCCATTGGTTCAGGATCTCCACAACCAGCTTGGCTTGATCCACTGAGCTGATGTTGAACTTGGACTGCTGCTGAAACTGGCCATTACGCTTGCGGTAGCGGCCCACCCGATACTTGATGGCGCCAAAATCGGCCTCGGGCGAAGTGCGCTCGCGGTACTTGAACATGATGGTAGTCCATGCGCCACGCGTCAGCGGCACGGCAGCCAGCTGCTGCACCAGTGTCTGGTTTGTTGCAGGATCGCGGTACTCGATACTGATGTCGTCGATTTTCTCGGCCATAAGAATTCCTTTCGCGAAAGTGACCCAATATAGGGTTGCGATTGAACACTTCAGCATCGACCTAGGGGTCTGGCGACGTGTATCAATGTGTGTATCACGAGTATGGATGGTACGAGGGGCGATTACCGTGTCCAGCAATGAGCTGTCAAGAGGTGCTGTGTAGTACACGCTGTATCCGACCAAGGGCACAAAACCGCGAAGGCAATGGATCTAAAGCGTGCTGTAATACAATTGAAGACAATCCGGGCAGAGTGTGTGACTGAAAGCACATTCCAGATCACGCAGGCTTTCACGTGATACATATTCGCCAACCTCATTGCGCACACGATTGCACATGGAACAGATCGCCACAATAGGCCTACTGACGTGGCGCTCGTCCTGTATCACCAAATCCTGCGATCGCTTGGCTGTGATGTCGATTTCACCGGAAATCATGGATTCACCCTCTTTCGTATCACATGTTCAGAGGGAATCGGCATTGGTGTGATCAGAATTCAGTAGTCGCGAGTCTCGGAGAGAATTTTACTGATGAAAGAGGCTGGAAAATAGTGGGAGCCTGTATGCTACAGGCTCCCGGGTGTGATACAAAGGTGAATAGCGCTAGCGCATCATCGTCGAAATGCTGCGTAATACGGCCGCATTGCTTCGTGATAAAGCCGGTATGTTCACTTCCAGTTCATCACGCAAGACAGGAGTACAACTCACGACCGCGCGAAAGAGGCCAGAGACGCCCTCGGGGGCCATGGAAAAGTGCCCCGTACCCGCGTCTAGCATTCGTATTGGAACGAAGCGGTTCTCGTTCAGCGCGTGATACTCGAGCTGTAGAAGTTCGCCCGGACGCGCATCCCAACTAAACTCCAACAAGCCGTTCTGATAGCGAATGTCAAGGTGAACTGGATCACAATCCGGTGCATCGACCAGGGAAACCTCAACATCATCGATGTACCAGTCGTCACTTCTGCTTCCGGAGTAATAGAAGCCCATTGCGATTGTATCGGCACTCTGGCTTGCATGAAGCGTCAATTGCTTCCACTGTCCAGGAGCGCTGCGGTAGTTGTCACTGGACAGATCGAGAGAATAGTCCCAGTAGACGCTGTCTGCTTGCATATGTCCTAGAATCAGGCCGTGTACCTCCGTAGCCGCGGGATTCCGCTGACTATGCATGAAACTGAGTTGCAGGTTTTGCATTTCCGGATTCGGTACCAGCGTCCACATCAGACTTCTCTGTGTATCACTATTCTGCGGAGCTGCGTGCAGAGCCACATTGCCATGTGCGCCTGTACCACGGTCGACGTGCCACGAGTTACCGGATCCACACAGATCCGAGGTGAACCAAAGCTCTTCCTCAACACCGTCCCAGTTGCGTGTCAGCTGCTGACAAGTGGAGTAGCGTAGCTTGAGATGTTCTTCGAGCAGATGACTTCCGGTTGCATCACGCCAGTAGCAGCCAATACGGCAGCTATCCTCACCGGTCTCCACCGCTGACGTCACGTAGGAGAGAAACAGCGTATCACCGGGAGCTAGTTGGCGGGGCAGATTGACGTCTGACAGTTGAATGCTGCTCCCATCCGCTAGTCCAACTTGTTCCACCTGCAGGGTGCCGGGGCCGCGATTCCACAGGGGGAGTAGTCCCTCGCCGACGGCGCGGACACTGCCTAGATTGGTGCAGCAGGCCAACTCGAGTTGTGCACAGGGGGGCGTCTCGTCTTCATAGGCGATTTGCAGACGCTGCTGAAGATCATCAGCGGCTGGCCAGCCAAGCCAGCCTTCGCCATCCCCGAGCAAACAGCTATTGTTGAGTCCTTCACCACAGTAGAGTGTGAGATACTCAGTATCCATGGGCTCGAACGCCCAAACCAACCAACTATCGCCTACGGGTAGATCAAGGCCCTCTTCGCCCAAGGGAAACTCGGTCCACTCAGGCCATAAGTGTGCAGCGTTAGTGGAAAAGGAAAAACCAGTACCGATTGCAGCACCTGGCTGACCGAGCGCGTCTTCGTGAAGGTGAACACTAAGATTTCCCGGAACAGGGCTTTCGATGCGCAAGGCAAAGGCCCGTAGCTGGGCCGGAGTACAGACGCTGACGCGTTGGGCAATCACATTTGGGATTCCGCCGATTTCTCCAGCGGGTAACTTCAGTTTGAGTCGTGCCTGATCGTCAAGGGCATCCTGCCAGCAAGTCGAAGCTGCTAACGGACGCAGAACCAGGGCGAGGGCGCAGAGAAGCAGTGCGAGGTTCATGTTCTGGTTCCTGTTTCTTCGTTCCCGTCTGATTGCGGTGACGCCTTTTCGGACATCGTTGGCAATAGAATAGGGCTTTGCGGCTCCTTGAAGTGTGAGCCAGAACACGAGAGCGAGGGGATTTTGGTACCTTGAAATGTTTTCGCCTTGTCATTGCCTGGAGGCCCAATGTATCTACGCATGATTCACCTGCTACTTCTGGTTAGCCTAAGCTGCTTGCGAGCCGATCCCTTGGAAACCTTGGTGGTCCCGCAAAGCAAAAGTCGCGTACCCGACCGTTCGGAACGTATCGACATTGTGTGGCCATCGGATCAGGGCTGGACGGAGACTGGTCGCGAGACGCAGGATCACGTACAGACAATCAGCTTCGTGAGCGAGACGGAATTCTCCCACGCGGACATCACCACTTTCTACGGTATGTGGGACGCAGACTACGATAAAGCCCGTCGACTGTTTGTAGGAAAGGTGCGTCAGGAGTGTGACAGCCTGCATGTACAACCGTGGGTGCAGACGAATGAAGGCGTGCGCCGCACGATTCAGGTTTACGAATGCCATTCGGATCAACCCTACTGCCTGATCCAGCTACTGTTGCAGGGGGTTGACAACTTCTACGCTGTGGAGGTTTATCATCCACGGGGGATTGCCCACGAGGGACAGCTTCTGCCCTGGATCGAGCTCTTCAAGGATGTGAATCCGTGTTACCAGGGAGGAGAGAATTCGCCCTGCAACAGCGAAATCTGGCCTGAACACTAGTCCAAAGGATCTATACTTCTTTTGGATACTTCTGGCTTTTTTCGTATCTTCATGAAATTCAAACTGTTTGGAAGCAAAAGCGACAAATGGCCGAGCAGTTCAGACTGGTTAGCGATTTTCAGCCCATGGGTGACCAGGGGCCGGCGATTGACTCTCTGGTTGAAGGGCTGGGCCATAGCGCCAAACAGATTCTGCTGGGCGTAACCGGCAGCGGAAAAACCTATACCGTTGCGCAACTGATTCAGCGTGTGCAGCGTCCGACGCTGGTGCTCTCGCACAATAAAACCTTGGCCGCGCAGTTGTATGGCGAACTGTCGAGTTTCTTTCCAGGCAACGCGGTCGAGTTCTTCATCAGCTACTATGACTACTATCAGCCCGAGGCCTACCTGCCAGCAAGCGACACCTACATCGAGAAAGATGCTTCGATCAACGACGAGATTGATCGTCTGCGTCTGCGGGCCACCAGCAGTTTGCTGGCGCGTCGGGATGTGATTGTCGTGGCCAGTGTCAGTGCCATCTACGGGCTGGGAAATCCGGACGAGTACCGGCGAGGTCTGATTCTGCTGCGAGCGGGCGAAGAGCTGGATCGCCGCGACTTCTTGCGCCGCCTGGTGGACGTCCACTACGCGCGCTCCACGACGGACCTTGAGCGCGGCAGTTTTCGCGTGCGCGGTGACATTATTGAGCTGTGGCCCAGTTACGAGGAGCAGGCGCTGCGAATCGACACCTTTGGCGACACCATCGAGCGGCTGAGCCGCATCAATCCGCTGACGGGCGAGGTCGTGCACGACCAACCCGCCGCCGCCGTATATCCGGCGAAGCACTTCATCACCAGTCAGGACGTGCTCGATCACGCGCGCCAAGGCATCGAGCAGGAGCTGGAAGAGCGACTTGCCGTGCTGGAAGCGGAAGGCAAGGTGGTGGAAGCGCATCGTCTCAAACAGCGTACACGCTTCGATCTGGAGCTGATGGCCGAAATTGGCTACTGCCAGGGCATTGAGAATTACAGCCGTCATCTGGACGGTCGCAAGCCGGGCACTCGTCCGTACACCCTGATGGACTATTTCCCGCAGGACCTGCTGGTGGTGGTGGATGAAAGCCACGTAACCCTGCCGCAGTTGCGCGCCATGTACCGCGGTGATCGTATGCGCAAGGAGACGCTGATCGAACACGGCTTCCGACTGCCCAGCGCACTGGACAACCGACCGCTGCTCTTTGAGGAGTGGGAGAGCCTCTGCCCCTCTACGCTGTACGTGTCGGCGACGCCGGCGGATTACGAGATGGAGCAGACCGGGGGCGAGATCGTCGAGCAGCTCATTCGTCCTACCGGATTGCTGGATCCGCCCATTACCGTTGTGCCCACCGAGGGCCAGATCGATCATCTGCTGGGCCAAATTGAAGAGCGACGCAGCCGCGGCCAACGCGTGCTGGTGACGACACTGACCAAGCGCATGGCCGAGGATCTGGCCGCTTTCATCGGTCGTCATGGCATCGGCGTGCGCTATCTACACAGCGACATCGAGAGTATGCGACGCGTAGAGCTGATTCGTGATCTGCGCTTGGGCAAATTCGACGTGCTGGTGGGGGTCAACCTGCTGCGCGAGGGACTCGATCTGCCCGAAGTGGGGCTGGTGGCGGTGCTCGACGCCGACAAGCAGGGTTTTTTGCGTAGCGCTCGCAGCCTCTTTCAGGTAGTGGGACGCGCCGCACGCAACGTTGACGGTGCCGTGCTCTTCTATGCCGATCGTATCAGCGACGCAATGGCTGAGGTGATACGTGAGACAGATCGTCGCCGCGCGCTACAGCAGGCCTACAACGAGGAGCGAGGTATTACACCGCGTACGGTGACCAAGTCTGCGGAAGAGATCATGGCTACCACGCACGTGTTGGATCTCACGCGCCAGATCGAGGCCTTTGAGAAGGGCGGCAGCCGGGTGGCAGAAGCCATTCCCGCCTACGGTGAAGAGACGCAGGTGGATGCATCCGCGCTGCGTCAGTTGATGGAAGAAGCCGCCGCGCGTCTGGATTTCGAGACAGCGGCAGAACTGCGCGACCGTCTAAGGGAGCTTGAGGGCGAAGCCCCCCTTGAGCAGGCCATGCCACAGGGACGCCAGCGCGAAAGCCGCCTGCAGGCGAAGAAGCGCGGTAAGGCAAAGGCCTCGCGCGCCATGAAGCAGATGACGCGGCGCGTACACTGAAAACAGCAAATGACAATAGCCGGCCAGGACCGGCGGATTGGAACAAAGTGAAGGAAGCGCAGCCATGATGCTGACGGCAGACGACGCGGCCGCAAAGGGATGGTGGACTTGGGCGATCAAGCACGGCAAGCCCTCACTGCCCGAGACGGCGGAAATGAAAAAGCTCCTGCAGCGTTGGGAAAAGGAAGACGGCCCCAAGCTGGAAGAGGCGGCGCTCAAGGCTAAGCCCTCCCAGGTCCAGAAGGATCTGGAGCCCTTCAAGGAGCTGCGCGACCACTGGCAACTTTGCCTGGTCGAGCTGATTCTTGCAGAGCGTAAAGGCCTCTACGAAGGTGCACGGGAAGCCTTTTTCCGGCCCTTCAAGGTGGACGATTCCACGCGTACACGCCGCGACTACCGCACCATGAAGCATACGACCACGCTCTATGTCGAGCTGCTGCTCAAGCGCGGCGCCGTTTCCGAAGCCGGTCGCATCGTCAGCTTCATGAATCGTCGTTACTCCCTGGATAACCACACTCTGGCCTTTGAAGCTGCCATGGTCAAGGATGCCGAGGAGGACTTCAACGAGGCTTATCGCCTGCTGGCGCTTTCGCTCAAGAAGAATCGTGCCGCCAAGGGTTGGCTGTCCGAAGAAGGCCTGACCTTGACCAAATCCGAAGAACTCTTTCCCAACTTGCGTCAGCACGAGGGTTGGGAGGAATTCCTGGCTTCCCCGGCGCGCTACCTGAAGAAGCAGGGGTTGGAACCGATCCAATGAAGTACCGCATTCTCCTTCTGGGTAGCGGTGGGCGCGAGTCTGCTCTGGCCTGGAAGCTGATTCAAAGCCCGCTCTGCGGAAGGCTTTACGCGCTGCCGGGTAATCCCGGCATTGCCGAGAAAGCCGAGCTGGTGCAGGGATTGGGCATGGACGATTACGAAGCGTTGGCGCAATGGTGCCTGCGCCGCGAGATCGACCTGACGGTAGTCGGCCCCGAAGCTCCGCTGGTGGGTGGTCTTGTGGACGTTTTCCAGGCTCACGGCCTGCGCGTCTTTGGTCCCGACCGTGCCGCTGCCATTCTGGAAGGGAGCAAGGTTTGGACCAAATCCTTCCTTCACCGTCACGAGATACCCACGGCGCGCTTCATCGCCTTCGAGAATGTCGAGCAGGCTCGCGCCTGGCTGCCCCAGGCTCCCTGGCGCATGGTGCTGAAGGCCGACGGGCTGGCTGCGGGCAAAGGTGTGATTCTGCCCAGCACGCAGGAAGAAGCAGAAGCAGCCCTGACCGAGTTGATGGAGGGCGCCGCATTCGGCCAGGCAGGGCAGCGTATCGTGATCGAAGAGCGGCTCGAAGGTCCGGAAATCTCGGTCTTCGCGCTATGCGATGGAAGACAGGGGTGGATCCTGGGTAGCGCCCAGGATTACAAACGTGCCCTGGACGGCGACCGTGGTCCTAATACAGGCGGCATGGGCAGCCTGGCGCCCAGTCCGCTGGCAACAAGCAGCTTGCTGCAGAAGGTGCGCACCCGGATCCTGGAACCCACCTTGGCGGGAATGGCCGCCGAGGGACGTCCCTATCGTGGTTTGCTGTATCTGGGATTGATGATTACCAGCGAAGGCCCCAAAGTCATCGAGTTCAATTGTCGTTTCGGTGATCCGGAAACCCAAGCGCTGTTACCGCTATTGGAAGACGATCTGCTGGCTTTGCTATGGCGGATTGCCGATGGACAGAGCCTGGATGCGAAAGCGCTGACCACGGCCGCGAGCAAGAGGCGCAGCGTCTGTTTGGTGCTAGCCGATGAGGAGTATCCCGGCAAGGTGCGCGGAGGACGAGTGCTGCATGGCCTGCGCGAGCTGGGCGGAGTGCAGGTCTTCCATGCGGGTACACGCCTGGACGGCGAGCGCCTGCTGAGTACCGGTGGTCGGGTGCTTAATCTGGTTGCCGTAGCCGACAGTTTTGAATTGGCGCGCGATCACGTGTACGCGGCTGCACGAAGTTTGACCCTTGAGGGCTTGCGCTGGAGACAAGATATCGGCGCGGGTCTGGACCAATAGGAGTTGATGCAGAATGAAAATCATGGTCACGGGTGGAGCGGGTTTTATCGGCTCCCACACAGTAGACGCGCTCATTGCGCGTGGTGATGAAGTGCTGATTGTTGACAACCTGGTTACCGGCCAGCGCGAATTCATCAACCCCGCCGCTGACTTTCGCGAGATGGATATCCGTGATGCCGCTCTGCGCGAGTTGGCCAAGGAAGAGGGCGTTGAAGGCGTGATCCATCTGGCTGCGCAAATCGATGTGCGCAAGAGTGTGGCCGATCCCATCTTTGATGCGCAGAGCAATATCCTGGGCAGCCTGAATGTCATTGAAGCCGCGCTCGCAGCGGGTGCCCGTCGCTTCGTCTTTGCCTCCACCGGTGGAGCCATCTATGGTGACACAGACGAACGTCCTACACCCGAGACGGCGCTGTGTCAACCTTGCTCGCCCTATGGCATTACCAAATTCAGCATCGAGAAATACCTCTACTACTATCAGGTGCAGCACGGTTTGTCCTATGCCGTCAACCGTTATGCCAACGTCTACGGACCGCGGCAAAATCCCCACGGTGAGGCGGGCGTTGTCGCTATCTTTGCACAGCGCATGCTGCGCGGCGAGCCCCTGGCCATTAACGGCGACGGCACCCAGACACGCGACTATGTTTTCGTCGGTGATGTGGTGCGCGCGAATCTGGCGGCTCTGGACGCCGACTACATCGGTGTCTGCAACATCGGCACGGCGGTGGAATCCGACGTCAATCGCATCTTCCATTTGATCAACGATGCCTTGGAGGCGGGCCGTGAAGAAACGCACGGACCAGTCAAACCGGGTGAACAGAAGACCAGCTGCGTCGATTGGCGCCTGGCCAGCAAGTTGATGGGCTGGAAACCGCAGGTCAGCCTGGATGAGGGCATCCGGCAAACGGCGCACTGGTTCCGGGACCAGCATCAATGATACCGCTCCTGGCACAGGCGGGCATCGCGGGCAGCAGTCCGGCGATGGAGCAGATTGCGACTCTGATTGCGCAAGTGGCCGACACGGATCTTTCTGTGATGATCACCGGCGAGTCGGGCAGTGGCAAAGAGCTCATCGCCCGCGCCATTCACGACAACTCCAGCCGACGCAAGAATCGCCTAGTTACGGTCAATTGCGGAGCCATCCCCGAAGGTATCTTCGAGTCCGAAGTATTTGGCCACGAGCGCGGCGCCTTTACGGGAGCGGAACGATTGCGCAAGGGCATGTTTGAGCTGGCCGACGGCGGTACCATCTTCCTGGACGAAATCGGCGAAATGCCGCTGATGACGCAGGTCAAGATCCTGCGCGTACTGGAAACCGGCGAGTTCATGCGCGTGGGCGGACAGACGCCGATTCATGTGGATGTACGCGTTGTCGCGGCCACCAACCGTGACTTGGCCACAGAGGTTGCCCGTGGGCAGTTCCGGCAGGATCTCTACTTCAGGCTGAAAGCCATCAGCGTTCATCTGCCCCCTTTACGCGAGCGTCGCGAAGACATTCCTGAGTTGGTGGAGTACTTTGCGCACCGTTTTGCGGAGAGCAGTGGCCGCGCCCACGTGCGCTTCAGCCCCAGCGCGATGGAAGCGCTGAAGGACCATTACTGGCAGGGCAATGTGCGCGAGTTGAAGAACTTCGTCGAAAGCCTGCTCATCCTTTCTCGCGGCGACATCGACGCGGGCGACGTCCATCGCCGCCTTGATCTGGAAGGCAGCAGCGCAAACCTGCCCGCGCTAAGCCTCAGCAAACCCGAAGAGCCCGAGCTCAACCTGGATCTGCTGCGCCAGATGTTTTTCTACCTGCAGCACGAGCTAAGTGAAATTCGTCAGTTGCTCACCGAAATGCACGAAGAGCAGCGCCAAGTGCAGCAACCACTGGATCTGTCCTCGCTAACTGTCGATGAATTGGAGAAGGAGCACATACAGGAGGTGCTGCTGGAACACGGGGGCAATCGCTCCCGCGCGGCACGTGCTCTGGGTTTGAGTGAACGTACTCTGTATCGGAAGATTCGCAAGTATGGGCTGTAGGTCTTTGCTGAACAAATGTACCGCAGGGTGTACGCAGACAAAACGACCGGGGCAGATTGTCCTGGTTCTTTTACTGTGCTTGCTGGCCGGATGCAGTTTTTACAGCTTCAAGGGTAGCCTGCCGCCACACCTGAAGACGGTGTCGATTCCGCTGATGCAGAACGAGACCTCCGAGTACGGCATTGCCGAAGAAATCAGCAGTTTGCTGAACGAGCACTTCCTCAGTAAAGGCTTGTTGCAGCTTGCCAGCGACGAGCAGGCGGATAGCCGACTGACACTGACGCTGATCAGCTTGAGCGAACAGACCACCCAATACACCGCTGACCAGGAGGTCAACACAATTCGTGTGACGATCAAGGTCAAGGCTCTCTTCGAGGACCTGGTGGAGGGCGGTGTTCTCTGGGAATCCCAACTCAGCTCCTATGGCGATTACGATCCCAATAGTGAGGAGCGCGCCGACGCCATTCAGTTGGCGGTCGAGGAGATGGTGAACCGGATCAATGAGCAGATGCTGGCGGACTGGTAGGAGATCCAATGAGTCTGCAAAGTGAGATCCACTTCCTGAAGAAGCAGCTCCATCAGCGCCCCTGGCTGTTCGCGAGGCTGGCGGATCTGTACCTGCGTACAGGGCAGAACCGGGAGGCGCGCAAGATTCTCCAGGAGGGGTTGAGCCGGTATCCAAACTACAGCAGTGCCCGTTTGCAGATTGCCCGTTTGCATTTGGCCGAAGACCGGCGCATGCAAGGACAGTTCGAGTTGCAGCGTTGCTGCGAGGACGTGGATGGCATCTGTGCGGCCTGGTCGGATCGCCTGGTGGAGACTTCCGCCGATCACGAGGAGTATCACGGCTTGCTCAAACGCGTGTATCAGATGGACCAGTTCAGCCAGCAGCGCATTCGCATGCTCAAAGAGCACGGTCTGTTGGCCAACTACGCTTTCGAACAGGCTCTGATTCTGACTCGCACCGAGAGGGCTGCGCGTGAAAAACGCTACGAGCGTTTGATTAAAAAATTCTTGGACGAACAGGCCAATCCCAATCCTTCCGGCGAGAAAATGGAACTGCCGCGCGAGGTGGAGGAACTGCTTAGTTTCCCCAACCCTGAAGAGGGCAGCTGCGTTGTGGATCTTGCCGAAGCTGGCAAGGATGCCGTTGCGGAGTCCGTTGCGCGGCTGGAGCTTCCCGTTGAGGAGGCCTTTGGCGAACCTCTGCCTGCGGAGATCAGTCCTCCTGTCGAGTTCAAGGTCGTGGAGCTAAGCACAACAGAGCCCGAGCTGGCTACGGAAGCTGACTCTGCCGGGCTCGCCGACGGCGCTGACGATTCAGCGGTCGAGGCCGTAGAAGAAGACTTTGCCGAGGAGCCTGAGCCCGAGCTGGCTGCGGAAGCTGACTCTGCCGAGATCGCCGACGGCGCTGACGATTCAGCGGTCGAGGCCGTAGAAGAAGACTTTGCCGAGGAGCCTGAGCCCGAGCTGGCTGCGGAAGCTGACTCTGCCGAGATCGCCGAGGGCGCAGACGATTCAGCGGACGAAGCCGTAGAAGAAGACTTCGCCGAGGAGCCAGAGCCCGAGCTGGCTGCGGAAGCTGACTCTGCCGGGCTCGTCGACGGCGCTGACGATTCTGTTGACGAGGCCGTAGAAGAAGACGTTGCCGAGGAGCCAGAGCCCGAGCTGGCTACGGAAGCTGACTCTGCCGGGCTCGCCGAGGGCGCAGACGATTCAGCGGACGAAGCCGTAGAAGAAGACTTCGCCGAGGAGCCAGAGCTGGAGCCTGAGTTGGACGCGGAGGAAATCCTCCGTCTGGCAGGGCTACAGCGTGAGGCCAGGCGTTTGCGCAACCTGACGCAGAATCAGCCGGAAGAAGAGGTCGAGCTACCTGAATCCCTGAGTCATGTTGAGGCCTTGACCGCCAACCTGAGTCCCAATGTCCGCACGCGTACCTTGGCACGCATCTACGAGGAACAGGGCTACTATCATCTTGCGATGGAAGTCTACGAGTACCTGGTGAGACAGTGTCCCGATGATGTGTCTTTGAGCGCGCACATCACACGTTTGCAGAAGCTGATGGATGAGGGCGGGCTTTCTGACGCGGAGCTCTAGCACATGCAGGTCGGTCTTAGCGGCGGTATTGCTGCGGGCAAGAGCGAAGTAGCCGCATGGTTCAAACAGCGTGGTGCGGTGATTCTGGACGCCGACCGCATCGCCCACGAACTGCAGGATACTGAAACACAACTTCAACAAGAGCTGCGCAGCGCTTTCGGTAAGGAGTGCTTTGACCAAGCCGGGCGCGTGATACGAGCCAAGCTGGGACAGCGAGTCTTTGCTGATCCTGCCGAACTGAAGCGACTGAACCAGATCATCTTTCCCTACCTTCATCGTGAGTTGAACGTGCGCCGTGCCCTGGCACCATCGCAGAAACTGCTGATTGTGGACGCTGCCTTGCTGGTGGAATGGGACATTGCGAGCGAGTTCGACGAGTTGTGGATCGTGGCCGCACCGGATGAGATTCGTGTGACACGTTTGATGCAACGCATGGCGCTGAGCCGCGCAGAAGCCCTGAGCCGCCTGCGCAGACAGCTGCCCCAGGAGGAGAAGTTGGCCCGGGCCACTCATGTGATCCAGAATGCCGGAAGCCTGATGAAACTGCAGCAGAAACTGCAGGATTTTGTCAGCCATCGTCCCGATCTGGCCGCACTGCTGAGTGATCCGGAGTAGGAGTGCGTCAACTCCAGCAGACCCGAAAATCCGGAAGCATCATGTTGCAGCCTCTCAGATTCCTTCTGCTGCTTTGCCTGCTGCCCCAGCTGGTCTTTGCCTTTGGTAAGAACAAGGTGCAGTACGAGTACAAGCATTGGCAGTACATCCAGAGCGAGCACTTCGACGTTTACTATTACCAGGGCGGCCTGGACCAGGCCGTGTTTACAGCTGAAGTGGCCGACAGTGTATTCACGCTGATTACGCAGCGCTTCGACTGGATCCCCCCCGCAGAGCAACGTATCACGATTCTCACGTATCAAAGCCACAACGATTTCACCAACACCAATGTCAGCGACCAACCGCAGTCGGAAAGTGTGGGTGGATTCACGGAATTCTACAAGGGGCGCGTGGTTGTTCCTTTCCAGGGAAGCTGGGAGGATTACCGCCATGTGATACACCATGAAGTGACACACGCTCTGCATTTGGCCATGATGTACGGCGAGAGCATCCTGCGGGGTGCGATACGCTTTCAGATGCCTCTGTGGTATGTGGAGGGAAGCGCCGAGTATCACAGTCGTGGCGGCTGGGATCGTGACGCAAACATGTTCATGGCCGATGCCACAATCAGCGGTTATTTGCCGGAGCAGATCGAATACCTGAGTAACTATCTGGCCTACAAAGGCGGCCAGAGCGTTTTGTGCTACATCGATCATGAGTTTGGCGCAGGCAAAGTGACAGAGCTGAATCACAGGGTTCGTTCCTTGCGCAATATGGAGCGTGCATTGGAGCTGACGCTGGGCTTTGGCAGCGAGGAACTCAGCGCGAACTGGCATCGCTATCTGCAGGAAATCTACTGGCCTTTGATTCCCGAGCGTGATACAGCCGCCGATATCGCCGAGGCGCTCAGCGATCACGAACAGTGGCAGAACTTCATTAATACCAGCCCGGCCATTTCTCCCGGCGGCGACCGAGTAGTTTTTCTCAGTAATCGCAGCGGCTATTTCGAATTGCTGAGCGTGGACCTGCGATCTGAGAAGCGCAAGGTCAAGCGCCTTTTCACGGCACAGCAATCGGGGGATTTCGAAAACCTGCACTGGCTACGTCCCGGCTTGTGTTTCAATCCAAGTGGCGAGCGACTCTGCCTGGCGTCCAAGGCGGGCGCCGAGGATGCTCTCTTTGTTCTGGATGCTAGTGACGGCGACAAGCAGGAAGAACTGCGCTTCGGACTTGACGGCCTCTTCAGCCCTGTCTGGAGTCCCGACGGCCGCTATATCGCTTTTGTGGCTCTGGAAGAAGGACATACCGATCTGTGGCTTTATGATCTGCAGGAGTCGCGTGTGATCGAGCTGATGCATGACCGCTACAGCGACCTGGATCCTGCCTTCAGCAGCGATGGCCGTTGGCTTCTGTTTGCCAGCGATCGCGCCGGCGACCTAAGTCGCGACCAGATGCACAACATGAGTCATCGCAAGTACGGCAGCAAGGATATCTACATGATGGACTTGAGCCATCTTGGCGATGACGGTGATACAGCTGATCTCAGTGTGCGACGTGTCACGCAATCCGGCTACGACAAACGGTCGCCGATCTGGCTGGAAGGCGCGGATCGCTCAGGGAGGTTGGTTTCCGGCGGTTACGGAATCCAAAACTCACAGTACGACAGTGTGATACAAGCGCAGGCCGAAATCGGTTTTGTGTGTGACGTCGGCGGAGCCTACAATCTGTGGACACTGAATGCGGCCGATTTCGTTGGCGCTGAGGTGATACAGACCTTGCCGGTTCCCCGCCAGCGTACGCGCATGCTTACCGGGCTGTTTCAGCCTTCCCTTGCAGGCAACGGGAGGCTGGCCTTCAGCAGCTTCGCTCAGGGCGGTTACGATGTTTTTCTGCTGAAGGATGTAGGCCAGCTTCCCTATCTGGGAGAGATGCCAGCAAACGATCTGGATCTGCTGCCCTTCAATCGACTACAGCACGACGATCTGGAAGTGGCGCAGGAAGTGATGCATGTCGAAGAGCGCGTTAGTGATACAGACGACACCGCCTGGCGAAAGTTCAACTTCAATCTGCTTGAACGCATCGCTGAAGAGGGCTGGCCCGAGCGCGCCGATGAGATCGACAGCCTTGCGGGTGATACAAAACTTGATCTGCACGCCGGTATCACGCCGCCCCGTCTAGATGCAGAGGGCAACTACATCAGTCATCCCTACAAAGTGAAGCTCTCGCCGGATGTGGCTGTGGCACAGGCGCAATTCGACAATGTTTTTGGTCTTCAGGGCGTCAGTCAGATCGTGTTTTCCGATCTGCTCGGCAACCATCGCATCTACGGCTACTTCAACGTCTACGATCGTATTGAGTTGGCCAACCTTTACGCCTATTACCAGAATCAGGCGCACCGCGTCAGCTGGACCCTTGGCGGCTTTCACAATGTGCATCACATGAAGGGCGAGGTGGCTAACCGCTATTACCGCGACCGCGTGGTCGGGGCCGATTTGATTGCCGCGTATCCGCTCAACCTGTACACACGTTTGTCGCTGGAAGGAAGTTACAGCGCTGTATTGCGTGACAGTCTCAACAGCGAAGAGGTGGAATACGATCGCTACAACAGCCCGATTTACGAGAAGTACCAGCGTGGCCATTTCTTGCTGGGCACTGCAGCCTACACCTTCGACAATATCCTTTGGGGCTCGGTCGGGCCGATCAATGGACACCGCGAGCGTTTGAGCTACACCTGCAGCATCCCGCTTGCCGGCGAAGAAAGCACGGCCAATGAGTTCCAGTCGCTACAACTGGATGCGCGCCGCTATTTGCGTGTCAACAATGACGTGCAGATCGCACTGCGACTGGCGGGTGGCGGCTCCTGGGGTCCATCGCCGCAGCGCTTTTTCGTGGGGGGTAGCACAAATTGGATCAATGCCAAGTACTGGAAGGCGGATACGGATTCAACGGCCAACACGCTGCATTCGGACGTTTCCGATTTGTATTACGCCGATCACATTCAGCCCTTGCGAGGCGCAGCCGTTTATCAGGCCCAAGGGGATCATTACCTGTTGGCCAACACGGAGTTGCGCTTCACCATGTTGCGCTATCTGGTCACCGGCTGGCCGGCTCAACTTGTGCTGTACAACCTTCGTGGCGCCCTCTTCATGGACGCAGGCACCGCCTGGTATCACGACGGGGATTTTGACGCCGTGGATGATGACGGGCACCTGGAGGATCTATTGATGGGCTACGGGTGGGGCGTGCGCGCCAACCTGGGCGTGGTACTGATCAAAATGGACTGGGCCTGGCGCACTACGTGGGATGGCAATCCCGACGGCCCGCAATTTCTCTTCACCCTGGGAACGGAGTTCTGATGAAAGGCCTGGTCTGTCGTTCGATCACCCCGGAAGAGCTGGAAGCCTGGTGCAACCTGGGCATTCACGGTCGCAGCCGCATTCAACAGGCCGCCGTGACCTGGCGTCGTCTGTGGCGCGAGGGCGTGTCTTGTCCCGCCGACTGCTGGTGGGCGTGCGAGGGGCGACGTCCCTTGAGCCGAGTGGCGCTGTTGCACGAGGGCGAAGAACTGCAGCGCATTGTGGATCTGTGGTTTGACGCACGCGGCCCTTGGTATCGTCTGGTTCAGACCCTGCTCGAGAACATGCTGGAGACCCGCCCCTGGAAACCCGTACTCTGGGAACTGGAGGAGGGCGACCACACCGCCGCGCGCTTGATCAGCCTTGCAGGTGAGTTGGGCTTTCGCAAGCAGGACGTGCGTCGCGAGCTTTGCCTTGAACTGCGCGCTCCGACCGCCGATGCTCGCAACGAGCTCGAGCTGTTACCCTTGCAACCGCCGTGCGACGAGTTGTCCTCGTGCGGATTGCAGCTCGAAGACGCCGACTGCATTCGCCAACTGCAATTGAGCCACGTAGAACACCCTGCCTGCTATCTGCGCCTGGATGGCCTGGGCGGTGGTGAGCTGCGACCTGCACCCGCTTGTTGGCAGCACCCAGGCATGGATACGATCCTGCTGGCCTTGGCTGCACATCTGCCTTCGCTCGGTGTTGAGGTTCTGCAGCTTGCCCCGTCCGCAGAGTGGCAACTCTCCACACCCGGCAAAAAAGTGTATACCATCCGAGGTGAACGCGCTTACCTCCGCTTTGTGCGACCTGTCACAGAGCCTTCCGCAGAGAATTAGCCTCTTTCCTGCCAAAGGAGACGGTCTCAGGCCAAAGATCGAGTTCCGCGGAGACGATATGTCCGTTACGCCTTATGGTGTACCGGTTGACTTCGCTGACCCTGGCACCTTTGCTGCAGACTGCACCACTCCCCCGGTGCGGTGCGTAGAGGAGACGCCAGCTTCCCTTTCGGGAGAGCCGGTTGGAGATCACACCGCGGAGATCAGGTCCGATTGGGTTCAAGTTGGAGGATAGTTTTATGAGACAGCGTATCTGTCTGGTGATGGGCATACTGCTACTACTGGTCCAGGGGGCGTTGGCGCAGACGGGGCCGACGATCCATCCCATCGCAACAGCCAACCTGACAGAGGATCAATCCAAGATCCACCCGATCTATGTCACTGATCCTGATGATCCCGCCAGTAATCTGGGCGTAGTTTTACAATCCAGCGATTCGGATCACGTTCTGCTCAGTGTTTATGAGCAGACGGATAACGATACCATTTGGATTGGCATCGATCCCAGTGCGGGCTGGAGCGGAAGCGTCACCGGTACGGTGCGCGTTTTTGACGGTCTTCCCTCCCGCAGCGTTGATTTGGAAACCTTCACCATCAACGTTGCCTTTGCCGCCGACTATCCGGTGCTGGTTCAGGCCTTCGACTCGCTGCTATTGGCCGAGGACGACTGCTTCACACTGGACGCCGATACTCTGGTGACACATTTCTACGATGATGATATTCCCTACGGTGACAGCTTCTCTATTACCGACATCACCTACAACCATGGTTCGGTGAGTCAAGCCGGTAGCGTTTGGACGCTGTGCAATGCCGAGAATTACTACGGTTTTGCCGCCGCCAGCCTGACGCTGCAGGATACGAATTACGACACGCTGGTCGTGTTCAACCTCCCGATCAGGATTACACCTGTCAATGACGCACCAGAGCAGATTCTGGCTTGTGATCCACTGGCAATGACGGAGGATGTGATTGCCACCGTCAACGGCAACGCGCTGAAAACGCATTTCACCGACCCCGATGGGGACGAGTTTGAGGTAGACAGTCTGCAGTTCAATCACGGCACCGTTACCCGTTCGGGCGCCACCTACAGTCTGCATCCTACAGAAAACTACGCCGGAGCTGCAGAAGTCACGGTGTATGTGAGCGAGAGCGTCAACCCGGATGACCTGGGCACTACGGCGACCATCTCTGTAGACATTGCGCCGGTCAACGATGCTCCTGTTGTGGGTGCCATCGCCGATCAGACGGCTTCGGAGGATACGCCGCTTACGGTTGCTTTCACCGCCAGCGACCCTGAAGACGATACGATGTACTTTGCCGTGGCCACCGATCAGGCTGATGTGAGCGCCAGCGTCAATGGTGCTGCGCGTCAGATTACCCTGACGCCCACAAACAATTGGAACGGTACGACTACGGTTACCCTGACCGTGAGCGACAGCGAACTGCGTTTGAGCACCGAAGTCAACTTTGATCTGGTGGTCAGTGCGACGAACGACGCACCTGTGGCTGATCCTGGACTGGCGGATCAGAGCATTGATGAAGATGCCTCCTTCCTGCTTACCGAAGTCGCAATTCTTGCCGCCTTCACCGATCCTGAAGGCGATGATTTGAGTGTGGACGAGGTTAGCAGCAGTGCCGGTACGGTGACTCCCGAGGGCGATGATTATCGTATCACGCCCGCAGCAGATTTCTTTGGTGATCTGACGATTACGGTCACCGTCATCGAGACCATCACGGCAGACGCGTACAGCACCAGTGACAGCTTTACACTGACGGTGAATGCCGTCAATGATGCGCCGGTGATCGACGCCATTGCTGATCAGTCAACCGATGAGGACGTGCAGCTGCGCGTCGCCTATTCTGTGAACGATGTAGACAATGCCTCCCTCGAGCTTAGCGTGAGCAGTGACGAGGCCAATGTGCTTGCGACTCTGGATGAGTTGGCGGAGGAAATCGTGCTGACGCCAGCTGCCGATTGGAACGGCACGGCCACGATCACCTTGACCGCAAACGACGCCGCGCTTCGTTTGACGGACGGCGAGCAGTTCACGCTTACGGTTGACGCGGTCAATGATGCGCCCTATCTGGTGGAAGCCTACGACGATATAGAGGCCTTGGAAGACACGCCCTTTGAGCTGACGGACGCCGAACTGCTGGCGAACTTTGATGACGTGGACGGCGATGTCCTGCTGGTGCAGAGTGTCAGTTTCGATCACGGCAGCGTCGTGCATGCCGCCGGGACCGCCACTTTTACGCCTGACGAAGGCTACAACGGGTGGGCCGAGATTGGGATCACCGCTGTTGAAGACGGCACTGTCGACAGCTTCACCGCTTCCGCCACCATCGATGTGGCCATTGGTGCGGTCAACGACAGCCCGGACATTGATCCCATTGCCGATCAGAACATGGACGAGGATGATGTGCTGCGCGTGGCTTATGCCGGCACAGATCCGGAAGCTGATCCCATCAGCTGGTCTGTGGCCAGTTCCAACGTCAATCTGGTCGCTGTTCTGGATGAAGTGGAAGAGGAGATTGTGTTGACGCCTGCCGCCGATTGGAATGGCAGCGCTACCATTACCCTCACCGCCGACGACGGAGTCGTGCGCACCACCAGCCAGGAGAGCTTCCTGGTCACGGTCAATGCCATTAACGATGCCCCTTATCTGAATTCGGCCCTGGACGATCGTTCGACCGACGAAGATGTGGCGCTATCGCTGACCAACGCGGTGCTTGTCGCTCATTTCGATGACGTAGATGGTGACGCACTTACGATCAGCAATGTGGAATGGGCCGAGGGTAGCGTGGTCACCCAGCCTGGTGGCTGGCTGCTGACGCCTGCTGCGGATTACAATGGCAGTTCGATGGTTACGATAACCGCACGCGAGTCCGCAACCGCAGACCTCTACACAGCTCAGGGCACTTTTACTCTGACCGTGGACGCCATCAATGATGCACCGGTGATTACGCTTCCCGGTGACCAGTCAACCGACGAGGATGTTGAGCTTCGCGTGGCCTATCTCATTAGCGATGTAGATAACGCCGAGTTTACGCTGGACATCAGCTCATCGGCGGATGAGGTTAGCGCAAGCATTGATACCGACAATGGCGAACTTGTGCTTGTGCCCGACGCTGACTGGTCCGGCACCAGCAATATCACCTTCACGGCTAGCGATGAAGTTCTGCGCTTAAGTGACAGTGAGACCTTTACGCTGACGGTCAACGCGGTCAACGACGCGCCGGTGGTGGCAACACCGCTGGAGGATCAAAGCATCGACGAGGACGAGGAATACGCCGTTGCAACGGCCACCTTGCTGGCCGCTTTCAGTGATGTAGAAAACGATGTGCTTTCCATTCAGGGTGTGGCCGTGGATGAAGGCGCAGCCAGCTTGTTCGAGGGCGTTTGGACGATTACGCCCGAGGCCGACTGGTCCGGAATCATCACAGTAACCGTGACTGCCCGTGAAGCCTCCACTGCCGAACACTACACGGTGCAGGATGTTTTTGAGCTGACAGTGAACGCGGTCAACGATGCGCCGGTGATTGCAGCTATCGAGGATCAGACTCTGGCCGAAGATGGCAACCTGCAAGTCGCCTACTCCGTGAGCGACATCGACGGCGGCGAGCTGCTGCTTTCCGTCAGTACTGGAAACGCCTTCCTGACCGTCGAGCTGGATTTGGACAACGAAGAAATCCTCCTTGCCCCAGTGGCGAACTGGTTTGGCAACAGCCTCGTCACCCTCGAGGCCAACGATCAGGTTGCCCGTACGATCAGCAGCACTTCCTTCATGGTTACTGTGACACCCGTCAACGATGTGCCGACGCTGGCAACTCCTTTTGAGGATCGCGAAGAAGTCGAGGACACCCCCTTCACGCTGCTAAGCGCCGATCTGGTGGCCGCGTTTGAGGATGTGGAAGACGATGCGCTGGTGGTCAATCAGGTGAGTTTCGATCAGGGCACGGTAGTCAGTGTGGCCGGTGGCTATCAGCTGACGCCAACGTCCGAGTACAGTGGCGCTGCCCTGATTACCGTTGAGGTGCGCGAGCAGAACAGTGTGGAGCACTATACGGCGCAGACCACCATCAATGTGGATATCGCTCCCGAAAACGATGCACCCGTCATCGCCAGCATCGACACGCAGACCATGGATGAGGACGGCACTCTAGCCGTGCCTTACGTCGTGAGCGATGTGGACAATCCTGAGTTGACGCTGAGCGTCACCAGCAACAACGACAGCATCTTGGTGAGCCTTGACGAGGACGCCGAGGAAATTCTGATTAGCCTGGTGGCGGATTTCAACGGCAGCGGCACCGTCACGCTTCGTGCAGATGACGAAGAACTGCGTCTGGTGGACACCGAGGACTTCGCCGTCATCGTCAGTGCGGTGAATGATGAACCGGTAGTGGCCGGGGTGCACGCAACCGTGAACGCGGTCGAGGACACGGATTTTGTTCTGAGCACCAGCGAGCTGCTCTCGCATCTGAGCGACATCGACGGTGACGAGCTGACGGTAGACGCCATCGACTTCGACCACGGCGTTGTATCACAGGACGGCGACAACTGGACCTTCACGCCCGCCGCCGACTATTTCGGCAGCGCGGAGATTTCGCTCACGGCCATCGAGGTCGGTACTGTGGAAGCCTATACTGTCGACACAACTGTGCCTGTGGAGATTAGTGCTGCCAACGACGCGCCGGTGATTGTCGCCCTCGACGACCAGGAACTCGACGAGGACAGCACGCTGTCTGTGGCGTACTTCGTGAGCGACGTCGATAATGGCAGCCTGAGTCTGAGCGTGAGCAGCGATGACGAAAACCTGGATGTGGAACTGGATGAGTTGGCGGGCGAGATCCTGCTGACTCCTGCCGAGAACTGGAACGGCAGTGCCCTGGTTACGCTGACAGCCGATGATGAAGTGCTTCGCGCCACGGATAGCGAGACCTTTACGGTGACGGTCACTCCGGTTAACGATGCGCCTTACCTGAGCGAAGCCTATGATAATGTGGATGCCACGGAAAGCACGCCCTTCGAGCTGACGGCGGCTGAGCTCCTGGCTAACTTCGCGGACGTGGAGAACGACGAGTTGGCTGTGGATTCCCTGGCTTTCAACCACGGTACTTTCAGCCTGGACGGTGATACATACACCTTCACTCCGACCACGGGCTACAACGGCTGGGCTCTGATCTACGTACGCGCCGCTGAAACAGCTACTGCGGAAGCCTACACGGTGGACGCCAGCATTGATGTGGCCATTGGTGCGGTCAACGATCCGCCGGAAATCACCGCCATCGACGATCAGGAAATGGACGAGGATACCGTGTTACGCGTCGCCTATTCGGGAACGGATCCCGAGAGCGATCCCATCACCTGGAGTGTTAGCGCCGATGAAGAACAGGTGAGTGTCGAGCTGGATGAGGCGGAGTCTGAAATCGTACTGACGCCCAGTGCGGATTGGAACGGCAGTGCGCTGATTACTCTGGTGGCCAGTGACGGTATTGAACGTATCACGGCCAGCGAGACATTTACACTCACCGTACTGCCGGTCAATGACCAACCGGTACTGGAGAGTGCGCTCGCCGATCGTGAGACGGCGGAAGATACGCCCTTGACCCTGACCAACGCCACGCTGCTGGCCTCCTTCAGCGATGTCGATGAGGACGAGCTTGCCGTAAGCTTGGTGGAATGGGCTGAAGGTACGGTTGCTGCCCAGGCGGGCGGTTGGTTGCTGACTCCTGTCGCCAACTACAACGGCAGCGCCTTGGTAACGGTAACCGTCGCCGAGACTGGAACCGCAGATTTATTCAGCGTCCAGGGCACCTTTACCTTAGCGGTCAGCGCTGTAAACGATGCTCCCTTTGTAACACAGGAATTGGATACTCTGCTGCTGGGGCGCTACTCCAGTAATTCCAGCATCGACTTGGACGATGTCTTTGATGATCTGGACAACGAGACCTTGAGTTACAGCGTCAGCGGTGATACAGACCTGGTCGATGTCAGCATTGACGGAGAAGGTGTGGTTACGATCAGTTCCAACGACGACTGGTTGGGCGATGCTGTGCTGGTCTTTACGGCGGAGGATGAAGGCTCGCGCCTCTCCGCGAGCGAAGATCTTGTGGTCAGCGTGATACAGGCGAATGCCTGGGTCAGCGGTCAGGTCCGCTACTACACGGATGAAAACAACATGGAAGATGTCCTGCTGACCTTGACCGGCACGGACAGCCTTTCTTCAACAACCGACGCAGACGGCGAGTGGCAGATTTTGGTAGAGACCATCGGCGACTACAGCCTGCGTGCCGAGCAGGTTGACGAAGTGCCTTCAGGTGTTTCGGTTGTCGATTGTATCAAGATTCGTCGCCATCTGGCAGAGCTTGAAGTCTTTGACGATCCTTACCAGCTCGTTGCGGGTGATGTGAATGCTAGTGGAACAGTCAACGTTAGTGATGTGATTGCCATCCGTCGTGCCTTGGCTGACCTGGATCCGCTGCCCACGGGCGAGTGGAAGTTCTTCGCCGCCGGTTATGCCATCGACATGGCGAACTGGCCGCTGGCACCCACTACGTACGACTACGAGCCGCTGTCTGCAGATTTGACGGGCCAGGACTTCCTGGGCGTCTGCATGGGCGACGTGGATGGCAGCTGGAATGCAGGCGAGTTACTGGCCCGCGGTGGTGAGACAACATGTCTGAGTTCCGGTGTGATACAGCGTGAAAGCACTGATCTGGTGCGTGTGCCGCTGGTACTGGATGCCGATGTTGAGCTGGCTGGTGCGCAGTTCCAGTTGAGCTGGCCTGCCGAGCTGGAGTTGAACGATGTCAGTTCTTCACTGGCCGTGAACTGGACAAGCAATCAGACCGAGCAGCGATTGATCATGGTCTTTGAGCAGCTTGAGGGCGTGCCGCTGCGCGCCGGACAGCCTTTGGCTGAGCTGATCTTCCGCGTTCCCGCAGGTGACACACGATGGGCGCTGGAGTTGGAGAATGTGGTTCTAGCCAGTCCCGCTGGCGAGGCCTTGTTGTTGGGTATTGTGCAACCTGTGCTGGATATGAGCCGCATTGCGCAGTTGCCCACGGAGCTCGCACTGCACGATTGCTGGCCCAATCCTTTCAACCCTGTAACCAATTTGAGTTTTGATCTGCCCAAAGCGACCCTGGTCAACCTTGCGATCTACGACTTGTTGGGACGCCAGGTAGCTGTGCTGCTTCAGGGTGAGGTCGTTGCTGGAAGTCATGTTCTGCAGGTCGATGCCTCCGCCTGGGCTTCTGGCACCTACTTCGCGGTGCTGCGTACGGGTGACAGCGTGAAGACGAGTCGCCTGTTGCTGATCAAGTAATCGGAATCTGTTTCGCGAGTCTGTGTTACAGGTTCGCGCAGCCGTGGGCCGGCAGGCAATCTGCCGGTCCACTGCGTTTTTTGGCACTGTGGTAGCGTCTATCTGCATTACATTGACAGGAGAAGAACCGTTCTCGAATGAGGAGATGCACCATGACAACAGGAGTTGTATCACAGGGCCAGCGCGTCGCCGGAAGGGGATTGCTGACGCTGATCGCCATACTCTCCGTGTATCACATTCTGCTTCTATCGGGGATGTTGCCACCTGTAGCTGCCTGGGGAGGAAGGGTGGCCGAGTTACCGGCAAACCTGCAAACCTTGGAACTGTTCGCGCTGGGGATCCTGTTGTTCTTTTCCCTGCTTATTCTTGGACACCTGCGCCGCTGGGGGGGACGCTTCGCCTGGCTGTTTCGTGTTGGTTGCGGAGTCATCGCCGCCTACTTCAGCCTGAATGTTGTGCTTAACCTGATGGCCTTGGGGCTACTGGAACGACTGCTCTTCACTCCGCTGAGCTTCATGATGGCTGTCTTTGCATGGTGGCTCGTGCTGGCTCGCAGCTAGGACTTTCCTGTGTATCACGGAGTTGCGCCTCTGTGCTGGCTGTGTGACAAAGATAAATGCGTTATGGCCCGATTTTGTACTACTCGAACACTCCTCGTGCTATTTCACCCTTGAAGAGCCTGTATTCTGCTTGAGTGCGCTCTGGCATTCTTCTTGCTAACGAAATCTGCGCAGGTGTGCACCATGAGGCGAATGGTGGCCGCAATTCCATTCTCTATGCATGGTCATGCAACACTCCCCTACAGCAGGAGGAAGATGGAATGCTCCTTTGCGGAGAGTGCACTTATTTTGTGCCTATACCCGGGGAGACGGAGGCGGGCACTTGCTTTCGTCGCCGTGTTGACTTTCGCGATAGCGCAGAGCAATGTCCGCACAATGCCTTTCAGAAGCGTGTGGAGCCGCAGAGTCACCTCTACACCGAGATGAAACAGCATCTCTGTGCCAAACTGACGGAGGCGAAGGCTGTACTTGACGAGGGTCGTGCCGGGTGTACCGAAAGGATGCTGACTACGCTCCTGGAGCAAAGTGGCCAGAGATTGCTACCGGTCGAGCGCCATCTTCTTTCCCTTGCCACCTGCCTGATGGCTGTTGAGCTACCTCGTATCGTGCTACGTGACTCTGCCCTTCTCTCCGGCGAAGACGGTTGTGATACAAACGAAAAGAGGCAGGGGACTGACGCAGAAGCTATTTGCGGGTTCGTTCAGGATCACCGCCATACGCTGTTCTTTCCTGAAGGAGCTGCAGGACATAGCGCTGATGACCTTATTGCGCACTCCGCAGAGCTGGCCAACGCGCTAGCATGTCTTCTGCAGTTCTACCCCTTGCACGAGGACCTCAGACACTGTCCGGAGTTCCTTGCTGTGCAGGGAGAGCGTGTTCGCCAACGACTCTTGGCCGCTATGCTACGACTTGCCGATACGCTCTCGCTGGATGTATCACAGCAGGGGATGCGCATTCCTGGTCGATTCTCATTTATCGAAGCAGAGGCCGAGACGCATTTGCGCGATTTGAAAAACGCTTTCGTTTCCTGCATTCATCCCGATGCCGATGCACAGCTACTGCATTTGACTTTACGCCTGCCTGGTCAGTGGCAGTGTGTCACTGGTCTTCCACTGGCAACGAATCGTCTGAAGCCTCTGCAAAGCGTTGAGCGTGTTCTGCGGATCTGGATCAGCGAGGTTCTGACGACGGTAAACCCGGTCTTTGCGCGCAATGCTATGAGCACTTACACAGACATCAAGGTGGAACCCAGCCAAGCGCGCGGTTGCAGTCAGCAATGGCTGGCGGAAGTAGAGCTTCTACTAGAGCGCCATCAGCACTTTGCACATTGCAAAGGCTCACGTCTGCTTTCCATGATCCCCCGCATGCTGAGGCTTCTTTGCGCTGCTGAAAATGACGCTCCCTTCGAGGAGGGACTTCGCTCCTTTCACAGTGAAGTGGCGGTCTATTGCAGGCTTCATCCCGAACACTTGGCGATGGATGTGATACGGCGATTTCTGGAGGCAAAGCGGCAAGAGCAACTGCCAACAGAACCCATGCGCGGCCTTCTGTCAGCGCTCGCAGACTGTATCGAATGCGAACAGCGCAGCGCTGCACGCGCACTCGATAGTGTGTGTCAGAACATCATCCCGGAGGGCGTGCGCCACCTTGTGTTAGTTTCCTCTTCGGCCTCACTTGTATCACTGCTGAAAGTGCACGGGGAACAGCGTGTCCGCGAGGGAAGAGAGTGGATTCAGGTACATGTGCTGACAGGGCCTCCATCCATTCCGGCGCGTGGAACACGAGCAATGAGTTCACAAGGCGATCCGCTCCAGATCGGTGAAATCATGCAGTGCCCCGGTTGTAGCGTACAAGTCGTACCTGACGCGAGTCTGGCTACTTTGTTCTCGTATCACGGATTGCTCGCACCCATTGAATCCAAAGCCGATTGTGTCGAGTGTGATACACACAATCAGAGGCGAACGGCAGCTGCACCAAAGACAGATAAGGGACACCCGACAGAGGAATGGTTGATGCTCACAGACGCAGAGGGCATTGATGTATGCAGCGGGGATTGTGTGCACTCTTCCGGGCATTTGGCAGCACTACTGCTTGCTGCTCATGCAAGGATTCCCGTGTACATGGTGGCCGGTCGACTAACGCTGGGCCGGTTGGACAATACGCGCAATGTGTCACAGAGAGCGAAATACGGTTCCGTGACACAATCTCGACCGATGGATGATCCGCCTTCCGGCGCTATGCAGATCTGGATTCCGCCTGCAGACCGCTTTCCATATTCGCTGCTCAGCCGTGTTTTCATTGATGGCTGTGAGATACTGTCGCAGCAGGAGCTGGCCCAGCATGCCGTGAAACTAGTCCTGCGGAACGAGGGTGGGAACACATCGCTCAGCTTCGCTACTGCTGCCCGTGTCACGAAGCAGGTGCCCTTTGGTCAAGACACATCCTCCCGCAGTAACACGGCTACATCAGCCGTTGAAAAACACGCGCCCTTGGCGGGCTTGTTGCCGCACATTTCCTGCGTCGGCGGCTATCTTGTACCGGGAGGCAGTGCAAGGCTGCGAACTCTTTCCACGCAAGCGGCTTCCCGCGAAGACGCCAAATAGTCGGCTTGCTGGCTGGCCACAGAATGAATCGCATACTGGAGGTCGCATGAAGCTCCTGATTATCAGTGGTAGTCCACGTCGCAAGGACAGTCATGGTCTTTGCAAGAGGCTGGTAGAGCTGCTGCAGACAACCGACACGCTTGAGCTGGAAGAAATCCGCTTGTGCAAGAGGCACATCGATCCTTGCTGTGGCTGCCTGGCTTGTATGCGCAAAGGCGAAGAGGCGTGCCCATGCAAGGACGAACTGACCGCCATTGTCCGTTCCATGCAGCAGGCGGATGCAGTGATTTTCGCTGCTCCCGTCTACGTACACGGCCTCCCCGCGCCCATGAAAAACCTCTTTGATCGCTTGGCCTGGTGTCTGCACCGTCCTGCTTTTCATGGCAAACCCGCGCTGCTTCTGTCAACGACCGAGCTCAGCGGCTTGTCGGAAACACTCAAGCAGCTGGCTTTTCCATTGAGGATTATGGGATTTCACATCCTTGGACGCATTGGTGTGTTGTCGGCGGCCTTCGCCGAAGAAGGCCCCTACCGAAGCCGGGTGATACGTCAATTGGAGCGCGCTGCGGCAGCTCTCACACAGGCTGTAGCACAACCCGTTCTGCCCCGGCCGCGTCTGAGCGATCTGGTTTTCTTTCACAAGCTTCGCACAAAGATTCGCATGCATCGCGAGAAGTATGTGGCCGATTACAACTACTGGAGCGAGCAGGGTTGGCTGAATGCTGACTACTTCTATCCGGTGAAGACCAACGCCTTCAGACGGTTACTAGCGGCCATTCCCGCGCGAATCATTCGTCTTGTGTTACGACTCAAACTAGGCAAACAGGTCTTTGTCAGCTTCACGGGCGGAGCCTTTAGCACAGGTGTACACAAAAATGCTTGAATAAGCGTGGCTTTTTGGCCGCGGCCTGATTCTCAATTCACTGCACGCCGCTTACATAGTAACCCCACAAGAGTGTGCTTTCCGCTATCGATGGCTTAAGATCCCCGTGTCGCAAACCGATCAGAGAGGGGCTTATGACAAGACATAGCGGAAGGATCTCATAATGAACAGGTATTGCATCAGCCTTTGTTTTGGCCTGCTGGCCACCGCCGGAGTCCAAGCTCAGACCACCATTACTGCGGCCAGTGTTTCCGGTTTTGCGGGAAGCACGGTAAACGTACCACTGACGGTAAGTGCTTTCAGCGCTGTGGCGGGTCTGGAATTGCATGTGACCGACAATGGAGCAGGCTTCTCCCCCCAGGAAGTTACCTCAACAGTGCTGGAAGGCATGACCGTTGGTATCCTAGCGGATCAGATCAACGTGGTCTGGGACGATTACACCAATCCGCTGACCCTGGCAGATGGGGATACTCTGGCTGTGGTGTCCTACCTCCTTGCTGGCAGTATTGGTGATACAACACCATTGACTTTCAGCGGCTGTGAAATGGCCGACGAGTTTGGCGAGGTCATCGCGGGTTCTTACGTAGATGGCGCCTTGAGCATTGTACCTCCGCAGCCTCCCAGCGCCTTCAATTTGTTGTCGCCGGCCGATGGCAGCGTTGTATCACAAAATCAGCAGCAAGTCAGCTGGGAAGCCTCAGTCAATGACAACGAGGGGACCCAGCTCTACACGGTTTACTTGAGTACGGACCCTGAGTTGAACGGCGCCAATAGCTGGAGCGACCAAGAGGCCACCAGCTTCACTTTTCCATCACTTGAGGACAACGCGCAGTATTACTGGTCCGTGTTGGCGCAGGATGTGGACACGGACGGAACCATGGCCAACCAGATCTGGTCTTTCCAGACGGTCATTCCCGACTGCCCGCATCTGATTGAGGCTTTCGCCGATCAGGAGGCCAATGAGGATGAGTCGCTGTACATCCAGGACTTCCTGGGCTATTACGAGGATGCCGATGGCGATGAGTTGATGCTGATCAACATGACGGACAATGTGGCCGATGCGGATTTCGGTTGGGCCATGGAGGAAGGGTATCTGGTCGTCACACCCCCGGCGAACTGGAATGGCGCTGTGACCTTTACCCTGACGGTGAGCGACGGCGGTTGTAACACGGTGGATGAGTTGAACGCCGCTTTTGCCGCAGTCAACGATGCGCCGGTGGCTCCCGCCATCGAGGATGCTTCCATCGACGAGGATACTAGTTTCAGTCTGTTGTGGGAGCCGGTGGATGTGGAGCAGGATCCGATCGACATCAGTTTCCAGCTAAGCAATGAAAATCTCAGCGCCATGTATCACGACGATATCAGCACGATTACCGTGACGCCTGCCGCCGATTGGTACGGCACAGCAACCGTGACGATCAACATCAGCGATGGTGAACTGGATGCTTCCACTTCCTTCGAGCTGCAGGTTGTAGCTGTCAATGATGCCCCCGTTGTGACACTCAGCACCGGACCCAGTAGCGGCTGTGGTGTAGTGAGCGAGTTGGGGCATTTTGAAGACGCCACCAGCGGCTTCATCGTGGACTTAAGCAGCGGCGCGATTTCCGTTGAAGTTCAGGATGTGGATGATTCTGTCGTGACCTTCAGCGCCTTCATCAACGACGACCTTGTGTTTGAAGGCGATTACGCCATCGGCACAATTCCAGATATCAGCAGTCTGGATTTCAGCGACTACTACGACAGTGACATTACGCTCTACTTCACAGTAGAGGACGAGGAGTTCGTCTGGAACGAAAACGGCGAAGAGTGCCAGTGGGAGTTGAATTTCCTGGCGCTGCCGGAATCGCTTCCCCTGTGCTACTCCCTGGCTCCTTGTGCGCCCAATCCCTTCAACCCGAGTACGCAGATCGCTTTCACTCTGCCGCAGAGCAGCGACGTGAGTCTCAGGATCTACAACTTGCGTGGCCAGATGGTGGATGAGTTGATTCATCAAACACTGCCCGCAGGTGAGCACCATCTGCAGTGGCAGGCAGGCGAGAACGCCAGCGGCTGCTATCTGTTGCTGATGCAGGCAGGTGAGTTCCATCAGGTGCAACGCCTGCTGCTGGTTCGCTGATCACGATCCCTCCAATGTCTTGTTTTGTGCGGGGGTGGATCCAAGCGGGTCTGCCCCCTCTTTCACAGAAACGGGAATTGTCGCGGAAACAGGCGGCTGCGAGTGCAGTGAGTTGACTTTACTGATTCAGAAAAGGGTGCGATACCATATATTCATAACTGGCTCGTGCCACAAAAGCAAGGGTGACCCTATGGCGGACCGCCGCTGGATTCTGGCAGATGCATTCTTCCTAACGCGACCGACCCTCGTGCTGGTGGCGTGGATCTTTCTGCTCGCCGGTGCACAACCGCTTTTCGTTGCTGGCAACGACGGCCCCTTCTTCAATCTCCTGCTTCTGTTGCTGCAGTATAGTTGTGTGCTCGGCAGCGCTTTCATCATTAATCAATTGCACGACCTGGACGGTGACCGGATCAACGGCAAGTGCGAAATCCTGACCCGCGGCTACCTGAGCGAGTCCTTTGCCCTTGGTCTGGCATGGGCGCTCTTTGCCCTTGGCATTCTCATCGCGCTGGCACTGGGAGTGGGCAATGTGATCCTGACTCTCGTGTTCTATTTGCTGACGGCCATTGTCTACAACAAACCACCACTGGCGACAAAAGACCATCCGCTCTTTGGACCGCTGACTCTAGTGCTGGGAAGCCTTGTCCTTGTGATACAAGGGGCTGCACTGGGAGGTTGGGAGTTTTTCTGGTTCGGGCTCCTGGGCATCTTGCCGATTACGGTCGCCGGGCTTTCGATTACTCTGCTGACAACCATTCCCGATATCAGCGGTGATACAGCTGTCGGCAAAAAGACCTTTGCTGTGAGCTACGGCGTGGATCGCACTTGGCTGACCAGCGTGGTGTTGATGCTATTGGCTGTAGTATTGGCCGTTGTGACACACGATTGGCTGATCTTCTGGCCAGCTGCTGCGGCGACAGGCGTCATCCTCTACGGCATGCTCTCTGCGCCAGGTGGCGAGCGCGCCGGATTCGCTGCGCGCTGGTCCATCTTTCTGATGGCACTAACCTTGGTACCTACCTTCCGCTTCTTCGGTGTCGTGATGCTGATTTTCTTCCTGGGGGCGCGTGAGTATCACAAGCGCCGTCTCGATCTGTGTTACCCGAGTCTTGGTTTGGACGACTGCGGCTGTAGCAGGCAGTCTCCGCCGAGCGGTCCGGGACCCGGGGCAGACCCCGCACAGGCCGAGCGCGAGACTGCCAAGGACGCCTAAGACAAGCATCACCTGCCCATCTTGTGAACCAAAGGGACATTCCATGAGCATCCGTTTCTACAACAGCCTGAGTCGCCGTGTGGAGGACTTTACTCCACTCGAGCCAGGCAAAGTCGGCATGTATACTTGCGGACCAACCGTTTACAACTACGCGCACATCGGCAACTTCCGCACCTTCATCTTTGAGGATCTGCTGCGTCGCTGGCTGAAGTTTCGCGGCTTCGCAGTGACACAAGTGATGAATTTCACCGATGTCGATGACAAGACCATTCGCGATTCGCAGGCACAAGGCAAGGGGCTGAACGAGTTCACCGCCTTCTACAAACAGGCCTTCCTGGATGACCTCGACACCTTGCGCATTGAGCGCGCCGAAGTGTATCCTGCAGCCACCGATCACATTCCCGAGATGCTCTCGCTGGTGGACACGCTCATTGAGCGTGGTTATACCTACGAGGACGCCGGGTCTATTTACTTCCGGCTTTCGTCTTTTCCTGAGTACGGTCGCTTGGCCAATCTCAATCCAGATCAAATGCGCTCAAGCGGTCGTGTGGATAATGACGAGTACGAGAAGGACGACGCCCGTGACTTTGCGCTCTGGAAAGCCTGGGTCCCCGGCGACGGAGACGTGTACTGGGATACCCATCTGGGGAAGGGGCGTCCCGGCTGGCACATCGAATGTTCGGCAATGAGCATGAAGTATCTAGGCCCGCATTTCGATTTGCATACCGGTGGAGTGGACAACCGTTTTCCGCACCACGAGAACGAGATCGCCCAGAGTGTGTGTGCTACAGGCGCTGGCTTTGTCAACTACTGGATGCACAGCGAGTTTCTCCTGGTGGAGAACAAGAAGATGTCCAAGAGTCTGGGCAACTTCTTCACATTGCGCGACCTGCTGGAGAAGGGATTGGATCCGGTGGCCATTCGATATACGCTACTCTCGGTCCACTACCGAGCGCAGCTCAACTTCTCCTTTGCGGGCATTGAAGCCAGTGCTCAGGCCATTCGCCGTCTACGCGATTTCAACCGGCGGTTGTGCAGCCACAAGCCGGGAGCGTCCAGCGAAGGCCGGGTAGAACAGTTGTTGAACACCTGTGAAGAAGGCTTTGGCGCAGCCATGGACGACGATTTGAACATCGCCGACGCGCTGGGCAAACTTTTCAGTTTTGTGCGCGAAACAAATGCACTGCTGGACGCTGGCGTGGTGGATGCAGCGGAGTTGGCTGCCATTGTGTACTGGATGGAGCGTGTGGACAGCGTCCTGGCAGTGTTATCGGAAGATTGCGACGACGATCTGGAGTGCCGTGTGCGCGAGCTTGTGCAGGAGCGCGCAGCTGCAAAAGGTGCCAAGGATTGGGCTGCTGCAGACAAATTGCGCGATGAGATTCTGGCTTTGGGATACGTGGTAAAGGACACGCCGGATGGACCGGTGTATCACAAGGCCTGATGAGCAGACGTTCACGGGGCGGAGTTAATCCGCCCTTTTTCATGGTAGCAGATTGTGCAAGGCTGCTTCAACGCTGGTGAATTGGAAGCGATAATCGCTGTCTTGTAACACACGCGGAGTTGTGCGCTGCGAGGACAGCAACACCTGAGCCGCTTTGCCGAACAGCAGGCGCAATCCGAAGGCTGGTACTGGCAGAAGCTCACCCAATCCCGGGCGTGCGGACAACAAACGACTGAAATCCCGATTGCGCACTGCTTCAGGTGCACATAGATTCACAGGTCCATTCAGATCCTCGTGATACAAAATGTGCTTGATGGCGCCCAGCACATCTTCCATGTGAATCCAGGGCATGAATTGTCGACCCGTGCCAAGACGACCGCCCAGGTGCATCCGATAAGCGGGGAGCATTTGCTGAAGCGCTCCGCCGTGACCAAGTACGATTCCTGTGCGGAGTTGGACTACGCGTGTATCACGCTCAGCTGCTTTTGCAGCAGCCGATTCCCAGTCGGCACACAGTCCTGCCAGCCAGTCTGAACCAACGGGAGCCAATTCATCCAGCATTGTATCACCGCAGTCCCCATAGTAGCCGACAGCGCTGGCCGAAATCAGCACGCGCGGGCTTGCGACAGCGTGATACATCTGCATTACCAACTGTTGGGTCAGGGCTACACGGCTTTCGTGTAGCACACGCTGATAGGCCGCCGTCCAGCGCCTACCGAGCAAGGGGGCACCAGCCAGGTGAATCATGGCGTCTACCTGCGGAAAAGGGCAGCTACCCGATAGTAGATCTGCGATGCAAATTGCATCACGAGACAGGGCTGGGCTTCGTTGAATCTGCAGCACAACATGTCCATCACTTTTCAGGCGCACAGCCAGTGCGCTTCCGATGAATCCGCTGGCTCCACTGACAAGAACTCTCATGATCGTCCCCCGATGCTTGCTTCAACATAAAGCACCCGCAGAATCCGTGCAGCTTGTGGCTGAGGCATTGGCTTGATCAAGCCGGTGCTTCGATGTGAGTAAGCGGGTCCTAACAGTTCTTTGAGAAAACGGAAGAGGATAAACAGCGATTGTTTCCGTGGAGGCAATTTCTGCTTGCGGATCAATCGCTATATCCTAACTTGGTTCTGTGAATCTAGACGGGGTACGGCTTAGTAGTAAGAGCAGCGTTGAAATCACTCGCAGCCGCATCCACTCAGCAAGTTCAAGATTTTAGCTTTGAATAAAAACACTGTTCACCCGTTAGGGCTTGATTTGATTTGCACACTGTGTTAAAGTTCGACCGCTGCACTGGGATCAGGCAGCGGCCGAAAGGGGGGGCGAATGAAGCTGCATTTAGCCATCGACGTTGCGAACTACTACATCAACTTGCTTGGTGAAGATGAGTTCGCGCGTTTGATGGAGCAAGGCGTCGAAGCGGTCTACCTTGCTGTGAACGAGCAGCGTGAGTACATAGACCGTGAAAGGACCGATGCTGCATTGACGAAGCAACGGGACTCGGTCGTGGCCTCACTCACCGAAGAAGAGAAGCTGTTGCTCAATCGTCATCATCGATAATGACAATCGGCCCATCCGTGTAACCGTCCTCCAATGTCATTGAGAGCGGTGTGCTTAGCGGGTTCGTTACTCCCATATACACTTCCCCCTGATAGCTTGCAAACAGGACGCTTGTGTGAGACTGCTGCTTTCTGCGCGCAATTTCTGCCTCAATCTCGTGGATGGGCACCTTGCGGGTGGTCACTGAAACAGACATCGTGTCCTCCTGGGTTTAGGTTCTTGCTCCCTGTCCGTAACTAACTCACTCAGACTTACATTGCCGTGTGTCAGGAATTGGAGTTGACCTTGCACTCCTGAAGGGGAGACGTTTGGCAATCGTTGAATCTGGTGAATCGCTATACGCCCTAAATGTACGCGAATAGCTTAGAAACCAATAGCAAAGAATGTGTATCGTGATTATTTTTCGCCGTAATTATAATAGTGATATAATCAAGCTAAAGTGTGTATAATTGAGCTCTTCGAACTGAAGAGGTTGCGATATCGAATATGCGTCTGTATCCTGTCGGCGCAACATATAGGTTCTTGATCAGGAGATGCCTTGCACGCAATCCGCAAAGAGACATACCCGCTTTACCTTTACCTGCTATCGAGCGCATTCACCACTTACTATTTCTGGTGCACCAGTGCGCTTCTAGCGGCCCATTTCTTTGCACTGTTTGCTTATGAGTTTACGGTGGCTACTTCCTTATCCCGGTTGGAGCACCGTGTTGCCGTGAGCGCAGACGGCAGCAGTCAAAGCCGACTCATGCTCTTTTGCCGACTAGAGGACTGGAATCAGGGGCTGAAACACGCGATCTGGTTTTCATTTTACGGGCATTTGCTTTCACCAGCCTACGCAGCTGTGCTTCTTCTGGTAGGCTTATGCTGGCCATTGCTGAATCCTGTTTATCAGCACGTAATGGTGGCGACTGCAGGCAAAGGGGCGCATTACTGTTTGGCGCTTCGACAACGCCAGGCTTCGCCTTTTCTGTTTACCATTGTTTTGCTGCTCTCTGCGGTGGCGGTGTTCCGGGGGGCGACCGGCACCTTCTGGGTCTACACCGTTTACATCACGCTGATGATTGCCTGCTGGTATTTCTTTCTGACTGCGCTTCTGCTTAGGGTAGTGCTGAATATGTTGCTTTCCATTTCACTGTTTCTTCTTGGTGGCCGCTATTGGCCGCCCGCATTGCTCCTGCTGGTAGTCATGCCGGTATTGCCGGAATTCGTCCGGTTGATGAAAGGCGTTCTCATAACCAGTCGCGTGGACTACATGCTGATGAAACGCAGTAGGCTGAATCTTGGCGAGTGACGGCTGAGTTATTGTCCGCTGTCGATTACCTGTAGCAGGAAACGCAAAATCGAGGAAATGTACTCGGGATGCTCTTGCACCAAGGTGCGCAGTTTCTTGACGTCCTTGGTTTCGCGAATATGATCCGCCAGCAGTTCGAAAAGCTGGACAAGCTCGGCCCCTTGACGGAAATCCTCAGAAAGCAATTCCTGGCGTGAGCGTCCCAGCACGGCCTCCCAGAGTTCACATCCGTAGGCTTTGGCAACGCGCTGCAATTGGTCTAGCTTCAGGCTATGATCACCATTTTCCAGTTTGCGTATCACGGGAACTCGCAGGTCTGTCAACGCGGCGATGTCCTCTAGACGAAGTCCCTTGGTCATGCGCAGATTGCGAAAGAAGGTTCCAGAAACGTGCATTGGCTATCTCGGTGACTTGCAGGGTAAAAGTGGGGGTACCCTTCACTCCTGAGAGTACCCCCGACTGCAGAGCGCGTAGCTTGGCTGCAGTTGCCTAGAGCATAATGCTCATCGAGTTGTCGTCCAACACGCTATCCGCACGAAGGGCTTAAAAAGAGGGCCAATCCCTTTCTTGCGAAGCTTTGGTAGAATAGGAGCGCAAACCGGAGGAAGTATGCTGCTGCATTTAGCTACAGGTAACAGACATAAAGTCGACGAGATTCGGGCCGCTCTCGGGACAGGGTGGGAGTTGAAAACTCTGGCTGACTTTCCAGACCTGAGTGAGCCAGTCGAGGACGGTGATACACTGGAAGCCAACGCGATGATCAAAGCGCACGTATTACACGCCCATACAGGTGGACTAGCCGTCGCCGACGATACCGGCTTAATGGTGGACGCCTTGCATGGTGCACCGGGTGTGTTTTCTGCCCGCTATGCTGGCTCTGGTTGCACGTATCAGGATAATGTGATCAAGATGCTGAGGGAGATGAACGCTGTTGCGAAGGAACTGCGAACAGCGCGCTTTGAAACTGTAATTGCCGTTGTCGAGGCGGATGGACGTGAGCATGTGTTTCGGGGTGTGTGTCACGGCCGTATCACGAACGCTCAGCGGGGCGAAAGCGGATTCGGCTATGATCCGATTTTTGAGGTGGATGGTTTGGCAAGAACTTTTGCCGAGTTAAGCATGAGCGAAAAGAACCAGCATAGCCACCGGGGCAAGGCTGTAGCGCTTCTGGTGCAGTGGTTGAAAGAGAAGTATCGCTAATCCGTTGCGAGCTCACGGGCATCCATTGGATGCAAACCGCGATGTGATACAAGTTCCAGCAGTCTGGGCAAGACCTGGACCGTATAGTTCTGTCCTTTGCCGGTGCAGTGCAGCAAGAGGACGTCGCCCTCCCGCAATACTCTGTTCGCCCGTGATACAATGCACTCGGGGTTCCTTGCGGCCCAATCCTTCGGATTGCAGCTCCAGAAAAGCAGTCGTAGATCCTGTGCCGCAGCTACTTCGTCTAGACCAGGTCGCCAGGAGCCAAAGGGCGGGCGGAACCAGAGCGGAGGCGCGCCAAGCAAATCCGCGAGGATGCGCTTGCTGTTGCTAAGCTCATGCGTCACACGCTCCGCAGACAACCTGCCCAGATGAACGTGATACAACCCGTGGCTTCCGATCACATGACCACGCTCCTTCAGCTCACGAGCACGGGATTCGGCAAGTGCCAACTCGCTCGCTGGTACTGCGTCGGGATCGAGTCGACTGGTGCTGAGGAAGAAAAGGGCTCTTCCGCCTGCGGATTCTACCTGACGAGCGAGTTCCAAGCTCTGCGGTCCGGGACCGTCATCAAACGTGACCAGAAAACTGCCCTTTGCCAGATCCCGTGGAAGCCGCGTGCTGCCATTGGAGAAGAGCGATTGTGGTGGTGCACCATACAACAACCGGCTCACAGCTTCCTCCAGCGCGGACGTGCGAACAAACCCAGCAGAGGACTTATGCTGACGTAGAGCAGCTGTAACAACCAGACCATGGGTAAAAGGGGCAATAGTTGCGGCTCATTGAAACTACGTGCAGCGGCAAGTGCTTGCAAGCCTGTAGCGCCAAAGTGTCCGCACAAGATGATGAGGCAGCTCTTCCAGTCAAGCCATCCAAGGATGGCAAACAGGGGCGTGCTGAGGACGAAGAGCCAGATGAGATAGTACCCAATTGCACCGAATAGCAGCAGGCGATCAGGGAAATGTCGTTGCGTGCTATTCCAGCGAATGCGCTGCCTGAGGAATTGCTTCAGGTTCGATGGTCCGCGGGTTTCCACCGTGGTCGACGCATTCAACACGGCCTGTAGCTTGAAGTTTGTTTTACGCGCAATGCGTTGCAGGAGCAGCGTGTCATCAGCACTGGCGATGTGCTCTAGTCCTTGATAGCCACCAGCTTCACGAAAAGCAGTGCGGGTCCAGGCCAGATTCGCACCGCTGGCATACGCCGGATGAGATGTTCCCAGACTGATCAATCCGCTTAGCAGGCTCATCATGTACTCTAGCCGGACAACGCGAGAGAAGAAGGGTGCTGTGTCACGAAGCGCAAAGATACAGCCACCGGCCAAAAGTCCACTTTCCTGGCGCCAGACGCGCAACATGCCAGAGACCCAGCTTGGGGGTGGATCACAGTCTGCGTCCAATACAAGGATGTGCTCGTGACAGGCGTGATACAGCGCCAGCAGCAGGGCCTGCTTCTTTCCCTGCCGCACTGGAAGGTCGGCGGCCGCAGCCTGTTCAGGAGAGTCTGTGGACAGCAGGCGAAAACCGATGCCTGCCTCCATGAATGGCTGCTGCATTGCAGCGGCAACCTTGGCAGTTCCGTCGGTGGAGGAGTCATCGACAACGATCAACTCCCACTGCGATCCAGGATGGTCTTGCTTCAGCAGGGCGCTAAGTGTTGCAGGCAGAGCCGCTTCTTCATTTCGTGCGCTGATTAGCACACTCGCATGGCAGGGGCTAGAGTCTTGATTTTGCTCTGTGTCACGCAACAAATGTTTGGAGCGGAACAGGACGATTCCGCCGTGACACAGGAAGACCAAACCGGCTCCCATCCCTAGCACGTCTAGAATCACTGTGACTCACCCGGATGTTGACGCCGCCAAAGTAGCAGAATGACCAGCCCGACAAGGGCAGGTAGGAGCACGTTCATCATGTAGAGCATCAGGCTTCCGGCCACTGCAGCTTCCGGTGCCACAGAGATAGTGGAGAAGAGCGCTGCGGCAACAAGCTCACGAACCCCAAGATCACCTGGACTGATGGGGAAGAGAGTCTTGATGAACATGGTGCCAGCGGCGGCGGCCCAGAGCAGGCGATGGCTGAAGCCAAGCCCTTCGATCAGGAAAACGAGCTGCAGAATGAAAGTGCAGTAGAATAGAACAGACCAGAGCAGGACCAGAAGACGCCGAGCTACCGTGATACGACACAGGGCATCACGCACTTTGATCCATGTTTTCAGCAGGCCGATGCGCGGTATGCGTTGCACAATGGAGGTCAAGTGCTGCGGCATCAATAGCGTCAGCAGCAGCACGGCATTGGAGAAGAGCACAGCGCCACCGGCAACGAAGAGCAGTCTGCGAAAGGCCTCGCCCATACCACTGTAGGTCGCCGCGTGCCAGGTCGGCAGCAACCAGAGCGCGATGGCACCAATCATTGAGGTAATCACGCCACCCACCTGTCTGTCCAGCAGGCTAATCGTCGTCAGCTGCGTACGCGAGGCTGGCAGCAGGCAGGTGATACGCGCATGCTCGCCCAGCCGGGCAGGAGTGACCACGCCCAGAGGGAAGCCAATCCAGAGCGAGCGCCAGATGCGAGTCGCGGGCATCTGCGGAAGTTGTGAACGCACCAGCGTGTGCCAACGCAGGTATTGCAGCACAACATTGGGAATGACCAGAATGAGGGCGGCCAGCAGGTAGAATGGTGATACATGCAGAAGCTGGTTCTGCAGAGCTGGCAGGTCAAGATGCTTGGCCAGCAGCGTCAGCAGGAGCGCTACGAGAAACATCCTCAGCCACCATGGCGGAGGCCAGAACCGGAGTGTAGCTGAAGTACGCGGTGATCCAGCCTTATGCACTCCCTGTGTCACGGCAGTTCATCCAGTTTGCGCGGTCCGTGACCACGGGACATTCCGGCTACACCATCGCCGTCGTTTGTTCGTTCTGTGCGTGAAGCGCTTGCCCTACGTATTTTCTCTTCTGCCAGGGCCGGGTCTGGCAACGTGAACCCGGAATTGCGCAGACTCTCTTCAAGCGGCCGATCGAGACGAACCTTTACGTCGCGCTGTTCCAGATTCAGGCGCACGCCCTCACCGCAATTGCGACACATCTCAAACTGTCCCCGATCCTGGAAGATGGCGCGTCTGAAATCCTGATAGCGCTTGCTGTGCCACAAGTCGCGAAAGCTGTGCTCCTGGAGCTGGCCAATGGCAAACTGACTGCTCTTGTCGAAGCAGCAGACGCAGAGTTCGCCGCCCGCGTTCAACACAGGCTGGGTCCACAACCGTTTGCAGCGATTGCGATAGCCGTGTTTCAGCGCAAAATGTTGCGTACCGGATTCATCCTCAACGACCTGATAGCGAGAGCGGGAGATATCCTCCGGCAGCCAGACGTCGATGTCTTCATCATCGTAGATCTGTACCGTCTTCAACGTGAGGCGATCAACACCGCACTCGCGCGCCAACCGGTCAATCAGGGCAATTTCATGCTCGTTGTGACGCATCACGATGAACTGCAGATGTATCACAGGCGTGCTGCTGTTCAGTCGCCGTTTGGTTTCAACCAGCTCCTTCAGTCCGCGTATCACAAGGTCAAAATCGCCGCTACGCCGGTAGGCGGCGTAGCTCTCGGCGCTTGCACCATCCACAGACACAAGAAGCGTACCCAGGCCGGAGCGTACGATCTCTTCGCAATTCTCCAGAAAGTGACCGTTTGTGGAGGCATAGGTCCAGATGCGTTTGGCGGTAGCGTAGCGCACCATGTCCCAGAATCGCTTATGTAAGAAGCTCTCGCCCTGATTCCACAGCAGCAGCATGAAAAGCGCGTGTGACAATTCGTCGAGTACTCGCGTGTAAAGATCGTAGTCCAAAAAGGCCTTTGGGCGTCCCAGTGTACCTGCGCCGGTGGGGCAGAGGGGGCATTTCAGGTTGCAGGCATTGGTAGGCTCTACCATTAGCACGGAGGGCAGGCCAGCGACAATCGGCCTGGAAAGCAGATCGCTGAGGCCCAGCGATCCGTAAAGCTTGGCACCATTCCACAGTCGTGATACAGATAGGCTGTGCGCGATGATCTGGCTGGTTTCACTCACTCTTGGCTTCCTTCACTGTTCCGTGGGGTTTGGGTTTGCCAGCTTGGGTCCGGTGCCCCTTCCAGCTGTATCCGCCCAGACTTCCCCAAATGCCGTAAAGCACTGTCTGCAGTGGCTGCACCGGAAGTAGCAGCATCAGACGAAGGCGCTGCTGCCCCTCGTCCAACAGCCGGATGCCGATTTCGACCACGGGTACAAGAGTCAGCACCACCAGGCCAAGGGCTCCCAGCCAACACTTCAACAGCAGCAGACCAAGGGGTGCATTGCCAAACAAGGGCAGCGCGCCAATGGCCAGGGGCGTGATACCCAGCATGCCGCTGAAGCCGACACCCAGCAACAGTTGGCGCACGCGCTCGGCTTGTTCCAGCACAGGAATTTTGCCGTAACGTCGGCGCAGTTGCTGTCTGCGTGCCGCCGAATCTGTTGGCATGGTTGTTAGCACATGAGCTGACGAATTGCCCGCATAGCCGAAGCGTGCACCGCTGTGCACCAGGCGCCGTGTCAGGTGAACGTCGTCCCCGCTACCAAAACCCTCAAGGCCAGCATAGCCACCCGCGCGCTGCAAAGCTTTGCGTTGCATGGCCCAGTTTCCTCCACGTGCGAAAGCGGGGTTCTGGCGGCCCACCCCAGAAAGCACTTGCAGGGAGGAGAGAAAACTCGATACCGACTCCAGTGCGCCTGCCCAGCCGGGGCCAAGTACACGCACGTGACCGCAGCTGACATCTACCGGAACTGTGGCATCGGTCAGCAATTCCATGTGAGCGCGTACCCAGCCCGGATTCGGTCTGCAATCCGCGTCGGTGAAAAGCAGCGGTCCGTCTTCTGCTGCGGCCACCGCCTGCGCCAATGCACGGATTTTGCCACGACCCTGACCGCGCAGCATCAGGCTGCCAGGCCACTGTACCAGAGCATTATGTATCACAGTGGCTGTGTCATCCGTAGAGGCGTCGTCTACAAGGATTAGACGAAGCTGATCACGCGGCCAATCCTGAGCTGCCATGGCCTGGAAAAATGCTGGAAGGGTCTGGACCTCATTGCGCGCCGATACCAGCACTTGAACAAGATCGGCGGCTGTGCGATCCGGCCTGGGTGCAGGACGCCGGTACAAGCGCCACAAACCACGCCCTTGATTGAAGAGTTCGCAGAGCAGAACTCCCAATCCGAGAAACAGCCAGCTGAGCAGGAGTGTCTTCATGACGGCCTTTCCATGGATACACTAGAAGGTAAGGAAACTGTGGAAGCCTGTATCTGGAAGTGATGCCCTACTTGACACAGTACGTCAAAGGTTCTATCTTATGCATCCTCGATGGAGGAATAGTCCTAATTGGTAAGGCAGCGGTCTTGAAAACCGCCGGGCGCAAGCCCTTGGGGGTTCGAGTCCCCCTTCCTCCGGTCCTCCACGAGGAAACCTCTTTGGAGAGGTGGCAGAGTGGCTTAATGCGCGCGCCTGCTAAGTGCGTGACGGCTAACCCCGTCCGAGGGTTCGAATCCCTCCCTCTCCGTACGAATGCGCAAATCCGCCCGCCGGGCGGATTTTTGCGTTTTTGAACGGAGAGGAATAGAAATGGTGCGTCGCGATAAGCGACGCCACTTCAGGGTAGTTTTGCGCGGGCAAATCAGTAGAAGGTCTGGTAGTCATTGTTCGCGCAAAACACACGTACTTGTGGTGCAAGTCCGCTTCCTCCCTCTCCATACGAATGAACCCGCTCTTAGTCGTTTTTTTTCGTACTCGTGTGGAATCAAAATTGTCCGCCACGGACTCGGTCTCGAGGCTGCAAATTGCTGAGTCGCAAGACCCAGATGCCGTGACACATTGATTCGGGGCAGCAACACCGCGATTCCGTCTGCGAAACTGGAAAGGGAGAGGCAGGGTTTGCGCAAGGACGAATTTCAGGAACTAAGACCTCGCTGAAGCGCGACCCCGGTAGGGGGGGGGCGGTCGATGGATCGCGGCGCGACGGGAATCACGATACAGACGAATCTCGATCTCGGGAGTCCGCTCCGGCAGCATGGGCTTCAGTGGGTTGCTTACCCGATTGCGCGCCACTTGCCAATGAATACAGCTGGCGTTTTCACCGATAGTAATGCTGTCACTTTTCCTGGACCAAGCTGAGGTTCTCATGAAGATTGCATCTGCCTGTTCATCGCAGCAGGACACGCAGCAAGCACTGGTGGAAGCCTTCGGAGAGTTGTGCAGCAAGCTGGGCGGCGCGCCCAGTTTTCTTTTTTGTCACCCCACGGCGGAACACGACATCGAGCAACTGGTGGAGGATTTGGCTAGCATTGCGCCCGGCGTTCCCGTGCACGGCGCGACCAGTTGCCAGGGAATCATGACCGAGGAGCGTCTTGTCTTTGCCGGCGGCTATGGTCTTGGTCTGTTGGGCTTGCTGGATGAGGACGGCGGCTACGGCGTTGGCTTCTGCGAGCTGGGCGATGATCCCCGTGACTCTGCTCGCAAGGCTTTGAACATGGCCCTGGCAAACGCTGGTCGCGAGGGACAGGCACCGGACGCAGTCTGGATGACCAGTATGCCCAACGCCGAGGAGCAAGTGCTCTTAGGCATCCAAGAGGTCGTTGGCGCACAGGTGCCTGTGCTGGGTGGAAGCTCCGCCGACAATAGCGTGCAGGGACACTGGCGGCAGTTTACGTCCAGCCAGCTCTCGTCCACGGCGATGGTGATTTCGGTGCTCTTTTCCACTTCGGACATCGGACACGCCTTTCACAGCGGCTACTCGCCCACGAAATACAAGGGGAGTATCACACGGGCTGAGGGGCGCGTATTGTGGGAAATTGAGGGCAAACCCGCGATCGAGGTGTACGATGCCTGGACCGGAGGCAGGCTACGTGAGCAACTGCACAGCAAGGAGCCACTGCTTCTGCATACTACGCTGAATCCCTTGGGGCGACAGGCTGGCGAGGCCATGGGCCTTCCGTACTACATGCTTTCCCATCCCGCTGGAGTAGTGGAGGGCGGTGGCCTGAGTCTGTTTACCGAAATGCGAGTTGGCGAAGAGGTCGTACTGATGGAAGGCAGCCTGGACAGCCTTGTAACACGCGCAGGTCGTGTTGTAGAGAGTGCGGTTCAGGAGTGCGATGTGTACGCGGAAGCCGTCGCCGGAGGCGTGCTCGTCTACTGCGCAGGTTGCATGCTGACGGTAATGGATCGCATGGAGCAGGTGCGCGAAGAGGTGAATCAGGCCATGGGGGGCAAACCCTTCCTTGGCATCTTCACTTTTGGTGAGCAGGGCTGCGTACGCGAGGGGGACAACCGGCATGGCAATCTGATGATTTCTTTCATGGCATTTGGTGAGCAATGAGCCAGGATGAATCACGCAAACACGAGGAACTGCAGGACGTAGTCCTCACGCTCGAGCGTGCACTGGCGCGCGAGCGTGTGTTACGCACAGAGCACGATGCGCTGCTGGGAGTACTGGGATCCATCGCCCGGGCGCCTTCGCGCGATGTGTTACTGGTGACCCTGTTTTCACGGCTGCAGGCGGTCGTTACCTACAAGAAAGTGGCCGCAATCTGCCTCGATCCCAATACCAATGCTCGTGTGTTGTACACGACCGATGACAACACTGCCCGCGCCGTGATACAACAGACCAAACTTCTAGAGCGGGCTGCATCAGGAAAGCCAATTCATGTCTTTGATGCCAGCCGCTTGGCGCGTGATACAATTGATGACTCAGTACCTATGCAGGGATCGTTGCTCCTGGCGAGCTTGATGCGCGCCGAACGCAGGATCATTGCCGTACTGGCGCATCCGGAATGCAGTCACTTCGAGAAGCTGCATCTGCGTTTGATGCAAAGTGTCGGGCTTGTGACCGACCAGTTGCTTCAAGGCATGGAACTGGCCAACCGGGCGCACGAGAATGAGCTGAAGTATCGTACGCTCGTGGAGTACGCCAGCGATGGTATCGGTATCACAAAGGATTGCAATCTCGTTTATCTCAACCCGCGTCTGGTCGAACTGCTGGGTCTGCCGCGCAGCCGGTTGATGGAACAGCGTTTCGATTCCTTTGTTGAGCCAATGGATCTTGAGTCCTTCCAACGGCAGAAACTGCGTCTGCTGGAGGACCGTGCCGCGGATCGTTCCGTCGAGATCCGCTTGCTCAACGGTCGTGGACAGCAGCTCTTTGTCGAGTTCAATACTGCCCGCATCATCTACGAAAAGCAAGCGGCCGAACTGATCATTGTGCGCGACATCACCGGACGCAAGTCCATGCAGGAACAACTCTCGCAGACGCGCAAACTGGAGGCAATCGGTCAGCTGGCTGCCGGTGTAGCACACGAAATCAACACACCGGTGCAGTACATCGGCGACAACCTGCACTTCCTGCAGGAGGAATCGAAGAATGTGTTGTCGGTGATGCAGCTTGCCCGGGAGCTGTCGGAGGCCGAAGGTGATACAGAGGAATTGCGTAAGCGCTTGCGGGAAGAACTGGAAGAGTTGGAGTTTGAGGACCTTCATGAACAGTACATGGAGGCCATTGCCGACTCCCTCACGGGCGTGCGACGTGTTACAGAGATCGTTAGTGCCATGCGTCAGTTCAGTCATCCTGGCGGCAAAGAGCGCTCGATGGTGGACCTGAACAAGGTGATACAAGAAGCCTTTACTGTGACACGCAATTACTGGAAGTACGAGGCGGAAGCAGACTTGGATCTGGCCGAGGATCTTCCATTGCTGATGTGCTACGCGGGTGAACTCAGCCAGGTGTTACTGAACCTCATCATCAATGCGGGTGATGCAATCAAGGCCAGGCGCGAAGAGGATCGATCGGTGAAGGGCAAGCTATACGTGAGTACGCGCCTGGTGGAGCGCGCCATCGAGCTGCGTTTGCGGGACAATGGCACTGGCATTCCTGCGAAGCACCGCGAGCGCGTTTTCGACCCCTTCTTCACAACTAAGGAAATCGGTCAGGGAACCGGACAAGGCCTTTCCATTGTCTTCAATGCCATTGTGAATCACCTGGGAGGCAAGATCGAGCTGGAATCCGAAGAAGGCGTTGGCACCGAGTTCATCATTCGATTCCCGTTGGATTTGGAAGAAGAGGAATAGAAGCGCAGGGTTTTGCTCTTTCGCCTGACAAGCCGTTGTTTGCCAGAGGAGAGGAAACAACAAGGGCTGCCCAATGACATTCCGCGTATCACAGACTACACTACTGCTACTTCTGATTTTCAACCTTTCTCTTCATGCCCAGTGCCTTCTCAATAACCCGTCGTTCGAGGTGGGAAGCCAAGAGTCCGAGCTTTTTGCTGCCTGGGATGTCGAAGGCCAGGTGCTGGCTGACTCGGTGGCAAGGCATGGTCAGCGCGCTGTGAGCATCGTGGGAGGAAGTGCCGGAGCGGGTGAGGCCGTCGGCTTGTGGCAGGAGTTGGAATGCGATCCAGCGGACACATGGTCGATAACCGGCTGGCTGAAGACGAGTTCCGTTTGGCCGCTCCTGGATGGAGACCGCGCTTTGCTACGCCTGGAATGGCTGAACGCTACCGCGCAAGTACTCGCCGATACTTCACTCTCATTGGCGAACGCCAGCACATCCACATGCGTCTACCGGCAATTCACGGTGTTGACACCGGCAGCGCCCCTGGCGTGTTCGCGGTTGCGCCTAATGCCCGCTGTGATACAGACGCTGGTGGATCACGAATCGCGTGTTTCCTTTGATCAACTGGAAGCGCTGCCTGGCGTCGTTGATATCGAGCATGAGCAGTGGCAGGATTTCCCCGGCGGTCGCGTGATCCAATTCAGCGGTTACGATTGGCGTGTCAAAGGTCCCGGATGGTATGCGCCCGGTCCCTCCTGGTTCAGCGATGATGTGTCACAGCTTTTTGTTGACGAGAGCGGCGCGCTGCATTTGCGCGTGCAGCAGATGGGGGATACATGGACTTCCTGCGAACTGGTCCTGGCAGAACCCCTTGGCTATGGTGATTACGTCTTCACCTTTGTGGGTGATCTGGGGCAACTTGATCCGCACGTGATACTGGGACTCTTTCTCTGGCAGTATCCCGCATGTTGGGACGAAGCCAGCATGTGGTGGAATCCCGCCTGCGAAATCGATGTGGAGCTGGGTCGCTGGGGAGATGCGCAAAGCGAGCTGGCGCAGTTTGTAGTACAGCCCTGGGATTGGGAAGGGAATCGCCTGCGCTTCGCCGTTCCCGCAGACCTTGTGACACAAAGTAGCTATGCCTTTCGCTGGTTGCCCGATCGAGTCGAGTTTCGCGCCTGGCGGGGTGACGCCGCAGCCGAGAATCAGGGCACGCGTTTTTGTAGCTGGACCTACCAGGGGCCGCATCTGCCGCGACCTGAGCGTGCGCGGGTTCATCTCAACCTGTGGCAGCTGCTACAACCGCCAGCGCAGGAGCAGGAAGTAGTGATCTCAGACTTTCGCTTTCTGCCCGCCCAAGGAGAGTGTGCCAGACTCGCCATCGAGAGTGAAGGCAGTGCATTGAGTCTGAGTTGGCAAGGACCCGGCTGGGCTAACGTGTATCACGTCTATCAAAGCTCCAGTCAAAATGGACCCTGGCAGTGCATCCAAAGTCTGCGGGGAACAAGTCTTCGGCTCGGCATTCAGCAGCACCGGGCATTCTACCGTGTAAGCTGGGAGTAAGCAAGCCGCAGTAGCGCGGAGAAGAATAGCCTTCAAAGCTGTGTTCTGCCCTTTTTGTCAATTCCCGCGAATTCTCCTTGACATATCGCTCGCCCTAGCTGTACTTTGTTCGCCAGACGAACAAAGCGACCTGGCGAGGGTCGTTCAGAAGGAAGGAAATGCTCGTGCTCTTGGGATTCCTTAGTTATAAGAAGCCATCAGGAATCATAAGAGGTTATAATACCAAGAGGATAGCTCTTGGCTTCTGCGGCTGGGCCTTCTTCATCGCTTTGCTGTTCGCGGGCAGTACGAAGGGGCTGTGGGCACAGACCTGCGATGAGGTTGAAACACATTCGACCCCGTCAGCTTTGCGCTCTTTTCAGCCGCAACTCAACGGACAGCGCTTACTGGAAGGCGTCGCTTACGGACCGCATCGCGCGGGTCAATCCCCCGATGGCCTGCAACCCTCCGATGCTGAACTGCTGGAAGACCTTCGTCTTATCGCCGCGCGCTGGTCGCTGTTGCGCGTGTACAATGCCGACGACGGCTCGGCGCACATGCTTTCGCTGATCCGCGAGAATCATCTTCCGTTGCAGATGATGCTGGGTGTCTGGCTGGAGCCGGAGGAGAGCCAAGCGGCGAAGAGCGAGGCCAATCGGCGCAATGTGACACGCGCCATCGAGTTGGCGCGCGAGTATCCCGAACTGGTGGCTGCGGTTTGCGCGGGCAATGAAACCCAGGTCTACTGGTCCTGGCACCGCATGGATAGTAATGTCCTGCTGAGCTATTTGCGTCAGGTGCGCGAGGCCATTGCCCAGCCCGTCACTACGGCAGACGACTACAACTTCTGGAACAAGCCGGAGAGCCTTCCGGTGGCCGCGCAGGTGGACTTCCTCTGCGTACACGCGCATCCGCTGTGGAACAGCCGGGAGCACGATAGCAGCACACGCTGGCTGCAGAGCGTGTTGGACGATGTCCGCGAACTGCATTCCGGCAAGCCCCTTGTGCTGGGCGAGACCGGCTGGGCAACCGACTACGATTCCACGCGCGTGGGCAACGGAGAACAGGGTACGCTGATGACCGGCGAAGTCAGTGAGCGCGCCCAGGGTGAGTTTCTGTTGAACCTTAGCGACTGGATCTACGAGAGCAACACGCTCTGCTTCCTCTTCGAGGCTTTTGACGAAGCCTGGAAGGGCGGCGGCAGTGCCTCCAGTCCGCGTGACGCGGAGAAACACTGGGGCGTGTATTACGAAAACCGCCGGCCCAAACCCTCCTTTGCCGCTTATGCGCGCCGGGGCCGCAACAACGAAATGAACAATGAACCCTTGGAAGTGAGGAAACCATGAACAAGCGATTTCCGCTGCTGGCCGCTACCACCCTTCTGATCGGTATGACTGCGGCTCAGGCACAGGTGGCTCCGGTGGATTTCGAAACCGGTGGCCATGGCGCCAACTGGACCTGGACCGTCTTTGAAAACGACACTAATCCGGCCGTTCAGATCGTCTCCAACCCCGCGCCGGGCGGAGTCAATACCTCATCGACGGTGGCGCTCTTTACCGCCTTGCAGTCGGGCAATCCCTGGGCGGGTTGTGAAACACAGCACGGCTCCGACATCGGCACTTTCTCGCTTGACGAAACCAACTGCACTGTGCGTGTGATGGTCTACAAAACCGAGATCAGCAACGTCGGCGTCAAGTTTGCCAAAGCCGACGGCTCTGCAGCCAACGAGCTGCTGGTGGCCAATACGCTGGTCAACCAGTGGGAAGAGCTGGTCTTTGATTTCTCCGGCCGCATCGGCGATCCGCTTTCCACGAACATCGACCAGTTCATCCTTTTCCCCGACTTCAACATGGATGGCCGCGCCCAGGACAACCTGATCTACTACGACAATATCAGCTTCGGCGAGATGCTCGAGAGCGATGCGCCCGAAACCGCTGCGCCGACACCGTCCTTTGCGGCTGCAAATGTGATTTCGCTGTTCAGCGACGCCTACACGAACGTCACTGTCGACACTTGGTCGGCGGACTGGGACCAGGCCGATGTGGGCGAGGTGCAGATTGAGGGCAACGCAACCAAGCGCTATTCGAATCTGGTCTATGCCGGTATTGAGTTCACATCCGAGACCATTGATGCCACCGGCATGACCAGCTTCTACATGGATATCTGGACCCCCGACGCCGTGGACGCCTCGTCCGCCTTCAATATCAAGCTGGTGGATTTCGGCGCTGATGGTGTGTGGAGTGGCGGTGATGATGTGGAGCACGAGCTGGTGTTCAACACAACCAGCAGCCCGGCGCTGGCCAGCGGTCAGTGGATCACCTTCAATCTGCCGCTAAGCAATTTCAGTGGTCTTGTAACACGCGGCCACATGGCGCAGCTTGTCATTGGCGGTTCACTGCCCAACGTCTATGTCGACAACGTGCTCTTCCACAACTCCGAAGTGGTAATTCCCGAACCCACTGTGGCCGCGCCGACGCCGACCGTCGAGACCGAGGCGGTGCTCTCCCTGTTCAGCAACGCCTACAGCAATGTGAGTGTGGATACCTGGTCTACGGAGTGGGATGTGGCGGATGTGGCTGACATTCAGGTGGCGGGCAACGATACCAAGCTCTACACCAATCTGGTGTACGCGGGTATCGAGTTCAGCAGCCAGACCCTTAACGCCAGCAGCATGACCCATTTTCACATGGATCTGTGGACGCCTTCGGCCACTTCGCTGCCCAACACCTTCAAAATCAAGTTGGTGGACTTCGGCGCGGATGGCGTGTACGACGGCGGTGACGATGTTGAGCACGAACTGACCCTTGATGCATCCAGCGGCCTGATCAGCGAGGGCTGGCTCGGCATCAATGTGCCGTTGAGCGAGTTTACGGCGCTAACCACACGCGGCCATCTGGCGCAGCTGATTCTGTCGGGCACACTGTCGACGATCTACCTGGACAACATTTACTTCTACGATGAGACGCTGGATGTGGAAGCGCCCGTGACACAGCCTGCCTTGTATCACCTGGGCGACAACTATCCCAATCCTTTCAACCCCGGTACGACCATCAGCTTCAGCACAAGTCAGCCGGCCCACGTGGAACTGAGTGTCTTTGATCTGCTGGGCAACCGCGTCGCCACGCTTATGGACAGCGATAGCCCCGCCACTCGTCGCGAGCTCTACTGGAACGGCCGTGATGCGCAGGGCCGCGCGCTGGCTAACGGTGTGTACTTCTATCAGCTTAGCCTGGACGGCCAGCCGGTGGAAACACACCGCATGCTGATGCTTAAATAGTCCTCTATGTTACACCGGTCGCAGCCGGTGGCGTATCACGCGTCACCGGCTCTGCGGCCTTTCGGCAATGACGCCGCACGATTGTGATCCATTCCGTGAAAGGTGCCCGCGTGAAGGCCTGTTCTGACTCCGCGATGACCCTGACGGCTAACGGCGAGTTCTGCATTCAGGACTACAACCGAGCAAAAGCCTTCGCCAGCTTTCTGCCGGGAGTGGCGGGAAGGCAGGGCATTCCGCTGTGGGCCTTTTACGTAAATCGTGGCCAGTGTGTATGCAGCATGGGCGTACAGGACAAGCAGCATGCGATACTGGAGTTTCTACCGGCCAATCGCGCCTACCAGCTCACGCCGTTGCAGGGCTTTCGCACTTTCCTCAAGCTCTCACGCAAGGGCGACAGCGTGTATTACGAGCCCTTTCAAAATCACCTGGTCGACCGGGAACAGAAGCGCTGCCAGCGTATGCTGATTCGTCCCGATTCGCTTGGGCTGGTGGAGGAAAACGAGAGCCTGGGGCTGCAGATCGAGCTTGAGTATCTCGGCGTGCCGCGCGAAAGCTACCCGGGTCTGCTACGCAAGCTCGTGATTCGTAACACGGCAGAGCAGGATCTTGCACTCGAAGGGCTGGACGGCCTGCCGCTGATCGTTCCCTATGGCGTCAATGATCATGTACTCAAGCACATGCGCCGGACCATTGAAGCCTTTGTGCAGGTGGACAACTATGAAACCAATGTGCCCTTCTTCCGCTGCCGGGTGGAACCTGCCGATCGACCCGATGTGATACAGATTCAGCAAGGCCATTTTTATCTGGGCTACATGTTGCATTTATCGGGCAGCGAACTCGTCCGACCGCTGGTGGATCCGGAGCGCGTTTTCGGCAGCCAGTTGGATTTCAGCTACCCCGAAGGATTTCTGGCCGGTGATCTGGAGTCATTGTATCACGGGCAGATGTTGCAGAACTGCCTGCCCTGCGCGATGGGGCCGATCAAGGCGCGGCTGGCATCTGGCGAGTCCATGACTTACATCTCCATTGTGGGAAACGCACGCTCGCTGGAAGCCCTGAACGGAATGATACCGGCGCTGACCAGAACGGGCTACGTTGAAGAACGCGCCCGCTTGAACCGGGAGCTGATCGAGCATCTGACCCAGCACGGTCTTCTGATTTCCAGCAATGCGGCGCTCAGTCAGTATGCACGTCAGAATTTCCTGGACAACACGCTGCGTGGCGGATTCCCCCACACGCTGAAGGGGCGTGATACCCAACCCGTGATACATCTCTACTCGCGTAAACACGGTGATCTGGAGCGCGATTACAACGATTTTCTACTGGAAGCTTCGCCCTATTCCCAGGGATTTGGCAACTACCGTGACACATGCCAGAACCGGCGTTGTGACCTGCTGATCAATCCGGATGTGGATACGCAGAACCTGCGGCAGTTCTACAATCTGATTCAGTTGGACAGCTACAATCCGCTGGTGGTGCGTGAGACACGCTACGCCGTGGCGGATCAGGCGAGTCTGCAATCCATGATGATCCGACATCTCCCGGCGGCCAGTGTTCCCTTGGCGATGGCCCTTGCGAACAAGCCCTTCGCACCAGGCGAGTTGTTGATGCGTCTGCAGGAGCACGGACTTCAGCCAAGTCGTGATACAGACACATTCCTGGGCGATTTGCTGGGAAGCTGCCGTCCGCTTTTTGAGGCGGAACACGGCGAGGGATTCTGGATCGATCACTGGACCTATAATCTGGATCTGTTGCAGAATTTCCTGTCCGTACATCCCGAGCGCGAAGCTGAGGTTCTCTTCCGCGACAAGAGCTTCGGCTTCTACGACAACGAGTACCGGGTGCTACCACGCGACGACAAGTACGTCATCTGGGAAGGCCGCCCGATGCAGCTCTCCGCCGTGATACGCGACGAAGAGAAGGCTGCGCTGATTTCACATCGGAGCCGCGATCCCCACCGTGTGCGAACGCTTTCCGGCCACGGCGAAGTGTATCACACGACGCTCTTCAGCGTGCTACTGTGCCTGGTGGTCAATCGTATGGCAACGCTGGATCCGGATGGTGTCGGCGTGGAGATGGAAGCCGGCAAGCCTGACTGGTACGATGCGCTCAACGGCCTCCCGGGTCAGATGGGCTCCAGCCTAAGTGTCACACTGGAAATCAAGCGTCACCTGCTCTTTCTGAGGGAAGCTCTGCTACGACTGCCGTCAGACACCGGTCTGGGGCTGTTTGAAGAACTGTACGACTTCCTTCTGGCGCTCGATGGGCTGCTGGTGCGGAATCCCGCGGCCATGGAATACTGGGACCAGTCTGCGGCGCTCAAAGAGGCTTACCGCGAACGTGTGCGACTGGGTGTCAGTGGACGTGAACGCACGCTTTCGGCTGGCGAGCTGCTGGACTTTTTTGGCCGTTGCCTGCAGCGGCTTGAACGAGGTTTCCAAACTGCCTGGGACGAGCAGGTCGACCTGCCTCGCACCTATTTTCTTCATGAAGTGCTCGAGTACCAGGAACTCCTGGAGAGCGGACCCGAGGGCGAGGCGCGAGCCAGACGCAACCATGACGGGCTGCCCTGCATTCGTATCACGAGCTTCAAGAAGCAAGCGCTACCGCTCTTTCTGGAAGGCCCCGTGCATTATCTGCGCTGTCTGCAGGCCGAGGGGCGCCACGAAGAAGCACGGGCGATTTCCAGGGCGCTGGAGGAAAGTGAACTCTACGATCGCGCGCTGGGCATGTTCAAAGTCAATGCCTCGCTGCAGAAGCTACCCTACGAGATCGGACGCGCCCGCGTGTTCACACCCGGATGGCTGGAGAATGAGTCCATCTGGCTGCACATGGAATACAAGTACCTGCTGGAGTTGATTCGCAACGGGCTCTATGAAGACTTCTACCGTCACGCCGGGCGCGCGCTGATTCCGCAGCTGGATCCCGCCGTATACGGTCGCAGCACGCTGGAGAACTGCTCCTTTCTGGTCAGCAGCGCGAATCCCAATCCGGCTCTGCACGGCAGCGGCTATGTCGCGCGCTTGAGCGGGGCGACGGCTGAATTCCTGCACATGGCGCAGCTCCTCTGTCTGGGCCAGCGTCCTTTCCGCATGGATGAGAACGAGCTGGTTCTTGCACTGCGGCCTGCGCTGCGCGGAGACATGTTTAGCACAGCGCCTTCTACGCAGCGACTGTATCAGCGCGGCGAGTGGCGTGACCTGACCGTGCCCGCCAACTGTTTCGGCTTCCTTTTCCTAGGGCGCATTCTGGTGCTCTACCACAATCCGGAACGAGCGGACACCTTCGGTCCCCAAGCCGTCCGACCCGCGCTGTGGCGTATCTATGAGGGCGAGGAGCTGCTGGCGGAAGTCCGGGCAGAAAGCCTGCGCGGCGAGATCGTTCGGCGCATCCGCGAGCGCGCTGTCACGCGAATCGAAGTTCATTTAGCCATCGCCTCGGATGACGTCGCATCGAGCGAGCCGGTCTGAGGAGATTTTCTTGGCCCCGGAGTTTTCCTTGACTCTTGCAGAGGGCAGTGCTACTGTTGGGGCCAATAGTTCGGAAACCGAACTAAGTACCGAGCGGGAGTCCCGGTAAAGCTGAGCCGCATTGCCCGACGGCCAGCCTGAGAAGCCGGGATGTGAAGCAAGAAATGTCACCAGGCGAATTGCGAAGGAGACCCTCATGAAGAAACTGGCCTTGGCATTGTTGGCAGGCGCCTGCCTGCAGCCTGCACTGGCCCTGGAGGCGCCCACCGCCCAATTGCAGGCGAGCGGCTCCAACCTCAGTCTTTCCTGGACCGAAGTTCAGGGAGCGGAATCGTATCTGATCTACACCAAGAGCGAGGCCTACGGTGCGGCGACCCTGCTGGCCGAGGTGGGCGCGGAGGTTCTCAGCTACGACGTTACCGGCAACGGCGCCTTCTTCTACGTAACCGTTACGGGCGAAGAAGCTGGGTCGACCAATCTGATCAGCAACTGGGATTTCGAAACCGGCGATCTGACGGATTGGATCACCACTCCTTCTGACGATGCAGAAGTCACAGTTACGGAGCTGAACGGTCCCGGCGCAGCGGGTAGCTATAGCGCCTCAATGAGCAACGAGCATCTGACGTACGGACTTGTGCTGCAGCAGTCCACGCCCGTGGGAAGTGCCGGTCAGGGAACCGTGAGCTGGTCCTTTGACATGCTGCTGGATCAAGCGGACGCAGGCGGTGTCTTCTTCTTCCAGGTGTTTGCCGAGCAGGAGGGCGCCGGTATTGTCGGCGGCAGTGGCTTGCAGGGACCGCTGTGGCCCTGGACAGAGTGGCAAACCTTCAGCGGCAGCTTTGATGCTCCTGCTGGTACCGATTTCCTGACTGTGCAATTCTCCGCGACAACCGGTGGCGCTGAGGGCAGCAATTGCTTTGCCCACATCGACAATGTGGTGCTGGAGCAGGGCCCGATCGTCGTCGTTCCGGAAGCTGTGCCCACCGTGGCTGCACCGACGCCCACCGCGGACGCCGACAGTGTAGTGGCCCTTTTCAGCAACGCTTACACCTGTGTTGACGTGGACACCTGGAGCACCGATTGGGATGTGGCCGATCTGGTGGACACGCTGATCGCGGGTAACGACACCAAGCTCTACCGCAACCTGAGCTACGCTGGGATCGAGTTCGCCAACCCGACGGTGGATGCCAGTGCCATGACCCGTTTCCACATGGACATCTGGACGCCAAACGCCGTAACCACGGCCCAGTTCGGCATCAAGCTTGTTGACTTCGGTGCGGACGGGGTTTACAACGGTGGTGACGATACGAACGCTCAGATCTGGATCAATCCTGCCTCCGCGACGCCGCTGCAGAGTGAGACCTGGGTTGGCATCGATGTCTCAATGGAAGCCTTTGGCGCCTTGGCTTCGACAGAACACTTGGCTCAGTTGATTATTGAAGGACTGAGCACCGTGTACGTCGACAACGTCTATTTCTGGAATGACGGCTACGTGGCCCAGCCCGATCCCACTCCGCTAGTCGCAGCACCCACTCCGACCGTAGACGCCGACAGCGTGATCGCGCTGTTCAGCGACGCCTACACCTGCGTCAACGTGGACAGCTGGTCCATGTCCTGGGATGCCGCCGACGTGACCGACACCACCGTGGTCGGCAACGCCACCAAGCTCTACACCAACATGGTCTACGCCGGTATCGAGTTCGCCAACCCGACCCTCGATGCCAGCGAAATGACCCGCTTCCACATGGATATCTGGCTGCCCGAGGTGATCGCCGGTTCGCAGTACGGCATCAAGCTGGTGGACTGGGGTGCCGATGGCGCCTGGAGCGGCGGTGACGATGTGGAATACATGTACTGGCTGAGTGAAACCACTGATCCGGCCCTCTCCGCCGAGAACTGGCTGAGCCTCGACCTTCCCCTTTCCGCCTTCACCGGTCTGGTGACCAAGGGGCACCTGGCCCAGCTGATTATTCAGGGACAGGAGACCGTGTGGGTGGACAACGTCTACCTGTGGAATGACGGCAGCGTTGTAGAAGGCCCCGCCGAGCCCACCGTGGCCGCGCCGACGCCCAGCTACGACGCCCTGAACGTGATCAGCCTCTTCAGCAACGCCTACACCAATCAGACCGTGGACACCTGGTCCGCTGGTTGGGACATGGCCGCTGTCAGCGACGTGCAGATTGCCGGTGACGATGCCAAGAAGTACGAGGGACTGACCTTCGCTGGTATCGAATTCACCTCCCAGATGGTGGATGCCAATTCTATGTCGCACTTCCGCATGGATATCTGGACGCCCGATGCGACCGATCTGCCCGCCGACTTCTGGATCAAACTGGTGGACTTCGGCGCCGACGGTGCCTACGGTGGCGGTGATGATGTAGAGTCTGAGCTGCACTTTGATGCCAGCACCACTCCGGCGCTGGTGAGCGAGGGTTGGGTTACCTTCGAGCTGCCCCTGTCCGATTTCACCTCGCTGGTGACACACGGACATCTTGCGCAGCTGCTGATCGGTGGCACGCCCAACACCGTTTACGTGGACAATGTGCTCTTCTTCAGCGAATAGCTGATTCGTATCGCGGAGCCGGCGGGGAGCCATTCCCGCCGGCTGTTTTCCCACCGGCCGCAGAGGCCAAGCCCTAGGAACTCCTCATGACCACAAGCTCGACTTCCCGTCCTCATTTTGTGAACCCCCGCCTGGCCCTGCTTGGACTGCTGTTGGGTGCTGGCGTACTACAGGCTCAGGTCGGCCCCGTCCTCTGGCAGGAGGATTTCAACGACCTGGAGAACTGGATCGCGGAGACCGGCAATGGCTCCTGGGGCTGGGGCAACGGCGAGTTGCAGTATTACTCGCCCGACAACGCCGAGGTCGTCGAACTGGCGGACGATCCGGGCAACATGGCGCTACGTATCACGGCGCGTCAGGAAAGCGGCCCGGGCATTGTGGATCAGTGGGGCAATGCGCTCAACTACACCAGCGCCCGGCTGAACACAAAATCCAAGGTGAGCATTCGCCACGGCCTGGTGGAAGCGCGCGTCAAGGTGCCCGACCTGAATGTGGGCGGCTGGCCCGCGCTGTGGATGTTGGGCACTTCTACGCTGGGCTGGCCGCGCTGCGGCGAGTTGGACATCATGGAAATGGGACACGACTCCTATTTCCGCTACCTGCACGACGGCCACAACGGCGGCGAGGGCAACGACACGGCAACCGTCAACGAGATGGTGGCCGCCAACGCCATCTTCTATTCCGATGACGCCGTCACACCGGAGAATCCCAGCGGCGGCAACAGCATTGCCTGGGATCCCGATGACGATTATTGCCGTCCGTACTACAACCAGAGCGAAGGCTTGACCAACCGCTGGCTGACCTACCGCCTGTACTGGGATGAGGCCGAGTTGCGCTTCACCGTCACGGACGAGGGCACGGAATACGATCTGTACGAGTCGCCCTTCCCGACGGACTCAACCAGCGCGGAGTTCCAGGAGCCCTTCTATCTGATCTGCAATCTGGCCGTCGGCGGTGCGCTGACCGACGCCTACAATCTTGGTGATCCCGGCAGCGGCCAGCCCGTATCGATGAGCTTTCCCGCCGAGATGTACGTGGATTACATTCGCGTGAGTCAGTGGAACGGCCAGGGCGAAGTGACGCTGGGACCGCCCGTGCAGGTGAGCGAAAGCCTGGGCCTCTTTACCGAAACCACCGAGACCACCGAGACACTGGAGCTGGGCACGGCGGCTGAGATTTACGTCTGGGAAGGCACGCTGATTGAAGCGGATATCGAGCCCTACGAGGGCGACAATGTGCTGGCCTGGCAGAACGCGGGTATGGGCTGGTTTGGCGCTGGCATCATGTCGATGCAGCCCACCAACCTCTTCGGATTCGCCGATGGCCACCTGAACTTCAACATTCTGATTCCCGCCGATGTGACCTTCAAGATCGGCATCATCGACGCCTGGGGAAACCAGAACTATGTCGAGTTTCCTGCTAACACAACGGTCTTTGGCCTGGAGCGCAATGGACAGTGGGGCCAGGCGGTCATTCCCATTGAAACTTTGCGCGGCCAGTACATGGACCTGCGCATGCTGAGCTACGAGTTCGTAGTGCTCGAAGAACACGGCGCCAACTGCCAATTCGCCCTGGACAACATCTACTACGACGGTGGCGAGACCGGTGTATCACCGCAGCCCGGCACGCTGGCGGAAGATTTCGGTCTGACGGGCGTGTATCCCAATCCCTTCAATCCCAGCACTACGGTCAAGTACCAGCTTCCCGCCTCGGCGCAAGTGCAGGTGGGCGTGTACGATCTGCAGGGGCGCCTGGTCAGTGAGCTGCTGAACGAGCGTCAACCCGCAGGGCAACATCAGCTGAATTGGAATGCGGGCAATGCTGCATCCGGCGTCTACTTCATTCAGATGCAGGCCGGTCAGCTGCGTGATACACGCAAATGCCTGCTGGTCCGCTAGCTCAAGGGCGTGATACGCGGTTGTAGAAGCAATGAGCCCCAAGGTAGCCACCGGGATGAAGGATCATGATTACACGTACTACAACAATTCTGAGCCTGGCTCTGAGTCTGGGCCTTGGCCTGAACGCGCTGGCGCTGGACGCACCTCGTCTGCAGATTGAGCGGACCGAGACCGGCACTCTGGTGCTAGGCTGGCAGGCGGTTGCGGGAGCCGAAGGCTACGCGATCTATAGCATGAACGAGGCCTGGGGCACGGGCACTTTGCTGGCCGAGGTCGGCGCAGAGGTTCTCAGTTACACACTCAGCGGCGGTGATACATTCTACTATGTGACCTGCCGGGGAAACGAGAGTGGTGATACAAATCTGATTGCGAACTGGGACTTCGAGAGCGGCGATCTTGCTGACTGGACCGTGACTTCGGCGGAAGGGGCCGAGGTGAGTATCACAGGCCTCAATGGTCCCGCTTCTACGGGCGAGTACAGCGCGTATTTGAACAACGATTTCCTGGCCTTCGGATTGGTGCTGAAACAGTCCACGCCTATCGGTTCGGCGAGCGCAGGAAATGTGGACTGGTCCTTCGACATGCTGTTGGATCAGGCCGATGTGGGGGGCGTATTCTTTGCCGAAGTCTTTGCCGAGCAATACGGCACGGGCATTCTGGGCGGCAGCGGTCTGCAGGGCCCCTTCTGGCCCTGGGCAAACTGGCAGACCTTCAGCGGCAGTTTTGAGGCACCGGCGGGCACCGACTTCCTGACGATTCAATTCACGGCAACTACCGGAGCCGCCACGGGCAGCAACTGCAGGGCGCACATCGACAACGTCTTTGTGTCACAGGGCACCGTGGTTGTAACACCAGATGACGTACCCACAATAGCCGCACCCACGCCGACGGTCAGCGCCGATAGTGTGATTGCCCTTTTCAGCAATGCCTATTCTTGTGTCACGGTGGATACTTGGAGTGCTAACTGGGACGACGCAGATTTGTGTGATACGCTGATTGCCGGCAACGATACCAAGCTCTACCGCGATCTGGTCTACGCTGGCGTTGAGTTCACCAGTCAGCCAGTAGACGCAAGTGAGATGAGTCATTTTCACATGGATCTCTGGACGCCGGAGGAGACTAGCGCGGCCCAGTTCGGCATCAAGCTGGTGGACTTCGGCGCAGACGGAGCCTACGACGGCGGTGACGATGCGGAGCATACCGTTTGGATCACAGGCGCTTCTGCTACGCCGCTGCAGAGCGGCAGCTGGGTCAGCGTCGATGTATCACTGGACGACTTCAGCAGCCTGGCGGCCAGAGCGCACCTGGCGCAACTAGTGCTGGAAGGTCTGAGCACCGTCTACATCGACAACGTCTACTTCCGTGGAGGAGACGGCGGTAGCGGCCCCGTGCCCGAATCGCCTCAGCAGGCGGCACCCGTTCCCACGCTGGATCCCACCAATGTGCTGGCCTTGTACAGCGACAGTTATCCGCAGCATCCGGTGGACACCTGGTCCGCTGGCTGGGACTCGGCGGATCTGGCCGAGGAGACGCTGAGCGGCAACAGCCTGTTGCATTACAGCAACATGGCCTACGCCGGAGTGGAATTCACCAGCGAGCCCATTGACGCCTATGGCTACTCGCATCTGCATTTCGATCTATGGACGGCACAGTCGACCGCGCTTCCGCGCAGCTTCACCGTGCGTTTGGTGGATTTCGGTTCTACCGGCGTCTACGGTGGCGGCGATGACAGCGAGAGCGATGTGGCGGTGAATGCGACCTCCACGCCTCCGCTTGCGGCTGGCCACTGGTTGAGCTACGACCTGCCGCTCACCGATTTCAGCGCCCTTAACGACGACGCGCACCTGGCGCAACTGCTCTGGCTGGGTGATCTTAGCGAGTTCTGGGTGGACAACGTCTACTTCTATAATGATGGCAGCTTCACGCCTTCCACCGAGCCGCAGGAGGCTGCCGCCACGCCGCTCCTGCCGGAGACCGAGGTCGTCTCGCTCTATTGCAGTGTGTACGCCGACGAACCCATTGCCGCCTGGAGTGCGGCGGGCGAGAGCGTGCAGATTCAGCAGATCGCGCTGGAAGGCGACGCCACTTTGCTCTTCACCGAGCTGGAGCAGGCCAGCATCAGTCTGGAGTACGCTACGGATCTGGCGCTGATGAGTCACTTGCATCTGGATCTTTGGACGCCGGAGGACGTGGCGCTTCCCGCCAACTTCTGCATCGAACTCATCGATTGGGGCGCCAATGCTGCCCCCGGTGGCGGTGATGATTCGAGCCAGGAGCTTTGCCTGACGGCGGCCACCTCACCCGCGTTGCGCCAGGGACGCTGGCTGAGCCTGAACCTGCCGCTGAGTTCCTTTGCCAACATCGGTTCGCTGGAACACTTCGGCGGACTGCGGCTGAGCGGCGATCTGCCGACGATCTATCTGGATAACTTGTACTTCTACACGATCTGCTACCCCACCAGTCGTACAGATCTCATCTACTTCCGTTGATCCTTATGAAGAAATCGTACTTTGCTCCCGACACAGAACACGTGACGATTGGAGGAGGCCTGCCTCAGGTCTGGCTTCCGGGGAGCAAAGTATCCATGGTTAGTGGCAGCAGTCTGGGACTGAAGCGTTCGCAGCCCTTGTCGGACGCCATTCTTAAACTCATCTGGGAACAGCGACGCATCTCGCGCGCCGACATTGCCCGGCAGACGGGACTGGCCAAGTCCACGGTCAGCGAAGTGGTCGGCAACATGCTTAAAACCGACATGGTCTGCGAGACCGGCACCGGGGCTTCGGGCGGTGGACGGCAGCCGATCATTCTGGAATTCCAGGACGAGGCGCGCTGTATTCTGGGCGTCGAGATCGGCGCCACCCACGTGGCCGTCGCGCTTACCGATATGCGGGCGCGCATTCTGGCCTGGGCCGAGGCCGATCATCCCGTGCGTAGCGATCCGGTGGGAACGCGCGCGCTCATTGGCCGACTCTGCCAGCAGTGCCTGGACAACTGGGGCGGCGAGGCGCATCGGCTGATGGGCATCGGCATCGGCGTGCCCAGCCCCGTCGACCCGCACCGGCCCGAGGAGCTCTCCGAGGTCGTGATTCCCGCCTGGCAGGGAAAGGTCGGTCTGGGCGCACTGCGCGAGCGCTACATGGTTCCGCTTTACGTGGACAACGACGCCAACCTGGGTGCGCTCAGCGAGTACTGGTGGGGCGCCGGTCGCGGCATCGACGATTTCATTTACATCAAGGCGGCCACCGGTATTGGCGCTGGCTACATTCTGGACGGGCGCATTTACAAAGGCGGCATGGGGTACGCGGGGGAAATCGGTCATTTGGCCATCGATCCCGACGGGAAGCCCTGCCTGTGCGGAATGCGCGGCTGCCTGGTAACGAAAGTGGGTGCCGACGCGCTGGTGGAGCGCGCGCAGACGCTGTGCGCAGAGGGGAAGGCGGACAGTCCGCTTTGCCATCAGACCCTCAACCTGCAGGCCATCGAGCGCGCCGCGCGGGCCAATGATCCGCTGGCCCTGCAGATCGTCAACGAAGCTGCGGAAGCCTTTGGCATCGCCATTGCCGGCCTGCTGAACGTGCTCAATCCCAGTGCCATTGTGCTGGGCGGCAGCCTGGCCGATCTGGGTCTGCAGCTGCTCGAACCCCTGAAGCGCGCCGTAGAGAGCCGCACCATTCTGAGTCGACACGCGCCAACCGTGATCAAAACCGGCCAACTGGGCTCCCAATCGGTGGCCCTGGGTGCCGCAACCCTGGTATTGAAGGAGGCGCTGGACAATCCGCGTCTGCTTCCCGAACTGAACCTGTGAGGAGCCCATGTTCCGCTTACCCGCTTTGCTCGCCCGGACCATCACACCCCTTTTGTTGACTGGAGTGGCTATGGCTGCAGTGCCCCGCCCCATGCCCAAGGCTGTTGATGCTGCCCCCACTCAGCGGGAGTGGAACCTGGTGTGGCAGGACGAATTCGAGGGTCCAATTGATCAGCTCCCCGACGCCAGCCGCTGGGGCTACGACATTGGTACCAACTGGGGCAACAACCAGCTCGAATGGGACAGCGACCGGCCCGAGAACGTCAGCCTGGATGGAGAAGGCCATTTGCGTCTGATCGCGCGACAGGAAAGCCTGAATGGTTGCGCTTACAGCTCGGCGCGTATTGTGACACGCGATCTCTACGAACCGACGTATGGCCGCTACGAAGCACGCATGAAGTTGCCCGTCGGCCAGGGCATCTGGCCTGCCTTCTGGCTGCTGGGCGCCAACATCGAAGAGACTCCCTGGCCCGGCTGTGGCGAAGTGGACATTATGGAGTACCGTGGTCAGCAGCCGCAGATCAACTGGGGCACCGTGCACGGCCCGGGCTACAGCGGCGGTGGTGGCGTGTCCCACATCTTTGATCTCGAAAGCGGCGGCTTTCATCAGGATTTCCATGTCTTCGCCGTCGAGTGGGGCGAGGACTACATCCAGTGGGAGATCGACGGTGAAGTCTACGGTCGCGTGACGCCCTCCGACCTGAACGGGGACTGGGTTTTCAACCATCCCTTCTACATCATCATCAACATCGCGGTGGGTGGCAGCTTTGTCGGTTCGCCGGATAGTTGCACAAGGTTTCCGCAGACGATGCTGGTGGACTGGGTCCGAGTGTATCAGGAGGGCTAGCCCCCCCCAATTCCCCCCCAATTCCCCCCCATTCTTCCCATCGCTATCGGTATCGGTACTCGCTATCGGTATCGAGTCTTTCCCCGCGAGGCGGTCTTGTCGCTAGCAGCTGACCTTGACTCGGTCTCGGGTTTTCTTCTTTTGTGATACACAGGGAGCGGATGAAAGTCCGCTCTTCTCTTAATCGGTATCGGTATCGGTATCCGACTTGGCTCCGCAAGTCGGCGGGATCGAGGCACTGCCGCACAGCCTACCCTATGTAGCCTATGGACGAAGGCGTGCTACTTTTTAGAACGACGCTGACAGCAGAGTTCAATAGCACGACTTCGTCGAGGTCACGTGCGTAGCGCGTGACACGCCTGCGGCGGGCGAAGACAAGTTACTTTCTTTGTCGCGCCAAAGAAAGTAACAAAGAAAGCGCTTTTTCCCTCCGACCAGAGGACAGTTGACCGCTGGTCAACTGCCGCTGGCGGGTACCATATGTTGGCTGCGAGGCAACGCTCATGTATTCACGCCTTCGGCGTTCATTCCTGCCCTTCGGGCATTTGGGTGAGCTTGATGTGGGGTAGGGGGGCTGCGTGGCTGAGGAATCGGCAGCCGATTCTTCGTCTGCTCTTCGACAGGATGCCATTGTATCCTATGGGCGAAGCCGTGCAGATTCGCAGCGCGGCGCAGATGGCAAAGACCTGATGCACGGCCTCGTCGAGGTGTCATGCGCGAAGCGCAGGACACACTCACACAAGCGCCAAAGGCGCGATCGATCATAACCTAGAGCAGCGAGGCCTGCAGACGGAAGACACCCTCAAGGTTGTCCAGCAGCGACCGGACTTCCTGCCATGAAAGCACAACCGGGATATGCTTTGATGGCTTGGCTTTCGTGAAGCTTGAGAACTCACCGATTTCATGGTGTAGAACATTTCGGTACAGGAAAACGATGGCGCAAAGGGCTTGGGTCTGAGTGGAAAGGGGCCACGCGTTGGTGGACGGCAAGATGGGACAGGAAGTCTTCTACAGCGCTTGGATTGAGCTCAATGGGATGTTGAAGCTTATTGTATCTCAAGAAACTGAGGATCCAGTGCCAATAGACACGCTCGGTGCTTTCGCTAAGATGCTGCCTACGGCGTGATGCATGGAACAGGTCTCGTAGTCTTTGTCCTGTCATGTTAACTCCACCCCGTTAAGTACGTAGCTGTTGTCAGGATAAGAGAGTAACATGGACAGCTCAAGAACTTGGGCGCTCAGCTAACAAGTTCGATTTCGAGTGTCGGTCTTTCTTGACAAGGATGTGTTTTTCCTTGTTCTACCTATGTAGGATATGCGATCTTAGGTCCGTGCTTGGCTGGATACACAGGAATACAGCAATGCGAACATCGGACATAGCAGGACCAAGAGAAGTGCGGATGGACGGGATAACACGGTCCGTTGAATCAGATGTTATACACAAAGAGGGTAGAGTGATTAAGGACCACATTTTCGCTGAAAGAACTCAGCAATCCTCGATTTCGAGGAACTCGAAAAGAGAAGAGTTCCTCAGCGACCGCTCTAGAATTGTCTTTTCATCATCTTTCAGAAGAATGATGCAAAAGGCACAAGTGTTCTCGCTGGAGTCGAATACAAGTGTTCGCAATAGATTGACACACTCTCTGGAGGTGGCAGACATTGGAAGAACGCTTACGCGATCACTTGGGAGAGAGTTGGTTCGAAGAAAATTGGCAACAACTGACGATGTTGATTGCATGGAGACAATAATTGAAAGTGCGTGCCTAATTCACGATATTGGAAATCCACCATTTGGACATTTTGGCGAAGAGGCAATAAAAAGTTGGTTTCGTCAAGAAGCAAGTGATTATGCGAAAAAACATTTTGATGAATTTGATTTGGATGAAGATAGAGATAGACAATTTCATGACTTCTATAACTTTGATGGAAATCCGCAAGGATTTAGAATTGTTACTAAGCTCCATTCTGAAAGGGATTATAATGGGCTGAATTTGACATATTCAACGCTACTTGCGTCAGTCAAGTATCCAAAATCACTGAACATTCCTGCATACAGTGATTTCTATTCAAAGAAAGTGGGGGTCTTCTCAAAAGAAGAGGGCCTGTATAGGGATATTTGCAAGAAGACGGGCGTAGTACCTGGAAAACGTTATTTCCTTGTCTACCTTATGGAATTGGCTGACGATATTTGCTATTGCTTGAGTGATATTGCCGATGGATTTGAGAAGGGAATAATCACATCAAGAGACTTTAAGCATGAGTTTAAAGAGATTTGCAAAGCTGAAGGTGTCAAATCAGAAGATTTTGTTCCCAAAGAACCTATTGAGAATTTTGGATTGCAGTTTTCAATTAATCTTGCAAGACGCACAATTTCAGAGGCCATCGAATACGTTTCCAATAACCTGGCGAACTTCATTGCCGGAGAGGAACAGGAGATCTCCAAGTCTATTGAAGCCGGTAAAGTGCTGGATTGCTTGAAGAGTTATTCGAGAAAGTTTATATACACAGAGCGCGAGGTTCAGCGAATAGAAATCGCTGGAAATCAGATTGTCCGTGGTCTGTTAAATCACTACGGAAAGCTTCTTGGGGTAGATGCAGGGCATTTCTCCTACTTCATTCAAAAGGGCGGAGTGCCAAAAGGGTCTTCACTCGATACGGAATGGCGAGTATTCAACCAGATTTCAAAGAGAATGTTGAAGATTTACAGATACGAATCCAAGAACAAAACAGGGTATGAAGAGTGGTTGTGTAGAGCACGGTTACTTGTGGATTTCGTATCTGGCATGACGGATAATTGGGCTCTAAAAGTATATCAAAACTTCATGGGGATCAGTCTTTGATTTTGTGTATAACAAGAACTTGCAATTGACCCGCCCAGCGTCACGCCGCTTGCACAGGCGCCGCTGAGCTGGCAAAAGGCCTTCGGCCATTTTGCCTTCAGTATCTTGCTTCGCAAGTCACGGGAAATCGGTGGCAAGCGTCGCGCCACTAGACGGGCAATAGAAGTTTGATCGTTAGGTGCATCAGTCTAGATAAGGAGCATTCATCATTCATTGCAATAGCACATTAATCTACTAGGTGTAACTAGGAAGAAGCAGCGATGGCTTTTTGTCACACAGATTTCTGGACTACCAAGCTTGGTGAAGTAGATTTCTCTAGGCTTGGATCGGATTCAATTCAAGTGAAAGGAACCAGGTATCGGCAACCGAACAGGTGTCTAGAGATTTTTGGTAATACGGTTGATGGGCCTTGGCCATCAGAGGAGATTCCGATCAGGTATAGGAAGCTCAAAGAGGGTGTATACTCTTTGGATCTAGAGGGTGGAGGACAACTGGAGTTAGGTCCTCAGATACCCCAGCCTCCATACAGTTGGGGAGTATGCGACTCAGAGGTACTTATTCAGAGCTTCTCCTATACAACAAATGCAGTGTTTAGAGTTCTAGATGGCCTAGCGAAAATCAATAGTGTTCCTGCGAAGCAGATCGATGTCTTGCTAGATGAAGTATGCAAAGTGATATCAAGGGTATATAGAATTGATAATGGTCATTTTGCCCAATGCATCAATAACAATGTTAATATGTACATTATTTCGAAATCAGTTGAAGCTGTAGTCGGAAAAGCCGTGTATGATTGCGTAAACCAGGAACCGACACTTGCTAGCAACACACTCTACGGCACACTTCGAGAGTTGCCTAGATATATATGCGCTGACCTTCGTGAGCAGATTGCACTAGCAATTGGAAGGGGATTTGCGCAATATGAGCATTTAGTGACAGAAAAACCATCAAGTGAAGATATTAGTCATCATGTGTTTGATCAAACTGTTGCCTACTCTGGTGGGAGAATATCGATAGATAATCGAAATCACTTTATAGGCAGACTTAATCAAGCAGAAGAAGCTGGAGGAACTCTGAGATTGTGTGTAATACTTGATGATGTATCGGAGTCAGTATTTGATCTGTGTTGGATACAGCAAGCTATCATGAAGTATAGTTGTTTAAGCGTATACATATTGGTGAATGTGTTTCAAGTAAGTATCAATGTTTCTAGTCGATGTTTATCAGAAATGATTAAGGATGATGCATTCCGTGCGTTGAGAGAGTATGTTGGAAAGCGAGTGTTCATTCGGAAAACAGAGTGCCCGTTGATATCATTCCAGATGACAACTTTTTCGAGTAAAGATATAGACTTAATAAATAAATCAGATATTGTTTACGTAAAGGGGTTGAATTTCTTTGAGACATGCCAGATCAGGCACAAAGAAGTTTATTATTCTTTCGTTGTATATGGCCCAACATCACAGCAAATAACAGGACTCAATGATTTGGAATCCGTCTTTGCGTTCGTTCCTGCTGGCGAAGTTGGCTACTCACATTCTGCGTGCAAAAGCAGAATAATAACACTCGCTGACAAAACAAGACTATGGGGACACGGATGTTAGCTTGGTTGATTAAATCAAAAGTGCTCAATTTAGCAGCCGTTGTTGCTTCATTTGGGGTGGTTTTTTTGGTAGTACTGCTACTGCCCAAAAACAACGTAGTAGTTGAAGTACTCCTTGGACTGTTTGTTGGTATCATCGTATGGATGATAACACATACATATTTGACATGGATTCAGAGCAATACAGTTCAGGAGCATTTTGCATTACTTCACGAGATTTTGAACATTTTGCGTGGCAAGACGCTTACGCTCGTTCAAAAAAGGCGAGTTGATCTATCTAATGAATTTTATGACGATTTCTTCAAGGGCGCTACAGAGGTGAACGTATCCGGCATTGCGAATATGAGAATTGCGAGTGAATTGGTGGAAAGAGGTATTGATCATCCAATAATTAGGCAATTGTTGGGCGACCAACAGACTACAGTGAAGATTTTGCTTACGAATCCTGAGTCGGACTTCGCTCGAGCTCGGCAAGAAATTGAGGAAGTGCTTGGTACTGGTCGAACCTGCATTAGTGGTATACAAGATAGTATTGAAAAACTTAAGAGCTTAAAGTGTTTTGTTAACGGGCTCGGAAAACATGGTATAAAGGATGGTAGCAGACTTGTGGTTAAAATGTCATCAGATCCGATGTGCTATGCTATTACGAATGCTGAAGAAGAAGGTGAATCGAAGCGCATGATGCTTGGAATGGTCTTCCAGCATACTTTGGGTCATAATGCGCCAATATTTCAGTTACCTGATAATCTGCGGACAAATACTGCTCTATACAACCATTGTAAGTCCCATTTTAATGCAATGTTTGATAATCCGAATTGCAAACAGTTGCTTGTGTGGGATAGTAATGGAATTGTTATTATTCCATGATTAGCATGATGAATACGAGAAGATCTGCTCAAGCGAGATGCCCATTTTGTAGGATAGTGGACTTACATAACTCAGGAGTGCAATCATTTCAGATAGATGAAGGTGATGTTGAGATACGCATTCTTGAGGCTACAGATAGACTTCTCTTGATTCCTGATATCTCCCCCGTAGTACCCAATCACCTTCTCATTGTCTCCAGAAAACACACCAGCAATCTCTTTTATCAGGATGAGGCTACGCAGAGAGAGCTCGATATTTTGAAGAGTAAGATACGCGAAGTCCATAATGATCGTTTGTGCAAGGAGACATTCATATTCGAGCATGGTTCAACAACAAGATCATATACACTAGGGTGTATTACTCATGCTCATACTCATTGTGTTCCACTTGAGCTCTTCACGATTAGAGAAGTGCTGACAAAGACATTGAAAATCCTTGGCTTGCCAGAAGGCGAACCGGCAAGTAGTACTTTCCTAATGGCTGAGTTTACTCAAGGAATACCCCATGTTTGGCCAAACGCTAACCACAGTCAGTTCTTTAGGAGACTGATTGCTGATGAGACCGGTAATCTCCGGAGAGCTGTTTGGCAGGCTTGTCTGAGTGAGCAGCTGATAAGAGAATCACGACTATGGGTGAACAATGTTTCATATACCTTATGAGAACTCAATTAGACTTACGCTGCATCTCGATAACCTGATAGTCCGATAGTGATGTTTTGCAGAATCCGGTTTCCTGATTGCTTAGCATACTCAGGCAAGTCTGAGTTCTCGTGAAGGCTTCTGTTCAGCACAGGCAGCCATCTTCAGGAAATCCCACAGAAGCTCTTTGAGATTGAATCGCTGGTTGAAGCGAAACTGAAACAGCCCGAAGTACCGATGTAAGTAGTACCTGATTGCTTATAGGGGTGCTCATAAGTTCTGTCCAAGACCCTCTGTTTTTGCTCGGCTGAAAGTCTCATCTTGATGCATGAGACGAGTCATACCACCCAACCCCGAAAACGATAGCCTTGCCAACATCGAACTGACCATTCGCGCCACAGCCGACAGAGATATGGCCAATCGACTGGCGGTTGTCCGACTGGCCATCAAGGGCCACAGCGAAGAGCAAATAGCTGATATCGCAATGGTTAGCACACGTTCTGTTCGACGCTACATCCAGCTTTTCAACGAGGGCGGGATTGATTCCCTTGCCAGCGCAAGCCGTGCTGGCCGACCGTCGCTCGTCTCAGAGATTGAGGAGGAGATCATCCTCTACAATCTGGATCACCCTGAGTTTGTGGGTGAATCTCACTGGACCCTTTTGAAGCTGCACGAGCGGATCAAACCGGTCCTGGCGCATCAGATTGGCTACTCCACACTGACCCGTCTGGTGCGCGATGCAGGCTATCGGCGTCTTGTGCCACGGCCCGAATCGCCCGAACGCGACGACGAGAAGCGCAGAGTGTTTGTAACCGACCTGCATCAATCCCTGAATAATCATGAGGTTCAGGTTTGGTTCATGGACGAGGCTGGCTTCTTGGCGGACCCAAGGCCGAAGGCCCAGTGGGCGAAGAGAGGCACGAAGCCGGTCTGTCCAGTCACTGGAAAGCACATCCGTCAAAGCTTGATTGGTGCGATTCAACCGGATACTGGCGAATTCACTACGCTCGTTTTCAGCAGAACGAATGCAGAGGTGTTCCAGGTCTTTCTGGATGAGTTCGACCATCAAACCCATGGGCGACCGACGGTTATGGTGCTGGATAATGCTTCGTGGCATCACGCTAAGTGTTTGAATTGGCACAACATCAAGCCGCTCTATCTTCCGCCGTACTCGCCAGGTCTGAATCCGATCGAGCGTCTGTGGAAGTACATCAAAGAGCACTGGTTTGCAGGTTGGTACGGTAGTTCTCACGAGGAGTTGCTAGATCGCCTGGTGGAAGCTGTTACATCGCTCTTCGAAAACCCATCACGCGTCAAGTCTGTATGTCGTGTTTCGGACAGGACTTCTAAGTAGCCCTATAAGTAGCCCTATAAGAGATTAACAGGGACAGCTCAAGGACTTGGGCGCTCAGCTAACAAGTTCGATTTCGAGTGTCGGCCTTTCTTGACAAGGATGTGTTTTTCCTTGTTCTACCTATGTAGGATATGCGATCTTAGGTCCGTGCTTGGCTGGATACACAGGAATACAGCAATGCGAACATCGGACATAACAGGACCAAGAGAAGTGCGGATGGACGGGATAACACGGTCCGTAGAATCAGATGTTAGCTTGACAATAATGGGATTCTACCCAAATCATACAGTCGCCAAACATCTAAACACTCAAGGGGGTGCAGACATGTATTTTATAATCTATTTTGCCATTGTGGCTTCATTGTTCGGGCAAAGTATTGAACGAAAATCGACTCCTCTTCCCATTCTCTCGGAAAACTATGGTGTCCTAACTGAGGCCGTTGGGTGGACATTGACAAACTCTGGCCAATGGGTAAGTGCTTCAAATCGACTTCCCTATAGAGACGGAAAAAGCAATAAGCTCTCTTATGCAGAGTATTCGATTGGTAGAGAGAATTTTAAGAAGATCGAATTGAAAAAGGTGAAATTGGATGAAATAGATTATGGATTGCTACTAATTTATCGAAAATCCGGAAGATACGCTTATCCTAACATTTTTGAGGGTTGGTATGACTTTGACGAACTGGTTTGGTATGCTTTTCCTGCTGATAAAATCAAGGAAGTTGCCGATAAAGATATTGTATTCAATGCTGCTTATGTGGTAGATCTCGGTGTCATTTATTCCGGCCGACTAAACAACATCGAAGAGGAATTGTCCACGACTAACTTGCTTCATAGTATTTTAAGTGCAGCACGTGGTGAATTTAGCTTGTACTCTGATTACAAGGTGTCGCTTGCTCTGTTTCCGATTGAAGATAAGTCTACACGAGTGATGAGATTTAGAATTGCCGAGGAGAACTGCTTGTTCTCTTCTGGTAAAAGCTCGGATCGAATAAAGACAGATACATTTGATAAATCGTATTTCGAAGTGGATTTTGTCAAGTTTGTTGATTTAGTTAACGGGTTAGAAGAGTAGGTCGCGTGAGTAGCCTTGACCTTAAATCTCTAGAATTATAGGAAACTGGTTGCTCAGCTAACACTTATGAGGCCCCCATTGTCAATAGCACATAGGTGTTCCTTCCGATTTCCGGTTCTTTGATAGGAAGGCGAGATCACAATTCCGGCTTTGTTTCACGGCCGGGCGCAGAGTGATTCCACAGCCAAACGCCTGTTCGCAAAGCGAACAGGTTGTCGAAGCTTCGGAGCAAGCTTCGACCCTTGTACTGGCGAGGTACTGCTTCGCTTGAAGCCCTGGAAACTCATTCGTACCCATATGCCGATCTAGTCAAGAATACAGGCTCAGCGACAACTGTCCAGTTCGTTTCAGATCGGGGATGGAGCGGAATCAACTTGTTCAGCACCTTCTTTGTCATCAACGGGCAACCAGTCAATCAATCGCACGGGCTCGGAGCATTTTGATCGAGCAGGACTAGGGTGCTTTCCGCACATTGTGGTTCAGTCCAGCATTCCGATTCGCCCCCTGTGTCCAGTTAGGCGGTGGACTTGGTTGTCCGTGCAGCAGGAAGCCAGAAAGGCCGCTGCGCTTGTGGGAGTGTTTTGTTGCAAGCAGATTGTTCCCCGTTCATCCAGCACGCATAGGTACATTGTTTTCGCGTGCAGGTCAATTCCGCATGTGTGACGGTGTTGGCCTTGATAGAATCTCATGGTCTCCTCCTGAGTGGGTGATTGTGACTACCCGAAGTATCGGGTCACTCGTGAAAGGAGGGGGCCTCTATGAAGATCACTCGCTTGCACCCAACAGCCGCACCGGTCAAGCTGCTTGCATACGCAAGCATCGCGCCCTAGCCGCTTCGCGGCTTGCGTCTAAAGGTGAAGCAAAACGTTAGCCAAACAGCAGTTATTCCATAGATTACACACTTCGTTTGAGGATTGGGGAAAGCATGAAAATGAACAATCTCGTCATCATGCTGCTTTCTTTGCTCGTGCTCTTCTGCGCCAAGCAGCTTCGTGCGCAAGAATCAGGAAGCATTGTCGGCTGGGGCTCCCAAGTGGTGGTGGAAGAAGGCGAGTAGAACGGCCTCGTGGCGCTCGCGGCGGGCTATGATCACAGTTTGGGCCTGAAGTCCGACGGGTCCATCGTGGCGTGGGGATGGAATTACTACGGCCAATGCGACGTTCCAGAACCCAACACGGAGTTTGTGGCGCTCGCGGCGGGCTATGATCACAGTTTGGGCCTGAAGTCCGATGGGTCCATCGTAGCGTGGGGAAACAATGGCTACGGCCAATGCAACGTCCCTGCACCCAACGCGGAATTCGTGTCGCTCTCGGCTGGAAGTCGTCACAGTCTGGGGCTGAAGTCCGACGGGTCCATCGTGGCGTGGGGACGAAACAACGAGGGCCAATGCAGCATCCCCGCGCCCAACACGGAGTTTGTGGCGCTCGCGGCGGGGTGGAGTCACAGCCTGGGCCTGAAGTCCGATAGGTCCATCGTGGCGTGGGGACAGAATGACGACGGCCAATGCAACGTCTCCGAGCCCAACACGGAGTTCGTGGCGCTCGCGGCAGGCGAAAAGTACAGTTTTGGGCTGAAGTGCACGGATACCAGTATCATGGAACCTCATGCCTGGAATGGCCATGCCTCCAGCCTCGAAATCTACTCATTGGCTCCCAACCCCTTCAATCCTCGTACTGTGCTCTCCTTCACGCAACGCACAACGGGTCCTGTTCAGCTCTCGGTTTTCGATATCCGTGGTCGATTGGTGCTGCGGCGGGAGCTGGGCGTTTTTGCAGCCGGTCAGCATCAAGTGGCATGGGACGGGCGCAATTCAGGGGGACGCAACGTGGCCTCAGGCACTTACTTCCTGCAGCTCACGAACGCGCCGGGGGAGACCAGCACGGCCAGAGGAATCCTGTTGCGCTAGGTGCGGTGAATGGCGGGAGGCTGGCATAAGATAGCTTGGAACCGGCGCGGCTCTTTCCCCGCGATGATGTCGCCATGTTGAGGTTTAGGCCTCGCTCTAGACGTAGTGGGGTAGACCGAAAGTTGTTCGAAGAAACCTCTTGCAAATATGTCGAATAAGACATATTCTTGTCGCATGAGTCCAAACCACAACCTGATTGCTTAGCATCCTCAGGCAAGTCTGAGCTCGTGTAGTGGCTTCTGCTCGGCACAGGCAGCCATCTTCAAGAAATCCCACAGCAGCTCTTTGAGATTGAATCGTCGGTTGAAGCGGAACTGAAACAGCCCGAAGTACCGGTGCAAGTAGTAGCCATGAGCTCTGTGGTGAACGCCAGCGAGGGAAGTCTTCAGATTGCCCAGCACAGTGCTACTCCACTTGAAGATCGAATCCTGTACTGCCTTCCGCCCTGTGCAGGCAACGGGCGCATGCAGATCACACCTTTCCCGAATACCAGCAAAGGAGCGCAGACCATCACTTGCCACAAAGGTCGTTGGTGCAAGGTGCTTCACAGCCCAAGCGTAAATGGTTGGTTTCCGAAAGTTTGGCAGGACGGAAAGCACGCAATATCGTGGGCGCATCTTTTCATTCCGTTCCACCGCGATGACAAAAGGGATCTTGTTTGGTGAACCGCGTCCCACTTTCTGGCCTGGACAACGACCGCCCATGTATGCGTCGTCGACTTCGACAAAATGCTTGAGAACCCGAGTGGACTCAGCATCAGCTGCTGCCGCCATCAGCTTCTGTTTCATCATCCAGGCCGTGTTGCGGTTCACACCCAGAAGGCGGCTTAACTCAAGCGCAGAGGTGCCGGTTTTGGATTGGCTCATGAGAAACATCGCGAAGAACCAGATAGAAAGTGGCAGTTTCGTGCTGTGGAACAGCGTACTTGCCGTCAAGGATGTCTGATGTTTGCAGCAAGCGCATTCGATCACAGGTCGAGTTCGAAGCACATGCCCTTTGGTAGCCTTGCAGGTTGGACAGACAAAGCCGTCTGGCCACCGAAAGTTGCGAAGTGCTTGTTTACACAATTCTTCTGTGCCGAAGTAGCGTTGATACTCTTTGAATCCTATCCCCTTTTGGAACTGAATCGGGTTGTGGTTTGACATGGTTGCCTCCTTCGTTTGCGACGAAGAAAGCGTGGGGGTGGGACAAAATGGAATCGAACCATTGTTTCTTATCTACATAGGTGCCTGAGTATGCTAAGCAATCAGGAACCACAAACCACTTGTCTGGCTTCGCGGAGAAGTCAAATCGCCCCCATTTTCGAGGGCGGCGCGGCTCGAGGCGGGTTACCTGCTGCGTCTGTTGCAAGCAGGCCATCTACTGTCGCTTCCCAATTCGCGGCCGATGCCGTCGATTGGGAAACGATGCCACGAGCTGCGGATTGTGGATATGGACAAGACGTGGCGCCTGATCTATCGAATTGATTCGGACGCCATTGTTCTGGCCGAGGTCTTTGCGAAGAAATCGCAAGCGACTCCAAAGGTTGCGCTCGCCAATGCTCAGCAGCGCTTGGCGGAGTGCGACAAGATCTGCGGGGATGGAAAATGAAGACGGAAAAGCAGAAGAAACTGGCAGCAGCTGGCTGGAAGATTGGCAATGCGGAAGAGTTTCTGGAGCTCTCAGAAGCGGAAGCAGCTTACATTGCGATGAAGCTGTCTGTAGGTCAGCAGATTCGTGAGTTGCGGAAAGCCAATGCAATGACCCAAGCGGAGCTGGCCAAACGGGTTCGCTCTTCACAAAGCCGCATTGCCAAGATGGAAACGGGAGATCCCAGCATTTCGCTGGATTTGCTCATTCGCACGGTGTTGGCTCTGGGTGCGACTCAGGACCAGGTTGCGGAATACCTCATGCATCGATGCGCATCCTGATATCTATTTGCGCCTAACCCCTGCTTGCAATGGATTTGCGGTGTGTCATACCGCATGCGTGGACGCAGCTGAGCTGCGATGAAGGGTTGATCGACGCAAGCGTCGTCCGACTCGCTTCGAGTCGGCAGCCACTGGCCTTGATCTCCGAACGAACGTTCATAGTAATAGCGGCATCTCACACACCCCTTGGAAAAAAACACGCCGGCACACGAACCATTGGCATGCCCTCGGCGAAAACGGTATCCTGTTGCGCTTGGTGTGTTAAGTTTCAATTGGAAAACCCTTATCAAGCTTCACCACTTAACCTGGAAAGACAAGAATGAAAGCTAGACATTCGTACTATTATCTGCTGCTTGGCCTCTTAGCTCTTTTCTTTTACAATGGGAGATGGGTTATCCCTGTTGCTACATTTATGGCTCCACTGTTTCTTCTTCGTTTTTACAGGTTTCAGCGGCTATTCAATGGATTCGCACTAATCACATTGGCTGGCTTTATATCAAACATATTCATCTGGAGAGGAATGCTACCGGTCTCGGGGACCTTCTATTATATCCTAATGTTTATGATGAGTGTTTTTACTGCACTCACCTATTTGATTGACAGATTCTTTTCAAAACATATTAAAGGACCAGTCTCCACGCTGGTCTTTCCCGCATTGTTTGTGCTGATGGAGTTCATTGTAGTATCAACGAATCCTTCAGGATCCTATGGAACATTGGCGCACACTCAAACATCAATAACACTTCAGCAGATCTTTTCGATAACTGGTATCTGGGGACTTGTATTCTTCATTACATGGTCAGCCTCGATGATTAACTGGCTTTGGGAGCATAACTTCGAAAGGGGGAAGTTGAATATAGCTTTTTTTATCTACGGGATTCCTACGTGTGCGCTCGTTCTTTTTGGACAAATCAGATTAACCGTGAATCCTGAGCACGAAACAGTAAGAGTAGCATCAATAACGAAGATAAAATCGAATAGCTCTACTCAAGATTCGAGGAGTGAGTTTCTAGAGAATAGCACTATAGCTGCCGCCTCAGGAGCCAGAATCGTTTTTGGTTCTGAAACCGCTGTCGTCGTACAGGCAGAAGAAGAGGATGGATTTGTTGAAAAAGCGAGGGCGCTTGCTAGAGCAAGGAGTATCTTTCTTGGTCTCCCGATGCAAGTGATTCCACCAGAATTTCCAGAACGGCTTCCGGAAAACAAGATCGTGTGGATTTCCCCGAATGGAGAAGAAATATTCACCTACCATAAAGCAAGACCAACACCGGGAGAAGGGGATTATGGTGATGATACTATCAGATATTTTGACTCATCCTATGGACGGATAGCTTCCGCAATCTGCTTTGATATGGATTTCCCTTCCTATATCAAGCAAGTGAATGAGATGGATATTGATCTACTACTTGTTCCAGGAAGTGATTGGAAAGAGATATCGCCCTATCACACATTTGTTGCCTCATCCAGAGCTATCGAGCAAGGCTTTAACATGGTTAGAGCAACAGCAAATGGCTTATCAGCAGCCTTTACCTACAAGGGGCAATTGTTGTCTTCACGCGATGACTTCAAAACCAAAGATCCCATTCTCTATTCTGACGTGCCTACTCGTGGTTATCGAACAGTATACTCAAGACTAGGTGACTATTTTCCCTGGATATGCATTCTCTTTTTACTGGGATCAAGTGCAATCGTCACACGAAGCCTTATTCTGCGAAAGGCAGTTCATAGGACAAAGAAATGAAGACGACCTCGTTCCTCGGCGGCTGAGTTCCGCCGTTCGACCATGCCTTCCTGCACTGCACCATGAGTATTCGGAATCAAATAAACGACTCCAAGGCGGATCCAGATGAAGCGTGTGCATTTTTCACAACTGAGCCTGTTGCTTTTGCTGGTGTGGGGACTGGTGGCCGTTGTGCAAGCGGCCAAGGGCGGAAAGTCTCAGCAGGAGCCGGAATTGCCCCAAGCCCACGAGGGCTTCAGTTGGCAGGTACTGGAAGAAATCAAAGGCGCGTTCCTGATTCTCGATGGTTGGCATTTCGTTAGCGAGCAGAATGAGGGGACCCAATCCTATTTCATCACCCTTGAGGATTTGACGCGCAGTGGCAGTTTTCTACCGGCCTTTCCATGAATGTCATCGGGAATGCGAAAGCTAAAACAGGTTATCCCGCCGCTGCCTACGCCGAGGCCCACATCGCCGTTGCTGGCCCATCCACCAACGAGGAGGTGCTTTCTACAGCAAAGCTTGGGAGCGCGGAAATGCCCGGCTTTGGCGTCCGTGCTCGAAGTCTGAATGCCGAGGGCGAAGCTGTACTTATGAACTGGGTTGCCGTTGGCAATACCTTGACCGAAACCCTGTACATCATTTCCTTCGAGAGTCCGGAAGCCAGCTGGGAGCAGGCCTGGAAGCTTGGTGAGAGAATGATGGATACCTTTGCGCTGGACAGTGAGATCTGAGCTCCAGCGCTTCATGATTGTCAGCTCGTGATGGCAAATAGGTCGTTCCGGTGCTCTGCCAGCTGCACCTCTGTGCCAGCTTGGCTGATTGCAACGACGGCCAGGGAGAAATCGGCGAAGTGCTGACAAGAACCTTCGCGCAAGTGGTGCCTCCCTGTCCAGAATCCGTCACCTCTTACCCTCACGAAGAGTGCTTCTTGCGCTATGGATTCTACATGTTGTTATGATTTAAAGCCTTAAACCTGACGCACACACGGTTTTGCCTTGGCACGCCGCTTGCCATTCCTGGCGGATCTAAAGCTGGAGCCGCTCATGAGAGTTCTCGCGCTTCTCCTATTGGCCGCACCTCTGCTGGCCCAGACCTATCTGCAAAGGGGAATCATCTCCGCAGATTCGACACTGAGCCTGACGGGCAGTCCCTACATCGTGCAGGGTACGTTGAGCGTCTACGGCAGCCAGAATCCGCGTCTGACCATCGAGCCGGGCGTCGAGCTGCGCTTCGTCCAGAACGCGGGGCTGGTGATTGCCAACCCCAACGGTCTGGAAGGCGACAACAACCGTGGACAACTATGGGCGACGGGCACAGCGGAGGAGCCGATCCGCTTCGTGGCCAACACTCCCGGTCAGGTCTGGGGCGGAGTGCGCTTTTACAACAGCGCGGATTTTGGTGGCGCAACCAGCCAGCTCGAGCACGCGGTAATTGCCGGCGCCAGTTGCAATTTGCAGCTGTACAGGACGCTCTCGCCGACGCCGCGCAAGCTCTCGCTCGAGGAGGCCAGCGCTGACGGCCTCATGCTATACCAGTGCGTGCCCGCACCCACTCTTGAAAACCTGAGTGTCACGGGCTCGGCCGCCTGGCCGCTAACTCTCTACGGTAGCGCATTGCCGCAGCTCATCGGGGTTACTACGAGCGGAAACGGCATGGAAGCAGCGCGCTACACGGGGACGATCGTTGACGACCTGACTTTGGATCTAGCCGCCTGGCCTTTTCCACTGGTGTTTGATGACCTGACGGAAGTTGCCAGCCTGGCTTGTCCGCGCCTGACGCTGCCCGCGGGTACAGAGCTGCGCTTTCTGGCCGATGCCAGCCTGTGCATCGGCAACCACAACAATTTCAACGGTGGAGTGTATTGCGGACAGCTGACCGCAACGGGTACGGAGGAGGAGCCGATTCGTTTCGTGGCCGATACCCCCGGGCAGGTCTGGGGCGGTCTGCGCCTATGTGACGCCTCTGATTTCGACGGTGCGCAGAGCCAGCTCGAGCATGTGCTGATCTCTGGTGCAGATTGCGATCTGCGAGTCATGTACAGCTCCACACCCGTGTTGCAGAATCTTGTGCTGGAGGACGCTGCCGGCGACGCTCTGCTGATGCAGAGTTGCTATCCCGCGCCAGCGCTGGACAGCGTAACGGTGAGGGGCGCTGGCGGCTTTGCGCTGAGCCTGATCGGCAGCGCATTGCCCGCGTTGAACAATTTCAGCGCCACGGACAACGGCGACGATCGCGCGTGCTACACGGGTACCATTAGTGCCGACCTGACGCTGGACCTTGCCGCCTGGCCCCAGTCGCTGGTGTTCAAAGATGCAACCACGGTCGTTGGCCCGACAAACCCGCGGCTGACTCTGCCACCGGGAACCGAATTGCGCTTTCTGGCGGGAGCCCGGCTGAACATCGCCGACACTCGCAACATTGCGAACAACAACTATCGCGGCCAGCTGACCGCGGTGGGCACGGGGGCCGCGCCGGTCCGCTTCGTGGCGGACACGCCGGGTCAGACCTGGGGTGGCCTGCGCTTTTGCAACAGCGCGGATTTTGGCGGCGCGGCCAGTCAGCTGGAACACGCGCAAATCGCCGGTGCGGATTGTAATCTGCGCCTGTACAAATCAGCTTCACCCGAGTTGCGGAGCCTTGTGCTGGAGGACGCCCGCGACGATGCTCTGCTGTTGGAGGAGTGTCGACCGGCTCCCGCAATCGAGAATCTGCAGATCACCGGCTCAGGCGGTTTTGCGCTGTCGCTGGACGGTAGTGAGCTGCCTGCGCTGACGAACCTGGTGACCAGTGGAAACGGGGACGATCGAGCGCGCTACTACGGCGTGATTGCAGCGGATCTCACCCTCGACCTTGCTTCATGGCCGCACGCGCTGGTGTTCAGCGGCCTGACTTCGGTGTTCGGCCCGGACAATCCGCGATTGACGCTGCCACCCGGCACTGAACTGCGCTTTCTGCACGGCGCCAGCCTGCACATCGCCGGGGACCACGATCTGGAGGGCGACAGCTATCGTGGCCAGCTCAGGGCCGTAGGAACGGCGGAGGAGCCCGTGTGCTTCGTGGCCGACACTCCAGGAGATTTCTGGGTCGGTCTGTGTTTCCACAACAGCGCCGACTACAACGGCGCGGCCAGTGAGTTGGAGCACGCGCGGATCGCGGATGCCAGTACTAATCTGAGCTTGACCAGCACTGCCTCGCCGACACTGCGAAATCTTCAGCTCGAAGGGGCGCGACACAGCGGTCTGCAGCTGATCTCCTGTATTCCGGCACCGGCGATCGAAAATGTGAGCGTGAACGGCTCGGCAGAGTTCCCGCTGGTGCTGTACGGCAGCGCCCTGCCCGAGCTGGTCAACTTCAGCGCCAGTGGCAACGGCGACAATCGCGCCGGTTACGGGGGGACCATCACTCGGGATTTGACCCTGGATCCGGCTGCCTGGCCCTGGCCGCTGGTGATCTGCGGGCAGCTGATTGTGGCGGGTGCGGACAATCCGCGCCTCACACTGCCAGCGGGGACAGAACTGCGCTTCCAGCAAATCGGTCGCCTGGACATCGCCTATCCCACGGTCCAGGCGGGAACCAGCTACCGCGGCCAGTTGACGGCCGTCGGCACAGTGGCGGAGCCGGTGCGCTTTGTCGCCGATGACCCGGAGTTGGGCTGGCTGGGCGTGCGCTTCAATAACTCGGCTGATTATGGTGGCGCCAGCAGCGAGTTGCGCTACGCAAGGGTAGAAGGCGCGCGCGACGGTGTCACGCTACGCTCGACGGATTCCCCCGAACTGCTCGATCTGGTGCTGGCTGAGGCGGAGAATGCCTCTCTCACGCTGCTGGATGCGTACCCGCTCGTGCAGCGCTGCTGCTTCCTCGACAGCGGACGCGGGCTGTACGTCTACAACGCGGACACGACGATCATTGGTGATACACTGAGTGCTGCGTGTACCTTCATGGGCAACCACGACTGGGACCTCTACAACGATGGTCCCGGCGCCGTGCTGGCCAGGCACAACGGACTTTGCACGCCCAATGGTGAGCTGATCTCCGACCGGATCTTCGATCAACTGGACGATCCCGCTAAGGGCCTGGTGAGCTACGATCCGCTGGGCGAAGTGGGCCTGCTGCGTGTCACGGTGGAGTACCGGCCAGCCACGGAAGTGCTGCACATGGAGTGGTGTCCGCTCTTCGGTGCCACCAGCTACACGATTTACGGTCAGGACACCGACGGGTATGCGCCCGTCCTGGTGGACACGGTGGCGACCACAATGAATACCTGGTTGGATATTCCGCTGGCCGATCTGCCACATCTGCAGTTCTACACCGTGACCGGCGAAGTCAGCGCGGCAGTACGCGATGCCGAATTGCGTGGAGGCTGCCGCTAGCGGATCACACATTGAGCAGAACACGAGCGGCCCGGGCAACCGGGCCGCTTTTGTAACACAAAACCAGAGTGCTTGTGTCACGAGTAAGTACTGTTGCCATTCTCTCAGGCGATCGATGTGATACAAAGAAAAAGCCCGTCGGTGTACAGGGACCGCGACGGGCAGGAAAGCAAGCGAAGTTGCTTAGCGACTCAGGCTTCTACAGCCTTGCCGCGTCTGGCTTCCAGCTGGGCGCGCACCTCGCCCGCGCGCTTCTCGCTTAGTGGATAACTCATCACCATCCAGATAGCAATGACCGAGGCGACAATGGGAACCCAGATGTCGAAGACACGCAGCATCAGCAGCGTCTGCGCCGACTGGTTGGCTTCCAGCGCCACATCAAAGCCAGTCAGGTTCAGCAGCCAGCCGCCCATGGCCAGAGCAGCGGCCATTCCCAGTTTGACCACCCACCAGAAGATGCTGCCGTACATGCCTTCGCGACGTTGATGCGTCTGCAGCTCGTCCAGATCCACTACATCGGCGACCATCGCGGGCATGATGGTGAAGAGGCCGCCCAGTCCGAAGGCCTGCAGCGGCGCAGGAAGGACCACCAGCCAGGGGTGCGCAGGATTGTAGCAGAACCACTTCAGCCCATAGCCCAGAATCGACAGGGCGGTGGCGACGAAGAAGGCGCGGCGCTTGCCGATGCGCGTCGCCAGAAAGGTGACGATGGCGATGATCACGAAAGTGGAAACCGCGCCCACGGAGCCCGAAACGCCCACCCACTTGGCGCCTAGTTCCTGATTCCCCGCAGCTACATAATAGATGATCACATAGCTGGAGAAGGCGGAGATCATGATGAAACCGTTGAAGACCAGGAAGGTGGCTAGGCAGAGTTTGAGGAAGGGCACCGATTTCAGCGTAATGCCGAAGCCGCGGAAGAAGTCGGCCATGTTGTTCAGCATGCCCTGCAAGCCGCTAACCCGCTGCTGCCCATCCTGTTCGGCCTGGGCGATGTTCTGCATGCGCTCGCGTAGGAAGATAGCTGGCAGAATGCCCACGGCGATGGTTACCACCGCGATGAGGATCGCCAGCCCAGCGGCGCCTTCTACCTGGTTTTCGAAGAGCCGCTTGCTGGTCATGATCGCCAGGAACCAGGGCGAGATCACGTAGGCCAGCTGTCCCAGGAAGTTCTGCGTACCCATCAGGCGCGTGCGTTCGTGGTAGTCGGGCGTGAGCTCGTAGCCCAGGGCCACCCAGGGCGTGGCGAAAATGGTGTAACCGACAAAGAAGAGAATGCTGCCGATGAGGAACCAGACGAAGTAGAAGGTCTGACTCTTGTCGCCCGGCAGCTGCCAGAGCAGGGCGAAAACAACTGCGGCGAGGATGGCACCCAGAAAGATGTAAGGACGACGACGTCCCCAGCGCGAACGCGTGTGATCCGAGATGTAGCCCATCAGTGGGTCCGTCAGCGCGTCGGTCAGCCTGGGCAGCGAACCTAAGAGACCCACTAGAAAGGGATCCATGCCCAGGCCCAGATTCAGCACAATCATCATGCCGCCACTGGCGGCGGCGAGCAGGTTGTTGATCAGCGCGCCCAGTCCATACACCAAGCGATGCGCCATCGAGACCCGGTCTTCGGGCGCCGTCACATGATGACTCGCAGCATTGTCTTTGCTCATCATTGCTCCTGATAAACGCGCACCCAGTCCACGATCATGGTCTGGGGGAAGAGGGTGCTGGCGTCGGGGCTGCCAACGTAGTTGCCGCCGACGGCGACGTTAAGAATGATGTAGAAGGGATGGTCGAAAACCCACTCGCCGGGCACTTCGTCGCTCTCGACTCGGTGATACACGACTTCGTCCACCGACCATTCGATGGCATCGCTCGTCCACTCGACCGCGAAAACGTGGAAGTCGTCGTGGAAGCTCTCGGGGTAGATGCTGAAGGCGTTGCCAATACCATTGCCGCCGTAGTAGTTGGGTCCATGCAGCGTTCCTTGTATCACGGTCGGTGCCTGGCCGCGATACTCCATGATGTCCACTTCGCCACAAGTGGGCCAGCCGACGCTGCCGATGTCGTTGCCCAGCAGCCAGAAGGCGGGCCAGATGCCCTGCCCGATGGGGAGCTGGATGCGTGCTTCAATGCGCCCGTACTTCGGCTCGAAGAGATCGGCAGTCGTGATACGTGCAGAGGTGTAGCTGCAGTTGCCGAACTGCTCTTCGCGTGCGGTGATCAGTAGGTGTCCATCGCCATCCAGGCAGGCGTTTTCTGCGCGATCCGTGTCGTACTCCAGCTGATTGTTGCCCCAGTCGGTGCCCGTATCGAAGTGCCAGGCCTCGGCTGCAGGAAGGGCTCCGGACTCGCCTGAAAACTCTTCCTCCCACACAAGCTGGTAGCCCGCTGCTACAGCGGGATCGTGACTGCGCGTACACGCGGCTAGCAGAGGCAGGAGCAGGAACAGGCCGGTGGTCCTGAAATTCATGAGGCGTCCTCGTTTGTCCATTGGGGAAAGAGCTGCGGATTGCGGAAGGCGGCGTCCAGTACCAGCGTGCCCGCGCCAAGGGCCACCGTGCGATACCCGAGTTCGCCTGTGCGAATGCAGGTGGCGGACATGGTGTTGACCAGAGTGCGCTGCCGCACTGTATCACGCAGCGGATCCAGCAGAATGTCTCCCAAACGCGTGATACCGCCGCCCAGAATCACCATACCCGGATTGTTCAGGTTCAGCAAGCCTGCCACCGTGATACCAAGGTACTGGGCGGCCTCACCGACGACACGCAAGGCCAGTGGATCACCGGCCAGCGCAGCCTGTTCCAGAGCTGCTGGGCTGACAGGATGTCGACTCAGTGTGCTTTCGGGATACTTCGGCAGTAGCTCTTCGGTGCGTGATACAAGCGCTGCCGACCCCGCGTACATCGTGAGACATCCGCGAAGTCCGCATACGCACTGACGTCCCCGCGGATTGATCGCCAAGTGACCGATTTCGCCTGCCACACCGGAAGCGCCGCGGTAGATACGTCCGGCGAGGATCTGTCCCAGGCCGATACCCGTCGCAATCTTGATGTAAGCGAAGTCCTTTTGTCCGCGCCCCGCACCCCACCAGTATTCGGCCAGGGCACCAAGGTTGGCATCGTTGTCCGCCAACAACGGGCGATCAAAGGCGGCGGCAATATCCTCAAGTCGACTGCGCCCTTCCCAGCGCGGCAGCACGATTTCGGGCACGCGATCGGGATGCTCCGGATCCACCGGGCAGGGAAGCCCGACGCCAATGCCCAACAGGGGCGGCGCTGGATCACGGCGCTCGTCCAGGCAGGTACGCGCCAGCTGCTCGATGAGCTGCATCGTTCCCACCGGATCCTCGCGCACATCATGCCCAACCGAGTAGGTGTGCAAAATGCGTCCGCGCATGTCCATCAGGACAACGGCCACGTGGGTAGCGCCCACATCGACACCGAGGATCACACAGGCCTGATCTTGAAACTCCAGCAGAATGGGTTTACGGCCGCCACGGGCTTCGCCCTCACCGATTTCGCGCACCAGACCCGTCGTCAGTAATTGTCTCACGGCTTCGGTCACCGTCGAGCGCGAAAGGCCGCTTTGACGGGCGATGTCGGCACGACTGATGCGCTGGTGCTCCCAGATCATCTGCAGAATGGGCGCTGCCAGCGGCCGACCTCCTCCGGGCGGAGGAGGCAGGCGCAGGCTTGTATCACCGGAAGCGGCAGAAAGGATCATGATGCCGCTCCTGTTGTATCACATGTATTACTCATGAAAGAGCACATTATCGAGGTAGAAGGAATTGATCTGGTCCGAGCCGAAGAGCAGCTGAGCCAGGTGGCCGCGCGTGGTCAGGTTGGTGAACTCCGAGAGCGGAAGATCAAAGACAACCCAGCTTCCTGTTGCCAGCGGAATGGTATAGCTGGCATCCACGAGGAGTTCGTGTTCCACGTCGTCGCCGCCACCCCAGACGCCGTTCGCGCCGAAGTCGACCAACTTCACCATGAACTCGTTGGGCAGCGCCGTTGCGTCACTGGTCCAGAAGCAGAAGTGGAAGTAGTTCATGCCGCTGGCGTCGACGGTCTGACTGGTGAATTCGATACCCGCGTAGGTGAGGTTCGTGTAATACTTCGTCGCGTTGCCGTCGATTTGCACGGTGGCTACGTCGGCCTCGTCCCACTCGGCAGACCAGGTGTCCACCGTCACGTTGGCGTAGCTGTCGCTGAACAGCGAGATCACCTCGCTGGCTTCCCAGGCGGGATCGGGCGCGGGGCTTTCGGGACCGGTCCACGCCGTGCCGCCGGTGCCGTAGAAGTAGACGTTGTCCACGTAGACGGTGTTGGGATCGGAGGTGATCACCATCTGTGCCAAGTGCTGGCGTGATACAAGCGCACCAAACTCGCTCAAGTCAAGGTCGATTCCAACCCAGGCGCCCGTCAGTAGCGGTGTGGCGGAGGCAGCCGTGATACTCACGGAGGATTCCACATCATCACCACCGGACCATTCGCCGTCGGGGCCAAAGTCCACCAGCTTGATGGTGAAGGCCGTGGGCAGCGTAGTTTCATCGGGTGTCCAGATGTCCATGTGGAAGTGGCTCTTGTCGCTGATGTCGATGGTGGGGTTGGTGAACTCGATGCCTGCATAGACCAAGTTGGTGTAGCGCAGAGTGGCATTGCCGTCGATCTCAATCTCGGCCACATCGGCCATGTCGGGCCAGTCGGCGGACCATGTTTCCACAGCTTCCTCGGTGTAGGCATCGCTGAACAGCGCGATCACTTCGTCGGCACTCACCGTTGGTGTGGGCGCAGGCGTAAAAGGCTGATCGAGTTCTTCGGCCATGTCGTGGAAATAGAGGTTGTCCAGATAGACGGTCGGCAGGTCTCCGGCGAAGATCAACTGGGCAAGATGACTCATGGAATTCAACCCGCTGAAATCCTCCAGGCGCAACTCGTAGCGCACCCAGTTGCCGGAAACCAGCGGCGTGGCGGAGCTGGAATTCAGGGTGATTTCGTGCTCGCTGTCATCGCCGGTTCCAACCGTGGCGTCCGCGCCGGCGTCCAGCAACTTGACGGTGAAGTTCATGCCGGTCGTGGGCTCAGCGGTCCACAAGTCGAAGTGGAAGCCGTTCATGGCCGAAGCGTCAACGGGCAGGCTAATGAATTCCACACCTGCGTTGACCAGCTCGCTGTAGTGCAGCGTGGGGTTGCCGTCAATCTCCACTTCTTCGAACTCCGCCTGATCCCAGTCGGCGGACCATGTGTCGACGGTGATACAAGTGTAGGCGTCGCTGTAGATCGAGATCACATGCGCGGCGTCCAGCACGGGCGTCGGCGCCGGTGAAGCGGGAGCCTGGGGCTCTTCGGCTGCATGGAGGTAAAGGTTGTCGAGATAAAGAATCTCGCTGCCGCCCGCCAGCACAATCTGCGCAAGGTGGCTGGTGCTCTGCAGGCTGCTGAAATAGCTGAGCGGAATGTCAAGCTGGCTCCAGTCGCCGGAGGTCATCGCCGGGCTGCTGGAAAGGCTCAAGGAAAGCTCGTGCTCGCTGTCGTCGCCGCCGCTATAGGCGCCGTCCGCGCCAAAGTCCACCAGTTTGATGGCGAAGTCATTGGGCACGTAGCTGTAAACGTCCACGTGCAGATAGTTCATGGCACTGGCGTCGATCAGGCTGGAGGAGAAGTCGATGCCAGCGTAGGTCAGGTTCGTGTAGAGCTTGACATCGTCGCCATTGAGCTGAATGTCCTCCACATCGGCGATGTCCCAGTCCGTCGACCACGCATCCACCGTGATACAATTGTAGGCGTTGCTGAAGACCGAGATCACATCCGCCGCAGGCTGTTCCGGCGCGGGCGGCCCCGCGGTAGGTGCATCGATGGCCAGAACGGTGATGCTGCCCTCCACCGCCGTCGAACCCAGACTGGCGCTGATCTGCGCCTGGCCCGTGCCCACGATGGAGATGCTGCCATCACCCACGGGAGTAGCCACATCCGTATTGTCGCTGATGTAGGTGTAGTAGGCGGGCATGATGCCCATCAGCTGGTCGACGCCCTCTACGGCAAAAGTCACCTGACAGCCGGTGGGCGTCAGCCGTGAGCCGGTGACCGTGCTCAGGGTCTGGCTGTCCATCACAGGGCGCGGGTTTGTCACGGTGTCCAGAGTCTCAAACTGGATTTCATCGAACCAGAGCTGGTAACCGCTTCCCTGATGCGGGGCAGCGGCGAAATGGAAGAGGCCCGCTTCGCTGGTCAGCTTGGAAGGCAGCGGCAGTGGCAGCGTGTACTTCTGCCATTCGGTGCCCACCGCAACTCCACTTTGTTCGGCTGTGTACAAAGAAGTGCCCGTGTTGTCGTTGCCGATGCCAAGAACCGCGATTGTGGTGCTGAGGCTGGCTTTGGCATAGAAGGTCAGCGCGGTGTAGCTGCTCAGATTTCGGCCATAGCCTGGCGCGACAAAGGCGCCGCCCGCGTAGCTGCCATCGGCGTTGCCCTCGTTGGGAACGTCGATGCGGATGCTGGCGCTACCGGCGTAGTGGACATTGTAATCCAGGTTCAGTGCGTCCAGTTTGGAATCGCCAAAGGCCTGGAAATCCATGCCATCGCTGAAGCCGTCGAGGAAAACCTCGCTGTCGCTGGGTTGGTCATCGGGCGCGGTGCTTCCGCTGTCACGGCTACAGGCCGCAAGTCCAAGCAGACAGAGAGTGAGCGCGCTGGTGGTGCTCAACAGGTGGGTCAGTTTCATGCTGAGTCTCCGATTTCGGCGATCGGGATAGCGGACACCGTGCCGCCATCTGTACTTTGTTCGAAATACGAACAAAGTAGCGGCTGAGCCCTGGTTTGTCAAGGAAAAAGCGCTGCACAAGCGATTGCCTCTCTAGAGTGTGTCAAGCTGAAATCATTAGAAAACACAGTTCGAATTATGAATTGCCTGCCGGGATACATGAGCTCCTGTTTGTCGTGCTCTGGCTCCCTTGGACCAGGCTGAGCGGGCCACTTCGAGTTTAGGGTTAAACCATGAGGCCGTACGTTTGTGTCGGAGCAAGGAGGAAGAGTCATCTCTTTCTGTACTGGGGAAGCTGTTAAGAATGTATCTTTGTATAGCGGTGTTCAAAATCCGTCCATTTAGAACTGCGGTTAACCGACTTCCTGACACAGATTTCTCATAACACTTGTAATAACAACCATGAAGTGCGTGATGCAAAATATGGCATTGCACTTGCAGTGTCATAACTGACATTGATTCCAATGTTAGCCAGAAACGGTGGCTGTACTCGATTAAGGGGATTTCACATGACCAAGATGTCTGCTGTTTTCAGCGTGGCCGTGCTCGGCCTTTCGCTTTGCTCAACCACTGCGTGGTCGGTGGTGCCGGAACTAAGTAACACTGGCGTGAGCGCTGGTGGCACTCGTTGTGTTGTTGTACCGCAGGTTGATCTGGACTGCACCGGTGCATTCGTCGAGAACGAGCCTTTCTTGGAAGGCGATGACACCATCAATGGTGGCTGCAATTCCGATCCTTACGTGGCCCAGATGATGACAGATCACATCTGCGGTAGCATGTTCACCTACGGTTTTGGTTCACGTGATACCGACTGGTACGAGTTCACGCTGACGATGCCGACGCTGGTGAGCGCGGTGGTCATTGCGGACACAGACCTGGATTTCAACGTGTACTTCGTCGCGAATGCTGAGTTAACGCGGGATTGCACAGGCGTCAGTGTGATGTATTCTGCTGATGATCCGGTAGACAATACCGTCACACTGGAAGCCATTCTCGAGCCCGGTGAGTACTGGTTGTGGATCGGTCCAAGAGAATTCGGTGTGGAATACATGCCGGTGCCCGTGGATTATTCTGCGGTTGTGACCATGCTTCCTTACGTGCCCGCCGCCGCTGACGAGCAGCCGGAGCACTTCCGCCTGGAGCAGAATTATCCTAACCCCTTCAACCCCAGCACCAGCATCGCCTATGAGTTGCCCACGACCAGTGAAGTACAGCTGAATGTCTTCAACATGGCTGGCGAGCACGTGGCCAGTCTGGTGAACGGACTGCAGGAGAGCGGCGAGCATCAGATCAGCTTTGATGCCAGCGCCCTGTCCAGCGGCGTTTACTTCTACACGCTGCAGGCCGAAGGTCTTGTGCAGACGCGCAAGATGGTTCTGCTTAAGTAGTCTGTATCACAGTCGAAACTCCGAGCCCCGGCTTTCCAGGAAGTCGGGGCTTTTCTGTCTACAGGCCCTATCTTGAAGGCTGCCGAAGGAGTGCACGGTAAACAATTGATTGGGTGCGGAATGCGGACCGACACGAGCAAGACTTCCCGGGTGGCGTATTACTGCTTTGTGCTTTTCATGGCTGGGGGCAGCTTTCTGGTTTTCGAAGTGGGCTGGCAGCGGCTGCTGGCGCTGGTTCTGGGCTCGACGGTGATTGCATCAACGCTTGTTTTGTCTGCCTACATGGCAGGATTTGGTCTGGGAGCACGCCTATGGAGTTCACTGAAGTCCGGTGCGCGAAGACCATGTGTTACAGCGGGATGGTTGCTGCTTGGCGTGGGACTCACCGGAGTCCTCAACCTGCTGCTTTTCACAAGTGCGATGCCTGCGCTCTTGGCCCGAGGCTTGCCTACATGGGTTCTGTTTGCGCTGGCAACCCTGCTTCTGATCGCGCAAGCCCTGCCGATGGGAGGGCTGTTCCCGTTGGTGAGCGGTCTGGCTGCACCTACGCTTGAAGGAAGAGAAAGAACACTCGGGCGCCTTTACGCCTTCGAAAGCCTGGGCAGCGCCCTGGGAGCGCTGTTGACCGCTTTTCTTCTGTTGGGACTGCTGGGCCAGTGTGTAAGCATTCTTGTAGCGGTTGGCGTAGACCTGCTGCTGGCACTGCTCTTTTTTTTGCATCGAGGCGGCCGTGTCACGCGTTCCGACGAAGCACAGGCCGAAACGTCAGTGCCTGAGTACCGTGTATCACGGGAAGCGCGTGGTGCCGCTGTTGTAGCCTTCTTGTGCGGTTTTGTCATGCTGGCGCTGCAGGCCCTGTGGATGCGCGCCTTTCACGTTTACTTCACCAACACCAGCTATACCTTTGCGCTAATTGCCGCGATTGTCGTGCTAGGACTCTTCATCGGTAGTCTGGCCTTTTCCCTTCGCCGAGGAGCTGTATCACAGCGTGCTTCTGTCACCCGTGGATCATCGTCACTTTCACTGGCTGACTGTCGCTGGCCGCTGGCAGGGCTAAGTCTCTTTACCCTGCTGGGGAGCTGGCTTCTGTTCCGGCTACCGCAGACCCTCATGCTGCCCTTGCAGGAGACGCTGGCGAATCCGCTATTGCGGGTCTTTCTCTTTCCGGGAGCCGTAGCGCTGCTGATCGTGCTGCCACCCGCGTTGTGCTCCGGCTATCTCTTTCCATTGGCCTGTACCCTGGCTGCGCGTGCCGGCCGTACTACTAGCGCCGTTGGACGCGTGCTCAGCGCCAACACTCTGGGCGCAGTTCTGGGACCCCTGCTTGGCACTTTTCTACTACTACCCTTCCTGGGTGTAACACGCGGACTGCTGCTGGTCGGGCTTCTGCCTGCTGGGGTGGGCTTCTGGCTGACTACGCGAAACCCCGGCGCAGAGCTTCTGCAGCGTGTTGTGCTTGGTACGGCGATCGTTGTGCCTCTGCTCATTGTGATTGCCGCGCCTGCACTTCCAGTGTTGCCACCCTCATTTGCTCTTAACGGGCGTGAGCTTTTGTATCACCGTGAGACGCTGGAAGGTACACTGAGTGTGGGCCTGGATCACCCGCCGCTGGGCAACCGACGTCACACCTTCGTCAACAATAGCCAAGTGATTGGTGCCACCTACGATGCGGTGAAAGTGGTGAAGATGGTCGGCCATCTGCCCTTCTTACTGGGACATGAATGCCGCGATGTGCTGGTAATCGGCTTCGGAATAGGTGTTACAACTTCGGCGATTGCATCGCATGACGAAGTGCGTTCCATCGAATGCGTTGAGCTGCTTCCTGGGCTTCAAGAGGCAGCCGCGTACTACGAGGATCTGAATCGTGGTGTGGCTCGTGATCCGCGACTGCACTTGTACGGTGGCGATGGCAGGCAGTATCTGGCGGCCAGTAGAAAACGCTACGACCTGATTTCTTGCGATCCGACGCACCCGATTCTTGGTTCAGCCAGCCTCTATACACGTGAGTACTTTGAATCCTGCCAAGATCACCTGAGCGAGCACGGGCTTGTATCCCAGTATCTACCGCTACACAAGTTGGGTCACGATGAATTCATGGGCATCGTCGCCACCTTCGCACAGGTTTTCCCGCAGAGCACACTCTGGCTGGGCCATTATCACGCCATACTTCTGGGAGCGCGTGATACGCTCGGGGTGGATTTCACTCAGTGGCAAAAGCGTGTTGATGCATTGATTCCGGACGAGTACTTCTACCAGGATGCCTATCACTTGGCCGCTTGCCTGATCCTGGACAGCGAGGCCATGCAGCAGCTCGCAATGCAGTATCCGGCGAATTGTGAGGACCGTTCCTACACCGAGTTCTTTGCTCTCGACTGTCTGCGTGAAGAGAACCTCCCCGATAATCTGACAACGCTGGATAGCCTGCGTGTATCACCTGCAGGCCTGTTTGCCGGTATTCCCGACATGGCCATGATGGAGCGTTACCTGAGCGGCAACAGAGCCCTGTGTCGCAGTCTGGCCCATCACTTCCGCGGAGAAAACGCGGCTGCGCTGGAAGAACTACACCAGGCTTGCGAAGTGAATCCCGAAAGCCAGGAGTATCCCTTCCTGATCCGTTTGGGTTTCTGATTGCCATTGACGGGTAATCGAGGACCGTTCTGCTTCCGTTGAGCTTTGCATTCCTCTGTTTTCTGTGGCTACGGCAAGCGCTACTTTGCCTCAGTCGCATCACACGGCCCGAGATTGGGACAGAAGTCATTCGCCTGACACCTTGAGCAGCTTCGACTTGCGTACTCGAATCAATACGATCCGGATCGTGAGGCCTCGCCTCGCAAGTCGGTGCCAGTGCATTCGTAGCACACGAATCGGCAAAGCCAGCGGAGGAGAGCATTCATGTGTGACGGCGATAAGCACGATTCCAGTTCTACCAACAGTATGATCCGTGATACGGCGGAGAATGCACAGAACGGTGGATTTCAGGCAGAATTCCTGAAAGGCAAAGAGTTCAGCCTGGAGCGTCGCCAGTATGACTTCATTATTGAAGCCGCCGGCGTGGGCACATGGCAGTGGAACATGATGAGCGGTGAGATCCTCTGCAATGAAATCTGGGCAGAAATGCTGGGCTATCGTCTAGAAGAGCTGGAACCACTGACGCTGAACCGCTGGCGTGAACTGGTGCATCCAGACGACCTGACGGCAGTGCTTGAGCTTCTGGAGGAATACAAGAGCGGCGAGCGTGTCGACTACTCCACAACCTATCGCATGTGTCACCGCGATGGCCACGACGTGTGGATACTGGACCGAGGCCGTGTTGTGTCACGGGATGCTGAACATCGTCCCTTGATGATGTTTGGCACACACATTGACGTAAGTGAGCAGAAGGCGACTGAAGAAGCACTGCGTGAGAGTTCTGTGTATCACCGTGCACTGGTGCAGAACACGACGGATGCCTTTTGGTTGCTGGACTCTACTGGCCGATTCATGGATGTGAACAAGGCTTGTGTGCGCCTGCTGGGGTATTCACGCGAGCAACTACTGTCCATGAGAGTGCAGCAAATAGAGGCCAAAGAGACGGCAAAGGAAACCGACGCTCACTTGAAGACTATCTTGGAGAATGGCGCCGATGTGTTTGAGACAAGGCTGCGGGCAAGCGGTGGTGAACAGGTTCCTGTCGAGCTCTCCGTGTCTTACGATGCGGCGCGAAGCGGGCGGTACATCGTGTTTGCGCGCGACCTCCGCGAGCGCCAACGGCAGCACGAGCACGATTTGCTTCTGGGACACATACTAGACGCGGCGCCGCTTGCGATCATGGTTTATTCCTATAGCGGCGACTTCTACTACGCCAACCGGCATGCGGTGCACCTGTACGGCTATGACAGTCTGGACGAGTTGCTGTGTTACAAGCGCGAATTGCACAAGGATGAGGCATATCAAGTACTTCTGGAGAAGCAGCTTATACATCTACGCGAGGAAGGTGAGACGAGTTTCGAAACGGAGCACCGCAGCAAAGATGGATCCGTGCTCGTCCTCGATGTAATCGCCAAGGACATCCTGTGGCACGGGAAACCCGCCGTTCTGACCATCTCAACCGATGTGACGGAGCAGAAACGGGCGCATGCGGCACTGGAAAAACGGCTGGTGGCCCTGACGAAGCCTCTGGATTCGTCGCACGATCTGGGTATTGAGGATCTGTTCAACATGGAGGATCTACAGCGCTTGCAGGATGAGTTTGCGCAGGCGACACAGGTCGCTTCGCTAATCACACTGCCCGATGGAACTCCCCTGACGCGGCCCAGTAACTTTACTCATCTGTGCGACAAGCTGATTCGAGGCACGAGTAAAGGCCGCGAAAACTGTCGCAAATCCGACGCCTACTTGGGGCGCTTCCACCCCGAAGGGCCCGTAGTCGCGCCCTGCGCCAGCTGCGGCCTGTGGGATGCCGGTACCAGCATCAGCGTCGGCGGAAAGCACGTGGCCAGCTGGTTTGTAGGACAAGTACGCGACAACACACAGTCGATCGACACCATTCGCGCCTACGCCCGAGAGATTGGCATGGATGAGGAGAAAGCTGCCAAGGCTTTCGAGAAGGTGCCCGAGATGAGCCGCGAGCGCTTTGAGCAGATTGCGGCCTTGTTGTTCACCATGGCCAACCGCCTTTCGGACATGGCTTATCAAAATGTGCAGCAGGCACGATTCATTCAGGAACGAAGAGCCGCTGAGGGTGCGCTGCGATTGAGTGAAGAGCGCTTTCGTCTGCTGTTGAATGAAACTCCCATGGTTTCGGTACAAGGGTATCAGCCCGACGGTACACTGCTGTTCTGGAATGAAGGCGCGCATCAACTCTATGGGTATACCGTAGAGGAAGCGGTGGGTGCGAACATGTATCAGTTGATCATGCCGGAGCAGATGCGCGAGAAAGCGCAGGAGGCTATCGCACGCATGGCAGCTGGAGGTGAGCTGGAGCCTCCCGCCGAGCTGGAGCTGAAACACAGGGATGGACATTCGCTGACGGTGTTTTCCTCACACTGTGTGATACGCAGACCGGGGCAGCCGGTGGAGCTCTACTGTGTGGATATCGATTTGCGTCCCATCCGCGAGGCGGAAGCCGAGCGCGAGCGCTTGCGCGAACAGCTGGTGCAAGCACAGAAGATGGAATCCATCGGACGACTGGCGGGTGGTGTAGCACACGATTTCAACAACCTGCTTAGCGTGATACTAGGAAACGCAGAGATCCTGCTGGACGATCTGCCCGTGCGCAGCGAGTTCCGTGACAGCGTCGAGGAGATTCAGCAGGCGGCCCAACGTTCGGCGGATCTGACTCGTCAACTGCTGGCTTTTGCTCGCAAACAGACCGTCGCTCCGCGAATACTGGACTTGAATGATACCGTAGAGTCCATGCTGAAGATGCTGCGTCGACTTCTCGGCGAAGACATCGAACTGGTCTGGGAACCGGCGCGTGTGTCACACTCCATCTACATGGATCCTGCACAAGTGGATCAAGTGCTGGCCAACCTTTGTGTCAATGCGCGGGATGCAATCAAGCGGGCTGATGGTCGAATCGTGATACGCAGTCAAGCCATTCGCATTACTGAGGAAGACTGCCATCGTGATTCATCGCTGCAATCGGGTAGCTACATGCTACTGGAAGTCTGCGACAACGGCGAAGGCATGGATGAGCACACTCTGGAGAACATTTTCGAGCCCTTCTTTACAACCAAGGGCCTGGCTGAGGGAACCGGACTTGGACTGGCGACGGTATTCGGCGTAGTACAGCAGAATGAGGGCTTCATTCGTGTGGACAGCCGTCCCGGAGAGGGATCGTGTTTCCGACTCTATCTGCCCATAGCGGAAGCAGAGACGCCGCAGGTGTATCACACGAATGTTGGAGAACGGCGATCAGGAAGTGAGACGATTCTGTTGGTAGAGGACGAGCCTGTATTACTCACCATCAGCAAGCGTATGCTGGAGCGCATGGGCTACACAGTGCTGACGGCACAAAGCCCACGTCGCGCCATTGAGTTGGCCGACGAGTACAGTGGGCGCATTGATTTGATCATGAGCGATGTGGTGATGCCGGAGATGAACGGCAGCGAACTGGTCCGGACGCTTGTTTCGACCTACCCGAATCTGCGCGCCATATTCATGTCCGGCTATCCAGCGGATATCATCGCGAGACAAGGTGTGTTACACGGGAATGTGGCCTTCTTGCAGAAGCCCTTCACCCAGGACCTGCTGGCGAGCAAGCTGCGGGAAGCGCTGGATGCAAATCATTGAGCACTGGCCGAGTGCGATCAACCAATACCTGTATCGTGGTTGCCCATTACCGCAGCCTTATCTCCATTTGTCCTAAACCCGTGAGTGCTAGGATAGAACGACGAGAATCCGGGAGGGAGTCAATATGAGGCCGGGTCGCGGGCACGTGTATCATGGATTGTTGTTCCTGCTGTATCACCTGATTCTGGTGGCGTCAGCTACCTGTGCTACGAGCAAGGACCTTGAAGGTATCTGGCTGGGGGCCTTCGAAACGCCACTGCACCGGCTGGAACTGGTCTGGCGCGTTTATGAGCCTCAGTCTGACAGCCTGCTGGTGCTACACGATAGTCCCGCCTATGGCGTGCTTGACGTCCCCGTTCCCGTTGTGCAGCTGAACGCCGACAGTGTGCTTTTTCAGGTGACACGCTTTCCGGCGACTTTTCGCGGACGTCGCTGTGCTCCTGACCGGCTGTGCGGCCAGTACCAAGGCGAAGGGAATCCCGTTGACTTCGCCCTGACGCGTATCACGAGGAATCCAGACTCGTTGCTGGCGTACATGGCGCCGCGGCTGCGAGCCGATGGCTCACGTGAGCTAGAGTGGGCGTATCACCGTCCACAGCAAAGCGATGATGGCTGGGGAGTTGGCGATGCGGCTTCCGCCGGAGTAGACATGGACCGTTTGCGAGAATTAGTACAGGGTGTGCTGACCAGCCACTGTCCAAATCTTCACTCCCTGCTGATTGCGCGTGGTGACAGTCTGCTGGTCGAGGAGTACTTCTACGGCTACAACTCAGACCGACCGCATCCCATTTACAGTAATGCAAAAGGCGTCTGCGCCGCCACGCTGGGACTGGCGCTGGCGGAGGGTCGTGTACCAGCGTTGGACACTCCCTTGCGAGAGTGCTTTCCCGAGTACTCCCGGCTGCTGACAGATTCGCTGAAGTCGCGTATCACATTGAGGCACACACTGAGCATGCAGGCCGGGTTTGCCTGGGATGAGAGTTCTTCATCGTATTACGACATGCGTAATACAAACCGGCAGAAGATGAGCAGCGATGATTATGTGGCCTTTGTGCTCGCGCAGCCGATGAGTCATTTGCCCGGAACACAGTACACCTACAACAGCGGCTTGCCCGACCTGTGGAGCGAGCTGGTGCGCAGGGGTACGGGCATGTCCTGCTGGGAGGTTGCCGACCAGAAGATCTTTTCGCCGCTGCGTATGCAGCACTATCTGTGGGAGACCAACAGCGACGGCACGGCGGGGGGCTTGCTGCTGAGACCGCGCGATTTTCTGAAGCTGGCGCGCGTCTACGCGAATCACGGACAGTGGCACGGCAAGCGTGTACTGGCCGAGGGCTGGCTGGACGAGTGCTATCGCGATCCGTGGGACGAAGAGCGACTGCCCTACTGGAATCATTGGGGTCGCGGGCTGCAAATGGTGGCGGGAATACCTGTCGTGTATTACAGCGGAGGCGGTTTTGGCGGGCAGGCGATTTTCGCCTTTCCCGATCTCGATCTGCTGGTGGCTTTTACGGCGGGCAACTATGTGACGCCCTCCATCCTCTATGACGAAGTGATGGCTAAGTATATTTTGCCACCGCTGCTAGAGCCGGAATCCGGCTATGCTTCGCCCGTCAGAACCCCTACCCTTCAGCTCGACACATACGTGTATCACCACTCGCCCAATACGGGGTTGGCCTGCCTGTGGAGCGCTATGTCGTATCTCAATGGTGCGACGAGTGAAGCCTGGGTGTATGGTATCACAGGGGCCGCTTTTGCGCTGAATGCCAATGAGTACTTGTGGCCCAATTGCGTTGGTCGCTGGGACAATCCCTGTCTTGAGGAGCAGCTCAGTCGTCTTGGCTACGCGCGGAAGAACTTCTACGCCTACTTTTTGCAGCCCAATGCGGCCAGCGTACGCGAGGAAGCCCGGCAGGCTGTGATACAAGCTCTGGAGGACGGTCAACCCGCCTGGGCCTTTGATTTGCATCTCCCCGAGAGCTACCTGATCTACGGCTACGATCAGCATGGTGTCTACTATCGAGGTGTGGATTGTAACACAGGCTACGGGCCACAGTCCTGGTCAAGCCTGGGTACCGAAGATCCTGGCTGGTTCGAAGCCCATACCATGTATCACATGGGGCATGCCGACACGCTGGCCGCAGTTCGGGCGTCGCTAAGGTGTGCCGTGCGAATGTGGCGTCAGCCGCAGGAGTTTCCGCATCAAGGTTTTGTCTTTGGTCCCGAGGCCTACACGATGTGGCAGCGCGCGCTTATGAGTGACAACCTGGATTTCATGGGCCTCGCCTACTGTGCAAGCGCGTGGTCAACAGCGCGCCGCTGTGCGGCAGACTACTTCGCGGAGTTGGAGCCGCACCTGCCTCCTTTGCATCTTCCAGCGCTGCAGCGACTGCAGACGCACTTCCGGGTTGTGGCCGAGAGCTGGCAACAGGTATGCGCACTCTTTCCTTACGAGGGACAGGAGCGCTGGCAGCTGCAGGAGAATGCTGCGGACCCACTTCGCCGGGAGCAGGCGGGCGATGCTCTGCGAGAAGCCGCTCTGGCAGAAGAAACCGCTGTGCAAGAGTTGGAGCTGCTGTTGGTGCGCTGGCCGGAATGAAGCCCAGCCAGCTTTCCAGCGGAGCTAAATATGGCTCGCCTTCAATCAGATAACAGCACTACGGAACCCTAGCGGACAGGAGCTGATGCAGCGGGCCATCTATATCGTAAGTGCACAGGCGGGAATTCCCGATCTACTGCGCGGAGTGCTGCGACACAACGGCTGGCACGGTCAGTTGCATCATCTCAGCTCGCTGGCTGGCCTTCCTTTGGACCGTCCCGTGCAAGTGCTGGTAGATTCCGGGCGCGAGGGGCTTGGACCGGCGGAAGTGCAGGAATTGCAGCGCTTGAGCGTGCGCTTCTCGGTCACCGTGCTAGGAGAAGCTCCTGCAGGTAGTGGCCTGAGCGTGTTGGCCTGGCGTGACCTCAGCCAACTCTACACACTGCTGGCTCTGGAAGAGGGCCCCGGCCTGGCAAAGGCCTCCGCAGGTGAAGAGCGCTTTCCCTATTTCGTTGTGCATCCCGCTGAGCTTCTGATCGAAATGGATCCTCAGGCACGTATCACCTTCATTCGCGGCGACAGCCTGAATCTGCTGGGATACACGCCGGAGGAGCTGATCGGGGTCAGTGCCTATGAGATGGTACCGGATGAAGAGCGTGATACATTTCGCGAGATCCTGGTTCAGATTCTGCAGGACCATCGCGAGATACAGGCCGCCATGATCACTCTGCGCAGCCGCAGCGGCAACGATGTGCACATGCTGGCGCGTGGTATTCCCGTTTTCGATGACGAGCGGCAGCTCATTGGAATTCGAGCGCGACTGCGTGATCTGGGGCGAAACGAGTACTACCAGATCAACCGCCAGCTGCGCGATAAAATGTTTGAGCTGTTGCGCAAAGTATCACGCATCATGAGCAGTGGCGGTTCCATTGAGGACCGCTTACGCCGTGTGCTGGCGCACGCAGGTCAGAGTTTGGGTTTGGCGCGTACCTGGCTCATGGTGCATAATCAAGGTGACACAGGCTTTTCGAGCGAGAATCAGAATGCACTGCTGGAGGAGTGGCACCGCGTGCACCTGTCGCCGATCAGACTTGGAGGCGAGATTCCTCCGGTGTGCAGAAACAACCTGGACAAGCTGCTGAACGAGATGCATCCGCGTATCACGCGCCGGGGCGAGTGCAACGAGCTGGAAGCCCAGATTCTGGATCACCTGAAACTGGGTAGCATGTACTGCACGCCGCTGCAATCAAGGGATCACAGCATTGCCGGACTGCTTGGTTTTGGTGAGGACTCCGGCAATCTGACCTGGGACCGTGAGACACAACAGGTCGTGCAGTTGATGGCCGAGATACTCTTCAGTTCCTACGAACAGGAGCGTACGCGACAGCGTTACGATCTGCTGGAGCAGGTGCACAGCGACATGACCGAGAACATCGGTATTGGCTTGATGCGAACCCTGGGCGATGGCACGCTGGTGATGGCCAATCACGCACTGGCTCAGATGTTCGGCTTCGATCACGACAATGTGCTAGGGCTCAACGCCAAGGACTTCTACTATGACATCACGCTGCGCGACAAGCTACTACAGGATCTGCGCGCCGGCGTGCGCGTTTCCGGACGACGTGTACAGGTGGTAGACAAGCAGGGACGCCCCTTTTGGTGTTCCATCTGGGTCCGCTACTTCCGCGGTCCAGACGGTAGGGACTATCTGGATTCCGCCATCGTGGACATCGACCTCCTTCACCGCACCCAGTTGGCGCTGGCCCAGGAGCGCGATCTCTTCAACGCCATCCTGCAATCGGCTGGTGTGATGCTGTTGGTGCTGGACAAGAAACTCTGCATCCGTCATTTCAACCGTGCCTGCGAGGACATCCTGGGAATCCATGCCGAGGAAGCGATCGGTCGCTGCTACGATGAAGTCTTCGAACCCCTGCGCAATGGGCTGCGCCTGCGTGAATTACGCGAAGCCTTCAGCCTGGGAAAAACAGTCCGCGATCAGTACTTGGACTGGCAGACGCCGCAAGGCGGTTTTGTGCGCATCGAGTACTCCATGAGCCCGCTTCTGGACGAGCAAAGCGCTCTGCGCTACATCATTGTCAGTGGTACCGATGTCACACGCCGCGAACAGGCGGAACAACAGCTCTTGTTGCGCGGTGAGGCTATGAACGCCGCCTTCAGCGCCATCATGTTGGTGGATAACAACGAGCACGTAGTCTGGGTCAATCGCGCCTGTGCCGAACTGACAGGCATTGCGCGCGATCAGCTGCTTGGGCGCTCGGCGGCCGATCTGCTGGAGCAGCCCAAAGGCTTTTTTCAGCAGGTGCGCGCCCATTTACGTCGCTCGCCAGGTTGGCGTCGCGAGCTTGTGATACGCCGTCCCGACGGCAAGGTGAATCAAGAGGAAGTGCTGATCTCGGCTGTGGAGGGCGCGCGCGGGGAGCTCACGCACTTCGTTATCATTCGCCAGGAAATCAGCCAGCGCATACAAGCTGAGGCTGAACGCCGCACACGCTTGGCCCGTCTGCTGGAAGAAGACCGTCAGCGCACACTGCTGACGCTGCTCACAGGCGTGACACACGAGATCAACAACCCCAACAATTTCATCATGCTCAGCTCGCCGCTGCTGAAGGAAATCTGGCAGAGCGTGCTACCGCTACTGGATGAGCAGTTGAAGGATGATCCCGACTACGAGGTCGCCGGTTTGCGTTGGCAGGAAGTACGAGGCGAATTGCCTGAGTTGCTGGACAGCATCGGCCAGGGCTCGGATCGTATTCGCAGTATCACGACCAACCTCAATCAGTATGTGCATGAGGCACCCACCGAGCAGGAACCAGTGCAGCTCAATCGCGTGGTGAGCGCGGCCGCCGAATTGCTATCGACACAGTTGCGCCGCCAGAGCAGCTTCCACATGAGCCTGGGCGACGACCTGCCTACGGTCAAGGGTATTGCTGTGCGTTTGCAACAGATGGTGATCAATCTGCTGCGCAACAGCCTGCTGGCCCTAGGTGATGGAGGCGGCAGTATCATCGTGCGCACATGGCAGGAGGGCGAAGAGCTGGTGCTGGAGGTCGAGGACAGCGGCTGCGGCATTCCACCCGAGAACCTCGACCGAGTTACCGACCCCTTCTTCACCACTTGGCGTCAGCACGGCTGCCAGGGGTTGGGGCTATCCATTGCCGAGCGCGTAGTGCACGAAAGCGGCGGTCGCCTACTGATCGAGTCTCCGGAGCGGAAGGGCACACGCGTGCGCGTCATTTTTTCCTGAATCATGGCGTATTCACTCCTCCTTCTACTAAATAGCGCTGTTCGGTTAACCGATACCTAAGCTGCCTGCACTGACCACAGCGAAGCGCTCCCTTGCATGAATCTTTTTCAAGCTGAGCCGCCACATGCGTACACCGCATATTCTCATAGCTGATGATGAGACGCCGATTCGTCTGACGGTATCGCTCATCTTGAAGCGTAAAAGCTACCGCGTCAGCACTGCAGTTGATGGAAACGCAGCCCTGCAAGCTTTTCAACAGGCGCAGGAAGAGGGCAATCCCGTCGATCTGCTGATCACCGACATCTACATGCCTGGCATGGATGGCCTGGAACTCATCGACCGCATTCGTTCGCTGCGCAGCGACATGCCCATCATCGGCATCACCGCCTTTGGCAACAAAGAAGTCGTGGTGGAGTTGCTGCGCCGCAAGGTTAACGACTACATCGAAAAGCCGGTGGACGAAGAAGCCATCCTCACCTGCATTCAGCGTGTGCTGGATCGCCACCGCGAGCACGGGGAGCTGGAAGAGGAGCGTATCAGCAAGCGCGCGCACGACATGGCCCAGCGCGAAACCGAGAGCTTCCAGCGGCGTGTGTCGGAGATGCGCAGCCGCATCGACAAGATGGTGGGCTCCTACCAGCGGCTGACGCGCCACGTTGAAGAAGAAGACCTGCTTTCCCACGAGCTGCGGCAGATGACCATGGAGGAGCTCGGCGGCGATTTCGTCGAGTTTCGCGCGGTTCAGGGCGGCTACCGCCTGGTGGTGGCCGATGTGGCCGGACACGATGTCGGTAGCACGTATCACACGATTCTGGTCAAGGCGGCTTTCGAGTCGCATTTGCGCACGAGCAGCGATCCGCTGCAGTTTCTGCGGGACCTGAACCAGCAGCTGGTGGAAGGCGGCGACAGTCGCATGGTCACGGCGTGTTACGTCGACATCAGTCTGGAACGCCGAACCGCCAATGTCTACAACGCGGGCCACGTGCCGCCGCTGTTGCTCTCCCGACGTGACGAACAGATACACGAGATCCATTCCAAAGGTGGCGTGCTGGGCGTCTTCGATATTCTGATGATCGAACCCTACGCCCAACGGCTGACCACCGGCGACCGGCTCTTTGTCTATTCCGACGGACTGCCGGGGCTCAAACGCCTGGACCCCGCTACGGGCCTTTACTCGCGTCTGGGACAAGTGGGGCTGACCAGCCTGCTGCGTCGTCACCGCAAGCTGCCTCTACCCGAAGCCGTCGACGCCACCTGGTCGGACCTGCAGGATTTCTGCTATCGGCGGCCGAACGACGACATGCTGCTCTTTGCCATAGAAATGCCTGAATGAGGGGAGACGCTATGTTCACCATGACCGAAGAAGCCCAATCGCTGATCCTCAAATTTGACTCCGACCCGCATCAGATCGACCGGGCGGTCCGCGAACTGCGCGCCTTTCTCGCTTCGCAGCACCTGGTGGCCGTTTCGGAAATGGTGCTGGTTACACGCGAACTGCTGGCCAACGCCATTGAGCACGGCAACCACAAGGACCCGAAGAAGGTGGTCCACTGCACCGTCAGCCAGGTCAACGACCTGCTGTATCGCATTGAAGTGGCCGACGAAGGCGAAGGCTTCGACACCAGTCTGGTGGCCAAGGCAACCATGGACGATCCCGGACGCGAACGCCAGCGCGGCTACGCCATCATCAACGCCATGACCGAGCTGGTGGAATTCAACGAGAAGGGCAACGTCATCACCGCCTACGTGGCGGTCTCGCGCAGCACCCGTTTTGAACTGAATACAGAAGGCGGCCGCGTGCTGGTGCGTCCCAACGGCGACATCACCGCCGCCGTCGCCGATCGCCTGCGAGTGTTGCTGCTGGAGCAATACGAGGCCGGCTATCGCTGTTTCCACTTCGACATGGCGCGCGTGCAGGATATGGATTCGGTGTCGCTGTCCATCTTCGTCGTGCTGGCCAAGATGGTCTGCGACGAGCCCGGGCACGAGCTGGAATTGGCAAACACCAGTGAGGATATACAGAACCTGTTCAGGATGACCCGCCTGAACGAGCGCTACACCATCAGCGGACAACGGGAGGATGCATGATGGAGTTTGATGCTTCCCTCGTCCAGGAATTTGTCGCCGAATCCCAGGAACACCTCGCGAGTATCGAGGAGGATTTTCTGGCCCTGGAACAGCAGGCGGACAATCCGGACAAGGAACTGATAGGCAAGGTCTTTCGCGCCATCCATTCCACCAAGGGAGCGGCGGGTTGCCTGGGCTTTACCCACATCGCCGAGCTCTCGCACGTTATGGAAACGCTGCTGGACATGATGCGCGATGGCGAGATCAAGCCCGAAGCCTGCTATGTGGACGCGCTGCTGGCGGGCGTGGATCACCTGAACCGCATGCTGGCGGACATCGACAACAGCGGCGAAGTAGATACGGAGGAGATCAGCGAGACTCTGCGCAATCTCATTCAGAGCGGGGCCACCGACGAGACCCGCGTAGCCATGGCTACGCCGGTACCCTTGGCTGACAGCGAGGGCGTGGACCTGGGCTTTGTGCTTTCGCGCTTCCGCCTGGAGCGTATTCCTGATGAACTGCGCTTTCTCTATCTGCTGAGCTTTGACTTGAATGAGCTGATGGCGGGCAACGGGCCTACGCCAGTGACCCTTAGTCGCGATCTGATTTCCGTCGGCCAGATTCTGGATGCCCGGCTCGATAGCCCTGCCGAGGATCTGCGTTCGCCGCTGGACAAACATCCGCTGCAGATCGATCTGCTATTGGCTACCGGACTGGCGCAGGATGCTGTTGCGCTGGTCACCGGACTTGCGCCAACGCAAATTTTACGTGTGACACGCGACGAAGTGCTGGCCCACGCGATGCAGCAGAGCGAGGCCGCCGAAGCCACACCGGCTCCCGCTCCCGCGAAGACCGCGGTCGCATCCAAGGCGGAAAAGGCCGCGGCGCCCGCTATGGAGCAGGCCGCCAAGCCAAAGCCGAAGGAAACTCCCGCTCCGGCCAAGTCCGCCAAAAAGAAAACCACCACTGCACCGGTAGCGGCGGCTGCCGCAGCGGCGCCCGCCGGTGGCAACGGCGTGAAAAAGGAGGGCGACAACGGCGGCGATCTGATTCGCATTCCGGTGGCGCTGCTCAATCAGCTGATGACCTTGGCCGGCGAGCTGGTGCTGGTGCGCAATCAGCAACTGCTGCACGTCAACCGCGACGACGCCGTCGCCCGTGGCATTGCCCAGCGCCTGGATCTGGTCACCACCGAGCTGCAGGAAATGATCATGCGCACGCGCATGCAGCCGGTGGGCAACATATTTGGAAAGGTGCCGCGCATCATTCGCGACCTCAGCCGCAAATTGAACAAGAAGATCGAGTTGCAGATCACCGGCAACGAGGTGGAGCTGGACAAGACGATTCTGGAATCGCTCACCGACCCGCTGACGCACCTGGTGCGCAACTGCTGCGATCACGCCATTGAGGTTCCCGCCGAGCGTCGCGCTGCTGGCAAACCCGAAACCGGCCTGGTGCGCCTGGACGCTTTCCACGAGGGCGGGCAGATCAACATCCTCATTCGCGACGACGGCAAGGGCCTGGACACCGAGGTGCTCAAAGCCAAAGCACTGGAGCGCGAGCTCTTCAGCGAGGCCGAGTTGGAGGCCATGAGCGAGCGCGAACTACAGAATCTGATCACCCTGCCAGGCTTCTCGACCGCCAAGGAAGTCAGCGATGTTTCGGGCCGCGGCGTGGGCATGGATGTAGTACGCGCCAGCCTGGAGAAGCTGGGCGGCACGCTGGAAATCCAGTCGGAGCTGGGACAGGGCACCACCATGCACCTGCGCTTGCCATTGACTCTGGCCATCATTCCCTGTCTGGTGGTGGTGGTGCAGGGCGAGCGCTACGCTATTCCGCAGGTCAACCTGGAAGAGCTGGTGCGCCTCTACGACGACGATGTGCGCACTACCATAGAATGCGCCGACGGTCAGGAGGTCTACCGCCTGCGCGACCGGCTTCTGCCGATGGTGCGGCTGGGCGAAGTGCTGGAGCGCGCCTATACCTTCGATGCCACCGTTAGCGCCAACATTGCGCAGAAATACCGCCAGCAGCAGACGGAACGAACGCCGGGCACGCACCAGGCGTTGAGCTTCGCCGTGGTCAAGGTGGGCGATCGTCGCTTTGGGTTGATCGTCGACGAGGTGCTGGGCACCGAGGAAATCGTCGTCAAGCCCATGCACGGCATCCTGAAGAGCCTGAGCATCTACAGCGGAGCCACGGTCTTGGGCGACGGGCGCGTGGCGCTGATCCTCGATATCGAGGGCGTTGCCACTCATGCGGGCATCGACCAGCAGAGTTCGGAGGATGCCCAGGCCAGCGAACTGCGCCACTGGCAGGATGTGCAGACGGTGCTGCTGTTCAAGTCCGGTGGTGCCGAGCAGTACGCGGTGGCGCTGCCGCTGGTGAAGCGCATCGAGCGCATTCCGCTTTCCGCCATTGAGCAGGTGGCCAATCGCGAATTCATCACCATCGACGACATGTCCACGCTGATCATGCGCCTGGATCAAGTGCTGCCGGTGACGAGTCAGATCGAGGGCAATGAGGCCTATCTGCTGTTGCCCAAACACTCGCCCAGACCCTTCGGCATTCTGGTGAACCAAATCGTCGACATCGTCGAGACTCCGCTGGAGCTTAACGTGGACAGCTATCAGGAAGAAGGCCTGCTGGGCACCGCCATCGTGCGCGATCACATGACCCTCTTCCTGGACCTCTTTGCGCTGATCGAGCGCTTCCAGCCGGACTGGTTCGGCGAGCATTCGGGTGTGAAGCGCGACCAGAAGGTGTTGCTAGTGGAGGACACCAGCTTCTTCCGGCAGCTGGTACGCAGCTATCTGGAAGGCCTGGGCTTTGATGTGGAAACGGCCCAGGATGGAGTGGAAGGCTTGGCGCGTCTGGACCAGGGGCGCTACGATCTGGTGGTCAGCGATCTGGAAATGCCGCGCATGGACGGCTGGGAGTTTGTGCGTCAGTTGCGCGGACGCGACGAGCTGGCGCAGCTGCCGGTGATCGCCCTGACGGCGCTGGATTCGGAAACCGATCGCGAACAGGCCTTTGCCGCAGGATTTGACGGCTACGAAGTCAAGCTGGACCGTGAGCGTCTGCTGACCTGCATTCAGCAGCACCTGGCGCATCCGCATCAACTGGGAGAGCGCGCATGAGCAAGCAAGTCATCAAGAGCGGGCCCAAGCGCAAAGAGGAGGGGCACCCCAGTGCGGCACAGCGGCAGTTCTGCTCTTTCCGTCTGGCGGGCCGTCTCTACGGCGTGGACATTCTGGATGTGAAAGAGATCAACCCCGAGAATACCTTCACGCCCATTTATCACGCTCCCGAAGAAGTGCGCGGCTACGTGAACATTCGCGGCCAGATCAATCTCGTGCTGGACCTGCGGCGTCTGCTGGGCTTTGAGCCGCACCAGGCGGACCAGGACAGCCGCATTGTGCTCTTCAAACCGCACGTGGGCGAGAACTTCGGTGTGCTGGTGGACCAGGTGGGCGATGTGGTCAGCGTGAGCGAGGATCGCATCGAGGACCGCCGCGCCGACAGCCAGGGTGCTCCCGAGGGCCGCGAACGTCGCAATGAGCTACGCGCCGCCCGTGGCGTCTGCAAGCTGGAGCAAGAGCTGCTGGTGATCCTGGACGCACGGGTGTTTCTAACAACAATCAAGACAAATTAGCGATACAGAAAAGGGGAATCCCGATGAATATGCGCAACCTTCCTATTGAGCGATTGATCCTGGGCACGCTGATTTTCGCCCTGGCTCTGATGCTCGTATTGATGTTGTTGGGTGTGCAAGGCGTCAGCAAAGTGGCCGATTACGCCGATCAGGCCGTCGATCGCTACCGCCTGGAGCGCACCATGATTCAGGCTGAAGTGGGGCACCTGGAGGCCAGCGAAATCGTCGCCGACGCCCTGCTCGAGGGCAAAGCGCGCCGCGTGCAAGTGGCCGCCGATGGTCGCGTTTGCAGCTTCGGCACCTGGCTGGCCAGCGAGGAGCGCCATCACTACGCTACGGCTTATCCCGCTTTGGCACCGCTGTTCACGCAGATTGAAGCGCCACATCTGGAGTATCACGAATTGCTTGGTGAAGTAGGCGAGCTGATCGAGGCGGGCAAGTTTGCCGAAGCGACTCACATGATGGAAGCCGAGGTTCTGCCAGCGCGCGAAGCGGTGATCCACGGCCTGGGCGGCATTATCGAAAAGGCCACCGAAACCATGATGACCGGCAAGCACATGCTGGAGTTGGCCGATGCTCGCAAGCGCAATGTGATGATTCTGGGAATCGTGGCGCTGGCCATCGGCATTGGGCTCATTGTCATCACTCTGCGTGAGTTCCGCAGCAGTCTGCGTGCGCTGATCAAGCTGGTTGGCCGCGAGGTGGAGCTGGTCACAGTGGGCCGACTGCGCGAAAAGGTGGACGCCAGTGGCATCAACGTGCAGCTGCGGCCCATTATCGATGCGGTGAACAAGGTGATCTCGCTATTGGTGGGGCATATCGACGATATTCCCACACCGGTAATGATTGTTGATCGCGAGTTCAACGTGCAATTCCTCAACAAGGCGGGCGTTGACGTAGGCAGCCTGAGCATGGACCAGGCCCATCGCATGAAGTGCTTCGACGTTTTCAAGACCAGCGATTGCCGCACGGCCAACTGTGCCTGTGCGCGCGCCATGAACACGCGCCAGACGGCGGCCAGCGAGACCGATGCCCATCCGGGTAACCTGAATCTTGAGATCAAGTACACCGGCACACCGGTGACCAACGACGATGGTGAAGTGGTGGCCGCCCTCGAAATCGTGGTGGATCAGACCGAGATCAAGCTCGCGCAGCGGCGCATGGAGAAGGTGGCCAAGTACCAGGACGGCGAGGTGGAGAAGCTCTCCGACAGCCTGCGTCGCGTGGCCGACGGCGATCTGACCACACACTATGCCACCGCCGCTTCGGACAAGGATACGGACCAGGTGGCGCAGAGCTTCAACGGCATTTCGGTGGCACTCAACCAGACGGTCAAGAACCTGGCTGGCATGATGAAGACCATCCAGGCCAACACCCGCGTGCTCTCCGCCAGCAGCGAAGAGCTTTCCGCGACTTCGCGGCAGCTGGTTGCTGGCAGCGAGGAGATGACGGCACAAAGCGCCAACGTGGCCAGCGCCACCGAGCAGGTGAGCACCAACATCAACGCCATGGCCACCGTCGCCGAAGAGATGAGCATGAACGTGCAGACGGTGTCGGCCAACGCCGAGCAGATGTCGACGAACATGAACGCGGTGGCGGGAGCCATTGAAGAGATGACTGTTTCCATCGGTGGCATCGCCGACAGCAGCCGCGAGGGCTCACGCATTGCGTCTCAGGCCATGGATCTGGCCAAAGGCGCGACGACCACTATGAACACGCTGGGCGAGGCGGCGCGCGCCATCGGTCAGGTCACGGAAGTCATCAAGCGCATCGCCGAGCAGACCAACCTGCTGGCGCTGAATGCGACCATCGAGGCCGCCAGCGCGGGCGAAGCGGGCAAGGGCTTTGCCGTGGTCGCCAATGAGATCAAGGAGCTGGCCAACCAGAGCGCCCAGGCGGCGGAAGACATCGCCAAGCGCATCGAGGGTGTGCAGCAGAATACGGGCGACGCCGTGCAGGTAATCGCCGATGTCAGCCAGATCATCGCCTCCATCAACGAGTCCGTTGACGGTATCAGCCGCAGCGTGGACGAGCAGACCAAGGCGGCCAACGAGATTTCTTCCAACGTCGCGGAAGCCAACAGCGGTGCCAACAACATTGCCAAGGCCATCGGCGAAGCGGCCAAGGGGGCCAACGACATGTCGCGCAACGCCGGCGAGGCCGCGCGCGGAGCCAACGAAGTCTCGACCAACATTCAGGGCGTCAGCCAGGCCAGTCGCGATGCCAACGCGGGCGCGCAGCAGGTCAATCAGGCGGCCACCGAGCTGGCCCGCATTTCGGGCGAGTTGGGCGAGATGATCGCGCGATTCAAAGTAGAGTAGACATTCCTCTCCGGGTCCCGTCGGGTACCGGTCACCGAGATGGTGCCCGGCGGGGTTCCGGCGAGTGGAAAGGGAAACCATGGCCAAGACCTTGCGCGTGCTCATCGTCGACGATTCCCGGGTGTTCCGGGGCATGGTGGAAGAAGCCCTTCGCGGCCAGCCCGATATCGAGATTGTCGGTTCGGTCTACAATGGCGTGAAGGCGGTTGAGTTCATCCAGGAGCACGAAGTGGACGTGCTTACACTGGATGTGGAAATGCCGGAGATGGACGGCCTGCAGGTGCTGCGGGCCATCGGTCGTCTCAATCGCGAAGGCAAGCTGAAACACACTCCCGGCGCGGTCATGCTGAGTGCGCTGACCCGCAAGGGGGCCGATGCCACCATCGCCGCCCTCAGCCTGGGCGCCTTTGATTTCATCGAAAAGCCCGATTCGGAGATGAGCGCCAGCGATACGGTGGTCATTCTGCGCCGTCAGTTGCTGGTCAAATTGCGTTTCTACGCCAGCCGTCTGCTGGCCGGGCAGCGCACTTTCGGCAGCGAGGCGGTGGTGATTCCACGCAACGAGCCCACCGCAGCTCTACTGAGCAAAGGCGTGCAGGCGATTCTGATCGGCGTCTCCACCGGCGGCCCGCGTGCGTTGACGGCGATGATGCCCGACCTTTGCCAGCGGACCGATCTGCCCATTCTGATCGTGCAGCACATGCCCGCCACTTTCACCGCCAGCTTGGCGCACAGCTTGGATCAGATCTGTCGGCACACGGTAATGGAGGGCGCACAGGGCATGCGCGTCGAGGCCAACCACGTCTACATTGCGCCGGGCGGGCATCACATGATTGTGCGCAAAGGCGGAATGGGGCCGATTCTGGAAATCACCGATACACCGCCGATCAAGGGTTGTCGTCCTTCGGTGGACGAGCTCTTTCTGTCGGCGGTCAAGGTGTACGGAGCCAAGTGTTTGGCGATGATTTTAACGGGCATGGGCAACGATGGCACCGACGGCGCCGAGAAGCTGAAAGCTGAAGGCGTTTGGGTCATGGTGCAGGACGAGGCCAGCAGCGTGGTCTGGGGCATGCCGGGAGCCGCCGTCAAGCGCGGCTGTGTCGATCAGGTCATGCCGCTGGCGGATTTACCACGAGGAGTTGAACTGGTTTTGCAGAGGGCAGGCAGGAGCTAACACATGGATATCACACCGACCGTATTCAAGCTGCTTACGGACTACATCTACGAGCAGGCCGGACTGGTGATCAGCGAAGAGAAGAAGTACTTGATTCCCCAACGGCTGGAACCCCTGGTGCGCGAACTCAACTGCCGCAGTTGGGAGGAGTTTTACAGCGTCATTCAAGCGCGCAACACTCCCGCACTGACCTCGCGCATCATTGACGCCATGACCACCAACGAGACCAGCTTCTTTCGCGATGGGCATCCCTTTGAGGCGCTGCGCAGCCAGATTCTGCTGCAGCTGAGCCGGTTGGCGGTGGCGCGTGCGTCACGCGAAGTCGTGCGGCGCGGACCCAAACTGCGCATCTGGAGCGCGGCCTCGTCCACCGGGCAGGAAGCCTACAGCATGGCGATGATGATCGACGAGCTGGTGCGCGGGCCGATGAATCCCGGCATTCAGCGCGAGGATTTCGAGATTCTGGCTACGGATATCTCCAGCCAGGTGCTGGCGCAGGCCATTCGTGGGCGCTACAACAAACTGGAGATTTCGCGCGGCATGCCCCAGGGCAGTCGTGAGCGCTACTTCCGGCAGGAGGGCGACAACTGGGTGCTGCGCGAGGACGTGCGCGGCATGGTGGAATTCCGCCAAATGAACCTGATGGGCAACCTGACGCAGTTGGGTGCTTTTGATCTGATTCTGGTGCGCAACGTGCTGATCTACTTTAATGATGAGACCAAGAAGCGCATCCTGAAGCAGATGCACGGCATGATGAACCGCGAGGGCATGCTGATGCTGGGCTCAACGGAGAGTATGTACGGTCTGGGCTTGCCGTTCAAAACGGAGACGGTGGGGGGTACTATGGTGTACCGTCCGGTGGTGTAACGCGACACCCCATTCCCCCCGCGTATTTTCTTAATCGCTATCGCTGCCGACCCTTCGGGTCGGATCGGTATCGGTATCGCTATCGGGATCCGACTTGGCTCCGCAAGTCGGCGGGATCGAGGCGCTGCCGCATAGCCAACACTATGTAGCCTATGGACGAAGGCGTGCTACTTTTTAGAACGACGCCGACAGCAGAGTTCAATAGCACGACTTCGTCGAGGTCACGTGCGTAGCGCGTGACACGCCTGCGGCGGGCGAAGACAAGTTACTTTCTTTGTCGCGCCAAAGAAAGTAACAAAGAAAGCGCTCGGCCCCCGACCAGAGGACAGTTGACCGCTGGTCAACTGCCGCTGGCGGAGCGCGGCTGTGGCTGATATGTTTCGCTCATGTATTCACGCCTTCGGCGTTCATTCCTGCCCTTCGGGCATTTGCTGTGGGCTGGCTGTGGGGAAGGGTGGCTGCGTGGCTGAAGAGTCGGAAGCCGATTCTTCGTCTGCTCTTCGACAGGAATCGTTGAAGGCCAGGAGGAGATTTCTCGCGAATTCGCAGCGCTGCAAATGCAGATGAATCCTGATGCGAGAATTCTCCGAGGTGTCCAGTGCGTAGCACTGGACACACGAGGTGCTGACCGCGCTGCGGTCAGCACACGCACTCAGTCAGGCGCAATCCGGCACCATAGAGCAGCGAGGCCTGCAGACGGAAGACACCCTCAAGGTTGTCCAGCAGCGACCGGACTTCCTGCCGTGAAAGCACAACCGGGATATGCTTTGATGGCTTGGCTTTCGTGAAGCTTGAGAACTCACCGATTTCGTGGTGTAGAACATTTCGGTACAGGAAAACAATGGCGCAAAGGGCTTGGGTCTGAGTGGAAGGGGCCACGCATTGGTGGACGGCAAGATGGGATAGAAAGTCTTCTACAGCGCTTGGCTTCAGCTCACAGGGATGCTGAAGCTTATTGTATCTCAAGAAACTGAGGATCCAGTGCCAATAGACACGCTCGGTGCTTTCGCTAAGATGCTGCTTACGGCATGATGCATGGAACAGGTCTCGCAGTCTTTGTCCTGTCATGTTAACTCCACCCCGTTAAGTACGTAGCTGTTGTCAGGATAAGAGAGTAACAGGGGCCGCTCACGGAGTTGGGCGCTCAGCTAACTAGTTCGATTTCGAGTGTCGGCCTTTCTTGACAAGGATGTGTTTTTCCTTGTTCTACCTATGCAGGATATGCGAACTTAGGTCCGTGCTTGGCTGGATACACAGGAATACAGCAATGCGAAGAGCGGACTTAACAGGACCCAGAGAAGTACGAGGCGGCGGGATAACACGGTCCGTAGAATCAGATGTTAGCTAGCACTGGCAAAAGCCGAGAAGAGATTCGGAAATCGTCCGTGGACGATGCGCAAACGTATACATAGCAAGGAGAAACGAATTGTCTGCTGCTGATTTTAGTCACTTAATTCCACATCAACTCCGAATGAATGAATCAAGGTTTATGCTGTTTGTGGATGGAGAGGGCTTTACTGCAAGATACCAGAAGTTACGAGATGACGGAATTGCTAAAGAGCGTCCGGGCGAACTGTTTCATCGCGACACTGCATTTTGGCCAAGGCAATTCAGGGATATTGGTTCAAATCTTCGGATAAAGCTCATTAGACGACACTACTATACTTCTGCTCCTGGGGACGAAACAGATAGAGCTAAGATCGTTGATGACCTTAAGGCTATGAATATTGAGTCAGCTCAAGTATTCCATAGAAGCAAAAGTCGTGGGTCAAAAAGAGTTGACATTTCTCTTACGACAGACATGCTCATACATTCTTTCAGAAATGTCTATGATGCTGCAATATTGGTGGCTGGAGATGAGGACTTTGTTCCAGTGATTGAGGCAATCAAAAACGCTGGTAAATACGTAGTCTTGTGGTTCTGGGATGAAAGTAATGGGCTAAGTCCTCATCTGAAGCGAGCTGCAGACTTTTACGCGGACATTTCGATTCCAGCTATTCGCAAGAGTTCAATGTGAAGCTGCTAGCTAACACTTATGAGGCCCCCATTGTCAATAGCACATAGGTGTTCCTTCCGATTTCCGGTTCTTTGATAGGAAGGCTAGATCACAATTCCGGCTTTATTTCACGGCCAGGCGCAGAGTGATTCCACAGCCAAACGCCTGTTCGCCAAGGCGAACAGGTTGTCGAAGCTTCAAAGCAAGCTTCGACCCTTGTACTAGCGAGGTACTGCTTCGCTTAACGCCCTAGAAACTCATTCGTACCCATATGCCGATCTATTCAAAGATACAGGCTCAGCGACAACTGTCCAGTTAGTCGGTGGACTTGGTTGTCGTGGATCAGGAAGCCAGAAAGGCCGCTGCGCTTGTGGGAATGTTTTGTTGCAAGCAGATTGTTCCCCGTTCATCCAACACGCATAGGTACATTGTTTTCGCATGCAGGTCAATTCCGCATGTGTGACGATGTTGGCCTTGATAGAATCTCATGGTCTCCTCCTGAGTGGGTGATTGTGACTACCCGAAGTATCGGGTCACTCGTGAAAGGAGGGGGCCTCTATGAAGATCAAACACTTGCTAATGTCCCACGGCGTGTCGACAGTTGCGTAGCAACTGTAACGACACGCTTCACGGGCATTAGGAGTTCAACCGTTAGGCACATGTAGCCTCTATACATGACTCTGATGCTGATTGAGGTGGAACATGTTGAACACATTACTAGACCAGATTATCAGTCTTCTTCTATCTGCAGGCAGCATTGCTACAACAAAAGATACTAGGAGCTTTGAACACGCTCTTTATGAGATTTCCAACAGTATAAGAGAGCTTGCAGACTCGATTAATGGACTATCGGGATCAATTATTGCTACTGTTCAAGATGAGCATGAACTTCGCCACTATGGACATCTTAAGACTGCAGTTAGGTCACTGGCTGCTGCGAGATATGATGCTGTTACTCTAAATGATGCAAGGATTGAACTCGATAGCGCAAGAAAACTTTGTGTGACAGGAGAGTATTGGCTCATTTTCGCAGAGTATGAGAGGCTATCGGGTAGAGTATCTCATGATACTTTACGCCATGCTTTTGCGTATAGCCGGAGTAATCGTTGTCTTAAGAGAATATGGCTATTAGTCATCGATTTGTATTTGTTTAGGATATCAGAAGCCATACAGGACCCTTTGATCCAAGAGATCTTTCCACGATTGGTCGTCGGGCTAGATGAAGTACTCAAATCGAGTGAGAGTCGGAATAGTTTTGCAGTCCCAATTCTTGAACGTGCGATCCTTAATGAGGAAAATCTGGAGATGTTACGTGTATTCACTCAAAAACCCTATGAGGACGCCATCGAAGAATCGAAGTGTATTCTATTATCTACAAAGGATATTCCACAATCAATTGAAGAACTTGAGTTGCCAATTATGTGTGTATCTACACCTGTAATTGCTGACAATGAAGTTAATGATCGAGGTCGGGAATTGATCAGTGTGACTCAAGACTTGGAGAGATTGATTGCGAGAAAGACTGAAATATCACACTCGATGTCAAAATACTCGTATGGATTTGTATTTCTTTTTTTAGTGATTGCGCTTATACTTTTTGCTTTCGGATTCTGGTTTACTACATGTTTTGTGTGGAGCTTTATATTCGGAGGTGTTGCGATCATCAGATTTGCGTACGATTTGTTTAAGCGCTTGATATATCGAAAACACATTGTAGAACTGAGAAATCATCAGAGATTTCTTGAAGAGGAGTGGCAGCTAGCAGTTTCTGAACTCAATTGATCCATGAGTTCAATAATTGCGCCTAACACTTATTATACCCCCACAGCCAATCGCGCAGAGGTGTTTCTTCTGGTATTCGGCTCATTCACCGACCGACTCCTGGTTGAACCCTCGCCTTGCGATATCGCCCACAAAGCAAAAAAACACAAGTGCTTGAAAGGAAAAAATCATGAGAGGGTTCAAAGCGATTCAATGCATGGTAATGCTGACCCTTGCCTTTCTGCTTGCGGGATGCGCGACCGTTCAAATGGCGCCGGATAGCGCTGACCTTGAGGCAAAGCGATTTGAGAAGTCGGAGGAGATGTCCAGGATTTACCTGTACAGGGGGTGGTTCGCTACCGCAATCGTCTTTCATTTGACCCTCGACGGTGAACTGATTGGCAACATTGCCCCGAACACCTACCACATGATCGAAGTCGAGCCTGGGCACCATCTGATTTCGGTGAGCTCCAACGAGAACATCGACTACATCGAAATCGATACCGCCAAAGGCGAAAACCTGTACGTCAAGGTCAGCGCAGCCATGGGCATGATGTCCGCCAGAGCACAGCTGACCATCGAATCCGAAGCCATGGCCAAGTCGGCCATCAGCGGCTACAAGCGCGCGCAAAGCATGCTTCAGTGATGTTCTGGATGCGAGGGCCTGTTGCCGCGTTGCCACGTTCTGCACTTCAACGCATGGCAGCAGGCCCTTACTGAACCTGCCCGCACTTCGCGATAGTGCACGAATACCGATGATGATCAATAAGATCCAGACAAGATGTCTCTCTTTAGACATATGACGAATCCGCATTTCCATCCCTAGAGAAGAAGCCGCCAGCCTCCTCGTCACAGCAATTGCCCACCCTCACCCTTGTCGCAGCAACGATGCAGCAACAACCCACCCTTGCGGCAGCCTCGTCGCAGTGCCAAAGCTCCATCTGAATCGGCGGGAGCGCGAGAAAGTGTCAAAAATTTGACAAGCCCCCTTGACTCTCAGGAGGCGAAACGATAGAATTCAATCGATACGAAAATAACGATAACTGGATATCGAATGCGAATCAAGGAGGCCTTTCTGATGGACGATAAGCTGGTCAAGTATTCCGCGCCGGTCCTCAGACGGCTGCCCATGTACCACCACTTCCTGCAGCAGCTCAAGCACCAAGGGCTCACTACCATCTCGGCTGCGGTTCTCGCCAAGCATTTCAACCTGGACGGCATCATCGTGCGCAAAGACTTGGCGCTCACCGGCTCGGTGGGCAAGCCGCGCGTGGGCTTCGAAATCGCCGGACTCATCAAAACCATCGAAGAATACCTGGGCTGGAACAAACTCAATCGCGGAGTGCTGGTGGGCTGCGGAAACCTGGGCAAAGCGCTTCTGGGCTACGAGGGATTCTCGCAGAACGGCTTCAACATTGACGCCGTCTTCGACAGCGATCCGCTGCTGGTGGGCACCCAGGTGCACGGCAAGGAGGTGCTGCCGCTGTCCAAGTTGCCCAACCTCTGCCTGCGCATGCACACCGAAATCGGCATTCTCACCGTGCCTTCCAGCCAGGCCCAGTCAGTGGCCGAGCTGATGGTGGAGGGCGGCATCAAGGGCATCTGGAACTTCTCGCCTTCGGGCCTCAATGTGCCGCGGGGCATTGCCGTGCTGCAGCAAAGTCTTGCGGGATCGCTGGCCGTGCTTGTGAAGCAGGTGGAAGACATTAAAAAATAACCTCTTTCAGGAGTCGATATGTGTCACTGCCACAATAAACAGACGCAGGAATTGCGCAAGTTCGAGAAGGTGCTCCAGATCCTCGAGAAGTACGAGCACCAGGACTCTAAGCTGATTCCCATTCTGCAGGAAGTGCAGCACGAGTACCGCTACCTACCCGAAGAAGTGCTGGCCTTCATCGCCACCGGGCTCAAGCTCAGTCCCGCGCGCGTCTACGGCGTGGCCACCTTCTATTCGCACTTTGCGCTGACGCCCAAGGGCAAGTACGTCATTCGCTTGTGCGACGGCACCGCCTGCCACGTCAAGGATTCCCTCGAGATTCACGAGGCGCTGCAGAAGCACCTGGGACTGGAGGAAGGCAAGGAGACGACCCCCGACCTGCTCTTCACTCTGGAGCTCGTTTCCTGCCTGGGCGCCTGCGGCCTGGCGCCGGTGATGGTGATCAACGAGGACGTCTACGGACAGGTGACGCCGCAACGGGCCGTGGAATTGGTGAACGAGATTCGCAGCCGCGAGGAGGGCAACTAGCATGAAAACGACCGACCTGAACCAGCTCGCAGCTTCGTATGAAAACAAGAGCGGGCGCGTTTCCCGCCGGGTGGTAATTTGCGCGGGCACCGGTTGCGTGGCCAGCGGCGCGTTGGTGATCCATCAGCAGCTGCAGGATCTGCTCAAGAAGGAAGGTCTTCCGGTGGCCGTCGATCTGCGCAAGGAAGAGCCGGAAGAGGGCGCCGTGCACGTTTCCGGCAGCGGCTGTCAGGGCTTCTGCCAAATGGGACCGCTGCTGAGCATCGAGCCCGACGGCATCCTTTACGTCAAGGTAAAGCCCGAGGACGTGGCGGAAATCGTCGAGCGAACTCTGAAGCAGGGCGAGCTGATCGAGCGACTGCTCTACGTCGATCAGGCCAGCCACCGCCAGTGCAAGGGCAAAAGGGAGATTCCCTTCTACGCCCGCCAGGAGCGCCACACCCTGAAGAATTGCGGCATGGTGGACCCCGGCGACATTGCCGAATACGTCCACACGCGCGGCTACTTCGCGGCGCAAAAGGCGATTCTGGAGATGCAGCCAGCGGAAGTCTGCGCCGAGCTGAAGGAATCGGGGTTGCGCGGACGCGGCGGCGGCGGCTTCCTCACCGGTCGCAAGCTGGAGATGGCGCTGGCCCAGCCGGGCGGCAAGAAATACATCATCTGTAACGGCGACGAGGGCGACCCGGGTGCGTTCATGGATCGCAGTGTAATGGAGGGCAACCCCCACAGCGTCATCGAGGGCATGATGATCGCCGGTCGTGCCGTGGGCGCCGACGAGGGCTATGTCTACGTGCGTACCGAATACCCACTGGCGGTGGAGCGCATGAAGTACGCGGTGCGCGAGGCCGAGGCCGAGGGCATTCTGGGCGACGGCATCTTCGGCAGCAATTTCTCCTTCCGCATTCACGTGATGGAGGGCGCGGGCGCCTTTGTCTGCGGCGAAGAGACCGCGCTGATGAGCTCCATTCAGGGGCGGCGCGGCATGCCCAATCCCAAACCGCCTTTCCCGGCGCAGAGCGGTCTGTGGGAGAAGCCGACGGTGATCAACAACGTGGAGACCCTTTCCACCATTCCGCTGATTCTGCTGCAGGGCGCGGCCGAGTTCCGCAAACTGGGCACGGCGGGTTCGCCCGGCACGAAGACCTTCGCGCTTACCGGCCACGTGGCCAATACGGGACTGATCGAGGTTCCCTTTGGCACGACGCTGCGCGAGATCGTCTTCAACATCGGCGGCGGAGTCACCGGCAAGGGGGGCGAAGTGGACGAGCGTCACTTCAAGGCCGTGCAGATCGGCGGTCCTTCGGGCGGCTGCCTGACCCGCGATCATCTGGACATTCCCATGGATTTCGATTCGCTGCAGAGCATCGGCGCCATGGTGGGCTCCGGCGGTCTGGTGGTGATGAATCAGGATACCTGCATCCTGCAGGTAGCGCGCTTCTTCATGCAATTTGCGCAGAACGAATCCTGCGGCAAGTGCGTGCCCTGTCGCGAAGGCACGCGCCAGATGCTGGCCATGCTGGACGAGATCATCGAGGGGCGTGGCAGCGACGAACTGCTCCACGATCTGGAGGAGCTGGCCCGTGCGGTCTGCAAGAGCTCGCTCTGCGGCCTGGGCAAGACGGCGCCTAATCCGGTGCTGTCCACGCTGACCTACTTCCGCGACGAAGTCATGGCACACGTACACGACCAGAAGTGCCCAGCGGGCAAGTGCGCGGCGCTGCGGACGCTGACGATTGATCCAGTGAAGTGTCGCGGCTGCACCCTTTGCGTGCGCAAGTGTCCGGTGGACGCCATCAGCGGCGAGCGCAAACAGCCGCACGTGATCGATACCAGCCTGTGCATCAAGTGCGGCGCCTGCATCGAAGCCTGCAAGTTCAACGCGATCGCCTAGAGGAGAAAGCCTCATGAGCAACATCAATTCCAATAGCGCCCACGAGAAGACGATGATCCTCGACGGCCGCAAAGTGCGCTTCAACGACGAGCGCAACGTGCTGGAAGTGGCGCGCAAGAGCGGCATCGACATTCCCACCTTCTGCTACCATTCGGAGCTGAGCGTCTACGGCGCCTGCCGCCTCTGCCTGGTGGACATCGAAGGCCGAGGCATCGTGACGTCCTGTTCCACCAAGCCCGAGGAGGGCATGGTAGTGCGCACCAACACCGCCGAAATCCGCGACATCCGCCGCATCAACGTGGAGTTGTTGCTGGCCAGTCACGAGCGCGAGTGCACCACCTGCGGCAAAAGCGGAGCCTGCTCGCTACAGAGCCTGGCCCGTAAAATGGGCATCGATCGCATTCGCTACCAGAGTACGCGGCGTGAGGCCCTGGTCGATCGCTCCTCGCCCTGTCTGGTGCACGACCCCAACAAGTGCGTGCTCTGCGGCGACTGCGTGCGCTTTTGCGACGAGATTCAGGGCATCGGCGCCATCGACTTCGCCTTCCGTGGAGCCAAGGCTCAGGTCGGACCGGCCTTCGGCAAGCTGCTGAACGAGGTCGAATGCGTGGGCTGCGGCCAGTGCGCGCGCGTGTGCCCCACCGGTGCCCTGGTGCCCAAGCCGGAGATCGCCGAAGTCTGGCAGAAGCTCGACGAGCCCGATCGCAAGGTAGTGGTGCAAATCGCCCCCGCCATTCGCGTGGCCCTGGGCGAGCACTTCGGCGTGGAGGCAAGCGCCATCACCACCGGACGCATCGTTACCGCGCTCAAAATGCTGGGCTTCGATCAGGTCTACGACACCAGCTTTACCGCCGACATGACGGTGCTGGAGGAAAGCAAGGAGTTCCTCAAACGCCACGCGGCGGGCGAGGAACTGCCGCTCTTCACTTCCTGCTGTCCGTCCTGGGTCAAGTTCGCCGAGCAGTACTTCCCCGAGCTGCTGGACAATGTCTCCAGCTGCCGCAGTCCGCAGCAGATGTTCGGCAGTCTGGCCAAGGTCATGCTGCCCGAGATGCTCAACGTCCCCGTCGACAAGCTGACGGTGGTTTCCATCATGCCCTGCACCGCCAAGAAGTTCGAGGCCAAGCGTCCGGAGTTCAGCACCGAGGAGCGTGGCGCCGATGTGGATCACGTCATCACCACCAACGAGCTGGCGCAGATGATCGAGCAGGCGGGCATCGATTTCCATCGTCTGGAGCAGAGCGCTTTTGATCTGCCGATGGGCTTCAAAACCGGCGCGGGTATGATCTTTGGTGCCTCCGGCGGTGTGACGCAGGCCGTGCTGCGGTTCGCTCTGGATCAGGTCAACGGCCAGAAGGCGACTTCGGCCGACTTCGCCGACGCCCGTGAGCTCAGGGGCGTGCGCGAGCTGGAAGTGGAGCTGGGCGGCAAGCCGGTGCGCTTCGCCATCGTCTTTGGTCTGGCCAATGCGCGCAAGCTCTGCGAGCAGGTCCGGGCTGGCGAGTGCAAGTATGATTTTGTCGAAGTGATGGCCTGCCCCGGCGGCTGCATCAACGGAGCCGGACAGCCAGCGGCTTACGATTTCGAACTCATCAAGCGCCGCGGCCAGAGTTTGTATCAGGTGGACGATTCGCTGCAGCTGCACAAAGCGCAGGATAATCCCTACGTCCATCGTGCCTACGAGAAGGTGATGGACGAAATCGGCGGTCCGCGCGCCCACGAGCTTCTGCATACGCATTACAAGAACCGCAAGCGCATTGCAGGCGGTGGCCTGAGTCTGCTGAGCGGCAGCGGCGAGGCGGTCAGCGTTGAAGTCTGCATGGGCACCAACTGCTACCTGAAGGGTTCGCACGACGTGCTGCGCGGTTTGATGAAGCACGCCGAGAGCCATGAACTGCAGGATCGCATTCAGGTGAAAACCGCCTTCTGCTTCGAACGCTGCGGCCAATCGCCCAACGTGATGATCGGCGGCAAGCTGGTCTCGGGGTGCACGCTGGAGAAGGCCGTGGCCGAGCTCGAAGAGGCGCTGAAGAAGTAACCAAACTCCCTTTGCCGGAGGTCGTGCCCCTGTGCGGCCTCCGGTGATACAAAAGGCCGGTGGCACATGGATCAGCACCTGACCATCACACTTTGTCTGGGAAGCTCCTGCTTCACTCGCGGCAACAACAAAATCCTGGCCATTCTGCAGAAGCACATCGCCGAGCATGAGCTGGGAGAACGCGTTTTCCTGCGGGGACAACTCTGCGAAGAGAAATGCCAACGCGGGCCGCGCATGAGCATCAACGACACGGTGTACGAGCACATCAATCCCGACACCGTGCTCGACATTCTGCACCACCACCTGGAAGCGGAGGTCAAACCATGAGCCACTCCTCGCTCATCGAAACGCGTTTGACCGAGTGCCAGGATTGCTACAAATGCGTGCGCCATTGCCCAGTGAAGGCCATTCGCATCGAGAATGCCGCCGCCTCCATCATCGACGAGCTCTGCGTCTTCTGTGGCACCTGCGTGGAAACCTGCCCGGTGGAAGCCAAGCAGGTGCGCGACGACCGTGCGCGGGCGCGGAATCTGCTGCAGTTGAAGGAGAAAGTCCTTCTATCGCTGGCGCCCTCCTGGCGCAGTGAGTTTCCCGGAACAAGTCCGGCACAGTTGGCGGCAGCGGTGAGGAAGCTGGGCTTTTTCGGCGTCTCGGAAACCGCGCTCGGTGCAGAGGAGGTCTCGGCGAATCTGGCCGCACTGCTGGCCCGGCAGCAGGAGCCGCTGCTGATCTCGTCCGCCTGTCCCACGGTGGTGGAGACCATTCGCCGCTATCATCCGCATCTGACGCCCTTTCTTTCGCCCTTCCACTCGCCGCTGTTGGCGCACTGCACCATGTTGCGACAGCACTACGGCGCGGAGATCGGCATCGTCTTTGTCGGCCCCTGCATCGCCAAGAAGAAGGAGGCCGACGATCATCCCGCACTGCTCAACGTCGCTCTCGCCTTCAAGGCGCTGCACGAGTGGTTTGCCGAAGCGGGGTGCGAACCCGCCAGGCTGCAGGCCGAGTCCGCCGAAGGCTTCGTGCCTCACGCCGCCGCCGAGGGCGGCCTCTACCCCATGGACGGCGGCATGATTGCCGGTATCACGCGCGAGGGCAAACCCTCCAATGCTCGCTACATGACCTTTTCGGGCATGAAAGCGATCGGCGGCATTCTCGAGGAGCTTCCTGAGCTGCTGAACGGCCCAGGACTTGAGACGCCTCTCTTTCTGGAGTTGCTGGCCTGCGAGGGCGGCTGCATCAACGGCCCGCTCATGAGCAAGCGCGGCGGCACCGTGGCCAAGCGTCTGCGCTTGATCGCCGAGACGCCCTACGCCGACGAGACCATTCCCAAGGCGCCCAGCTGCGATGTGAGCGCGGACTTCGATCCCGAACCCTTGCCGGAGAGCCGGTTCAGCGAGGAGCAGATCAAGGGCGTGCTGGCCAAAATCGGCAAGCGCAAGCCCAGTGACGAGTTCAACTGCGGCGGCTGTGGCTACGACGGCTGCCGGCAGTTCGCCGTCGCGGTGCTGGAGGGCAAAGCCGAGAGCGGCATGTGCTTCCACTACATGCGCAAGCTGGCGCACAAGAAGGCCAACAAGCTGATCGAGCGGATGCCCTCGGCGGTAGTCATCGTGGACGAGAACCTGCGCATCGTCGAATGCAACAGCGCTTTCGTGGCTCTGGGCGGCAGCGACGCCGAACTGATTCACGAGAGCAATCCGGGTCTGGTGGGAGCCAACCTGGAGGCGGTGGTGCCCATTTCCAGCCATTTCCGGCGCGTGCTGGAGAGCGGCGAGGACCTGCTGGAGAAGAACATCGCCTGCCATGCGAGCATTCTGCACAGCTCCATTTTCTCCATCGAACCGCACCACGTGGTGGGCGGCATCTTTCAGGATATCACCCAGCCCTCGGTGCGCAAGGAGGAAATTGTGCGCAAGGCGCGCCAGGTGATTCAGGACAACCTGAAGACGGTGCAGAAGATCGCCTATCTGCTGGGCGAGAATGCTTCAGAAACCGAGATCACGCTGAATTCCATCATCGAATCCTTTGTGCCCGACACACTCCCGGAGCGCGGCCCAGGCAAGGATGGGGGCCGGAGCGGACGATGAGCGCGCCCTACTTCATCGAGGTCGACCACTTTCAGAAGTGCAAGGACCGGCAGCAGGTGGCGGGCGACACTTTTCTGTCACGGCGCATGCGCGAAGACGGGCGGACGCTGGCGGTGCTTTCCGACGGTCTGGGCAGCGGCATCAAGGCCAATGTGCTTTCGACGCTGACGGCTTCGATGGCGCTGAATTACGCGACGGATTTTCGCGACATCCGCAAGAGCTCCGAGATCATTCTGCGCACGCTGCCGGTGTGCAAAGTGCGCAAGATCAGCTACGCGACCTTCACCATTGTGGACATCGACAGTCAGGGGCTGGCCAAGATCATCGAGTACGATAATCCCGCCTACATTCTGCTACGGGGCCAGAGCCTGCTGCCGATTGAGAAAACGCTGATCGCCGGTCGGCTGGGTCGAAGTCGCAACTACGAGCTGAAGTACTCCACCGTCCAGCTTGAACACGGCGACCGGCTGGTGTTCTACACCGACGGCATTTCGCAAGCCGGCATTGGTTCGCCGGAGTTCCCGCTGGGTTGGGGCGAAGAGGCCGTGGCCGAGGCCGCTCGCATTATTGTGCATGGCGCACCTGGAATCAGCGCTCGTGAATTGTGCAAGCACCTGGTCGGCCACGCTTTTAGGCATAGCCAAATGCGTGCCGTGGACGACATGAGTTGTGCGGCCATCAGCTATCGGAGTCCGCGCGAGCTGCTGTTGGTCAGCGGTCCGCCGGTGGATGCGAGCCGCGATGCAGAGTTGGCACGCGCCGTGGCCAGCTTTGTGGGTAGCAGGGTCATTTGCGGCGGCACCACCGCCAGAATCATCGCTCAGCAGTTAGGGCGCAGCTTGAATATCGATTTCAACCCCGCCAACGGCTATTCCGATCTGCCGCCCGCCTCGCTGATGGAGGGCGTCGATCTGGTTACGGAGGGGATCATTACCCTAAGCCGCGTGGCCAAGATTCTTGAGAGCGATGTACCACGCGAGGAGGTGACACGCTCACCGGCGCTGACCTTGGCGGAAAAGCTCCTGCAGAGCGACATCATTCATGTGCTGGCGGGAACGACCATCAACAGCGCGCACCAGGATCCCAATGTGCCCGTGGATCTCGAGATTCGCCGCAACATCCTCAAGAAAATCCTGCGCCTGCTGGAGGAGAAGTACTTGAAAGAGACCCGCCTGCAGTTCATCTAGCTTTTTGTCGAAGCCGACGTTGTCGTCGATGTAGGCCGCCGGATCTACTCGATTTCACAGCCAACACCTTCGCGGCCTTTACGGACCGCAACATCGAACAGGGTGTTCGTACTCGCGCAGGTTTGCCTTAGATCTGGCTATGCTGGAGCGCTACTAGGACTTGCCAGGACGAGCTTGCATGCCTACGAGAAAGACGCTTTTGTGCTACAATGACCCCTGCAATTCATGTCTTATGCTGAACAAAGATGCCGAGTTTATCAACTGTGCCCATCCGGGGAGAATGTCATGAGTGAGCCGGTGTTCAGATTTTCGGAGGCCGTCTTCTGTTATCTATTGACGAACAGCCCCAGTGAATTGTTTGCCAAATCCATCGAGTTCTCCAAGGGGCTCTTTCTTAGCTATACCCAGACGACGGATGTTGTTGTAGCGCAGCTTGAGCAGCGAAAAGTCTGCGTGATCGGGTTTTGCGTCGACGCGCACATGGAGATTCCGCGAGCAGAGCTTGCCGGGCAACTCCTGCGCCGGTGCGGTGGAATAGAAGAGCTGGTTGAGTTTGCACGTCGTCTGGCGGGTCAGTATGTATTGCTTTACGAAGACGAGCACGGCCTGTTTGCCTTTGGCGATGCCACAGGAAGAGTGCAGATCAACTACGCAAAGAATCCGTCCGAGCTTGCGATATCGAGCAATGACAAGCTACTCGCTGATTTGCTTGGTTGCGCACCTTCAGAACGGGCCTTGCGCATTCGTATGGGGTCAGAGTTCAGCCAGCCCTTTCCCAACGACCTTACTTTGTATGATGACATTCGTGTCTTGCTGCCCAATCACTACATAGAATTGAAGTCGCGGAGCCTTCGGCGGTTTTTTCCCAGAGCTGCAGTCGCAGCTGTATCGAACAATCCAGAGGTGATCGCGGAAAGCATCAGGCACAGCATCGAGTTATCCAGAAATATCCTTCGTGAATACAGAAAGTGCTACGATGTGATTTGCCCCCTGTCCGGAGGATGGGACAGCCGTTTGAATCTGGCCTTCGCCCAAGAGGCCGACGCGGGAGTTGAGTGCTACACGTTCAAGCATCCTGGCTTCACGGAAACAACCGGCGACTACTTCATTCCGCCGCGGGTATGCAAAGACCAACATCTGCCTCATCGTATCCTACCAGATCTGCCGATTCCGGAGGAGTATCAGCGATCGCTTGAAACAGTGGTTGGTCCCTACCACAGCAAGTACACGTTGACTTTAGCCTACACCTTGCTTCATGCATACAAAGGCAAGGCAATATTGGACGGTGGCATCATCGACCAGGTCGGCAAAAGCCTGCTGGGAAACAGCCTGCCGGATCGGTATGGAACCGCTGCTTTCTTTCAAGCAAAACTGCACAATGTTGCCGCTGAGACTCGTCAGGAGATTCAGCGCTATCTGGATGCTTTGGGATCAAAGCAGGACGTGTTTGATCTGTTCGCTATCGAAAGCCGCTGCGGGAGGTGGGCAGCCCAAGGGCTAATGATTTACTCCGCAGCGTCCATTGTGACACTTAATATCTTTAACTGCAGAGAAATCATAGAATTGTGGATGAAGGTTCCGCGAAAACTGCGGGTTGAGAAGATCATACATAAAACAGCATTTGAAACACTGAATTCATCGTTGTTGGACGTTGAGTTCAATCCAGGGTGCAAAACAGATGTTTTCAAGAAGCACTACCTACCCTTTCTTGCGATGACCTATGCCAAGCAAATGATCGGATATGTGAAGGGTAAGCGTAGAGGCCTGTGCTAGGTCGTTCTACCTCGCGACTGGAGGCCTGGAGGAGAGCATGAGATTTCGCCGATTTGCACAGCTAAAACAAAGCTTCCCCGGTACCGCGCTCCTGGTCGAGATCGTCTCCATTGTCTTCGCCGTACTGCTGGCGCTTGTGGTCAACGAGTGGCGCGAGAACCGCCATCTTGCTCAGCAGGTGGAGCGTTCGGTGGATGGCCTTCGCCTTGAGATCGAGAGCAATCTGCAGAAGGTGCGTGAGGCGCACGCGTATCAGGCCCAGACTCTGGAGCTGATGCGAAGCACGCTCTACTCAGAGGAGGAAGACGCACACGAGCCGGACTACGAAGCGCTGATCACGCAGCTCTACGAGCGCGAGGGTGGCATGTGGTGCCCGGCACAGACGGTGGACTCGGCCTGGAAGACGGCTGAAACCACGGGCATTCTGCGTCACATGGACTACCAGCGCGTGCTCTTGCTGGCGCACGTCTACGACAGCCAGGCGCGCTATCAGGCGGAGGTGCGGGGTATCAGCGAGGCGCAGACGCTGGTGGCCTTTCTCGACACGAGTCCCGCGCGCTTCGCCGGTGGGTTTTACCAGGGTGTGAACACGGTCTGGTGGCAGGAGAAGTCTCTGCTGGACGCCTATGAAGGCGCGCTGCAGCAGCTTTCCAAAGAATAGCTGCAGTTGTTGCGAAGTATAGCGAATCAAGAACTTTCGCGATTTCAATTTTATTCTACAAGAAGAACACTGAACTTCTGATTCTTGTATTCATTGACGAACAGATCGCTGAATATTAAATGGGCTTAAGTAGATTGGCAGCAAAGGGAGTGGACGCATGAGCAGTGTATGGATGATTCGTGCAGACGGCGGTGCCCTGATTGATACATTCCTCATGAAGGGTGTCGTTTCAATCAAGTGGGATGTTGGTGATTTAACGAGCCTAAGTAAAAAGGATGAAATCGCTGACAGATTGAAAGTGGTGTATCCTGAAGCTTCACCCTTAACGCTTTCCATATGGACTGGAGTTGTGTATCGATTTCGTAGCGAAATTGAGATTCATGACCATGTCGTTACTTACGACCCTTCTACACGTACTTACCATTTAGGTGAGATCTCAACCGACTACTACTTTGATGCTGTGGACGATCCTGTGTGGCCGCATACACGCAAAGTGAACTGGCTGCATCAGGTGTCGCGGGATGCATTATCGCTGTCAACAAAGAACAGTCTTGGCGCTACGCTTACCTTGTTCAAGCTTGGTGAGTCTGCTTCAGCAGAGTTGTTGGCTGTAGCAGCAGGACAGCAGCAGCCGCAACTGGAAGAGCAATTGGAGGGTGTATCCGAGACGGATTTGCTGGAGGAGACGTTAAACCGATCACGTGAGTTCGTCAAGGATCGAATGGCCAAACTCACTTGGCAGCAAATGCAGGAGCTTGTAGCTGGTTTGCTTCGCGCTATGGGGTATAAAACGAGAGTTTCTCCTCAGGGAAGTGATCGTGGAAGAGATATCGTGGCCTCGCCAGATGGTTTTGGTTTGGAGCAGCCGCGCATAGTTGTTGAAGTTAAGCATCGTAAGCACTCGAGTACAGCACCAGATTTACGTAGTTTTCTTGGCGGTCGACACAAAGACGACAAGGGCTTGTATGTGAGTACGGGGGGATTTACCCAAGAAGCAAGGTATGAGGCGGACCGAAGTGCAATTCCATTGGCGCTTATGGATTTGGACGATCTTGTAAGTGCAGTGTTTGATCATTACGAAGAGATGGATGTTGACACGCGATCACTTTTGCCCATGGTAAGGCTTTACTGGCCCACTTGATCCGCAATCTCGGACCATCCTAACGCGAAAATGTATGGCATATGCAACATCCCGCGCGCATCTCGCTGAAGACCTTTCTGCGACAGTATCTGGCGGAGGTCTTCTTTTTGGAGGGCGGCCTGCGAACCACGCTGGCAACGCTGCTGGGCAGGCCGGGCAAACTGAGTTGCGAGTATTGCGACGGCGCGGACCAGCCCCATTCCCGCATTACACCGTTGCGGCTGTATCTGGGCATCAACCTCCTTTTCTTCTTCCTCATTCCGCTGCTGAACACCGAACAGTTCCGCATGTTCTCCTTCAACCTGGATTCGCTGCGGGCGGGTAATTCCTGGTATCAGTCGCTGGTGGAAGAACAGATCGAGCAGTGCGGGTTGGGGGAGACCGTTTACCGCGAGCGCTTTGATGCCAACCTGGAATACAGCAAGTCAGCCTATTTCTTTCTGGTGGTTCCGCTTTCCGCGCTGGTGCTCTACGCCACGCATTCTCGTCGACGGCGGTATTTCGTTGAGCATCTTGTGTTTGCGCTGCATTTCTTCGCCTTCTTCCTGCTCGCTTTGCTGCTGACTCTCGCCCTCTTTCGCGCTGCTTCCGCGCTGCTGAGCGGGCTGCACGGTGCCCAAGGCTGGCTGGGCTTGCTCTTGCCCACTGGCATGATGCTTTGGGTTTGTGCTTATCTGGCAGTAGCCCTGCGCCGCTTTTATGCAGGCGGTTGGGGCGGATTCCTGCTCACACTGCCGCTGGTCTTGTTGGGCCTCTTCGCCGCCTTCGGGCTGTACGCGCAGTTCCTCTTCCTGCACGCCTATCTTGGTCTGATGTAGAATCGTCGGCGCTTTAGCCATTCCCCGTCATGTTCACTCCGCCTCTACACGATAGCGCAGCGGTTCACGTACACGGCTTTTCGAGAACAAGAACGTATGGGCGATTGGCGCACTTTCTGTTAGCAATTCTGCACACCCTGGATTCAACAAACGAGCAGACGCAAGAATCGCTGGCAATTCCACCGAACGCTTTGTTGTTTCTGTCAAGCGGGTCCGGAGCGGGCGTGTTTTCTCTTGGGAAATCGGAAAGTATGACGTATCATCCTACCCGATTCATCAAGATCCGGAGTCGCCATGAGCGTGTCCAAGATTGCCATCACAATGGATAGCGAACTCGTGAAGCGCATTGATCAGCTTGTGCAAAGCCGGGAGTTTCCCAACCGCAGCCGAGCCATTCAGCAGGCGGTCGAGGAGAAGCTTGCGCGGCTTGATCGCACCCGCTTGGCCAGCGAATGTGCCAAGCTGGATCCTGCCGAAGAAGGCGCTTTTGCTGACGAGGGTTTGCTTGAAGAGGCAGGCGAATGGCCGGAATACTAAGGGGCGACATTCGCTGGGCGCAGCTGAATCCCGTGCGGGGACAGGAGCAGGCAGGTTACCGGCCGGTGCTGATTCTTAGCGTGGATGTTTTCAACCAGCGCTCCGGTACTGTAATCGCCCTTGCCCTTACAAGCCGGGAGCCGCGAGCCGGCTTTCCCCTGAGCCTGGCCCTCGGCTCAACCGAGCTGCCCAAGCCCTCCTGGGTCAAGATTAGCCAGATCCGCACCCTGTCGACGGAACGCATCGGCGAGCGCCTGGCTTCCGCCACGCCCGAAGAGCTGGCCCGGGTGATCGAAGGGCTGCAGGAGCTGCTGGGGGCTTGAGCTCGAACTGTAGCGCTTCCACGCTTCCCGAAGCTGGCTTGTGTAGACTTGGTGCTGAATCCATGATGTCGGAAACTTGTTGGCAATCATCAAGATGTCAACCGGATTCCTGCTTTCTACTGGATCGCCAGCACTCCTGCGCGGCGAGATTCGTGTCTTATTCCACCTGCACTGAATTGCTATTTTCAACGGCAAGTTGCTGGCGGACGGAATGGAGTCTTCATCTGCTTTCGTCGCCTGCCTGAAGTAGACCATATTCTTGCACTCTGAGGCTAGCGATGACCCCGACGATTTCCCCCCTTTGTGCTGCTGACCTTGAAGCTGTCGGTGCTTTGTTCAACTACTACGTCGAACACTCCTTTGCTGCTTATCCGGAGCAGCGATTGCCCCACCAGGCCTTTCAGTTTTTCCTGGACGCGGCCAAGACCCATCCCGTGCTGACGGTCAAGGACGAAACGGGCCGACTGCTGGGCTTTGGCATGCTGACGCCCTTCGATCCCTTCAGCTCATTTCGCAAGACCGTCGAGGTGGCCAGCTTTCTCGACCCCGAGAGGACCGGGCTGGGCCTCGGCACTCTGCTGCTTGAGGCGCTAGAGGCGCGCGCACGGGAGATGGGCATCAAGACCATTCTGGCGAATATCTCCTCGCTGAATCCGCGCAGCATTCAGTTTCATGCCAAACACGGCTATGTGGAATGCGGACGCTTCCTTAAGGTGGGGCACAAGCTGGGGCACGATTTCGATATGGTGTATATGCAGAAGTTCTTATAGCCTCCATGCTCCCCAGCGGAGTTTCGAAATCGGTATCGGTATCGAGGCGCTGCCTTTCGGCTGATGTCCTCTCTATGCCGCTGGCGCGGGGCTTACGCTGGCGCTAAGCGAAGAAGAGACCACTTTCTTTGTCGCGTCAAAGAAAGTGGCGCAAAGAAAACGCTCGCCCGTCCAGAGGGTCTTGACGCCTCGTCAAGACCGCCTGGCCGGGCATGGCTGATGCCTTAGGATACGCTAACGAGTTCACGATCGACTTTGCTTGGCAAAGTCGACGTTCACAGACGACTGGCTGCGAGAGACATGTCTCATCCTCTCTTCGGTAGGAACCCATTGTATCCTATGGACGAAGACCCGCAATTGGCTGGAGTTTCATGTATGGGTACGTCTTGCGCGGGGCTTCGTCGATGTGTCCCGACCGCAGGTCGGGACACACGAGCTGCAGAAAGTGACCGGCCTGAGCAGCGCGTGTGGCCGAAGCCGCACCTGAGTACGGCGAAGAGGATCGGCCCCAGCTCCGGCTTGCACTGCCAGCCTGTTCCTTCAGGCTTCCGGAATCCGCTGCGCCTTCAGTTTTCCCTTCTTCGATGTCTGCCAAGACGCTACCTTCCTGTATCATTAGCTTGCAGTGAGGAAACATGACACGCAGAGTAATTCGGATTCAAGCAGGAACACTAGGCAAGGTACTCATCACGCTGGCATTGCCGTTGTTGATGGCGGTTGCGGCAGTGGCCAATGTGCTAAGGGTGCCGGAAGACTACACCGGCATCCAAGCGGCCATGAACGCCACTGCCGCAGGCGATACAGTTCTCGTTAACCGTGGAACGTGGACGGGGCTCCTCGAGAGCCCTGTCCATGCCCTCACTCTTGCTTCACATTTTCTGTACTCTTCTGACACGACTGATATCCACTCCACTGTGCTGGATGGTGAGCATGCAGGTACTATCCTTCGAGTCAGCAATAGCGCCTACGTAGAGAGGCTTCGGGTCGTAGGCTTGACCTTTTCTCATGGCCAAGGTGTTTCAAATGGGAACAACCCCCAGCAGAATATTGGAGGCGCAATACATGCTCCTGACGGTGCAAGTCTGACGATCGAGAACTGTGTTTTTGATGGAAATCGAGCTGAGAGATCTGCAAGCGATTTGTTTTTTGCTTCTGAGGACGTCACTGCCACATATGGCTCTTTGACCATTCGTAATATTCGCATTCGGAATTCTAGGAATGACGCTCGCAGGGGAGCGTCAATGTTTGTGTTCATTGAACGGAAGCAGTTGTTTTTTACAGACGTTAGTATTGATGCAAGTGAGTCTACGGCGCGGTGGCCTTTTATGCTGGCCGTAATTGATCCAGACACCTTTCTTTGTACTGATATTGAAGTGTTTAATGCTGACAGTTCCAACTTGTCGTTCGAGATCGTTTCTAGTGAAAACAGAGAGGCTACTATCTCAAACATTCGTACGTACACATCCGGCCTCCGAAAAGGATGTGGCGTATCATTTTTAGCAACGTCATCGAATGAGAGTGTTGTGACACTTTCTTTGCGCAACATTGATGTTTCGGGCGTTGTGGATGCCTTGCCCGTTTATGTGTCTAACCAGGGGAGGACAGTATGTGACTATCTTCGTGTTGCCGACTGCAGACGAGCCGACCACAACCTTGTGAGAATGAACCTGATAGAAGGTGAGGGAGAGTTACGTCACTTCGTTATGGAGAATTGCGTTTGCGGCGATAGTGTCTCAATGCCAGATCACATGGTTGAATGCCGGAACATGAATCTGTACGATGTGGCATTGTCAGACAACACGCTTGTGCTTCCTGCAAGTGACAATGTCTCTGACGACAGAGGAAACCATATCGATGGCGCATTCATATGGGTTCATAATATGGATAGTCCGGGAGTTATTGACGGATTCACATCCGAGGGTAATCTGCTAGTTGATCTTGACGATTACAGTAACCTGCACCCCATTCGTGCCCCCCACGAAAACGACGGACGGGAGTTGTTGTTTTACTCTCCTGAGTCCATCGTTTTGAGAAATGCTGTCATCAGGAATAGTCGTCAGCCCAATCACACACCAGAGCTTTACACGCCAACTTACATGGACGTTTCTACATCAGGGAGCTGTGTCTACTTGTACGCGCCAAGTGTCTTTGTGGATGGCTTGAAGATGGAAGATTGTGATGATGGGGGACTAATGATAGGTAGCGGTGATACGCTACTAATTCAGAACTCTGTCTTTCGGAATGTTGCCAGAACAGGCATGAAGATTGGTGGTATTGCCCTGCTGAGGAATGTGCTCTTCGATAACATTGATGCGCAAGACAATTACCTAACGGCTGGCTTTGCGGACTATACACGGCAGTCGGCCATATACTACGGGGGTGGTGACGAATGCGCACTACACTGCGAGAATGTGACCTTCACTAATTGTGATGATATGCGTAGGCCAATCGGACTTAACCCATACGTTGACGCAAGCTTTTCTGCAAGTAATACAGTTATTGCAGGCAACACATATGAGATGCTGATCGAGGGGCCTGCGACTGAATCCTGGTCCCACTGCTACGTTCAGGAAGCCGTCGAGGGCGAAGGCAACCTCATCGGCAACGATCCCCTCTTCGATCCCGAGCGCGGCATTCCCTTCTTGGCCCCTAACTCCCCGTGCATTGACGCTGGCAACCCTGACGCGGCCTACAACGACATCGAAGACCCCGAAGCTCCCGGCTTCGCCCTCTGGCCTTCCCAGGGCGGCTTGCGCAACGATATCGGCTGCACTGGCGGCCCCTTCGCCAACGACTCGATGTTTGTCAGCGTCGCGCCCGCACGACCGATCACCCTCCCCACTTCCCCCACTCTGGGCGACGCCTATCCAAACCCCTTCAACCCAATAACCACCATTCCCTTCACCCTGTCCCAACCAGGTCACTTCACCCTGCAGGCCTACAACCTCCGCGGCCAGCTGGTTGCGACTCTCGCTGAGGGCGAGTTCCTCGCCGGCGAGCATCGTGTCACATTTGATGGCGCAGCATTGGCCAGCGGCGTGTACCTGATTCGCCTAAGTGGAGAAGGTGTAGCGGAGACAAGGAAAGCGCTGCTTCTTAAATGACATGACCGCGAGCAAAACCTGAAGGCCAAGAGGAGATTTCTCGCGAATTCGCAGTGTTGCCATTCAGCTCACACTGCGTGCGAGGAATCTCCGAACGACTAGACGCCGGGCTATGCCGAGTGTCTAATCGGCGGTGTCAACGCCATATGCCACGACACACTTTGTTGCACCAAAGAAAAGTAGGTCCCACGTCGCGTCAGCGGCGCCTCGCTGCTTCTGCAGCTACCCACGCCGCGCGTCAGCGCCAGCTCGTCGCAGACGAAAGCCCGCCGCAGGCGACAAGCTTCAGCTTGGCGATTTTCCGCTTTCGTGATACATTAGCACCCGCATCCGGCACGAGGCAGATCCCGCGGCGAGCGGCGAACCGTGCTGGGCGCATGACCTGTCGGGATCATCGTTTTCGCGTGGATGTTCATGGCGCAGTCTTTGTCGACATCCCTTGAGTCCTGCAACTGCTGCCCGCGCGCCTGTGGCTTCAATCGGCTGGCGGGGGAGACGGGTTTCTGCGGCGTACCCGCCGGTTTGTGGGTCGCCCACGCGGGGCTGCATTTCGGTGAGGAACCTCCGCTTTCCGGCACGCGCGGCTCGGGCACGGTCTTCTTCAGCGGCTGCAATCTGCGCTGCGTGTTCTGTCAGAATCACCAGATCAGCCAGGATTTCCGTCTGGCGGACAGCGTGTTATACTCGCCCTCCTCACTGGCCGAGGTCTTGCTTCAGTTGCAGGCATCGGGCGCGCACAACGTCAACCTTGTCTCCCCTTCGCACATGGTCTGCGAGCTGCCGGAAGCGCTGTGGCTGGCGCGCGCGGGTGGACTAAGCGTGCCGGTGGTCTGGAACTCGGGCGGTTACGATTCGCCGGACGTGCTGGCGCTACTGGCCGGGTTGGTGGACGTCTACCTGCCCGATTTGAAGTACATGCAGGCTGAACCCGCACTGCGCTATTCGGCCGCCAGCGATTATCCGGAGGTGGCTCGCGCCGCTCTACATGCCATGTTCGCGCAAGTGGGCTTACTGCAATTGGACGCGGACGGCATTGCCGAGCGCGGCCTGCTGGTGCGCCACCTGGTATTGCCGGGACATCTTGAGAACAGCCGCCGCTGCCTGGATTTCCTGGCGGAGCTATCGCCGGAGATCCACATCAGCTTGATGTCGCAGTATTCGCCGCAACACCTGGCTCAACAGCACCCCGCTCTCCGGCGGAGTCTGCGGGTGGCGGAGTACGAGTCCATTTGCGAGTACGCCCTCAACCTGGGGTTGAGCCATGTGTTCGTGCAGGAGTTGGCTAGTCAGCAAAGCTATCTGCCGAATTTCAAATGCGACATGCCCTTTGGACCGCCGGACCCGTTCGGCGGCAAACCCACATCAGCCTGATTTGCCGAAGACGCACTTTCTCTCTCGCCTGACTTGTCTGGATTCCGTATTTTGACGCAGCCCTGCACGCAACCACATCGGACTGCTTCTCGCTGCATCAATAGGAGTACTCAGAAGTTCTGTCCAACCTCTTTGCCTGGATCTATCGTAAATGCTGATATTGCAATCATTTGATTGGCGATTCGTTGGACAGAACATTCAAGTACTCCTATACTAGACGGTCGTATACCTTTACCTAAGGTGGACCCCATGAGAACACGCCTCTCGCCTTTGCTGTTCGTCCTCCTGATTCTGCTGTCCGTGTCTGGAGCATTTGCGGCGCAGCCACTGCGCGTTGGCGTCTATCAGAATCCGCCCAAGGTCTTTCAGGCCGCCGATGGCCATGCCACCGGCATTTTCCCCGAACTGCTTTACGAGATCGCCCAAGAGCACGACTGGCACCTCGACTACGTCTGGGGCACCTGGCAGGAGTGCCTGGACCGCCTGGCGCAGGGCGAGATTGATCTGCTGGTGGACGTGGCCGTCTCGGAGGAGCGCAAGCAGCACTTCGCCTTTTCCAGCGAGCCCGTGCTCGTCGATTGGGGCACCGTCTTCAGTCGTCCCGATCTCAGCGTTGACTCCTTTCTGGACCTGGAAGGCCGCAGCGTGGCCGTCATGCGCGGCAGCATTCACACCGAGGGCGACCAGGGCATTAGAACTCTGCTGACCCAATTCGGCGTCACCTGCGACTTCATCGAGGTGGACGACTATCATCAAGTGCTGCTGCTGGTGGATTCTCGTCAGGCGGACGTGGGCGTGGTCAACCGTCTTTTCGCTTCGCTGCATGCGGGTGATTTCGATGTGCGGTCCTCGCCCTTGCTGTTCAATCCGCGCATTTTTGAGTTCGCCAGCTCGCGCTCGTCGCAGATCGGCAGGAGCGCGCTACAAGTGCTCGACGAGAGTCTGGCCCACGCCAAAGCGCAGCCCAATTCCACCTACCATAAAGTGCTCGCCTACTACTTGAGCGGTGGAACGGAGCAGGCCATGGGCGAGGTGCCCTGGGTCTACAATCAACTCGAGCTGAGTCCCGCAGAGAGCCGCTGGATTAGCGAGCATTCGGTGATCCGCTTTGCCATCGACGAGGGCTTTGCGCCCTTTGAATACATCGATAGTGAGGGCGTCTATCGCGGCATGTCGGCGGATTTTCTGCAGATCATCAGCCGCATGACGGGCCTGCAGTTCGAGCGCGAGACCCACGACTCCTGGACGACGAGCATCGAAGCGCTTCGCCAGCATCAGATCGACCTGCTTCCCTGCCTGGGTGAAAGCGAGGAGCGCCAGCGCTTTCTGGACTACAGTGATCCTTATCTGAAGTTTGCACGCGTCATTGTCAGTCGCATCGATTCGCCGGTCTCCAGCCTGGAGGACCTGGCCGTCTTGCGCGTCGCCGTTCAACGCAACAGCTCACATCACGCCTATTTGAGCGAGCACACAAGCCTGCAACCGGAACTCTACGATACTTTTGAGGAGGGCCTGCTGGCCCTTTCGCGAGGTGAAGTGGACGCGGTGCTGGGCAATCTGGCGGTGGCAACGCATTTCATCCAGAACCTGGCGCTGACCAATCTGAAGCTGGCCGCCTACGCATCGCCGGAGCCGCAATCGCTTTCCTTTGGCGTGCGCAAGGATTGGCCGGAGCTGACTGCTCTTCTCAATCGGGCCTTGGCCTCCATCAGCATGCAGCAGCGCAATCAGCTGTTGGCCAAGTGGCTGCCCCTGCCGCGCGCGGCCGACTCCGCCCTGGATCTGACGCAGGGGGAGCGCGAATGGCTGCTCATGCACCCGCGCATTCGCGTCGGCTGGGATTCCAACTGGGCGCCCGTCGAGTTTGTAGACGAGAATGGTGAGCCGCAGGGCATCTCCATTGAGCATCTACGCGCGCTGGAATCCATGCTGGGCATTGATTTTGAGCTCTGTGAAGCGGACAGTTGGCAGAACGTATACCGACGTCTGCAGGAGCGCGAACTGGATATGAGTTCCTGTCTGGCGGTCACTCCCGAGCGGCTGCAGTATCTGGATTTTACCGACGAATACTTGAGCTCACCGGTCGTGATGTTTGCTCGCGACGACATGAGCTATCTGCCGAGCGTGGATGAAATTGCAGGAATGCGCGTGGCGGTAGTGCAGGGCTACGCGACGGAGGAATGGCTGCGGCGGGACTTTCCCGGTCTGGAGTTCAAACGCGCCTCGACCCTTACTGCGGCGCTGGAGATGCTGAAGCGCAGGGAGGTGGATGTTTTCGTGGGCAGCGTGCTGCCGGGCAACTACTATCTGTGCCAGCCACGCTATCGTAACATCAAGATCGTCGGCGAAACTCCCTACGTCTACAAACTGCGCATGGCGGTGCGCAAGGACTGGCCGCTGTTTGCGCGCATTCTGCAGAAATCGCTGAACGCGCTGCCGGAGACCGACCGGACCTCCTTCTACCGCAAATGGGTCTGGTTGCGCTACGAGCACGGCTTTGACTACGCCCTCATTGCGAAAATCCTGGGTTTGGCCCTGCTGGTGATTGCGGCCTTTGCCTGGTGGAACCGTCGTCTCAGCCGCGAGGTGCGCGCACGCAAGGAAGCCCAGGCAGCTCTGGAGGAGCGCAAGCAAGCGCTGCGTAAAAGCTATACGGAGCTGAAGCAGCTGGAGGAGCTGAAGGAGAACCTGACGCACATGATCGTGCACGACATTCGCTCGCCGCTTTCCGTGATCACCGGCTCGCTGGACTTGATGGAGCAGAGTGGACAGGGAAGCAAGGAGGAGCTGGATGTGGCCCGGGTGGGCGCTCAGCGCGTGACGGCCATGGCGCAGTCGCTGCTGGATATCTGTCGCCTCGAAGAGGGCAGGATGCCCTTGCATCGTGTGGAGACAGATCTGTCCGCAGTCGTTCGGGAGGCGCTGCACGCCATGGAGACCCAGTCGCGCGTGGCCCGTGTGAGTCTGGCTTTTCTGGGTGGTACTCTGCAATGCAGTTGCGATGCCGATCTGCTGCACCGCGTGCTGGTCAACCTGCTCAGCAATGCCATTCGCGCCAGCGAAGAAGGCCAGCGCGTGGAGGTGCTCCTGCGCGAGGAGGCGGGCAAAGCCCTTGTTGAGGTGCGCGACAGCGGTCGCGGCATTCCGCGTGAGTTTCACGCCAGCCTGTTCGAGAAATTCAGTACCGCCGAATCCCCAGTCAACCGCAGAAGCTCGGTGGGGCTGGGGTTGGCCTTCTGCAAGCTGGCGGTGGAGGCCCATGGTGGCAACATTTCCGTGGACAGCGAGCCCGGCCGGGGCAGCGTCTTTCGCATCGAGTTGCCAGGTCCGGCCAAGGCAGGTGCGTGAGTTCGCTCAATCATCCAGGTTATATTCAAGGGAGGAAGGGTGCGACAAGTTTTCTTCTTTGCCTTGGTGCTGAATTTGATCTGCGCCGGACGGGCGTCGGCGGTGATGCTCGAGGCGTTTCAATCGGTCCTTTCCTACATGCTCCCGGGGGAAGGCCGCTGGGTGCCGGTGGACTTTCGCTGCGATAGCATGCAGCACGAAATGCACGAGACCTTTGCCCTCGCACCCTCGCATGCAGAGGACGCAACATATCCACGCATCAGCCTGCATTATCAAGAGTTTGCCAGAGAGCAGAATCCGGTGGAAGCGCTGTTTGCGCAAACCCGATCCCTCGACTCCAAGGGGGAATGCCTGCGAAGCTGGACCGGCAAGGGGGAGCGCTTTCTCTTTCTGGGCCTGAGCGAGATGGAGTGGCGCTATCAACGCGACGGGCGCAGTTTGCACGGAATCTGGGCCTGCTATTCGTGCGGCAAAGCACTGTTGACCGTCTCTTGCGAAGCGGAGGCGGGGGCCGCTTTCGAGAAGCGCGAGGAGTTTGAGCGAATGCTGGAGAGCGTGCAGCTTCGTCCTCTGGACAAAGGCGGACGATTGCTGCTGGAAGGCGCTGTGCTGCAGCCCGGAGCCGAGGCAATTGCGCTGCATTTGGAGTATCAGCAACTCCAGCCCACCGATCCCTACGGCTACTATCACCTGGCGGGTGTGTACGCCCTCATGGCGGAGCCTGACTTGGCTCTGCAGGAGCTGAATCGTGCCCTTGAGCTGTATCCGCAAATGCAGGAAGCCGTTTGCAGCCGCGCTCTATGCTACCAGATGCTTGGCGATTGCACTCGCGCCCTGCCTGACTACGCGCGTTGTCTTGAGCTGAACACGGACCAGTGTCACCACTTCTACAATCAGGCCTGTTGCCTTGCGGTCTCCGGCGAAGTGGAGCTGGCGCTTGTGCAGCTTCGTCAGGCATTGGCTTGCGGTTACGACAACTGGGAACTGTTGGAGTCCGATTCGGATCTGGAACCCGTACGGGCGACGGAGGAATTCCTGGAGTTACAACAGGAGTTCCGGCAGCACTGAGGAGGATACGTCCACTTGTGTGAGCCTAATGAGCTGGCGAATGTGCACTCTACATCAACCCGCTTAGCCCTTGGGCCAGCAGCGAAACCAGCGCCACCGCCACCCAGCAGGCAAGTCCCAGCAGAATTGGTCGTTTGCCGTTTTTCAGCAGCCGTCCAAGATCCGTCGACAGACCGATGGCGCTCATGGCCATCACGATCATGAAGCTGCCCGCTTGCACGGCGCCCGTCGACCAGCCCGTCGGAATCCTCAGCGTGGAATTGGCCACCGCCGCCAGCAGAAAGCCGATCACGAACCAGGGGAAAATGCGCACGAAGGAGTAGCCGCTTCCAGAAGCGGAGTCGGCCAGCGCTGTCCGCCGCACTCGTCGAGCTTCATAAAGGGCCAGCACCAGGGTAATGGGTACGATCATCAGAGTGCGTGTCAGCTTGACGATGGTTGCCAGCGAAAGGGCTGTGGTGTTGCCCGCTGCCTGGCTCCAGGCGGAGGCGGTGGCGACAACGGAGCTGGTGTCGTTGACGGCGGTGCCAGCCCAAACGCCGAAACCCTCGTCGCTCAAACCCAGCATGTGTCCGAGGGCTGGAAAGAGGAAGACGGCGAGGATATTGAAGAGGAAGATGGTGGAGATGGACTGGGCCACTTCCTCGTCGCGTGCGCCAATGACCGGCGAAGTGGCGGCGATGGCGCTGCCGCCGCAGATGGAAGTGCCGACGCCGATCAGCACTGCTTCTCGCGCGGGAACTCGTAGCAGGCGTGCCATCAGCGCGGCCGTCAGAAAGGACGCGCTCAGGGTGAAGGCCATCACTAGCAGCGAACGTGCCCCTACGGCAAGCACCAGCGCCATTTGCATTTTGAAGCCCAGCAGGATGATCGCCCACTGCAGCACTTTTTTACTAGTGAAGCGCACGCCCGCGTCCAGCGATGGCCTGTGCAGAAAGGGCCGGACCAGCATGCCCAGCACAATGCCGAAGACCGCGCCGCCGATGAGAGGAAAAGCCGTGCCGCCAAGGGTGGCCACAGTCGCCAGCAGTGCGCTGGCAAACAGTCCGGGCAGCAGTATCGATGCAGAAGTAGTTTTCATGCCGCATAGAATAGCGTTGGTGAACTATTCTGTCCAATCATAAATTGGCATAGTTCTATTCGAATAATGCATAGAATCCAAGAGGTGGCCGTGCTTGATCCTCGTTTGCGTTCCTTTCTCGCCGTTTGCGCCGCAGGCAGTTTCAGTCGCGCGGCTGAGGTCGTGCATCTAACTCAACCCGCCCTCAGCCGTCATGTCAAAGAGCTGGAGCAGCGCCTGGGGGCAAAGCTCTTCGAGTACAGTCGCCGCACGCTACACATTACCGAAGCGGGTGAGCTTTTGCGTCGCTACGCCAGCCGGGCCGAGGCGGACGGACAGCGGACGGCGGCGCTGATTCGCGAGGGCGCGGGACGTTTTCCGCTTCGCATCGGCGCCACACGGACCATCGGCGAATACGTACTGCCGCGTCACATGGCCGCTTATCTGCGACAGCAGCCCGACGCCGACCTCAGCCTGCGGGTAGACAACACTGACGCGCTGCTGCCAGCCTTGCGGGCCGGGGAGATCGATTTTGCTTTCATCGAGGGCGTCTTTGATCGCGAGGACTACGACACCGAGCTCTTTCTGCGCGCGGCCTTTTTTCCCGTTTGTGGGCAGGCCGATCCGCTTGCGACGGGCGGACCGCATCCGTTGAGCGAGCTGCTCGCTCGCAGGTTGATCGTGCGGGAAAAAGGAAGCGGTTCGCGCCTGCTGCTGGAGCGCACGCTGGAGGCCTCCAACCGTTATCTCAGCCACTTCAGCAGCGTGCTGGAGTTGGGCAATCTGGAGGCCATCAAGGATCTGGTCGCCGAAGGGCTGGGCCTGGCCTTCCTCTACGAGCAGTCGGTGGAGAAGGAACTGTCGGCGGGGCGCCTGTGCCGCATCGCCTTGGAGGGCTTTCCCGTGATTCACGACTATTCCTTTGTCACCCTCAAGGACAGCCTTTACGCGGAGCGCTACCTGGAGTTTCTGCGCTTCTGCCGGGGCGAAGCGTGAGCACCGGACTTGTATTGATTCGGAAGTGAGCGGTCAAGCAAAGGTGGGGCGAGCATGAATATCATCTGCGTAAGCGAGGAGCACCGCGCACAAGTGCGCCAGCTGCTGTGCGAACGCTGGGGATCGGCGCGAATTGTATCACGCGGACGCCTGCACCAGGCCGATCAACTTCCCGGTTTTATCGCCGTGGAGGAGCGTGCGCTGCTGGGCCTGGCGACGTATCACGTGGACGACGACGCCTGCGAGCTGGTCAGCCTGGACGCCCTGCGGCAGCGCAGGTGCATTGGTCGTGCTCTGGTAGAACGCGTTTGCGATATGGCGACGCAGGCAGGCTGCTGGCGGCTGTGGCTGATTACAACCAACGACAACCTGGGCGCGTTGGCCTTCTACCAGAAGCTGGGCTTCGAACTGGTACAGCTGCATCGGGGCGCGCTGGAAGCGTCGCGGCGCCTGAAGCCCGAGATCCCGCTCTTGGGCGAAGAGGGAATTCCCCTGCGCGACGAGCTCGAGCTGGAGCTGTCGCTTGCTGCCCAGGAGGACCTGCTTGACGACGTTGACTACCTGCAATTGATCAACACAACTACCTCCGGGCCGCGCAACGATGTGACACCGATTTTCGAGGACGCTGCCGCCTTCGCGCACCTTGTGAAGGATCTGGCCGCGCCCTTTCGTGGGCAAGCGCTGGAGCTGGTCGCAGGCATCGACGCGCTGGGATTCGTGCTGGGAGCCGCACTCGCTCGCGAGCTGAAGGTCGGCTTTCTGCCCGTGCGCAAGGGGGGCAAACTGCCGGTGGACGTGGACCGCGTCACCTTCGTGGATTATAGTGGCGAGGAAAAACAGCTGGAGTTGCGCAAGGGAAGTTTGCGTGGCGGCGAGCGTGTGCTGCTGGTGGATGAGTGGATTGAAACCGGCGCCCAGATCGAAGCGGCCATCGGGCTCCTTGAAGGGAGGGCCGCTGACATTGTTGGCGTGGCCACGATCAATCTGGATGTCAACAAACGCACGCGCGCTCTGCTTCAGCGTCGTCGAATTCATACACTTTTGACCGGAGGTGCCAGACGGGGGTCAGACACTGGTCTGACACGTGTCAGACCCCTCGCGCCACTTTTGTCTCGCCTGCAGGCCATCGCCGCCTCCCTGGCCAAACGCAAAGACGCCCGCGCGTTGCTGGCGCTGGGTTCCGCTGGCCTGGAGCAGGATCGCCTGGACGAGTATTCCGATCTGGACTTCTTCGTAATTGTGGCACCTGGCGCAAAGGCCGGTTATCTGAAAAGCCTGGACTGGCTGTCGGAGGCGCACTCCATCGCCTGGTCCTTTGCCAATACCGCCGATGGTCGCAAGCTGCTCTTTGCCGACGGCGTATTCTGCGAGTTTGCCGTGTTTGAGGAGCAGGAATTGGCGCACATTCCCTTTGCACCTGGCCGCGTTCATTGGTCCGTACCCGATTTTGATTCCGCGCTGGCTTCGCCTAAGAACGAGCCTCCGCTTCCACGAGGCATGCGCGACTTCGACTGGCTGCTGGGGGAAACGCTGAGCAATCTCTACATCGGCCTGTGCCGCAATGCGCGCGGCGAGTCGCTCTCTGCATTGCGCTTCATACAGGGCTATGCCGTCGATCGTGTACTGGAACTGGCCGCGTTGACCTCCTCGCCGTCCGGGCAAGCAGACGCGCGCTGCGCCGTTGACCCCTTTGACGCCACACGTCGCCTGGAGACGCGGAATCCGGACCTGGCTGCATGGCTGCCCCGTTTTCTGCCCGGCTACGGTCGCAATTGCGAGGCTGCATCATCGATGTTGGAGTGGCTGCAGATGCGTTTTGAGTTGCCGGCCGTGATGGTAGTGGAATTGCAGGCGTTGATGGAGGAGTCCCGGTAGGGCAGAGCAAAAATCGCCTGCCTGGCTTGGCTATTGCGATGGCGGAGAACCCCCCACCCTCCCCCTGCCGGGGTTAGGTCCGCTGCGGGTTCCGAGTTCCCGACTTCATCGCACATTCCACTCACGCGGCTTCCGCTGTCCTGTGCGGCTGACACATCCCTCAGGGCAGACCCTGTTTTCCTCTGTGCAAATTTTGCACAGCCTTCTTCTCTTGTCTGAATCAATCCTCTGTACTAGTCTGGAACTACACAAACCGCTAGGCCAACCTGCACTTCAACACGCCGCCTCGGATGCATTCATCAGCCAGAACAGGAGATCGAATGACCGATTTATGCGCCGACGCTCGCTTCAAACGGTTGCTGGACAGCATGCTGGAGGGCTGCCAGATCCTGGATTTCGAGTGGCGCTATGTCTACCTGAACGATACCGCCACCGCCCATAGCCGCCGCACGCGCGAGGAATTGCTGGGGCGTCGCTACATGGACCTGTGGCCAGGCGCGGAAAAGACTGAGGTTTTCGCGCACATCAAGGCGGCTCTGGAAGAACGCCAGCCTCACAGCATGGAAAACCGCTTTCAGTACCCCGATGGTCGCACGGGCTGGTTTGAGCTGCGCATTTCACCGGTGCCCGAGGGCGTTTTCATCATGTCGCTGGACATCAGCGCGCGCAAGGAGGCCGAAGAGCGTCTGCGCCAGAGTGAAGAGCAGCACCAGCAGATGCAGCGCATGGAGGCCATCGGCCAGCTCGCTGGCGGCATCGCCCACGATTTCAACAATATCCTGGTGGTGATTCTGGGCAACCTGGAGCTGATGCTGGAGGATCTACCGCCCGAAAGTCCCTTGCGTGAGGATCTGGAAGAGATACAGCGCGCGGCCACACGCAGCTCGGAGTTGACGCAGCAGCTGCTGGGTTACGCTCGCCGTCAGACGGTGAAGCCGCAGATTTTGGAGGCAAACGGCGAGATCCGCAGTACTCTACGCTATTTGCGGCGCTTGGTGGGCGAGGACATTCAGCTGAGTTGGTCGCCCGGGTCAAACCTGCCGCTCGTACGTATCGATCCCGTGCAACTCAACCAGATCCTGACCAACTTGTGCATCAACGCTCGTGACGCCATTGCCAATGTTGGAAAGATCGAAATCAGCACACGCTCCAAGGTGGTCGCGGCTGACGAGGTGCGGGCGACTCCCTGCGCAAGTGCTGGCGAGTATCTACTGCTGAAAGTGCGTGATACGGGTTCGGGCATGGACGCCCAGACCATGTCCCACGTCTTCGAGCCCTTCTTCACCACCAAAGCGCTGGGTCATGGAACCGGCCTGGGATTGGCCACTGTCTACGGCATTGTGCGGCAGAATGGCGGCTACATCTGCGTCGACAGCGAGCCTGGTGCGGGGACGACCTTCAGTCTCTATCTGCCCGCAGACAAGGAGGGCGGGAGCTCCCGAGTGATTCCGAAGCACACGCGGACCCAGTTTCGCAGCAGTGGCCAGGTCCTACTGGTAGAAGATGAGGAGAGCATTCTGCGCATTATCAAGCGTATGCTTGAGCAGCTTGGCTTTCAGGTTCTTGCCGCACCAGGACCTGAACAGGCGCTGGAGAGGCTGGAGACGAGCACCGATGTACCGCGACTGCTGATCACCGATGTCATCATGCCGGGCATGACGGGACCCGCACTGGCCACGCGCCTGCAAGAGCGCTTTCCACAAATGAAAACCCTATACATCTCAGGTTACACGGCCAATGTCATTGCCAAGCGAGGCATGCTGGCCGACGGTATTCAGTTCCTGGCAAAGCCCTTTACACGCGAAGCGCTTGGCGAGAAGATTCGCGAGGTGCTGGATGAGGTGTAGCTCTGCACGGGCCTTTTCGGGCTGTTGGAACATGTGACCTCTAGCTGCGTTCACTTGTGCTTCAATCTGCTTTGTTTTACCGTGATCCAACTCTTAGCTCGCAACGAGGCGTGAACTCTTGTGTGCTGTTGCCACAGAGTGCGGAAACAAATCAATGTCTAAGGAGAAGCAATGGCGCTGCGTGAGGAGATGACACGCTCGGGAACCTGGCTGTTCCGCTGGAGAAGCTACGTGCCACTGGCATTCCTTGCCCTGGTGTTGGTTTCGCTTCGCGAGTTCCACTACCTGGGTAACAGTGAACTGCTGGATCACATCTGGGAAGCCATTTGTTTGTCGGTTAGCACCTTAGGTCTGGTGGTCCGAGTGCTGACGATCGGCTTTACGCCCAAAAACACATCCGGACGAAACAAGAGCCGCCAGGTGGCAGACAGCTTGAACACGGACGGAATCTACTCCCTGGTTCGCAATCCGCTGTATTTAGGCAATTTTCTCATGGGACTTGGCGTTGCGCTGTTTGCCCACTTGTGGTGGCTGGTTGTCATCTATACCCTGTTTTTCTGGCTGTATTACGAGCGCATCATTTATGCGGAAGAAGAGTTCCTGCGCGAGAAATTTGGTCAGCGGTATCTTGATTGGGCCGCGAAAACGCCTGCTATTGTGCCGCGTTTTCGCCACTATCGCAAAGCGTCGCTTTCCTTCTCCTTACGGAACGTGCTACGGCGTGAGTACAATGGTTTTTTCGCAATGATTGTTGTGCTCTTTTCCATTGAAATAGCAGGTGAGCTCATCGCCTACCATCGTCTGGATACTGACGAAGAATGGCTGTGGCTGCTGGCCTTTGGCTTCCTCATCTGGATCACACTGTGGATATTGAAACGCTATACCCGGCTTTTAGAAGTTGAGGGTCGCTAACTATCCAAAGGTCAAAGGAAGCCTGATTCCCCTTGAAAATGGAACCCCCGGATGCCTGGGAAGAACATCCGGGGGCTTATCTGGGGAGGGTAGCTCGGGTTCAGGCGCGGGGGCAGCCTGAAGGCTCACTAAAGAGCGTTTTTGTAGATCGCCACGATGTCGTCAAACTCCGCCTGGCGCGGGTTTGTCAAACCGCAGGCATCCTTCAGGGCATTGGTGGCTAGAGTCGGCAGATCAGCCTCCTTCACACCCAGCTCAGCCAGCCCGGCGGGAATTCCGATGTCAGCCGACAGTCTACGAATGGCAGCCAGTGCCGCTAGTGCCGCCTGGTCCCGGGAGAGCCCGGAGGTGCTCACGTCCATTGCACGGGCCACATCACCCAGTCGATCAGCGCTTGTACTGGCGTTGAAGGCCTGCACGTGGGGCAGCAGGACGGCGTTGCAGACACCGTGAGGCAGGTCGTAGAAGCCGCCTAGCTGGTGAGCCATGGCATGCACGTATCCCAGGGAAGCATTGTTGAAGGCCATGCCCGCCAGGAATTGCGCGTAGGCCATCTGCTCGCGGGCTTCCATGTCCTTGCCGTCGGCGACGGCAGCACGCAGGTACGTCTCGATCAGGTTGATGGCCTTTAGTGCGCAGGCGTCGGTGATGGGGGTCGCTGCGGTAGAAACATAGGCTTCAATGGCATGGGTCAGGGCATCCATGCCGGTCGCCGCAGTCAGGTCAGCGGGTTGGTCTTTCATTAGTTCCGGATCGTTCACGGATAGGATGGGGGTCGTATGCTTGTCAACGATGGCCATCTTGATGTGGCGCGCCTCGTCGGTGATGATGCAGAAGCGGGTCATTTCGCTGGCGGTGCCGGCGGTGGTGTTGATGGCAATCAGCGGCAACTGCGGCTTTGCCGATTTGTCCACGCCTTCATAGTCCGCAATGTTGCCGCCGTTGGTGGCACAAAGAGCGATGCCCTTGGCGCAGTCGTGGGGAGAACCGCCGCCCAGGGAAATCACGAAATCACAGCTTTCGCTCTTCAGTATAGCCAGACCGCTCTCCACATTGCTAATGCTGGGATTGGGCTTGGTCTCGCTGAAGACAACGGTCTTGACTCCTTGTGCGTTGAGTAGCTTGACAACCTTGTCCACCAGACCAATGCCAAGCAGACCGGCGTCCGTTACCACCAGGGCCTTATGGAAACCCATGTTTTCGATCATCGCAGCCGCATCGGCCAGGCTTCCCGCGCCCATCATGTTGACGGCAGGAATGAAGAAAGTCGTGGTAGCCATTTTCAGCTCCCTTTCGGTTCCGTGTTGTGCCCTTCGAGCAAACAACAAGGGTTCAGGCGCAATGCCATTGTAGCGAACCAAAATTCATGATACAGTCAAGAGTTACCGTATCAATGTCAAGGACGTTAGAAGTTTAACAGGCCTAATCTGCTTTGTCAAGAGAAAAATGACAAATGTTGCACCGTTACTCGTGTATTTGGAGGATGACTAGCCGTTGGTTCCGTAATCGTGTGCATGCGAGAGTTATAGGAATACTTGAATGTTCTGTCCAACGAATCGCCAATCAAATGATTGCAATATCAGCATTAACGATAGATCCAGGCAAAGAGGTTGGACAGAACTTCTGAGTACTCCTATATATAAAGCACGTAAAACTAGCTGATTATTGAAGAGATAGTAGGCTGTAGATGTGTTAGCCAAAGACTGTTGCGCTGGTGAAGGTGTACTGCGAGTAAATCAAACATGTCAAAAATTCAACAGAAGAATTATCTGGGCAAGGCTTTCATGCGCGGCGCTGCGGCAGCAGGAGTGCTTCCTGTTCGGGCAGGTGTGAGCTTTGTGCTGCAGGTGAAGACCTTGGCGGATAATACCGATATCGACATTGTAGGACACAATAAACTGGAAGCCGTGAAGCGAGTATGGGGAAGCCCAACACCAGACCCATCGGACAACTGGTCTTGTGCTGCGAAGCGCTGGCCTTTCTGCTACTGGTCCTGCTGCTGTGGCTGGACGAGCTCTATGATCTTCCCAATCGTCTGGCGGGACGCGCATTGACGCCGGTCAACTGGCCTGAAGCTTTGCTTGAAACTGTGATGGTTGTGTCGGTGGGGTTGTTCGCCGTTTGCTTCAATCGCCGTATGCTTAGGCGCTTGCGTCAGCTTGAGGGCATTCTCCCTATCTGTGCAAGCTGCAAGCGCATTCGCGATGCTCAGGGAAACTGGCACCCCGTTGAGGGCTACATCTCCGGTCACAGCGAAGCGCAGTTCAGTCATGGCGTGTGTCCTGAGTGCTACCAACGCCTCTATCCTGAATTTGCGGAGGAGGAATTCGCCGGAGAAGCCTGAAGGCCGGCGAGTCGCCGCGATAACCTGGGATCGGAAAGATGCATCCTGAGCCCACCCTCCTACGTGCCGGAGTTCCCCTCGGACTGATTGGCGTTTTGGCTATTGCCTGTATTTTGGCCGCGCTGTGGCATTGGCGTCGCCGCGTGCGTGATACAAATCGAGCGCTACAGCAGGTCCACGCTGAGTTACGGGATAGTCAGGCCAGTTTCCGCGAACTCTTTCTCAATCACAATGCAATCAACTTGATCGTTGATCCCGCCTCCGGCAGCATTATCGAGGCCAACCACGCCGCCGCGCGGTTCTACGGGTATACACGCAAGCAACTCCGTCGCATGCGCATTCAGGACATCAATACCCACTCCGAGGCGGAAATCCAGTCTGCCATGCAGCAGGCCGATGCAGGCGCGCGCGTGCACTTCGAATTCCGTCATCGCCTGGCCGACAACAGCCTTCGCGATGTAGCCGTATTCAGCGGTCCCATTCGAGTGCGGGGCCGCCTGCTCCTGCATTCTATCATTCATGACGTCACGACAGAGAAGGAGCTGGAGCGCGAGCTGGTCCAGGCACAGAAGCTGGAGACCATCGGGCGCCTCGCCAGTGGCGTGGCCCACGACTACACCAACATCCTGGGAGTGATCATGGGTTATGCCGAGTTGGCGCTGCACGAGAATCAACAAGAAGAGATTGGCGAATACTTGCGAGAGATTACTCTGGCCGCCGAACGATCGGCGTGTATCACGCGGCGCCTGTTGGCCTTTGCCCGTAACGACAGCGCGCAGCAACCGCAAGTGCTGGATCTGAACAAAGCCATCCATGGCCTGTTGAATATGCTCCGGCGGCTGATTGGCGAGGAAGTGGAGATTCGCTTCGAACCGGCTCCGGAGCTTTGGCCGGTGCGTGTGGATCCGATCCAGTTTGATCAAGTGCTGATCAACCTCTGTGTGAATGCGCGTGACGCCATCAAAGGCTTCGGTACGATTACTCTGCAGACATCGTGTATCACGGCTGAGCAAAAGCAGGACAGCGATCTGCCGGAGGGAGAGTGGGTTGAGATTGCGGTCAAGGACACTGGATGCGGCATGGACAAGACCACTGCCGGCCGCGCCTTTGATCCTTTCTACACGACCAAGGAAGCGGGTAAAGGAACGGGCATCGGTTTGTCGACGGTGCGCAATGTGATGGAGAGCCATGGTGGCAGAATCGATTTGCACAGCCACCCGGGTCAGGGGAGTTGTTTTCGCCTTACCTTCCCCCGTGCGTTGGACAATGAACTTGTTGCGCGCGAGCAAGAGCCGCGCATTCCACACGGAAAAGGCGAGTGCATTCTCGTGCTTGATTCCCTGGCTGCCAGTCAACGCATGATTGCTGATATGCTGATGCGTCTTGAGTATTGTCCATTACTTGCTTCAACGCCTGAAGAAGCACTGCAGTACACGACGAGGCATGATACTCCACATCTGCTGATATGTGATACGGCAATGGAAGGCATTGATATGGCCGCTCTTCTGCACGAGATGCAATTGCGAGTACCTGGGTTAGGAGTGCTTTTCATTTCGGGACATGGCAAGGACTATGTGAAGAGGGCCGGCTTGTGCGCAGAGGGACGTAACTATTTGCACAAGCCGTTCAGCTATCCACAACTCGCATTACGATTGCGCCAGTTGCTGGATACAGGTGAGAAACACACCAGCTTGTGACACACGGAAATCAGGTGTTACTTTGACGCTAAGCCGAGCGGCTTAGAGTAGGGCTGTGAGTAACAGAGGCGGAAGTGATCACGCAACACCGCGAGCAAACGAAGACCGGAAAGCAGAACCTGCTGCTGCGGCTGCTGGGCGGGTTGATCGTGCTCATGGGGTTGCTGGCAGCATTTTCAATTCTGGCGGTAGTGCAGTTTGTGCGCACGCTGTGCGCCCTTTCTGCTGACTACGAGAGCTGGTTGCGGCTGATTATGCCGCTGGCTGTTCTCTTGCTCTGGCTGTCTGTCTGGTGGAGCTGGCTTGGTATCGGTGTGATGCGCGCAAGGGAGTGGGCCCGTCGTCTGCTGCTGATCAGTTCGCGGCTATGGCTTGTTGGTGGTGGGATCATTGTGATCTGGCTCGCTTGGGTACAGCAGGGCTGGCAGCTGGCTCCGGTCGCCGTAGATGTCTTTGTGGATCACGCACAACAAGTGCTGTTTGGGCTGCGCTTGGGCCTTCCACTGCTTGCACTACTATTGGGAGTACTGCTGCCCGCCTTTCTGCAGTTGGCTTTCGGACGCCGTTCTGCACAACTCGGATTTGTATCACCAGGCAAGAACGGGTGGCTGAAAGAGCTTTCGTCTGCGCAATTGGCACTGCTGCTGATGCAATTGACTACGGCCGTGCTCTTTCCCCTCAGTCTGAGCTTCCTCGAGTTTGTACCGCTAGCTGGTTTTCTGCTGACCGGAGTCGCGGGATGGATCGCCATGCTGCTTTTTTCCGTGTTACAGTTACTGCTTGCTGCTGGTGTGTATCACGGATGCCATTGGGCCCTGCTTGGCACACGCTGGATGACGTATGCTTTGGCTGTCAACACACTGGTTTACGCAATAGTGCTCAAGCTGCAGGAACCTCATCCGGTGTTGCCCAAGGGCGGCTGGACCTTTTTGCTCCTGACTGGATTGATCTACGCCGTGTTGATGCTCGGCTGCCAGTATCGTATACAGGCCGGGAGCCTTTCGCAACAAGAGAAACCCTAAAGCGGCGGCTTTCGTGCTTGTGTAATGCTTTGCCTGCCTGTTATCTTTCTGCCTGTCATAACGGTATTGTAAAGTATGCGATCCGGGAGGATGGTCAGCAGGCGAGTCGAGACTACACCAGATGCTGGAGGTCCCGAGATGAGACTCGGAGTCCGCTTTGAACCATTGATCCTCAGCGCTACCCTCCTGCTGCTTCCGTTTGCCAATTCCACCTTGTCCGCGCACGCTGAGATCCCCCAGCCCGATAGCCCGCACTTCCTCTACGTGAATTCCTATCGGCCGGGTTATGCCTGGTCGGATCGTATCGAGCTTTGTCTGCGCCAGCGACTGGAGCAGTTGAGCGTGCCCGCGCGCGACCTTCACATCGAATACCTGGATGCGAAAGTGTTTGCGTACACCGCGGACAGCGCGCTGACTGAATCGGTATTGAGCCTCTGGCAACAGCGTTACCCCGTCGGCAGTCTGGATCTTGTGCTGGCCAGCGATCAGGATGCCTACGAGCTGGTGTGTCGCGCCCACGACCGGCTGTTTCCCGGACTTCCCCTGGTGTACACCGGTGTTGAGGATCCAGTATACACACCCGTGTGGAGCGTGGGGATCCATTCGGTAGCCGACATCGAGGGCAATGTGGAGCTGATTCAGCGCCTGCTGCCAGCGCACACCAGGATCTGGGCCGTCACCGATCAGTCCTTGTCCGGCCGGTTGAACCGGCAGCGACTGAGCCAGTTCATTCACAGCACCCGGACTACGGCCCGTCTGGCTTTCCTGGATCCGGGCGAGGGCCTCAGCTTGAATCAGCTGCTGGCACTGGTAGCCGATATCCCCCCCGATGACGCGGTTTACTTTGCGGACTTTGCGCTGGACACCGATGGTTACGTACCTACCATGGAGGTGCTGCCGCGGCTGACCGCTGTCTCACGCGCGCCCGTTTTCAGTCATGTGGATCAGTACATCGGCACCGGCGTTGTTGGTGGCATGGTCAGTAGCCCCGACATGCAGGGCCGGCAGCTTGCGGATCTGGCAATGGCCGTTTTGACGGGTACACTGGTTCCCGACGGCAGGAAGATTCCTGAAAACACCAGGCCCGTGTTTGAGCGGGCCGCGCTGCGCCGCTTCGGCATTGATCCTCATCAGCTGCCCCCGGGCAGCGAGTTGCTGGGGAAGCCTGCTGTATCACATCGAGAGCTGCTGCTGTTTCTGGGTCTGCTGTTGTTTGTCATCCTGCAGTCTTTTTTGATTGTCGGATTGACACGCGCACGACGACGTGAGCGAGCGATGCGTCTGCGAGCTGATGCGGCCGCAGTGAGTGTTGTCGAGCTCTTTGAGCATGCCCCCATTCCAATGGCTCGCTACGCGCGTGACGGGACCAGGATTATCTTGAACAGGAAGTTCTGCGAGGAGTTGGGTTACCGTCAAGCCGATCTTCCCGATCTGGCCTCCTGGTGGACACTGGCTTATCCGGATCCTGTGATCCGTGAAAGTGTGCAAGCGACGTGGGCCGGTGTGATACAAGGCTTGCTTGTTGGCGGTAGTGGCGACGCCGGCGAATTCAGCATCCGTTGTGGTGATGGCGTGCAGCGCGTGATGCACATCACGGCGAACCTGCTACACGATAGTGTGATCGTCAGTTTCCTGGATGTCAGCGAGAAAGTACGCGCGCACGGCGAACTGCAGAAGACCCTGGAGAACTTTCGCATCCTGTTCGACCTCTCGCCCTATTCCTGTGTGATCACGGATTACGACGGTCGTCTGTTGCTGGCTAACACAGCTTTCTGCGACTCGCTGGGATTGCCTACGGAAGAAATCCTCGGTAAAACCGGTACCGAGCTGGGCCGCTGCGTGGTCCCGAGCGAAGCTCAGGACTACATGAACGCATTGCTGGAAGCCGGTGAAATTTCAGGCAGGGAGCTATGCGTCGACGTTGCCGGCATGGGGCGGAGACACATGCTGCTGGCAACGCGTCTGATCGAGTTTGATGACCGTCCCGCTGTGCTGAGTGCCATCATCGACGTGACGGAGCGGATCAGGGCCGAGCTCGCACTGCGCGATAGCGAAGAGAATCTGCGTATCACGCTGGACAGCATTGGCGATGCCGTGATTGCCACGGATATTCAGGGGCGTGTGTCACGTATGAATCCGGTGGCCGAGAAGCTCACGGGCTGGACGCTTGCTGAAGCAGCCGGCAAGGGTTTGAACGCCGTCTTCCGGATTGTCAACGCAGGAACACGGGAACCCGTCACGAGTCCCGTCGAGCGTGTGATACAGACGGGCCAGGTGGTGGGTCTGGCCAACCACACTCTTCTCATCAGCCGGACTGGTGAGGAGTACCAGATTGCCGACTCGGGAGCGCCTATCCGCACAGAGGCGGGCGAACTGGTGGGTGTTGTGCTGGTCTTTCGCGATGTCAGCGAGGAGTACCGCCTGCAGGAGCAACTCGCGCAGAGTCAGAAGCTGGACGCAGTCGGGCAGCTTGCCGGCGGCATCGCCCACGATTTCAACAATGTTCTTACCGGTATTCTGGGAGCTACCGAGCTCTTGCAGGATGGAGTGGAATCCGCCGAGGAAGAGCAGGAGTACATCGATATCATTCTGCAGGCAGTGCGGACAGCGGCGGAGCTCACACACAATCTGCTGAGTTTCGCCAGGAACCAGCCGGAGTCTTCAACGGCGGTCGACCTGCACCTTGTCATTCGTGATACACTGGCCTTGCTGGAGAAGAGTATCGACAAGCGGATCCGTATCACGCAAACGCTGACTGCGGATGAATACCATGTGATAGGCGACGCAAGTCTGCTGCAGAGCGTCTTCCTGAACCTGGGGATCAATGCCTCACATGCCATGCCCGACGGGGGAACGCTGACCTTTCGGACGCAACTGCGCCGGCTTGGCGAGAAAGACATCGAGGCGGACAGCTTGTCGCTGGCAGCAGGCAAGTACGTAGAAATCGAGGTCGAGGACACCGGCACCGGCATCAGTCCGGATGTACTACCCCGCATCTTTGATCCCTTCTTCACGACAAAGGCCAAGGGCAAAGGAACAGGCCTGGGGCTATCTGCCGTCTATGGCACTGTGAGACAGCACGGCGGCACGATTGCCGTGAATTCGCAACAGGGAGTGGGAACCTGTTTCCGCCTGTTGTTCCCGATAACGGAGCAGGAGCTTCCGGAGCCAATGGCAAACCGTGAGTCGCTGCGCGGACAAGGGCGCATTCTGCTGACCGAGGACGAACGGGCCGTCAGTACGACCACATGTCAGATTCTGCAGCGGGCGGGTTACACCGTCAGCGTTGCCACCAACGGTGTCGAGGCGTTGGGGGCCTACCAGCCTGGTGCCTTCGATCTGGTGATCCTGGATATGATGATGCCTGAGATGAATGGCCGCGATTGTTTTCTGGCTCTCAAGGAAAGGGACCCCGATGTACGCATCATTCTGATGTCGGGGTTCTTGCGCGAGGAAGACCTGCAGGAACTGCGGGATCTTGGTCTGTCGGGTTTTCTGCGCAAGCCCTTCTATTCGAATCTGCTATTGAACACCGTTGCAGGAATACTGCGGAATCCGGGGGCGCAATGAGCGACAGCAATGAAGTAGTCATGCTCCTGATCGGGCTTGGCGTTTTCGTTTTCGGCATACTGCAGCGACGACACTTGTCGCGTGTCACGCGCGCATGGCTGCTGAGCGCGTCGTATCTCCTTCTGCTTGTTTCCTGGGTTTTCACGGTAGCGGAGGCCTATTACCTGCCAACGTTATTGAATCTGCTTGAGCATGCTTGTGCGCTGCTCAGCGCCTTGTTACTGCTCATCTGGACCTTTGCGCTGCTGATAGACAAGCAGGGAGGGGCACAGCATGATTGAGTTCCTGGATCTGCTTACTCTGCTTGCAACACTGGCTGCGTTGGTTCTACTGTTGATCTACAGGCTGCCAGCACGTGGAAATGTGCCTGTCAGAATCTTGCTTGGACTGTTGTTCTTCAGCTCGTGTTACACAGGGCTGATGGAGGCTGAGTGGACGCTGCATAGTTTGCGCTTTGAGGGTGTGGAGAATATCCTGGGGGCTTTGATTCCCATGTGGTGGGCCTTCTTCCTCTATGGCCTGATTCAGCTGGAGCAGGAGCGCAAACTGAAAGCCAGCGAGCAGTGGCACCGTGTTACGATCAACTCCATTGGCGATGCCGTCATCACTACAGATGTTAACGGATGTGTCACACGTCTAAATCCGGTGGCCGAGAAACTGACCGGCTGGACGGCGGTAGAAGCCGCCGGGCGCACAATTCGTGAAGTGTTTCACATCGTCAGTGCAAATACACGAACTGAAGTTGAGTCCCCCGTAACACGCGTGCTCAGCACAGGACAGATTATTGGCCTGGCAAACCACACGGTTCTGATCAGCCGCAATGGACACGAATACCAGATTGCTGACTCCGGCGCGCCCATCCGCGGTGATACAGGCGAGATACTTGGCGTTGTGCTTGTCTTTCGCGATGTCACTGAGGAGTATGCACTGCAGGACAAGCTCTTTCAAAGCCAGAAGATGGATGCCATTGGACGCTTGGCCAGCGGTATCGCACACGACTTCAACAACATGCTCGGGGGCATCATTGGGGGTGCCGAGCTGCTGCGTGATATCATTCCCGATACTGCAGATCATCGTGAGTGTATCACGCTGATTGTCGAGTCAGCCAATCGCGCGGCAGAGCTCTCCTCAAAATTGCTGGTGTTTGCTCGCAAACAACCCGTTGTCTTTCGTGTTGTCGATGTGCATCAAGTCGTGCGTGATACGATTTCCATTCTGCAGAAGACCGTTGACAAGCGCATCAGTATCGTTGAGGAGCTAGGAGCGGAATCGGCACACATCTATGGTGACACAGTGATGCTGCAAAGCGTGTTCCTGAATCTGGGAATCAACGCTGCCGCTTCCATGCCGGACGGCGGAAACCTGAATCTGCGAACACGCTGTATCACACTTGAGGCCGACTATTGTGCCGGCAGCGAATTCACCTTGATTCCGGGCGCCTACCTGGAGGTGGAAGTCCGTGATACAGGCTGCGGCATCCCTGCCGAGAATCTTAGCATGGTATTCGAGCCCTTCTTCACAACCAAGCTCAGTGGTGAAGGTACCGGCCTGGGCTTGGCTGCCACACACGGCGCAGTCGTTCAGCACGAGGGATCCATTACCGTTTACAGCGAGCTGACCAAGGGAACGACATTTCGCGTATTGCTGCCTCTGACAGGCGACGAGCCCGTTGCTGACCGTGATACAGAGGTGCGCATCCACGGCAGTGGTCTTGTCCTGCTGGTGGATGACGAGCGTGCCATGCGTGTTACAGGTTCCTCCATGCTCAAACGCTTGGGTTATGAGGTAGAAATCGCCAGTAACGGTGAGGAAGCGCTACAGAAGCTGGCGGAGCTCGACGGCGATGTGTCACTGGTTCTACTGGATATGGTCATGCCGCGCATGAACGGCGCGGATTGTTTTCGAGTCATTCATGACAAGTATCCTGATCTACCCGTACTGTTGGTCTCGGGATTCACACCTGAAGATCAGCTACAGGAATTGATGGCTCTGGGGCTGCGTGGCTTTCTGCAGAAACCCTATCAGAGCGCGCGTTTGAGCCGTGCTGTGGCTGAAGCACTGCGAGACGCTTAACTCGCGAGAGTGTTCTTTGTCGAGCTATTGTTTGAGTCGGGACACCTGAGTACCTTGGCGCCCTCGTAATACAAGGAGGTCGTGGTGCAGGAGATTCAGGAAGTCCAGATCGAGTACCTCAGCTTGGAAGACTACCAAGAGCTGAGGCGTGCTAACTCAAACGCATATACCAGCATGCCCTCGTTCTACTGGACCGAGGCGCAAATCGCTTCCCTGCTCGAGAAATTCCCCGAAGGCCAGATCGTCATCAAGGTCAACGGGCAGATCGCTGGTGGAGCGCTGAGTATTATCGTGGACTCCGCCAGCTTCGAGGAATCCCATTCCTACGAAGAAATCACCGGCAATTACAGCTTCGATACGCATCAACCCGACGGCGACCTGCTCTACGGCATCGACGTGTTCGTCAAACCCGAATTCCGTGGTCTGCGCTTGGGACGGCGCATGTACGATTACCGCAAGGATCTTTGCGAGCGCATGAACCTGCGCTCCATCCTCTTTGGCGGGCGCATCCCCAACTATCACAAGTATTCCAGCGAGATGTCACCAAAGCAGTACCTGGGGAAGGTCCGTTCGCGTGAGATCCACGATCCGGTGCTGAATTTCCAGCTTTCCAACGATTTCCATCCGGTGCGCATTCTCAAGGGCTATTTGAAGGAAGACCTGGCTTCGGGTGAATACGCCGTGTTGCTGAAGTGGGACAATATCTACTACGAGAAGCCCAGTAACAGCCCGAACATCAACCGGCGCGTGATACGTCTGGGCATTGTGCAGTGGCAGATGCGTCCTTACAACAGCCTTGAAGAACTGATGCGCCAGGCCGAATACTTCGTCGACGCGCTCAGTGGCTACAAAAGCGATTTTGCCTTGCTGCCTGAGTTCTTCAATGCCCCGCTAATGGCGCGCTTCAACCATTTGAGCGAAGTGGACGCCATCCGGCAACTGGCCAGCTTCACCCAGGACATTGTGCAGGCCTTTGGCCGCCTGGCTATTTCCTACAACATCAATATCATCACCGGCAGCATGCCCGAGATGGTGGACGGCGTACTCTATAATGTCGGCTACCTTTGCCGGCGCGATGGTAGTGTTGAGCGCTTCGAGAAGCTGCACGTGACACCGGACGAAGACCGCTGCTGGGCCATGCGCGGCGGCTCGCAGCTGCGCAGTTTTGACACCGACTGCGGTCGCATCGGCATTCTGATCTGCTACGATGTGGAGTTCCCCGAATTGTCGCGCTTGCTGGCGGACGAAGGCATGAATGTGCTTTTTGTGCCCTTCCTGACGGACACACAGAACGGATACTCGCGCATTCGCAGCTGCGCCCAGGCGCGCGCCATCGAGAACGAATGCTACGTGGCCATAGCCGGTAGCGTAGGCAACCTGCCCAATGTGCACAACATGGACATCGCCTATGCGCAGTCGATGGTGTTCACGCCCTGCGATTTTGCCTTTCCCACCAACGGTGTCAAGGCGGAAGCCACACCCAATACCGAGATGATTCTGATCGCCGATGTGGATCTGGATCTGTTAACGGGGTTGAACAAACTGGGCAGCGTGCGCAACTTGCGCGATCGTCGCAAGGACCTCTTCCAGTTGAGGCGACTGGGGCCTGAGGCGAAGTAAAAAGGCCGCATGGCGCGGCCTTCTATCTGGCAAAGCACTTCGTTAACCGGACTAGAGCATGGATCCCGTGGGTGCCATGTTATCGGCCGGGGGGGGCGCCGGTTGCCTTGCGGATCGCTTTGCGCCTGCATCATTCAGATTTGCCCTGGTCGGCGCAGTACATCTTTATCCAGCCTTCTTGATCACTTCCGAGTTGCCTCAGAAGTTGTTGAAGAAACCACATTTGGAAAGCAATTCGCATTCAGTGCACATGGGTCCATCCTCTTGATTGCCCCTCATCCAAACCTGATTGCAGGAGGTCTTGAAAAGGTGTTTGTTGCGCCACTTGTTGTGCGGCCCTTATTCGTCGGCATTGCGTTCTGTTCGGTTTACTCTGTAACAAACCTATGATTTAGAAAATGATCTGTATGAAATGAGGATACGAAGCTGTGAGTGTCGCTTGTGACGAAAAAAGAGGAATCCTGGCGGAGTCGGAAAAAGAAAGCGGTCACCCGAAGGTGACCGCTTGTGCTGCTTTCGGCAGGCTGGATTAGTCGGCCAAACCGTTCACGAGGCGGTTTAGCGCGGACTTGCGATTGGACGCCGCATTGGCTTTAATCACGCCCTTGCAAACCAGACGATCCAGCAGACTGCTAACCAGACGCAACTGGGCCTGAGCGGCCTCGGGCTGATTCTGCTCACGCAGTTTGCGAATCTCCGTCCGCATACGGGAACGATAGGCGCGATTGCGCGCATTGGCTTCGCCGCTGGTGCGGATTCGCTTGATGCAAGACTTGTGATGGGCCATTGTAACTTCCAATCTATCCAGTACCTGAACCATGCCGGGAGCGGGACTTGAACCCGCATGTCCATACGGACACACGCACCTGAAACGTGCGCGTCTACCAATTCCGCCACCCCGGCGAAAGACAGACCCCCAAACTATACGATTAGGTCTGATAAGTCAAGCGACCCAGCCGAAAAAAGTGCAAAATCCACATTTTCTGCAATCGCTCGCGGGACCGTCTACGTTGGCGGCTATGCGACTGATACCTTACATTGGTCGCTTTCGGGTCAACCCGAATCAAGTCTGCTTTTGAGGTGTGTGATGTCCTATACATTGCCAAGTCCCTACGCCGTTTGTTCCGCTGTTGAAGCAACAGATCGCGAGGGCCTGATTCGCACGTTGGGCAAAGCGCTTGAAGGCGCGCCCCAGGTGGGAGATCTGGATACGTTCATTCGCCAGCTGCTGCGAAGAGAGGCCGAAACGCCCACCGGGCTGGAGAAGGGCTGCGCTTTGCCGCACGCGCGCTCCAGCGAAGTGGACGAAATCGTGCTGGTGGTTGGCCGCAGCGTGCAACCCATCGACTTTGGTGCCCACGACGGTCCGGCCCGCCTTTTCTTCCTGTTCGGCGTTCCCGAGCACTGCATCACACAGTATTTGAAACTTGTGGCGCGTCTGTCCATGTTGTTGAAGGATGATTCCTTCCGCGACGAACTGCTGGCAGCCGCCGATGACAAGGCCTTGCGCGGGGTCATCGAACAGGCTCGCGCACGCTTCTAAGGCCGCGGCCCCAACGGGCCTGGAGGTACGCTATGTTCGGACATTGGGAATTCTGGGTGATCATTCTGGCCGTGCTGCTGCTCTTTGGTGGCAAGCGCGTGCCCGAGCTGGCCCGTGGGCTGGGGCGTGCCATGAACGAGTTCCGTCGTGGAATGCGGGAGAGCGTGGACGAGGTCAGCAAGGAGCTTGATGAGAAGTCCACGGATGGCCCGGACAACAAGTGACAGCACCGAGCTGCTCGATCTGCTTCGGCAGGGCGGGCTGCTTCTACTTCCTACCGATACCCTGTTTGGTCTTGCCGCACGGGCTGATTCCTGCGAGGCCTGCGAACGTTTGGCCGGGCTTAAGGGGCGCGATCCCGCCAAAGCGCTTCCTGTGGTGTTTCGTGATACAGTTCAGCTTTACGAGTGGATTCCACAAGCGCAGGCGCACACCAAGCTCATCGACGCGCTGCTTCCCGGCGCCCTGACCCTGGTCCTGCCAGGTTCGATACGCTTGGGTGCAGTCCGCAACGATTGGGCTGTCAGCGTGGGGATTCGCATTCCCGGCGCATGTCCCGCAAGCGAGTTGTTTGAGCAACTCCCCTGGCCGCTGGCGCTGTCGTCGGCGAATCTATCCGGTGATCCCGATCCGCGTTTCAGCCGGGAGCTGCATCCCGCCCTACTGGAGGGAGTGGACGCCATTTTGCCGGGTGAGCCGCTTCTGGGGCAGGCGACAACGGTGGTCGATCTTCGCAGAAATCCCCCCGCTATTCTGCGCCTGGGGGTGGTAAGCGAGAATCAACTGCGGCAGCAAATCGGGAGTAGCCTGTGATACGAACTGCGCTGCTCTTGCTGGTGTTGCTGGCTTCGACGCTGTCCGCGCGTACGCAATGCTGCTTCAGCCTGGGAGAGAAAATCACCTTTGACGTGGGGTGGGGGCTGATCAACGCCGGCACTGCGGTTCTGGAAATCGCGGATACTCTCACTCTGCGCGGCAGCCCCGTCTGGCGCATCGAAAGCAGCGCCCGCAGCAACCGCGCCCTAAGCGTGCTCTATCCGGTTCGCGACCGCGTCCTCACCTTCATGGATCGCGAAGGCTTCTACAGTCATGGCATGGAGAAATACCTGCGCGAGGGGGGATACAAGAGCGACCGAATTTTCGAATTTGACTATCCCGACCAAGTCGCCCGTCGTTACAAACACGGTGTTGCCGTGGATAGCGTGCGTCTGGCCAAGCACGTTCAGGATGTGCTGTCCGCCTTTTACTGGGTGCGTACGCAGGAGCTGGAAGTTGGCCGCAGCCTGCAGATGGAAGCCATGGATGATCTCAAATCCTACCGCATGGTTGTGCAGGTGTTGGGGCGCGAACGGGTCAAGGTCAAAGCTGGCCGCTTCGATTGCTTCCTTGTGCAGCCGCTGCTATTGGGCGAGGGCCTCTTCAAGAGCGAGGGCGAAGTCTTCATCTGGCTCAGTGCCGACGAACGGCACATTCCCGTGAAGATGCGCAGCGAGATCTTTATTGGTGCCATCAGCGCGGTCATGACCGATTACCAACCCGGTCATTGCATTGAGAGCGTGCTGCCCTGATCTGCGTCCTGCCAATTTCCCTACGTTTAGCACTAGAATATCAGGGCGGAGTTTATAAGATTGTCCGCCCTAACTTTGAGTCCTGAGGTGAATATGACCCTCGCAGCCCTGCATCCCGGCCAAAGCGCCCGCATTACCCGAGTCAACGGAACCGGTCCCGTCAGCCGTCGCATGGCGGACATGGGCCTTGTACCCGGACAGGAAATCCAGCTCATCCGGCTTGCCCCGCTGGGGGATCCGCTGGATCTGACCCTGATGGGCTACCGCCTTTCTCTCCGCAGAGAAGAGGCCTTGCAGGTGGATGTAGAATTATTGCTGGAGTCATGATGGAATACGCAGCGCTCGCCCTCATCGTCGTGGCCGCGCTCGTGCTGGTTTGGCGCAGTTTGCGGCGCGGATCCTGTCCCGCTGGCGACCCCAAAGCACCTAGCGACAGTGCCTGTTGTGGTACATGCGCCCTGGCGGACAGTTGTGCCCTGCCTGGGAAGTCGGACGATGCCGTCGAGACTTCGAATGATGCAGCTTCGATGCGGGAGCCTTCATGAGTCTGTGGCGGTCCGCACTCGGACAACGGTCGGATGAACACAACTGTGCAGGGGGCGGAGTAGCCCAAGGGCGCGGACGATGGCGGGGTCGCGAGCGACGCTTGCACAGTCGTCAGGTGCAGTGGGCGTGTCACAGTGCCTGTGATCCATCGCGTCGTGATACAAACCTGAGCCGCATAGCGCTGGCAGGAAATCCCAATGCAGGCAAGACTTCGGTCTTCAACCTGTTGACCGGTGCACGTCAGCACGTGGCGAATTTTCCCGGAGTCACCGTCGAGCGCAAAGAGGGCGAGGCTGAGTGTTGTGGATGCGCGGTGACCGTCGTTGATCTGCCCGGCACCTACTCGCTGACGGCTTATTCCATTGAGGAAATTGTAGCACGCAACTACCTAGTGGACGAGCGACCCGATTTGGTGGTGGATGTGCTGGACACCAGTAATCTGCAGCGCAACCTCTACCTGGCGACTCAGTTGCTGGAGTTGGAGCTCCCGCTGGTGCTGGTGGCCAACATGGTCGATGTAGCACGCCGACGCGGCATGCATGTGGACCTGGATGAGCTTGCCCGTCAGCTGAAGTTGCCGGTAGTCGCCATGGAGGGCCACCGCGGCAATGGTCTGCACGAGCTACGGCAGGTGATACACGGCTGTCTGAATTGTTCAGGCGAAGATGAGCGGCCCTGTCCAGGAAAGGATGGCCGCCGCGTCGAGTTCGGTGAATCCGTCGAAACTCTGGTGGGCTGGCTGGAGCAGGAAATCGACCGCCACTGGCGCGCCGAGGTTCGCACTCATCCACCGGCACGCTGGCTTGCGTTGCGATTGTTGGAACGCGATGCCCGCGTACGCGATCATCTGCACCTCTGGCTGCATCACGCCTGTCGGATTCAGGAGAAGGCCGAGGAAATCTCCGCGGGAATCGAAGAGACCACTGGCGTACACACCGAAATTTATCTCGCAAACAGGCGTTACGAGTTCATTCAGCAACTAATGCAGGCCTGCCGCTTGGAGCAGCCGCGTCGCAGCCTAGGTGGTTTTCGCACGGATCGCGTAGATCGAGTTTTGCTACACCGCTTCTGGGGTGTGCCCATCTTCCTGGGGCTGATGTTCTTCACTTTCTGGCTGACCTTTACCCTGGGAGCCATTCCCATGGGCTGGATCGAGTCGGGCATCGGACTTCTGGCCGGCTGGCTGGACGGCGTCTGGCCCGGCGGTGGCCCGCTCAAAGGATTGGTGCTGGATGGCGTGTTGGGCGGAGTCGGCGGCGTGCTGGTCTTCCTCCCCAATATCCTGTTGCTCTTCACTTGCCTGAGCCTGATGGAGGACACGGGCTACATGGCTCGCGCCGCCTTCCTGCTGGACCGTCTGATGCAGCGTATTGGGCTGCACGGCAAGGCGTTTATCCCGCTGCTGACGGGCTTCGGATGCAGCATTCCCGGCATCATGGGAACGCGTGTGATGGAAAACGAGCGTGATCGTTTGCTGACCATTCTGGTGTTGCCGCTGATGAGTTGCGGCGCGCGGCTTCCCATCTACCTGCTCATTATTCCGGCCTTCTTCCCGGCCAAGTTGCACGCGGGCATGCTATTCAGCATCTACCTGATCGGCGTTGTGTTGGCGGTGGCACTGGCCAAACTGCTGAAGATCTCGGTTTTTCGCGGCGCTGCTACGCCCTTTGTCATGGAAATGCCGCCCTACAAACTGCCCACTCTGCGTAGCGTGATGCTGCAATTGCGCAACCGCAGCTGGATGTACGTGCACAAGGCGGGCACGCTGATTCTGGGAGTGTCCGTGCTCTTGTGGGTGATGGCTAGTTTGCCCAAACCATCGACGTATCACAATGACTACGACGGAATTCGCCAGAACCTGCTTGCAAAGACGGCTCAAGTGGAAGGTGTATCACCGGCAGAGCTGATCATCGATCAACTACCGACCGCTGTTGCTGACAGCCTGATTCGTCTGGATAATCTGCAGGCGGAGGAGGATCTCGAATACTCGCTGCTTGGACGTCTGGGCAAAGCCATCGAACCCGTGATGCGGCCGATGGGCTTTGACTGGAAGATCAGCGCCAGCTTCCTGGGGGCCTTTGCGGCCAAGGAGGTCTTTGTAGCACAAATGGGCGTCGTCTACGCTATGGGTGAGACGGACGAAGGCAGTACGGGGCTGCGTGAGATTCTGCGGGAACGCTACCGGCCACTGGTGGGCTTCTGCATCATGCTTTTTGCGCTGATCGCAACCCCCTGCATGGCTACCTTTGCGGTGACACGGCGTGAGACAGGTTCGATTCGCTGGGCTTGGTTCCAGCTGCTCGGGCTGACGGCGGTTGCCTGGATGTTGACGACTCTTGTTTACCAAATGGGTAGTCTGCTCGGATTTTGAGAAAGGCTACTAACTGCGGCGGCGGGGAGGCTTGATCCAGCCACTGCGCGGGCAGAGGCGTGCGAGAGTCCGCATAAGTGTGATGCGGCGTCGGCCTTTGGCCCACTCCTCGGAAGGGAGTCCGGGAAAGAGTTCGCGTCCGGCACAGCGATTTGCTTCGGCCAGTTTTTGCCTGAAACCACCGGGCAGATCCTCAATATGATGTGTCACCATGGGACCCTCCGGAAAGCAGCGGAAGCGACCGCCCCACTGATTCCAGCAGCGACGCAGCAGGCCGGGAATGTGCACCGGTTCCAACTCGCGAATGCGTAATGCCTTTAGCCCGTGATCCTGCAAGTAGTTGGCTACGTGACACTCAGCGTGTTGATGAAAATCCACCAGACCCGGATGCGCCTGCAACACGCTGCGTCGCACGAGCGCCAGATCCAGTGCTTGACTGCTCCAGCGATCCTGCCAGAAGGCAGAGGCCCAGTCGGCGTTTTCCTGTTCTAGATGGTTCAGTGTATCACGCAGCAACCGGTCGTCAAAAAGCCAGGTATCCGCTTCCAGCAGCAGCACCCATTCGCATTGAGGGGGAAGATGTGGAATGGAGGCCAACAGCAGTTGAGCATTGCCGCCGATGTGCCCCGCGTTATGCGTCAACTCAAGAATGGAATCTGCTGCCGCGCGGACATCCGCGGGAATCTCGAATCCCCGTGATACACCGTTGCTCACGATCATCAACTGCGTAGCAATCCGCCAGTGCTCCTTGACGCAGCGCACCGCCACCTGCAGATCCTGCATGCGATCGTGAACACGTATCACAACTGCCAGCGGTGCCTGTGTCATCTCAAACCCTTAAAGAAACGGGCGATGCGTGAACCAAGACGATTGTCAAGAAGCGCAACGCGCTGAAGATCCACTTCGTTTAGCCACTCCACCAGCAGATCCGTGTGATCCGCGTAGAGCTTGAGGTGACGTTCGCGAATGCGCGCAAATGCTTGTGCTTCCATCATGCGTGAACTGCGCTTGGAGAGCGACTTCTGTCGTTGTTGCGGCTTGCGGTATTCGAAGAGCTCCTCTTCGATGCGGTGGATGCGACCACCCAGTTCCAGCAAGCTTAGCCAGAAGTCGTAATCAATACGAATGGGCAACTCTTCGCAGTAACCGCCGACTCGCTCCCAATCTTTCCGGCGGTACAGTGAAGAAACATGCAGCAGATTACGTCGCAGGAGGCTGCGCATGGTATACGCGGGTAGTTCCCAGGGACCGGTCTTAGCGTCGAAGTAGCGCGCCTTGCAGGTTACGACGCGCACGTCGTCATGGTTCTGGAAGACCCGCAGGGCTTTCTCGACATAGGTGGGCAGCAGTCGGTCGTCGTTCAGAGGCAGAATGAACTCGCCCCTTGCTGCAGTTACGCCCGTGTTCAAAGCAGCGGAGGGACCGCCGTTTTCTCGATGCAGCAGACGTGTGCGCGGACGCTCGAAGTTCTTCAAGAGGCGCAGGGTTTCGGCTTCGTCGCTGCCGTCGTTGACGACGATGACCTCCAATTCTGGCCAGGTTTGCGCGAGAGCCGAATCCACAGCTTCAGCCAAATAGCGTCCCTGATTCCAGCACGGGATCACGACACTGACCAAGGGCGCATCCGACGCGTTCATGCGCTCTCCCCGGCGGGATTGGCGACGTAGCCAGCGGCGATTAACTCGTGTATCACGTGGCAGACGGCGTCCACCGGAATCTCTTCGAGTCGCTCAACCTCAAGGCAGGCGCCCTTCGTGGGCTGAGAGCGCGTGCGTGACGCAGTGGCCAGCCAGCGTTGGGCGGGATCATCGGGCTGAGTCCAGCACTCGGGGTGCACGTGGCCGAAGACGGTCACGGTCGGCACTCCATTCAGCGTTGCCAGGTGCTTGGGACCGCCATCATTGCCAGCGAAGAGCGCGCAATAGCCCATGAGCGCGCACAGTTGCGGGAAGCTGGGCAGCGGATAGTCCACCAGCACTTCACGGGTCATCATCTCTGCAATAGCCTGGGCGTCCAGCTGTTCACCGGGACCATGAACCAGCCAGGGCAGAAAACCGCGCTCGGCCAGGCGATCGCCCAGCTCCGCCAATTTCGCAGGCGGCCATTTTTTGTAATTACGACGACTCACGCCAAAGAGAGCCACAACTGGACGCGTAAAAAACTCCTTGGCGAAGTGGCGCGCCCAGGCCTCGTCTACGCTGGTGACGGGGAATTCCAGCGCCAGATTTCCGGGCGCCAGGCTGTCATCACCGCTCATGCGCAGTTTCTCAAGCGCGGAGTACTCCGCACCCCGTTGCGTAATCAAGCGATTGTAGCACAGTCGACGAAATGTATCACGGGGGAATCCCGTGCGCAGGCGAGCGCCTGTAAACAGGGTCAGAAAGGCGGTCTTTGGTAGCGCCTGAGCGTCAATCACCCAATTATAATGACGGCCGCGCAGCACTTTGAGCATGGCGCCAAACTCGGCCAGACCAGCTTTTCTGGGGCAGATCACGACCCGGCGAACATTGGGGTTGTGCTCAAGCAACTGCGCGCCGGCGGCTTCGCAGAGCACGTCAATCTCCGCTTCGGGATGAAGCTGTTTCAGGCGTCTGAGCAAGGGTGTGATCATCAAGATGTCACCCAGCTGGCGCAATTGTATCACAAGGATACGACGAATGGCGCTCACGCTTTCTTACCCGCCTGATAATCCACGTATTCCTTCTCTTCCACCAGCGTGCTGCCGAAGTGTTCGTTCAGGCGCCGCTTGATTTGAGCGCGTTCGTCGTTGGTGTAATACACGCTGCGTGCCAACTCGACGAACTCGGCGCCAAAATCCTTGCGGCTCTCCAATACACGCAACTGATCTTCCACTTCCCAAAGGCGGGAATTGATGCGGACCAGTTCGGCTTCCAACTCCTGATGAGTCAGGCCCTTTGTATCACAGACCTCCAGCAGGGCGTCCAGCTCACGCTTGACATTGGCGCGACGGCCTTCATCTTGAAACTTGTCCAGCTTGATACGCAGAATGGAGACCTTGTCCAGCAGCTCTCCCACGGAAACGGGTACCGATACGATCATCTTCTATCCTTGGTTCACACTTGAAATTGCAGTTCGTAGAGCTTGCGGTATTCGGGCGAGATTTTCAGCAGCTCCTCGTGAGGACCGATGCCGTCGATGTGGCCGTCCTTCAGGCAAACAATGCGGTCGGCGCGTATCACGGTGGACAGCCGGTGGGCGATCACCAGCGCTGTACGGCTGCCGATGCTGCGGTCCAGGGCCGATTGGACCAGCTTCTCGCTCTCGGTGTCCAGCGCACTGGTGGCCTCGTCAAAGACCAGAATCTCCGGGTGCCGGTAAACGGCGCGTGCAATGGCAAGCCGCTGTCGCTGTCCGCCGGAAAGGTTGGTGCCGCCCTCGCTAAGCAGTGTTTCGGGGCCACCCATTTCCTTTACGAAGGCCGTTGCGTTGGCCAACTCTAGTGCCTGTCGGACCGCTTCAGGATCGGGGTCAAGCTCGGGGTAGCCCACATTTTGAGCAACGCTCATGGCAAAGAGCCATGTGTCCTGACCCACCACGCCGAAGAGCCGGCGCAGGTCGTGCATGCGTAGCTCGCGCAGATCGCGACCGTCCAGCGTGATACATCCTTCCGCGGGATCCAGCAGGCGTAACACAAGATTGGCCAATGTGGTTTTGCCGCTGCCGCTGCCGCCCACCAGCGCCAGCATTTCGCCTTTGCGCAGGCAAAGATCGATGTTCATCAACACCTGCTTGTCGCCGAAACGGCAGCTCACCTTGTGCAGGCGGATCTCCTCGTGGAAGCCCGTGACAGGAGCCGCGTTCAATGCCTCCACCACCGTCGGCTGCTCGTCAAAGAGCTCCAGCAGCCGATCGCCAGCACCGGTGCCACGCTGTAGATCGTTCCAGCTGCGTGCTACAACCTTGAGGGGATGCAACATCGAAAGCAGCGCGCCGAGGAAGGTGAGAAAAGCCGGACCGCTCAGATTGCCTGCGCCCGCCAGCACGCGGCTGCCGCCGTACCAGAGCATGAAGACCGCCACCAGCATGGAAGCCCACTCGCCGAAGGGCGTGGACAGCGCGCTGACGTACTCCAGTTTGCGCACGCGGCGGAAGTAGCTGTGGGTGGCTTCGGAGAAACGGGCCTGCTCGCGGTCGTGGGCGTGAAAGACGTGCACCACGCGAATGCCCTGCAGGTTTTCCGATAGGCGCTCGGAGACGCGGCTGATGTGCTCTTGAGCGCGACGGCTGTACTTGCGCAAGCGCTGGCCGATATACTGCAGCGCGCCCACGGCGGGAGCCAGCACGAAGATGGAGATCAGCGTCATGCGCCAGTCGATGAGCAGGGCCAGCGAAAGGTAGACGAGGCTTTGCAGCAGGTTGGACAGCAGATCCACCACCTTGGTGATGGTCAGGCTGCGCACCACCATCACATCATTGATCACTCGGCTGATCAGCTCGCCCAGTTTGTAGCGCTGGTAGAAGTCCAGCGACAGGGTCTGCAGGTGACGAAACAAGTCGTCGCGCAGTTCGCGGATCAGGGTTTGCTCCACATGTACGAAGCACATGCGGTAGAGGTACTGAGTGAGGATCTTGACGGTGATCAGCACCAGCGCCAGTTGACAGAGCATCAGCAGTACGGTGTGGGGCGCATAGCGGGTAAAGAAATCCGCCAGCTCGGTCTTTAGCAGCGTTTGCTGCGCGGCGAGCTGCCCCGCGTCCAGCACCAGAATGCGCAGCGTGTGTAGCGCCTGGCCCGCGAGCTGCCAGACACCGTGCCAGATATCGGTACGTGTGCCCAAGGCCTCGGCGGGATTGTCGCCGAAAACGCCCTTGAAGAAAGGATAGATCAAGCCGATGTTGGCGCCCGCCAGCAGGCTGCTGAGCAGCATGAAGACGAGCCCGGCGCCAATCTGTGTCCGGACGCCGCGGACGTACTTGAGGAAGTGTCGTGTTAATCGGAACATGGCGCTAAAGATAGGGAGTCGGGGCGACTTTTTTTGCCTACGCGGCGGGCGTCCCCGCGGGGCTTTTTGCCGAAGTAGCCCCTCGTATTACAGATGTCGGATTAGTGCCGACGGGGTCGAAGCTTCGAGCTCGACGGAGCGGTCGAGTCGGCAGTGTCTAGCCGAAGGCGAGACACACTTTGGCAGCTCGAGACCGATTCTGTCTAATGCCGCTGACGAGAAGTGAGCTCCAACGTACTTTGCGTCATCTGCTAGCCATTATCCATCGAAGTAACGATAACGAAAATTATTATATCGATACAGGTTTGAAAATGCACGATAGTGGTGGATTGTGAACAGGAGGGGTCTGACACGTGTCAGAGTAGTGTCTGACCCCCGTCTGGCACCTCGAGAGCCATTCCGTCCACACCAGCTGACACTGAGCCACTTCCGACGCGCACCACATTTCGGAAATCCAATCTGTAAATCGATGTGGCGGGGCGATTAGATCCAATGAAAGAGCGGGCTTTCGTCCGCTCCCTGGAATCTCGAAAGAGAAGAACTCGATACCGATAGCGATAGCGATACCGATACCGATTGGGAAAGCCCAATACCGGGGCCCCGCTCACTTCAGCAGCAGAACCTTGCTTTGCGCTGCAAGCGACCCCGCCTCCAGGCGCACCAGATACACACCACTCGCCAGCGCAGCGCCATCAAGAAGGGTCTGGTGCTCACCCGCGACCAAGTCCTCGTTCAGTAGCACGACCACTTCGCGACCCAGCAGATCGTAGACGCTCAGGTGTACGCGCTGGGCATTGGGCAGAGTGAAACTCAGCATGGTGGAAGGATTGAAGGGATTGGGTGCCGCACTCAGGCTCAAGCGCTCAGGCAGATTGCTGGGCTCCTTCACGTCCACGGTGCCGCCGTTCCAGCTGAAGCGAATGTCGCGTACATGGAAACCGGCGTCCTCTTCGTTCTCGTCGGTCTTGACGCGGAAGCCGAAGTAGAGTGCGCCGCCGAAGTAGGCTTCGGGTACGGGAAGGCTGTAGTCGCGGATCGCCAACCCGCTCTGGCCCGTGTAGGCAGCGGCGGTCTCCCAGATTTCGCCATCGGCGCTGAACTCGACAAAGGCTGTGTCGTAGGGCGCTTCCATCTGCCAGACAGCGGTGAAGTTCAAACAGGCAGCGGTTGTGCTGCGTACGGGCAGCGAAAGCTGCACGGGTTCCGTGATACTCAGGCGGCAATTGGTATTGGGGTTAGACCAGAAGACCGGCGTGTCGGCAAAGTGATTGCCCAGGCTGTCATCCCAGGCGTTGCCCCAGTTGCAGTTCGTGCCCTGCTGGGTGAATTCGTCAAGAGTCGTGTACTCGTGATCGAATCCCAGCTCGTCGTTGTTCAGACGTGGCCAGGCGGTTTTGTGGAGTTGTGTATCACCAGCGAGACTGAAGTCGAAATGTTGGTCGATATAGTCCGCGAATCGCACCAGCGCGTGATACACGCCTTCCGGCAGACTCAGGCTGAGGTTGTTATCGCTGCTGAGGTACAACGTGGTGTCGGCGTCCACATTGTAGAGCTCCACGCGGTTCCAGTTCAGCGGCGTTTCCGAACCCGCCTCCAGTACATTCAGGCTGAAGTTGTACTGTGGTAACTCGCTCAGAATCCAGTGACGATTGGTGGGCAGACTGGGACCTACGTTGACGGTCGTATCCAGCGGGGCATAGCCGAACTTACGCACGCGCACGGTGTAGGGCGCGGGCTGCAGCAGGCGGTGATGCATTCCCGTAGTTCCCCGCGTTTTGTAGTACGGCACGCAGTCGGCGTCCATCACCTGATCCAGCGCGATACGTGCGGCAAGTGGTTGATCGACCTCGTCCGTGATACGCGAGAAGAGCGCTGGGGCGGCGACCTCGTAGCCCACACAGCGCTTGAGCAGCCAGTAAAGGCCGTCCAGGTTCTCGTCGACGATGAAGTGAATGCGGTCCCAGTTCTGCGGCTGCATGCCCTCACTGGCGTGCCCGCCGATTTCTGCCGTCATGGCCACGCAACCGAGTTGCGCGTACATCCACATGTTGTGTGCGCCTTTGCGACCGCTGCCCGCGTAGTTGCGGTAGAGACTGTGATCCAGCGTCTCGATCTGATCCGCCATGGTGCGTGTCAGCGCTTGCTGCATCGTGTAGTCGAGCGCGGGGCAGGTCTTGATGCCATCATCCGCAACGCCAAAATCCCAGGCGTGAATCAGGATCTCGAAGTTGGTGCTGGTACGCGCGCTGTGATACTGCACTCCAGCGACGGGCTGGGTGGCCAGCAGCAGGTCGCGCATGGCGGCGGTTTCCGACTCGGAGAAGGGCGCCGGACCGCGGAAGTAGTCGAACTGCTCCACGTCGTCGTTGTCGGCCCACAGTGTATCCCCGTGATTCCACCAGAAGCCCCAGTTGCGGTTGAGGTCGACGCCGCAACTATCGTTGCCAACACCGGGGAAGATTTGACAGTGGCCGTCCGGTGCAAAGGAATGCAAGTTCTTGCGGAAGGTGACGTCTTCTTCTTCGAGCACCATCTCCAGGCCGTCCGGATTCCAGCAGGGGACGATCCAGATTTCCAGGCTGGTCAGAATGGGCATCCAGTCGGGGTGCTGAATACTACCGAAGTAGGTCAGCTCTTCAATGGCTTGCATGGCCACTTCCACGCCGAGAATCTCTTCGGAGTGAATATGTCCGCCCACGAAGACCGCCGGCTCACCCTCGTCCACCGTCGGATTGTCGGAAATGCGCACCGCCAGGAGCGGAGTGCCGTTGACGTGACTGTAGCCGAAGGTGGTGGTATGCATCCACTCTGGATACAGGGTCTCCAGTGAATCCAACTCGTTGGTGATCTCGGTGTAGTTGCGGTAGTAGTCTTCCAGTGCGGCCTGGGCGCTTGCCACAAGTACTAGCAGGCAGATCAGCGGTAGGGTCTGGCGCAGCATCGGCTTCCTCGGTTTGCTGTTGTCGGTGACAGATTTCCGGAGATCCGGACCGGGGTTCAGGTCGGGACGACCGCACTCTTGCCTCGGTGAGCGCAATCGAGGTTCAAGTATAATGAAGCGGACTGGCCTCAACAAGGTGTGCCTTGCGCTATGCAACTTGGGCGCAATCACAACTGCCCGAAGGCGTGAACACATGACCGAAGTAGTATACCAGCTAACGCGACTTGCCTGCCAGCGGGCAAGGAGGAGGGGGACCCCGACGACGGCAGAAGAGCTGCGCCGCGATAGCGATCCGGCTCGCGGAGTCGGCCGCGATCGTGATAGCAATTCCGATTGCGGAGAGAGGGAGCCACTGATTAATGCGTTCAGAAACGTACGCCTCATGTGCAGGATCCGGCACAATATAATACCGGAAAAAACGCAAATTGCTGATAAATAAGAATTGAAGCTCTTGGCATGGATTGTGCTCCGTACGTTTTCGCAAAATCAAACGGTCCAAACACCCAATAGGCCCATCCACCCTCGGGCCGGGGATTTCGGTGCAACGCCGGAGTCAGTTTGGCCAAGTGAGTGTGTCGAGGTTTGGTTTTGATGCTAATTCCGAAAGCCGTCCTGGCAGGGACGGCTTTTTTACTCTCCTTGCAGATAGCTTCTCCAGATATCCAATGGCATTTCCGATACACTCGCTAAGGTTATCAGGAGCCCGCATGCCGGAAGAAGACCAGAATCAGCTTGAAGCAACACAAGCTTTAGCCATGCTGTTACGGGAGCTCGCTGTCGGCGAGAGGGCCACAGTGGGCGAAGCGGCGGCTGTTGAGGCCGTTATTGAAGCCTGGAACAAGCTCCCGACATCCCTTCGCCCGGCGGATCCCGAAGAGGCCGCTCTCTTGCGAGTGGGGATCAAACTGGCTGAGGAGCTGGAGGACACACACGCACTGCGCGATCTACACCGTCGCATGGGGCGATTGCTGTTGGCACGTGGGCAATGGCAAGCGGCAACTATGCATCTGGATCACGGAGTGACCTTGGTGCGTGCCTTTTACACCGAAGAGTGCAAGCGCATCTCCGCTCACACGGCGCAGCAGTTTGAGTCCGAATTGCACGAGGTCCGCGAAATCCGATTGGCCGGTCGGCATCGCGAATTGGCTCAGCTACATCGTCGCATCAGCGAAAATACATCGCGTCTGGAGCGGGCCGTTGCCGATGTTCGCGCGCTGAGTCGTTTGCTGCCCATCTGCAGTTCCTGTCATCGAATCCGCGATGATCAGGGCTTCTGGAGTGAGGTGCACGAGTACATTCGCCAGCACAGCGAGGCCGACATTCAATTCGATCAATGTCCTAGCTGCAAGGCGAAGAGTGACGCCATAGCAGGCGGCGACCTCGAGGAGGATGCGCATGAGTGAGTTGCAGTCTCAGGCCGCCGATTGGCGCTCATCGCTTGAAGCAACACTATCCGAAGCCGAGGCCGTGTTGGAGAAGAACCCGGCGCAGGCGGAGGACTTGGCGCGCTATGCTTTGAATTTGCTGCCGGCAGAGGCTGATCCGCTGAGCTCAGCCAGAACGGGGTGCGTACTGGGACGAGCCGTTCTTGCCTGTGGCCGGGTGCGAGAAGCCTTGAGCTACTTGCGGGGTGCAATGGAACACGCCCGACGCAGCGGTGAGCCCAAACATCTTGTGCATTGTATGCTGCAACTTGGCAGGGCCTGCAACCGGATCAGCTGGTTTGATGAGGCTGAACGCGTTTTACGTGACGCGCTCACTCTGGCCATGACCGAGGATCTGCTGGACCAACACGCCGAACTCTGGGGAGAGCTTGCCACCACTGCCGAGTATCAGGACGATTTGGATGCCGTGTTACACTGTCTGAATCAAGCCCTGGGCACTTGCCTTGAACAACGGGATCACGTGTGTTACACCCTGATGCTGCGCCGCGTATCTGTGCGCATAAAGCAGTCCGCGTTGGATCTGGCCCGTGCAGATCTTGAGCGCGCTGCCACGATTCTGGAGCGGCTGCGTGATACAAATGACGCACCTTCGCATCTGGCACGCTACGAGCTTCATCGCGGGCAACTTCTGTTGGCGGCAAGACAATTCGATGAAGGACGTCGACATGCGCGTCAGGCCATCCAGAGCTTCCAGGAGGCTGGCGATGAGGTGGCCGTGTGCGACTCGCTGATTCTGCTTGGCAAGTTGGAAGCCGAAGCGGGTCACGCACCACTGGCCTTGCCGCATCTGAGAAAAGCGCTGGAATTGGCCGCACGGCTGGGTTCACGGGAGCGTGAGCGCAGCATTCGTCTTAGTCTTGCAGATCTCATGCACGATCTGGGTCACTATCAGGATGCCTACGACTTGTACGAGCAAGTATTGGAGCTGGGGACAGGGATTTTTAGCGAGGAGAAGCAGCGACTGCGCGATGAAGTTGAGGCGCGTTTTGAGATTGAAGTACACCAGTTGAAACACGCCGAACTGACGCAGCTACGTCATGAACTCGAGCAGAGCAATCGTGCTCTTGATGAACGAAGAACGAAGCTCAGTGCTGCGCTTGAAGAAGTTCAGCTCTTAAGTGGACTGGTGCCTATCTGCAGTTCCTGCCGCAAAGTGCGCGACGATAAAGGCTACTGGCTGCGTGTCGATCAACATCTTGCAACAAGCGCAGATGTGAACTTTCCCACCTGTTTGTGTCCGGATTGTGCACAGCGCGAAGAAGGCGATCGATGAGTTCCACGGAACAAGAGAAGGCGCTTCTGTTACAGGAGCAGCTTACGACGGCCGAAGGCGCGACCCGCGTCGATCTTTTGATTGAGCTTGCACATGCTTCGTGGTACATCGATCCTCGCCAGACGGAAAGTGCAGCCCTGGAGGCGCACCATCTGGCAGTAGAACTGGGCTTGCAGCGGAAATCGGCGGAGGCACTGAATCACCTTGGTATCGCCATGTACATGCTGCAGCAGTACGATGACGGCGAGGATTACCTGAATCAGGCCATAGCCGAGGCGCGAGAAGCGAAGTACAATCGAGTCGTCATCAACGCCTATTCCAACCTGGGAGCCATTTACAGCGTTCGTGGCCAGTACAGCGAGGCTTTGACGGTCATGTATCACGCACTGACATGGATCGAGGAGCACCCGGAGGAGGGCGTTGATCCCTGGCCCATGCTCAACAACATTGCTTGCACCAATAATCACATCGGTGATCAGGACAACAGCCTGGCGTATCACAGACGCGCATTGACACTGGCTCGTGAGCACGCCGATGATGCACAGATCGGTACAACGCTGACCAACCTTGGCATGATGCACAGGCGGCGCGGACAAATGGATACTGCGCTTCGCATGTATCACGAAACCCTGGCACTCGCACAGAAGGCGCAAGCTGGACGACGGATTGCACGTGCGTTTTCAGAATTGGGTGAAACACTGCTGCAGACGGGCAAACCGGCTGAGGCCATGCCATACTTGCTTGAGGCTGAGAAGCTGAACCGAAAACTGGAGAACTACCGTGGCTTGCAGGCGGTTTGGGCCAGTCTGGCACACGCGTTGACTAGCCTGAAGCGATACGAGGAAGCCAAAGAGTTGCACGCTCTTGCTGCACGTCTAGCCAGGCGTGTGGGCCTTGTCATGAACGAGTTCTACAACAAGCGGGATCTGGCGAAGCTGCTGGACAGAGAGGGCGAATGCGAGCGGGCTGCAAAACTGATGGACGAGTCGCTGCGCCTGGTGGAGGAACGTGAGACAGGCAAGAGTGCGGCCTACACGGGTGAGCTCAACGCGCGGTATCTGGGAGAATTGCAGCGCCTGCGCACGGTCCACATGGAACGCGCCAACAATGAGCTGGAATCAGCCAACGACCTGCTGAAACGACGTCAACGTGAGTTGGCAGATACGCTGAGCCGTGCTCGCGAGATGCGCAAACTGATCCGGATTTGCCCCACTTGTTTGAAAGTCCGTGAAGACGAGGGCTACTGGAGTCGCATCGAAGTCTACATCAGCGAGCATAGCAGAACTGAATTCAGTCACAGCCTGTGTCCGCAGTGCATGAAAGCTCTTTATCCTGATTTGGATCTCGAGGGTGAATCGTGATACAAACGCTGCATCACCAGTATCCATATGAAGAGCACTCGCTGGCTGCATGTAGCCCGATGGAGCTGATTCGGCAGGCTGAGTTGTGCCTGCGAGATGATCCTGAACTCGCGCACAATCTGCTTCAAAAGGCCGAGAAACTCGCTGCAACTGAGCGCGATCCTGTAGCACAGTTCCTGATTGTTCTGTTCGAGGCGCAGTTGAGTCACCTCGCAGGTGATACAAGCAACTGTGAGCTGCTGCTTGGTAGTTGCCTGCGCCAGTTGCAATCCCTTGCGACTGAGAAGCGTCTTGAGTACGGCCTTCAATTGCTGAAAAGCATTGAGACAACGAGCCATTTCCACTTCTCCTTTGCCGTGCTACGAATGCTGGAACCCATAGCAATGGAAGCCGGTGACTGGGAGGCGCGTGCACGGCTATACTTGTTTCGCATACGTGCGCTCATGGAAAGCGACGATCCAGCTGGTGCACGTGTGACAAGCCTGGAAGCTTTGCGGCGCTTGCCGCGGTGCTACCTCAGCCAACGGCTCGATATGGCCAGTGCCCTTGCGCTGACCGAGACCTATTTGAAGCGGCCAGAGCACGTGCTACCCGTTATCCGATGGATGCTTCGTCTCGTGCGCCGCGTTGGCGCGAAGCAATGCTCGGGTTCACTGCTTTCCAATCTATCCGGCTACTACGCCAACCTGGGTGACTATGCGACAGCCTTAGAGCTGATCCATCTGGCGTTACCCCGATTGCGGAGTTCGGCTACCCCGAATGCACTGCGTGCGGGGCTACACAATCTGGCCGTGTTGCACATTCGTTTGGGCGAGCCCCTCCTCGCCGACGAAGTCTTTGACGAGGCTATCGGTCTGGCGATTGAACATCAACTCTACGAAGCGGTGCGACAAAGCACTCGACTGCGCGCTCGTAGCGCTTACGAGAACGGGGATTTTTCTTCTGCCTGCAAATGGATCCGACTTTGTCGAGAGTACCAGGATCGTGAGATCCGTCGTGAACAGGCGAGTCTGTCGCGTTTCATGCAAGCGCGTCACCAATCGAGGCTAGAAGAACTGGTGACGGATCAACGTCCCCAGGAGCTGAGCCTGTACATGACACGGCGACGGTTAAACAATTGCGAGAAGGATCTCCGTTTTGTCCTGTGCCGCCTGGAAGCACTGCGTATCAAGCACGGTTGCTGTCCAGCATGTGGCAGCCCGAAGACAAGGGATGATGTGATACAGCCCTCTTTGCGGAGAGTCCGGATATGAGTACTGAAGTAGCTACTTGTGTCACGGATGCACGGGCTCTCTTGAAGAGCACGAGAACAATTCTGCGGCAGGCAACGGTTGAGAATTGTGACCGTGTGAGACAGCTCTTACCGCAAGTGAGGAAAGAGCGAGAGTACGAGCTCGCTTCGTGGCTTGGGCTGCTGCTTGTTCATCTGCAGCGGATCATGGGGCAGCACCGTGAGGCGCTCTCGGTGCTTGACCGGGCACTAGTAGACGCTGGCAAGGCAAAATCAAGGCTTGCCCAGTGTCGTGTTACAAGCTTGCGTGGCATCATTCTTCGTGACACAGGCAAGTACACCGAGGCCGTGGACGCATTTCGACAAGTACTTTCACTGGGCGAGGAGTTGGCTGACCAACAGCAGATTTGGAATGCGCTGACGGGCATGGGATCCATTTCCAATGTGAGACAAGATTGGACACGCAGCTTGTACTGGTATCGCCGCGCACTGGCTGTCTCGAGAGTGTTGAAGGACGACGCACGTAGGGCGAATTCCTTGAATCACCTGGCTGAAGTATTGGACAAGCGCGGTCATCTGAAGGCGTCGCTACGCTTGCGGTTGCGCGCACTCACACTTGTGTCCGGGCGTTACCTTGAACACACTGCCAACATCAACTCAGGTATTGCACGTCAATTGATGCAGCTTCATGAGTACGCTGATGCGCGGTTTTACGCGCTGACAGCCTACAGTCTGCATCGACGGCAAGGCAATGTCATGGGACAGCAGGAGGCCTTACAGACTCTTGCGCACAGTTACGCAAACAGGGAAGAGACCAGTAAAGCGCTTCTTGTACAACGCAAGGCATGGAGCTTGGCCGCCGGGTTGGAGAATCCTACGATCATGTATCACGCAAATCGCGCATTGGCTGAGGTTCTGTTTCAATCGGGAGCCATCGCGGAAGCCACTGGTGTTATTCGAGAGTGTGCGCACGCCCTGGCAAAACTGAATCAGCAAGAGAAGCACCTTATCATTTCGCGCATGGAAACCACGACGACGGCTGAGCAACTGCGAACGACAAACAGGAGACTCGAAGAGCAAATCAGCGACCTGCGACGAACGGAGGAGAGAAGTCGACGTATCGAGAAGGATTTGCAGGCACGAGTGGTACTGAAGGAAATGCTACACGAGGGAATTCGACTTTGTAACTCATGCGGACGAGTGCAGGCCAGAGACGAGGCATGGCAGCCCATCGATCATCTACTTGCTTCCATAGGTGTCTCGCTGTTCAGCCATAGTCTCTGTCCAACTTGTGTTAGCAAGCTCTTTCCCAATCTCAGTCGTGAGGGTAGATCTTCGTGATACAACGCGATGCTGTAACACGACAGTTGCTCGAAGACATACGTCAGCGTTGTCTTGAGGGCTCCAGCCCCACGTGGGAGATCGGTGCGTTACGTGACCATCATGCATCCACATCGTCAATGCATGAGTTGCTGGCAATGCTTGCCGAGCTGATGCAATCCCTGCAGCAAAGGGGTGAGTATTATGCCGCGCGTACTTTGCTGGATGCAATTTCGCACACCCTCCATGAGTATCTACAGGCGCATGAGCGACTAGAGTTGCTACTGCTGCAAGCCGCGCTGGCCCGTGACCTTTCCCAGACGAGAAAGGCAGGTGATACATTCGCCCAAGTGATTGTGGCGGCAGAAGCGCTTGAGTATCACGAGTTGGCTGCACGTGCTCATCTGGGAATGTGTCTGATGAATGAGTCGCAGGTCGATCCAGGAAGAGGAATGTATCACGCCCGTCAGGCCTACCGGATGGCCAGACGTTACAATCTCACCGGATGGCGCGACGTAGCCATGAACCAGATTCTGCAGTACCGCCGTCTACAGGGGCGCGAGGACAGCGCTGGTCGCCTGGCTGGAAGGCAGTTGCACTTGTTGCAGCAGATGGTCCCAGTTCCTGTTGCACTGGTGGCCTGCGTCTTGAATACCATGTGCCTTGTACTGATGAAGCAGAATCGCCTGCGAGAAGCAGCAGCCTGTGCTTTGGAAGCCTTAGGCTTGAATCGTGGTTGCGGCCGTGATCGGGCCGTGATACAATGCATGTGCAATCTTGCCGATTGCTACATCCGCATGTCGGATACGTCACGGGCCCTCGGCCTGGTTGAGGAGGCTGTGGAAATGTCGGCTGCGCTACGCCTTGGGTATGAGCTGGCCTGCCTTGCCAGTCGTGTATCACAGTTGTGCGAGGGCGATACGGATCGGGAGCGTTGTTCCCGGGTTGAAGCAAGAATCGACAAGCTCCAGCATGAACTCGAGATGTATTTGAGTGAAGCCTCAGTGCACGAATCAGTTTTTCACTAGCTAACGATTTGAAAATCCAGCAAAATCGGTTTGGGGTCGACGCTGCCAGCTTGATTGGCTAACCGGAAAGCACGACTCTATGGGCTCATCTATCGATGGATCGTGGACCCGTGCGGTATGGACCGCCAGACGGGCCCGAAGAACGAGGTTGTTCAACCAGGAGATCCACCATGCTTACCAGTTATCCCGTTCCCACTCCGTATAACGAGCCGGTACGCGCTTATGCCCCCGGCACCGCTGAACGAACTTCCGTGCGTGCAAAGCTGAAAGCCATGAGCGCCGAAGTCCGCGAGATCCCGCTTTGGATCAACGGCGAGGAAGTCCACACCGACAGCAAGCATACCAGCGTGATGCCTCACAAGCATGCCCACGTACTGGCGCATTGCAGCCTAGCCACACCCGAGCTGGCAGAGAAGGCAATGTTGGGTGCCGAGAAAGCGCGCCAATCCTGGGCCGAAATGCCCTTCCGCGCTCGCGCAGCCATTTTCCTGCGCGCGGCGGAGCTGCTTTCCGGCAAGTATCGCGACGAGATCAATGTGGCCACCATGTTGGGACAGTCCAAGACCGTGTTCCAGGCCGAGATTGACGCAGCCTGTGAGCTGGCCGATTTCTGGCGCTTCAACGTGTATTACGCGCAGCGCATCATGGACGAGCAGCCGATCAGCCCCAAGGGCATGTGGAACCAGCTGCAGTACCGCGGCCTCGAGGGCGTCGTCTTTGCGGTCAGTCCCTTCAACTTTACCTCCATCGGCGGCAATCTGCCCACCAGTCCCGTGCTGATGGGATGCACTGCCATCTGGAAACCGGCCACTACCGCCATCTACAGCAATTGGGTTGTGATGAAGATTCTGCGCGAAGCCGGCCTGCCCGATGGCGTGATCCAGTTCCTGCCTTTTCCCGGCGGAAGCTGTACTGAAGCCATCATGAAGAGCCCCTATTTTGCCGGTGTGCATTTTACCGGTTCCACCGGCGTCTTCAACCACTTCTGGAAGTACATCGGCGAGAACATCGACGCGTACCGCAACTATCCGCGCATTGTCGGTGAGACCGGCGGTAAGGACTTCATCTTCGTCCACAAGAGCGCCGATCCCGTCAATGTTGCGACCAATGTGATACGCGGTGCCTTCGAGTATCAGGGGCAGAAGTGCTCAGCCGCCAGCCGTGGTTATTTCCCCAAGAGCCTCTGGCCTGCCATCTGGGAAGAGATCGAGCGTCAGATGAAGCAAGTGCGCATGGGCGATCCTGCGGACTTCGGCAACTTCCTTTGCGCCGTTATCGACAAGAAGGCCTTCGATTCCATCAAGGGCTACATCGACAGTGCGCGTAATACAAAGGACGCCAGCATCATCATGGGCGGCAACTGCGATGACAGCGTGGGCTACTTCATTGAGCCGACGATTATTCATGCGCACGACCCGCATTTCAAAACCATTGAAGAAGAGATCTTCGGACCGGTTTTCACCTTCTACCTGTACGACGATGCGGCCTATGAAGAAACCCTCGAGCTCTGCGACAGCACCAGCGCCTACGCGCTGACCGGCGCCATCTTCGCCAACGACCGTGAGGCCGTTGAACTCGCCAGTCGCAAACTGGTCAACGCCGCAGGCAATTTCTACATCAACGATAAGCCCACCGGAGCCGTAGTCGGCCAGCAGCCCTTTGGCGGCGCTCGCAAGAGCGGCACCAATGACAAGGCCGGCAGCATGTACAACCTCCTGCGCTGGACGAATATCCGCACCGTCAAGGAGACCCTGCATCCGATCACTCATTTCGGCTACCCCTTCCTGAGCAGCGAAGAGTAGCCGAGAATAGCGGGTACAACTTTGTTATCCAGAGTGGCCGGGCTAGATCCGGCCACTTGCACTTTTTGGCACAGCCTCCTTTTGCTACCATAAGGGCGGAGAGTCACTTCGGAATGTTCGTCCGGCAGGATGGGCACCCGCGAGTGAAGGGAACCGACCAATACTGCAACAGCCGTCCTATACGCCCCGCACCCGGGAGTGCTGCGGCTTCGCCGTATTTTGGGAAAGGAAACAGAGTGTCTTTAGTCCGCGAATTCGAATGCTGCGGGAACTGGTTGTTCCGCTTTCGCAGCTACCTGCCGTTATTGCTACTGATTCTCCTTCTTCCGCTCATTCCGTATCACACTCCATTAGGTGGGTCGAGTGAGGTCGACGGCTACTGGGAGTTGGCTTGTCTTGTCGTTTCCTTTTTCGGTCTGGGAATCCGGGTGCTTACCATCGGCTACACACCACGTAATACATCGGGGCGTAACACACACGGTCAGGTGGCTGACGAGCTGAACACCAAGGGAATTTATTCCGTCGTTCGGCATCCGCTGTATCTGGGCAACTTCTTTTGTTGGCTGGGAATCATGTTGCTGGTACATTCATGGCAGGTGGCCGCGCTCTATGGTCTGATCTTCTGGTTGTATTACGAGCGCATCATGTTTGCCGAAGAAGCCTTTTTGACACGCAAATTTGGTGATGCCTATCTGGAATGGGCCGCGCGCACACCGGCCTTTTTGCCTTGCTTTCGCAGTTGGAAATCGGCTGGAGTGTCCTTTTCGTTGCGCAATGTCGTCAAGCGCGAATATGGCGGGTGTTTTGCCATCGTCCTTAGCTTTGCGTTGCTGATCACCGCGATGCACTCCTTCAGGGACGGAAAGCTCGCCTTGTCCCCTTTGTGGTTGAGTCTGCTCATGTGCGGTTTGCTCCTGTTTTGTGGCATTCACCTCATCAAGAAGAAAACGCGTCTCCTGCACGTTCAGGGACGTTAGTTTCCACAACTCTGATTCTGCCGTGTTACATTGCCGATACGCTTGTCACCGGACACGGCTTGAAGATGGGCAGAACCAACCCTGCCAATGGTGCCTGAGAGAAGAGTGAGGGCAGGAAAACATCCTGGAGGACGAATGAAGAAGATGACGCTTTCTCTGCTGTTGCTTGTGGCGATGCTGAGCAGCCAGGTTTTCGCTCAGTTGGGTACGAGTGATCCTGAGGCTGATCCGCGTGTGGCGCGCGCACTGGATGCCAAGGGGATTTCCTACACCGTTGATAGTGACGGGGATTACAAGATCGTGCTGGGAACCAACGACGATCGCACGCAGCTAGCCTTTGTGCGCTCATCGACGAACGAGTACGGCAACATGGAGATCCGCGAGATCTGGTCCTTTGGATACAAGGCCGATGGAGACGAGTTTCCCAAGTCCGTCGCCAACAGTCTGCTGGAGGACACCTTCAGTAAGAAGCTTGGCGCGTGGGCGAAGCTGGGCAATCGCGCTGTTTTTGTCGTGAAGATTTCAGCCAATGCGGATGCAGAATCGTTGTTCAACGGACTGAAAGCCTGTATGCTGTCAGCAGACACCATGGAAGAGAAGCTGACGGGCGATACCGACGAGTTCTAAACCGCTGTAGAATTCCGTATTAGACAAGGGGCGCAAATGGCGCCCCTTTTTACTCCGCGTCTCGCTTCGCGAGCATTTTAGCGCAGCTTTTCTTGAGGAATAACAAGCGATTGAGCCCTCATTCAAAGCTATTATTGTCACGGAAACGGGTGTTCAGAATAACTACAGGAACCAGTGAGTTGTGCTCTCTGACCGATCCTGAACAGAGCCGAATTAGCTTTCGATTAGCCTAAAATTCAGAAATAAGAATATACATTAAGTATCAATAGCGAGAATGCCGAATATGAGGCTGTCAGATTCACCAGCTGGCGCTTTTTAAGCTAGGCATGGATCTTGCAATTCGGTGAGCGCTAATAATCTAGACGTCAACGACACCGATTCATCATTTTCCTGGAGGACCCATGAAGAGATTTCTGGTCTTGGGTGCGTACGGAATACTGGCGGCAACTTTGTTCGCCGGTGTGGCCTATGCCACCCAGAGCACGGTTGTTCCAGCAGGAGGGGCGCTTGTTCCAACCGGAACAAGTGCGCAGATGCGCGCCCCATCTTCTAATGCGCCGCACGTGGGAGTGCGCAACAGTGACTGCTCCCTCGCCGAGCCTATTTTAACATCCGCCGGGACCCATACCGTTCCCGTGGGCGGATATCAGTACTTCTCGTATACGGGTATTGGCGTTGGTCTGAATATCGAAACGAATCTGGCTGGCACGGATTGCGATTCCGATTTGTACATCTTCTCAGATTGCGACCATCTGGTTGACGAGCTGTACTACGTCGACGGTATCTCCCCTGACTACCGTGCATACTTGACGGATGGCAGTTTCACATTTGAAGCGGGTGTCGATTACATCATCGCTTTCACAGAGTATTATGGCGACGGTGGAAACATCGAGTTCACCGTTTCTGAAGGCGTGCTCTATCCGGTACCGGCAAACGATGAGTGTGTAAACGCAATTGCGGTCAATACGTATCCGTCCACTGTGACGGGAACAACAAACGGTGCCACCATCGACTGTCCCGAGAATGAGGATATCGATGATTGGAATGCCGTATGGTACGCAATTGATTTGCCGAACGCTGATAACGATGTCTGGATCGACTATTGCGGAATGACGGAATCCTTCAGCACCATGGGTATCATTCTGCTGGAGAATTGCGGATGCGAAGAAGAGCCGCTAATTGCGCCTTATTACGGCTGGGATTGGGATTGTGGTGATACAACCACGAAGCCCTATGCCTTCTGGACCCAGTTGGCAGGTCCCACCACGCTGTATCTGCCGATCTACCTCGGTGGCGGCATGGATTTCAGCTTCAACATTGATGTTACACCAGCGAATTATGCTCCGACAATTGACAACCTAACCATTCTTCCTCACACGGAAGTGGCTGGCCCCTACACAGTGTCTGCCGACGTGGTTGACCCTGAAAGCGGCTTGACGGATGTATCCCTGGTGTACGCTGTTAACGGAGGAACAGAAGTCACTCTGTCCATGACAGCTGTTGGCGACACCTACTCTGCTGCAATTCCTGCAGTGGATCTGGGTGATGAAGTCACTTATGCTGTTACCGCAACCGATGGTTTCTGGACCACGACCAGTGCTGCGGCCTCCTTCGAGTATCGTGCTGTTCAGTGGCCGCCGACAAGCTTTGCCGCAACGGAAGGCGAGTTTGGCGATGTCTCGCTGACGTGGTCAGCGCCTGTTATGCCCCCGCCGGCAAACATGGAGAGCTTCGAATCAGGAATGCCCGCTGATTGGACTTACTACAACGAAGATGGTGATTCCTACCATTGGGAAGCTTATGCGACGGCTGTGGCCTACGACGGCGGCTATGTGGCTCGAGTCCAGTATAACAGCTCGGGTAACAATGACTGGTTGGTGACCAATGCGCGTCAGGGAACGGCAACTTCCGAGATTACCTACCAGCTTGCGAATTACTACTCCTCCTATCCTGAAAGCTACGAAGTCTACGCAATGGCTTCCGCGACAGTGCCGACAGCGGCTGACTTCGTCGCGAGCGGTACTCTGCTGACCTCCGGCACGCTGCCCACTGGGACGGCATGGCATGAGTTTAGCCATGACCTGAGTGCTTTCGATGGTCAGCAGGTGTACATTGCCTTCCGTTGCACTAGCGTGGATGAGTACTACCTCTATCTCGACGCTGTAGTGTTCGACGATCTTGATGCGGTGACTGTTGTTGCCAGTGCTGGCGAGCCTGCTAGCACGGATAACGACCTAGAAGGCATGATGCAGAAGCTTGGCCTCAGCAAGGACCAGGCCATGGCTCGCATCGCTGCGGAGCAGCAGATTGAGTCGACTCGCGCCATGCTCGGATACAATGTTTATCGTGAGAGCGTCTTGATCGCAACAACGATGGACTTGTTCTACGATGATGTCCCGCCGCTGCCTGAGACGGACTACACCTACTACGTCACGGCTGTGTATGACGCAGGTGAATCCGATCCTTCTGACACTGCGGTTGGCAGCTATCTGGTGCGTCCCACCAGCGGTGGCCCCGATCTGCTCGGTTACACCTGGATCCACAGCGACGACGCCAGCGGCCCGGCCTATGCCTGGACCGACATTGTTGCAACGGGTACTGCGGCGACACTGACCTCTGATGATTCTGTTGATGGTCCTTTCGCCATTGGTTTTGAGTTCCCCTTCTATGAGAATTCTTATACCGAGTTCTATGTGAACTCCAATGGCCTGGTGACCTTCGGTGCCAGCAGCACGGCTTTCAGCAATGTCCAGCTGCCGAACACCGCTACCCCGAACAACTTGATCGCCGCTTTCTGGGATGACCTGAATCCTACGGCTTCCGATCCGGATGGAACGGTCTATTACCTCTATGACAGCATCAACGAGACCCTGACGGTCCAGTACAACCTGGTTGCCAACGGTGGTACGGTTGAGTTTGCCTTCCAGACCATCCTGATGGCTGATGGCAACATCCTGGTCCAGATCCAGAACGTTGATGAGAACGACGTTGTTGGTGCTACGGTTGGTATTGAGAACGCTGACGGTACTTCCGGTCTGAGTGCCAACTTTAATGGTGACGGTTGCTTGTTGGCCGATGGCGTTGCCATCCTCTTCGAGCGTCCCGACGCCGACGTTTTCCCGCCGGCCCTCGTTGTTACTCCGCTGGACGATACCGAGATCACCTCTGCGCCCTACACGGTCAGTGCTGAGATCACGGATGCCAGTGGCATTGGCTCAGCTGTGCTGTACTATCAGGTCAGCGCTGGCGGTTACACCTCCGTTGCCATGACCAACACCACGGGTGACACCTACACCGCTGACATTCCGGCCCAGACCGCCGGTGCGCTGATCGACTACTATGTTGAGGCCACCGACCTTGGTCTACCCACGGCGAACACCGCCACTTCGAGCACCTATTCCTTCGAGATTCTCAATTACACCTTCCCGCCCTCGAGCTTCAACGCTACCGATGGCGAGATTGATGTAGTTGAGTTGACCTGGGGTGTGCCCCGTGATCCGAGTGCCTTCTTTGAAGGTTTCGAGAATGGTATTCCTGCCACTTGGACCAACCTGAATGTGGACGCCGGTAGCCAGATGTGGACGGCCTACAATTCTGGTGTGTATGAAGGTTCCTATTGCGCCGCTGTGCGTTATGAGTCCAGCTCGCTGGTCAACAACGACTGGCTGATCACGCCGGCCCTCGATGTTACCGCCGCTTCCGTCCTGAGCTTCATGACGAAGCGTTCCGGCACCTACTATCCCGATGCCATGGATGTGGCCATTTCCACCACGGATACCGATCCTGCCAGCTTCACCACCGTGCTGCAGACGATCAGCGCGGATGCTGCCACTTATCATGAAGTAGCGATCGCTCTGAGCGCCTATGATGGTATGACCGTCTACATCGGCTTCCATTACTATGGTGACGATGAGATGCGTCGTTACATCGATAACGTAGAGGTTACTGGCATTGCGACACGGGCTGCCGTTGCCAGCGAGTGGAGCACGCCGGTCGAGGCTGACGCGGCTGCCATTCGTGCCGAAGTAAAGGGTAAGAATGTCAGCGCTGCTGAGCTGAACGCTCTGCTCAACCCGGCTGACAATGCTTCCCGCGCTTTCCTGAACTATGAAGTGTATCGCGATGATGTGGCCATTGCTACCACCGCGAATCTGTTCTATGATGACACTCCGCCCGTGGCCGAGCAGGTCTATAACTACTACGTGAAGGCTATTTGGGACGGCGGTACTTCCGACGCTTCCGATAGTGACACTGGTTACTTCATCTTGGAAGGTCCGACCCTGACCCACACCGCCTTGGATGACACTGAATTTGCTGGTCCCTATGCCGTGACCGTTGACGCTGTCAGCGTCAGTGGCACGACCGTTACGGGTGTCAGCCTGTTCTGGAGCCTCGATGGTGTGAACTTCACCGAGATCGAGATGACGCAGACCACCGCTCCGGCCTGGGACGCCCAGCTGCCCGCCGTTGCGGCACCTGCCGAGTACGAGTACTATTTCGTGGCTGTTGATGATGCCCCGAGCAGCACCACCAGCTATTCTTACTGGTTCACCCTGTATGATTATACAGCGGCTCCCCAGAACTTCATCGCTTCCGATGGCCGTCCCGATGACATCTATCTGGATTGGGATTCCCCGGTCACCACTGTGACGATGGAGAGCCTGGTTGAGCAGGGCATGAGCAAGGAAGAAGCCGAGGCCGTGATCAATGAGAACGCCTCCCGTGACTTCCAGACCTACGTTGTGTATCGTGACGGTGTGGCCATTGACAGCACCACCAACACCTACTACTACGATTACACTGGTGTCGAGTATCAGGTGTACGAGTACACCGTGACCGCCCTGTGGGACGGTGGCGAGTCTGCCGGTGCCACGGATACCGGTTACTTCGGTCGTGACACCCAGGGTGGACCTGATGCCTTCGGTTATCGCTGGATCAACAGTGTAAATGCTGCTGGCCCCGTGTACAACTGGATCGAGGCCGGTGCCGGCGTCGGTACGGAGCTGGATACTCTGACGGGTCATGATGATGCCCGTTATGAGTTCACCCTGCCGCGTGCCTTCAACTTCTACGGTAACGACTACACCCAGATGATGATCAGCGTCAACGGTTGGGTTGCTTTCGATACGGATTCAACCGGCGCTATCTGGAACAACAAGCTGTTGCCGGATACTCTTGGCACGAATCCTGACCTGATGATCTGCCCCTTCTGGGATGATTTGGGTACGCTCACCGGTGCCGTGTACACCTACGATGACGCTGCCAACGGTCGCTTCATTATCCAGTGGGATGCTGTTGGTCGTCTGTCGGGAACCACCCCGTCCTACACCTTCCAGCTGATCCTGAATGACAATGGCGAAATTCTGGTGCAGTACAATTCCATGACTGGAATCGTCAACAGTGCCACTGTTGGTATTGAGAACGAGGATGCCACCATCGGTCTGAGCGCGAACTACAACGACGCTGGTGGTCTGATTGCTGACGGTGTTGCGGTTCTGTTCACCACGGCTTCCGATTGTGCTGAAGCTGTGATTGACATCGCTTGCTCTGGCAACAATGCCGTGCTGAGCTGGGCTGCTGTGGCCGGTGCAACCGACTACCGCGTCTTGGCCGCCACGGAAGCCTATGGCACCTACACTGAGCTTGGTGTCACTGGTGGAGCCCTGACCTACACCGATTCGGGTGCAGTGGTTGCCGGTTACAAGTTCTACAAGGTTGTGGCTGTTTGCGAATAAGCAAACTGCAGTAGCTGCCTAGCAGCACCTTGACTTCCCTGCCCTGCCTGCTTTTGCAGGCAGGGCTTTTTCTATCGCTTGTGTTTTTCCGCTTATGAGTCACGGATTCCGGTTTCGAAATGCCGATGCACTGACCATGTGATCAGGAGGTCGTGAATGAAAGCGGTTGAGCCAGAACATCGCCAGGAAGGCAAGTTGAAACGTCGCGCCTATGAGGCCGAATTGTCGCGCCTGCAAATCGAATTGGTCAAGCTGCAGGAATGGGTGCGTCACGCTGGCTTGAAGGTGGTCGTGCTTTTTGAGGGCCGGGACGCGGCAGGCAAGGGCGGAACCATCAAACGTATCACGCAGAGTCTAAATCCTCGCATTTGCCGGGTAGTCGCTCTGGGCACTCCGACGGAGCGCGAGAAGAGCCAGTGGTACTTCCAGCGCTACGCCCCGCACTTGCCAGCAAAGGGAGAGATGGTGCTCTTTGACCGTAGCTGGTACAACCGTGCGGGCGTTGAACACGTCATGGGCTTCTGCACGCAGGACGAATACAAGGAGTTTCTGCGCACCTGTCCCGAGTTCGAGGCCATGCTGGTGCGTAGTGGCATCCTGCTGGTCAAGTACTGGTTTTCCGTCTCCGACGAAGAGCAGGAGCGGCGCTTCCGCAAACGGCTTACCGACCCTACCCGGCGCTGGAAACTGAGCCCGATGGATCTGGAATCCCGCGCGCGCTGGGTCGAGTACTCAAAGGCCAAGGATGCCATGCTGGAGCATACCCACAGCAAACAGGCGCCCTGGTTTGTTGTACCCGCGGACAACAAGCGTAAGGCTCGTCTAAATTGTATCACGCACCTGCTCAGCCTGATTCCCTACAAGGATCTGACTCCCGACGCCATTGAGCTTCCGCCCCGTCAACCGGCGGCCAACTACAAGCGCCCCCCCTTTGACAAGCAGAACTTCGTTCCGGAAATCTGGTGATACATGGTTGCGGGTTGATGCAAGCTGTGCTCACTGCTATACTAATGACATCAGTTTTCCAGCATCCGTCAACACAAGGGATGCGCAACACGGGAGTTGAACATGAGCGATCTGCTGCGCGAAGAGGAAGTGACGCTGGAGCGCGTCGAGGGTATTTTCAAGGCTGCCTACATGGAAGTGAGTCGTGATAACGATGGCGACCTCTGCGTAGCTGAATCCGGTGTACGTGCTTTCGTCAAGGTGGACGAAGAGCGCAAACTCATCACCATGTTTTCCCTTTGGGGCATGCGCGAAGAGGCAGCGGAAGCCGACAAATTGAGTTTCATCAATTCGCTGAACGACGGTCTGATTCTGGTGCGCTTCTGCATGCCGCGCCCCGCCACTCTGTGGTGTGACTATCAGTTGATGTATGCCGGTGGTCTGAATTCCTATGGCCTGGTCATGACCGCAAAGCGCTTCCTCAACATCGTCAAGGGCGCTGTCATGAAGGATGAGAGCAATCTGATCTCGTAGACGAACAGAGTGCGCGGTAGTCAAACCGTGACACAGCAAAGGACAAGCGAGCGGGCTTCGGCCCGCTTTTTCTATCTGCAGAGAGATAAGCGCGACTACTTGTGCTTTGGTCAGTGCAGGTCTCCTGTTACATTAACCAGCTACAACGAAGAGGAGATTTGCATGAGGCAGCTTGTTCTGTTTCTCGGCCTGCTGTTGCCGCTCAGTCTGCTGGCCGCAGAGTGGGAGCTCCGCAAAGAAGAGGATGGCATTGTTGTTCACACACGCGATGTCCAAGGGCAGAGCTTCGCAGAGTACCGGGGGCGCTGTGTACTCGAGTGTGAGCTGACCGAAGCTCTTGCCGTGTTACACGACGTGGCAGCCTTTAACGACTGGATGCCGGACACCGAAAACGCACGCCTTTTGCAGCGTAGCAACTGCGATCAGGTGTATGCGCTGGAAACACCCGCGCCGTGGCCGGTCAGCCGCCGGGACGGCGTGTATCGCTATCATTTTGAGCGTGATACAACTTTGGCGTTTGTCCGCATAGCCATTTCAGCACTGCCTGAAGAGCTGCCGGAGCAGAAGGGTTGCCAGCGTGTGGTTGCCGCTAACGGTTTCTGGCTGCTTCGTCCGCTTGAGGCAGGCGGGCTTCAAGTGACCTACCAGCTGCTGGTCAATCCCGGTGGCAGCCTACCGGCCTGGCTTGCCAATACCAAGGCCGTATCACGCCCCTATGAGATGCTGCACCATTTGCGGGCAAGAGTTGCAGCAAAGGCCGCCTCGACAGAAGAGACGGTGGCGCTGTGTGATACGGATCTGCACAACTGGATCGTGAAAGTGGACTCAGAGGAGTAGTTGTGTCACAGCAGGACTTTCCGGCCAACCCCGTCAATGTGATGCACTTTCTGCGTATGGTGCAGGCGCATCACGTTCGCCTGAGTGCGATGGCGGATCAGAAAGCCAGCATGCTCATTGCCACCTGCTCCATCATCCTGACTCTGATCGGCGGCTACGTCCGTTCCCACGGATTCTCTGCGCCGCTGATCATTGTCGCCGTGTTTCCTACCGTAAGCGTCGTTATGGGAATCCTGGCGGCCACACCGCGTAATACAAATTTCAACCGCCACAGCAAGAACCTGAATCCGCTGTTCTTTGGCCATTTCACCTTGCTGGACAAGGACGACTACCTCACCCGCATGGACCAGATTATGAGCACCGAGGAGAGTCTGCATCGCGCCATGCTGGACGACATCTTCGGGCTGGGCCTTGTGCTGCGAAAGAAGTACCGCTTGCTTCGTGTGAGCTATCTGGTTTTCTTGGCGGGTTTTTTTGCTGCCGCACTGGTGGGCGCGTTTTCTTTCCTGTTCAACTAGTGCGCCAGGTTTGCGCTGCCGTGTCACACCAGCGCTTCCATGATCGTGTTTCCATGACAGAACCAAGGGGATAAGATGTTTGCTAAACCTACCTACCTGCTGGCCGCGTTGGCAGTGGTGACTCTGGCTCAGGCGCAGATTTCCTGGACCGATCCCGTGGCACCACAAATCGGCCAGGACCTGACCGTGTATTACGACAGCAACGAAGGAGCTGTCCCGGCGGGCAACGTGCGCCTGCATTGGGGCGTGTACGACCCCGAGACAACCAACTGGATCTCGCCTCCTACTGCCAATTGGCCTACTGGAAGTGCGCTGCACACCGATGGCGTAGCTCTTCAGAGTCCGATGACAAGTGAGGGCGACGGTGTGTACTCGGTGCTGCTTCCTTCCAACGAGCCCATGGAGCACATCGCCTACGTTTTTACCGACGGCACGAACTGGGAGAGCAACGGCGGCAGTAACTGGGGTGTGGATTACGTGGAAGAAGGCGTTGCCTGTTGGTGGACGCCCGAGGAGCCCGAAACCGGTGATACAGTGACACTGTATTACGATGCCGGACCGGGCACGCTGCCCGATGGCGCGACGGTGCAATTGCACTGGGGTGTCAACGAGTTTGGTTTCGGCAACTGGAACCTGCCGCCGGAGGCAATGTGGCCCGCGGGAACCGTCTCGCAGGGATCCGCCGCCCGTACGCCGATGGTATCACAGGGCGACGGCCTTTGGAGCCTGAGTATCACGCCGGTTGATACTATCAATACGGTGCATTGGGTGTTTACCGATGGCAGCAATTGGGACAACAATGAGGGCGACAATTGGAACCTGAACATCGGCGATGCACCGGTGGTGTACGACGTGCCGGTTCACTTCGAGCTGAATCCGAGCAGCGCCTTTTACAGCGGGCCGACGACCATCACGGCCGTGACCGTTGCCGGACAGTTCAACAGCTGGAACATGAGTGCTGATCCGCTGACGGATCGCGGTGACGGCGTCTGGACCGGCGATATCACCATGCAGGAAGGCGTTTACAACTACAAGTTCGTGGTCAACGGTAGTAGCTGGAACTCGGATCCGGACAACCCGCAGGTCAATTCCGACGACAACAACAACTCCATCGTCGAGGTGGTTGCAGCCGATCATCCGCGGCTTGCCCGCTTCAACCTGCCCTATGGCCGTTGCTACTCGGAGACTCAATCTGTTGATCTGGCGGCTACATTTTATCCTACCGATACGCTGGCCGTCTTCGACTGGGAGGCAACTTCCGTAATCCATAACGGTACGTCGCTAGCCTTTGACTACGACTCGGATACGATCTATCTGAACGTTGACCTGACCACGGGAATGAATACGGTCAGCTTCATTGTCTACGACGAGAACGGTGGCCTCTGTACCACCGACTGGCGCGCCATTGTATCACCAAGCGGTTGGTATCACGCCGATTTTCCCGAAGACGACGATGGCCCAGGTTCCTACACATATCCGACCCCCTTCGACAGTTACACCGATATCGCTTATGTGGGACTGAGCGAGGCCGCCGACGGCGACAGCCTGCACATGCGCATTATGATGATGAGCACGCCTTCGGACTACACCAAGCTCGCCTGTCTGATTCTGCCGACCCTGGACAATCAGCCCGAGAGCGATCATATCGCCGAAGAGCTCAATACGCCCGCGTGGTCCGGTGCTGGCGGCGTGTTCTTGAGCCTGATGGTGCCGACTGCGAGCAGCCTGGATGAAGAGCAGGATCTGCGTCTTGTGTACAGCGCCGATCCATTTGAAGCCAGCGATCCCATTCCCGTTTGGGTCTCCGGTTCGGCCATCCTGGCTTCGCTGCCGATGGATCTGCTGGAAAGTCGTCTTGGTGGCTGGGCTGCCGAATGGTACTTCGCGGTCTGGTCGATGATCGACGGTGTGCAACCGGTGAGTGGCGGCTGCTTCGAGATTGGTGCCGCCAATGGCGGTGTGGCCGAAGCCTTCGATACCGACGTTTACGATCTCGCCTTTACCAACACGCGTTGGGAAGAGAATCGCATCCTGGGCAACAGCTTCCTCAGCCGCACGGCGACCATCGATGGCATGGGCCGCGGTTTTGCCGGCATTCTGCCTGAGCAGGTCGGCCCGCACATGATGGCTCCCGGCCCGCGTTTGCAGATCCTGACCCAGGGCGCCAGCAGCGTGCTTTCCTGGCATACCATTGCCGGCACAGCCAGTGACAACCTGGAAGGCCAGGTGGGCCTGGTGCGCACCAGCGCTCAGGGCAGTGATACAAACTGGGTGGACGCGAACGATGGCGAGTGGAGCTACAGCCTGAGCCTGCACGAGGGCGTCAACACCTTCCAGGCCGTGGGACAGGACGGCGAAGGCGAGTGGGGCAGCAGCGCCACACTGGATTACATCTACAATGTGAATCACGCGCCGGTGCCCAACATTGCCATGAGCACCACCAACGAGGGCTACATCAGCCTGAGCGGCAGCAACACGATGGACGTGGATGGCGACATCACGAGCTGGCTCTGGGAGGCCGAAGCGGGCAACCCCGAGACGCTGACGCTGGTGAACCCCACTTCGATGAATGCGCGCGTAGAGGAGCTGCCCCAGACCGACGGCGAGTATTGGCTGCGCCTGACGGCGACCGACAGCGCGGGAAACAGCGACTACGCCCGTTGCCTTTTCGAGATGGAGAGCGGATCGGCGCATCTGGTGGACAGCGACGGCTTCCCGCTGTGGGTACGCGACGCCATCATCTACGAGATCTTCGTGCGCAGTTTTGATTCGGCCCGCACTCTGGCCGCCGTCACCGATCGCCTGGACGAGATCGCCGAGTTGGGTGTCACCTGCATCTGGTTCATGCCCATCTTTGAAGGTCCTTCGGATCACGGCTACGAAATCACCGACTATTACAGCATTGAAGCCGATTACGGATCGCTCGAGGATCTCGAAGAGCTGGTACAGGCCGCCCATGATCTGGGACTACGCGTGGTGCTGGACATGGTCATCAACCACTCGGGCATCGGCCACGCCTGGATGCAGAATGCACAGGCCTTCGGCGAGAACACGCAGTACTACAATTACTACATGTGGAATGCCGACGGCTCGCACCAGTACTACTACGACTGGTACAGCCTGCCCAATTTCAACGTCAGCAACAGTGATCTGCGCCACGACATCAACGAGATGTGCCGTTACTGGGTCGAGGATATCGGCGTGGACGGCTATCGCTGCGATGTGGCCTGGGGTCCCATGGAGCGCGACGCTTCCTTCTGGAACGACTGGCGCAAGACCATCCGTCGCAAGCGTCCCGATCTGCTGTTGTTGGCAGAAGCGGGCGGAACGGATTTCAGCATCTACGACGATCGTTTCAACCTGGCCTACGATTGGGACCTCTACCACAACGTGATACAAAACATGGACGTTGTATCACCGAGTACGGTGCAGGATCGCATCAGCAATGTGGGTTTCTGGTTCCCCGACAACGGCCTGCCTTTCCGCTTCCTCGAGAATCACGACGAGGAGCGCTTCGCGCTGAATCACACGGTGCAGCAGTCGAAGATGACCCAGGCGCTGATCATGAGTGCACCCGGCGTGCCGCTGATCTACGCCGGTCAGGAAGTGGGGGAGACCTCTCAGCGCGGACTCATCGACTGGAGTGACGATGAGAACATGCGTCCCTACTTCCAGCGTCTGTGCGCCATTCGCAATGAGTTCGTTGCTCTGCGCACCAACCGCGCGCAGCAGTTGACGGTGACGACGCCTTCGCAGGTCTACGCCATGGCGCGTGTTGCCGATCAGCCCGAAAGCGATGGCGTGGTGCTGGCCGCTTTCAATCTTAGCGACAACGACCGTGACGAAACGCTGACCTTGACGCCAGCGGAGTGGGGCATGGAAACGGGTCAGTGGTACGCAACCGATCTGATCACCGGTGAGACCTGGGACTTCAGCTCGGGCTTGTCCACCAGCTTTGACATCGAGATGAATCCCTGGGATTGTCGCCTGCTCTGGGTCGGTCCGACGACGGCTTTGCTGCCCGATACCGAGACGGGCACTCAGCCGGTGGAATTCAAACTGGGCAAGGCCTATCCCAATCCCTTCAATCCGACAACGACCATTCCCTTCCAATTGCCGGTGCCCGAAGAGCATTTGCGCCTGGCCGTCTATGATTTGCTGGGTCGCGAAGTGGAGGTCCTGCTGAGTGGCCCCGTGGCCGCCGGCAGTCACATGATTACCTGGCAGGCCAGCCGCTACGCTTCGGGTGTGTATTTCGTGCGTCTGGAAGGAAGCCGTCAGATGGATGTGCAGAAAGTGCTGCTCTTGAAGTGATACAAAAGGAGTGGAATCAAGAGCCGCTTGGTTCCACGTGTGCATGCAAAGCCCCCGATCCCGGAAAGGAATCGGGGGCTTTTTCGTTGCTCTTCATCCATGCTCTTGTAACACATGGGCTACGCAGCGCGGATTCGTGCTCTCTGGAATCGATTGTGATACTTCACATTAAAAAAGCCGGAAATCTGGATTTCGCGTGAGCCTCAGGGCGAGTCGGTGAACACGACAGGCGGGATTCGCGAAACGCTGGAACCCAGGATCGAGCTTCCGGAGGGCTGCCTAAGCGCAGAAGGCGCCTGTTTCGTAATGAAAGCCTGACACTTGTCGCAGGGCGGCGATTTCCAGTCCTGGCCCGGGCGGGAATGCCTGCAGAAGGCACGGCGCTTGCCTGTACATCCTCGCCGTTCCGTGGACGAAAGTTCGGCTCAACCTCCTACATCCTGCTGTGATACTTCCAATCCTACATCCGGAGTAGACCGGTGTATCACAGCAACCGGAGAGTGCAAGCTCTTTGGTGTTACAATTCTGGAGGTATTCATGAAGACGCTTGTTCGCCTCTGCTTGTGCTGTGGTCTCGCGCTTGGCGCTATTGCTGGCCCGGACAAGCTGGAGGCACCGGATCATCACAGTGCCGTCAGCCAGCGGACTCTTACGAAATCGCACGAGCTTGTGAGGCCCTTATCCATTGGAAATGCCCGATTGGCCGTACCCGAGAGGGAGCCAGTGCAGACGCCCATGCGCTACCGGCAGGAAAATGCGTGTCACAAAAAGGTGCCGTGCAGCTATCCCCTTCTTGAACTTCGCGATCTGCGGCAGGGGGGAGAGACCATCGCCGACGCAGTATCCATCTCGCTTCCCTTCAGCGGAACCGGGACAACGCTGGGGTATGCGGATGACTATGACGAAGCCTGCCAATGGCCAGCTACTGCGCCGGATGTGGTCTACGCGCTGACCGTGACGGTGACTGATGTGTACAACTTCGACCTCTTCGGCAGCGACTACGATACCAAGCTCTTTGTGTACGCGGCTGACGCTCAGAGTCTGGTGGCCTGCAACGACGACTACTGGAGCGACTACACCAGTGCCGTGCAAAACCTACCGCTTGTCGCTGGTGTGTATTACGTGGTCGTGGATGGCTACGGAACGAGTTCTGGCAACTACCAGCTCGAAATCGCCCGTAGCGAGGCCTGCGACCAGTTCGTCGTGACAGAAGTGCAGCTTCCTTACACGGGAAGTGCGTCCACTCTTGGTGCCCCCAACATCTGCGGCACAGAGGCCGGAGAAGTGGGCTTTCGGTTCACTTTGCTCGAATCGAGCCGCATAAGCGTGAGTACCTGCCTGCCGGGTACCAGCTACGACACCGACTCCTATCTCTTTTCCGGAAACCCGTGCGATGGCGGCAGGGAGCTGCTGTTCAACGATGGTGATTACGGTTGTACGTATCACGCCTGGGCTTCGGCCTGGTCGACGGAGTGTGGAGCTGTACCGGCGGGCAGCTATGTCTTGGTGATCAGCGGCTATGGAGACAGCGAGGGTGACTTTGAGCTAAGCATCAGTGCCGAGGCCTGCGATTGCGAGCCCGTACCCTGCGAGGGCACACAGGAAATAGAACCCAATAACGGCCCCGACGCGGAACCAGCGGCCTTTGGCAGCATCGCCTGCGCGGAGACGGTGTGCGGCAGCGTCTTTACTGCTCTTGGTGATAGCGGCGAAGTGACCTTGCGTGACACGGACTACTTTGAAATTCAATTGACCGCAGACGCAGAAGTACAACTGCAATTGGAGGTGGAGAACTTTGACGGCACACTGGCGCTGTTGGACGAAAGCCTGAATCTACTCGCCAGTGCGGACAATGCTGTGTACTGTGAAGGTGAGTTGCTGCCCATGGACTGCCTTCCAGCGGGAGTGTATTACGCCCGTGTTGGATCCACAGCGGGATCGGTGATACAAGGATCGGCCAACTACGCTCTGAGCCTTGCCTGCACGGACTGCGAGTGGATTGATCCATGTGACACGGCGCCTGTGCTTGTGTGCAATGGCGCAGCGACCGTCGGAACCACCATCGGAGCTCCTGATAACGTCGGTTACGATTGCGGAGAGAGGATCTACACCTTCGAGCTGGCAAGGAGTTCGCTAGTGGACATTGACCTTTGCTCGGCACTCACCACGTATGACAGCTATCTACGTGTCTACGACCGTTGTCCGCTCGACAGCGATGCCGTGCAATTAGCCTTCAACGATGATGGTACCGAAGCCGACTGTGCCGATTCACTGCATGGCGCGCCCTATCCACCTTCGCACATCGCAGATCTGTTTCTTGAGGCCGGAAGCTACTGGATTGTGGTCGAGGGCTACGAGGCAGAAGGCAACTTCGAGCTCACGTTGAGCGCAACCGAGCACATCTGTACTCCTGTGTCTTGTGGTGGAACTCCGGAAGTAGAGCCCAACGATGGCCCCAATGTGGATCCGCCTGTTTTCGGGAGCCTCCTCTGCGGTGAGACCCTGTGCGGTAGCACGTACACGGACGTTGACAGTACCGGAGCTGGCATTCGTGATACGGACTTCTACGTGATCGAACTCTCCGCTCCGTCAATCCTGACTCTTTCGCTCGCGGTAGAGAACTTCGATGGCGAACTCTTGCTGCTAGATGATGAATACCGCGTCTTGGCATGCGCCGATGACCACGGCTACTGCGAGGACGAAGTGTTGATCAGCGATTGTTTGCCGCAGGGTGTGTATTACGCCTTTGTGGCTCACAATACATATTGGGGAGTGAGCCGTCCGGCCGGTTATGCCCTCAGCCTGCACAGCGAAAGCTGTGTCTACCAAAGTCCCTACACGTGCTGGCAAGCACCTGTATCACCAGAGGAGGACTGGTCCTTTGCGCTGATCAATGCAGGAGCTGGCAATCGGGTTGCCGAGCGCTTTGGTGAAGGCGGACGGATAACAGCCCTTGAGGTGCAGGTGTTGAGCTTGTATCACGACGGCATCGCCTGGAGCAGCTGTGAGGCGGGAGACGTGCAGGTCGAGTTGAGCTTCTACGAATTGGCTGGCGAACTCCCCGGTGATCTTGTCTCGACCCAGACTCTCGTCGGCAGCCTGAGCGAAAACGGCCAGCTCTTTGCCAGCGGAGACAGCCTCTTTGCGGCAAGCACTCTGCACTTGGCGCTGAGTGAACCGGTGATCCTGGAGGAGGGCTGGTTCTCGTTGCAGGAGCAGGGTGCCGACTGCTGGCTGCTGTGGGGCAACAGCATCTGTGGAGCCGATGGCCGTTGCCTAATCAACCAGGGCACTGGCTGGCTTGTCGAAGAAAACGACAGGGATTTTGCGCTGACCGTGGACAGACCCTGCGATCGAATCGAAGACCTGGCGCTAACGATTGCCGGAAGTACGCTACTCCTATCCTGGTCCCAGGTAGCCGGTGCAAGCGACTACCTCGTGTACGCTTCGAACACTGGCTACGGCGATTTTGTCGAGATTGGCCGCAGTGGAGGGAGAACCAGCTTCACGGATCCACTCGCTCTGGAGCGCGGCTGTCGCGTCTATCGTGTCACAGCTCTCTGTCCTTGAGCGATTTTTGAGCAAGCGTTCAAAATGGCCTCCGGCTCTGCACATACAGCAGAGCCGGATACTTATTGTGACAGGCGAGGCACTTGATAGACTGCTTCCTACAGAGGTGGCGATGAATATTTCTTGATTCTACGGTAAAGCGTACTAAAATGACATGCATGACATTTTCCCTTGCCTTTTCCTTGGCCAAACCATACTCTCAGTGGGTCAAGATGTCAGATGTGGCACGCGACTTGTCCCGGAACACATGGCGCGGCCCATAAAGGAAGCTCTCTCTTCATTACCGATACCTTTCATTTCTGTGCCAAAAGGAGAACAGATGAAGAAGCATCTAGCTTGTTTGCTGGCCTTGGGCGTGGTCGGCTGCGCGTTCGCAGTTGATGCCGCTGCGGGGACCCCGCAAGCCCATTTGAAGCAATATCTGCAGTTGAAGTATTCCGGTTCGGACATCCCGGAATGGCTGCAGAGTGAGATCAATCCAATTTCCCAAACTCCTTCCCGCGTGGGCGGTGATACAGCAGCAGAGGCTGTTGTTATTGACTCGCTGCCGTATGCTGACAACGGTACTACGGCGGGTAAGGCGAACGATATCGGTCCGTACAATCGTGACAACATTCTGTGCACGTGGTCTGGCTACTACGGGTCTAGTTACACAGGAAGCTCCTCGGATGTCTTCTACAGTCTGCACCTGGATGAGGCGACAGTTCTGGATGTCTCCCTTTGCGATTCGGACTATGACACTTCCTTGGGTCTCTTCGAGAAGGTCGCCGGTGCTCCCGGGAACATGCTAGCGGGAAATGATGACTTCTGCGATTCACAATCCAGATTCATTTGCGAGATCCCTGCTGGTGATTATTTCATCGTCGTTGATGGATATGACGACGAAGAAGGTGACTATTCGCTCAGCGTTGAGTCCTCTGTAATTGTGGATCCCTGTACGGATGTACCGGAAATCGCCCTTGGCGATGTGATCGAAGCCGACGCACCGACTGTGAACAATTTCTCCGGCAGCGGCTGCGGCGTTCACAATGGCTATGACGACGTCTATCAGCTGACCTTGACCGAGGACACCGCCCTTACGGTCAACATGGCAACGACAAGTGATATGGCACTTGTGATCCTGACGGATTGCGATGATGTCACTTCCTGCGTGGCTTACAGCGATCCCAACACCCTGTCTACTGTGTTACAGGCGGGTACCTATTTCGTGGTTGCCGATTTCTACGGTGCAAACGTCGGCGCCGCTTACACGCTGACTGTTACGGGAGTTACCGTCGGCGATCCCTGCCTTGACGTGCCCGAAATCGCCATTGGCGACGTCATTGAAGCCGATGCGCCCACTGTGAACTACTTCTCCAACAGCGGATGCGGAAATCACAACGGTTTCGATGACATCTACCAGCTGACCCTGACGGAGGACACTCCACTTTCCATTACCATGGACACTCCTGGTGATGAGGCCATCGTGATTCTGACCGATTGCGAGGATGTGACTTCTTGTGTCGCGTACAGTGATCCTTCTGTGCTGGAGACCTTTCTGCTGGCAGGCACGTATTATGTCGTCGCGGATTTCTTCAGCTCTGGAGCGGGTTCCGCTTATACGCTGACCGTCGGCACCTACACCGATGTGTGTGATACACCCACCGAAATCGCGGTTGGCGATGTGATTGAGGCGGATGCCCCCACCGAGAACCATTTCTCCGGAGCCAGCTGTGGAACTCACAATGGCTACGATGATCTCTACACCTTCACTTTGACGGAAGAGACCGAGCTTGAGATCGAGATGGAAGCTTCCAGCGATGGAGCTATGCTGATTCTGACCGATTGCCACGATCTGGCCTCCTGTGTCGATTACAGCGATCCTGCCGTGATGGTGACCACGCTGCCTGCTGGCACCTATTATCTGGTTGCCGATTTCTATTACAGCTCCGCTGGTTCGTCTTACACACTTTCCATGATCGAGTATGTGGCTCCTTGTGATGTCTTCACCGAGGGTGTGCTGACTCTGGAATCTCCCGTCAGTGGAACCACCGTTGGTGCTCCCAATGTCTATTCGGGCAACTACGGCGACGCCGGATACACCTTTGAGGTAACAGTAGCTGGCAGCTACACCTTCAGCACCTGTTCGGCCAACACGTCCTACGGCACCTATCTGTATCTGCTGGACGCCAGCCCCTGTGATGAGGCCGTGACACAAATCACTTATGGATACAGCGACGCTTGCAGTGATGCCGGTCATACGGTAGGCATCATTGAGGAAGAGTGGCTTGAGATCGGCACGTATCACCTGCTGGTTGGTGGGTATGCTGAGGGCACCTTCGAGTTGAGCGCCATGTATCACGAGCCCTGCGTGGACTACGATTGCACCGGTCTGACCCAGGAAGGTGAAGGCTATTATCCTGGTCAGGATCCTCCGGTGTACGTTGACACCTTCAACGGCGGCTGTGACACGGACAGCACCCAGTATACGCTTGTGTTCCCCGGCGACGAGTGGTGCGGCACCTTCTTCACCTATGTGAACGATGCCAGTGCCAACAAGCGCGACTCTGACTGGTACGAGTTTACACTGACCGAGCCCTCCGATGTCACGCTGAGCGCTTACAGCTGCGGTGACTTCTATCTGAAGGTGCTGAACGAGTGCACCAGCCTGATCAGTGTCACCGGCGACGAGACCCAGACTCTCAGTGGCTGGCTGAACGCTGGCACGTATCAGATTGCCATCTATCCCAGTTTGACGACGGGAATGCCTGACGAGACTTCGTATCACATGGAGCTGAGCGCTACGCCCAATGATCCCTGTGAATCCGTAATGGCGATCGAGTGCGGCGAGACCCTGAGCCGCGAAGAACCCGTCGGCAACTACTTCTATGGTGCCAACCTGAATGATGGTTGCGCTGCGTACGCTCACAACGGTCCGGATGAGACCTTTGCCTTTACACTGGACCAGACTACTACTGTCAGCATCGTTATGACTCCCGTCAGTGGCGATGCCTCCCTGTTCCTGATCAGCGAGTGCGGCAATCCCGCATCTTGCATCGAGAACTCCGATAGCGGTACCAGCAATCCCGAGACCATTGAGACCGAGCTTGAAGCTGGCACCTATTACATTGTTGCCGACTACTACACGCTCAATCCCAGCAATGGTAACTACACCCTTTCGCTGTCCTGCACCACAGATCCCAACCCGCCGGTTGTGGTTCATGAGCCCATTGAGGGTGCATTGGATGCGCAAGGCCCCTACACCATTACAGCTACCGTTACCGATGCTGAGTCCGGTGTCAGCTCGGTGAGCATGTATTACCGAACCGAGATTGGTGACTTCAACGAAGTGGCAATGACGGCCGATGGCGACGTTTTCACGGCCAGCATTGCGGCTCTGGAGTTCGGTTGTGCGGCTGAGTATTACATCGTTGCCGTCGACGGTATGGACAATGTGACACAGACCGACAACTACTTCTTCTGGCCCATCGACTGGAGTCTTGCGCCCCGTGAGCTGGCTGCCAGCGATGGCGAGCTTGGCGCCACCACGATCGAGTGGATTGCTCCCGAGTACGCTCAGGGACAACTTCAGCAGCCCGCTGGTATGTTCATCGAGAGCTTCGAGAACGGTATCCCCAGTACTTGGACTGTGATCGATGTGGATGGTGGTGACGACTGGGTGGCGTATTCATCCGACTCCTATGATGGCGATGCCTGCGTTTCCGTTTGGTATGACACCCCCAATGATGATTATCTGATTACCCCCGCGTTGACACCTACGGGAACGACCTCCCTCACCTTCTATGCCAAGGCTGACGATTCAGACTATGACGAGACCTTGGAATTCATGGTCTCCACCACTGACACAGACCCTGCCAGTTTCACTCTGATTGATACGCAGGTGCTGGAGAATGTGAATGGCTGGACGGAGCTGAGCTATGATCTGGGTGGCTATGCCGGTCAGCAGATCTATGTGGCTTTCCATTGCATCTCCGATGATATGTATCGGCTGTTGCTGGACTACACCGTCTTCACCAACCTTGCTGAGACGGTTCAGATGGCAAGCTCTTGGGTAGGTGAACCTGTGCAGACGGTGGAAGAGATCTTCACCCGCAAGGGCAACACCCTGAGTAAGGAAGAGATCGCCAGCATGCTGCAGCAGCAGAGTGCCAGCGAGCGTAGCTTTGTCGGTTACAATGTCTACCGTGATGGTCAGCTGTTGAGTAGTGTTACGGAACTGGAGTATGTCGACGGTCTTAGCACCGGTGCCGTGCAGGATCAGGTCTACACTTATTACGTGACCGCTGTCTATGATGCTGGCGAGTCCGCCGCTTCCGACAGCGATACGGGGTACTTTGCTGGTCGTCCGACCGCTGGTGGTCCCGACACCTTTGGTTACACTTGGGAAAGTAGCTTGAACGGTGGCGATGTCAGCTATGGCTGGATCGAGCACACCGCGTCTGCCGTTGAGCTGAGTCTGGACGATTCCCAGAACTCCGGTGAACTCACCATGGGTATGGACTTCCCCTTCTACGGTGAAAGCCAGAGCACCATCTTCGTGAATTCTAACGGTCACCTGACCTTTGATGCGGGTTTCAACTACACCGGTGCCCAGGCTTATCCCAACAGCTCCACGCCCAACAACATCATCGCCCTGTGGGCCGACGATCTGGATCCCATTGTGGAAACACCAATCGATCCTGCCACGCAGATCCTGTACGAGCTGATTGACGGCGCCTTTGTGGTGAGCTATATCAATGTGCCGCAATGGATCTCCGGAACCGAGACCATCGATGACTGCATTTCCGCTCAGGCCGTGTTGTATGCCGATGGCGACATCCAGTACAACTACCGTAGCTTCGGTTCCAGCCTGAATACCACGAGCAGTTGCGCCATTGGTATCGAGAATGCCACGGGCGTTGATGGACTCAGTGTTCGCTATCAGAACGATGGGTGCGACTTGGTAGACGAGATGTCTATTCGTATCACCTCCCCGACACAGGGTGGCAACTGCGAAGAAGCTCCGGTGACGGCGATCGTGACCAATGGTGCCAACATCGAGCTGAGCTGGACCGAAGTTTCCGGCGCCACCAGCTACCGCGTGCTGGCTTCTGGCACCGGTTTCGCAAACTTCAGCGAACTGGCCGTGGTCAACGAGTTGAGTTACACTGTGACCAATGCCCTTGCCGAGGGCAAGCAGTTCTTCAAGGTCGTGGCGGTCTGCGAATAGCGGTCCTTCACACTCGAAATCCCCCGGGGACTCTTCGCCATTGCGGCGGGGAGTCCCCGTCTTTTCGTTACATTGCGAGCCCTTTGTGTGCGCGTGTGCGCCACGGCCTTGCGGCTTTCCGGAATTCCGGACGCGGGGCTGCCTGAACAGGAGACGAGATGAGCAATTCCGGCCACAGGCCCAGCCCCTTTCACGGCACAACCGTGGTCTGCGTGAGACATCGCGGCAAGACGGCCATTGGCAGCGACGGTCAGGTGAGTTTTGGTGATACATCGCTGAAAGCGGGCGCGGTCAAAGTGCGTCCTCTTCGCGATGGGAAAGTACTGGCGGGCTTCGCTGGCAGTACCGCTGACGCCTTTGCCCTTTTCGAGCGCTTCGAGCAGATGCTGGAAAGCCACCAGGGCGAGTTGACCCGCAGCGTTGTCGAGCTGGCCAAGGAGTGGCGCACCGACAAGGTGATGCGTCACCTGGACGCGCTGTTGCTGGTGGCGGACACCAAACACATCTACATGGTCAGTGGCCTGGGCGACATCATCGAGCCTGACGATCAGGTGCTGGCCATCGGTAGCGGCGGACCCTACGCACTGGCGGCCGCGCGCGCGCTGATGCATCACACCAAGATGAGCGCCGAGGAGATCGTCAAGGAATCGCTGACCATCGCCGCGGACATCTGCATCTACACCAATCATCACATCACGGTACATAGTCTTGGCAAATAAACACGACGAGCAGCTGCCGGAAGAAGCGGCACAGAAGAACAGTGAGCTGAGGGGCGGTCCGGGTGCGGCCGCGGGAGCGGTGAAGCGCGGACCCAAGGGCGGCAAGCGCAAGGGCAGTTCGGCGGAGAGCGCCGAGGCCCTCTCGCCCAAGCGCATCGTCAAGGAGCTGGACCGCTACATCGTCGGCCAGCAGAAGGCCAAGCGTGCAGTAGCCGTGGCGCTGCGCAATCGCTGGCGCCGTCAGCACTGCCCCGAGGAGATCCGCAGCGAGATCCTGCCCTTCAACATCATCCTGATCGGACCCACCGGCGTGGGCAAAACCGAAATCGCCCGCCGTCTGGCCGCACTGGCGCAGGCGCCCTTCATCAAGGTCGAGGCCAGTCGCTTCACCGAAGTGGGCTACGTGGGCCGCGATGTCGAATCAATGATCCGCGACCTGGTGGAGCTGGCGGTGCAGCACGAGCGCGTTCTGGAAGAAGAGCGCTTGGCGGAGGAAATCGGTCGCGCCGTTGAGCAGCGCCTGCTGGAAGCCCTGCAGCGTAGCTTTGAAGGCCGCGAAGAGGAACTGGTCGCATTGCCCGAGCGCCTGCGACGGGGCGAGCTCGACGGCGAAAGCGTCGAGCTGGAAGTGGTGGGCGGCGGCAGCAGCGCGATGATGCAAATCTTCACGCCGGGAGGCATGGAGGAGATTGCCGGCAATCTGCAGGAATTTCTGGGCGACATGATGCCGCGCCAGACCCAGGTGCGCTCCATGACCGTGGCCGAAGGCCGTCGCCGCTTACGCGAGGACGAGAGCGAGCGGCAGATGGATATAGACCAAGTCATCGACCGCGCGCTGGACAAGTGCGAGCAACTGGGCATCGTTTTCATTGACGAGATCGACAAGATCTGCTCTTCGGGTGGCGAGGGTGGCAACGGGCCCGACGTCAGTCGCCAGGGAGTGCAGAAGGACATTCTGCCCGTCATCGAGGGCACCGTGGTGCAGACGCGCTACGGCCCCGTGCATACCGATCACATGCTCTTCATCGCCTCGGGCGCCTTCCACTTGAGCAAGCCCGGCGATCTGATTCCCGAGCTGCAGGGGCGCTTTCCCGTGCGCGTCGAATTGGACGCGCTGGGTCGCCGCGAGTTCGAGCGTATTCTGACCCAGCCCGCCAACGCGCTGGTGCGCCAGTACGAGGCGCTCTTTGCCAGCGAGGGTGTGCGCATGGAGTTTTCTACCGACGCCGTGCGCGAGGTGGCCGAGTATGCCGTGACCGCCAACCGCCGTGCGGGCAACATCGGCGCACGCCGTCTGCAGGGGCTGATGCACCTGCTCTTCGAGGAGGAGCTCTTTGAACTGCCGAAGAAGGGCATGGAGGAGCTGAAGGTGGACGCCAAACTTGTACGCGAGCGCCTGGCCTCCGTAGTTGAGGACGAGGATCTCTCGAAGTACATTCTGTGACACAAATCGCCGCTTGTATCACGGGATGCAGGCGGTTGTGATACAAACAATGTGAAGCATGAATAGAGGAGACAGCCACATGAAGCGTGACTGCCTGCAGTTGACCGATTTCACCGCCGATGAAATTCGTGGAATGTTGAAGTTGGCCGCCGAGATGAAGGCGGAGGTGAAGAGCGGTACTTTCCGCAAGCCCTTCGACAACATGGCCTTTGCCTGCATTTTCCATAAGCCCTCGCTGCGTACGCGCATCTCCTTCGAGGTCGGCCTGAGTCAGTTGGGCGGCAAGACCCTCTACATCACCGAGAAGGAGATTGAGCTGGGCAAGCGCGAGTCCATCTACGACGTGGCCAAAGTGATGAGCCGCTACGTCGATGCGATCCTCATTCGCACCTTCTCCCACGCTTCCGTAGAAGAGCTGGCCGCCAACGCCGATGTGCCGGTGGTCAATATGCTCACCGACCTGACCCATCCCTGCCAGGTGCTGGCGGACATCTTCACCGTCTACGAGCACAAGGGCAGCATCGACAATTTGACCGTGACCTATCTGGGCGACGGCAACAACATGACCAATAGCTGGCTGAACCTGGCGCGTCGCATTCCGATGGAACTGCGCGTGGCCACCAGCCCCAACTGCATGCCCGATCCCGGCATTCTGAAGGCCGCGCAGGAAGAAGGCCTGTCGAAGATTGTCGTTACCGATGATCCGCGTGCCGCCGCCGAAGGCGCCGACGTGCTCTACACCGATGTCTGGGCCAGCATGGGCCAGAAGGATCAGGCCGATGCCAAGGCCAACATGCTGCGGGCGTATCAGATTAATGGCAATCTGCTCAGCCTCGCCAAGAAGGATGCCCTCGTGATGCATTGCCTGCCCGCCGAGCGTGGCAAGGAGATCACCGATGAGGTGATGGACGGCCCGCAGAGCGTTGTCTTTGACGAGGCCGAGAACCGCATGCATGCCCAGAAGGCCCTGATGGTCCAGCTCTTAGAGTGGACGAAAGCCTAGCTTTCCCCTCGCCTACGCGGCGGGCGTTTTTCTTAATCGGTATCGCTATCGGGATTCGGTATCGGTATCGAGGCTTTCCCTGCGAGACGGGCTTGTCGCTGATGGCTGGGCTTGACTCGGTCTCGGTTTTTCTTCCTTTGTGAACCACAAGGAGCGGATGAAAGTCCGCTTCTTCTTTTTCCTGCGCGGAAGGCGCGCCTGCGCGGCGGGCGAAGACAAGTTACTTTCTTTGTCGCGCCAAAGAAAGTAACAAAGAAAGCGCTCGCCCCTCCGACCCGAGGATGATTGACCGCTGGTCAATCCCCACGGGCGGGTAGGCAGCGCTGGCAGGAATGTTTGGCTCATATGTTCACACCTTCGGTGTTCACAGATGCGCTTACGCGCATGTGTCGTAAGCTGGCTTTCGGGGAAGGGTGGCTGGGATGCGTGTAGAATCGGAAGCCGATTCTTCGTCTTCTCTTCGACAGGATGCCATTGTACCCTATGGACGAAGACCCGCAGTTAAACGGAGTTTCAGATACAGTCGCACGAGATGCGGGGCTTCGTCGAGGTGATGGACGCGAAGCGGACATCACACGCACTCCGTCAGGCGCAATCCGGCACTATAGAGCAGCGAGGCCTGCAAGCGGAAGACACCCTCAAGGTTGTCCAGCAGCGACCGGACTTCCTGCCGTGAAAGCACAGCCGGGATATGCTTTGATGGCTTGGCTTTCGTGAAGCTTGAGAACTCACCAATTTCGTGGTGTAGAACATTTCGGTACAGGAAAACAATGGCGCAAAGGGCTTGGGTCTGAGTGGAAGGGGCCACGCATTGGTGGACGGCAAGATGGGATAGAAAGTCTTCTACAGCGCTTGGCTTCAGCTCACAGGGATGCTGAAGATTATTGTATCTCAAGAACTTGAGTATCCGACTCCAATAGCTGCGCTCCGTTTTTGGACTAAGATGATGTTTGCGGCAAGCTGCGCGGAAGAGAAACAAAAGCCTTGGTTCTGTCAAGATAAGTCCGCCCTGATAAGTACGAGTTCTGTGTCAGGATAAGAGATTATTGGGGGCAGGCAAAGAGTATCCATGAATAGGCTGCAAGGCCGACTTCGAGTGACATGTATTCTGGACAAAACCGTGATTTCTCTTGTTTTGCCTGCTCCCAATTCCTACTCTGGGGGGCGCTCTGCATGAGAAACACAGGACTGCAGCAATGTGTACGTCGTACTTATCAGGACCCGTGTAAGGCACAAGGGCTGGTCATATGCGGTCCGTAGAATCAGATGTTATACTGAATCACGAAGTTCGGAATGAGGTGAATATGTCTAACGAAAGCGCAGATCGAATCCCAGAGTGGTTCGGGGGGAAGAAGCAGAAGTTTGACGTACTCCACGATCGTGTTCTCCAAGAGCAGAATCTCTATTGGTCTCGATTCGTGGCCTTTTCTGCATTGCACGCTGGGTTGTTCGTAGCATTCGCCGAACAAGAAGCAGGCACGAGTATTCCGGCAGTACCGATTGCAGGCGCGGTACTCGGAGTTGTCTGGCTTTTAGTCCAGATGGCTAGCTTGCACTACACAAACCGCAGTAAACCAGAGTATTACAAGCTTTGTGCAGAAGTCGGCCTCAAACCTAGGGAGCATCCAGTATTTCGCCGGATTCTGTCCTCGACTCGAGTAGGGCTGGTCGTTTGTGTTGCTGCGGCAGGGTTCTGGGGATATGTGCTATCTGCTTAGGCTCCAGTATAACAAGCCGTTCAAGCTGACGGCTCGTCCTTGTCACGGTCCTGGAAGAGCCAGGCCCGTGCCAAGGCCGCCCGCAGCTTAACGCCAGGTTAGTGCTCAAGGAGAATCATCGCTTTGAATAAAAATGAAGCCAAAAATAGATTAGAAGCTTTGAAAGACAGAGTTCAGTTACATTTAAATATGACGAGTGATAGCCAAGAATTTAAAATGGCATAGGGACACCGATGTGGCTATTGAGCGAATATTTGGTGAAGGAACACGGCATACACAAGATTTCGAAGATATCAGCTATCACCTTAGCTATTTCACAATTGGTACTCAAGACCCTGAATTTGAAGCGGCCTATAGAAGTGGTGAAAGTACTGCAATCACTGTTATTGAGTCATTTATTGACGAGATAGAAGAGTATTGGCAGGAAGAAGCGGCTGAATATCATGTAGTAGAGATTGGCGCTGTTGAAAATAACACTCATTATGAGTCGTTTCCATCAGGTAGCGCGCCAATTAAGAGCAAGATGCTCAGATAGACCAACTATTGAAATAGAAGATGAATATAATGTTCAAGATGTATTTCATGAGTTATTGAAGCTCTATTTTGATAACATAAGAGCGGAAGAATACACGCCAAGCTATGCAAGTTTAGCATCTCGTGTGGAATTTCTTCTTAAGCAAGAGCAAATTGTTATTGAAATTAAAGAACTCGTAAGAATCTGGGTGCCAAGGAAGTTGGTGAGTAACTAATAATTGATTCTCAGCGCTATCAATCGCATCCAAATTGTGGTCAGCTAATTTGCTTTGTAAACGATCCAGAGGAGCGTGTAGCTAATCCTCGCGGAATTGAAAATGATTTAACGAAAGAGATTATTGGTTTTCCTGATGCAGTTTTCATTACATCAGAGCAATAATGCACTGACAAACGCGTCAATTAGGACGCACGCAAGCTCGCGCCAATTACGCGGGCGTTAAGTGCCAAAGCGAGGACCGCTATATGTTAAAAGAAATCCGGTTGCGTCCGCACATCCGCCTTATGATCGGATTTTCAGTGCTCATTGCTTTGATGGTTGCTGGTTACTTCGTGTCTGTGAACGTAAAGGAAGATGTAGTATCCCTGCAAACATTGATGATGTTCATAGATGAGTGGGGTGCATTGATAGGAATCATTCTTACAATTGCTGTTGCATACTTAGTCAGTCTCATTCCATCAAGATTTGACTATGAAGTGAAAAGAATTGCTGATCGACTTCAATATCCACTTAAGGACTTTGACTCTATTTATGCGAAAACAATAGAATTGGTGGACTGGCTAAACGATGAGCCAGGATCGGAATTCATAATGATATCAGCGACACCAGTATTCGGTATTGAACTCTCAAGTGCGGAGAGAGAAGTATGGAAGACGAAGATTCGTCAGCGTTTAGTCTCTAGCGGGTGCAAGACGACGATTATTTGCAGAGAATGGCAGTCATCTTTAGAGACCGATTCTTCTCCGCTAATGGAGTTTTGTGAGGAAATGGAGAAATATGGGGTTATAGATGGGCAGTCTACAAGAAATTCGTATGAACTATACTTAAGATCTATCGAAGCACTGTTTGAGTTTGGGGGCTTCCGGGGGTACTCGGACTTCGCGCTGCTATGTGCTCCGCGCCCTCCAGTCCAAGTGATACTAGCTAGGTCAAACACAGGTAAATCGCGTGGGATCATCTATTTCACATCAATCGCTTCACAAGATAAAGGCCTTGTAGTATCAGGATTTATGAGTGAGGATGATGAGTGGATTGGTCTAATGCGAGAGATTCTTCGATATGTTAGGCTTCAGGCAAGAGACATTGTGACCGAGTTCTCCGGAGACTATCGAACTCTTCGTCAGAAGGAACGCTGCAATGAGATGTTACGATATGTGCATTCGCATCCAGAGAAGTATTCAGTATGTGTTGAAGGTCACGACTTAGTTGTTTTTCCCTCTGTATTCCCACCAGAGATTGGTCTTGGTAACAGGCTATTGATACAAGCAATTCGGAAGATCGGAAGCAACCTTTTACGCCATGGTCATGATGTTGTTGGGATCGACATTGGGACTGGTACAGGTATTCTCGCAATCGAGCTCGCCGAATTCTGTAAAAGCGTGTTTGCAACAGATATTTCACCGATTGCTGTGATGAATGCAAGAGAAAACTGTGGTAGACTAGGGCATACTGGTGATATAGTGCATGTACTTCAAGGGAACTTGTTGGATCCAGTGCCAGTCGGTGATTCAAGTGTTAAGTATCTGGTCGTATTCAATCATCCCTTCTACCCATCACCTCTCGCCGTCTACAACTCGATGGGAAGGGATAAAGCTGGACTACCAATTCTACATGAGACAATGAAAGCATTCTCAGGTCGCTTCGGTGATGATTCACTACTTGTTATGCCTTATTCTAGCATCTCGGATGTTCACAATCCTGTTAGTGCGGCACATGAGCACAATTTGAAGCACATTGAGTATGAATGCTGTGATGACGATGGAGATAGGATTGCGGTCTATCTCATTTCAAAGAATGAGAAAACGCTACAAAGTCTCATTCCCGCGGAGACTGACACTTAACACTTATGATGCCCCCATTGTCAAGAGCGCAGAGATTTTCCCTCCGATTTCTGGCTCTTTGCGAGACAGGCAAAACCACGATTCCCGCTTTACCACACCACCAGCTCCAGAACAACCCCGCCGCCAAACACAATTTTACCGTTGATCACCAGGACTTTGCACAACCTGCCCAGCTTCGAGCCCCTGGCCATCTGATTCAAATTCCCTGCCACAGCACCCATGCGGAGAACAGCCGCCACAATCACCGCACCAGTTGCGGAGAATACGTGCGGATCTGCGGAGAATGTGCTGTAGCTTAGGCAGGAAGACACTTCTGGAATCTGAGAACAGACTGGGATCCCTCCCGCGAGCAAACCAAAGGAAGCCCCATGCCCCCCTTCACCGACCCCATCAAGCAGGAGATCTGGGCCACCGTGCGCGCCATGAACGATGCCTGGACAAAGGGCGACGGGGAAGACCTCACCAACTACTTCCACCGGGACATGCTGGCCATCTCGCCCGTGGACCGCAAGCGTCTTGAGGGCGGCGAGGCCTGTGTCGCCGGCTGGCAGGCCTTCAGCCGCGCGGCCCGCATTCACCGCTGGGAAGAGCTCGATCCGGTCATTCATGTGTATGGCAATTCGGCGGTGGTGGCCTACTACTACGACATGTCCTTCGACATGGGCGGCAAGACCGTCAACACCTCGGGCCGGGACATGTTCTTCTTCGTCTAGGAAGAGGGGAAGTGGTGGGCGGTCGCCGATCAGTTCTCGCCCTATCCGGCCTAGGCGATTCTGTGCTTGGATCCGGACGCGCGAAGTGCCGGGCCAGGGATGGGGCTTGCGCAATCGAGCAGGTGCCTGGCGACGGGGCGGGGACCAAGTCTGCGCGCAAGGCAAGATCTCCAGGCCGCTGCGCTATTGCCGATCTGAATCTGCATCCCCAGGCATTTCAGCAATTCGCTCTGCGTGGGCTTGTCCTTTGAGATAGAACCAGGATCTCTGGTCCTGAAGCGCCAGCTGAATGATTCCTTGCTGGCACTTTCCGCTCCGCTCGACCGTCGCACATAGGTACATTCTTCAGCATGCAACAGCCCAACTGCCCAGAAAGGAGAACCCATGCGCTTCCTGTCAGCTTTGCTCCCCCTCGTCCTCCTTTGTTCCTGCATTCCTCTGCCCCACAAACAGATCGAGCCCGCCGGGATCGACGACGCGTTCAGCCGGGAGCTGCTGTCCTGGCTTGACCGGGAGGCGCAGGTGCCGGAAGCCTATGTGGCCGGGCTCTTTCGCGAGCACGACGTGGTCTTCCTGGGCGAGCAGCATCGCGTGAAGCACGATGTGGAATTCGTGCAGCATGTGCTGGACGATGTCTACGCGGCCGGTGTGCATGCGCTGGCGACGGAGTTTGCGCGCCGTGAGGATCAGCCGCTGGTGGATTCCCTGCTTGCGCTGCCGAGCTGGAACGAGGCGCTGGCACGCGAAATCGTCTTCAGGCAGTTTGTGTTCTGGGGCTATCAGGAATACGTGGATGTCTTTCACGCGGCCTGGCAGTTGAATGCGCAACTTCCGGACGGCGCTCCCCGCCTGCGCGTTCTCGGAATCAACAATTCGCCGGACTGGAGCCTGTTCCAGACGGTGGAGGACATGCGAAACCCGAAGATGCGCAGGCGCGTGTGGGGCGGAGCCACGGAGGAGGACTATGCGCGCGTGATCCTGGATGAAGTCCGCGACGGTGGAAAGGTGCTCGTCCATTGCGGCATCCATCATGCGTTCACGCACTACCGCCAGCCCATTGTGCGTGAGGGCGCCTTCCTCGAGTTCGACTCTTCTCCCAGATGCGGCAATTATGTGTTTGACGAGATCGGCACCAGATCGCTGACCGTGTTCCTGCATGCGCCCTGGGATACGAAGGCAGGGTATGGCGACGAGCTTTGTCATCCGGCCGATGGCGTGATTGATGCGCTCATGACTCAAGCCGGCCTGCGTAACCTGGGCTTTGACCTCGCGAACAGCCCCTTCGGACAGATCCGCGTACACGATGCAGTTTACATGCATGGCTATGCGGACTTCAAACTGGCGGATTTCTGTGACGGCTGGATCTACTTCAAGCCCATTTCCGAGTTCGAAGGCGTAACGCCCATTCCCGACTGGATCAACCCGCAGAACCTGGCGCGTGCGCAGGCACAGGCGCCGAATCCCCGCTATCGGAGCGTCTCCAGCAAGCGCTTCAACGACGCAATTGCGGCGGACGCCGACATCCACGGACGCTGGGGCTATTTACGCTAGGCACAGGAACCTTGAAGAGAAAACAGGAACTGCACATGGAATACACTGGCTCGTGCTTGTGCCGGGCGGTCAGCTACAAGGTCGTCGGCGAGTTTGAGAGCTTCTACCTCTGTCATTGCGGATATTGCCGGAAGGATACGGGTTCCGCGCATGCGGCTAACTTGTTTTCGTCGACCGCCAGGCTTGAGTGGTTGACGGGCGAAAGCCAGGTGCGCGTCTTCGAGCTGCCGAACACCCAACATGTGAAGGCCTTTTGCACTAGCTGCGGTTCGGCTTTGCCCAGTCTGCAAATGGAGGGCGGCTTGCTGGTTGTTCCCGCCGGCAGCTTGGATGTCGAGCTGGACAAGTCGCCCGATGGGCACATCTTCATCTCGAAGAAGGCGAACTGGGATGAGGCGCTGGAATCTGTGCCCGGCTTTCTACGCTTTCCGCATGAGGAATAGGCTGAGTATCCTGGAGTGCGATTTTGTGTGCCATGCTGACAGAAGCGGGGAGGCGAGGGCTTGAATCTGATTCCTACAACGAGAACCCTCCTGCGTCCCCTTTCCCACGAGGATGCGCTCGCGCTTTTCAACTATCGCAGCCTGCCGGAGGTCGCCCGCTTCCAGGGCTGGTGCCCGCAGAGCGTGCGCGATGCGGAGGAGTTCATCAGCAGGTCGACGCATCGAGAGAATTGTCCGGAGGGGCGGTGGCAGCAGTTCGGGATTTTCCTTGCCGAGGCTGCGACACTCATCGGCGATTGCGGATATTGCGCCCAGGCCGATCAGCAGGCCGAGATCGGCTTCACGATTGCGCCACCCTTTCAGCGAAAGGGGTTGGGGAGGGAAGCGGTGTCCGCGCTTTTGCAGTTTCTGCGTGCCCGGTGCGGAGTCCTCAGGGTGATTGCCCATACGGATCCAGACAACAGAGCGTCGAGGGGACTTTTAGAGGGGTTGGGATTCCAACAGGAGCTACTGCTGAAACGCCATGTACTGATTCGTGGGGAATGGAAGGATGACCTGCGCTATGGGTACTCTGCGCCGCAGCGAACTCACAACACGAGGTGGCCCGATTGATGATTGCGGACAACCCCGCGCAGCTGCTGGAGATACTTGTCAGCACTGGTGTCGTCTCGATATCAGCCACCGCTACCAAGCTGTCTGCGCGCTCCTGGCGCATCAGCGATCTGTCGAGGGATAAATCGTTTACGGCGAAACTCATTCCTGCCCAGGAACAGCAGCTGCTGCGCGGTCTGCGTGAGGCCCACGCGAATCCTCGGGCCATGCGTCCCCTGGTTCAGCCGGTCGACCGCATGATTGAGTTTCCCACTGGCACCCTTGCGCTCTTGCCCTGGAGACGTGGTGATACACTGCGTGAGCGGGAGCGACAGCGGCTGCCGGAGTTCTTCGCGGGGCTGCGTTCCTGGCACAGGAAGAATGCGAAGCAGGCACCGCTCTACTCGCGTTTCACGAAGCAGAACTACCCCTCGATAGCACACTTCCTTGAAGGCGAAGTGCGCTTTCACATGGAGCTGGCCGGACTGCCAGGAACACCAAACGACTACCTCGACGGCCTCGCGGGTTTGCACCACGGCTTTGTCACCTACTGCCACGGCGATGTGCACCCGGGTAACATTCTCTTCGATGGCGAGGCCTTCACCCTGCTGGATCCCGAGTATGTGCATGTTGGGCTCAATCTGCTGGAACTGGACTACATCGAGTTAGAGGGCGATGACGCTGACCCGGATGCCTGGTGGCAGATCGCGGAGTATGGTCGGGAATGCGTGGCCGCCTACTTTGCTGGCGATGGACATTCGGCAGAAGTCCTTTATAGAATCATGGGTAGCGTCAAGTTGCTGACCCTGATGCGCAGTGCGTCCAATTCGGTGCTGCATCAAACCGGCAACACGGAGGAGAGCGTCGCTAAGGTTTTTGATCTTCTACGAGCCAGTTGCGGAGAGGAAGGATCACAAGTGCAGATGGAGAAGCGATGAGCACTCACAGCCGGCCTCATCTTGACGCAAAGCACCTGGCCGTCTGGAACACGCAATCCAGCGGTCCGCTGTCCGTCTTTCCCGATGGCTGCCGTGATCTGATTGCCGTGCTTACTCCCACAGGCAAGGTCGCCGCCTTCTTCACCGGCCTGGATGCCGCGCCCTACCGGGTGGAAGCCGCACCGGGCACGCGCTATGTGGGCGTGCGTGTGCCAGCGGGCGTGACACAAAAAGCCAGCGCGGTATTGGGGACGGGGTTCGGTCAGGAGTTGCTTGACGCGGATCGCCTGTGCTGGACGCCTTCCTGCTTTGATCACCCGCAAGAGTTAGCCGGGCGCATGATCGAGCTGTTGCACGACAGCTTCAGTGCGCCTCTAAGCATCGTCGGTGACTTTCTGCAGGCACTACAGGAGCAACCAGCCTGTCTGCCCAGGCTGTCTCACAGCACGCGCACGCTGCGACGCCGTATCACGCAGGCCACGGGCCAATCGCCCCAGTTCTGGCTGAGGCTGTATCGCGCACGCAGAGCAGGGCGTCTGCTCGTCACCACGCACGAATCGTTGGCTGAAATTGCGCTAAGAACGGGCTACTCCGATCAGGCACACATGACACGCGAGATGCAGCACTGGTTTGCGCACACACCTAGCGCTCTGCGCAGGGCTTCGGCAAGCACCCGCCATGCGCTCTGTGCGCCGGATGCTTTCACCGGTCTTGTCTGCATGCTTTGACCAGAATCACCCGAATCCCTGTGTGACACACCTTCTTCCGTAGGATCGGAGCGCGCTGCCGATATTTGTGATACAACGCAGACCAGGCGGATTCGCTATCCGGTTTCACAACTACGCTTCCAGGAAGTAGGGCTTGAACTCCTCACTGGGTTCGATTTCGTGATAGCAGTAGACGACAATGCCGCTCGGGTCCAGCAAGCCAAAACCCCGATCGCCCCAGGGGTGATCCTCAAGCGGAATCATTGTTTCCAGCCCGGACTGTGTCAGCCGCGCGTACACTTCGTCCGCATTTGTCACACGCAGGTTGAGTGTCACGCCGCCCCTGAATTCCGGAGCGCCGTTCTGTGGCTCCATCAGGCAGACTTCCGCTTCTGGCTTCTGTCCGGGAAAACGAAGGACCACGTACCAACCACAATCGAAGACGGTGCGGGCATCGAAGTGCTGTTCGTAGAAGTGGCGGCTGGCCTGCAGGTTTACTGTGGTGAAGGTGGTGCTGATGGCTAGGGGCGACATGGCTGACCTCAGTTTTGGATTGTGATACACGATCAAGGCCTCAAGGTAGCTGCAGGACTCGTGACAGTCTTGAAGAATTCGGCCAGCGGAAGTGAGTCAATCGCCGTGATACAGACTGTGAGCTCTGCTATCTTGGAACCGGACCTTTGGTGATGGGCCATCGGACAGCTGCGCAATCCGGATCTCGACATGAACATTCGCTATCGCTCCATCTACGGCGAGGAATGGACTTTGATGGGATCGAAGCCCTACCTGCAGAAAGTGAAATAGACGCCAGCGCTGCCAATTCCAGTCTTGTATTACAATGGAGAGAGTTCGTGCTCGAACGCCGATTTGCAGAAACAGAGGATGCCATGAGCCGCAGAAAATTCACTCTACAGGAAACCCTCTCCCTGGGCTATCTGCTGCTGATTCTGCTGGGGCTGATCAGCGATGTGATCTACTACAAGATTCTGGGCGTGGACATCCTGGGCTACGTGGATCTGCTGGATGTGCTGCTCTCGCCCGTCAGCATCGTCACCGAGGATCTGGCAACGGCCATCGCTTTCACCGCCGTGATTGGCGGCTGTTACTTCTTCGTCGCAGTCATCGGCATGCGTCTTCATCGCCGTTTTCGTGATCGTCGCTGGTACCAGCGCTTGAACAACATGGAGAAAGCGGACAAGCTCTACGACGAGAATGACCCCAGCGAGCGTCGAATGCTGGTGGTCTTCATGGTGGTTTCCATGTTCCTGGGCTTCGGCAGCGCGCGCGGTGTGTTCACTAAGCAGGACCTTCGCGATCAGCCCTTCAGCGCTACACACATCCTGAGCTTCAGCAGCGGAGAAGAACTACCCGTGCACCTGGTGGGGCAGAACAGCGCCTACCTCTTCTACTTGCCTGAAGGGCAGCAGGTGGTTTCCATTGCGCCCATCGCACAGAATGTTCGCGAGATTCGCAAGGTGGTCAAGGAGGAAGAATCCCAGTCGAGTCTGGAGTTTGCGCCAGATCCGGCTGAAGAGGAAGTGTCCCAAGAAAGGCCAACAGGATAAATTGCACCCTGACTACAGAGTTTACCCCCGAGGTTCGTAACAGGATGTGCTGCAGCGCCCTTTCATCTCAGTGTAAATGGTGTGGCGTTGCTAGTGCTCGGGCTTCTGTTTCGTGTACTAAGAAAGAGCGGACCTTCGTCCGCTCCTGAGTATCGTAGAATGCTGTCCGATTTCGACTCCGATATCGATAGCAATCCTGCCGCTTGCGGCAGGCACCAATACCGATGAAGAGGGATTAGTTCATTGCGCCGATCCGGACGCGCAGGGGATTGGAACCCGCTGGCAGCCGATCTTTGTGGGTGTTCGTTCCTTCGTTGTCGAAAACCAGCACGCCGTACTTGCCGTAATGCGGCACTTTGCGCGCCATGTAACCCAGGTTGTCCGGCGTGCTGACGAAGAAGAGCAGTGCGCCCGTTTCCTCGTTGGCCTTAGCCTTTAGCGCCAACACCAGATTGTCCTGCTGCCAGTTTCCTTCAATGCCAGCCACACTGAAACCCTCTTCACTGCGGCGGAAGGGTAGAAACTCTGTGCCTGCGGGCAGCTCGGGCGGATTGACACAGATCAGGCTGCGGGAGGCCAGTGCCTCTTTGGTGTCCACTTGAGACCAGCCGCGAATCTGCAGCTCCTCGGCATCGGTGAGACGCGAGGCGAAAGCTCGCAGGTGTTCCATGTGGCCTGTATCACGCAACCAGGCATCGGGAACCACCAGCAGCGGAGTTTCGTCGGCCAGACACAGACTGATGCTGGCTTCGATTTCACCCGCGTCCAGGCGGCGGAAGATGTCGTTGTCGGGATCAAGCAGCAGCTCGCGTGGCTCCGGTACTTCCAGAGCGAAATCCAGCACTGAGTCCTGCATCAACAGATTGCGCTCAATGACGTCGCCGTTGTGACACACGACGCGTAGCGGAAGATCCAGCTCCCAGACAAAGCCGTCACTAAGGGAAGTGTCCTGCGTGATACGGCCATGAACGCGCTGAACGCCGTCTTCGTCGGTGCGCCAATCCACATCGCTCAGTTCAAGACTGGGCGCTCCGCTGTGATACAGCCACTGTTCCTTGAAACGGCTTAGGTCGACTCCGCCCTCTTCCTCGAAGAGCTGAAAGAGCGTAGAGAAGTTTACACGCTCACCCAGATGCTCGGCGGCCAGACGGCGCAAGGCCTGGTCAAAGGCTTCCTGACCAATGACGCGGCACACCATGTGAAAGACCATCATCGACTTGCCATAGCCAATGGCGCGGCTGGCTCCGTCGTGCCGGGCGCGGAAGTCCACCAGCGGCTCATCACTGCCTTCGCGTACCTGGCTGCGCCAGCTTTGCAGCAGATCGCGACGATAGGCCTGAGCCTCTTCAGGACCTTCTTCCAGCTTGTAATAGTAGTCGGCGCCGTAGACGGTAATTCCTTCGCACCAGTTGCCCTCGCTGTCATCGACCATCACGCCGTTGCCCCACCAGTTGTGCAGCCACTCGTGTCCCAGGCTGGTGTAGGGGATGTAGGGCATTCGTATCACCTGGCTGCCCAGCGCGGTCCACGAAGGCATGCCGTAGCCAGCGGGGAAGAAGGCTTCCACGACGGCGAACTTGCTGAAGGGGTAGGCGCCAAAGCGCTCGCTGTACAGCTCCAGATAGCGGCGATTCATGCGCTGGTAGGTCGAAAGAATCTGCTCGCGGTTGACAGGACCGAAGGGCCCCATGCTTTGCGCCTCGTCCCACCCTTCGCGCAGCAGCCAGAGGCTAAGATCGACGCCATTGACGGTCTCGCGTGTCACATCGTACGGACCGGCCAGCACACTGGCGTTTTCAGCAGGCAGTTCCCCTTGCCAGCTCACATGATGACGTCCGTGTGTCACCACATCGCGCACCAGGCGTCCCTGCGATATGCCCTCCCAGTCGGCGGGGAGATCGAGGTGAATGCGAAAGGTGCTGAGCAGGTCGCTGCGAAAACCGGGATACCAACCGGCTCCTGCGGATAGCCAGGCGCCGCCTGCGGCGACGGTTGCCTGCAACTCCGCGGCGACGGTTTCATGGCCGAAGCGTACCTCGTCCAGGTCCTGATAAAGATCGCCCTCGTATTGGATCACCAGTAGACCGGAACCGGGTTCGGTTGCCCTGGGCAGAAACCATGTATCACAAGCGGCTGGATTGTCGCTTTCGTCGGTACGCACACGCACCAGTTTTGTGGCCTTGATGGGCTTGCCGTTCAGCACCACGTTTGTCAGATCCAGTTGGTGATTCAATTCGAAGAAGCCCAGGCTGCCGGTGAAGCTGAGACTGTCGACGAAGCTGGCGCGGTGTTGCTCCGGATCAAGCGTGATACTCAGCGCGTGCTCTTCGAGGGAAACAACCTGTGGACATCCGGGGCCGGGAATCTGGCAGAGCATGCTTCCGCCGCTGCAACCAAGCAGAACAAGACCCGCTGTCAGACTGAGTCCGATTGTGTATTTCATGATGCACCTAATAGATGAGTACGGTTTGCCAGTTCACACTGCCAAGATAACGCTTTGCCAGTTCCTGTACTTCAGCCTGTGACACTTCCTGAAGTGCAGCCAGTTCCGTCGCGTGTCCGCCTGGTTCGTGAGCCAGTTCATCCAAGGCCAGGTAGCGCGCGCGGTTGATGCTGGTCAGCCGGCGCATGCGATCGCCACCCAGAATGCGCAGGCGAGCCAGGTTCAGCTCTTCGGCCGTGACACCCTCGCGGCGCAGCTGCTTCAGCTCGTTCTGAATCAACTCGCGGGCCTCGTCCAGATTCTGCGCGCGGCTGTCCATCCAGATCCAGAAGGCCTCGCGCTCGTTATTCAAGGCGCTGGCGGCAGCACCGACACTGTAGGCCAGGCCACGTTCTTCACGCAAATGCGTTGCCAAGCGCGACGAGAGCACGGCGCCCAGCAGCCGCAAGCCAGCCTGCTCGTCCTTGCGGACCTCGATAATGCTGCCCATACGCAGCGCGCCCTGTGAGGCGGAAAGCGTGTCACACAGCACAGTGGTTTCCGTGCAGAGTGCAGGCATGAAGGCGCCGCTTTTCAGCGTGCCCTCATCGTTGAGGAATGTAGTGCGCCAGGATAGTGTCTCACACCAGGCCAGATCCTGCGACGACGGATCACGGGCCGGGATGGCTTCGCTCCAGAACCGGCGCAGACTGTCAGCAGACACAGGACCGCAAGCGGCCAGAATCAGGTTGTCCGGGCGTGTCACAATCGACTGCAGCTGCACCAGGCTACTACTGTCCACAGCGGCCAGCGTACGCATTGTGCCACCCGCTTGCAGCTCAAGGGGGGTGTCGGCAAAAAGCAGGTGGTTCAGCTTTTCATCCGCCAGCTCGCCGGCCTGAGACGCATTGCGCCGCAGGGCCATTAGCAGCGGACGAGTGGCCGCCGCTACAGCATCGCTTGTGATACGTGGTGAAAGCAGCATTTCCTGCAGCAACTCGCAACCGGCACGCCAGTTGGCGGGTGGCAGCTCCATACGCAGAAAAACGTGGCCATTGCTGGTCTGGTAGTCGTCAAAGGGAATCCAGGGATTATCGTACAGCGTGAAGCTGGCTCCCAGCTCGCGAATGCGTGCTTCCAACGTCGTCTCGTCGTGATCCAACGTGGCCGTAGCTCGCAGGTGTTGCAGTACTTCAAGTGCGCCTGCTAGTTGCGGCCCTTCCCAGACGCTGCGTCCACGCAACACTACTTGCATGGCAAAGAGCTCGCTGCGTCCCAGGCTGTCCACGACTAGTGTGACACCGTTTTCCAGCTCTCCGCGCCAGAACTCTTGCCGGTTGGCAGCTGCGGCATCTTGGGGCGGAGTCAGCAGCATGCTCATCGGCTCGTGGCATAAATAGTCGCTTGCACACAATCGTAGATCAGCGGGCGAAAGCTCGGCCAGCATCGAAGGCATGCTCAGGGCCCAATCGAAGCTGCGCGTACTAAAAGCGTCTGCATACATCATAGAGAAGAAGTGGGGTCGTTCGCGGTGCCGGGCCATTTCGGTGCGCGCTTCCAGCGCCAAGGCCGCCAACTCTTCCTGAGTGAATTCGGCAGAACCAAGTGCTGCAGCCGCTTGCCAGAGGGCCTGTCGTGCATTCTTGGCTGATAGCTCGCCCCTTAGCTGCGCCTTCACTTCAAAGGTTGCGGCAGCGGGTGTATCACTGTAGCTGAATTCAACACGTTCAAATGCGCCGGGCCAGTCGCGATCAAGCGTTGCCTCAAGCACATTCGCGCCGAGCTCACTCAGGGCTTGAGCCGCCAGTGTCCCTTCTTCGTCCAGTGCTGGCGCGGGCCAGGCGAGGCGCAGACTTTCGCTGACTCCCGCCACTTGTCGCTGCAGGAAACCCGGCTGCAGCGCAATGGGCACACGCTGGTGTGCTGGCATGTCGACGCCCGGTAGGGTGCCGAAGTACTCGTTCAGCAGCTCGCGCGCTTCCCCTGCCTCAAAATTGCCCACGACTTCCATCACCGTGTTGGCGGGTGAATACCAGTGCTTGTACCAGTTAAAGATTGTATCACGATCCAAGCTGGAGATGTTGGCGACGCTCCCAAGGGCAGGTCCGGCGGCACTGCTGCCGTGAACCAGCTCTGCCTGCCACGCGGCCTCGGCGGGATCCTCCCGGCTCTGATCTCCGGCGAGTTCTTCCAGAATAATGCCGCGCTCAATCTCGACGCGCTCGGCGGGCATGGTGGAGTGAAAGAGCATTTCGCTTTGCACTTCCATGGCCAGACGCAGGTCTTCGGCGGGCATCAGCACCATGAAGTTCGTGTAGGTCGCAGCGGTGTTGGCGTTGTTGTAGCCACCGCGGGAATCCACCAGGTCGTACAGTTCCTGCTGACTGTAGCGCTCACTGCCGCCAAAGAGCAGGTGTTCCAGCATGTGACTCACGCCTTTGCGGGACCACTCCTCATCGTTGGTGCCCACACCCACTTGCGCACAGCAAGCGACAACCGGAGAGGCCGGGTCAGGCAGCAGCAATACGCGCAGACCGTTATCCAGCGTCAGTATTTCAGCACCGGCAGGTAGTGTGCTCAAAGGTGTGTTTGCCATGGCCAGGCTAAATGCTCCCAGCAGTAGCGGGAGATAAAGTGAGGACGAGGTTCTCATTGAGGGGCCTTCCATTCGGGACTAAGGGAGAAGAACGATACTAATTCGTGCGAGGGAGCGCTGCCATGGACGTGATACAGAGCGTGCATTCCGGTGGCGCGTGCCGCTTGCACATTATCCTCGTTGTCATCTACGAAATGCACTGTATCGGAGGGTTCTGCTAGGGCCGCCAGCGCGCGAGTGTAACACGCAATATCAGGTTTCATGGCGCCCAATTCACAAGAGGCAAGCCAGTGCCGAAGAGACGCAAGCTCAGTGAAGGAGCGCTTCATGTGATCCAGATGCCAGGGATCAGTGTTCGAGAGGCAGGCGAGTGTCCAACCGTCATCATCCAACACCGATAACAGCTCCGCCATCGGACGATTGACACCGCCGAGCAGTGAGCACCAGGCGGCTCTTAGCCGCTCCACTTCCGTGTTTCGGGGCTTCAGTGTGTCACGCAGCCAAGAGTAGAACGCGTCTATGCCAAGTCTTCCAGAATTCCAGTCAAGCACTTCCCGGGAGGCTGCCAGCTTGCTTCGCAGCGTATCACGGGGCACACCTAGTGACTCCCAGGCCAGCGCGAATGCCTCGTGATCTAAATGCACAAGCACACCGCCAAGATCAAAGAGTGCGACACGGTCAGCGGGCATTGTCTGGCTCCGCCTGTGTGCGCGCCGTCAGTGTCCAGGCCAGGAAGAGGGCTTCGACCCCCAGGAAGATTCCCAGCTTGAGCGGAACCGTGGACGCATCGCCCTGTGCGTAACTGTGCAATCCGCTCAGATAGTAGTTGACACCGAAGTAGGTCATCAGCACCACCAGCAGGCCCAGAATGGAAGCCACCGCACTGCCGCGCTGTTTGAGCCAGCCCGTGAGACGACCGTGGAGCAGGGCCAGATAGAAGAAGAAAGTGATCAGGCTCCAGGTTTCCTTCGGGTCCCAGCCCCAGTAGCGGCCCCAGGCCACGTTGGCCCAGACCGAGCCCAGAATGATGCCCAGCGCCAAGGTCAAGGTGCCCAACTGCAAACAGCGGTAGGTTAGTTGGTCAATGAGTTTGCGGTCGGCGTGTGATGCACCGCGGCGGTTCATCCACAACCAGACGTGGCCCAACGCCGCGGCCACCAGAAAGGCGCCATAGCTGAAGGTGACTACCGTAACGTGCAGCGTCAGCCAGTAACTGCGTAACACGGGCACCAGCGGATTGATGCTGATGTCGATGGTGCTATCCAGCGCGTAACTCAGAGTCAGTGCTCCCAGCAGCCCGGCCAGCAGTAGCAGGAAGTCCTTGTGAGTGAGGTGATTGAACAGCAACAGCAGGATCTGCAGCGACCAGATAACGAAGGCCAGCGATTCGAACAGATTGGATACCGGAGCGCGTCCTGTGATCAGCGTGATACAAGCCAGTCCAGTTGTCAGCAGCAGCAGACCTAGCCATTGCAGCAAATACGTACTCTTGCGCAACAAAACAGCAGGCTTCGCCAGCAAGGCCAAACTCAGCAGTGATACAAGGATGTAGACGATCCAGGCCTTGTGAAAGGGCTGCAGTCGATTGTAGAAGAGCTCGGTAGAAAGCTGGCGCTCACTGGGTATGGTGCCTTGACCGCGTGATACAGCCACTTGGCGAATGCTTGCCAGTGCTTGGTCAAAGGCCGTCTGATTCTCACTGTGGCCAGCCGTCAGCAGCTGCTCCCAGCTAGCCGAAGTCGCAGGTGAGTCCGCCGGATTTGTCCAGGCACCCTGTCGGTGGCCTGTGTCCGGCACTAGCGGCCAGTCGCCCGAAAGGAGCTCTTCGAAGCGCATCATGCGACTCAGCAGTTCCTGACCGGTTCGAGTGAGGCGCGCTGGCGCGTGTCCGCTGTCCAGGCGATGCCAAAGCTCCCGCAAACCGCTTCCGCTGAGCTGGTGATAGCTGTAGCGTTTGCCCTCTCGCGGTACTCCCAGCATGTCTTTGAGCTGCGGATCATCCAGCCGGATCATCGGTACATCGGACCAGTAATCCGGGTGCAGCGCGATCTGCAGTGCGAGGTCGCTGGCCTGGTAACGTTGTCCGTCAACACGCGGATGCGAGCGGCCGTAAATGGCGCGCGCGCTCTCCCAGGCCCAGGTGTCAAATGGCTTGACGCGACCATTGTCCAGCACGGGCATTTTGGCCAGCTCGCTGGAGTCCAGTGCAATGGCCCAGCCGGGAAGAAGACAGAAGAACAGAAGTAGGGTGGCGAAGGCTCTCATTCTCGATCCTGTTGTTAGTAGCAAATAATGTAGGGATCGCGAGGGTCGTCATCCAGTGTACTGATTTCATCAATCATCAGCGCTATAACGCAGTTCGTTTCCCCTGCATGAAGATTGCACTGTCCTCGTATCTGCAGTGGTTTCTCTTTGCATAACGATGAAATGTCAACAACTTGACAAGCGTCACTCACCCACGGAATCGGATCGGGAGAATTCTATGAAGAGCAAACCTGCGGCTTATGTCGCATTGGCGCTACTGCTGCCACTCGTCGTGTACGCTGCCACCGAGACGAGTGCGCTGGCCGGGCGCTGCATGACCTGTCACAAGGAGACGACCCCCGGGCTCTACAAACAATGGTTCCAGTCGGCGCACGCTCTGCACGGTGTCACGTGTTACGATTGCCATCAGGCCGCACGTAGCGACGCGGATGCCTTTGAGCATGAGGGCGCGCATATCGCCACGCTGGTAACTCCCGGCGATTGCGGCCGCTGTCACACCGAGCAAGCGGAGCAGTTTACAGCTTCGTATCACGCCACAGCCGGGCAGATCCTGCACAGCAATGATGCTTATCTGGCCCATGCTGTCGGAGGCGATCCGGCTGCTGTCGCCGGTTGTGCTTCGTGTCACGGCGGTGTGATCAAGACCACGACGGATTCGCCAAACCATCTGGCGGCAGGAAGCTGGCCCAACTCGGGCATTGGTCGTATCAACCCGGATGGCACACAGGGAGCCTGTACCGCATGTCACACACGCCATGTGTTCTCGCTGAAACAGGTGCGCCAACCCGAGACTTGCGGCAAGTGCCACCTGGGGCCGGACCATCCGCAAAAGGAGATCTATGAGGAGAGCAAGCACGGCATTGCCTACTACACCAATGTGGAAGAGATGAATCTGGCTTCTCCCGAATGGCGCGTCGGCGTTGATTATCACGCAGCACCGACCTGTGCGACCTGCCATGTATCACCGACACGCGGTCAAGCGCTGAGCCACGATATCGGCACACGCATCTCCTGGACCCTGCGCCCGATCGTATCCAAGCACACGGAGAACTGGGAGCAGAAGCGCGGCGACATGCAGGAGGTTTGTAGCGCGTGTCACAGCGCGGTCTTTGTGCAGGGGCACTACAACCAGTTTGACGGCCTGGTCAACCTCTACAACTACAAGTTTGCCGGACCTGCCAAGGCGATCATGGACATTCTGAAGAAGAACAATTCCATGCCCAGCCCGGCCGCTTTCAGCAACAAGCTGGAGTGGACCTTCTGGGAGCTCTGGCATCACGAGGGACGCCGTGCGCGTCACGGTGCTGCAATGATGGGGCCGGATTACACCTGGTGGCACGGCATCTACGACGTGGGCCAACACTTCTACTTCAAGTTCCTGCCTGAGGTGCGCGAGCTGGGTGATACAGAGGCCAATGCCTACATCGACCAGCTGCTGCAGGATCCCATGCACCAGTGGATGAGCAGACCAACGGCGCAGATCAAGGAGGACATTCGCAGCGGGCGCATGCAGGAGCTGTACCAGTCCTTCTACCAGCCCGTGATGGGCCGGAAATGATTCGGCGCTTGGGACGATTTATCCAGGGGCTGGCGCTGGACGGTGTCAGCTCCACGGGCGTTGTACTGGTGCATGCCGCGCTGCTCAGTTTTCTCTTCTTCGAGTTGCTTTCCTTTGCTGGTGTGATACAAAACGCCTATGCAGGTCTTGTGGTCTATCTGGGATTTCCTGCGTTGTTCATCCTGGGGTTGCTGCTGATTCCAATTGGTTGGTGGCTGGCTGCGCGTCGACGCGGTATCCAGATCATGGATCTGCGGCTGGAGCGCTTCGATGAGATTGCCAGCGGTGTGAGCGAGACGGGATCACCGCTCTTTCGCACCATTGCCCTGCTGACCCTGGTCAATCTTGTAGTATTGACCTTTGCCGGCATGCGCATGTTGCATCACATGGATAGTGCACGCTTCTGCGGAACGGCGTGTCACAGCGTGATGAATCCGGAATGGACGGTTTATCAGGCTTCGCCCCACGCAAGGGTGGCCTGCGTCGAGTGTCACGTGGGCGAGGGAGTCGGCGCACTCATCGACAGCAAGATCAACGGTACATGGCAGATGATCTCGGCTACTTTTCACCTCTACGAGCGTCCGATTCCTACACCAGTACACAACCTGCGTCCCGCGCGAGAGACCTGCGAAAAGTGCCACTGGCCGGAGTTCTTCCTGGGCAAGCGCGTGGTCAACCGTGTGCATTTTGCCCAGGACTCTGCCAACACGCCCTCCTACACTACGCTGCTGATGAAAGTAGGCAGCGGCCACAGCGGAGTCGCTGGCGGCGCACACTGGCATGTCGCACAGGAGAACAGCATTCGTTATCGAGCGGACGCGGAGCGTGTCACGATCTACAGTCTGGATGTGATGCAAATGGACGGCAGCGTGAAGCACTTCCGCCTGGAGGGGGCCGCCGTCGATTCCGGCGAAGAGCCCCGCGAGATGGATTGTGTCGATTGCCACAACCGGGCCACACACATCTACGAACGTGCCGAAGCCGCGTTGGACGAGCGCATGCAGCGCGGGCTTGTGTCACGCGAGATTCCTGGCATCAAAGAGATCGCGTTGCAAAGCCTGCTGGGCAGCTATCCTGATGCAGCGCAGGCCGCGCAGGGCATCGAGCTGGGCATGCGCAATCGCATGGAGCGTTCCTGGCCGGCACAAGCTCGTGCGCATGGCGAAGAGCTGGAACAGGCCATCGGCACGGTGCAGGAGATCTGGACGCGCAACATTCATCCCGGAATGCGCATTGACTGGGGAGCCTATCCCAGCCATCTGGGGCATCGCGACGGCGTAGGCTGCTTCAGGTGTCACAATCCGCAGATGAAGGACGAGCAAGGGGATGCCATTTCGATGGAGTGTACACTGTGCCACAGCTTGTTGGCCGTGGAGGCAGAAAGTCCGCTGGCCGTGCTACAGAATGCGGTTGACCATCCCGAAAGCGTGGAGCGCGAGGAACTGCGACGTGAGCTTCTGCAGACGCTGATGGAGTGATACATTTTGCAAAAGGCGAGGCTTTGCTATTCTGGCACTAACCTATCCATGAACACGAGGTGACCCACATGAGCTACACAGGTGTCGTAACGGGAGAACGTCTGGACCGCTTGTATGCCCTGGCCAGGAAGAACCAGTTTGCCCTGCCCGGTGTGAACATCGTCGGAACCAATTCCCTCAACGCGGCTCTGGAGACCGCTGCGGCGGTGGCTTCCCCCATCATCATCCAGACAAGTTCGTCGGGCGCCGTCTTCTACGGCGGCAAGGGCCTGGACAACAGCGGCCATCGCGCCGGTATCGCCGGTGCAGTTGCTGCGGCGCGTCACGTGCACACCTTGGCCGAAGTCTACGGCGTACCTGTCATCATGCATTCGGATCACGCCGCGCACAAGCTGCTGGGCTGGGTCGACGGCATGCTGGAGGCTGGCGAGGCACATTACAAGCAGACCGGGCGTCCGTTGTTCAGCTCGCACATGCTCGACCTTTCGGAAATGCCGCTGAAGGAAAACATCGAGATCTGCAAGCGCTACTTGGAGCGCATGAGCGCCATAGACATGGGCCTGGAGATCGAACTGGGTGTCACCGGCGGAGAAGAGGATGGCGTGGACAACACCGGCGTGGACGCGTCGCGCCTGTACACGCAGCCTGAAGAAGTGGCCTACGCCTTCGAAGAGCTGAGCAAGATCAGTCCGCGCTTCACCATTGCGGCCTCTTTCGGCAACGTGCACGGCGTCTACAAGCCGGGCAATGTCAAGCTGACGCCCACCATTCTGCGCGATAGCCAGCTCTATATCGAGAAGCATCTGCAGACGGCGCCCCAGCCCTGCAACTTCGTCTTCCACGGCGGCAGTGGGTCCAGCGTCGATGAGATTCGCGAGGCCATCGGCTACGGTGTGATCAAGATGAACATCGACACGGATCAGCAGTTCGCCTTCACCGGCGGAGCGCGCGACTACGTGCTCAAGTACGCCGACTATCTGCGCACACAGGTGGGCAACCCCGAAGGCGCCGACCAGCCCAACAAGAAGTATTACGACACCCGCGTTTGGTTGCGCAAGTGTGAGGAGTACTTCGTCGAGCGGCTGAAGAAGGCCTTTGAGGATCTGAACGCCGTGGGCCGCGCTACGTTGCTGGACTAGTTGAAACGCCTGCTCACAACATGGTGTGACACAAGGTTGATTGTAACACGGCGGCGCCTGCGGGTGCCGCCTTCTCTTTGGAGCCGACATGCATTTGATCGCCGACCTCTGCGTAGTGCCCATGGGCCTGGGCCTGAGTTTGAGCCCCTATGTTGCCGAGTGCGAGCGTGTGTTACGCGCGCACGGCCTGGAGCCTTTCCTGCATCCCAACGGTAGCGGTGTCGAGGGTGAATGGGATCAGGTCATGAATGCGCTCAAGGCGTGTCACGAGCGTCTGCACGAGATGGGCGCGGTGCGCGTTCACACCACATGCCGCTTTGGTACGCGCACGGACCGCGAACAGCGGATGGCGGATAAGATGCAGAGCGTGGAAGAGAAAATCTGAAGACGATATCGATTCCACCGCAGCACACCAAGGCCGAGACGGAGCCAAATGTACCCTATGGACGAAGGCGTGCCGTCGGCAGGTGTGGCAAGTGAAGCAAGCTTGTGCAGCATGACTTCGTCCAGGCGCTTCGAGCGAAGCTCGGAGCGCACCGATAGCGTTTTCGACTGCTGGTTTTCCGTGGGTGTTTGCAGAAAAAGTTGGGAACCTTATCTTCTCAGTCCTGTTAGCACTCGCTCGAATGGAGTGCTAATCAACACCGATTTGAAATCAACCAATAAGATCTACAGGAGCTTATCATGAAGCTTACCCCCATGGACGATCGCGTGATCGTGCAGCGCGTCGACGACGCTGAGCAGAAGAGTTCGGGCGGCATCATCATTCCCGACACCGCCAAGGAAAAGCCCCAGATCGGCGAAGTCGTGTCCGTCGGCCAGGACAAGCCCGAGGGTCGTACTCCTTTGCAGGAGCTTCTGAAGGAAGGCGACCGCGTGGTTTTCGCCAAGTACGGCGCCACCGAGGTCAAGATTGACGGAACGGCCTACCTGATCCTGGGCCGCAGTGACATTCTGGCCATCGTCAAGTAAACGGCCAACAAGGAGGTTCAAAATGGCAGCCAAGAATATTGAGTATAGCGTTGAGGCGCGTGCCGGACTGAAGGCCGGTGTGGACAAGCTCGCCAATGCCGTCAAGGCCACCCTGGGCCCCAAGGGCCGCAATGTGGTCATCGATCGCAAGTTCGGTAGCCCGCTGGTGACCAAGGACGGTGTCAGCGTGGCCAAGGAGATCGAGCTGAAGGATCCCGTGGAGAACATGGGCGCCCAGATGGTTCGCGAGGTCGCCAGCCGCACCTCCGATCAGGCCGGTGATGGCACCACCACCGCCACCGTGCTGGCCCAGGCCATTCTGCGCGAGGGTCTGAAGAATGTGACCGCCGGCGCCAATCCCATGGAGCTGAAGCGCGGCATCGACGCCGCCGTGGCCGCTGTGACCGAGAATCTGGCCAGCATCGCCGTCGCCGTCAATGGCAAGGAAGATATCGCCCAGGTCGGTTCCATCTCCGCCAACAACGACTCCAGCATCGGCAATCTGATCGCCGACGCCATGGACAAGGTCGGCAAGGACGGCGTGATCACCGTCGAAGAGAGCAAGAGCGCCGAGACTTATCTGGACGTCGTTGAGGGTATGCAGTTCGATCGCGGCTACATGAGCCCCTATTTCATCACCGATCCCGATTCGATGATGGTCGAGCTCGAGAGCCCCTTCATTCTGATCTACGACAAGAAGATTAGCAACATGCGTGACCTGCTGCCGGTGCTCGAGAAGGTCGCCCAGAGCGGTCGTCCGCTGCTGATCATCGCCGAGGACATCGAGGGCGAGGCCCTGGCCACCTTGGTCGTCAACAAGATGCGCGGCGTGCTGAAGGTTGCCGGCGTCAAGGCCCCGGGCTTTGGCGACCGTCGCAAGGCCATGCTTGAGGATATCGCCATTCTGACCGGTGGCAACGTCATCAGCGAAGATGCTGGCCTGAAGCTCGAGAACGCCACCGTGGAAGATCTGGGTACCGCCCGCACCATCACCATCGACAAGGATAATACCACCATCGTTGAGGGTGCCGGTTCCAGCGAGAACATCCAGGGTCGCGTGGGCATGATCCGTCGTCAGATCGAGGACACCACCTCCGATTACGACCGCGAGAAGCTGCAGGAGCGCCTGGCCAAGCTGGCTGGTGGCGTGGCTGTGCTACACATCGGTGCCGCTTCTGAGCTGGAGATGAAAGAGAAGAAGGCGCGCGTCGAGGATGCTCTGCATGCTACCCGTGCCGCCGTCGAAGAAGGCATCGTCCCTGGTGGCGGCGTGGCTCTGCTGCGTTCCATCAAGAGCGTCGAGGCCCTGACCCTGGACGGCGACCAGGCCGTTGGTGTCAGCATTGTGCGTCGCAGCCTCGAGGAGCCCATCCGTCAGATCGTCGCCAATGCCGGTCTTGAGGGTGCCATCGTGGTGCAGGAGATCCTGAGCAAGGACGAGGTGAACTACGGCTTCAACTGCGCCACCGAAGTCTACGGTGACCTGAAGGCCATGGGCGTCATTGATCCTGCCAAGGTGACCCGCACCGCGCTCGAGAACGCCGCTTCCGTCGCTGGCCTGATGCTGATGACCGAAGTCGCGATTACCGAGATTCCGGAAGATAAGCCTGCCATGGGTGCTCCCGACATGGGTGGCATGGGCGGCATGGGCGGCATGATGTAGTTCTTGCTGCATTCGCAAGCACCAGGGGGCCCGCGTGGCCCCCTTTTTGCTTCAGTTCCCGGGCGGCTTTACCGATACCTTCGTGGGAAGAAGACCGATGTCGATGGAGAAGATGCCCTGGAATGAGAGCACTGCGATTACACCTCCTGCTATTGCTGCTTTGTCTGCTTGCACCACTTGTGCAGGGTTCCAGTCGCATTCTGGTTATTCAATCCTATAGCGCTGGCTTCTCGCGCTCAGCCATGTTTGAGGGCGCGCTGGGGCGTTCGATCGAGAGCCTGCAACGCGGCGACCTGCAAATGGACGTCGAGTATCTGGACGCGCAGCGCCATCCTGAAGATGAATACCTGGATCTGTTGGGCAGCACGATTGTGGCCAAGCACAACGGATTGGACGATTTCGACCTGCTGCTGGTGGTGGACGATCCCGCCATGGATTTTGTCGTACACCACTTTCCGCGACCAGATCATGAGTATCCGGTAATCGCCGTCGGAGTGTCAGCCGCACAGCGTGCCGAGTTCCCCGATCCGGCGCGCCTGGCCTGGGTAGAGGAGAATCCACCCGTCAAGGAGACCGTGGATGCAGCCATGCATCTGCTGCCACACACCGAAAAAGTCTATGTTCTTTGTGATACAAGTTCCGTTGGTGGTCGCGCGCTCTATGGCACATTTGTAGCCGGTACCCGCGAACTCGCGGAGCGGCTGCCTGTGGTTTTCATGCAGGATTGCAGTTCGCTGATGAAGGTGCAGGAAAAGCGTGCCTGGGTTCTTTTTGGCTGGTGCAGCCACGATGAGCAGGGGCGTTTGAGTTGCAGCGAGACCGTGTTGCATCGCTTGCGTGATACAACAGCAATGCCGCTGTTTTCGCCTTTTCCGCACTACATGGGGCATGGCATTGTGGGCGGTGTCACCACCGACATGAACGCATTGGCCACTGCAACATTGGTGCAGATCGAGCGTTGCCTGGCAGGCGAATCACCCCGTGACCTGCAACCCATTGTCGTGAATTCGCAGCGCGCGGTCTTTGACTATCCTCAGTTGCGCGAAGAGGGCCTGGAAGAGAAGCTCTTGCCCGCTGGCAGCATTCTGATGAATCAACCCGTCGGCATGCTTAGGCGCTATCGGCAGTGGGCCTGGTGGGGGACGCTGATCATTTTGCTGCAGGGCGTGATCATTGCTGCGCAGGTGACCGTCAAACGTGTGCGACGGGAAACTCAGCAAGAGCTCCAGCAGAGCGAGCAGGTGCTGCGCGAGGTCATCGATCTTGTGCCGCACGTAATTCTGGCCACCAATGCCGGAGGGTGTATCCTGCTGGCCAACAAAGCGGCTGCACGCCTTTTTGGAGTGGAACCCGCCGAGTTGGTAGGGCGCACGCGCGAAGAGGTGTTCCCTTCGGTCGAGGAGGCTGAGCGTTCCAGCGAGGAGGACGCTGATGTGCTCACCAACAACATCGAGCGCTTTATTCAGCAGGATAACTTCACGGACGTTCACGGCAAGAATCACATCTATTCAACGGTCAAGGTGCCCTTTCGTCATTATCGCGAAGAGGCCGTGCTGGTTTGCGCCACCGAGATCACGCTGCAGATGCGGGCCGAAATGGAATTGCGCAATCAGAAGCAGTTCTTCGAGACGGTCATTGAGAACATGCCGCTGGCCTTTGCAGCTCGCAGTCTCGATGAAGCGGACGAGGGGCGCTATGTGCTCTTCAACGCCGCTGCCGAGAACATTTATCATGTATCACGCGCAGAGATTATTGGACGCACTGCAGCGGAAGTCTTTGGTGAACAGGCTCAGGAAATCCTTGCGATGGATCACGCAGCTGTGCAGTCGGGCCAGCTCTACGAGCATCAGGATTTCGCTCTGCAACACCGCGACGGCGGCAGCCTGCTGCATGTTTACAAGTTACCCGTCACCGACAGCGAGGGCGTTCCCAAGCTGCTGCTGACGCTGACAGAGGACATTACCGCCACCCGGCAATTGGAAAACCAGCTGCACCAGTCGCAGAAGATGGAAGCCGTTGGCCAGTTGGCGGGTGGAGTCGCCCACGATTTCAACAATCTGCTGCAAGTGATACAAGGCTATGGTGAACTGTTGCGACTGCAACTTGCCGGCGAGCAGTTGGAAAATCTCCAGCTTGTGCTGGAAGCCGCTGGCCGTGCGCGTAGCCTGGTACGACAGCTGCTTTCCTTCAGCCGTCGCGAAGAAATGCGCACCGAGCGCGTCGAACTGGGCGAAGTGGTGCAAGGCATCATGAAGATGCTGAAACGTGTGATTGGCGAGGATCTGCAACTGCATTTCAGTTCCAGCATGGATGATCTTCCCATCGAAGCGGACGCAAGCCAGATTGAGCAGATCTTGATGAATCTGTGCGTAAATGCTCGCGACGCCATGCCCGATGGCGGACGCATTTCCATTGAGACGGGCCGCGTCATGTTGGAGCCAGGCGACGAAGAGCTTGGCGAGTTGGAACCCGGCTCCTACGCGCAACTAACCATCTCGGATACGGGCTGCGGCATTCCAGAGGAGATTCGCGAGCGTATCTTCGAGCCCTATTTTACTACGAAAGCAGTGGGCAAAGGCACGGGACTGGGGCTGGCAACGGTCTATGCCATTGTGCGACGACACCACGGCGACATTTATTTGAGCAGCGAAACGGGCATTGGCACAACCTTCCGCATTTTCTTCCCGCTCCTTGACGAGAAGCAATCCGTGGGTGACGAAGGGCAGCTTGAAGGCGTTGGTTTGTATCACGGGCGCGAGACGATTCTGCTGGCGGAAGATGAAGAGCTGGTGCGTAAGCTGACCTGTGATATCCTGGAGCGTGCTGGATACAACGTCCTAACTGCTTCGGACGGTGAGGAAGCAGTAGAGTTGTTCCGTCGTAACCGGGGCCAGGTGGACCTGCTCCTGCTGGATGTGATCATGCCCGGTATACACGGCACTTCGGCTGCTATGCAGATTCGCAAGATGTCGCCAGCGATTCCGCTGGTCTTTCTCACGGGCTACACCGATGACCTACTGCGCTCGGACAAGCTCTTTCAGCTGGGTGGCCGTCTGCTCAATAAACCTTGTGAAGCACAGGTGTTGCTGCGCACCCTGCGCGAGGAGTTGGACAAGGTCAAAGACCATAGCCTCCCTATCTAACGGCGTGTGATACACACCGCGACAGCCTTTAGTTTTCCGATACTTGCAGTTCTGCTTCGCGGTCGCTTTCTAATGTACGCAGGCGGGTGTACTCGCGTGTGATGAAAAAGGCGGCAATCAGGAAGGCCGTGATATCAGAACTCGCGCCCGCGTAGAAGATGCCTTCCAAGCCCAGCCACAGGGGCAGCAGATACAGCAGCGGAATCAGAATCAGCACCTGGCGCAGCATGTTGAGCATCAGCGAAAGTCTGGGCTGGTTGACGGCCTGGAAATAGCTGGAGCTGATGGCGATGAAGCCGATGAAGGGCATGCCCAGCATGAAGCGTCGTGCAGCGTAGCAGCCCAGGCGCACGAACTCGGGGTTGTTCTCCGAGAAGAGATGGAAGAGCATGGCCGGGAATCCCAGCACCGCTACCGCCCCCAGGATCGAAAGCAGGCTGGCCAGAAGCAGGCTGTAACTCAGGGTTTCGCGCACGCGATGCGGATTACCTGCGCCGTGATTGAAGCCGTAGATGGGCTGAGCGCCCTGTGTCAAGCCCACAATGGGCATCAGGAAGAGCATGTTGATCGAGAAGAGCACGCCCATCGCCGAGACTGCCAGCTCGTCGCCGTAGTGCAATAGCTGGTGATTCAGCAGCGTCATCACGGCGCTGCCCGCGATGTGCATGGCAAAGATGGGGCTGCCCAGTGCGAACACGCGCTTCAGTCGTTGTGGCCAGATGCGCAGGTAGGCCAAGTGAATTTTCAGTGAACTGCGCTTGCTCAGAAAGTAGCCGATGACCCAGATGCTTGAGACCAGCAGCGCCAGGTTCGTCGCCCAAGCGGCACCCGCCATGCCCCAGCCGAAGCGTATCACGAAAAGGTAATCCAGACCGATGTTCAGCAGGGCACCGATGAGCGTGGTGAACATGGCTGTGCGGGGGCTGCCCTCGCTGCGGATAAAGTTGTTGACACCATAACTGACGGACATCAGAATGGAGCCCAGCAGAATGATGCGAATGTACTGAGCCGCGTAGGGCAGAATGCTCTCTGTCGCGCCGAAGAGCGTCATCAGCGGACCGGCGAAGAGCAGGCCGAGGGCGGCAAAAAGCGACGATTGCAGCACGAAGACCAGAAGGCTTTGACCGAAGAGTCGTTCCGCCTCTTCGTGATTTCCTTCGCCCAAACGAATGGAAATCAGCGCGCTGGTGCCCATGGCGGTTAGCGTACCGCAGGCCATGGTAATCATCATCACCGGGAAAGCGATGGTTGTGGCTGCAAGCCCCAGGCTGCCGACGGCGCGTCCTACAAAGACGCGGTCGATGACGTTATGCATGCTGGAGACAAGGGTTGCGACCATGGCGGGAGTAGCAAATCGCAAGAGTAGAGGCAGAATACTGTCGTTGGCCAGCCGGTGGCTTCGTTCGCCTTGCATAGAATTCCTGTTCACGTTAAAACGCCCCCGGCGCTTGGGCACAGAGGGCGTCTGAGCTGTCAATTCAACGGGACGAATCAGAGATCGTCGCCCATTCCTTCCAGAAAGCCCTCGCGAGCCTTTGTGTAGTTGCTGAAGCGGTACTCCAGAATGATCGTGCTGCTTGGGCCATTCACTCCGCCGCTCGTTGACTCGAGGCGCAATATGATACGATCAATGTCTGCAGAGAGCTTGTTGTCTTCCTCATGGGTCCAGACTGCGAAATAGTCCGCTTCATTTGCCAGTCGCATGATTTCGCGCGGAACATCCTCCGGCGCGTGCTCCTGCATTCTGCCTTTTTTTCCGTGGTAGTAGAAGCCCTTCTGCCAGCCCAGCCGGCGGATCTCTGCGGCACTGGCTTCCAGCGGCTCGCCGTACTTGAGCGTCAGCGCATCACGCAGCAGGGCAAAATCGCCGTTGGTGATAGGGTTAGTACTCTCCGTGCTGCCGAAGGCGCGCAGGCCAAACACGCCCTCTCCCTCGCTACAATAGACAACGCATCTGTCAAAATTGGGCAGTGGTGAAATGGGATCTACGACATAGCTGAAGTCATTCAGCGCATCAATCACGCTTAACTCATCGCAGGACATTCCCTTTTCAAAGCCAAAAGGACCCGCCAATACGGTCAGTGGCAAACTCAGGCTTAGCACCGCCTTCCACAACAAAGACCTCTCCATGTGTTGCCCCTTCCTTTGGTGCTGCTTCAGTTTTCTTTCTGGTAATAGCCGCGCTGGAGCACCCAGGCTTCGGCATCCTGCAACGAGAAAAACTGGGCGACACGAAAATCCTTGCTCCTTGTGGCCAGGGCAGACATGTACCCCATTGTGTTTTCGAACTGGTCGTCTGTTGCCACGACAAAGGCGATCACTCTGCCGCGACCGTCCATTTGCAGCTCTTCGCGCGCACGTACCAGGGCCATCTCATCTTGGTGACTAACCAGGTTTTCGCGCACTTCGCGCAAGTCAACTACTTCCGGCAAAGGATGTCCGCAGGCAAGTTCCCGGCGCCGGATATCGTTAAGCACTTCCAGAATCTCTTCGCGATCAAGCTTCTCTGCGTAGCTGATCTGCAAATGACTGATGTGTTGAATGATTTTGCTTCTCATACGCACCTTTTAGAACGAAGCTACAAGATAGGAAGCAAAAGGCTTGGATGCAGGCTTGCGGGAAGGACAAGAAGGGCGTGGAGTAGAAAGGGCCCCGCAGGGCCCTGTAGCTTACGCTTTCGGCTTACGCGGTCCGCGACGGCGCTTCGGAATCAGGCGACGGAGCCCGGCGGCCTTAAGCTGATCTTCAGCTTCAATGCCCGCACGGCACTTTTCAACCAGATCCTGCGTGCAAATGACCAGAACATTCTGACCGCTTGCATTGGCAGCTTTCTGCATTACGTCGACCAATTCAGGGCGGGGGACAGTTACGATTTCGCGTTCCATCAAGTTCTCCTTTTAGTTACTGACGGTGAGTCAAATTAATGGCTTATTCTGCAAAATGCAACAATTGGCCTGTTCGAATTATGGTCTTTACAAACTCCGAAGAAAGTAAATCGCCTCATTTGTATAATTCGGCTGGTAGCATGGAATAGTGTTACTGAAGAGAAGAATAGAGATGTTGTTTTCTATCGGGATGAAGTTTTATTTACAGTATTCACCTTTTATATGCTTCTTGAGAAGGAGTTTTGGGGGGATTCTGAATACGGGACTACATACTATGGTAAAGCGGACACTTGACCTTGCTTTGAATACTCCCGGAAGGAATCGAACCTTCGCACCCGGTTCCGGAGACCGGTGCTCTATCCACTGAGCTACGGGAGCAGAGACGCAAAAGGTAAGGGCTAACGGTTGCCGAGTCAAGATAGGGGCTGGAATTCGTCGGCTCAAATACCGATTAATGAACGTATGTGCTTTGAAAAGTGCGAGCCTTCTTAGGCACGAAAAAACCTTTGGTCGCGCTGAAGCTATGCATTACCTTTGTTCGTTCCAGCGGTGGAGCAAATCGAGATGCATGCAGAGCTTCATAAAGTGCTGCAAACGGGTACTCGACAATGCAAATAGCCAAACAGTGTGAGTTGGATCACTCCATAACCCCGTTCGAAAATCGATACTGGATGAATAAGTCTAGCTGCGGGATAGGAAGATGATCGTTCGGTTCTGGGGTGTCCGCGGGGGTATTCCGACACCTGATCCCGACAAGATCCGCTTTGGTGGCAACACCAGCTGCCTTTCGGTGGAGCTTGACGACGGCACATTGATTATCCTTGATGCCGGTACAGGGATCAGGCGTTTGGGAAATGAGATGATTGCCCAGGAGCATCCGGCGGAGGAGGCCTGGATTCTCCTGAGTCATCTGCATTGGGATCACATTCAGGGTATCCCCTTTTTCAAGCCGCTGTTTCAGCGCGGCAAGCGCTTCCACTTCATTGGCCATGATCCAATCAACACCAGTTTGCGTGAAGCCATTGAAGGGCAGCAAAATTTCCAGTATTTCCCCGTCGACATGAGCCATATGCTGGCGGAGAAGGATTTTCAATCTGTGCACAACGATGTGCTGCGTTGTGGCGGTGCGCTGATTACCACTCACAGGCTGCGGCATCCGGGTGGCTGCACGGGCTATCGCATACAAGCAGGAGATGCGGTAATCGTGTACGCGACTGATGTCGAACACGGTGGTGATGAGCCCTCGACGGATCTTGTCGAGCTGGCCCGTGGTGCCGATGTGCTGATTACGGATTCCAATTACACTCCCGATGAGTATCACGCCAATCGCATCGGCTGGGGCCACAGCACCTGGGAGCAGGCCATTGCCTCGGCCAGTGCTGCCGGTGTGCGTCATCTGGTGCTTTTCCATCACGACCAGGATCGGGATGATCTGTGCATTGCCGCTCTCGAGGCTGCTGCGCGCGAGCGCTTTCCGTCTTGCACTGCGGCCCGCGAAGGCATGGTGCTGAAGCTCACGGAAGACCGTAGACAGCAAATTGACGATGACTGTCGTATTTCTTTTCCGGATGGTGAGACCCTTGTGCTGCAACTGGGCGTAAGCGCAAACGGAAGTCTGCCTACGCAGTACATGGGGGCATTGCATCCGACCGTGTTGCCCGGCAGCAGTGATCAACTGGCAAAGCTGCTTCGGCAACTTGATTGCAGTTTGCGTCGCACTTTGAACCGGCTCGAGAAGGGTAGTGATCGTCTAAGTCAGCTGAACCTGCGCAACATGGCCACGCGCGAATAAGCCATTCGCGGAATCCGCTGCAACAACAGGCTGTGACACATTTCCGGACATTCGCCCGCGTACACTACTTTATCTGTAGTGCAAGACGAGGAAGAAGATGGCAGCTTCGGCTACTCCCCTGGAAAACACAGTCATGTCGCGTTTCGCCTGGCTTATCGCCTCGCGATGGTTGTTTGTTGCCGCGCTGCTGACGGGGCCGCCGCTGCTTCATCTGCTGATGCCCATGCACGTCGCCTGGCAGCCCTTCGTTATCACCGCGCTGATGCTCGGCATGGTCAACCTGGGGTGGCAAGTCTACTGGAGCCACCTGACTGAGCTGGACCCCGCCCATCTGATGGAAGATCTGCGCAACATGCTACTGGTGCAGATCGTCCACGACTGGCTGGCGCTGCTGGCCTGCATCCACTACAGCGGAGGCGTTGACTCGCCGCTGGTGCTCTTCTTCATTCTGCATCTTGCCATGGCGCAGTTGGCGCTGGACCGCAAACAAGGCTGGCTGGCGACCGCCTTGGCCATTGGCAGTCTGGGTGTGCTCCTGATGTCCGAAGCGCTGGACTTGATCCCTCCCGTGAGCATTCCGGGACTCACCAGCGAACTGCACCAGACCTCGGGCTTCTACGTCGCCAACGTTCTGGTGTGGCAGGCCTTAGTACTGATTCTGTTGACGGTCATGCTGCAGGGCGTCATGTACCAACTGCGCCGGCGTGAAGAAGCCGTACTCCGCACGCGTGGCCGGCTGGAGAAAGCCAACCGGCGTATCACGCAACAAAGTGAAGAGCGCGTCCGCCTGCTGCACGCGATGGCTCACGAGCTGCGTAGCCCGATAGCGGCTGCCATTACCATGATCAAAGTGCTGGTGATGACTCACGGGGACAAGTTGCCGCCCGAGGCGCAGCATCCGCTGGATCGGGTACAGACTCGCCTGGAGGGGCTCACCGGGCTCATCAACGAGCTGCTCGAGCTGGCTGAAAGCCGAAAGCCCAAGGGCAATGAGGCGCAGCGACTGGACCTTGTCAACCTGTTGAAGGAAATGCTCGAAGAGCATCAGGCGCAAGCCGCCGAGCGCGACATACAGCTCAAGCTGGATGCCCCCGCGGGCGAAGCCGCTCTGTTCGCCGATCAGCACGCCCTGCGCCGCGTAATTGAGAATTTCCTGTCAAACGCCATCAAGTACAATCGTGACGGCCGCAGCGTAGAGCTTCGTGTATCACGCGCCGGTGACGATTGGCGCATTGATTTCAGCGATGAAGGCATTGGTATTGCCCCGGACCAGATCCAGCGCCTTTTCAGCGAATTTTATCGCACGCCGCAAAGCCGCAAGCATACCACCGCCGGGACCGGACTAGGCCTGGCTATTACCCGCGATTTGATCGAGCGCATGGGCGGACATGTGGAAGTGCGCAGCGAGCTCGATGTGGGCTCCACGTTCTCGCTCTATCTGCCAGCTCCTTTGACGGGGGCTCCAGGCGCTGTCTAGAAGCTTTCCCTTGCAGTCTTTTTCCACAAGGACACTGACCAAGCAATGGGCCGGGCAACCGTCGTCGGCTGAAATTTTTTGCTCACACACAGCAGGAATTTCCCAACCCCCCAGGGCACATTCTTCCGCGCAGAACTTGCCGACTCACGATGTTACGAACTAGCGAACTTCAGAAGTCCGGAAGTCTGGAGGATTGATATTCATTGAGTTAGCACTTCGCGGCTTCTGCCTCGCGTCCTCGTTGCAGGTGGCATGATGCTTGCCCAGCCCGTAGGTGTGAATCATGGGGATTCACATTGAGAGGAGCCAGGAAGCATGATCAAAGGCCTTTGGGATTCCGGCGCTGGCATGATTGCCCGTAGCTTGCAACATGATGTGACCGCCAACAACCTGGCCAATGTGAACACCACAGCCTTCAAGCAGGACCGGCTCAACTTTCGCGAGATGATTACCAGTCAGCTGCTGCTGGATCGCACCCGCGGCGATAGCAGTCCCGAGTCGATGCTGCGCGGCGGCATGGAAACCCGCTTCCGGCAGGGCGAGCTGCAGCAGACGGGCAACACCCTCGACTTTGCCCTGAATGGCGAAGGATTCTTTGTGGTGAACACCGCCGACGGCGAACGCTATACGCGGCAGGGGCATTTTCAGGTCTCGGTCGACGGGCAGCTGGTCACCATGGATGGTGATCAGGTCATGGGCCAGGCGGGGGCCATTGCGCTGAATCCGGGCCCGGTGGATGCTACCTCCGACGGGCGCCTTTTTCAGGAAGGGGAAGAGGTCGGTCGTCTACGTCTGGTGGACTTTGGAGATCAGGAAAACCGGCTGTTGAAGCTGGGACGCGGTCTCTTTGTGCCCGACGACGAGCGCGAAGTGCAGCCCGAAGAGGATACAACAACCACCGTGGTGCAGGGGCAGCTGGAAGGCAGCAACAGCGGAGCGGTGGAGCAGATGGTGCGCATGATCGAGCAGGAACGCATGTACACCTTTACCCAGCAAGCGCTTTCGCTGCAGGATGAGAACCTGGGACGCGCCGTCAGTGATATCGGACGTCTCAAGTAGCCCGGGAGGAAACCATGATCAGAGCCTTGCACAGTGCAGCATCCGGCATGTTTGCTCAGCAGCTCAACATTGACAACATCGCCAACAACCTGGCTAACGTGAATACGGCAGGCTTCAAGAAGAGTCGCGCCGAGTTTCAGGATCTGTTGTACCAGAACCTGCGCACTGGCGGCATGACCAACAGTCTGGGCAATGTGGTACCCACGGAGTTGCAGGTGGGCAGCGGCGTGCGCGCGGCGGCTGTAACACGCAACATGAGCCAGGGCTCGGTGGTGCAGACGGGGAATACGCTGGATCTGGCCATTGAAGGCGAGGGTTTTTTTCAGGTCACACGTCTGGACGGCACCATCGCCTACACACGCGACGGTAGTCTGAAGGTCAGCGATGAAGGTATTCTGCTGACCAGCGACGGCCTGCCTCTAGAACCCGAAATCGCCATTCCAACCGGCACTGTGGAGATCACCATCAGTCGCGATGGACAGGTGGGCGCCCTGGTAGCCGGTGACTCGGAGCCGGTGCAGGTGGGCACGCTTGAGATAGCCGCCTTCTCGAATCCAGCTGGCCTGCGCGCAGTGGGACAGAATCTCTTTGTGCAGACGGCGGCCTCGGGCGAGCCGCAGGTTGGACAACCCGGCCTGGAGCAGTTCGGACAAGTCACACAGGGCTACTTGGAAGGCTCCAACGTGCAGACGGTGGAGGAGATGGTCGCCATGATCACCGCGCAGCGCGCCTACGAGATCAATTCCAAGGCGATCAATGCCAGCGATGAAATGCTGTCGACGGCAGCCAACCTGCGGAGATAGTCCATGCGTCTGCTACTGCTGCTGATCCTGACCAGTCTGTGTCACGCCGCTCCGGAAGCTCTACACGTGCGCGTGCAGCAGGCCCTGCAGCAGGTCGTTGACAACGGCCCTTGGGCAGCGCTCGACAGCGTGCAACTTGAAGTGCGCGCCTGGAGTTGCCCGGCACTTAGCGAGAGTTGCTTGCTGGAGGTCGAACCGTTGACGCAGCGTCTGCGCGGCGGCAATGTCTTTCGCGTCAGCTTTCTGGAGCAGGGACGCTTGCTGCGCAGCTTGAGCCTTAGTGCCACGGTGCGCACCTGGGAACAAGTCCCCGTTGCTGCCCGGGATCTGCCGCGCGGCCACATCCTGGGACCCGATGATCTGGCGGTGGAATGGCGTGAGACAACCCAGCTCAGTCAAGTTGATTTGCCGGCACCGACGGAAGCTCTTGGCTTGCAACTCAATCGCTACATCGCGCAGGGTAGGCTTGTGCATCACCGCATGCTGCACAAATTGCCCGACCTCGAGCGTGGTCAGCGTATCACCGTAACCGTCTCCACTGAAGGCGTGCGCGTTAGCGCTGCCGGCAAACTGGAGCAGGACGCCTGTTTGGGCGAACTCGCGCCGGTCCGGCTGCTGGAGTCGGGGCGTCGTCTGCAAGCCCGCATCATCAGCCTCGACCAGGCCCTTGTGGAGGTAACACCATGAGTCGCCGTGTATCACGAATTGCACTAGCTGCAATACTCTGTCTGCTGATTTCTGTTGTATCACACGCCGAGCGTCTGGTGGGCAGCAGCATGTTCTGCGATCAGTCCAGTTTTCGTGTCGGGCAGTTGCTCACGGTCATCATCGATGAGAGCGGTAGCGGCAGCAATACGGCCAACGCCAACACCAAGCGCGAGGGCTCCCTTGACTTGAGCGCCAGCGCTGACGGCGGCCCCTTTACCGGGTTGCCAACGCTTTCGGGCAGCTCCAGCACGGCCAATGAGCACAAGGCCAAGGGCAGCAACGCGCGCTCCAACAGCCTGAGCGGCACGGTCACAGCTGAGATCGTTGCCATCGAAGAAGACGGTACGCTGGTCCTGGAGGGCACGCGCATCATCGAACTGGACGGCGAACAGCAGATCACGCAATTAACCGGTCGCGTGCGTCCCGAGGATGTGCGCAGTGACAACTCGGTGTACAGCTTACACCTGGCCGACGCTGTTATCAGTTACAGCGGGCGCGGTGTGGTGGCCGACAGTCAGCGTCGCGGTGTACTCACCTATCTCTTCGGCTGGCTGTTCTAGTACTGGAAAGGATCTGATGATGTACCGGTTTCCTCTTCGCCTTCTGTGTCTGCTGCTTCTGCTGATCGTTAGCCAGACGCAGGCCGCGCGCCTGAAGGAAATCGCCGAATTCAAGGGCGCCGAGGGAGCTGATCTCATCGGCTATGGCATTGTCGTCGGCCTGGATGGAACCGGTGATGGCAATCGCAGCATGTTTACCATTCGCAGTGTCGAGAATATGCTGCGTCGTTTCGGCATCACTCTTGAAGAAGGCCAGATCAAGCCCAAGAATGTGGCTGCGGTTACGGTTACTGCGCGCATTCCGGCCTTTGCTCACGAGGGCGATCGCATCGACGTAACTGTCAGCTCCATTGGCGATGCCTCCAGTCTGATGGGCGGTGTTCTGTTGATGACTCCGCTGACTAACCGCGATGGCCAGACGGTTGTAGCACGCGCCCAGGGTCCGGTGTCCATCGGTGGTTTCAACTTTGCGGCTGGCGGTAGCAGTATCCGCAAGAACTACACCCTGGTCGGCCGTGTGCCGCTGGGCGCCACAATCGAAGTAAACCAATACAGCAACCTCGTACACGACGGAGCCATGCTGGTCAGCCTTCATCAGGAGGACTTCACCAATGCCCGTCGCGTGAGTGAAGCCATAAACACAGCCTTTGGTGAGGATTTGGCCAGTGCGCTCAACGCGGGCATGATACGTGTGCAGGTGCCGGGCGAACTGGCCGCAGGTGCCAGCGGAGCCGCGCGTGTGGTAGAAATGGCTTCGATTATCGAGAACCTCGAAATCGATCCGGATGTGGTGGCCAAGGTGGTCATCAACGAGCGCACGGGTACTGTCGTCGTGGGCAGCAACGTGGCCCTGCTGCCGGTAGCGGTAGCTCACGGCAGTCTTTCGGTTGTCATCAAGAGCACCAATGAAGGACAGCAGCTTGGCAGTTACAGTTCCTTCAGTAACGAGAGTGAAATCACGGTGAGCAGCGAAGAGGCACATCTGGTGATGCTGGACAACATGGCCAACGTCAACGGTGTAGCACGTGCGCTGAATACTCTTGGTGTATCACCCAGGGATATCATCTCAATCTTTCAGTTGCTGAAAGAGGCGGGTGCCCTGCAGGCTGAACTGGTGATCATCTGATGAAAGTGGACGCAGCACAGCAGGCCGCATTGACGGCGCTGACGACGCAGCAAGAGCGCGCCAGTGATACAATCGCAAGTGATGCGCGTGTGCGTGATGCAAGCATTGCCTTCGAGCGCCTGCTGATTGAGCAAATGCTGCAGTCGATGGAACGCACCCTGGAGGGTGGTCTGACGGGTTCCCGCGGAACCGCGGCCGATTACTTCGAAGGCATCTTCAATCAGGAATTGTCGCAGGAAATCAGCGGCAGTAATGGTCTGGGCCTGGCGCGCAGCATGTATGAGGAAGTCACCGGAAAACCCTGGCCTGAAGACCAGCAGACTTCGACGAATCTTCCCGTATCACGAAATGCGGGCAGTACGCTACCCGGCTGGCTTGATCGTCTGCAACGCGAGGTTTCTACCGAGTCACGTGTAACACGTCCCGACGCTCTGCGTGAAAGCGAACTGCGCGTGATGGCGCGTGATACAGCTTCTGCCGCCGGGCTCGATCCTGACTGGGTCGAGGCGCTGGTGGAGTGTGAGAGCGCCTGGGACAGCCGAGCCTGCTCCCGCAAGGGAGCCATGGGGCTTATGCAATTGATGCCCGCGACGGCTGATGAGTTGGGGGTTGAGAATCCCTGGGATGCGCAGCAAAACCTGGAAGGCGGCGTTCGCTACCTGTCCAGCCTGCTTGAGCGCTTCGAGGGCGATCGTGTACTGGCTGCGGCCGCATACAACGCGGGCCCCGAAGCCGTGACACGCTACGGCGGCGTGCCGCCCTATCCGGAAACAGAACAGTATGTGCAGCGAATCGAGCGCAAACTCCAAGGAGAATGAAATGGGCGATGCCGGCAAGCTTGTTCTTGTGTTGGCCGACGCACTGGCAAAACAGGGCGATCTCTTCAAACAGCTGCACGAGCAGCTCGAGGGACAACGGGATGCCATTCGCAAGGTGGACATACCCGCTCTGGAAGCTCGCACACTGCGCATCGAGGAATTGAACGCCCTGATCCAGCAGCAGGACGAACTGCGTCGCAACAGCCTTGCGCAACTGGAAGAGCTGATGGGACACGAAGCGGGAACGCTGACCTTGCGCGAAGTGGCCGTTTTGCAGGAACCCGCACTGCGCCAGCGTCTGCAACACAGTGGCGAGGCCCTGCGCCTGCATCTGCACCGTGTAGCCAATTTGCGGCCGCAAGTGCAACTGATGATCGAGCGCAGTCTGGCCTTCTCGCGCCGCAGCATGGACTGGTTGCGACGACTGCATCAGCGTGGTGGCACGTACGGACCGGACGCGCGCCTGCATCAGCCCAGCACGGGCAGCGTCGCAATTGATCGGACTGCCTGATGTCCAGCATTAATGGAGCCCTGGATGCGGCTAAAAGTGCGCTGCTTACGCACCAGATGGCCATTTCCACAACGGGGCACAATATTTCCAACGTCAACACCGAAGGCTACAGCCGTCAGCGCTTGCTTATCGAGCCGCGACTGGGGCAGGAGTACATGGGCAATCGCCTGGGTGCCGGTGTCATTCCGTTGGAAGTATCACGCTATCGCAACGAGTTCTACGACTACGAGTATCGTCGCGAAGCCAGTGCTGAAGGTGAATGGGGCGTTAATGCTGATCAGATGTCGATGGTGGAGGCCATCTTCGGTGATCCAAGCGACAGCGCGCTTTCAACGGCCTTCAACGATTTCTGGAATGCGTGGAGCGATCTGGCCAACTATCCGGAAGACCTCGCCATGCGTCAGGTGCTGGTGGAGCGCGCGGACACACTGTGTCAGTCTTTCCATGGCGTGGCTGGTGATCTGCAGCAGATGCGTTTTGATCTCAACGAAGAGGTGGAGCTGGATACCAGCGAGATCAATCGCCTGGCCGGGGAGATTCAGATTCTCAACCAGAAGATCTTTACGGCAGAGGTTGGCGGAGTGGAAGCACCGGACCTTCGTGATACTCGTGATCGACTGCTGGACGAGCTCGCTGGTTTTGCTGACATCACCTGGGAGGAGAGCGCCAGCGGCACTTTTCGCGTCTATCTAAGCGGCCGTGCGCTGGTGGATGGACAGCATCGCCTGAGCCTTGAGAACTACCGCGACGTCAGTGACGAGACAGTCATCAGCGGTGTGCGCTGGACGGACAGTGACTACGATCTGCAACTGGAGTCTGGATCGTTGGCCGCTAAACTGACCATGCGTGACGAGGTGATTCCCAGTTACCAGGAGGACCTGAACGACCTTGCCAATGCCCTTGTGACACAAGTCAACGCCCTGCACAGCGATGGTTACAACCTAAACGGCACGACCGGGCTGAATTTCTTTTCCGGCGGTATGCTGACGGCCGAGACCATTACTCTTGACAGGCTGATCGAGAATAACCCCGACCTGGTGGCCGCCAGCGAAGACGGTGGTGAAGGCAATGCAGACATTGCGAACGCCATCTCAGAACTGCGTGATACACCGTCGGGAATCCTGGGTGGTGCCTCCATTGAAGAAGCTTACAGCCGCATCTACTCCCGGCTGGGCAGCGAGACAAGTACGGCGTCCACGACATACGAATCCCAGCAGGATTTCGTGCAGGAGATGGAAAACCGTCGCCAGTCGGTGATGGGTGTGAACCTGGATGAAGAGATGACCCTGCTGCTGCAGCAACAGCAGGCCTTTCAGGCCGCGTCTCGCATGGTCACTGTAATCGACGAGTTGATTCAGACGGTAATCGGATTGGGAATGTGATACGAAGACGGGCACTAAACGCTGACCCGCATTCGCTGGAAAGGTGAGACATGCGTATCTCGAATCTGATGCGGACTTCGAACCAGATGCTGACCCTAGAGCGTCGCACGGACAACTACTACAAGGCCAATACGGTGCTGAGCACTGGTCAGACGGTGAACAAGGCCAGCGACGATCCCGTGCAGGCGGCCCGCATTGTGCGTCTGAATGGTGCCATTGAACGCAATATGCAGTACCAGCGCAACGTTGACTCGGCGCGCACGTATTTGAGCCACACGGAACTGAGTCTGCGCAAGGTTGAAGAGCATCTGCAGAAAGCACGAAGCCTGGCGGTGCAAGGTGACTCGGACACCTACACCGATGCCGAACGCGAAATGCTGGCGGTTGAAGTCAATAACCTGCTGGAAGAGCTGGTGGCCGAGGGCAACCGCAAGTTCCTGGGACGCTATCTCTATTCGGGCACGCACACCGACAGCGCGGCTTTCAATGCGGTTCGTGATGCAAACGGTGATATCACTGGTGTCAGTGAAAACACGGAAGGCACCAATGGTACCATCAATGTGCAGGTGACCGAGAACGAGTCCATTCAAGTCAATCTGGGCGGTCTGGACGTAATGATGAGCGGCGAGGCCGGTAGTGAGGGCGACATATTCGAGGCCATCATCGGCCTGCGTGATGCCCTTCGCGACGGCGACATGGATACCATTGGCAACTCCATCACCCGCATCGATACAGCACTAGACAACATCGATGCCCAACGCGCGGTTATCGGTGTGCGCGTGCAGTACGTCGACGAAACCATGGATCGCCTCTACGCACGTGAAGAGACTCTTTCCGATGACATCGGTCTGGCGCGTGATGCAGATATTGCCCAGGCCACCATGGATTTCTCTGTGGCGGAAGCTGGCTATCAAGCCGCGCTGGCGGCTACGTCGCGCACATTGGAACTCTCGCTGCTCAGTTTCCTCGAGTAGTCAGACTGCAGGTAGCGCACGTGATACAGCGGTCACAAAGTGGCCGTTTTTCATCTACAGCTTTCCTGGAACCTGGCGGGGCTTTGTGCCACATTGATCGCAGATCATCATGCGGAGGTGTGGGATGAACAAGCGCTTCACCGTTCCCTTACTGTTGTTCCTGCTGACGGCCATTGCGCTGGCGCAAGTGGATTTTGACGCAGCGCGCAAGCGTACTACGGCAAGCTGGCAGCAGCGTCAGCAACAGGTACAATCCAGCTGGAGCCAGCGTCAGGAAGCCCTGGAGCAGAACTGGGACGAGCACGTACGCCGCGTGCGCCAATCTTGGGCCGATCAGCGTTTGCCATCGCGCGAAGAATTCGTGAGCTACGCCGACAACTATCATAGCCGTACCACTGTCACCTTTAGTGATGAAGCCGAGCGCAAACCAGGGCTGGTGGTGGAAGTGCTGGTGCCTGCTTCCAGCAAGGACAAACAGGCTGAGGCGAAGCGCGTGATGCAGGGGGAGCTGGCGCGTTTCCGCGAGGAGAATGGAGAGTCCGTCGCTGCCACCATCAGCGATGGCCAGGGCGGAACCTTGGCCGAGGCCGACGACAACCTCCTGGCAGAACAGCTTGTGTCACAAGCCGAAGCTCACACGGAGCACACTCCTGAAGGCGAAGATGTGATACGCTACGAATTGGTGCTTCCTGCGGTACCGGATCATCTGCAGAAGCGCGCCGAGTGCTGGAGACCTCGGGTGCAGGAGATGGCCGCGTACTACGAGTTGCCAGCGGATCTGGTCTTTGCTGTGATACAGACCGAGAGCTACTTCAATGCCAATGCCCGCAGTCACGTTCCCGCCTTCGGCCTGATGCAGCTTGTGCCCCGTTATGGTGGCGCGGAGGCATGGGAGATGGTAAAGGGACGGGCGGGCGAACCCAGTCCCGGCTACCTCTACGTGGGCGAAAACAACATCGAGCTCGGAGCCGCCTATCTGCACAAGTTGCGCTACACCTACTACCGGGGGGTGCAGGACGATGCCAAAGCGCATCTCCTAATCATCTGCGCCTACAATACAGGGCCGGGAAATGTCAACCGCGCTCTGACCAGCAGCGGTGGCAGCGTACGCCAGACAAGCGGCAAGAATCGTGGCTTTAAGAAGCCGCAGAATGCATCTAGCTCCTTTGGTCCTGCGCTGGAAGTCGTCGAACGCATGAGCATCGAGGAACTGCGCGAGAAGCTCTTGCACGATCTGCCCTGGGAGGAAACCGTCGGCTACCTGGAAAAAGTGAGCGAGCGACGGGCCAATTATCTGGCCTGGTCACACTAGCAGGATGGTCTGAGAAAGAAAAAGCCCCGTGTGATACGAGGCTTTTTTCATAGCGTGATACACACCGATCAAGCGAGCGCGTGCTGCAGGTCGTCGATCATGTCATCAACGTGCTCAATGCCCACAGAGATACGAACCAGGCCGTCCGTGATCCCTGCCTGACGGCGAGTCTCGGGTGCCATGCCCGCATGCGTCATGCTGGCGGGATGCTGAATCAGACTCTCAACGCCGCCCAGGCTGACGGCCAGTGTGAAGAGGCTGACTTTGTCCATCAGACCCTTGCCAGCTTCCAGGCCACCCTTCAACTCGAGGGTGATCATGGCGCCTGGCAACCGCATCTGGCGCTTGGCCAACTCGTGCTGCGGATGGCTCTCCAGGCCGGGATACCAGACGCGGGCGACGGCGGGATGCTGCTCGAGGAAGGCGGCGACTTTAGCCGCGTTCTCGCTCTGACGCTCCACGCGCAGGGCCAGGGTTTTGATCCCACGATGTACCAGGAAGGCCTGATGCGGATCCATGGTGCCACCCAGGGTGTTCAGCTCCTTGCGGCAGCGCGCAAAGGCTTCCTCGTCGCGCACAATGACAATACCGGCAACCACGTCGGAGTGGCCGTTCAAGGATTTGGTCATGCTGTGCACAATCACGTCGGCACCCAGGTCGAAGGGCTTCTGTAACACGGGACCGGCGAAGGTGTTGTCGACGATCACCTTTGCGCTGGCTGCGTGAGCGATCTCCGATACTTTCTCGATGTCGATGATTGCCAGGGTGGGATTGCCGGGGGTCTCGAAGTAGACCACGCGCGTATTGGAACGCATGTGAGCTTTCACCGTGGCCGGATCGGTCATGTCGATGAAGTCCGCCTCTACGCCAAAACGCTGGAAAATAGCCGAAAGCAGAGTCTCGGTTGGGCCATAGACCGCATTGCTGCAAAGGACGTGATCGCCCTGGCGCAGATGAGCCGAAAGCGCAGTGTTGATCGCGGCCATTCCACTGGCACAGGCAAGGCCCTTGAAACCACCTTCAAGCACGGCAACGGCGTCTTCAACAGCCTGCACGGTCGGGTTGCGTAGACGGGTATAAATGTAGCCCTGACGCTTGCCGGCGAAAAGCTCGGCCCCCTGGTCGGCGTTGTCGAAAGCGAAGGTGCTGACCTGATAAATCGGCACAACCACGGCACCGTGTTGATCGTCCGGAGCACCGGCGTGAATCACCTGCGTCTGCATGTGCGCAGCACGAATATCCTTCATTGGAATCTCCTGTTCATAGGAATGAAAGGCTGAATCAATCAAACGGAAGTGGCTGATGCAAATTGTACAGCAATGAAGCGGTCCGGTGCTTGCAAGTGCGTTTGCTACCTTGTGCCTTTCAATTCAAATGGGGAATACATGGGACTGCAATCTGTTCTTCAGCGGCGCCGTATTCTGGTCAGCCGTTTCTTTGCACTGTTGGCGCTCTTGGTGCTTCTGTTTACTACGATGCCCATCAGCACCTGTACTCTGGCGACGGATGTGCTGCACTGGTTGGGCTTTTTGCTGATCATGGTCTGCGTGTTCGGTCGTTTGTGGAGCCTGCTGTATCTCACAGGCTACAAGACAACGCGATTGATCGACCAGGGCCCCTTCAGCATCATGCGCAATCCGCTCTACTTCTTCAGCTCGTTGGGCGCCTTGGGTTTTGGTCTGGTGGCCAACCATTTGCTGTTGCTGGGCGGGATCCTGCTGGCATTTCTCGTGTATTACCCTTTTGTCGTCATTTCTGAGGAGCAGCATCTGCGTCGTGATTTGGGTGACGAATACAAAGCGTACTGCGGACGTGTCAATCGCTTTCTGCCGCGCTTTTCCGGTTTGCAGCAGCCCGACGTATGGGAGTTGCGCGCCCGCAAGTACAGCCGCGTCTATCTGGATGTCATCTGGTTCCCGGTGGCGTATATGCTCATCCGCCTCTTGCTGCAACTCAAGGCGCAGGGGTTGATTCCCGTGTTGTGGAGTTAGAGGACTTATGCAACAACTCTTGCTCATGCTGCCGGTGCTGGTGTTTTCGGTTATTGTACACGAAATCGCCCACGGCTGGGTTGCCTGGAAGCTGGGAGATCCCACCGCGCGCATGTTGGGGCGACTGACACTTGATCCGCGCCCGCACATCGACCCCCTTTTCACACTGCTGGTGCCGGTGCTGTGCGCACTCTCAGGTTCGCCCATTTTTGGCGGAGCCAAGCCGGTGCCGGTCAACGCGCGCAATTTCCGACATCCCAGTCGCGACATGGCGCTGGTGGCGCTTGCGGGTCCGGTGAGCAATCTGCTGCTGGCGACCTTAGCCGGTGTGCTGATTCGACTGCCACTTGGTGCGACTTTGTCGGGTATCGTGTATTACATGCTGGTGATCAATCTGGTGCTGGCTGCCTTCAACCTGCTGCCCATTCCGCCTTTGGATGGATCACGCGTGATGGCGCATTTTCTTCCCGGCGAACTTAGCGCGCGCTATCGTGGTCTTGACCGCTTTGGCATGCTGCTTATCATCGGTGTGCTGTTTCTGTTCAGTTCGCCCCTGCACCACTACCTGTCCTGGTTTGTCAGAACGGTAGGAGGTATTCTGGTATGAGGCAGTGCCCGTCATGATGCGTGCACGCCTGCCCAAACGGCGCTTCGATTACACGCCTTTCAGGTTGGAGTTGCCGAAACAGGAATTCCGGCAGCGCTTCCGCGAGCAGGTGGGCCTCAGCCCCGATCTGGCCGTGCGGCGCAAACCGGTGTATCGTTTTCTGCTCATTCTGGTGCTCTTGCTGGGCATCTTCTACTGGATCTTTCCCCACGCGCTGCAGCGCATCTTCTCGCCCGCAATGGAGATTGGTCTGGAGGACGAAGTGCAAGTGGAGACGCAGAACAAGCCGGGTGAACTTCCATGACGAATGTGATACACAGACTGTCTGATCATGTGATCAACAAGATCGCTGCCGGCGAGGTGATCGAACGCCCCGCCTCGGTGGTCAAGGAACTGGTGGAGAACAGTCTAGATGCTGGAGCCACAAAGGTTGAAGTGGCGATTGAAGCCGGCGGCAAGAACTTCATTCAAGTGCTGGACAACGGTAGCGGCATGAGCCGTGACGATGCGCTGCTGGCACTGGATCGGCATGCAACCAGCAAAATGAGCCGTATCGAGGATCTGGAGCAGATTCACACCATGGGCTTTCGCGGAGAAGCCCTGCCCTCAATTGCCGCTGTATCACGTTTCGAGTTGCGAACTCGACGCGAAGAGGACGAGGAAGGCACTAGCGTCAATGTTGTGGACGGCCGCTTGCAGCAAGTGGACCCTGTTGCCACAACGGCGGGTACACGTATCACGGTGCGAAATTTGTTCTTCTCAACACCAGCACGTCGCAAGTTCCTGACGAGCAATCAGAACGAGTTGAAGCACATTCTGGTGCTTCTGCGACGCATCGCGCTGGTGCGCCCCGAATTGCACTTCGTCCTGGTCAGTGATGGCGAAGAAGTGTTTGATTGGCCGGGTGGTGATCTTGACAATCGTGTGATACAAGTTTTTGGGCGTGAGATGCCGACGCGGCTGTTGAAAGTACGCCAACGCGAGCCTGGACTTGATGTCAGCGGTTTCATCGGCAAGGTGAATACCTTCCGTCGCAGTCATGGCGATCAGTATTTGTTCATCAATGGTCGTCCCGTCAGCAATCGCATGATCAACCATGCTGTGTTTTCTTCGTACGGGCACACACTGGGCCGCGATCAGGTCCCCTTCTATCTGCTCTTTCTGGAATCAGATCCTGCGATGCTGGATGTCAACGTACATCCGGCCAAAAAGGAAGTCCGCTTTGCCGACGAACGCTGGGTTTATCGTCAGGTGCATCACGCGGTGACACAGGCGCTGGCCTCGCATCCTGTCAGCAACTTTGATTTGAATGAAGACGGCGCTGGCGTGACACAGGAGAGCAGCCAGGCGCGGCCGGAGCTGAGGCTCACAGCGCAACAGCGTTACCGCGAGAGTGGCGATGAAACGCTCTCGGGGCGGGATCCCTTGCAGATGCGCCAATGTGATTATAGCGTGCAGGACGATCTGTTTCGCGATCGGGAACGGGTTCGCGCTGCTGAGAACGGCGTGCGACATCTGATGGATTCGGTGCGCATGGCGCGCGAGCGCTTTCCGGAGCCGCGCAGTGAGACTCGCGCGCTGGCACAGAAGCTCTATGCCGAAGACGAAGAACCGCGACTGTTTCAGCTTCACAACACCTACATCTTCGCTCCAGTTGAAAGCGGCGTTGTCATCGTTGATCAACATGTAGCACACGAACGAGTGTTGTACGAGCAGTGTCTTGGTGCCATGCAGGAGCGAAGAGCTGCAAGCCAACGTTTGCTGTTTCCGGTGGAGCTGGATCTTGACGAAGAACTGCGCTTGGTTTTTGAAGAGGTTCACGAGCATCTCTTCGAAATGGGCTTCACCATGGAAATGCAGGGCACGCGGGTGATGGCGACAGGAGTACCGACCGAACTGCCGGTTGGTGATCCGCGTGATATGGTGCGTGAGATTCTTGAGCAGTACCGCGTGTATCTGGGCACTATGCCCGAGCCACGTGATGCACTGGCGGCAAGCGTGGCCTGCAAGGCCGCCATCAAGGCTGGACAGCCATTGAAGCAGGAGGAGATGCGCAGTCTGCTTGAGCAGCTCTTTGCCTGCAAACAGCCCTTCACCTGCCCCCACGGACGCCCGGTCGTCATCAATCTGGGCATTGAAGAGCTTCACCGACGTTTCATGCGCGAGTAACACATGCTGCCCTTTCTTCCTGTAATCACAGGGCCGACGGCGAGCGGAAAAACCAGTCTGGCCATTGAGCTGGCAGAACGACTGGGTGTGGAAATTGTATCACTGGACAGTCGTCAGGTCTACCGCGGGCTTGAAGTGGCAACTGCGGCTCCGACTGCGAAAGAGCAGCAGCGCGTGATACATCATCTTGTTTCCTGTGTCTCACCGCACGAAGATTACAGCGCGGGTCGGTTCAATGCAGATGCACGGCGGGTTCTGAGGCTTCCCACTGTAGAGGAAGCGGCTGAAGGTGTGGCATGCGACGATGCCGGAGCCGCACCCCGTGCCCTGTTTTGTGGCGGTAGTGGTTTCTACCTGCGCGCCTTTCTTGATCCGGTGCATCCTAGCCTGGGAAGCCAGCCTGAATTGCGAAATGAAGTCAAGGCGCTCGCTGATTCTCTGGGCGCCGAGGAGTTTCGCGCACATGTTGTAGCACAGGATCCAGAGGCAGCGTGGATTCCAGCCGGAGACCGCAACAAACTGGAACGCTACTTGGAAATCACGCTGAGCAGTGAAATTCCTGCAACACGAGCCATGCGCGAACTGGTGTTGCCTCGACCGGTCGACAGCCTGGTTTTCGTGTTACACACAAACCTTGACTGGCTGATGCCGCGTATTCGCAAGCGCTGTTGGGAGATGCTCAAGGGCGGTATGATCGATGAGATACGACTGGCGCTTGAAGAGGGTGTATCACCTCAGCAGAACAGTCTGCGCTCGGTAGGTGCAGGCGAGGTCATGGAACTGCTGGCAGGTCGTCTGGACCTGGTGCATTGCAAAGAACGTGTATCACGCAGTACCCGGCAATATGCGCGCAAGCAACTCACGTGGGGACGGGGAATCGAGGATGCCGTGATCCTGCCGGCGGAAGCTCCTCACGAGGAACTGCTGGAGCGCATGCTTGAAAAGATTCACACAAGGATGCGCGCACGCGCCAGGGGTGACTCGTGATATGCTGGCTCCTGCTGATTGCGCTTTGCGCACAAGTACAGGCACTTCAGCTTGACAGCTCTGCCAAAGTCAAACTAATGCAGTTGGAAAGTGGCGAGGAATCCCGTTGGCTGCTACTGCCACGTGCGCCTGACAGCGAGCTGGATCCCACCCTGCGCAGCACACTCCGGTCAGTGCCGGGCGGCGCCTTTGTCATACAAGCGGATGCAATGGGCATCAGAGCGCTTGGCTTGGACGATGGCTGGACGCTCGTTCCAGAGCGGCTATTGCATCCCTGTCTGGATGTAGCACGCGGCCTTTGTGCACTGGATTCCCTTGTGCAGAGCAGGCCAGAAGGCAGCCACGATTTTGATGGAAGCGGCGTGCTGGTGGGCATTGTCGACACCGGCATCGACTGCGAGCATGGCGATTTCTGGAGTGACGACGAGTGCCGCATCCTTTCGGTCTGGGATCAAACTGAGCAGCGAACTTACTCACATTCCGAGATTCTGCAGCACCGTGCAGGTTGTCTGGATTCCGAAGGACACGGAACCCATGTCGCTTCCATTGCTGCGGGAAACGGAAACAGTGCGGCGGGTAGCGATGAGGGCGGACCCTTTGTCGGGTTTGCTCCCGGAGCCGAATTGTTGGTAGTGCGCTCGACGCTTTGCGAGAGTGATGTGGTGGAGGGCGTTCGGTGGGTCTTCGAGCGCGCTGCCGAACTCGGGCGTCCATGCGTCGTGAACCTGAGTCTGGAAACGCAGCAAGGACCGCACGACGGCGGTAGTTGGATGGAAGAGCAGTTGGCGGCCCTGTGTGGCCCTGGCCGGCTAGTGGTCTGTGCTGCAGGAAACAGCGCCAGTCTGGACCAGCATGCCAGCGCCGAATTCAACACCAGTCAGCAAGTGCAATTCGTGTGTGACGAGGAGAGTGGCTGGCTGGATGTCTGGGTGTGGGGCGCGTATCCGCAGGTGACATTGACTCTGCCTGGCGGCGCACTATTGACCGGTTCTGCACAGACTTATCGCCAGAACGGATGGAATATTGCTCTGCCCACCGCCGTGTTAACGGATGACCGCTGGCACATTGCACTGGAGCTGAGTGCTGTTGCAAACACCGTGGACCCCCTCAGTCTGCGCATAATATGCCAGGAGGAAAACAATCTGCTGCACGCCTGGGCGGACGGTGTACACTTCCTCATCGCAGACAGCTTGAGCACACTGGGGTCGCCGGCCAGTGCCGATAGTGTATTGGTTGCGGGAAACCTCGTAAGCCGTGCGACATGGACTGATATTGACGGCAATGGCTGGCGTTTTGCCGGCGAGAATCTGGGCGAGATGGCGACAAGCTCTGCAAGAGGCCCACGTGTAGACGGCAGGCGAGTTCCACAGTTGAGTCTACCCGGACAAGGGATCTTTGCCGCCATGTCTTCCGCGTTGGCCGGTATTGAGTCACAGCGTGTGTACCGTCATGCAGACGGTACGCACATCCTGCGTGGCGGGACTTCGATGGCGGCGCCCGCACTCACCGGGCTGTTGGCATTGCTACTCCAGTATGAACCACTGACTTCCTGCGCGACCGCTGACACCTTGCTTGCTGCGTGTGGCACGTCGGCAGAGTGGGATGCGGCACGCGGCTACAGCCTTCCCGATGCGCGTTCTTTGCTGGCCGAGTACGACTCGCCATTGTGGGCGTTTACAGCGACACCCTCCTTCAGTTACGTCGATCTGGCCTGGTGGGCGGGTGATGAGGCAGCGGGGCGGCAACTTGAGTTGTCGCGACTGTGTGGAACGGAGGAGTCACTGCTGCTCCAGCAGACGGTGTATTCGGGCAACATGAGTTTCCGTGATACAGGTCTGCTTGCGGGCACGGATGCCGTTTACAGGATCATTCTGTTTCAGGACGATGGAAGCCCCTTTGAATTGCGTACTACATCTGTAAGGCTGCTTACGGGTAGCGGCCCGCGTATCACGAGTCTCTATCCCAATCCAGTGTTCGGAGGAGAGTTCACGGTATCCATCGCACTGCCGAAAACGGCCTTTTGTTCACTTGAACTCTTTGACCTACTGGGACGATGTGTGTGCACGTGGCCGCAAGGGGTACTCGACTCGGGTTTGCATCAAATCAAGCTGAAGCCATCCGATCATACGGTGATGGCTGCAGGCTGGTATGCGCTACATGCAGAAGCACTGGGTGCCGGTGATACAAAATCAATGCTCTGGATTCCTCAAGGAAGGTGAACCATGCTGGACGAGTATCACATTGACGCGCACCCCGGCCTCCCTTTGCGACCTACGCAGGTGCTAATAGATCCCGAAGCCTTGGCTCACAATGCTCGACTGCTGGGAGCCCGCAGCGGGCTTGGTGTCGGTGGACTGATGGCCGTCGTCAAGGCGAACGGCTATGGTCACGGCCTTTTAGCTGTATCACGCATTCTGTTGAAAGCAGGAGTACGCCGACTGGCTGTGGGCTTCCTCGAAGAAGCCATTCTACTGCGTCGCGAGGGAGTTCGCTGTCCCATTCTTGTCCTGGGGGGGCTGGTCGAGTATCAGATTGCCAGCTATTTGGAACACGGCATCGACATGACGGTCTCCTCGATGCACAAAGCACAGCAAGTGGCCACGTTGGTGCGCGCTCTGGCAGCAGGCAAGGGGACTTGTGCGCGCGTACATCTGAAGATTGATACGGGCATGGAGCGCATTGGTGTTCATCCAACCAGCGCGCCGGGGTTGATAGAAGAAGCCTTGTCGCACTCGGAATTGCAGATCTGTGGCGTGTACTCCCATTTGGCCAATGCGGCCGAAGGTGACGAAGATGAGGCTCTGCGCGCACTTGGGCTGTTTGCGGGCCTGCGTCGTAAGTACGAAGCGGCGCTTCCAAGTGGTTGCCTTTGGCATCTTGCCGCCAGCGCTGCTGCGGCTCGTTGGCCTAAGACAGCACTCGATTGCATTCGTCCGGGAATCATGCTCTATGGCATTGACCCGGCGGGCGGCCTTGGCGAGAAGGCGATAATGCCTGGCCTGAAGCCAGCGATGGCCTGGCATTCGGCCGTTGTTTACTTCAAGGTTGTTGAGGCTGGCAGCGGCATCTCCTATGGGCACGAATACACGACACCGGCACGCACGCGTTTGATCACCATTCCGGTTGGCTATGGTGATGGTTACCGTCGCGCCATGAGCGGGCGGGCTGAAGTGTTGGTCCGTGGGGTGCGCTGCCCTGTGCGTGGGCGCATTTGCATGGATCAGATCATGGCCGATCTGGGGCCCGGGGGCACAGCGTACAATGGCGACGAAGTCGTGTTGGTTGGGAGTCAGGGCGGTGACACGATTCATCTAGAGGAGCTGGCCAGCTGGATGGAGGGGAGTCCCTACGAAGTGCTAACCAGCATTTCTGACCGCGTCCCGCGTCGAATACTGAGTGCGCCCATCGTGGAATGAGTCTTGTGAGACGGGCGGAGACCGTCTAAGTGTTAACGCCCCCTCTCGCCTGTAGGGAATTGCATACACGAAGTAGTTGGGGTCCACCGCTCACAAAGGAGCCCCTTCACCCGCCAAACGGACCGATTTTCAAGAGAAAACGGCCAAATCCACCTTCCGAATGGAAAAAGACTTAGCTCACACACCTTGTTGAAGATTTTGGCATTGCGATTGCTATGAAATAACGGTTGTTGGCAGTGAAATGTCTGGACGATCAAACAGACACTGCCCGTCGAACCGTTGCGCTGTGAGATTTGACAGACTCACTCGCCGGTCCGGAATTCGGCTCGCCGTAGCGTCAAGCCCAAAAGAGACGCTAATAGCCGGTTGACTCACCCCGGCTGTTAAGTATGGCGACGGACAGGATTCATCAGGCCCGATTTTGTCTGTCTTTTTTTACGCACTGCGGTTTTTGCTGGCGCGAAAGCTAAGCTAGTCTTACTTTCGTCGAGTCAAGTTGAGGTGAACTATGCGACGAATGCTGGTACTTACCGCCCTGTTAGCCCTCACAGCACCACTGTTTGCTGGTGTTTGGGGTCCGGGTGAAGGTCCCTACAACCCCAATCCAAGCTGGGAAAAGCCCGGTCCTGTTCCCGACTGGTACAATGACGACCCCACTGACCCGCACGGCGACTGGGATCATCGTGACATGGATGGCCCTTCAGAAGAAGACGAGGGCATCATCTACGACGATCAATACTACTGGTACTGGGATGAGGTCGAGGGTTGCTGGGTTCGCGTTGAGGGCTAAACGCTAATCCCGCTGAATAGGTGAGTCATCCATGAGATGTCTGCGAGCTTTCGCAGCATTCTTTGAGCAGTCTGCTGGCTGGAGGCTGTTTGAAGAGCGCAAATTCAAACCCGCGCTGGAGCATTTCGAAAACGAGATGCAAAAGGCGCCGGACCGACGCTTTCGCGAATACGCACGCTTCCATGCTGCCAATTGTTGCTTTGTCTTGGGTCAGTATCCCAGGGCGAAGCGCTATTTGATTCAAGCCAACAAGTGGGCGGGCAACTCTGAGGACCGTCCGCTGCGCATGGCTTGTATCTTTTCCCTGGCTGCACTCGAGGTTGCGCAAGGCAATCGCGAAAAGGGACTCGGCGTATACGAGAAATTCCGCACGCTCTATGAGAATCGCCTGCAGCCCTACGATCAGGCAATGCTCTATCTGAACCTCGCGCTGACGCATACGCAATTGAAGCATCTCGAGCTGGCCAAAGAAATGCTCGAAGAGGCCGCAGAGGTTATCGAGCCCCTTGGCGAAGCTCACCTTGACACTTTCCTCGCCTACTATCGCGGCATTCTGCAAAACCGTAGCGGCAATAGTGCTGCAGCTTTGAGCGACCTGCAGGACGCTGTTGCTTTAGCAGAGACCGGCGACGATCTCTACGATCAGACGCGCTGCCACTGGCAGATCGGCAACCATTATCTGCGCCAGGAGAATTGGGAGCAAGCGCTAAAAGCGCTGAAAAAGGCGATCCGCATTTCCAAGCGGGCAGGCTTTCAAGTCGAGTCTGCCAAGTGTCTCAATGACTTCGCCTGGGCCCATTTCCGCAAGGGGCAGCTTGTTGAAGCCAAGTCCTTTGCTGAAGAGGCGATTCTGGTGGGGCGTGAAGCCGGGTTGGATACTTCCAACTTCCTGGATACGCTTGAGCAGATCAACGCCCATATCAATGATTTCTACGAAGAAGAGCGCCTGATTGCCGAGCTCGAGCGCGAAAGTACACGCGAGTTTGAGTTGGTGGGCTACAGCGATCGCATGGTGCAGGTAACGGAGGCGATCAAGACTTTTGCTCCCTGCAGCGATCCAGTGCTAATCTACGGTGAAACGGGTACTGGCAAAGAGCTTGTATCACGAGCGGTGCATCTGGCTTCCTTGCGTGCGGAACGCGCTTTCCAGAAGCGTAATTGCGCAGCCATCCCCGAGAACCTCATCGAATCCGAGCTCTTTGGACATGTGAAAGGTGCCTTCACAGGTGCCACTTCTGACCGTAAGGGAATCTTCGAGGAAGCCGACGGAGGCACTCTCTTCCTGGACGAAATCGGTGAGATGCCCATCAGTCTGCAATCCAAATTGCTGCGTGTTCTCGAGTACGGCGAGTTCTATCGCGTGGGCTCAACGGAGTTGCTGCGTGTCGATGTTCGCATCATTGCTGCCACCAACAAGAATCTTGCCCAAGAAGTGGCCAAGGGCAATTTCCGCGAAGACCTTTATTTCCGCCTGAATACAATCCGCCTTGATCTGCCCAATCTGCGTGAACGACGCGAGGATGTCGGGCTGCTGGTCAATCACTTCCTGTTCGCGCTCAATGAAGAGTTCGACAAGTATTACAAAGTGCTGACCGCAGACGCGCTGGCACTGTTGGAACAATACCCGTTCCCAGGAAATGTGCGCGAGCTGAAGAATATTGTTCGTGCCGCATACCTGACCAGCAAGGGGAGGCAGATTGCGCCGCAGGACCTGCAGCGTTTCTTCCAGCCTTCTGCAGCCGCATTGACGCAGACGGCTGCTCCTGTGGTCAGCGAGCCCCCCGTAGTGCAGCAGAGTATTGCACCTCCGCCCATTGTGGCCGATATCGACGATGACGATGACGAGATCCCCGCCGCTGAAGAGAAACGCTCGTTGGTCGGCGAATCCGAGGAAAGTCGAGTTGTGCCTTTTGCGGGATCGGAGTTGATGGACAAGGTCTGTTTGAAGGAGTACATGCTGGCTGCAGAGAAGCGCTACTTGCTGAGTGTATTACGGCAATGCGATAGCGTGAACAAGGCCTGTAGTGTGTTGAAGATCAGCAGACCGACGTTCTATCAGAAACTGAAAGTGCACGGTATCAGCTTGTCCAACAAGCGCCTGGTGTGATACAAAAACAGACTATTTCGTTCGGGCGCGATCCAGATCGCGCCTTTCCTTTTTTGTCGGGCGTCCTTTGCGGGAAGCCGCTTGGGCGCGCGCCATCTGATTCATCATGCGAACGTAGTCGCGCTGCTCCTCGTCGAGGCCGCTGAGCTGCTGCTGCTCTTCGACCATGTGATACAATTCACGCGCCTCGGCCGCAGGAATACTGCGCTCGGCCAAGCCCTTTACGGTCAACGTAAACCTTCTGCTGCCCTTTGCTACTTCGATCTGGTCTTCGAGCTTCAACACGCGTCCGGCTTTGGCGCGTTTGCCATCCATGCGAACATGCCCAGCGGTAATCGCATCCGTTGCCTGAGTGCGCGTTTTATAGATACGCGCGATCTGCAGCCATTTGTCAAGTCGGACTTCCGCTTGGGGCGCGGCCTGCTGATTCATGTCTTTCCTCACGGCTTCTTTCTTTTGTCGGAATAAATGTGCAAAATACCGGTTTTGCGCGCATGTCGCGACGACCCGCGACAGCGGCTTTCAGTTACTCGCCGGTGGTGTCTGTCATGAGCTTGCATTACTTCGCGACATGATTTGATGCGCTGGCTTAAGCCCGAGGATAGCATGAACTCCTACCTGTTTACCAGTGAAAGCGTGACGGAAGGGCATCCCGACAAACTCTGTGATCGCGTCAGCGATGCGGTGTTGGATGCTTGCCTGGAACTGGATGCCAATGCCCGTGTCGCCTGCGAGTGTTTTGTCAAAGGTTTCGGCCACGACAGCCATCTGATCGTTGGTGGTGAAATCAGTCTTCGCGAAGGCGTGACACGTCCGGATTACGAGGCTGTGGCCCGGCAGGCCGTTCGTGAGATCGGTTACACCGACAATGCTTTGGGCATGGATGCGGACAGCGCCCGCGTGTATCTGGCGATTAGCACCCAGAGTGTAGACATCGCACTTGGCGTGGATGAAGACAAAGTGCACAACAAGGATCAGGGAGCTGGCGACCAGGGCTTGATGTTTGGCTTTGCTTCCCGCGAGACAAACGCTTATCTGCCCATGCCCATCTATTTGGCGCACCAGCTGACCATGCGCCTGAGTACCGTTCGCAAGCAGGGCATCCTGCCCTGGGTTCGTCCTGATGGAAAGAGCCAGGTCAGTGTGCGCTATATCGATGGCCGTCCGACAAATGTAGAAGCTGTTGTCGTGTCCACGCAGCACAATGAGAGCATTGAGCTGGATGAAATACGCCGGCAGATTCAGCAGGATGTGATCGATCCCATCATCAGCGAGGATCTGCACGCTGACAACATGGCGGTGCATATCAATCCAACCGGCAAGTTCGTTATCGGCGGCCCCTGGGGCGACGCTGGCCTGACCGGTCGCAAAATCATCGTCGACACCTACGGCGGTATGGGACGTCATGGCGGCGGCGCTTTCTCGGGCAAGGATCCCAGCAAGGTTGATCGCAGTGCTGCCTATGCTGCGCGTTGGGTTGCCAAGAACCTGGTTGCCGCCGAAGCCGCCTTCCGTTGCGAGATTCAGTTGGCCTATGCCATTGGTGTAGCTCAACCCGTCTCCATCATGGTCAATACTTTCGGTACCGGTGTTCGCCCGGACAACGAACTTGAGCGCGTGGTGCGTGAGAAGTTCGATCTACGTCCCGCGGCCATCATCGAGCGCTTGAATCTGAAGCGCCCCATTTACAAAGAGACCAGTTCCTATGGCCATTTCGGGCGCGAGGGCTTCAGCTGGGAGCAGCTGGATATGGTGGATGCTTTTTAAGGAGTCATGATGCACGAGCAGGATTTTAAAGTAGCAGACCTTGGCCTGGCCGAATTCGGCCGCAAGGAACTCTCGATTGCCGAGAAAGAGATGCCCGGTTTGATGGCGGTGCGTGAGAAGTACGGACCGCAGAAGCCGCTGAAGGGACAGCGCGTGATGGGCTCCCTGCACATGACGGTACAAACCGCGGTGCTCATTGAGACGCTGGTGGAGCTGGGAGCCGAAGTGCGCTGGTGCAGCTGCAATATCTTTAGCACCCAGGATCATGCCGCCGCTGCCATCGCTAAGGCGGGGATCCCCGTTTTTGCCTGGAAGGGCGAGACCTTGGCCGAGTATTGGTGGTGTACGCGCCGTGCACTGGACTTTGGTAGTGGCAAAGGACCAACCCTCATCGTAGATGATGGTGGTGACGCCACCTTGATGGTTCATCTGGGCGTGGAACTTGAGAAGCTCTATGCGAGCAAGAATGAGCTCCCTGCCATCAGCGCTGAAGGCGAGGACGAACGGGAGTTGCGCAAGCTGCTGCATGAGATGATTCCCGCCAACAAGGATTACTGGCAGTCCGTGGCCAAGGAAATTTGCGGTGTCAGCGAAGAGACCACTACCGGCGTTCATCGTCTGTATCAGATGCTGGAGCAGGGCAAGCTGCTTTTCCCGGCGATCAACGTTAACGACAGTGTCACCAAGAGCAAGTTCGATAACCTATATGGCTGCCGCGAAAGCCTGGCAGACGGCATCAAGCGCGCGACCGATGTGATGGTTGCCGGCAAGACGGTGGTTGTCTGCGGATATGGCGATGTAGGCAAGGGCTGTGCCCAATCCATGCGTGGTTTTGGTGCCAAAGTGATCGTGACGGAAATTGATCCGATTTGCGCTTTGCAGGCCGCAATGGCTGGTTTGCCGGTGCAGAAGCTCGAGGATGTGTTGGCGCAGGGCGACATCTTTGTAACCACTACTGGTAACAAGGATGTGATCCGTGCCGACCACATGGCCGGAATGAAGGATCAAGCTATCGTGTGCAACATCGGCCACTTTGATAACGAGATCCAAGTCGCTCAGCTCGAGAACTGGCCCGGCGTTGAGAAGCTCAATATCAAGCCGCAGGTGGATTGCTACACCTTCGAGGACGGGCATCAGATCTATCTGCTGGCTGAGGGCCGGTTGGTCAACCTGGGCTGTGCTACTGGACATCCCAGTTTTGTGATGTCGACTTCCTTCACCAACCAATGCCTGGCGCAGATTGCACTAGCCACTGAGCACCATCCCATTGGGGTAACGATGCTTTCCAAGGAGCTTGACGAAGAAGTCGCGCGCCTGCATCTGGCCAAACTGGGCGTTGTCCTGACGCAGCTCACCAAGGAACAGGCCGATTATATCGGTGTTCCGGTTGAAGGTCCGTACAAGCCGGAGCACTACCGCTACTAGTTGTGGTGCCGTATGGCGCTTTACAGTCGTCGGGTGTTCGATCCGGCATCCGCGAGCCTGCTGAAAACATCAAAGGGTGGTCCATTGGGTCACCCTTTTCTCTTTTCATCCTAAGTATACACGGCTATCTTGGCGATAACATTGGACAGAAGTTCAGTTAGAGGACGCGCCATGCAAACAAAATCCCTGTTGCTGATACCGCTGCTGGCGATACTGATTGGCTGTGAGATACCGGATCTGGACGAGATCGAGAACACCTCATGGACAATTCCAGTCAGTCTGATCACAAGCCCCGATACCTTGTTCATGCAGGATCTGTCCAACAGTGACGGCTACTATTTCAATGATTCGGGCGTGCTGGTTTTCAGCGAAGAGATTGACACGGTCTATGTGCATGTGGGAGACAGCTTGCGTTGGCAGCGCACAAGCAACACTTATCAGGTGGCGATGCCACCCATTGTTTTTCGCAATGCTGGTGGTTGCAGCAGTGAGGCCGAGTTAAGCGAGCTCTTTCCCGCTGCTGAAGGTTTGATCGGCAGTGTGACACAAATCGAGCAGAGCCTGGAGTTTTCCGGTGCCCGAGAGCTTAGTACAGCGGATGACCTGGACTGGATTGCCGCGCGCGAGGGCAGTTACTATACGATAAATTTGTATCACACACTGCCCTTTGCTCTCGACGAACTCAATCTGAGGCTTGAGAACAGCCAGAGTGAGGACCTTGGCAGTACAACGCTGACTGCCACCGGAGGGCTTCAGCCTGGGCAAACGTACTCATCTGTGCTGCCTGTCTCCGGACTCATCACCAATAGCAACCTCATGAACTTGAGCGGCGCTAGCTTGCCCATGGATGCTCCGGCATTGATTGAGAATGGATCGCTGCAGCTGGAGTTGCTGATCAGCTACTGTGAAGCGGATAGCGCGCGAGCTATTGTGCAGGAGCAGATCGTGACACATCTGGATTCCCTGGCTGGTGACGAGAGACTGAATCTCGATCGTGCGCTTGCGGATAGCTTGAAGGTACAATTCATAACCACCAACGGACTGGGAGTGCCAATCGAGTTGGAACTGGCATTCGAGGATTTGTGTCACGATTCTCTGAAGATGAATCCCTTGGTGCTCAACCAGAGCCTCGCCGTTGGCGAAACAGTCACTTCTACTCATCGTGATACATTGTGGATCGTACCCGATCGTGCTACGGGTACTGATCTTCAATACCTCAATTTCCAGGCGAACGTCGTTGTGCCTGCGACAGAGAGCTTTTCTACGCTGCGTTCGGGCGATATTCTGGAGCTGGAGCTTGCCGTGGATCACGCCAGGTTGCGAGTGCTTGAGGGAATGTACCGAACCGACCAGCAGGTTGTGATCGACGGCGGACCGCGCGATTTTGACGAGTTCCCTCCAGAACTTCAAACCTTGAGCATGCGGGATTTGGACCTGCTATTGGGGCTGGACAGCGACCTCCGTTCCGATGTCGTTTTTTCGCTGGACCTTGGCGTGACCAGCCGCTTTTCGGAGCAGGATACGGTGTATCACATCGTGACTGTCCTACCCGGGCTGTCGCAGGAACTTACCGTACCACGTCTGGGCCGAGTGCTGTCGCACTTGCCTAGTGTGATTGATGTGGGCGGAATGGTCACGATCCCTGCCGGTCAGGAGTTTGCTCTGCGTGATACAAGCGAAGTTGGGATTCTTTCTTTCCGCCTTCCGCTGGAATTGCAGATCAACAGCTTGCTTTGGGATAGTGAACCTGAGCTTTCCAATGATCCTGTTCCAGAGGAAATGTCTCAGGTGACTGCACATTGTTGGGTTCGCAGCCGCGTTCCGCTAGGAGGAAGTATCACCGCCTGGGCCAGTCCGTCAGGTGTCGTAGGCGGTGATGATGCCGTGGAACTCTTCGACAATACACTTGCCGCGGCGGTCTGGAGTGAGGGAAGTGTCGCTGAAGTACAGGACACTCTGAGCTTCGCTTTAAGCGATGCCGCAGTTGATGTATTACGAGGCGATGACTGGTACACCTGGTTCCGCTTCACTGCCAATTCGCAGGACGAGGTGATACAGCTGAGGAACGACCAATGGCTGATTGTTCAGCTGTTTGTTGAACTCGAGTACGATGTAGATTTGCACGGGGAGGAGTAGGATGATGCGTGATGCAAAACATGCTCTGCTCTCTGTGCTGTTGTTGGCCGCAGTTTCCTTTGCTGCAAATGCAAGCTATCGGCCTCCATCGCTCCTTGGTGGCGCTGACCGGTTGCTGTCAGGATCAGCCGTGGGCGCTAGTCTTTCGCCGGCTCTGTGTGTCGCAGCTTCGTACAAGGATACGGAGAACATCTACGATCATTTCTGGTTCGGAGTGAATCCACGCTTTAGTCTGCTGAATGAGTCGCTTTCCCTGAAGCTGGTTAACGACTATATCGGCCACTCCCTGAACGACGATGACAAACGCGCTCTGCTGGACGATCTAGGTACGTCGCTGCACCTTCATCAGCGCTTCACGATCGTTCCTCTGGCAAGCCAGATTCCCCTTACCCTGAATCCCGTGACACAAACAAAGGGTTGTATCACGGCCAGCCTGGAAGCCGCTACTTGCGGCCGCGTTGCCCTGGATACGCATGCGCTCGAGCTGGCCTTTTTCGGTAATGACCCAACACAGGCCATTGAAGTGAAGAGCGCAGACGTTGACGGTTGGGCTACCAGCCGTTTGCATCTCGCTTGGGGTCAAAACCTGCCCGTCGACTGGTTGCAGTCCAAGTGGCGTGCGGGACTGGCTTTGAACATTGAGCGGGGCCTGTACTACTACGAAACTCTCGAATCCCACTTGCGCGTGGAGCCGCTGAATGGTCTTGTTGCGAGTGATGCAAGCTATCGAAGCCTGCACGCCACTTCAGGAAGTGGTTACAGCTTCGACCTTGGCTTGGGCATGGATACGGAAGTGCTTGGCCGCTCCCTGCGCGTGGAGTTGGTTCTAACAGATTTGCTGCATCACCAGAGTTGGACCGATGCCGAGCTGGATAGCATGGTGTATCACGTGCCGGGCACATTGATCAACACTGATTTCGATGCTGACGACTTCTCGGATTCCATCGAAGACAGCACATTGACGAGGGATCACGATGATTTCTCACGCAGCTATGCACCCGGACTGCGACTTGGAGTGAGTTGGCAGCGCACGGGACACTGGAAAGACGCTGTTTTGCTGGAATTGGAAAGCGAGAGCGTACTCCCTGAACGCGAAACAACCCTATCTTACTACACGCGCTGGAGCCCGGGTCGTGGCCGCTTCCACATGGGTGGCGAGATTGCCGTCGGTCTGGGAGTCGGTCCCAGCTATGGATGTGATACAGGCCTCCTGCTGGGACCGATGCGAATCGGGCGTGTGGACTTGGGAATGTTGTATCTGGGGCTGGCAGGCAAAGGTTTCACCGGTTTGCTCAACAGCTCCCGTGGCGTGTACTTCGGATTCAGTCTGGGCCTGATGCGGTGACACATCCGGCCCGGCTCAACAGGAGAGCCCATGGCGGATGTGCTGATTTCCCTGAATGATCTCAAACGTCATTACCAGCTTGGCGGCGAGACCGTTTGCGCCCTCGATGGTGTTGACCTGCAGATTCGCCGAGGCGAGTACCTCGCCATCATGGGCCCCAGTGGCAGCGGCAAAAGCACCTTGATGAACCTGCTGGGGCTCCTGGATCAACCTACGTCCGGCAACTTGATCCTGGATGGCCAGGAGATCTCTTCAATCAAGGATGACAAAGAACTCTCCCGCATTCGTGGCCGGGAAATCGGCTTCGTTTTCCAAACCTTCAATCTATTGCCGCGCTCATCAGCGTTGGAGAATGTCGAGCTGCCCTTGATCTATCAGGGCGTTTCCGTACAGGAACGTCGTGAACGGGCGATCGCGGTACTCAAGAGAGTCGGCCTGGAGGATCGCCTGGATCACATGCCTGCGCAGATGTCGGGAGGACAGCGGCAGCGTGTTGCTGTAGCACGCGCATTGGTTACGGATCCAAGTCTGTTACTAGCCGATGAGCCCACCGGCAACCTTGATTCCCGCACGGGTGAAGAGATCATGGAGCTGTTTCATGAGTTGCACAGGCAGGGTAACACATTGATTGTTGTGACACACGAAGACGAGGTCGCGGCCCATGCGGAGCGTGTGATACGATTGCGCGATGGCCGGCTGGAACAGGACAGTTCTCAGCGGAGGCCGGCATGAGTGAACACCTAAAGGCCGGTGCGCTTCCTGCCTTGAACGAACTCCGTGCCCAGTTTTCGTTGCGAGCGGACGTGTGTTACCTCAATCATGGCGCTTGTGGAGCTTGCCCGCGTAGCGTGATGGAGGAATGGCAACGCTGGCAGTGGCTCATGGAGGAAGAACCCGCCGAGTTTCTCTTTCATGACAGCGATGAATTCTTGCCAGAGGCCCGACGCGTACTTGCTGAGCGTCTTGGTGCACGGCAGCAGGACCTGGTATTCTTCGAGAATGTCACGACAGCACTGAATGCTGTGATACGAAGCCTGAATCTACAAGCGGGTGACGAGATACTGACAACGGACCATGAGTACGGCGCCCTGATCAAAGCCTGGGACTACGTCTGTGCCCGTACAGGTGCACGGTTGGTGAAGGCGCCGCTGGATCTTCCCCTGGCGAGTCCGAACGAAGTATGTAACCAGGTGATGGCTCACGCATCGGAGCGCACTCGCGTTCTTTTCGTGAGTCACATTAGCTCGCCTACTGCCATCTGCATGCCCGTGGCGGAGTTGATTTCGCGCGCTAGAATCGCTGGCATTCTAAGCCTTATTGACGGGGCCCACAGTCCCGGCCAAGTGGAGCTGAATCTGGATGCTTTAGGTGCGGATTTCTACGGCGGAAATTGCCACAAGTGGTTAATGGCACCTCCGGGTGCGGCCTTTCTGCATGTAAAAGAAGAGCATCAGGCAATGATGCAGCCGCTGGTTGTCAGTTGGGGGTGGGGCAACGCGGACATTCGTGAGACACGATTCTTAGACGAACAACAGTACCGTGGCACAAAGGATATCAGTCATTGGCTGGCCGTGCCTGCAGCCTGGGAGTTTCGCGACAAGTGGAATTGGTCTGGTGTATCACGACAGCGAGTGGAGTGGTTACGCGACTACGATGAAGATTTCCTGAAACTGCTGCGGTGCAAGTCCATGTATCACGAGGATTGGGATCCCTTCTTGCAGATGCGCATTTATGAAACACCATGGACGCTTCAACAGGCACCAGCATTGCAGCGCGCTTTACGTGAACAGTATCGTATCACGGTACCTCTGACCGAGTGGCGCGGTCGGATCTTTGTTCGTCCCTCCTTGCAGGGATACAATGGAAGGCAGGATCTGGAAACTCTCCTGCTGGCTTTGGAAAAGCTGCTTTGACGCAGAAAGGATGCATGATGAAATCCACCGTTGGCAGTACCTTCATCGAGAAAACCTGTTATCAACACCTAGGTGAGAGCGATCAACGCCTGGGAGTACCGCAGCCACCACTGACGCGTCGCGCTGCACCGGATGCGGTGATCCACGACTTGCCTGTGATACCGGAGCAGATGAAGCGCGACCTCGTGAAGTTGATTGCAGATCGCCGAAGCCTACGCCGTTTTAGCGAACGGATCATCAGTCTGAAAGACCTCGCATGGCTACTGTGGAGCACCCAGGGCGTGACACGCGAGATCCAGGGTAAGGCTACCTTCCGCACCGTGCCGTCGGCTGGTGCGCGACATGCCTTTGAAACACTGCTGATGATCAACAAGGTCGAGGGACTGACGCCTGGCTTGTACCGCTACATGGCCATGGAACACAAGCTGGAGCAGATCAGCTTGGACCCTGGACTCTGTGATGCAGTCTGCGAGGGTTGCCTGGGGCAAACCTTTGTGACACAAACCGCTGTCACTTTCCTTTGGGTCGCCGATGTCCAGCGCATGTGTTGGCGCTATCAGGAACGTGGCTACCGCTATCTTTTACTGGATGCCGGTCACGTGTGTCAGAACTTGTACTTGGCGGCGGAAGCCATTGATTGCGGTGTGTGTGCCATTGCTGCCTATGATGATCACAAACTGAATCAGATCACGGGCTGCGATGGAGTTGATGACTTCGTGATCTACGTGGCCGGCCTGGGACCCAAGCCCACAGCTGAGCCAGCCTGATTCTAGTGATCCACTGTAGTATCCATCGAGCCTGGAGGACGCATGAACCGCTGGACTATTCTGACGTTGGTACTAGTGGCATTGGCCGCTGTTTGGCCCATTTTGCGGAAGGCACATTGTGACACACAGAGTTTGCTGCCGCAACATCCTGAGTGGGTTGAGGGCCTAAGCCTTTATGAAGTCAATGTGCGCCAGTTCAGCACGAGTGGAGATCTGAAGGGCTTCCAAACGCATCTACCGCGTTTGCAGGAGTTGGGTGTGGGAATTTTGTGGCTGATGCCCGTGCAGCCCGTCGGCGAGCTGAATCGAAAGGGCAGTCTGGGGAGCCCCTACAGCATTCGCGACTACTGTGCGGTGAATCCCGATCTGGGCAGCTTGGATGATTTCCGAGCTGTGGTGCAAGAGGCCCATGAACGTGGCATGTATGTCATCCTTGACTGGGTGGCCAACCATTGCGCCTGGGACAATGAGTTGCTGGTGACACATCCAGAGTGGTTTACACGGAATGAGGCCGGAGAGATGATCCCGCCCGTGGCCGACTGGACCGATGTAGTGGATTTCGATTACAGCCAGCCTGGCTTGCGCCGCTATATGAGTGACGCCATGCTCTGGTGGCTGCGTGAGACGGACATCGACGGTTTTCGCTGCGATGTGGCTGGCATGGTGCCATTGGATTTCTGGGAGGACGTTCGCCCGCGCCTTGAGGAAGTCAAGCCTGTGTTCATGTTGGCAGAGTGGGATGAACCTCAATTGCAGGCCACAGCCTTTGACATGAGTTATGCGTGGGATCTGCATCACCTGCTGAACCACATCGCGCAGGGCCAGGCGGATGTGAAGGAGCTTCGCAAATGGATCGAAGCCGATGCGAAGCGTTATCGCCAGCACGATATTCGCATGCTCTTCACGACCAATCACGACGAGAACAGCTGGAATGGAACGGAGCAGGAACGCATGGGCGCGGCCGCCGATGCCTGCTGGGTACTATGTGCGACTCTCAAGGGGATGCCACTGGTGTACACGGGCCAGGAGCTCCCTCTGGACAAGCGGCTTGCCTTCTTTGAGCACGATCCCGTCTGCTGGGTGCCCTCGGAGCGTGTGACACTGCTGCAGAAGATGCTAGAGCTGCGCCGCGAACACCCGGCGCTCTGGGCGGCGGAAGCGGGTTCTCCGGCACGTCTACTGAAGTGCAAGCCATCACGCGAATGCTTAGCCTTCACACGCAGCAATGGGAATGACCATGTGCTTGTGTTGATCAACTTCAGTAATCAGCCTGCAACGCTAAGACTCAAGACGAAAGCGGCGGATGTGGCTGGTCTGTGGCGTGATACACTTAGTGGGGAAGTCGTGGAACTCACGGGCCGTGATACACTACAGCTCCCCGCCTGGGGTTGTCAGGTCTTGGTGAGGTAACCCTTGCCGAAACCCCGTCCGCTTTCTCCCGGATGGCTTGAGCAGCAGGCCGCTCGCACGCCCTTGTTGTTTCTGGTGCTGGCCGCTTTGCTTTGGAGCACGGGTGGCGTTCTGATCAAGTCCGTAACCCTTTCGGGAGCCGCCATCGCTGGCTGGCGCAGCCTGTTTGCAGCGCTCTTTCTGCTTGCTGTGTCACGTCGGCTCAGACCAAAGGCCGATGTGTATCACTGGTTGGGAGCGTTGGCCTACGCTCTCAATATCAACTGTCTGGTACTGGCCACAACCAGAACAACGGCTGCCAACGCCATCTTTCTGCAATACAGCGCACCGATCTACGTTGCCCTACTGGGGCCCTGGTTGCTGAAGGAACACCTGCGGCGAAGCGATTTGCCCATTCTCATACTGGCCCTCAGCGGCCTGATTCTGCTGTTCCGCGATCAACTTGGACCCGGCGCGCTGTCTGGAAATCTGCTTGGCTTAGCCGCCGGAGTAAGCTTTGCGTTCACGATTCTGTTGCTGCGCCGCCAACGCGACGCCGATCCTGTCGGCATTGTGCTGTGGGGGAATTTGCTGGCGACTCTGTTCTCGCTGCCGTGGATGTTGCAACAGTGGCCGGTCGGGCAGGATCTGGCATTGTTGCTGCTGTTGGGCGTAGTGCAGTTGGGCATTGCCTACTGGTTCTACGTGGCGGCCATCCGTCACACGCCAGCGCTTCCAGCGGTATTGACGGCTACCCTCGAGCCGGTCTGCAATCCGATTTGGGTCGCGCTTGTGTTGGGAGAGGTGCCTGGCTGGGCAGGATGGACGGGCGGTTCGATCGTTGTCTTGTCAGTGATCCTGAAGGCCTTGACGGGACGGACTCAGTCGTCATCCACCTGATCGGGGCGCACCAGCTCCGCCGATTGTCCAAGTCGCTTCAGCACTTGCCCGCGCAGCTCGCGTAGCTCGTCATCTTCGCGCGCCAGTGTATCACATTCATTCAGCATGCTAAGTGCACCGGCCGGATCCTCGACGGCCAGGCTGCTGACCAGCTCCAGTAGCAGGCGCCTTTGGCGGGCAGCGAAATCGTCGCGCAGCGCCTCAAAAAAGACATCGTAGAGACCAGGGAAGGGCGTCTCCTCTCCCACCAGGTCAAGACACTGCATCAGGGCCAGCTTGGCTCGCAACAGCTCGCGTGCACGCAGGGCGGTTCTTGCGCGATCCAACATACGGTGTGCTTCCAGCAGATCAACGCGAATCAGGTCTTCATTGAGGCGCGGTGTATCACCGTCGGTTAGAATGGCGTCCTGACCCAGTTGTTCGCGCAAACGGTGAACGGCAATAGCCAGAATGTTGCGCGCGCGATCGACGCTTTCCTCGCCGGAAGCGATCTGACCAAATTCGCGCCGGTCGAGGGGACGCCGCAGCATGTCATTGCCTGCGAGCAGTCCCAACAGTGTACGAAGACGGTTTCCGCGTGGGCGTATCACAGGATGACCAGGGATATGAATCTCGAAGCGTCCCAGAAGTCGTAATTCGATACGCTTGTCCTCTTCACGCTTCAGTCCAGGAAGATCATTGCGCAATCGCTGTAGCTTGCGAAGACTTAGCTCCGTTTCTTTCAATTGATCACGTGTATCACGGCTTAGATGCGGGCCAAAGTCTATCAGCAGGCATTGACTGATGGTTCCCAAACTGCGCTCGTTGCACCACAAAAGGGCGTCAAGAAGTGCTTGGCGGAACTCAGCCTGTAGTACTTCCATGATCCCCGAAGCCTGCAACAGCCTGGCCGTGCCACGCAGCAGAACCAAGTGCTCCAGACGTAACACGGGACGTGCCAGAAGTTGAGCAAGAGCCGTTTTGCAAGCCGACTGGTTCTTCTTCAACCAATGCCCGATGGCTTCCCGCAGGAGCTCATTTCCAGGCGGGCATTCCTGAGTCGGCAGGTCGACAGGAAGCAGCGCGCGTATCTTGTCTGCATCACCGCTGCCAGCTTCCAACGCAATCAGCTCCTTGATCCAGAATGTTTCCGGTGAGAGCATGGGCGGATCGCTCTCGACAAGAGTGTGTATCCAGGAAACGGCCCCCGTCAGAAGAGCTGCGGTAATTAGCGGCTGAAGCTGACCAATTCGGCGCGGCTCATCGCCTGTAACACGCCAGGTCGTACTGAGCGTCTCCCAGGCCGCTTCCACCTCTTGCGGTGTATCACCGACAAGAAAGCGTGCGCCCAGAAGCCAGCTTCCACAGACTCGGATGTTGCGTCTGAAACCGCGTCTTAGCCAGAGTTCCAGTGCGTGCTCCCATGTGTTGAGCAGCTCCGGTAACTCACCTAGACTGAAATGGTAGTGCAGGCGGATCCCCGGCAGCACGGCGTCTTCGGGACGTGAGAGCGCACAGATGTGCTGGAATTGCTCGCGCCGCTCCGCAAGCTCGTCGGGAGTATCGAAAAGAGGAATCAAGGTGGAGCCCACACGCCAGGTGGCTTCGTCGCAGAAGGCTTTGTTGGCGCTGGCCGTCAGCGTGAGACGCAGTTGGTGATCCACCCAACGGCTCAGGCTTTCCCGGTACATGCCCCACGCCAGCAAACCCTGGTCGCCCAGATAGATCAGCCACGGCATTTCACTACGCAGCCCCGGATGTGCTTCCACCAGTGCCGAAATCTCGGCACGCAGTTGAACGCTCTTCGGGGCAGGTAGCTTGTGGACATGGCGGTTCATCTGCAGAAGCGCCGAGAGCTCGAGGCGACGGAATTCCGGCCCCTCGCCTGCGCGGACCATTTCCAGCGCCAGTTCCGCCAGCTGACCGAAGGCGGTAGTTCCCGCCTGGGTTTTCATCAGGTACAGCTTCTGCACCAGAGCAGCACAGCGGAGTCTGTGATACACGGTCGCATCAAAGCTCTTCTCGTTCGCTAGCAGCAGCGCCAGAAGTGCATCACAAACCAGCACGCCTTCGGCGTTGCGTGGCCCGCGCTCTAGTGCAACACATAGTTGAAGGCTCGCTTCATGAAAGCGTTGGAGTTCCCCTGGCGACAGGCCATTTGGAGGATAGGAAAGCAGTAATTTCCAGGGTGTTGTGTGATACACGGCTACAGAGCCATCGAGAAGAGGGACAAGACGTGCGGCCACAGTCACGGGAACGTGTGACAGATGGCAGGCTAGCAGAGCATGATTGAAAGCGAGGGATTGATCGTCACCCGGAACAGCGCAAATTGGCTGCAGCAGACGGTCTCCCGGACGCAGCACACCACGCGCAAGCAGGAGTGCCAGCAAGCCGCGGCGCTCTTCACCCAGTAGCTCGAGAGCAGCGCGGCGTGAAAACTCGTAGCCCAGACAGGCCAGTTCGTGCAGCGCGGAGCGTTGCTCCTGATTCAGCTCCTGCAGGAGAAGATCCACTTGGCTGCTGACACTTGCGGATAGAACCTGTTCGAAACTACTGCTGCGCTTGTTCAGCGTATAGCGGTGGCCTCCAGCGTCGTAGACAATGGCCTTTGCTTTCAGCAGATCTCGCAAGACCAGTTTTAGCGTACCGGGATGGCCGACGCAGTGCCGGTGCAGGCTCTCGCAAACGGCATCGTCCGGCAGGTTGCTAAAAAGGCCTTTCCAGATTTCGCGCACAGCGGCTTCGTGCAAGGGGCCCAGGTGCAGGTCGTCCACCTTGGTGTCGGAAAGCACGGAACGCAATCGCGGCATGAAGCTACGGCCAGCCAGCACCATGGAGCAGGCCTCGGCGCGTAGTTGATCCAGCATTTGCAGCAGAAATTGCAGCTCGTCGCCATCGATGTTCTCGGCGCGATCCAGCAGCAGAAGCGTAGGCCGCAGGCGCAGCAATCGACGCAGCGCGGTCAGTGCTGAGTCGACGTTTGCCTCTGGCGGAGTCCGGCCCAGTAATCCGGGCAAGTGGACCAGCGCGCGCATCAGCCCTGTTGAGTTCAGCTCGCCGCCCAGGCTCAGTCGAATCACCGCGCCTTCACGATCCTCGACCAGCCGTGTTACTTGCTGAAGAAGGGAACTCTTGCCGCTACCCGCTTCGCCTTCGATCAGCAGACTGCGCCAGCCATGGCCGCCGGGCGTCTGCTGCCAGAATTGCAGCAGCTGCGCCAGTTCGCGCTGTCGACCGCAAAAGGGCAATGGCCCTCCTGTTCGCAGGTCCTCTAGTGCTTGACTGCTGTGTTGGTCGGTGATCATGGGCGTCCGGGCTTGTCCATTGAAGGATACAAACTAGCACATTCAGAACGCAGCTTCAGCTCTGGAATTCCGCTATGATGAAGCTGTTGCGTCGGCTTGGCCGGACCCATGTGAAGCTGTCTGTACCTTGCGGATTCAGGGGTTGAGAAGTATGTTGAACGGTTCGATAAATCCGGATATGCCAATGGTAACTCAGGGCCTGGAATTTCTCGCCCGCCCGTGTCAGTGTGACTGCTTTGAGCAGCAGGATCTGGCCTGTGCTTCCTTTCCAGACGAACCCGCGCTGATCTGCGACGGGCTTCGGCAGACTCACGCCCAGTTTCAGCAAAGCGTGCACAACAGCATGCGCTTACTGCAGCAGCAGGGAGTCGAGTCGGGCACACGTATTCTAATGCTAGTGACCAACCGTGCCGAGCAGGTCTGGCTGAGCCAGGCGGCTCTGCGTTTAGGCGGACTTCTGGCGGCACACGAGATTCGTATTCCCGCACCGCAGGCTGTTCTGCTGGCGCAGGATTTTCAGCCGCAGTTGCTGATCTACGAAGACTGTGTTGCGGACAAGGTCCAGGAGATTCTGGCCGGGCTGAAACAGCAACCGCGCACGCTGGCCATCGGCACTCACGATAGCGCTGATTTGTGTTACAGCCAAGCGCTTGAGGCACTTGCGGAAGATGAGGAGTGGACACCGCCCGCACGCGATATCGACGCGCCGGCCTGTGTCTTTTACCGCATGGACCGCGAGGATCACTGGCGTGGTGTGACACACAGCCTGCGCGGACTGAGCGACAATGCCCAGCAGACGCGCACGCTGTTCACCTTGAGCCGTGGTAGCCGTGTTTTGTGTCACATGCCTGTGGCCCATTACCTCTCGCTGGCTTCACTGGTGTTACCTGTGCTGAGTGCCGCTGGCTGTCTCGTGTTGATGGATCGCAGTGCCAACGATGATCAGGTGCTGGACGCTATCGAAGAGCACAACCCGCGTCTGATGATCCACTATCGACGCTATTACTGGCATCTCATGAACCAGGCCCGCGAGCGTGTGTCACAGGGGCGTGCTCTGGGGCAGGTGCGCTTTGCACTGGTCAGTGCCGATTCGCCGCAGCTTCCCTGGCGTGATACATGGGACGAGCTTTTCGGCGGTCATCTGCTCAGCGGCTTCGCCAGTTGGGTGGGGGGCGGATTTCTTGCGCTCAACCTGCCCTGGCTCTATTGGCGTGACGATTATGTGGGCAAGCCGCTGCCGGGCGTCGACATGCAGATCGTCGACGAATCGGGCCATACACGGCCGACGGGACGCTGGGGCGAGATTGTCTTCCGCAGTCCGCGCATGGCCAGTGGCTGGGTCCGTGAAGATCCGGTGAATCCTGAAGTGTGGGAAGAAGGCTGGCTGCGCACGCAGCAAATGGCCTCGCTGGACACCGATGGCTACCTGACCCTGGCCGACGAGGTTTTCGATGTCATCTGGGTCAACGGCTTCAAGGTCAGTCCGCTGGAAATTGAAGAGCCCATGCTTCAGCTGCCGGGAATTCGCGAGGTGGTGGCGGTCAACGCCGCGCGTAACGATACTCCGGATCGCATTCAGGTCTTCGTGGTGCAGGACGACAACGCCTACACCGAGCAAAGCCTGCTGGATGAGCTGGTGCGGCTCTTTCCGCCCTACCTTTGCCCTGCACAAGTGAGCTTCATCGACGAGGTCCCGCTGGACGATGAGGGCTTCAAACTGCGCAAAGAATTGAAATTCAAATACCAAACGCCTCAATCCTGGAGGGCAAGTTGAAGGTCCATACCGCGGACACGATCCGCAACATTGCGCTGGTGGGGCACGAATCCACCGGCAAGACCCTGTTCGCTGAAGCCGTCTCGATGATCGCCGGCAGTATCACGCGCATGGGCAGCATCGAGGGCAACAACACCCAGTCCGACTATTCCAACTTCGAGCACGACCGGCAGAAGTCGCTGTACGCCAGCTTGCTGCAGAATGAGTGGCAGGGTACGAAGTACAACATGATCGACGCTCCCGGTTTTTCGGATTTCATCGGTGAGACCAAGACCGCGCTGCACGTGGCGGATATCGCCATGGTGCTGGTCAGCCCCGTCAACGGCCCGGAAGTGATGACCGAGCTGGTGATGGAGACGCTGGACGACAATCCGCGTCCCTGCCTTTTCGTCTTCAACGCGCTGGACAAGGATCACACGCGTCTGGACGAGCAGATGCAGGCGCTGAAGGACAGCTACAAGGGCGTCGCTCAGCTGCAGTATCCGCTGGAAGTGGGCGAGGGCTTCAAGCGCATCGTCGACATCCTCAAGCAGAAGGTGCTGGTCTTCGCCGAAGACGGCAGCTATAGCGAGGAAGATCTGGGTGCCGAGGCTGATACGGTCGAAGAAATGCGCATGGCGTTGGTGGAGACGGTGGCCGAGTCCGACGACGAGCTGATGGAAAAATTCCTGGAGGAGATGGAACTCTCCGATGAGGATTTCCAGCGCGGTTTGGCTTCTGGTATCGCCAGCGGCAGCATTCGTCCGGTTTTCGTGTCCGCGGCCCGCAAGCTGGTGGGTATCGGTCGTATTCTGGAAGTGCTGCGCGACGATTTCCCCGGTCCCGACAAGGCTGTCACCATGCACCGGGTCAAGGGCGACGAGGTCACGCCGATGCCGGCTGACGCTGCTGGAAGCCCCGCGTTCTTCGTCTTCAAGACGGTCAACGAGCAGCACGTGGGCGAGCTGGTGTACTTCCGCGTCGCGCAGGGCAAGATCACCGTGGGTCTGGATCTGGTCAATCAGACGACCCTTTCCCCCGAGAAGATCGGCAGCCTCTTCAGCGTGGTCGGCAAGAACCGCTCCGACATCAGCGAGTTGGTGGCTGGCGATATGGGCTGCACCGTCAAGTTGCGTGATACCTGCACCAACCAGACGCTTTCCTTGAAGGGCAGCGACATCGTGGTGCAGCAGATCCAGTTCCCCGATCCCGTGATGCGCACCGCCATCAGCCCGGCCAAGGACGAGGACGAAGAGAAGATGAGCACGGGCCTGATTCAGTTCCGTCGCGAAGATCCTTCCTTCCAGATTGCGCCTGATCCCGAGCTGGGACAGACCATTCTGTCCGGCCAGGGCGATCAGCAGCTCAAACTGCTGCTGGACAAGCTGCAGGCGCGCTTCGGTGTGCAGGTCAGCATGGAGAAGCCGCGTGTGCCGTATCGCGAGACCATTACCGGCAACAGTGACGTCAAGTATCGCCACAAAAAGCAGTCGGGCGGCGCTGGTCAGTTCGGCGAAGTCTGGGTTCGCTTTGCTCCCAACGAGCGTGGCGCCGGCTTCGAGTTCAAGAGCGAGGTCGTCGGCGGCAGCGTGACCGTTCCCTTCCAGCAGGCCACCGAGAAGGGTATGCTGCAGGTCATGAAGGAAGGCGTTATCGCCGGATGCACGGTAGTCGACATGGTCGCCACCATCTATGACGGCAAGATGCACCCCGTGGACTCCAAGGAAATCGCTTTCCAGATCGCTGGCCGCGAAGCCTTCAAGCAGGGCTTCCGTGAGGCCAAGCCGATTCTGCTCGAGCCCATCTGGCACGTCGAAGTCAAGGTGCCCGATGAGTACATGGGCGATGTGATGGGCGACCTGAGTTCCCGTCGCGGCAAGATTCTGGGTATGGACGCCGCTGGCAAGTACCAGCTGATCAAGGCGCTGGTGCCGCTAGCCGAGCTCTACCAGTATTCCACCACCCTGCGCTCCATGACTCAGGGGCGCGCGAGCCATCGCCGTCGCTTTGATCACTACGAGAAGTGTCCGCCCGATGTGCAGGCCAAGGTGATCGAGGAGTATGAAGCTGAGCGTAACAAGGAGTAGTCCTTTCAGGGATGAAATGACGCACATCCTTTTGTTGTGACTCGTATGAGCGGTCTACCTATCGGTGGGCCGCTCTTTTCTTTTCGGTATCGCTGCCGACTCCTTCGGAGTCGGATCGGTATCGCTATCGGAGTCGAAATCGGAGTATGACCTGTGATACATTCGAGCGGACGGAGGTCCGCTCTTTCTTTGCCTACGCGCTTGATTGGCGAATTCTGAACAGAGGGGTCTGACACGTGTCAGAGCAGTGTCTGACCCCCACCTGGCACCTCGAGAGCGATTCCGTCCACACACGCTGACACTGCGCCACAATTTGCTACTTCGCCGTGCTCCGATTGCGACCCCGATGTAGATCACGATATCGATCTGTCGCGAAGCGGCGGATGCGATGTGTTCACGATTCGGCGTCTTGAACAAAGGAACGAGCCACTGCTGAAGCCGGTATAACCCACGCGACTGTGAAAAGGAATGGACTAAGCCGCTGTAACTGCAATGAATGACACATAACTATAAATCAGAATCATGATTCATAATAAGAGATGATAACACCTTAGAAAAATTTCGCTTCTGGTACGCATCTTGCATTAGCAACCACATCACGTTACAGCAAGAACTCTACAATGGGAGAGAATCATGAGAATACCGCTCTCAATGGTCGTCTGTTTGTGCCTTGTACTTGTGTTGCAAGTAGGCGCGCAGGAACTGGCTGCACCAGAGGTGGAAATCAGTGCTCAGATAAACGCGGACAGTGTGCATGTGGACCTTGCGTGGTCTGCCATCGTCGATGCTACTTACTACAAAGTCTACATGGGCCATCCGTACTCGGCTGTGGACAGCTTGCTCTTCAACACCTTTTCAACCAGCTGCCGGATATCTCTTCCCTCACCGCCTGAAGGGGTCTTGTCTTTTCATGAGGCGAAGGCCTTTCGGGTTGTGGCTGTGCAGATCTCCGAGATGATCCTCGTTCCCGCCGGAAGCTTCATGATGGGCGAGGCGGGTGTGGCCGAGCCGGTGCATCAAGTGACGCTGACAAATGACTTCTACATCGGCGCGCATGAAGTAACGAACCAGGAGTTCGTGGACGCCCTGCAATGGGCCTATGACCGGGGACTTGTTTCTGTAAGTGGAAATGACGTCCTGTCGCAGGGCGGGCTCTTGTTCGAGTTGAATCAGACCGATCCGATCGAGATCGAGTTTGCAGGCAACACCTTCTCGCTTGTCGAACGGGACTATGTGAAAGGCGGGGGAGCGTGCGGCCCTGGTTTCGCGTACCCGAGTGGATACGCAGTGGGAGATCATCCCGTAAAGCAGGTCAGCTGGTATGGTGCGGCCTGCTACTGTGATTGGCGCAGTGAAATGGAGGGCCTGACACCGTATTACAATGGGGAGTGGGTGCAGTCGGAAACTCATGATCCATATCGAAGCGGTGCGTATCGTCTTCCAACGGAAGCAGAATGGGAGTATGCCGCGCGCTATCCGGATGGAAGGCGCTACCCCTGGGGAGACACCCAAGGCGATTGTTCACACTCAAACATCCTTTCGGCTGGATCCTACTGTGTGGGCTGGACCTCAAGCATTGGAGCCTATGCGTCAGATCTGACCCCATTGGGACTTCTGGATCTGGGCGGAAATGTGAGCGAAATGACCGGCGATCTTGGTGTGTCAGGCTACAGCAGCGAACCGCAGATCGACCCGTACGGCAGCGGTTCCGGCACCGTGTACGCAATAAGGGGAGGACACTGGGGAGACAATCGGTCGCTACCTATGCGCGGCTGGGTATATCCTGGAGGATCCCCTTACAGCCTTGGCTTCCGCATTGTGCGCACTGTCGATCCCGATCCTGTCATTCCCGAGATGATCCTCGTTCCCGCTGGCACATTTACAATGGGAATGAGCGGAGTGGAAGCCCCCGAACACAGCGTAACTCTCACTCATGACTACACGATGGACGCCACGCATATCACCAACGCCGAGTTCATCGCGGCTCTGCAGTGGGCCTACGACAACGCGGCAACTACCGGCGTCACAGTCACGGCCAGCAGTGTGCAGGCCTACGGAGTTGAGCTGGTGGACCTGGATGGTTCCTGCTGCGAGATTGCATTCTCCGGTGGCCTTTTCAGTCTGCGAGCGCTCAGTTTCGATATGGGCACCTGGGGACCAGGGCACGCTTATCCGGCGGGTTACACGCCAACACATCATCCGGTGAAGGAAGTGAGCTGGTACGGCGCGGCCTGCTACTGCGACTGGCGTAGCGAAATGGAGGGCCTGACGCCCTTCTATCAGGGCGACTGGAGCGCGTGCACCCAGTACCAGAGCGACGCCTACCGTTTGCCCAGCGAGGCGGAATGGGAATACGCCGCGCGTTACAACGACGGTCGCATATATCCCTGGGGCAACGAGGCTCCGGACTGCAACCGGCTGAACTATCACTTGTGCCTGGGCTGGTCGACACCGGTAGGCGCCTATCCCGCAACCGGTCTAGGCTTCTTCGACATGGCCGGAAACACCTGGGATTGGTGCGGTGACTGGCGTGCCGAGTACACGGCCGATTCGCAGATGAATCCCGTGGGTCCTCCCACCGGAAGCAGCCGCGTGATACGCGGTGGCGATTTTGCTACAGACGATGTCAGCGCTCTGCGGCGCTACGAGATGAATCCCAGCGCAACGGACTATTGGCCCGGTCTGCGCTGCGTGCGCACGATCGAGCCCGATCCAGCGCCCGCCGAGATGATCCTTGTTCCCGCTGGCAGCTTCATGATGGGCGAAGCGGGCGTGGCCGAACCCGTACAGGAGGTGACGCTGAGTCACGAGTTCTACCTGGGCACTTATGAAGTGAGCAATGCCGAGTACATGCAGGCATTGCAGTGGGCGTATGACAACAGTGCGCTGACCGGAGTTACGGCGACAGCCAGCGGCGTGCAGGCCTATGGCCAATTGCTGCTAGATTTGAGTGCCGCCGGTTGCGAGATCGTGTTTGTGGATCCTGAGTTCTCACTGCGGCTGTCGTCGGAGGCAGAAGGCGTCTATCCGCTCGGATACAATGTGGCCAAGCATCCGGCGAAGGAGGTCAGCTGGTACGGTGCCGCCTGTTATTGTGACTGGAAAAGTCTGCGGGAAGGACTACCCGCCTTCTACCAGGGCAACTGGGAGCGCAATTCGTATCAGTGCGATAGCTATCGTCTGCCCACGGAGGCCGAGTGGGAATACGCCGCCCAGTGGAATGATGATCGCGCTTATCCCTGGGGTCCAGCGCAGCCGCAGCAGACCTTGCTGAACTGCTGCATTGGCGGAGACTGCGTCGGCTGGACGACGCGAGTCGGCGCTTATCCTGCGTCTCAGCTTGGGTTGTACGACATGGCGGGAAACATCTGGGAGTGGTGCGGCGACTGGTGGCAGGCCCTCCCCGCGGGAGGAGTGGATCCGGTCGGCGCTCCTGGAAGTGGCGCCCGCGCGGGACGTGGCGGCGACTGGTACAACAATTCCTCGGTGGCGCGCATCTCCTGCCGCACCTACAACAATCCTGTGCATCACAGCGCGCTGTCCGGCTTCCGAATCGCCCGTACGGTCAATGCGGAGCCGCCCGCGATGGTTCTCGTACCCGCTGGCAGCTTCATGATGGGCGAAGCGGGCGTGGCCGAGCCCGTGCACGAGGTGACGCTGAGTCACGATCTGCTGACGGGCAGCTGTGAGGTCAGCAATGAGGAGTTCGCGCTGGCGCTGCAGTGGGCCTACGACAACGCGGCAACTACCGGCGTAACGGCCACGGCCAGCAGCGTGCAGGCCTACGGCGTCGAGCTGGTGGACCTGGATGGGATCAATAGCGAGATCGCCTTTGCCAACGGTACTTTCAGCCTGGTCGCCCTTAGCTACAACACCGGCACGTATGGGCCTGGAATGGCTTTCCCTGCGGGCTACGACCCTGCACCGCATCCGGTGAAGGAAGTCAGCTGGTACGGCGCGGCCTGCTACTGCGACTGGCGCAGCGAAATGGAAGGCCTGACGCCCTTCTACCAGGGCGACTGGAGCTTGTACGCAGCGCACAGTCCCTACACCACAGACAGTTATCGTCTGCCCACCGAAGGCGAGTGGGAATACATGGCCAGGTACAACGATGGACGGCCTTTCCCCTGGGGCACACAGGCCGCAGAGTGCGCGCGGTTGGAATACGACTTATGCAGCGGCTGGACCAAGCCAGTCGGCTCCTACGCTGCCAGTCTCCTTGGCCTGTACGATCTGGCGGGCAATCTCTGGGAGTGGTGTGGTGATTGGTGGGGCAGCTATCCAAGCGGATCGGCCATCGATCCGGTCGGCCCTGCGGTGGGAAGCTCTCGCATGGGACGTGGCGGCGATTGGGCCTGCACGGAAGCTCATGTGCGCGCCACCTGTCGCATGGAGCTCGATCCCGCACGAACCGAAGGAGATGTGGGCCTGCGCGTGGTGCGAACCGTCGATCCCGATCCTGTCATTCCCGAGATGATCCTCGTTCCCGCTGGCACATTTACAATGGGAATGAGCGGAGTGGAAGCCCCCGAACACAGCGTAACTCTCACTCATGACTACACGATGGACGCCACGCATATCACCAACGCCGAGTTCATCGCGGCTCTGCAATGGGCTTACGACAACGCGGCAACTACCGGCGTCACAGTCACGGCCAGCAGTGTGCAGGCCTACGGAGTTGAGCTGGTGGACCTGGATGGTTCCTGCTGCGAGATCGCGTTTTCCGGTGGCCTTTTCAATCTGCAGGCGCTCAGTTTCGATACGGGTACTTGGGGACCGGGGCGCGCCTATCCGACGGGTTACACACCGACGCATCATCCGGTGAAGGAAGTGAGCTGGTACGGTGCGGCCTGCTACTGCGACTGGCGTAGTGAAATGGAGGGCTTGACGCCCTTCTACCAGGGCGACTGGGGCGCGTGCACTCACTACCGGAGCGACGCCTACCGTTTGCCCACTGAAGCCGAATGGGAGTACGCCGCGCGCTACAACGACGGCCGCATGTATCCCTGGGGCAACGAGGCCCCGGACTGTGACCGGCTGAACTTCTATCAGTGTGTCACCTGGTCAACACCAGTGGGTGCTTACCCCGCAACCGGCCTTGGCTTCTTCGACATGGCCGGTAACACCTGGGATTGGTGCGGTGACTGGCGTGCCGAGTACACGGCGGATTCGCAGATGAATCCCGTGGGCCCCCCCACCGGGAGCAGTCGTGTGATACGCGGTGGAGATTTCGCCACGGTCAACGTTAGCGCGCTGCGGCGCTACGATAGGAGTCCCAGCACAACGGATTATTGGCCGGGCTTCCGCTGTGTGCGCACGGTACATCCCGATCCTGCCCCTGGAGACATAATCCTCGTTCCCGCTGGCAGCTTCATAATGGGCGAGGCGGGAGTTGCGGAGCCCTTGCATGAGGTGACGCTGAGTCACGATCTGCTGGCAGGCAGCTGCGAGGTCAGCAATGAGGAGTTCGCGCTGGCGTTACAGTGGGCCTACGACAATGCGGTGACGACGGGCGTAACGGCCACAACCAGCAGCGTGCAGGCCTACGGCGTCGAGCTGGTGGACCTGGACGGGGTAAGCAGCGAGATCGCCTTTGACAACGGCAGCTTCAGCTTGGTCGCCCTCAGCTACAACACCGGCACCTACGGCCCGGGCCAGGCCTATCCAGAAGGCTACGATCCTGCCCAACACCCGGTAAAGGAAGTGAGCTGGTACGGCGCAGCCTGCTACTGCGACTGGCGCAGTGAAATGGAGGGCTTGACGCCCTTCTACCAGGGCGACTGGAGCTTGTACGAAGAGCACGATCCCTATGCCACGGACAGCTACCGTTTGCCCACCGAAAGCGAGTGGGAGTACATGACCCGCTACAACGACGATCGACCTTTCCCCTGGGGCACGCAGGCCGCCGAGTGCGCGCGACTGGAGTACGACTTCTGCAGTGGCTGGACATCGCCCGTCGGCTCCTACCCTGCCAGCCCGCTTGGTCTCTACGATCTGGCTGGCAATGTCTGGGAGTGGTGTGGTGATTGGTGGGGAAGCTATCCAAGCGGATCGGCCATCGATCCGGTCGGCCCTGCGGTGGGAAGCTCGCGCATGGGACGTGGCGGCGACTGGGCCTGCACGGAAGATCATGTGCGCGCCACCTGCCGCATGGAGCTCGATCCCGCACGAACCGAAGGAGATGTGGGCCTGCGCGTGGTGCGAACCGTCGATCCCGATCCAGCTCAACAGTGAAGGCGCATAAATAGCGATACCGATCCGACTTCGTAGAAGTCGATCCGACTTCGTAGAAGTCGATCCGACTTCGTAGAGTCGGCCCCGATAGCGACCCGACAACACCCGCGTCAGCGGAACCAAGAGCCCCCGGCAGGGAAAGGTGCTACATTAGCCTCCATGGCTCTGTTCACCTTCGATCCTAAAGATCACCCCACCCAGCCGGGTGTCTACCTCTTCCGCAACGACCAAGCTCGCGTGCTCTACGTGGGTAAGGCGCGCAACCTGCGCCAGCGCCTGCGTAGCTATGCCCAAGGCGGCGACGGGCGGCCCAACATTCCTGTGATGCTGCGTCACGCGGTCAGCGTCGAGACCATCGTTACCGCCAGCGAAGTGGAAGCGCTGATCCTCGAGAACAACCTGATCAAGGAACACCGCCCGCGCTACAACCTCTTCTTCAAAGACGATAAGAGTTATCCCTTCATTCGTGTCACACGGGAAACCGTGCCGCGTATCTTTCTCACTCGCCGTCAAGTGCGCGACGGAAGCCGCTACTTCGGTCCCTACACCGATGTGAAACACTTGCGCTCCTTCCTGACGGAGATCAAGGAGCAGCTACGCATTCGCGATTGTGATCTAAGTATCACAGAGGAGAGTGTCGCCCAGAACAAGCATCGCGTATGCTTGAACTACCACATCGGCAAGTGCGGTGGTCCCTGCGAAGGCAAGGAGGATCTGGCGGACTACGCCCGGCGTGTGGAGCTGGTTGTCGATATTCTCAAAGGTCGCGCTGCCGGACTGCGCCGTGATGCGGAGCGCAGGATGCGCGAGGCCGCTGCTACACTGGAGTACGAGGAGGCTGCGCGCCAGCGTGATACAATTGCCGTGCTGGATCAATTCATGGCCCGTCAGAAGGCCGAGCGCGGTGTGGACGAGGATCTGGACGTGATCGCCCTGGCGGTCGAGGACAACGACGCCTGCTGCGCCTTACTGCGCGTGCGCGGCGGTCGCATTCTGGGCCGCTATCACAGCTTCCTCAATGGTGCGCTCAAGGCGGCACCCGAAGAGCTTGTATCACGCTTTCTGGAGCAGTACTACAGCCAGTGCGAGGATCTACCGCCCTTGCTGCTGGTGCCTGTCCAGCCCGGTGATACAGAGCTGATTTCCACATGGCTGTCGGAACGTCGTGGCGCAAAGTGCGAACTGCGCTGGCCCCAGCGTGGCGAGAAAGTGGGCCTGCTGAAACTGGGAGAGAGCAACGCGCAAATGCTGCTCTCGAATCTGCAGCTGGCGCGCATGAAGCGCGAACGCATTCCTGAGACGCTGAAAGCACTGCAGCGCGATCTGGATCTGCCCGCACTGCCCAGGCGCATCGAGGGCTTCGACATCAGCCATTTCATGGGCGAAAGTACCGTGGCCTCGCTGGTGGTTTTCGTGGACGGAAAGCCACGCCGCAGCGAGTACCGCCACTTCCACGTGCGCACAGTCAGCGGCATCGACGATTTCGCTTCGATGGAGGAGGTCGTGAGACGCCGCTACACCCGTCGTCTGCGTGAGGAGACCGAACTGCCTGATCTGATCCTCATCGACGGTGGCAAGGGACAGCTGGGCCGCGCGGCTTATGTATTACGCGAGCTGGGATTGGAGCGCCTGCCGGTGATCGGCCTGGCCAAGCGCCTGGAAGAAGTTTTCGTGCCCGGCGAGAGCGAGCCGCGCAATCTGCCCAAAATCAGTAGCGCCAACCGCCTGCTGCAGCATGTGCGCGATGAAGCGCATCATTTTGCCATTACCTTCAACCGCAAGCTGCGGCGGCAGGCGGCCATCGTGGACCCGCTGGAACAGATTCCCGGCCTGGGGCCGAAAACGCAGGAGCGCCTGCTTTCGCACTTCGGCAGCCTGGGCAAGATCAAGGCCGCCAGTGTGGAAGAACTTTGCACCGTGCAGGGCATCGGGCGAAAGCTGGCGGAGTTAATTCACAGCACCTTTCATTCTTAAGCGCACCGACTCCTGCGGAGTTTGATCGGTATCGGCATCGGTATCGGGGCATCTATCATCAGCAATCGAAGTGAGAAGCAAGGCGCTCACTTTCTGTTCCTCCCAAGGCAATGCGCAGATTCATTTATGCTGAGGTCGATCGTGGTGTTGTCGGGGGGCGACGTCTCGATACCGATCCGACACGCAGTGTCGGCAGCGATACCGATAAGAGATTTTGCTTGCATGCCGCAGCAGTGCAGGCTAGATTTGCTGTGACACACAATGTCCCGATACCGGAGGTTCTCATGCACAGCAAGTTCTGCGTCTTTCGTCTGCTTGCTTCCTGCGGTTTGCTCTTCGCTACCGTATGCCGCGCTACAGTTTCCTTTGAAGCGCCAGACGTGCTCTACGATTGCAGCGAGCCTATTCCCAACTATACGATCGCCGCCGATTTAAACGGAGATGGTCTTGAGGACCTGCTGATTCGCGGCCGCGATGGTTCGGTCAGCTACTTGCCGCATCCTGGTGAAGAGGTACAACAGCCGGTGGTTATATTGAGTGATACACAGACCACTGCAGGCGAGTTACGCGTGATGCATAGTTATCAGACTCACGAAGACTTCTACCTGGCCGAGACCAGTGACGGCGGAGTGGCTTTGCGCTTCGACGAGAACTTCGGTGTAACACAGGAAAGCTTCCCCATCGATTATCTGCCAGAGTATCCGGGTGAGATTCATGTGTGCCACTACTTTCCCGATGCGATCTACAGCAACATTGTCACACGTGGCAGTGACGAGGTGATACGCGTTTGGTCCTACGATGGAAGTTCCTGGCAGGCACATGAGATCGGCGTCTGGCCCAGAGACTACAACTACGATCCCATTTTCGTGGGAGACCTGGACGGCGATGGTCTGGATGAGCTGGTGCTGAATGAAAGCACCGACACATTTGATCAGCTGCTTTACATGGTGCCGGCGGCTTCGACCAGTCTGAACACACAATACCTGATGGATTTTCCTGACTTCACTCACGGCGAAATCTTCAACTTCGTTGCGGATGACCTGGATCAGGATGGTGATACAGACCTGCTCTACGAAAGCGACGATCCGATGGCGGGGACCATGGTGGTAGGTTGGCTCGAGCAGACTTCTCCCATGGCCTTTCACCCCCAGGAATTGAGCAATTGGGGTGGGCGGTATTCTCGCGGCCTGCTGATTGCCGATTTGAATCACGACGGACGCAAGGATATTCTGCGAGGTGGAGTGAGTGATTTTCTGTTTTACGATACCTACCTCAACGGCTGGCTACAGAATGAAACAGGCACCTTTGCTAGCGGAATACTGCTGAGTAATGAGCTTGATGTGTTTCATCCGCTGGTAGCCGAATGGAACGACGACTCCACGAGCTGCCAACTGCTGAATCATGGCTTTCCGCAGTTGAATGTCTATAACCTGACGGCCAGCGGCATCGAAGCTGATTGTGCAATTGGGCGCAGCCTGGGGGGACGCCCCGCAGAGGCGGTTGAGTTCCTTGCGCCCGATGATCGTTTGCTGATGGTTACCACCACCGATAGTAATGGCTACAACCTGATTCCAGCTTCTCCCTTGGATCGACATGTCATGGTTCATGCAGGTTGTGGTGGATCGCCCTTTCCGGAGGTGCGCTTTACCCACTTCAATGCGGACGATTTCATAGACCCCTACATCTTCGACGAGATTTGGATTCTTCCCCTTCCCCTGGACGGCCATATCATGGGTGTTCTTGGTGTGCCATCGGATGCGGTGGATGCTTTCATCATGGACTACGATGCCAACCGCTTTCTGGATTTGATCGCGCTGGACTCGCAAAACAACCTGATTTGTGTGGATTCCCTTGGCTGGAACGAGAGGCTTCTCTTTTCTCTGGGTGACCTGCCGGAGCCTGCGCTTTCATGCGGTGACGCCAGCGGCGACGGACGGGATGATATTTTGCTGCGCGATGGAAATGGCATTCTGCGCATTTTTGAGAACCTGCTGGATGGTAGCTTTGCGGATCCGGTACTCCTGGAGGGAATCTCTTCGGACACTAAACTGTTGTTGGTGGATCTTAACGGCGATCAGCGAAATGATCTGCTGTATCTGAACGAAGGATTGCTTTGTCACCGACTGTGGACGCCGGATGGCTGGGGGGATGCCCACAGCTATTTCGACAATGAGGTCCTGCAAAGCTTTGCTGCCGCTGATATTGGTGATGGCGACGAGCTGGAAGTTTTCGGCTTGCGAAGCGATGACGCAGGTGCTGAACTGCTGGTGCTGAATCCGCGCACAGGCCAGCAGCTAAGCAGAGTACTGTCCCGGGGGCACAGCCTGGCCCTGGCGCACGTTGATGAGGATGAAGACCTGGATCTGCTGGTCCTGCACGAGGACGGTGTCGACTGGCTGGAGAACACCACTACCCTGGGCATCGACGATGCGTCCCAGCCCGTGACACATCATCTATTGGAGTGCTACCCCAACCCCTTCAACCCAACGACCACAATTCCCTTCGTGATACAACAGCCCGCCCACCTTCGCCTATCCATCTACAACCTGCGTGGACAGGAAGTCGCTGTGCTGGCCACGGGCGAGTTCCCGGCGGGCGAGCACCGTGTCACCTTCGATGGCGCAGCATTGGCGAGCGGCGTGTACTTGATTCGCCTGAGTGGAGAAGGTGTGGAGGAGACCAGGAAAGTGCTGCTACTGAAATAAGCGTAGGCTTCTGGATTTCTCGGTATCAATGCCGACTCGATCTGCCGCCTCGGCAGGCAGAGCTGGCCCCGATCCCGAGTACCGATCCGACACGCAGTGTCGGCAGCGATACCGATAAGAGATTTTGCTTGCATGCCGCAGCAGTGCAGGCTAGATTTGCTGTGACACACAATGTTCCGATACCGGAGGTTCTCATGCACAGCACGTTTCGTTCGCTTCCTCTCCTGATGCTTGCAGTAATCCTGAACGCCAGCGCGGCCTTTGCCGAAGTCTCTTTCGAGGTCGCAGATGAGCTTTTCGACTGCACAGAATCCAGACCCTCGAGCACCGTATCGACAGACTTGAACGGCGATGGTCTTCAGGACCTGCTCATCCGCTATACCGACGGTTCGGTGGCCTATGTGGCACACGAGGGCACCGGAGCTCAACAACCGGTGTTTGTACTACGTGATACTCAGGAGTACGCGGGCCCGCTTCGTGTGCTTCATGATTACGCTAGCAATGATGAGGTCTATGTCGCTGAGCAGAGTACGGGCGGTGTTGCCTTGCGCTTCGGCAGCGAGTTTAGCGTAGTGATACAAAACTTCGCCACCGAGTACTTGCAAGAAACCGTTCATGCTATCGGCCACTACTTTGCCGACGATGCTTATTCGAACATTGTCACACGTGACGACGAACATGTGATACACGTCTGGTCCTACACGGGAGGCAGCTGGCAGAGCACCGAGTTGAGTGTCTGGTTTGACAACAACTACTACACAGGTCCCACACTCGGCGATCTGGATCAGGATGGCCTGGACGACCTGTTGCTGACCAACATAAGCCATGACCAAGTCCATCAAGACTTCTACATGGTGCCTGGTGGCAGCATTGAGCTGGATACCTTGCACTTGATCAGTATCCCTGCGGAAGCCTTTGAGGAGTACAATCTGAAACTGAGCGACCTGGATGGAGATGGCGATCAGGATATTGTGTACTCATGCCATGCAGCCTTGGCCAGATCCGGAGAGCTGGGGTGGCTGGAGCAGACCGAAGAACAGACCTTTGTGTATCACGATTTACTCGCGGATCGCTATGCGGATTTCGGCAAAGGCTTTCTGCTGGCAGATATCGATGGCAATGGCCTGCAGGATCTGGTGATGTGTGGGCGATACGGATTGGTGATTGTCAGCTATGCAACTCATTGCTTCCTGCAGACTGAGCCCGGAGTTTTCGGGCCAGTACAGACCTTGGATCGTCTTAGGCCAATGTCGATGGCCGATATTGTGGAGCTGGACGATGATCCAACTACAGTGCAGATTCTCGGTTGTCAGCAAGCGGTGCATCTATTCACCATTGATGATGCGGGTCTGCATCCACAGCGGAGTATTGGCCGGAGCCTCGGCGGCATGCCCCGGCAGCTGATGGAGTTGGAATCCGCTGAGGGCAATCAGCTGTTGGCCATCACCGAGAGAGGTACCGGCTACTCCTTTTTTCCTGATGTTGTGCTTGATCGCCCCGTGCCCTTCTATCATTTGGTAAACGGTAGCGTGTATCCTGAACTGGAGTATGCCGATCTGGACGGAGATGGCTATGTCGAACCTTGCATCGTTGGCAGCTCCGTCCGATACCTTGATCCTGTAGAAGGTGAGGTAGAGTACGGTGAGTACTACGCCTACACACTTGCCGCTACCCTTTTGGATTTGAACAGCGATGGCGTGCAGGACCTGATTGCGATGAACGCCGACAACCAGCTGCGTTACTACCCTTCCTGCGGTCAAGAGGGCCATTACTTCCATTCCCTGAGCGGACTGAACGAGATCAGCCTTTCCTCGGACGATGCCACTGGCGACGGCCTAGAGGATCTGCTGGTGCGCAGTGATAACAATCAGCTACTGGTCTTTCCCAGTCTGGGCAATGGCAGCTTCGGACCTGTGGAGAGTCTGGACGGTGTATCACACGAGAGCAAACTTCAGCTCGCCGATCTGAATCTGGACGGTCGCAGGGACCTGGTCTTCTTGCAAGAGGGAACGCTGTGCAGTCGTCCTCGGCTGGAGAGCGGCTGGGGCGAAGCGGTGCTGTATTTCGAGGACCTGCAGATCAACGATTTCCTGGCAGGCGATTTCGGCGACGGCGACGAACCCGAACTACTGGTCATTGCACCTCATGGAGTGGCAGCACAGATCCGTGCCCTGAACCTGCGCACGGGTCAGATCTTCATCGGCTCAGCACCGGTGATGGGTGATCTGGCGGCCGCACATGTTGATAGTGATGAAGACCTTGATCTACTTGTGTATCACGACAGCGGCATCGACTGGCTGGAGAACACTACCACCCTGGGCATCGACGATGCGACTCAGCCCGTGACACATCATCTGCTGGCGTGCTACCCCAACCCCTTCAACCCGACCACCACCATTCCCTTCGTGATACAGCAAGCCGCTGAGCTGCGCCTTGCGGTCTACAACCTGCGTGGACAGGAAGTCGCTGTGCTAGCCATGGGCGAGTTCGCGGCGGGCGAGCACCGTGTCACTTTCGATGGCGCAGCATTGGCCAGCGGCGTGTACTTGATTCGCCTGAGTGGAGAAGGCGTGGAGGAGTCGAGGAAGGCTTTGTTGCTGAAGTGATGCGGAAGGCGCGAAGCCAGACAGCTTCACGGGCCAAGAACACCCGTTTGCGTTTTTGTGCACTAATAATTGTCTCCGCTGAATCGAGTTTGACGGACGGACGAAGCAGGCAGCTGAGGGCTGAGTATTCGTCTGTATGATTTATTTTCCTATCGCGCCGCAGCGGGGATGCAGAAGGTCGACATGCCGCGCGGATCCTGGCAACGGCTTGTGCTCGACGCATAGAATTGGCAACGTGACCATCCCCCGATTCCAGGTACGGTAAATGAGGCGACAATGAGCATTGCACAAGGGATAGGTGCACTCGCGACACTTCTGGTTCTGACGGGATGTGTTTCCACGATGCCGAGTGAATTTCTTGGGGGCGAGCAGGGCGTGCAGCAGGCTACGCGGATTGTGTTGAAGAAGGATCCGGATTCCTGCACTCGAAGCGCAGCCGATAACAGCTTTGACTTGTTCTGGTTTAGCGAGCACGAACTCGTGCTGGTGAACCCACTTTCCCTGCACTTCCCTGCGGAGGATGTGTTTTTCGGGGACTCCAGACTGGAGCAGATGCGCGCCGGTGATGTGCAGGTAGAGGCGTTTCCTTATCGGGTAAACCGTGACGGGGTGCTCGTTGAGAACTTGCCCTCAGAGTATGGCGTGGCGGTTCAGGATGCCTTGATCAAGCACTATCGCGAGCGCTATCAGTACGACCTGCTCGATAGCGAGGAGGAGTTAACCGCGCTGCGCACAGCATTTGTTCAGGATCTGGTGTCTACGGACTCGGTGGCGTTAATGGACCTTTCGACCCGGTTTAGTCAGCCTGCTCGGCATCGCTTCGGAAAAGAGCTGACCACCGGGCAGTACGTAGTGCTCTGCTGCTACGGGCAACACTCAATGCAGGCATTCTACGCGCTGGGGCTGTATTCGGGGGCCTGTGCCGGTGAGCTGCCAGCCTTGAACACGTATCTCTCCTTTCAAGATGCTCGTGCGCGGATGGGCCAGCTCTGGAAGGTAACGGCAGCCAATCTGAAGCACACCGTGTTACCTGGTTCTGAATGGATCGAGACGCGCGTCGATGTCAACCTCGCAGACTCCATGGCTCACCTTGCCAGGCAGATCGAATTGGACGGAGCTGGAGCTTCGGTCGTTGGCATCCGCGAAGCTTGCACCTGGAGAATGGACTCTGTACTCGTTGAGATCTACAGGACGGCTGATGAGTACACTACCGGCCTCTCCCCCCTCGCACGGGTCTGTCTACAGGAGGATCAGCTGTCGCCAGGGAACAACGGTTCGGTACTCACCTCGATCCGCCCGGATACTGGTTGTTTCCCACCCATCAGTATGCGCAGGATCAAAACCGGTGTCGTGTATTCTGCCTACTGCAGGGGTTCTTTTCTGCCAGGATTGGAGACCAGCCCTGACGGCCGCTATCTGTTGCTGGGGGATAATCTGATCGGAGTGCATGAGAACGCCCTGATTAGCGATCATTGCCTGGGGAGCGAATACCTCAGCTACGCAGTGTCCCCGGATTGGAGGCACTACGCCTACATCGAGGGGTCGAATCTGAATCAGAACGGCTATATCCGCAACGGGACAATCCGGATCGGCATTCTGCCCTTGACGACACCGTGACATGTGGCTGTTCTTCAGGGACGGGATCAAATCTGAGTCTGACCCCGGTCACGCACTGACGCTGTGTGTCACCACCTGTGGTCGTATCACCGTCGACTTGACCCGAAGCTCCTCTTAGTCAAGTCGTTCGACGAAGCCACAGAGTAGTGTATGTTTCGCGTACATCACTTCGACGAGGCCACGCATCTGGAGTGTTTGATTTCGCCGCGATGGCTGGACGCGTGGCTTCGTCCATAGGGTACAATGGCTTCCTGTCGAAGAGAAGACGGAGTATCGACCTCCTATTCTTCAGCCTGACAGCAATCGAGCCAAACAGCCAGCGTTTCTAAATGCGGACACCGCGGATGCGACTGAAGGCCGTTCCTCGGCCGGAAGTATGTAGAAGCGGTGGACGCAGTGTTGCGCTATGGTTGGGGGCTGCCGCGAGCGCATGCCGGTTAGAAGCGATTTCTTTGGCGGTACCTTTCTTTGGCAAGACAAAGAAAGGTACCATCGAGCCAGCATAGCGCTAGCGTACGCCCGCGCTAGCGGGAAAGAGAAGACTCGGCACCGATACCGATAGCGATACCGATTGGAGGGGATTGTTACCTTGAGCGGCTTAGGAACAAGCCGCAATCCAAGGAATGACATGTCCACCCACCACGAACCCACTGTCACCGCCGAACTCGCCCGCGAGCACGGCCTTACAGATGCAGAATACGCACGCGTTCTTGAGATCCTGGGACGCACTCCGACCTGGACTGAGCTGGGGATTTTCTCCGTCATGTGGTCCGAGCACTGCAGCTACAAGAACAGCATTGCTCAGCTCAAAACCCTGCCCCGCTCCGGCGGAAGGCTGCTGGTGGCGGCGGGTGAGGAGAACGCCGGCTTGATCGACGTGGGCGATGGTTTGGCCATCGCCTTCAAGATCGAGAGCCACAACCACCCCAGCGCGGTGGAGCCCTATCAGGGCGCGGCCACCGGCGTCGGCGGCATCATGCGCGACATTTTCACCATGGGCGCGCGCCCCATCGCCAGCTTGAACAGCCTGCGCTTTCCCGAGATCAAGCATCCGACGACGCGCTGGCTGGTGGACGGCATCGTGCGCGGCATCGGCGATTACGGCAACTGCCTGGGCATTCCCACGGTGGCGGGCGAGGTCAACTTCGATCCGTGTTACAATGGTAATCCGCTGGTCAATGCGATGACGGTCGGTGTAGTACGCGCCGATCAAACCGCCAGTGCCACAGCCGAGGGAGCGGGCAATCCGGTCTTCCTCATCGGCTCCAGCACCGGCCGCGACGGCATCCACGGCGCCACTTTTGCCAGCGAGGAGCTTTCGGAGGCCAGCGAGGAGAAGCGCAGCAGCGTGCAGGTGGGCGATCCCTTCATGGAGAAACTGCTGCTGGAGGCTTCCATCGAGCTGATCCAGAGCGGCGATCTGGTGGGCATCCAGGACATGGGTGCCGCAGGTATCACGTGCTCCTGCAGCGAGATGAGCGCCAAGGGCAAGGCCGGCATCCGCATCCACGTGGAGCGCATTCCCCAGCGTGAGACGGGCATGACGCCCTATGAAGTGCTGCTCAGCGAAAGCCAGGAGCGCATGCTGGTAGTGATGAAGAAGGGCCGCGAACAGACGGTGCTGGACATTTGCGCTAAGTGGGACATTCACGCTGAACAAATCGGCGAGGTTACCGACACCGGCCTCTTTGAAGTGGTTCACGAAGGAGAACTGAAGTCCAGCATTCCGGCTGAAGTGCTGGTGCTGGGCGGCGGCGCGCCCGTCTACGAGCGCGAGTGGTGCGAACCCGCGTACTACAAGGAGCTGCGTGATACACCGCTACCGCGCTACGACAAGCCTGAGCTGAATCAGGAGCTGCGCGAGTTGATGTCTCACGAGAACGTCATCAGCCGCCGCTGGATCTACCAGCAGTACGACCACATGATCGGCACGGCAACCGAACTGCGCCCCGGTGGCGATGCGGCCGTGGTCCGTGTGAAGCACACGCGCAAGCACATTTCGTGTACTACAGACTGCAACGCGGCGCTGGTACAGCTGGACCCGCGTGAGGGCACTCGTCAGGCGGTGGCCGAGGCTGCGCGCAACATCGCCTGCACGGGCGGTCAACCGCTGGCCATCACCAACTGCCTGAACTTCGGCAATCCCTACGATCCCGAAGTCTATTGGCAGTTCCGCGAGGCCATTGCGGGCATGGGCGAGGCTTGCCGTTTCTTCGACACTCCGGTGACCGGCGGCAACGTCAGCTTCTATAATGAGAGCCCCAAAGCGGCCATTTTCCCAACGCCTGTGATTGGCATGATCGGCCTGCAGGAAGAGGGCGACCCCGTCCCCAGCGCCTTCCGTGGCGAGGGCGAACTGATTCTGCTGCTGGGGAATCCCGGCGCCGAGCTGGGCGGAAGCCTCTACCTGCGCCGTCGTCTGGGCGAGCTGCGCGGTCGCATGCCGCAGGTCGACCTGGAACACGAGCAGCGACTGCAGAAACTGCTGGCTTTCGCCGCAGCACGCGGCCTTACTCGTAGTGCGCACGATGTCGCCGAGGGCGGACTGGCGGTTACCCTGGCCGAGTGCTGCCTGTGTGATCCCGATCTGCGTATCGGCGCACGTGTTACACTTGAGAGTCGCCTGGCGCCCGATGTGCTGCTCTTCGCCGAAACCCCCGGCCTGGTGGTCGTGAGCCTTCTGCCGGAACACGGCGAAGCCTATCACGAACTGGCGCAGGAGCTGGGTGTACCCTGTCGCGAGATCGGTGTCACCGGCGGTGACAGTCTGCAGATCGGCGAGTGGATCGACTGCGAAGTGGATGAGCTGGCCGCGAGTTGGTGGAACCGTCTGGCGGAGCTGATGGAGGGCTGATTCGCGATGGAAGGAGGGGAACAGCAACACTTCGTTGAGCCGGAGCTGGCGAAGAAACGCGGTTTCCGTCGCGCTTTGCTTTGGATCGCTGCCTTTCTGTTGCTGGTGCTGGTTGTTGTGCTTGGTGCCGGTTGGTGGCTGCTGCGACCACCGCAACTGACCCGGGCTGCAGAGCGCGCCCTGGCCTACATCGGTATCCCGGGCGGGTTGCGCGTCAGCGATTCCTCGCTGGATCACATTCGCCTGGAGCAGCTGCATCTTGATCGTGACACAAGCGGCTGTGATACGGACGCCTTCTTCGAGCTGGCCTCCGTTGACGTCTATTATCACGCCACTCGCCTGCTGAGCCGCGAGATTGCGGTGGATTCCATTGTCGTCAGCAATCCAAACCTGAGCCTTTGCTGGCAGGACAGTCTGTTGCTGCCATCCTGGATTGCTCTACCCGCGGATACCGTCGAACAGCCGGAAGAGGAGAGTTGTGAGCAGGGCCTGGGCCTGCGACGGCTTGAGGGCTGGTCGGTGAGCGTTGAACCGGCGCAGCTGATTCTGCGTGGGCTGCAACTCAGCGCTTCGGGAAGTCATCAGGGGAAGCCCTTCGCGCTGGGCACGCCTGAGCTGGACTTCAGTCTGCGCTTGCCCGGCATCGCACCCGCCGACTGGCTCGTGCTGGATCAGCGCCGTCTGCCGGTAGGATTCCTTGCCGATTTCCTGGCGCAGTGGAACGGCACGTGGCGGCAACAGGAAGAAGCGCTCACGCTGGCCTTGCCCGGTATCACGGACGCGGACAGTCTGCAGCTGAAGATGAGGGGCAGTCTGAGTCAGCGGACCAGCGCCGATCTGTGTGTCACGGCGGATAGTCTGCGCTTCGTGGCCAGCGCCGAGCTGGGTATGGAGGAGCTGTTGATCGAGCTCCATGGTGATACACAGCAATTGCCTCGCAGCCTGAGCTGCGGTCTGAACTTGACTCTCCCGCTGACGGAAGCGCTGGCGGGCATTCGACCCGCTGGAGTACTATGCGAAGTGCAGGCGGCGCTCCCCGATTGGAATAGCGAGCTTCGTCTGGGAGCGGCGCTGGATTCTCTGGCCGTACTCGAGTGGGAGCTCACGCTGGCCCAGCCGCTGGAGGCCCTCTCCGGCTTCCTGCCCTTTTTCCTACCCCAGTACTTCAGCGAAATGCAGCCCTTTGCGGGCGATCTGAATCTGCAGGGTAGGGGACATCTGGACCCCACCACTTTCAGTGGCGCACAGCGTTTTCATTTCGGTCTGGACCTGGACGCCCTAAGCCTTCCGCGCTACGGAGTGTCGCTGGCGCAGGTGCACACGGCTGCCGATTTTGGCTGTGTGTTACAGGATACACTGCCCACGCAGATGCAGCTCGACGCCGCCTTTTCGCTGACGGATTTCGCGCTGAACACCACCGCGCTAGGCATCCATGGACTGCCACCACGCCTGCAAAGCATCGGTTGTGATACAATGTCGGTCGAGGCTCAGGCTTCACTTCCCGTTCTGGAGGACAGCCTGAGTTGCAGCTTCGACCTCAGCCTTGGCTCGCTGCTGGACGCCGACTACTTCCTCAGTCTGGGCGCGAGTCTGCCTGCTGTGAATGAACTGATCGCACTAGCTGGTGATACAATGCTGATCGCCGATCCGCTGTGCGCGCTGGATGTCTTCGCTTCACTTCCCACGTGGATGTTTCTGGAAAGCACTCGCGTGCCCTTGGAGGGGCTGGTGGAGGGCGTTAGCGGTGCTGTGCGCCTGAGTGCTATGAGCCAGTCCGGAGGAGGCCAGTGGCAGGCGGAAGCCGCGCTGATTCCGGACGGTGTAGAATTGCGCACAAGTGAAGAAGCCGAGTGGTTGCCACTTCCCTTACACCAGCTGGGTACGAGTCTGAGTTACAGCACGGGTCAGGAGGAGTTGGCGCTCTTTCTGAAGGCGCCGCCCTTGTCTGCGATCCAGGTGCAGCTGTGTCCGCTGCCGCAGGGCGTGCAGATCGAGGCCACCAGCACCGGATTGCGGCTGCGTGAGCTGGTGGACATCGCCGAGCGCTTGCGAGTCTTCGAAATGCCGTTTGGCAGCCGCGTCGAGGGCGAACTTGGCGTTGGATTTGAACTGGTCTTGAACTCTGATTTCATGCCGGATAGCGCGAGTGTGCGTGTGACGCTGGATCACATGAACGCCGCCCACATGGGTTACCAGGCCAGCGACTTCTCTACGCAGGCGGGAGTGCGTTGGACCCCTTCAGGCGTGGAGTTGGGCGCGGACTGGAACCTGTCGCATGCGGGACCCGAGGCACAACCCGCGCTCTGGTCGGGATTGCATGGGCGCTTGACGGCAGCCGCCGCGGCCGATGTGACACGCCTGCCCGAGTTGGAAGGCCTGCTCCCCGCAGCGTGGCCAGCGCCAGCTCGTGATCCAGGACGCGTTGCAAACGCGCAGGCAGAAATCGAAATGCACTCCCTTGGCTGGAACGCAGATCTGAACTGGCAGTGCGCCGACTGGCGCTTGCCGACTCAATCGACGCTTGTGTTAAACAGCCACATCTCCACAGCGGACACCTTGGTCAGCCCTTGGCCGGACGTGCACCTGGGGGGCGATCTGACGCAGCAACTACGTGTCGAGCCTATGGACGGTGATACACTGAGCCTGCATTTCGATACCGATGGCCTATTAAGCGAGGTGCGCTACGAGGAGCTGGCGCGCCTGTCGCGCCTGCATGTGGCCTTCCACTTTGCCCAGGATCTGGTTCCCGACCCGGCGAATCCCTGGCTGGCGCTGCAATTGCAGCCTCCACCCGTAGACTGGGATCTATTGCGCTCTCTTGGCCGCGACGAACCGCGCGAGGCTCCCGAGGCTGCCCGGGGCTGGGCGCTGCGTGTGGAAGAGATCGAGGCGATGGGAGTTGTGATACAACAGTTGGCGCTGGATTTGCGCGCTGGACAAGGACGTCTAGATTGCCCACGCTTCCAGTGCCGTCTGCTGGACGGCGAAGTGCGCGGCGCTTTTCGTGTAGCTGGCTGGGATCCGCCGGAGTACGGCCTTTGGTGCACCGTGACGGGTGTTGATTCGCGCCAGTTCAGTTTTGGTCGCAAGGACGAGGCTGTATCACGTAGCACGGGTCCGGTACCGCGCGCTGATCGGCTGGACGTGGTGCTTAGTCTTTCGGGCAGCGGAGCCGATCTGGATGCGCTGGATCAGATCACCGGCACCATGCGCTTTCCCGAACTTGGCCGCGAGGTGACCCTGAATCTGCTCTACGCGCTAAACCAGTACAGTCCGGATCCCAATCTGGGACGCATCAGCCGCCTGCTCAATCTGCCGGGCTTCCGCTATTCGGTGGAGACTCTGGATTTCGACATGGCCCACGGCTTCGTGCGCCCGCAGGTGGCTCTGCGCAAGAGCTTCCTGTCACCGCTGCCCGATGTCAGCCTACCCATGAGTCCGCTGCCGCTGGGCTTTCTGGTGCGCAACTTCGCCCTAGTCGAGGAGGAAATTCAATGAAGCCCTCGCGTTCGCTGAACCTTAGTGCAGCCCTTGCGCTGTTGTCCTTATTGCTGGGCTGTTCCCTGCAGGCACCCGAACTGGTGGTTACCGGCGAACGAACCGCCCTCGAGAGACAGGTGCTGGGTTCGTATCAGCAGTTGAACGAAAACCTCTGGCTGCTGGCCAGCACGCGGCAGCAGGAAGACAGTCTGCAACTAGGCGCGGAGCAGGGCAGTCTGCTGGAAGCGGTGCGCAGACGTAGATTCAATCGCGACGATCTGATCTCCTTGCTGGCCAGCGGATGGCTGGGGGAGGGGCTTGAGGGCCAACTGGTACTGCGCATGGGACGTGGCGGCATCGATCCACACTTGGAGCTCGTGCGTGAGCGCGTGTTACGTCAGGAGAACGAGGACCGCGGCGTGCTGCTGGATCGTCTGCGTCGCCTGAATCCCGGTGCCGAGGATGAGGTGAGCGCCGTTTTCCGCGGCATTCTGCTGGACGAAAGTCCGAATGGCAGCTGGGTGCAGCTGGATGACGGGGGATGGAAACGCAAATGAATCCGCGTCGTGATACAGCCTTGCTGCTTCTGCTGCTGCTGTTGTCTTCCTTGCTGGCGGCAGCTGTGGACGTGGAGCTCCAGTCCGTTGAAGTATCACAGCCCGCCGCGCCACGCCGTCTTGGAGGCCTGCAGGCAGAGCGTGATCCAGCGCTTTCGCCCGACGGGCGCATTCTGGTTTTCAGCCGCGAGCAGGAGTACAACCACGACCTGTGGGCGCTGGACCTGGACGCTCCTCCCGGCACTTCGGCCCGGCGTTTGACGCAACATGCGGCGCCCGATTACCGACCCGCTTTCAGTCCGGATGGTCGCTGGATTTACTTTGTAAGCTGTCGCAACGATGCCGCCGGCGATATCTGGCGGCTGCGCCTGCACCGCAGCATGGGTGGCAAACTGCGCGCCGGTAAACCACAGCCTGTAATCGAGCGCGTGGGAACGCAAGACAATCCAGTGCTGGACGCAAAAGGCCGCCTCTTCTGGGACGAAGAGGGCAGTGGCGGAAGACGCGTGATGGTTTCCCCCACGGAGGGGCAGATTGACGAGGTGCTCAATCGCGCCTTTCGCCCGCAGGTGGCCGACTCGGGCTTATGGCTGATTCGCGAGGGCGCACGGCGAGGCGAGTTGGGATTTCTAGCTGATAGTCTGCTGCTCATGGACGCGACCAAGCGCGATGACGGGCTGGTTTGCCCGCCGGGACAGCCTGTAGCTGGCAGCCTGGATTTTGCGCTGGGCACAGATTGCCTTTTCCTGATCGGTCCAACAGGCGATGACGCGTCCGGCGGAACCGGCCTTTGGCGATTCAGTGCGCAGAAGAAGACGCTTCGACCGCTACTCAGCGAGCAACGCGAGCCTCGACAATTGAGTGTGGCCAGCGGCAGACTGGTGGTCTGCGAAGGGCGTCGACAGAGTCGTCTGAGTCTGTGGAATGACTGGGCCGTCGTGGATCCGGCGCCAAGTGCCGCCCTGGCGCTGAGTCGCTGGGAGGAGCATCAGGCCGATTCTCTCAGCCTGCTCTTGTTGCGCAGCCTGGCTCTCGATTGGCCCGGTACCCCGGAGGCCGCTCGTGCCCGTTGCGAGGAAGTCCGTGTTCGCATGTCACACAACGAGGACCCCGCAGAACTGGCCGGATTGTGTGCTCGTTGGCGCACAGAGGCGACCGGGACGGAGTGGGCCGATCGGCTGCAGGGGCTGGAGATGGCTTGCCGCATGCTCGCCGCGGAAAACTATCCGGCGCGCGCCGACGCGGGCGATCGCCTGGACCGTTTTGCCCAGTATCAGTACGAACGTCGCTTGTTCAGTGTGGCGGCCGAGTGCTGGCTGGAGCTGGGGCGCGCCTGGTTGAAGCGCGGAGACAGTGGTCGTGCCTTGAACGCTCTGTTGAAGGTGGAAACCCAGTGCAGCGCAGCGCCTGAGTTGGCCGAGGCGACCTTGTTGCGAGAGATGGCCTACGAAATGCGCGGCGAGTTCAGTGCTGCTCTGGGAACGCTGCGACTGTTGGCAGAGCGGCACAGCGATCGTCCCGATCTGCTGGAAGGCTGGGTGCATAAGGACATCGAACGCCTGCTTGTTGTTCAGGGCGAGCGCGGTGTGTTACGTGTGCGCGACCGGCTGGGAGCGTTGGCCGTGATACGCGCATTGCGCATGGCGTATACGTTGGAACTGGCGCGTCGCGAGGCAGCTCTGCGCAGTGGGTATCGTGAAGTAGCCCTGGAGGATCTGGATCAGATCCTTAGTATCGATCCGGCGGAGCTGAATCCTTTTGAAACACGCATCTTCACGCGTGCTCTGCTGCTGCGTGCCGAGCTGCTGGCACTGGAGGGTCGCGAAACCCTGGCCTTGGCGGAGCTAAGCCAACAGGAAGAAAAGATTGGCGCTCCTGAGAGCCGCCGCGAATTGCGCACAGCGCGAGTGCAATTACGTGTGACACGCGGACAGCGTGCTTGGCAGGCAGGCGATGTGGAGTTGTCCGCGGCAGAGTACACGCGTGCTTGCGCCTTGGATCACACCAGCGTTTCCGCATGGCGTGGACGCCTGCGGGCGCTTGCTGCCAGCGGCGCGCTCGGGCCTTTGGTGGATAGTCTGCGTGTTACAGCGGAGTCTCCGGAAGCTCGCGCCATCGACTACTATGCCCTTGGATTGGCGCTATCATGGCAGGCCGAGGAGGATTTGGCCCAGCTTCCAGAGTCGCGGCTGTGGCTACAGCGTGCAATCAACGCAGATCAGGATCTGAGCGCTGCCTATCTCACTCTTGGCTGGGACATGGCGCGTGATATCGAGCTGTTGGAAAGTCGCAAGCAAGGCTTCCGCGCTTTTCTGAGCGAACTGGGCGCACACCGTGAGCGACTGCAGAAGCTGCGTTTCGACCGCGCTGGTTTGCTGGCGGATGAGAGCGTCGATCAATTGCGCAGTAGGGCAATCGAAGTCCTCAAGCGAGGATTGATTGTATCACAGGCGCAGGGTGACTCTTTGCTGGCCGCTGACCTGGCGCAAAACCTGGGCAACCTCTTCTTCAGCATGGGCGAGTTCGGTGCACAACGGGCTGGACAAGCCTACACGGCACGCCTGGACTATTCTACGCATTTCGACAACGAGCGCGAAGAGCTGCGCTTTCGCCAGTGCCGTGGCATCGCTCTGCATTGGGAAGGGCGTCTGGAGGCGGCCACTGTAGAACTGGATCGCGCTCTTGAACTGGCGCTTGGGCTGGGCGAAAGTGAGTTGCAGCGCAGTCTGCTGGGACGGCTGGGCCTGCTGGCTTCTGAGCAGAGCGATCCCCTTAAAGCACAGGGCTATTACGCGCGTGCTCTTGCCCTTGAGGGCAATGCCGGGCAGCGAGCCATGCTACATCGCAATTTGGCGCTGCTTTATAGCGAATTGGGCGAGCGCGCCAAGGCCGGGGTTGAGTTGGCGCTGGCCAGGCAGGAGCTGGCCGAGGGCGAAAAAGACTGGCCGCTGCCCGATCCGCAAAACTGGCTGCGTATCAAGCTCTTTGGCCTGGGAATTCCGCTGTGGAACTTCGGCGATTTTCATACCGGTGCCGGCGTGTATCACTGGGGACCGGAGCAGGAACGCTTGCTGCAGGAGGCGCTGGAGGCTGAGCTGGCTGCGGCAGCCGGTGAGCAGGACTCGCGGCTGGCGGGACTCAGACTGCGCCAGCGTTTGCTGAAGCGCCAGGGCGATAGCGAAGGCGAGGTTCGCCTTCAGCTTGCCATCGCCGCGCATCTGGCCACGCAAAGTGAGTTATCCGCTGCGCGCACGGCGTATCTAAGTGCCGCCGACGGAGCTGCCGATGCGGGTCTGGGCATCAGCGTCGAGGGAATGGCGATTGGTGGTGCGCTGAACTGCCTGCTGCTTGAACAAGAGCGTGATCGCGAGTGGGCGCAGACACTGAACAGGACCTACACGCGGCTGCAGGAATTGTTTGTTCGTGATACGCACGGTGAGCTTCTCCCAGCGCGCAGTCGCCTGCTACTGAAGGTGCTGGAGCTGCAGCTGCTGGAAATCGATCCCTCGTGGTCCGAACAGCCCGTTGCCCGACTGTTGAAGCAGACCGAAATCCTGATGGCCTTGGACGCTTTGCTGTCGCAGGAAGGTGGCGCTGCGCTGGGGCCGAGGGATCGCATTCAATTGTTGACCGTGCTGGCGCGCTTGCATCTGGATCTTGGGGAACCAACGCAGGCGGAGAAGCGTCTGCGACAGGCTCTGAGCGAGCTGGGATTGGGCGAGAACGCGCCTCGAGTGCGGTTGTTGAAAGGGGATCTTCAGGCGGCTCGGGCCAAGGCTGCAGCCACCTCAACGCTTGAATTGATCCCCCGCGAGCTTCTGCTGCGAGTCGACTTCTATGTTTTGCAGCTTTTTGTAACACGGGGCCAGCGTGATGCCGCTCTTCTGCAGGCGGAGTTGTGCTTTCAGGATTTCCGCGAGTTGAACCCGACCTCGACGCAGGGTGTGAAAACGCAGTTGCGTGACGAGCTTCTGCTGGAACTTCAGTGTACCGTAGCGACACTTGATGCAGCCCATTCTGATGACCTTCTGGGCGAGATGCGCAGCTACTACAGATGGTGGCAGGCTCAGAGTGCCCTGCTGGCACAACCGCTGCGATTGGCGGGTGAAAGCCGTTACAACCTGTGGCGCAATTGGCAGTACGATCTGCAGGCGAAAGAGGCCCTACGCGTTGAATGGCTGAACCAGGGCGCACCGATGAGTGGATTGTTGTGTGACAGCCTGCGTAGCGAGTTGCAGCGCACGACGCGTTGGCTCGGCGATGATGTGCAGCAGGCGCGCGAGCTGGACGCACACATGCTTCTCTTGATGCAGCCCGATTCGCTGCAGAGTGTAGGACCCACCGTCCCCGAACCCGGTGTGCGCTGGACCGGATCAAGCTCCGCCGTCCGGCTGCTGGCCGACAACAGTGCGCTGGGTGGGGAGTGGATCGGTCTGTTTGGCTCGCGTCAGGCAGTACAGGACAGTCTGCTGCGCGCGGCGTCCGCAGAGGCTCTGTTGCACGCTGGGGGAGAAGAACAGGAAGCACGTCTGCTTGCCTTTGACGCCCTTTTGCACTTGCATCGGGGAGCACCGCTTTCGTCATGGCTCGAGTTTGCCGACGGTCAGCGCCTGGCTTTGGCCAGCCTGTCTGCGCTGGAGTTCCCTGGAGATCAGCTCCTGCTGCGCGGTGTGCTGCTGGAGGGGGATGAGTCCACCGATTCGAGTCGTGCCTGGCTCAGTCTCGAGCGTCTATTGGGGCTGTGCGATTTGCGACAGCTGTGGATTCCAGCCACTCCTGTCAAGGAGGCTGAGTTCCCGGCACTGGCATTGGAGCTACTGAACACCGGTGATACACAAGTGTTGTGTTACATGCTGGGTGCCTCTGATTTGGCGCAAGAGGAGCGCAATCAGCGACTACGTTCCGGCATTCAGCACATGGCCGATTTGGGCAGTTACTACGACAAGCAGGAGCAGGCGGATCCGGCCTGGCGCAGCTACCGGCGCGGGCTCGACCTTTGTCTGCGACGCGGTTCGAGCGATGTAGCCGGACGCTTGCTGGTCGCTGCCGCACGCAGTGCTGTGGAGGGCACGCATCCAGCGGAAGCCCTGGACGTACTGCTTCCTCTGCGCAAGCAGATTCCGGCAGGCAGCTACGACAGCCGGACGTTGGCGCGACACCTCTCCTATCTGGCGGATCTGGCGGGCGAGAGCTCACTTGCGGATAGTCTCTGGCGCACAGAAGCCAGTGTCACAAAGGACTTTGGCATCGCGGCGACCTTCGGAAAATCCAGCAACGATTCCCTTGTATTACGCGGCGGTCAGCCACTGGACGAGATCAGCGCCCGTCGCTTGCTTGACTCTCGCCTGGCTACGCTGAAAGCCCACGGCCTGCATCAGCGTGTGGCGGAGCTGGCGCGAAGCTTGGAGCTAAGGCCGGCAGACGAAGATCCGGTGCGCGCGCTCTTTCTGGGCAAGCTCTATCTGGATGATGGTGACGCGCTGCGTGCGCTCGAGTGCTTGCAAGCTGAGGGAGTGCTGTGGCAGAATCTCAACAGTGCTGCGGGACTGGATCGCTGGGAGCTGATCAGCATTTGTTGCCAGCGGCTGGACCTGCTGCCCGACGCCGCTCGTGCTTTCGCGCACGCCGATACTTTGCTCGCAACGGGGCGTTGGGTCGAGGCGCGCCTGGCGCTTCATGCACTTCGCGCGGCGGACTTTGCGCTGCTGCAGGGGCGTCCTGATCATGCCTGGTTGAAGTTGGAAGAGGCGCGCGCGTTACTTCCCCAGGACGATCATGCTCTGTGGTTGTTGTACGAGAACACAAGCGGCCTGATTCGTCACCAACTGAAGGAATACGCCGAGGCTGAACAACACTACCAGCGAGCGTTGGATCACGCGCTGCGGCTGGGAGTACCCGCCGAGTTAAGCGCTGTGCACAACAATCTGGCGCGTTCGCTGCTTGCGTCCGGTGATACACAGGCCTCACTGGAGCACTGTCGTCAGGCAGAGCAGCAGGATAGTCTGGCAGGGGGCGCAGGACATCCCGCAGTCAGTCTGCGCAACGAAGCTCTGGCTTGGCTGGCGTTGGCGCGCGCACAGACGAGTGCGCTTGCACGACGTAGTTCGCTGCAGCAGGCGACGGGAGTGTTGGATCGCGCGGATGCCTTGTCGGGATTGCGGCCAACAGAGACCGCCTGGATCACGCTGACACGGCTGGAATTGATGCTGATGCAGAGCGTTGGACCCAAGGCCGAGGAGCTGGCCAGAACTCTATATGCTCAAGCAAAAGCGGGAGATTGGTTCGAGCTTCGTTGGCGCAGTGCGCTCGTCCTTGGCCGTGTGTTACAGGCGCGTGATGAGGATCGCGAGGCCATTCGACTTCTGCGTGACGAGCAAGGATGGCTGAACGAGCGACAAGGTCTGATGCCTGGCTTGCGCTTCGGTGGACCGGTGCGCGAAGCCAGAAGTGAGCTGGCGGAAGTGCTGGTTGATCTGCTTGCCTCACGTGACCGCGGGCTTGAAGCGCTCTACGCAGTTGAACAGGCTCGTAGCAGCAGTCTGGGTGAGCTGCTGCGCAGGCGCGCTCATCGTGATACGGCTGACAACGAGTTGCTGAACCAGCGTGATGCAAGCGCCGCTGCCTTGACCTTGGCTCTGCTGGACCAGCGCGTTGGCGCACGGACACGTGACAGTTTGCGGACTGAGGTAGATCGCTTGCAGTTGGCCTTGGATGCCCGTGATACAGATGCCAGCGGAACACAACGCCTGTTGGCGCACGAGAGTCATCTGCAGCGGTTGCTGGATAAATTGGATCCCGATGACCTGCTTCTGTGTTGGCAACCCCTGGCCGAAGGCGGTTGGTGCCTTGCCGCGCGGGACGGCAAAGTGGAGTTGGCACCGCTTGAGTGCAATGCCCGTGAGTTGGATGAACTCGTCGGTCTGCACCGACAGCGATTGCTGGATCTGCTGAATACGACGGGCAGTGGCCGACGACTTGCTGAGCTGCTGCTGGATCCCGTGCTGAAGACTCAAACCAGCCCACCGCGTCGTTTGATCGTAATTACGGGTGGACGCCTGCAACAGCTTCCCTTCAGCACGCTGGTGCTTGAGGATGGAAGTTTGCTGCTGGAACATTGGCCGCTGATTCAATCCGGCAGCCTAAGTTTGCTGGCCAATAGTTCTGCTCCGAGCGCTTGTGGACCCGGTCTGGTGCTGAGCGATCCCCGCGTCGAGGGCGTATCACAGCTTGATTTTGCCGAATTGGAAGGGCAGTCGATTGCCGAATTGTGGCCGGACGTTGAGACGCGTAGTGGAACGGCAGCCAGTGAAGAGGCCGTTCGTGCAGACACCCTGGCGCGCAGCTTTCGTCACTTCAGCTGCCATGCGCTGCACGATCCGCGAAGCGCAGTGGCCAGCGGACTGCTGCTGACGCCGACTCCCGGCTATGACGGGCGGCTGGACGCAGGCGAGTTGGCGGGCTTGGATCTGCCCAGTGGACTGGTCATGCTCAGTGCTTGTGAGACAGGACTGGGGCGCATGGGGCAGGGAGACGAGGTCAACGGCCTGCCCGAGGCCTTTGCAGTGGCTGGAGCAGCCAGCGTAATCAGTTCACTTTGGAAAGTGGAAGACCTGGCGACTGCGGTGCTGGTGAAGCATCTTTATCGCGCCCTGGCGCAGGGGGAAAGCCTTGATGAGGCGCTGCGGCAGGCGCAGCTTCGCGTACGCGATTCCATTAATCCACATCCGGCCTACTGGGGCGCGTTTACGCTTTCTGGATCGGGAGAGAATCCATTTGACGACAGGATACAAAGCGGCGAGTAGGAATCCATTCGCCGAATGCCGATAGTCCTGTATAATGGAAACTTCGAGTTCGCAAAAGCTTGACAGATATGGCACAAAGCGATAGGATTAGCCCTTCTATCATAACGAGCTTTGTGCCCAAGGGAGTCCATGAACTGCTTTCGTTCGCTACTTCGTTTGCTGGCCAGTGTGCCGGTACCTGTGTTTGGAACACGCCAAGCCCTGGGCTGCGGCGTATTAGGGCTGGTGTATCACAAACGCAATGCGCGATTGGGAGAGTTGGCATCAGAACTGTTGCGCGTGCTGGAATACCGCGGCTACGACAGTACGGGTGCAGCCATTCAAGACGGTGATACAGTTACGTTGCGCAAAGCCCCGGGGGCTCCCAGCGAGATTTGCCCAAAACTGGGTTTGCCCGAGTTGGCTGGCGAGGTCTTTTGCGGACAGGTGCGCTGGGCGACCTTTGGCGCGGTAGACGAGGTGAACGCGCAACCCCACGAAGTGCGCTGTAAACGACACATCTACGGTGCTCACAACGGCAATATCAGCAATGCACCCAATCTGAAACAGTGGCTACTCTCCGAGGGGCACAAGGTGCTCTCGGACAACGACGGCGAAATGCTCGTGCATCTGCTTGAGCACCTCTATGACGAGGAGCTCAAGAAAGAGGAAAGCGATCGTCGTGCGGCCATGCGTCGTGCCATTGTGCGTGCCGGTGAGCGTGTTCAGGGTTCCTACGCGGCTGTGGTGGTCATTCCTGAAGAGAAGGTGATGTACGCCATCAAGGCGGGCTCCAGCCTGTATCTGGGGCTGAGCAACAGCGGTGCCGAGAATCCTTTCGTTTTCGCGTCCAGTGACTACACCTCAGTCCTCAAACTTACCCGGCTTGTCGTACCACTGCGACGCGGACAGTTTGTCGAGTACGATGCAGACGGCTACCAGGTGTACGCCGCCGCCGACTTGAAACTGCGCGACGAGGAGGCTGTGATCCACGAGTACGCAGCAGGGCAGCCCATTGATGTGGAGCCGCGCTTCAGCACGCTGCAGATCGGTGACATTCAGCTGCGCGATGACTTCGAGTATTTCATGGATCAGGAGATTGCTGACGAGGCGGAGAGTGCTGCGCGTCTGGTGCGCTACTTCTCCCTGGGCAGCGAGCGTCTGCGCGCTTTCCGCGAGGCCATGAAGGGCAGCCGACTGCTGTTATCTGCAGCCGAAAACCAATTGCAGGCGCTGACCATGGCGCAGAGTCCGACCGCACTGCAGGCCGCGTTGGACGAGCTTTTCGGCAACGATGCCCTTTGGGAGCTGTTCTGCGATCTGCCTGACGACGTTCGCGCCGATCATCGCTTCTACAGCGATCACGCAGCCATTCTGAGCGAAGCCTGGAACCAGCGCTGTGAACATCCGCGCCGCGAGCTCATTTTGCTGGCCGATCTCTATGCCGAAAACGACGAGATCAACGATCTCAACACAAACCTGATTCGCTTTGTCGAGGATGCGCGCCATTGTCTCGAACAAGGCGGGCAGATCTACGCCGTCTGTTCGGGTACCAGCTACAACGCTGCCCGCACCGGCGCACTCTTTTTCAACGACCTCTGCGGCGTCAAGTTTGTACCGCTGCTGCCGGGCGAGTACCGCGGACAATACAACCACTGCCTCTGCGATCGCGATTTGCTGATCACCATCAGCCAGTCGGGCGAGACCAAGGATGTGATTGACGTGGTGGACGATGTTTGTGCCAAAGCACCGGGGATTCGCCACCTGAGTCTGGTCAACAACATGAATTCCACCTTGGCCCAGGAGAAGGCCGATTACGCCATTCCACTGCGCTGTGGCCCCGAAATTGCCGTGCCCGCGACCAAGAGCTTCATTAATCAGCTCACAATTCTATATGGCATGGCGCTCTATCTGGCTGCCGCACTGGGCGGACGTCCCCAGAATGGCGAGCGTCGCCGGCACGAGGGCTTCTCGTGCATCATCAGCCGACGCGAGCGACTGGCGCAAATTCCCGAGGTGCTCAAGGCAACCTGGCGTGACACAGAGCAACAGGTGGAGGAAGCTGCCAGCCTGCTCTATCTCGCACCCAGCCTGCACATTCTGGCAACGCGCATGTGGGGCGTGGCTCGCGAAGGCGCACTCAAGATCCGCGAAGTAGTGTTGAATCACGCCGAGGGGATCGAGGCCACCGAATTCAAGCACGGTCCCAACACCATTCTTGGACGTAACACGGGCTACGGCATGGACCAAGTCTGGCGCTTTGTGTCACGGCTTGGCAAAGATCTGCACGCTATGGGAACAGGTGGAGAAGAAGCCGCCGGTCTGCTGGAACGTATCACACGCGAGCTACTGGACGAAGGTGAAGTGGGTAGTCTGCAAACTTTGCCGGGTGTGCAGAACGGGCTGTTTGACAGTCTGGACCGCGATTATCCGCTGGTCTACATCACCGGACCGGGCAAGCGCGACGTGGAACTGACCATCACGCAGATCAACACTCATAAGATTCGCGGTGCCAGTACGATTGTCATTGCAGAACCCGATGAGGATCTGATTCGTGCTACACTGGAAGCGCCGATGGGCAACACGAGTTATCGCGGTATTTTCATCCCGCTTCCTGCCACCGGTGACATGATCTACACCACCTTCAGCTCCATTCTTGTGTTACAGCGACTGGCGCTGCGCATGTGTCTGCGCAAAATGACGCTGCTGGACGCCATGGGCATCAAGGATCACGGAGTACATCCAGACTCTCCCAAGAACGTCTCCAAGAGTATCACGGTGGACTGAATCCGCTGACCATTGAATCTTCCAAGCCCCTGACCGTTCGCGGTGCAGGGGCTTTTCGCAACCATGAACAAAGCTGTACATGCGGTGTCCAAGCCCGGAATGTTGCATCTTGTTAGCCCGGTAGTGGACTGTAGAAAGGATATCCATGAGTCTGCCTCTCCCCAAGACCCTGCCCGGCGGCCTGTTGTGGCTGCTGGCCGTGCTCATCACCCTTGGCTCCGTCGTGTACCAACGGGCCACCGGTCCTACCTATGAGTTGAGCGGATCTGTCGAGCTGGAAGCAGGTATCGTGAGTTGGGTATTGCCGCGCACGGCGACGACGGGCAGGGATCAAGCCATTGCCATCAGCGCTCCCGCGGGTGTGAGTGCCAGTCTGCACTGGCGCCGTTTTCGTAGCCATGACGAATGGACGCTTTCTCCCATGCTGCGTACGGGAGACAGTCTGAGCTTCGTGCTGCCCTCGCTGGACCCGGCAGGCAAGTACATGTATCGTATCACGCTTGAGGGTGCCGGTGAGCTGAGGGAGCTTACGCCGCAGCCCGTGCTGATGCGTTTCAAGGGAGCCGTTCCCGCCTGGGTGCTGATTCCGCACATTCTGCTGATGTTTGCCGCTATGCTGGTGGCCAACCGTTGTCTGCTGGAAGCTGTACCCCGCGGGGGACGCCCGCAGCGCTTTGTGGGCCTGACTTTGCTGCTGATGCTGATCGGCGGCATGAGCTTCGGGCCTGCTGTGCAGTACTACGCGTTTGGCGAGTGGTGGACGGGCGTTCCTTTCGGCTGGGATCTGACCGACAACAAAACCCTCATTGCCACCCTCTTCTGGATCTGGGCCTGGTGGAGTAACCGCAGTGGGCGCCGCAGTCGTCTGGCCATCGTATTGGCCGGTGTGGTCACGCTGGTCATATTTGCCATTCCCCATAGCGTGCTGGGTTCGGAGCTGGATTACACGGCCATGGAACAGGCGGGCTAAGCAATGAAGTCACCCTTGCGCATCGTGATGATTCATGGACTGGCGGCCAAGCCCTCCCGCAAGCGACTGCTCGAGCAGTGGAGCGAGGTCCTGCTGGCAAATCTGTGTTACGAAGATCCGAACGCAGCAATGCAGGCGGAACGCGATGAATGCATGCGCATGGCGTGGTGGGCCGACGCAGTTCCTGATCATGTGATACAAAGCGAGGCCGAGGCCGACACTACCAGCGCAGGCTTGCCGCAATTGCTGGCGGAACGCGAGCGTTTGGGCTCCGGTTTTCATGTCGAAGCAGGAGCTGCCGCGCAGGAGTATTATCGTGATCGTGGTGCAGATCTGATGAAGCTGCTTGAGTTGGCGCACACGGCGCAGGATCTGGATCTGCAGTCCCTGCATGAGCTGCGTTTGTATTACGCAGACCAGTACATCGCCGACCGTATTCGCCTTCCACTGGAGCGGGAACTGCGTGATGCATGGTCCTCGGGCTGCCGGGTTGCTTTGCTGGCGCACAGTATGGGCAGCATCATCGCGCTTGACGTGCTGTGGCGCTTCAGTCATCGCGCCGAGCCGGAGTTCGCCGATTTTCGCGCGGCGCACGTAGACTATCTGGCCACCCTTGGATCACCGCTGGCGCAGGAGCGCGTTCGCCACTTGCTGCTATCCTGGCGGCACGAGGGGGAGCGTGCTTTTCCTGGCAACATCGAATGCTGGGAGAACTTCAGTTGTCTGGGCGATGTCATCAGTCGTGATACATCCTTTGAAGAGGCCTGGTTTGCCCCGATGCGTGCGCTGGGATTGTTGACCGCCAGTTCCGAGTACCTTTCCCTCTACAATCCCTGGAGCGATGCGGGGGGAACGCGAAATCCGCACAAATCCTTTGGTTATCTGGTGCAGCCCCGACTGGCCTCCCGGCTGGCGCAGATGCTGTACCGGCACTACTGATTCCTCCTCGATCGGTCGTGTTACACTTCCCTGGAGCCTGCAATGAACTTGCTGAAATCGCTGTGTCTCGTCTTGTTGCTAGCCTTGACCGCTTCTGCCGATGACTCCTGGATGCTGTTCCAGGAGGGCGATGTGGCCGAAATTCATCTCAGTCTTCCGGAGGACGCGCTGGACTGGATGTTCGCACACACAAGCCTTGATAGTCTGCACTTGGGCAGCATGAGCTACCACAGTGCGCTTATCGACACTGTGATCCAAAATGTCGGTGTGCGCCTGCGCGGCAACACCAGCCGTGACGCAGACAAGAAATCCTTCAAGATCAGCTTCAACGACTATGAGGCAGGTCGTGAGTTTTTTGATGTGGACAAGCTCAACTTGAACGGTGAGCACAACGATCCCACCGTATCACGCGCCTGGCTCAATTGGCGTTTGTGGCAACAGACTGACGTTCCTGCCAGTCGTGCCGCGCACGTGGCGCTGTGGATCAACGACCTCTACATGGGTGTTTACGCCAACATTGAACACGTCGACGACGAGTTCCTCTGGAAACACTTTGACGACGACAGTGGCAATCTGTGGAAGTGCTTATGGCCAGCGGACCTCACCTACCAGGGGCCTGACGGTGACGATTACAAGTATTCCAGTGGTGGACATCGCACCTACGATCTGAAGACCAACGAGGATGCCGACGACTACAGCCAGCTGGCTCGACTGATTCGCGTACTGAACCAGACAAGTGTTGGCGCGCTGCCGGATTCGCTCGAGAGCCTGCTGGACGTTGACGGTGTGCTGAGCTATTTCGCTTTTGATGTGCTGGCCGCTTCCTGGGACGATTACTGGTTCCTCAAAAACAATTTCTATTTGTATCACAATCCCAGCGAGGACCGCTTCACGCTGATTCCCTATGATTACGACAACAGCTATGGAATAGACTGGTTCAACATCGACTGGAGCACGCGTCACCCGATGGAGTGGGGCAGCAGCGAGGACCGGCCGCTGGCGCGCCTTCTGCTGGTTCACGAGTGGCACAACCTCTATCAGCACTTTCTGCTTCTCTACAACGAGCGTCTGTTCAATCCCGACAACTGGGCCAGCGCAGCCGCTGCCGAGGCGCTGTTGATCCGATCTGATGTGGCCGCTGACAGCTTCTACAGCCTGGACTACGGCTTCTCGCTCTACGATTTCGACAATGCCTGGGTCATGGACGACTACCAGAATCAGCACGTGAAGTACAGCGTCCGGGAATACGTAGATCGCCGTCGTGGCACAATTCCTCAGCAACAGGACTGGATGTCCGACGCGGGGCCTGTGGTCTATGACTGGCAATTGGAGCAGGACGATAGTCTGCGTATCACGGCCGCGGTCTGGTGTCACGGTGGTCTGGACAGTGTTTATGCCGTGCTGGACGACGCGGAGGGGAGCAGGCAGTTCGCCCTCTCTTACGATCCTGTGGAGGAAACCTTTATCCCTGCAGAAGCGGATCGCTGGTGTGTCACCTTACCTTTGCCCGAAGGAGCGACCCGTCTGTGTCTGCGCGCGGTCTCGTCCACGGGCGTGTGCCGCTATCCGCTGAATCATGACATTCAGCTGGAGCAGACGAGTTCCTCGCCACTGCGCCTGAACGAGCTGCTGGCGGATAACGAGAGCGTTAACAGCGATGAGGCTGGCGATTTTGACGATTGGCTCGAGTTGACAAATACTTCCGCTCAGACAGTTTCGCTGAACGGCCTGTACTTGACGGATGACGAAGACGAGCCGTTGCAGTGGGCGCTGCCCTCCGGGCTGAGTTTGCCTGCTGGTGGCCTGCTGCTGATCTGGTGTGATGACGAAAACCAGGGTGAGTTGCACGCCAATTTCCGCCTGAGTGCGGGAGGAGAGTTTCTGGGACTGGCCGATGCGGAGGGTTGGATCGATAGCGTAGAGTTTGGTGAGCAGGACGAAGACATTGCCTGGGGGCGCCTTCCCGATGGCATCGGCGATTGGCAGTTTGTGTCACCTACTCCGGGCGAGGAGAATGAGGCGCTGGCCGTTAACGCAGCCGAACCCACCGCTTTCAGTCTGCAGGCGCGACCCAATCCTTTCAACGGAAGTCTTCTGCTGCATTTTGAGCTACCTGTAGCCGGTGATACACAGCTTCGCATTGTGGATCTGCTGGGCCGGGAAATACTCACCAGGACTCTGGGCCACTTGTCTGCTGGCTCTCACGATTGGAGCTGGCAAGGAGAGAACCAGGATGGCCATCAAGTAGCCAGTGGCTGTTATTTCGTGGTACTGAAATCAGGAGCTGTGACACAGTTGCGCGCTGTTACGCTTGTTCGATAAGCGTGATACGCCGATGGGTCAAGGTGTCGCCGAGTGACGAAGATCCTCAGGTTGTTCTTCCATGGCGGGCCCGAGGACGGCTTCGCGGATCTGCTTGAACTCGTGATCCACTTCGATGAGGATTTTACCCAGTTTGCCGCCTTCGAGATAAGCGTGTCCGGCTGAGCGATCCTCGTTCTCTTCCGTGGTGTATCCGGCCTTGTGTGCCAGCAGATCGCCGTAGTGCACGGCGCTGCACAGTCGTACCATTTCCTCTGGTGCCTCGTCAGGGGAGTGGTGATAGCGAATTGGCAGACAGAGCTCCGGAGGCAGGCTCCAGTGACAGGCCAACCAATAGCCCAGCGTAGCGTGATCCATTCCAGCCGATTTGCATTCGCACTCCATCAGTGCCTGTCGCTTCAATGCTGCCAGACGAATGGAAGGGCGACCAGGCTGATTCAGTAGTTGACTGATCACCACTTTGCCCAGATCGTGTAGCAAGCCAGCGGTAAAGGCCAGCTCGGGACTCGCACCGCCTGCCATCTGCTTGGCAATAGCCTTGGCTGCCAGACCGGTGAAAAGGCTGTGTTCCCAAAGTTTCCCCTCGGTGCTGCTGTAGGCGCTCAGCGCTGTGTTGAACACTCCCGGAGCGCAGGCTTGCATGGCAATGCCCACAACCATGTTTGAGCCCAGTGCAATCACCGCACGACTCAGGCTGGTGACGCTGCGTCCTACCGAGTGGGCGGCCATATTCGCCACCTTAAGCACACGCATTGTGAGAAATGCGTCGCTGTGTATCACCTGAACCAGTTCGCGCAGATCATTCGCGTCGTCGGCGCTCAGCATCAACAGGTGCGTCGCCACCGGTGAAAGCGTGGGCATGCGTCGAATGCGGTTGACGATCTGACTGATGTCCTTGAGATCCATGCTGTGAACCGCCCCTTTCATTCCATACAGCAAGTGTATCGGGATTACGAGCCCCGGACTTCATCGACAAAAATGAGCCCTGTTCAATTTGTGCAGGATCTGCACAGAGGATTCATCGTGCCGTGTTACAGATTGCTTCCCTAGAATTGTGCATTCCAGTTCAAAATACAGAATATGAAAGATAACGAGGCAACAAGTACGGAGAAGCGAATACTAGAGTGGTGAAAATCGTTTCTGTAGTCCATGGGCACACGCTTTGCTGATGTCGCCTCCTTTGGTGTCTTACAAAAGGGAGAGAACCATGCGTTGTACACTAGTTGGCATAAGCTTGGCTTTGACGCTGGCATTCGCAGCTGGCGCCGTCGAGCTGGTCGGCCCGCCTGCGCCTGATGAAATGACGCTGCAGACGGGTATTCCAGCCATTGTGGCCTTGCACGCCGAAACTGCAACCAGCATCGATCTGCTGCTGGCGGGACGTGAGATGAATGATGAGCTGCAGCAGCAGGTACAGGAGCTGAAGTTTCAGGAGGAACTGAAGCGCCTGAGAATCCTCGCCGACCACTGCCGCACGCAGGGCAATGAGCCGGAAGCACTACTGGCCGAACAGGAGCTTGAGCGACTGCAGAATCCGCAGCCGATTAAGCATCAGCCTGTATCACGCGAGGAAGTGGGGATCATTGCGCGAACGACAAGTGCGCCTGTAGCCGTAGCTGCCCCCAGCAGTGAGGAGGTGACACAATGAAACAGCTCTTACTGCTTTTCCTGGCCCTCAGCATGACGCTGCGTCTGGCGGCGCAGGAGGATCCCAATGAGCTTTCCGCCGAGGATGCGGCTATTGTTTATGCACGCCAGCAGGCGGGGCTTTTTGAGGAACCGGCCGATCGCACCTACGCGCTTTACAGTGTCGGTTTAGCCTTTCATGTAGTACGCACGACATCGGGCACCGGTGGCATTTCCCAGGATCAGCTTGATCAGGCCATGCTCGATCTGGCCGATGCCTGGGCGGGCAGCAACATCTGCTTCTACCTGGCGGAACAGGACACGATCAACAACACGACCTATTACTACATCGATAGCGAGGCCGAAGGCAACGCTCTGCGCGGCATCAACAGCAACGCCAGTTTGCTGGATTGCTACTTTGTCGCCGATGTAATGGGCTACTGCGGCATGAGCACGTTCAGCTGGTACACGGATCAGGGCATCCTGTACACCAACAGTTGTGTTGGCGTATCCAGCAATCCTTCCACCTTCCCGCACGAGATCGGGCACTATTTCGATCTCTTCCACACGCACGAGACGGCTGTCGGCACCGAGTGCCCCGATGGATCCAATTGTGACACGGCCGGTGACCTGGTGTGTGATACACCGGCGGATCCGGGGCTTGGTGACGGCAATGTTAACTCGAGCTGCGTTTACACGGGGTCTTCAACGATTTACTGCAATGGTTCCACGCGCAGTTACAATCCTGATCCCACAAACATGATGAGCTATTCGCGCAAGACCTGTCGCACAAATTTCACGGCCGGACAGTTCACGCGCGCCCGTGCCACTTTGTATTACGAGCGTCTGGGCGAAGACTGCTTTTACGCCTGTGACTATGAGCAGACGGCGGCCACCGGCTGGGACAACACCATCGTTCCGCGTAATACAACGGGTGCCACTTCTGCCAGCACACATGTGACGAGCACCTTACCGGGAAACAGCGCTGGTACCTACTTGAATGCGACCGTGCTTAACGATTCACCGGGTCCTGCACCCTGGGCACCCAATCGCATCTATCTGGATAATGGCTACATCTGGGGCTTCTCATATGGCACCATTCCCGCCAACACTACCCGCTACTACAACAATTTTGGCTCGCCCTTTACCATGCGCGGCGGTCGCCATGCCTTATCCTACTATCTGGATTACGGTGACACACGTTGTGAGCTAAGCGAGAACAACAACCTGACCAATGTGCAGTATGTCTGGTCACCCATGGATCTGCCCAATGAGTCGCGTATCACGCGCAGTCTGCCGCCGGAACGTATGTACTCAACGTTCACGTATGACAACTGCGACGGCTTCACCTTTAATGTCAATACCGGCTATTGGCATGTGGCCCTCGTGGCACCCATGAGCGGGGCTGGCGACTATGATGCGATGCTGCATAACGATTACACCGGCTCAACCGCTGGTTTTGGTGCAACGTTGTCCTCTTCCACGTACGGCGGCGTAGCCACCGACTGGGTCATCGTCAACCGCAATATGACGGGAACCGGCACTTACCAGTTGGGGGCCCAGCGTTACAACGGTACCAGCGGCAACATGCTGGTGGCCCACGAGGCTTCCACAACCGTCTACAGTGTGGATGAGGAGACCGTACTGGAGAATACTCTGGTCAACAACCAGATGCTGTCGATCCACGAGTTTACAGTGGGTACCGGTGATACAAGCTATAGCTGGGATGTGTTTTTGAACTGCGAAAACTCCAGCGAACTGGGCATCCTGCTGTACGATAGGACGCTGGATTACGGTCAGCGCAGTAGTTCCGTTGCCAGTGGATCCTATGTGTCGGGTACTCAACGCAAACTTCGCTACCACTTCCATGAGGCCGGCTACTATGCGATGGTCGTGTACAAGGCATCGCCCGATTACATGGCCGATGAACTCGACTACGACATCCAGATGGACTACCTGCAGCCCGGTCTGGAGATTGACCGTAGCGGTGCCATCAACATTGCCATCATTCAGGACGTGGCCCCGTGGGGAAGCCATGCCTGGGAGGATGAGCTGGACGCGCGCGGTCTGAGCTACGACATCCTGCCCAGCACCGCCTTCCAGACCTTCGGCTACTGGGACTACGACCTGGTCATTACCCCGGCAGCGGCTTTCAACCTAAGCTACCGCGATCGCATGTTTGCCGCTCAGGCCTATCTGGATGAGTATGTGGATCTCGGCGGTGTGCTGGTGATGAACGCCTGCACCCAAGGCGGCACGGCCACGCTGATAGACGGTATCACAATGACGTACGCGGCACGTGATACAATCATCCACTCTGTCAGTCATCCCGTCAACTGGAAGCTGCCCAGTTACACGCTGGGAAATCACGCTGCTCACATCGAGTTTGCCACGGTTCCTTCGACATGGACCGAAGTCGTGAGCAATTACCCGGACTACGAACCGGTACTGCTGGTGAACGAGGACCGTGGTGCGCTGATCATGGGCTGTCCGGTGGAGTACAACTACCTCTACAACTACAGCTCTGGCGCGCTGGTAGGGAACATCATCGACTGGGCACTGGACCGCGCAGCACGTACGATACGTGTGCAGTTGCAGGCAAACACTGGCACTCATACACGTACTGCCACCTACTGCAACACAGGTGAGACCTCGCTGAGCTACATCAATCAGGAAAGCTACAGTTGGCTTAACAAGAGTCCTTACAACGGCATCATTCCCGCTCTGAGTTGTATCACGCAGAGTGCATACTTCCTGACCACCGGACAGGTCGAGGGGCTCTATTCGGGTACAATGGAGGCCGATTTCGCAGAAGCCGACGAGTTCGACCGGTTGCATCTAGTGCTGGATTTGCGTGGCGTCAAGCCGTTGCCGCCGATGAATCTGAGTATCACGCCAGTTCTGTTTGATGCAACACATGCACAGGTCTATGTGGAGTGGGACCCCGTGACAACGGACATCTACGGTGATCCCGTCAGCATCGAAGGTTACGTCCTGTATTACGCCGATCACCCTTACGCTGAGACTTGGAACTGGGGTGTCAGTTATTCAAGTACTACAACCCATGGCAACCTTTACTTCCAGAATGTGGGACTGCTGGATCAGGCTTACATGTACGTGGTTGCCTACGATACTGACGGTATGGTTGTTGCCAGTTCGAATCCTGACACACCGCGACAGATCAATGTTGAAGACCTGCAACACGAGTCGATTCTGGGCAGAAGCGAATAGCAAAACGAGCTACTAGCGAGGGGCGCAGCGATGCGCCCCTTTTCGTGTAGGCAGTTCGGGAGCTACGACGTGGCACCAGATCCAAGTGCTACATTGGCCCCATGCAAAAAAGACACCCCCATAACAGACGCCCGCGTGAAACCGTCAATGAGCGTCTGATCAGTGGACGGAATCCCGTCCTGGAAGCACTGCGCAGTGCCATGTCCATCAAGCGCATCTGGATGCGAACCGAAGCGCGCGGTCAGGTAATGCAGCAGATCAAACAGCTGGCACGGCGTCGCAATATCCACTTTGAAGAGGTGGACAATGCCGTCCTGGACCGCTTGTTGAAACACACGGACCATCGCGGCGTGGCCATGGAGCTGGAAGAGCGGCCTGCGCAGTCCCTCGCGGACTTTCTGCGCGACCACAAGAGTCCTAAAGAACTGCTGCTGCTGGCACTGGATGGAATCCAGGATCCGCAGAATCTGGGTGCCATTCTACGCAGCGCAGATATTTGCGGTGTTGATGCACTTTTAATGCAGGCGACGGCCAGCGCGCCCTTGGGAGAAGTGGCCTGGCGAGCCAGTGCGGGTGCTGCAGCCTGGGTACCCGTGATACAAGTTGAGGAGTTGGCTGAAAGCCTGGCCTTTCTACGCTCGCAAGGCGTGACCACCGCGGGCCTGGATGAGGATCGTGGTGATACACCGGAAAGCGGACATGTATCACGACCACTGGCGCTTGTGCTTGGTGGAGAAGGGCGTGGTTTGGCAGATCGGGTTCAAAGCGAGCTCGATCATTATCTGAGATTGCCCATGCGTGGGCACGTGGGTAGTTTCAATGCTTCGGTCGCAGCCGGAATTGTGATGTATCACTTTGCGCGCCGGCAGGAGACGAAATGAGCTCCAATCCTCTTGCAAGTCGTCTAAGCGAGCAGCAGAATGCAGTGGCCGAGCGAGCCGGTGCGCAAATGGCACAGCTAGTACGAGTGCTGATGATCCTGCGCGGAGAGAATGGCTGCCCCTGGGACCGCGAGCAAACAGCACTTAGTTTGCGTCCTTACCTGCTGGAAGAGTGTCACGAAGTCCTTGAGGCGATAGAGGATCAGAATGGCCGCGATCTGCGCGAAGAGTTGGGCGATCTTCTGATGCACCTGGCTTTTCAGGCGCAAATTGCCTTCGAAGAGCAAAGCTTCGAGCTTGCTGACAGTCTAAGCGATATCGTCAACAAGCTTGTGTCACGCCATCCCCACGTCTTTGCCCAAGCCCAGGTCGAGGATGCCCGCGAAGTAGAGCAGCAGTGGGAGCGCATCAAGACCACGGAGAAGAAGCATCGCGATTCCATTTTGGACGGTCTGCCACGAGCCATGCCAGCCTTGTTGCTGGCGCAGCGTATTCAGGAGAAGGTGGCCGGAGTCGGTTTTGAGTGGCCCGAGGTAGATGGCGCCATCGAGAAGTTGCATGAGGAGCTCGCTGAACTGGCGGAAGCCCTCAAGCAAAGCGAGCGCAGGCGCGAGGACGAATTCGGCGATTTTCTTTTCTCTGTGGTGAATGTAGCACGCTACCTAGGAGTGCATCCTGAGGAGGCACTGCGCAGTACAAATGCGAAGTTTGTATCACGGTTTCGCCTGATGGAGAAACTGCTACGAGAGGCGGGATACCGATTGGCCGAATGTGATTTGGAGACGATGGACAGATTCTGGGAGCAAGCGAAGGGAATCCTACGAAAGCAGGCTATGTGATACAACAGAGTTCTCTTGCGCGACTGCTAATTCAGCTTGCCTGAGCCGACGACGCTTCTTATGCTGAGAAACGCTGGCACACAGCTCGGGAAGACTGTTCGGCGTTGGAAACGGGAGGAAGAGGACGTGTATTCCTACAAGGTGATCCAAGACTGCAGCTCCATGGATGGTCGCTTCCATCTGGATGCCGGTGAAATTGTAACCGGAAACGGCAATTTCGTTGGCAAGGTGGGAGTCCTGAAAGACGGTATCTGGGATCTCGTTGAGCGTGACGCCTTGCAGCGTATCCGCTCCGGAGTCGACAGGCGCCAGGGCATGCCGGACCGCCGTGCCGGGGACGATCGTAGGTCCTGAGAGCCGCCAGAACTGCTTGATCGCTTGGCCTCCGCAGGGTAAATGCCCGGAGGCTACTGATAGGGCGGTTCTCCATGGATCACATGTCTAAGCTTTTTAACTTTTTCCTTGACATCGACGTGTAAGCAAATGCAACTTGTTCGCAACCTGAAGACTGCTTGTCACAACACATTCGGAGGAACTCATGGCCAAGGCGAAAGGCCCCTTTAACAAAGGCGACATGATCGAGTTTGTGGCCGCCAAGACCGAGCTGCCCAAGACCAAGGCAAAGGATGCCGTGGAGGCCGTGCTCGAGGCAATCAAGAAGAACGTTAAGAACGACGTGCGCCTTGTTGGCTTTGGGACCTTCACGATCCAGAAGCGCAAACCGCGTAAGGGCTACAATCCCCGTACCGGTGAGCAGATCAAGATCAAAGCCTCCAAGACGGTCAAGTTCCGTCCCGGCCAGGCTTTCAAAGAGACGCTCTAGGCACCTCTTCTGGCTTGAAGACGAAAACGGGGACTTCGGTCCCCGTTTCTTGTTAGGTGGGCAAAAACGCGCATGCCTTGACATTGAATTCATTCGATGCTAAAATGGTCGTCTGTTCGTTGACGCAGCGGGGCGTTGCGCAGCCCGGTAGCGCGCCTGCTTTGGGAGCAGGAGGTCGCTGGTTCGAATCCAGTCGCCCCGATTGGTGGGACACCTGGTAATCGCTGCGCTCGTAGCTCAATGGATAGAGCACCGGCCTTCTAAGCCGACGGTTGCAGGTTCGAGTCCTGCCGGGCGCGATGGTCCGATTGTCATGGTGGATGTAGCTCAGTCGGTTAGAGCGCCTGGTTGTGGCCCAGGAGGTCGTGGGTTCAAGTCCCATCTTCCACCCTTTTCTTTTAAAGGCCCCATCGTCTAGTGGTTAGGACCACGGCCTTTCGAGCCGTATACGGGGGTTCGAATCCCCCTGGGGTCATGGCGCTGCAGTTGGAGAAACTGCAGCGCTTTTTTTTGCACTTGCTGTTCAGATTCGGGCAGAGTGTGCAAGATCTGGCACACATATCTCTTCTGGTTCTCTCCTCGTCTAGCTAATTAGCTGTAATTACAAACATTAGTCGTTATGCAAAAACTGGCACAAAGCTTGCCATCAGCTTTGCGTCGAGATCGGAATGTAAAACGACGAGGATAACCATGACGCGCTATATGCTCCCCCTGCTGACCGGTTTGCTGATGGCCACCTTTGCTTTTGCGGATTGTGTGCCCTATTCCGTAGAAAGCTTTACCCAAGGCGTCTGCATGAATGGCCAGACCATTGAAGCGTCGCGCTCCAACCCGGACAACGCGCTGGGTGCTGAGCCGGATCGTGTATTCTTCAGCATGGGCTTCACTCCTGGTGGCGAGATTGTCTTTGCACTGGATCAAGCTTACCGTGGCGGTGAGCTGACCGTGTGGGAGACCACCTATCTCAATGGCAACTACTGTCTTGAAGAGGCGGAAGTCTATGTCGGTGATGGCTCCAACTGGACTTATCTTGGCTTGGCTGACAACGACCGGGGTGCTGGCGGTGACTATCATCCCACTGCGTTTGACTTGAGTTCTATCACGGGCTGCTATTCTCATGTGCGCCTTGTCGACGTTACTTCGTTGAGCGCGGGCTGCCCTGCCGCGGGTGATGGCTTTGATCTGGATGCCATTTGTGTTGCGGGCGCCCAAAGTTGTGTCACGGCAGATGCCCGTGAGGTACAGAGGGCCGCTTTCGGTCTACGTGGCAACTACCCCAATCCCTTCAATCCGACGACGACCATTGGCTACACGCTGCCCGAGACCGGTTACGCCAATCTGAGGGTGGTGAATGTACAGGGCCAAACGGTGAGCACTTTGGTCAACGGTTTGCAGGCCGGTGGCGAGCACGACGTCAGTTTTGATGCCAGCGAGCTGCCCAGCGGCGTCTATTTCAGCATTCTGCAGTGCGGTGAGTATCACGATGTCCGCAAGATGACGCTGATTCGCTGATATTTTCTTCAGCAGCTATACATCAGCCCCGCTCCAAAGGCGGGGCTTTTTCTTGCGCCACAGACGAAGGATGGCCAACTTGTGATACATGGAGGTCAAAATGGATGAGCTGTGTCTGCTACCCTGGCCGCGTCGTTTGCTAAGAAGTGCTGGAAGCTGTTCGCTTGAGCGAGGATGGCGCGCGAGCGCGTCCGCGGAGCTGTCCGGGGATGTCGCCATTCGCTCCCTTTTAAATGAACTGCAAGAGATGAGCCCGGGTCGCAGTCCAAGTCAGGTTCCCATGAGTATTGTGTCGCAGGGAGCACCGGGCCATTGTCGACTCTGCATCACGCCACAGCGGATTCAGCTGGAATACGGTGACCGTTACGGCCTGCATCACGCGAAACGCATTTTGCAGCAGCTACTGGATCACGCTCGCGATGGGCAACTGCCTTGTCTTGACATAGAAGATTGGCCGGCGTGGTCTTGGCGCGGGTTGCATTTGGATGTCAGCCGCCACTTCTTTCCGGCGAAGGTCGTTTGTGAAGTCCTCGATTTGATGGCGTATCACGGCTTGAATGTGTTCCACTGGCATTTATGCGATGATCAGGGGTGGCGACTGGAGATTCCAGATCTGCCGCGCTTGCACGAGGTCGCCGCATGGCGTGATACTGACGGCAGCCGCTATGGTGGCTGGTACACTGAGGATGATGTGCGGCAGGTCGTGACACACGCTCAGCAAGTAGGCATAGCTGTCGTTCCTGAAATAGAACTTCCCGGCCACTGCCGCGCTGCGCTGGCGGCCTATCCTCGCCTGTGCTGCAGCAGAACTCCCGGGCCAGTCCCCGGCGACTGGGGAGTTTTTGAGGATGTGTACTGCGCAGGCAGCGATGAGGTCTTCCGTTTTCTCGAGCAGGTCTTTGCGCATGTGCTCAAGCTCTTTCCCGGCCCCTGGGTGCATATCGGCGGTGATGAAGTGCCGCGCACACGTTGGGAGAAGTGCCCGCGCTGTCAACGGCGAATGCGCGATGAGGGCCTGCGTGATACAGATCAGCTGCAGGCCTGGTTCGTTGCACGCGCCGCGCAGATGTTGCAGAGAGCGGGCAAGCGTGTAATTGGCTGGGACGAAGTGCTGGATGGAGGTCTGGATTCTTCTGTGGCCGTGATGTCCTGGCGCGGAGAACAGGGCGGTCTGGCTGCAGCCCAGGCTGGGCACAAGGTAGTGATGTCCCCGGGCAGCCACTGCTACTTCGATCACGCTCAGGCCGAGTCAGGAGAGCCGCCCGCCTTTCCTGCCGTGTTGCCGCTGGAGCGCGTGTTCCAATTCGCACCCCTGCCCGAAGGTCTGGAGGAAGTGTATCACGCAAATGTGCTGGGTGGCCAAGCCAACTGCTGGACCGAGCGTATCACAACACGGGAACACTTGCATTACATGCTCCTTCCTCGCCTGTGCGCCATAGCGGAAGCGCTCTGGTGGCCAACGGAGGGACGCCCAGACTACGCAGACTTCCTGCAGAGACTGGCAGCGCACTCCACTGTTCTGGACCGTTATGGTTTCAAGGGAAGGAGCCTTCGCTGAAGATCGTGAGCGTGCATTAGCACGCATTAGCGCGCATTAGCCCGCACTTTGCCTTTTTCTCTACGGACCACAGAAGAACCTGGATAGGAGGATTCCATGACCAAGAACCGTGGCACCATCGCCATCCTCACGGGCGGCGGCGATGTGCCTGGCCTTAATCCGGCCATTCGCGCGTTGACCGTGCGCGCCCTCCGCGAAGGCTTTCGCGTGCTGGGTATTCGTCGCGGCTGGGCGGGGCTGATCGAGATGATTCGCGACAAGAAGCACGACAACACTCACTGCGTGTTGCAGCTTAGCGAGGAGATGGTCAACAAGATCGGCCGGACCGGCGGTACCTTTCTGCACACCTCGCGCACTCGCGCTTCCCATGTGCCCAAGGCCGATGTGCCCGATCACTTGCAGAGCACCTACAATCAGGAAATCAACGATCTGACGCCTGAAGTGATGGCCAATCTCGAATGGCTTGGCATCGATACCCTGATTCCCATCGGTGGCGACGACACGCTGAGCTACGGCGTACATCTGCACAACCAGGGAGTGCGAGTGCTGGCCATTCCCAAGACCATGGACAACGACGTTCCCGGCACCGACTACTGCATCGGCTTTTCGACTTGTGTCACACGCACCATCGAAATGGCCCACTCGTTGCGTACAAGCGCGGGCAGCCACGAGCGCTTCCTGGTCATCGAGGTCTTCGGACGTTACGCGGGCTTCACCGCGCTTCTGCCTACCATGGCCGGTGCCGCCAACCGCTGTCTGATTCCCGAGTACCCCTTCAACCCGGAACAACTGACGGAGCTGATGGTCTCAGACCGCTACAGCAATCCCAGCCGTTACAGCGTCTGTCTGGTGAGCGAGGGGGCCAACTTCGCCGGGAAAAGCGGCATGGTTTTCGAGAATGAAGAAGCCGACATGTTCGGCCATAAAAAGCTGGGTGGTATTGGCGATGCGGTCTCAGCAGCCATCAAGGAGTTCTCGCCCAAGTTCAACAAGGGCCGCCGCATCAATGTGATCAACCAGCGCATGGGGTATCTGGTGCGATGCGGAGACCCCGATGCCATGGACAGCATTGTCCCGATGGCCTTTGGCAATCTAGCCATGGACCTGGTACTGGACGGCTCTTCGGGGCGCCTGATCTGCCTGCGCAACGGTCGCTACGATCATGTGCCCATTGGCGTGGTTACCGCCACCAAGAAGCTGGTCGACGTGCACAAGTTCTACAACACCAAGCGACTGCGGCCGATTTATGAGCGCTTTGAATCCAAGCCGCTCTTCATCATGACCGGTGATCAGTGAGCGTCCGCCGAAGCGGCGGGGAGTGTCCGCCGAAGCGGCGGGGAGTGTCCGCCGAAGCGGCGGGGAGTGTCCGCCGAAGCGGCGGGGAGTGTCCGCCGAAGCGGCCTCCGCGAACTGCGGCGACCGTTGGAAGCAGGGCCTTCATGCAGAGAATTCCTTAGCTTGTAAGCTTTTCAGGCCGCCCCATACCGGGGCGGTCATCATGTGAACCAAACCGAGTGGTACGATGATCGATATCAAGCGCCTGCGCGAGAACCCGGCGGCACTGGCCGCCCTGATCGAGACGAAGAATGTCAAGGTGGATTTTGAAGCCATCCTTGAGCTGGACGCCCGTCGCCGCGAGCTGATCGCCGAGGCGGATCAGTTGAAGGCTACGCGTAACACGGTCAGTCGCGAGATTGCCGAGTTGCAGAAGGCGAAGCAGGACGCCGGCGAGCGTATCGCTTCCATGAAAACCGTTTCTGATCGCATCAAGGCCATCGACGGCGAGATCAAGGAGCTGGACACACGGCAAAATGAACTGCTGCTGGCCATTCCCAACGCGCCGCACCCCAGTGCCCCGGTGGGCAGAAACGAGTTGGACAACGTCGTCGAGCGCGACTGGGGCCAGAAGCCCGAGTTCGCCTTTGCGGTGCGTGACCACCTGGAGTTGGGCAGTCTGCACGATATCATCGATTTCCCGCGCGGCAGCAAGATCGCCGGCAGCGGTTTCCCGCTTTACAAGGGCCTGGGAGCCCGCCTTGAGCGCGCGCTGATCAACTTCATGCTGGATCTGCATACCGCCGAGCACGGCTACCGCGAGATCTTTCCGCCCTTCCTGGCCAGCGCTGAGAGCATGACCGCCACGGGTCAGTTGCCCAAGATGGCTGAGGATATGTATTACGCGGAGAAGGACGAGCTCTACCTCATTCCCACCGCCGAGGTGCCCATTACTAACATCCATCGCGATGAGATCCTGGACGCCGACGATCTGCCCGTCTGCTATTGTGGCTATAGTGCGTGTTTCCGCCGCGAGGCGGGCAGCTACGGGCGCGACGTGCGCGGCTTTCTGCGCACGCACCAGTTCAATAAAGTGGAGCTGGTCAAGTTCGTCCATCCGGATCACGGCTACGAAGAACTGGCCAAGCTGCTGGACAACGCCGAAGAAGTGTTGCGCCGCCTGGGTCTGCATTATCGCGTGTTACGTCTTTGCACCGGCGACCTGAGTTTTGCCAGCGCCACCACCTACGATATCGAGGTTTGGAGCCCTGCGGAGCAGAAGTATCTGGAGTGCTCCAGCTGTAGCAGCTTCGAGGATTTCCAAGCCCGTCGCGGCGCCATGCGCTACAAGGAAAAGGGCGGCAAGGCTCAGCCTTGTCACACACTCAACGGCAGTGGTCTGGCCACAAGTCGTCTGATTGTAGCGTTGTTGGAGTGCTATCAGCAAGAGGACGGCAGTATTCTGCTGCCCAAGGCGCTGCATCCCTATATGGGCGGTGTGACACGAATCGGAGGCTGAGCCTTGCTACCACGCAACTATCGTGAGCGTGCCACACGTGTGCTGGACTGCAATCAGTGGGAAGATCTGCTGGGGCCGCGCTGCGGGCTGATCTGGCGCACGCACGACTTCGGTCTGATGCGCTTTCACTGCGATCGCCTGCACAGCCAGCAGCTACGGGAAATGGAGAAGCTGCTGAGCAATCCACGTCGCGGAGGCCTACAGCCTGAGCGCGCGGTCTTTCCCGTGAAACTGATGTATGCGCTTGGGCGCGGACGTGTATCACTGTGCGAGAATCCCGAGGACGCCCGACTGCCGGGCTCGGCCGCATTGCTGCAGCGTGGCGAGGACCTCTACTGTGTGTGTGCCGATCCTGAAGCCGCTTTGAGGGAGCTGGCCCGTTTGGAGTCCGAGGAACGCGAAGGCGTCTTGGCGCGCATCATGGGCACACCTCAGTGTGATACAGCGACGCAATCTGTATCACAGATGAGCACGGAGCAAGACGACGTTTCCTGCGGGCGGTGCGGACTGCTGGGCAACGAACACTGCGCGGGCGGTGCCTGCGTCAACAGCAGGACGAAAGAAGCATGAAGATCGTTGTGGTGGGCGCCGGCGATGTCGGCAGCTATCTGGCCCAGTTTCTGGCACGGGAAGCCAATGAACTGACCGTGGTTGACACCAATCACCAGCGTCTGGGCGACCTGGCCGAAGAGCTCGACATTGCCACTGTGCATGGCTCAGGAACCATTGAGAGCACGCTCAGGCAGGCTGGAGCCAAAGGCGCCGATTACCTGATTGCCGCCACCGACATTGACGAAATCAACGTGTTGGTGTGTCACGTCGCAGGTCTCTTGGGCGTCAAGCACCGCATCGCGCGCATTCGCTCCGACGAGATGGTGGTAGAAGCGCGGCGTCTGGAAATGGCCGATCTGGTGATCAATCCCGACAAGGCCGCGGTGCGCGCCATTGTCGATCTGCTGGCGCACGCTGGCACTCGCGATTACAGCGAGTTCGCCGGTGGGCGCATTCGCATGATTACCGTCGACGTGGAGCGCAAAGGTCCACTGCACGGGCTAAACCTGAAGCAGCTGGCCGACCGTTACAAGGAGCTGGACTTCCGCGTGGTCTGTCTGGTGCGCGAGGGATTGCCCACCATTCCCGGCGGCGACGACAAACTGGAGATCGGTGATCTGGTGACCTTTGCCGTGCGTAGCGCCGACACCATCGACTTCTTCAAGATCCTCGGCATCATTGATGAGGCATGCCGCAATGTGATGCTGTTGGGCGCTACACCGATGGCGGTCAACGTGGCTGCCGCACTAGAGCAGGTGCCGGGCATGAATGTGAAGCTGTTTGCCGTGCCCGGTGAGAATCGACTGGACAACCACGAGCTGGCCGAGCTGCTGCCACACACGACGGTCTTTGATACCGAGGGAAAAGAGATCGACGCCATGGCTCAGGAGGCGCTGGGGGATATGGATGCCCTGATCGCGCTTTCGGAGGATGAAGAGAAGAACATCATCTCTTGTCTGTTGGCAAAACACCTCGGCGTCAAACGGACGATCACAGCCATCCAGAAGGCCGAATACATGCCCATTATCAAGACCATCGGTCTGGACGTAGGCATCAACAAACGCATCCTGGCGGCACAGGAAATCCTCAAATTCATCCGTCGCGGCGGTCTGCAGGAACAGGTCATTCTGCCCGGATCGGGCGCGCTGGTGGCCACCTTCAACGTGCGCGCCGGAAGCCCGCTGGTGGGCAAAGAACTGCGCAAACTCAAGCTTCCCAAGCCGGGCATCTTCGCCGGCTTCCAGCGACGCGGCCACATGATCATTCCCACCGGTCTCGATCGTTTCGAAGAAGGCGACGAAGCCACCGTGGTGACTCTGGAAGAACACCTGCCGGCCCTGAAGAAGCTCTTCGACTGACGATGAAGCCACAGCGTGTATTACGAGCCCTTTCCCTACTGGTGTTGTTGCTGGCGGCCTCCATGCTGCTGCCGGTTTTCATTGCCATGTATTACGGCGACGGTGATGCCCTCGCGCTTTTCATCTCTGCCGTTCTGACCGCACTGACAGGCGGTGCCATGCGCTGGTTCAGCCGTCGTCAGGGCTCGGGCGACCTGAACATCAAAGAAGCCTTTGCCGTTGTCGGCCTGGGCTGGACGGTAATGGCGATTCTGGGCGCTCTGCCCTTCATGATCTCCGGCAGCATTCCGCTGCCCCATGACGCCATTTTCGAATCCATGAGCGGCTTCACTACTACCGGCGCCAGCATTCTGCGCAGCCCTCAGGATCTCCCCCACGGCATCGCCTTCTGGCGCTGTTTCATTCAGTGGATCGGCGGACTGGGCATCGTGCTCTTTGTGCTGGCGCTGCTGCCCAACGCGGGCGGAGGCGGCAAGTACTTGTTCCGTGCGGAGACACCGGGGCCTTCCAGCGAGAAAATCACACCACGTCTGCGTGATACAGCCAAAATGCTCTGGTTGATCTATCTGGCGCTGACCGCGGCCGAGGCACTCATGCTCTGGGCCGGAGGTATGAGCTTTTTTGATTCCTGGGCTCATTCCTTTACGACGATGGCGACCGGTGGCTTCTCGACGCGCAACGCCTCGCTGGGCTACTGGGAAAGCCCTTTCATTCAGGGCACGGTGACTCTCTTCATGTTTCTGGCGGGTACTAACTTCGCCCTCTACTTCCGCGTGATCCACAAACGCAGTGTCCGTCCCCTATTTGAGGATGACGAATGGCGTAGTTACGCCCTCTTCGCTGGAGTCAGTGCGCTTCTGATCTTTGTGCTACTCTGGGCTGGCGGTTATCACGGCCCGGGACGCGCGGCCTTGCACAGCCTCTTCCAGGTGGCTTCCATCATGACCACCACGGGTTTTGCCACTGACGATTTCAACCTCTGGCCGGAAGCGACGCGCATTCTGCTTCTGCTGCTGATGCTCATCGGTGGCATGGCGGGCAGTACGGGCGGCGGCATGAAAGTGGTACGCGTCAAAGTGCTGCTGGCGCACGCCCATCAGTGTATGCGCAAAATGATTCACCCGCGTTTGGTTACCGTCGTGCGCGTCGGCACACGCGCAGTTGCCCCGGAACTGGTTTCCAACATCACCGGCTTTGCCGTGCTTTACATGGTGCTGCTGATTGGCGGCAGTCTGCTGCTGGCGCTTTTCGCTCATAGCTTTGAGGTAAGTCTCTCGGCAACCCTGGCCTGTTTGTCGAACATCGGTCCCGGCCTGGGCGCAGTGGGACCCTGCGGTCATTACGCCGATATACATGGCGTGGGCAAGGTGATGCTTACGGGGATGATGCTGTTGGGGCGCCTTGAAGTTTATACCGTGCTGGTGCTCTTCAGTCGCAATTTCTGGAAGAAGTAGCGCGATGAAATCTTCCCGCGTGATACAGGTATTGTCGCATCTGGTGCTCATGCTGGCGGGCGCCTTGCTCTTTACGGCGGCAGTCACCTTTGAGTATCACGATGGTGATGTTGGCAGCTTGCTTCTGTCTGCGCTGCTGACAGCGCTGATAGGCGGAGGCCTGTGGCTGTGGAGTCGCCGTAATCACGTGGGTGGTGATCTGACCCAGCGCGAATCCTTTGTGGTGGTAGCTGTGGGCTGGGCGCTGATGGCGCTGGTGGGCGCGCTGCCTTTTCTTTTCTCCCACAGCATTCCCGCGTGGTACGACGCCTATTTCGAATCGATGAGCGGCTTCACCACCACGGGTGCCAGCGTGCTGAACAGTCCGCAGGATCTACCCCACGGTATCGCCTTCTGGCGTTGCTTCATTCAATGGATCGGTGGTCTGGGAATCGTGCTTTTCGTGTTGGCTGTGTTGCCCAATACCGGCAGCGGCGGCAAGTATCTGTTTCGCGCCGAAAGCACCGGTATCACGGAGGGCAAGTTTACTCCGCGTCTGCGTGATACAGCCAAGCAGCTCTGGCTGATCTATTTCCTGCTGACGGCGCTGGAGGCGCTGGCACTCAAGCTGACGGGCATGCACGGCTTTGACGCCTGGACGCACTCCTTTGCCACTATGGCCAGCGGAGGCTTTTCGACGCGCAACGCTTCGCTGGGCGCTTTCGGTGTGGGATCACAATTGGTGGTCTGCGTCTTCATGTACCTCGCTGGCTTCAACTTTGCCATCTTTGCACGCATTGTGCGCGCCTACAGAACGCGTACCCCTATGAAGGGCATGTTCAGCCGTGATACAGAATGGAAAACCTACACGACCCTGACGCTGAGTATCACGCTAGTCTGCTGGCTTCTGTTGGTGCTGCAACACGACCGTCCCTTCTGGAACGCTGGTCTGGACAGTCTTTTTCAGACGACGTCCATCCTGAGCACTACGGGATTTGCCACCGACGATTTCAACCTGTGGCCACCGTTGGGCAAGGTGATGATGCTCATTGCAATGACCGTCGGCGGCATGACTGGCTCGACGGCGGGCGGACTGAAGCCCATTCGTCTGCGTGTTTTGCTGGAGGAGGCCCGGGTCAGCGCGCGCAAGATGCTGCACCCGCGTATGGTCAGCGTGATACGCGTGGATGGACAGGCTTTGTCGCGCGAGGTAGTGGAACACGTCAACGGTTTCAGCGTGATGTATCTCTTGCTGGCGGTGGCGGGGACTCTTGTGCTGACGGCGCTGGCCAGCAGTTTTGACGTGGGTCTGTCGGCCTCGCTGGCCTGCATGGGCAATGTGGGGCCGGGCCTGGGCGAAGTAGGACCGATGGGCAATTACGCAGCCCTGCACCCGGTGGCCAAGCTGTCTCTGGTGGGACTGATGCTGCTGGGAAGACTGGAACTGTACACGGTGCTGGTGCTCTTCAGCCGGCACTTCTGGAGGAAATAGGATCGTGGCGAACAAGCCGGGGCGATTGCGCACCTTCATGACCACTCATCTGCGCACCAAGATCATGGCGCTGGTGCTGGCTGGCATCTGCTGGTTTTTTGTGCGCACCGACCAGATCATGGAAGTGGACTTCACCTTTCCGTTGGTGGTCGACATGGCGGAAACACCGGACATGGTATTGCTGCAGGCACCTCCACAGACGGTCGACGTGCGCTTGCGCGGTCGTGGACGCAGTCTGTTGTGGTTTGCGCTGACCAGCTCCGGCGAGTACGTGCTCAAGCCCGATCCGCGTAACGAGTCTCACGGCGTGTCCACCAAGAACCTGCATCTGCGCCGTGCCAGCGATCTGGCGGTGCAGTCGATCTTTCCCTCCTACATTCAGCTCGAAATGGATTACATCAGCTCCATTTCGCTGCCCGTGCTGCTGAACGGGCTGGTGGAGCCAGCCGAGGACTACCTCCTCACCGATGGTCCGGTCATTTCACCGGAGCGAGTTGAGGTGAGCGGCCCCGCCAGTATTCTCGATACTCTGAAAGTCGTGCAGACCGCGCGTGTGGAACTGCTGCGGCGCCGGCGTGACGTGGCGGAAGCCGTGCGCCTGCGTCTGCCATGGCCTACCTTGCGACTGAACCCCGAGAGCATCAGCCTGAAGGCGCGCATCGAGCGCATCAGCCAGCGGCGCTTTACGCAGATTCCGCTGGAGGTCATTGGTCTGCCCGACAGCCTGGATATTCAACCGCGCAGCTTCGCCATTACCGTTATTGGTGGTGAGCGGCAGCTGGAGATGATTGACTCCGGCGATGTGCACGCGCGCGTGGATTACAACAAGCTGCTGCCCGGTGCGCGGCGAATGCCCTGTCAGGTTCTGCTGCCCTCGGGCTACAGCTGGCGTGATCCCGAACCTGCCCTCTTCGACCTGGTGCCGCGCGGGGCTGTGGACAGTCTGCGCTTGCTGCCCGCCGATAGCGTGGCCGTTGATGACAGCACTGCGGAAAGTGCGGCCGATCGCCGCTGGTGGAAGCGTCCATGATCCTGCTCGGCATCGAAAGCTCCTGCGACGAAACCGCAGCCGCCGTGATACGCGGCAACGAAGTCCTTTCCAGCGTGGTTTCCACTCAGCTTATACATCAACAGTGGGGCGGCGTGGTGCCCGAGCTGGCTAGTCGCGAGCATCTACGCGTGATACAGCCTGTTGTGACACAGGCTTTACGTGATGCTGGCGTGGACCACGCCGATCTGCAGGCCTTGGCAGCCACCCGCGGTCCTGGTCTGTTGGGAAGCCTGCTGGTGGGCTACCATTACGCCAAGGGGCTGGCGCTGGCGCTGCAAGTTCCCTTTCTTGGCGTGAATCACATGGAAGGCCACATCTACGCCAACTTCACCGATGAAGAAGAGCCTGTGCTGCCCGCGCTGGTACTGGTGGTCAGCGGAGGTCACACGCAATTGGTGCTGATGCCCGCGCCTCGCGAGTATCACATCATCGGCGAGACCATCGACGACGCCGTCGGTGAGTGCTTCGACAAAGTGTCGCAGCTCTTGGAGCTGGGCTATCCCGGCGGTCCTGCCATCAGTCGGGAGGCGGAAGGCGGCGATCCGCGTGCGGTGGATTTCCCCATTGCCTTGCGTGGACGCGAGGGCTTCGATTTCTCCTTCAGCGGACTCAAAACCGCCGTGCTCAACCATTTGCGCGCCCTGAGCGAAGAGGAACGGATCAGCAGACGCGCCGATATCTGCGCTTCTTTCCAGGCTACTGCTGTGGCTGCCTTGGTGCGACAGACACAACGTGCGGTAGACCATTACAACGTACGTACGCTGATTCTGGCAGGAGGCGTAGCGGCCAACGGGCTTCTGCGCGAGGATTTGACGCGGCTCTATCCCGCCGGGACACTGGATCTGCACTTACCCGAGCGCGCTTACTGCACCGACAATGCGGTCATGATTGCGCGCGCCGCCCACGGACGACTGTCCCGCGGTGAACGCAGCGAGTTGGGGCTGGACGCCACTCCGCGCATGCGCCTGGGTGAGGAGCGCGCGTGATGCAGGACTTTGTGCTCAGTTTGGGGGCCTGGTGGCCGCTGCTGCTCCTGCCCCTCGCGATTTGGATCACAATTCGCAGCTATGCCGTGACACGTCCGCAGCCGGTCGGGATGCTGAAGCGCCTGTTACCCGCGCTGCGGCTGCTGACCTTTCTTGCGGTCATCGTGCTGGCCTGCCGTCTGCGACTGGGCTGGCAGGAAGTACACCAGGAGCCCGCGCGACTTGCCGTACTCTTTGATAACAGTGCCAGCATGCCCTTTGTGGAAGCGCGCACGGAGGTGGATTGGTACGCGGATCTTGCACGCTCTCTGCCGGAAATGGAGCTGGAATGCTGGGCTTTTGGCGATAGCCTGTATCCGCTGAAGACGCCACAGGAATTGCACTTTGACGAAGGCCTGAGTAATCCGGCAGCCGCACTGCGGCAGCTGAGCGAAGATGCGCGCGTGCGCCCGCTGAGCGGCGTGCTGCTGGTGAGCGATGGTACGCTGAGCAGCGGCAACTGGCCGGTGGAAACCGCCAGACGCGCACCTTTCCGCACCTGGGTTGCGGTCAGCGGCAGGCGCCAGCCACCGGCAGATCTGCAACTTCGGCGTATCACGGCCAACAGCCCCGCGCGAGTGGGATTGAGCGAGCCGGTGCAGGTGGAAGTGGGCGCACATGGCCTTGAAGGACACCGGGTTCGCGTCGAGCTACTTGCCGCAGGAAAGCGTGTGGCTGATCGAGAGTTCACCTTGGGCGCCGATGGCGCTTTTCAGGAAGCCGTCTTTGACTGGGTGCCCGATCAAACCGGAACGAGCGTTCTGAGCGCGCGAGCCAGCCTGCTGGAGCGTGAACCACAGGAAAGCAGCCAGGACAACAACCAGCGCAGCCTTCATGTAAAAGTGCGCGAGGCGGCACGCGATCTGCTGCTGCTGGCCGACCGGCCTTCGGCAGACCTGGGCTTTGTCACACGCACACTGCAGGCACAGGACGAGTTTCGTCTGCACAAGCTGCTGCCACAGGAGCCTGGGGGACGTGTATCACCAGCGGAAGTCGAAGCCGCCGTGAGCGAGGCCGACTTGGTTGTGATGCTGGACTGGCCGCGCCGTGATACACCGGTGGAGGAGTGGCAGGCACTACGTCCGCTGCTGGCCCGCAAACCGCTCTTTGTCTGTGCCGGATCGGACCTGGACCTGCAGCGGCTTTCGGGCCTATTGCCGGTGACGGGTTCCTCCCCGCTGCGTAAATCAGAGCCGGGCGGCGTGAAAGCCGAGAGCGTGCACCCCGTGTTGGGTGAAGAAGTTCTGCTGCGTGATCTAAGCGCCGTCTGGGAGGCCATGCCGCCCATTCTGTTCCCCAGGCCGGAGCTGCTACCGGTGGGCGACGCGCGCGTGCTGCTGCGTCGAAGTGATACGGCAGGAACGCCTGTGTTGGTACTTGGCGATGCGGCGGGAGTGCGCCGGGCTTGTCTGGGAGCAGAGAATTTCTGGCGCTGGGAGATCGGCAGTCAGCTCAGTCTGGGCGAGAACACCCGTGCGCAGGACTGGCTGCTGGCGCAATTGCGCTGGCTGGATGCCGGCGAAGAACTGCATCTGCTTAGCGTGCAGGCCGATCGTGAGGTGCTTAGCGTCGGCGACGAAGTGCGTTTCAGCGCGCGCTTGCGAGAGGAAGATGGTCATCCGCGCGGGGGAGCTTCACTGAATCTGGAGTTGATCGACAGCAGTGGCGTGATTCAGCGGCTGCCCATGCTTCCCGCTGATGCAGGCGAGTATCACACTGCGGCGCGCATCGCCAGAGCCGGTGCCTGGCGCTGGCGGGTGAGCGCCAGCGAGGGCGATCGCCGCGTGCTGGCGGACAGCGGCCTGGTGACGGTGGAAACCTTCAGCCCCGAACAGCTAGCACTGACGGCGGACGTGAACCTGGCGGCGCAGATCGCGGCGGCCGGTGGCGGAAGTCTGATCGACCTGGACCGTGATACAGCGCGGGATTCTTTGGCGCGCGGTCTGAGCTTCGCGGATCTGGACCGCAGCCCGCGGGTCTCGACGCGCCCCCACGAACTACACCTGGTGGATCAGCTCTGGCTGCTCTATGCGCTGCTGGGCTTACTAGCGGTGGAATGGTTGTTGCGCCGTTTGTGGGGTCTCTTGTAACACGGCAATGAATTCTTTGTGCGCGGTATGGACTTCGCACTGTGATACGCGCAGGAACCGGAGAATGCGAAGGTCCTGCGAAAGCGCCTGGGACGCGCACCCGCGAGGCGCGGACAGGCGCGAGCCCGATCGGGATTCTTCTTGTGCTTCCTTCTGCGTGCGCGAATCGAGCTCAGTACCTGGTGATAAAGTGAGAGTAGCGAGGCGAAGATGGCTGTGGAAATCGAACGTCGCTTTTTTGTGCGCGGAGACGACTGGCGCGGGGGGCCTGAGCCGCAGCATCTGCGTCAGGGCTATTTCTGTAGCGAGAGCCTGCTCACTTGGCGCGTGCGCCTGAGTCTGAGGTGTCGCGAAGCCTGGTTTACCGTCAAAGCGCCGGGTGACGGTCTCAGCCGCCCCGAATATGAGTGGTCCATTCCCTTTGCGGACGCGCAGGAGCTCATCGTCTACTGCGAGGATCGCGTGGTGGAGAAGCTGCGCTACACGCGCGAGCACGCCGGTCGCGTGTGGGTCATCGATGAGTTTCTGGAGCTGAACGCGGGACTGCTGCTGGCCGAGGTGGAGTTGGAAGCGCCCGACGCCCACGTGGAACTGCCACCCTGGGCGAGCACTGAAATCACCGGCCGCCCGGGGCTGAGCAATCTGGCGCTGGCGCTGGAGCCCTGGACAGGGCGCAAGTAGCGGGACGCAGAAATCAGCATTCAGAGGATGGGTCCAGATCGTCAGTCCGTTTAGACCGAGTTACATTAGACTATCGCTGTGATCGTTTCTGGAGGTTGAGATGTACAAGTGTATTGACCCTCTGCCCGAGAACGCGGGAGACATGAATGATCGGGAGTTGAGCGCACTCAAATCGGTATGGCACGAGAGAAAGCAGGAGCTCGAAAAAGAGAATGCTCTTGAGTTGTTTCTTGTGAAGTTGCACCGTGAATGGGCGATCGAAACAGGTATCATTGAGCGATTGTATCAATGGGATAGGGGCGTTACACAAGTACTGATCGAGCAAGGGATTGATGCTTCTCTGATTGCTCACAAGGGTGGCCTGAGCAAAGCTGATGCGGACAATGTAAGCGATATCATCAAGGACCAGCTAAGCATTGTCGAGGGTCTGTTTACCTTTGTCAAGAGAGAACAGCCTCTTACCGAGCATTTCATACGCAGCCTGCAGCAGCAGTTTACCGCTCATCAGCGCACAACTGAAGCCCTGGACCAGTTTGGTAATAGAATGCAAGTGGACATTCTTAGGGGGCAGTACAAGATAAGACCGAATAATCCAAAGAGACCTGACGGCGAAACTCACGAGTACTGTCCTCCGGAGCTAGTCCCTCAAGAAATGCAAAGACTTGTCCAGATCTATAGGGAACATGAAGATAGCTTCGCTCCAGAAGTCCTGTCTGCATGGTTGCACCATCGCTTCACGCAGATCCATCCATTTCAAGATGGGAACGGGAGAGTTGCCAGAACGCTTGCTTCTCTTGTGTTCCTGCGTGATGGGCTGTTTCCCGTAGTAGTGCGTGATTCTGATAGACGAGAATACATCGAAGCACTCGAGACGGCAGATGCGGGTGATCTTTCAAAGCTTGTTTCGCTCTTTGTGAAGAGGCAGCGCCAATCGCTCCTTTCTGCAATTGGGCTAGAGCAGCAAGTTCAACAGCAGACTTATGTAGATGATATTATTCGCTCCGGAGCAATGGCGTTAAGGGAGAGGGAATCACGGCAAGTTGAGAGCATTGACAGAGTCTACAAGAATGCAGACGAGCTTCAGAGCACCACCTTTACAAGGCTGACAGAAATTGCCAACGATCTAACAAGCCAGATAGCAGACATTGGATCCAACCGTGGGCGAGAATACTCTGCATTTGCTGACAAGTCGCTGTCGAATGAAGAGCGTAGTAACTACTACTACGCCCAGATTGTGGATACAGCAAAGCGCTTTGAATACTACGCCAACTTAGATGTGTACAAATCGTGGTCACATCTGTGCATTAAAACTGAGAGCAAATTCCACCTCGTGATTAGCATTCATGGATACGGTTTTGGCAAGAGCGGTGTCCTTGCAGCATCGGCATGCACATTTAGGCGGCTGGTCTCGGATGACAACAGGGCCGAAATTGTCGATTTGTCCCCGAGTATAACCGATTTCTTTCAGTTCAATTATGCTGAACAGGAACAGGGGATTGCTGCTAGGTACAAGGAATGGCTTGAGGTAGCTTGTGCAATTGCTCTTTCCGAGTGGAAGCGCACGCTAAACCCATAGGGAGTTAGCAGCCAATCACCAGGAGTGGAAGGTAAAAACCTGCCCACCTCTATCTTTTACCAATGCCTATCGCTAAACTGATCGGTTTTTCGAAGAGAACTCAGCCTGGACCCCGCTTTCCGTTGGAGTGGGATCGGCTGTATCGTGACAGTAGCTGTTCGGAGCAAGGTCCTTCGGGGCCCGTGTCTCCTCATAAGAAGCAATTGGGAGTGCGAGACGCATGAATCCCGGCATCGACAAACTGCGCAACAAGCGCGAGCAGGCCATGCAGGGCGGCGGTCCCAAGAGGATCGAGGCCCAGCACGCCAAGGGTAAGCTCACCGCCCGCGAACGTGTGCTCAAACTGCTGGATGATGGCAGCTTTGAGGAATTGGACATGTTCAAGTCCCACCGCTGCACCGCTTTCGGGTTGGAACAGCAGCAGTTCCTGGGGGACGGTGTGGTGACCGGTTCCGGCACCATTGATGGTCGTCTGGTCTTTGTGTTCAGCCAGGACTTCACCGTACTGGGGGGCAGCCTTTCCGAGACCTTCGCCGAGAAGATCTGCAAGATCATGGACATGGCCCTCAAGGTGGGTGCGCCGGTCATCGGTCTTAACGATTCCGGTGGTGCGCGTATCCAGGAAGGCATCGAGAGCCTGGCCGGCTACGCCTACATTTTCCAGAAGAACGTGATGGCTTCCGGTGTGGTGCCGCAGATCTCCGCGATCATGGGACCCTGCGCCGGTGGTGCCGTCTACAGTCCTGCGCTGACCGATGCCATTGTGATGGTCAAGAAGACCTCCACCATGTACGTCACCGGTCCCAAGGTGGTCAAGGCCGTTACAAGCGAAGAGCTGACGGACGAGGAGCTGGGTGGCGCCATGGTGCACGCGGCCAAGTCCGGTGTGGTGCATTACGCCGCCGACGACGAGGACGAAGCGCTGATGCTGATCCGCAAGCTCATCAGCTACCTGCCGCAGAACAACATGGAAGAGCCCCCGGTGATCACCTGCGGCGACCCCGTTGACCGCGAATGCACCATGCTCAACGACTTCGTGCCCGAGAATCCCAACAAGCCCTACGATATGAAGGAAATCATTCGTGAGCTGGTGGACGGACACGAGTTCCTGGAGCAGCAGCAGTATTACGCGCCCAACATCATCACCGGTTTTGCGCGCTTCAACGGTCGCAGTGTGGGCATTGTGGCCAACCAGCCCAGCTATCTGGCCGGTGTGCTGGACAACGCCTGCTCGATGAAGGCCGCGCGCTTCGTGCGCTTCTGCGACGCCTTCAACATTCCGCTGGTCACCTTCGTGGACGTGCCGGGCTTCCTGCCGGGTTCGAGCCAGGAATACGGCGGCATCATCAAGAACGGCGCCAAGCTGCTCTACGCCTACTGCGAAGCCACCGTGCCCAAGATCACCCTGATCACCCGCAAAGCCTACGGCGGCGCCTACGACGTGATGAGCTCCAAGCACATTCGCGGCGACGTGAACTACGCCTGGCCGACGGCTGAGATTGCCGTGATGGGTGGCAAGGGCGCTGTGCAGATCCTTTATGGTAAGGAAGCCGCCAAGCAGGAAGATGCCAACGCTTTCCTCGCTGAGAAGGAGAAGGAGTACGTCGATCAGTTCGCCAACCCCTACGTGGCTGCCGGACGCGGTTATGTCGACGACGTGATTGAACCGGCCCAGACGCGCTTCCGCATCATCCGTGCCCTGGAGATGTGTGCCAGCAAGCGGGACAGCAACCCGCCCAAGAAGCACGGCAACATTCCCCTGTAAGCGGAGGAGAGCATGAAGTCTCTGACAATCCTGCCGCTGCTGCTGAGCGCTACGCCGGTAATGGCCTCCGGGCACGAAGAAGCCGAAATGCTGGGTAGCCTGGCGGTCGGTTTTGGCACCGTGTTCATTGGTCTGCTGGCTCTGCTGAGCAGTATGTACATCGTGGCAGCCCTGGTGGCCGCTCCGGAGAAGCGTAAAGCGGCCAAAGCAGCGCAGGCGGCTCAGGCAGCCAGCGCGGGTCTTCAGGTTAAGTCGGCACAAGCGGCTGTGGGCGAGGGTGAACTGGCGGCGATCGCCATGGCCCTGTACCTGCACGATCGTGGCCTGGCCGCCGAGCTGGACCAGCGACTGACCTGGTCGCAAATGAACAAACCCTTCAGTCCCTGGGTGCAGGACGGCAAGGGAACGATGCACACGCACCGCATCAACCTGCACGCGACCAGCGCCACCGGGCGGATTCCGCGTCGCAGCGGCGAATCCAAGTAGGCAGGAGCCAAGCATGAATACCTATAAGCTTCGCATCGCCGGCGACAATTATGAGGTGAAGATCCTCAGTCGCGACGAGAACGTGGCTCGTCTGGCGGTCAACGGCAATGAAGTCGAGGTGGAAATTCTACCCGACGAACGCAAGGTGAGCAAAACGCCCAAGCTGTCCCGTCCTAGCGTGATCGCGGACACCGTGGCCAAAGAGCCCACTACCGTTCGCCCCAGCGGCGACAAGGGTGCGGGTGTGGTCAAGGCACCGCTGCCCGGTTCGATCTTCAAGCTGCACGTCAAGGTGGGCGACGAGGTCAAGGCCGGTCAGGTGGTCCTGATCATGGAAGCCATGAAAATGGAGAACGAAATCCACTGCGCCGTTGGCGGAACCGTCAAGGACCTCCGCATCAAGGAAGGCGACAGCGTGCTCGAAGGTGACACGCTGCTTGTCATCGAGTAGGGGGTCTGTGCATGGAGACCATTATCAATTATTGGGCCTATACCGGCTTTGCGAACGGAATCCTCGGCAATTACATCATGATTGCTGTGGGTCTGTTCTTTGTCTGGTTGGGCATTTACAAGAAATACGAACCGCTATTGCTGGTGCCCATCGGCTTCGGCGTAGTGGTCGGCAACATTCCTTTCCTGCAGGGCCAGTTCATTGGTGTCTACGAAGCCATGATGCAGGACGACGGCACGATGCGCCGCAGCGTGTTCAACATCCTTTATCAGGGTGTAACACAGGGCGTGTATCCGCCGCTGATCTTCCTGGGCATTGGCGCGATGACCGATTTCTCTGCGCTGATCTCCAATCCTAAGTTGGTGCTGCTGGGTGCGGCTGCGCAGATCGGCATCTTCACTACTTTCATCGGCGCCATGCTGCTGGGCTTTACGGGCGCTGAAGCCGGTGCCATCGGCATCATCGGTGGTGCGGACGGCCCGACGGCCATCTTCTGCAGCTCCATGCTGGCTCCGCACCTGCTGGGGCCCATCGCCATCGCCGCGTATTCTTACATGGCGCTGGTGCCGGTGATTCAGCCGCCGGTCATGTACCTGCTGACCACCAAGAAAGAGCGCCTGATCAAGATGAAGGCGCCGCGTCCGGTGCCCAAGACCGAGAAGATCATCTTTCCGATCGCTGGCTTTATTGTGACCACCTTCATCGCACCCAGTGCGCTGAACCTGCTGGGCATGCTCTTCTTCGGCAACCTGCTGAAGGAAAGCGGCGTGACCGAGCGTCTGGCCAACACCGCGCGTAATGCGATGATCGATTCGGTGACCATTCTGCTGGGACTGTGCGTGGGCATGAGCACTCAGGCGGACGTGTTCCTGTCGGGCAAGAGTGTGCTGATTTTCGGTCTGGGTGCTGCCAGTTTTGTGGTGGCCACTGCAGGTGGACTGCTCTTTGCCAAGTTCATGAACCTCTTCCTGAAGGAAGGCAACAAGCTGAATCCGCTGGTGGGTGCGGCAGGTGTGAGCGCGGTGCCGGATAGTGCCCGCGTGGTGCATCATGTGGGCTCGAAGGCGGATCCGACCAACTTCCTGCTGATGCACGCCATGGGACCGAATGTCGCGGGTGTGATCGGTAGTGCTATCGCGGCGGGAGTAATGTTGAGTCTGTTGCGCTAGCCGCGCGGGCTTCTGATCGGTATCGCTATCGGTATCGGTATCGAGTCTTGTTCGAGATTTACTAGGAGCGGGAGAAATCCCGCTCTTTCTTTTTTCCTGCGGAAGGCAGCCCATGCGGGGAGCTCTCTCCGCCTGGCGGCGGGCTTACGCTGGCGCTATGCCGAAGGTCTCCTACTTTTCTTTGTGGCGACAAAGAAAAAGTAGGGCAAAAGAAAACACTCATTTCCCGACCAGAGGACAGTTGACCGCTGGTCAACTGCCGCTGGCGGGTGGGGTGGACCTTCAGTAATGTTTGGTTCATTTGTTCCGACCTTCGGTCGTCACCAATGGCCTGACGGCCATGTTGTGATAGGCTTGCTGTGGGGTAGGCTTGCTGTTATGCCTCTGCTGCGCAGGGCTTTCTGGATAGAGAGCCCTGAATGCTCTCGTGTCTCATGTAAGAGCTGTGTTACACTCTCCAAAATGTACCTTCATGTAAGTCATGCTGGCGGCTCGCACTACGCGCTAAGAGGCTACCTTACAACGCCGCCGAACTGTGGAGCGATCGAAGTCCCCCTCTACGCGAGCAGAAGGTGCCTTCGATCCCCTGATTCTGCTGGATGTGCCTGTGCGGGGGGCTGCTTTCCTGCTTGAGCCGGACCTCGGCGCTTCTGTCTGCGAAAGGTATGCGCAATGAGTACCCAGAAAACACCGTCATACGATGAGTTGAAGCAGCGTCTGGAGGCTGCGGAGTCTGCGTTGAAGGCCATTCGTGAGGGCCAGGCGCACAAAGCTAAGAGCAAATCTGAGCCTCTACTGGCCCGTCTGGCGGATGCCGAGGCCCGTTACACACGCCTTGCCGCGCACATTCCCGGTGTGGTTTTTCAGAATCTGCAGCACAGCGAGGACCCGACCGACGACGAGTTCTCCTACATCAGTCCCGGCATCCGTGAGCTGTTCGGGCTCACGCCCGAAGAAGTCATGCGTGACAGCAGGGCGCTGTGGGCTTTGATCCACCCCGAGGATCTGGCTGGGTTGTCGGACACGATCCAGCACGCAGTGCAAGCCAATCAGGACTGGAGCCATGAGTTCAGAGTCTGTGCCGCCGATGGCCTGACCAGGTGGGTGCAGGGCGCGGCCAGCCACGAGCACTTAGCTGATGGCAGGCTATTCTGGGACGGTCTGCTCTTGGACATCACGGCGCGCAAGACCGCCGAATTGGCGCTGAAAGAGGCGCTGCTGCGAAACCAGGAGGCCGTGCGTGCGAGCAAGGTTGGGATCTGGGACTGGGATTTGAAGACCAATGCCGTTCAATATTCAGCAGAATGGAAAGCCCAGGTTGGCTACGAAGAAGACGAAATCGGTGGGGGCTTTGCCGAGTGGGAAAGCCGTGTGCATCCCGATGACCTGTCGCGTACACTGGAGCAAGTGAAGCAGAACATCCGTAATCGAAGCTGGGCGCATCATCTAGAGTTCCGCTTTCGGCACAAGGATGGCTCCTATCGCTGGATTCTGGCCCAGGCAACGGTGATGTGCGATAGTACAGGAGAGCCTGTTCGCGTTATCGGCTCACACTTCGACATCACCGAACACAAGCAAGCCGAGCTGGCGCTGCGCGAAAGTGAGGAGCGGTACCGGCGGTACATCGAGAGCTCCCCGAACGGTGTGTTCGTCTGCGATGAAAAGGGGCGATACCTGGAAGTCAATCCAGCAGCCTGCCAGATCACCGGCTATAGCCAGGACGAGCTGACCTCGATGAGTATCGCCGAAATCCTCTTTCAGGAGGACCGAGCAGCGGGGATGCAGCATTTCGAGTCGCTGGTTCGCGAAGGGGCCTCCTATGGCGAGCTACCCTATCGCCACAGGTGCGGCGAACGAAGGTGGTGGTCCGTCTCGGCCGCCAAGCTCGCAGACGATCGCTTTCTTGGCTTCTGTGTGGACCTTACGGAGCGAAAGGAAGCCGAACAGGCGCTGCGCTACAGTGAGAATCTGTTTCGGCGCGTGTTCGAGCTGTTGCCGGTCGGCCTGTGGATTGCCGACAAGGATGGCCGGCTGCTGCGAGGCAATCCGGCGGGTGTGAAGATCTGGGGTGCCGAGCCCCACGTCGCGCAGGAGGAGTACGGGGCCTTCAAGGCTCGGCGTCTTCCGTCGGGCGAAGAGGTTGCTCCGGAAGATTGGGCATTGGCAAAAACCGTAAAGGAAGGCCTCACCGTCGTAGATGAACTCCTCGAGATCGATGCCTTCGATGGGGTCAAGCGTGTCATCGTGAACTACACAGCTCCCGTCACGGATGAATCCGGAAATGTGCTGGCTGCTGTTGTGGTAAATCGGGACATCACGGACCAGTACCGGGCAGAAGCGGCCCTGCAGGATAGTGAGCGCAAGTATCGCCTGCTGGCCGACAACACGATGGACATCATCTGGCTCATGGACATGGAGCTGAACTTCGTTTATGTCAACCCGGCCATCCATGCACTTAGCGGTTACTCGGTCTCCGAGTGGGTCGGGACGAGGCTTTCCGACCATTGCGAGCAAGACGCCTTTGCGCAGATGGCTGGCATTATTGATGCAGAGATCGCCAAGGGACCGCACCAGGAAGGCGTGAGCTTCGAAACCGAGATGCGGCGGAAGGATGGAACGAGCTTTCCCGTTGAGATCCACGGTAAAATCATTTTCAGCGAAACGGGAGCGCCGGTCTTCCTGCAGGGTGTGACACGGGATATCAGTGAGCGCAAGCTGGCCGAAAACGAGCTGAAGCGCAGGCAGCGATTCCTCGACCTCCATAACAGGATCGTCAGCGTCTTTCTGAACCATCCGCAAACGGATATCGATGCCGCTCCCATCACGGCCCTCGACGAGATACTAAGGCTGTTGCACAGCCAGTACGGTTTTTTTGGGTATATCAACGAAGCCGGTGATCTGGTCTGCCCCACTATGACACGCGAGATCTGGGATCAATGCCAGGTCGCCGACAAGAGCATCGTGTTCCCCCGGTCGGGCTGGGGTGGGCTCTGGGGAAAGTCACTACTGGAGAAGCGGACCCTGGTTGCCAACGAGCACCTGACTCCACCTTCGGGGCACGTGGCCCTGGAGAATGCCCTGGCAGCGCCCATCATTCACCGTGGTACCTTGATCGGTCAGTTTGTTGTGGCCAACAAAAAGGGGGGATACAACCAGGAGGATCGGGAACTCCTGGAAGCAGCAGCCGCGCACACCGCGCCAATTCTGTTCGCCATCCAGGAAGATGCTCGTCAGCGTAGCGCGCACGAGAAACTGGAAGCCCAGTTGCGGCAGGCCCTGAAAATGGAAGCGGTGGGTCGCCTGGCCGGTGGCGTGGCTCACGACTTCAACAACATGCTATCGGTGGTGATCGGGCACACGGACATGATTCTGGATGAGATGCTGCCCGAACACCCCCTCTACGAGGATCTGCAGGAGATTCGACAGGCCGGTGAGCGCTCCGCCGACCTGACCCGCCAGCTTCTGGCTTTTGCCCGCAAACAGACCGTGACTCCCAAGGTGATTGATGTCAACAATACCCTGGAAAGCATGCTCAAAATGCTGCAGCGGCTGATCGGTGAAGACATCCAAATGGCCTGGATTCCAGGCGAGAAGGTCTGGCCGGTGAAGATCGACCCCGGTCAAATCGATCAGATCCTGGCGAATCTGTGTGTCAATGCCCGGGACGCCATCGACGGTGTCGGCAAAGTGATCATCGAGACGGGTAATGCTGCTTTCGACGAGGGCTACTGCAAGGAACACGCGGAGTTCATCCCCGGCGAGTACGCCATGCTGGCGGTGAGCGACACGGGCTGCGGTATCGATGCCGATACCCTGTCTCACCTCTTCGAACCCTTCTACACCACCAAGAGCCTGGGCAAGGGTACCGGACTGGGTCTGGCGATGGTGTACGGTGTGGTGAAGCAGAACAACGGCCTGATCAATGTCTACAGCGAGCCTGGCCAGGGCACGACCTTCAAGATTTACTTGCCGCGCTACTCAGATAAAGCGAGCCCGTTGCCCATCCAGGAGCAGGAGAAGTCTGGCAAGCGCGGCAACGAGACAATCCTGCTTGTTGAAGACGAGCCCTCGATTCTGAAGATGACCTACAGAATGCTCCAGCGGCAAGGCTATACCGTGCTGGGCGCTGCAACTCCAGGCGAGGCTGTTCGCCTGGCCACGGAGCACCCCGGCGAGATCCATCTGCTGATGACCGACGTTGTGATGCCCGAGATGAACGGTCGCGATCTGGCCAAGAACCTGCTTTCCCTTTATCCCAGCCTGAAGTGCTTGTTCATGTCGGGCTACACCGCGAATGTGATCGCCCACCACGGTGTGCTTGAAGAGGGCGTCAATTTCATCCAGAAGCCATTCTCGAAAAATGAACTGACCCTCAAGGTGCGGGAGGTGCTAGATCATGAATAGGCAGGTCGGAGGGGGCTTAAGAATGGACGCGTCGATCAGGGCCAGGTACGAGTTCGGCAGGCGCTCTGTGTTGCGGCACCCGCGTTCGGCTGGTAGCAAAAGGAGTCAGGATTGAAGCGCGTCCTGGTACTTCTGCCAAACGCATTCGAGTTGCTCGAGGGGGCCGCGTTTATCGATGTTCTGGGTTGGGCGAACGACTGCGGTGATACGCCCATCGAGGTGGTAACGGCGGGGATCGGCACAGAGATCGCTTGCACCTTCGGAACCTTCAAGCTCTTGCTGGACACAAGCCTGTCGCAGATTTACGCCGACGAGTTCGATGCGGTGGCGATTCCGGGCGGCTTCGGGGAGTACGGCAATTACGAGGATGCCTTTGCGGAGCAGGTGCTGCAGACCCTTCGCGACTTCAACCAGCAGCAAAAGCCCATTGCCTCGATCTGTGTAGGCGCACTGCCCATCGCCAGAAGCGGTATTCTCAACGGACGCAAAGCCACGACCTACCATCTTTCCGGCGGCAAACGACGACAGCAGCTCGGCGAAATGGGCGCGTGGGTACAGAACGATCCGATTGTCAGGGACGGCAATGTTACTACCTCTACCTCACCCGCCACGGCGATCGAGGTTGCCTTCAAGCTGGTCGAACAGCTGACGAGTGTCGAGAATGCCCGTGTGGTCCGACATGCGATGGGCTTCCCGGCTGAGGGCTAAGAGGGGCTGTTTTCCTCTGCTGCGCAGAGCTCGCTCATACGATCACGGGATGCGCGGTCTTTTCTCCTCGGTATCGGTATCGGTATCGGTATCGAAATCGAAATCGATTCCGGAGTCGGAATCGACTGTCATTAATACGGGAGTAAATATCCTGCAGATCCAGCAACGCACTGGCTGTCCAGACAAGCTTCATTCCTGGTCTTGGCGCTGATTGTCCCGACCCCGGCTCTGCAAGTATTCGGCAACCTTGGCGTGATCCACCAGCTGGCTGGCGTTGGCATCGGCCAGGCCTTCTGTGACCTGCTGTAGATAGCGAATCTGTTCGCGCATCTCTTCAAAGAGCTCGGGTGGCAGCAGGACGGCGGCGGCGCGTCCATTTGTGTTACGAGCAGGGGCGCGTCGAGGGAGCGAAGCAGTGCGGATGCGTGGGTGCGGAATTCATCCAGACCAACAGGCTGCGCCTTCTGCGGCCGTATCAGCTCAAGGCCATCCACCAGCTCCAGGATGCCGTTGGGGAGGGCAAGGATCGCTTCCTTTTTAGGAGAGCGACAGGAAGCGGCAAGACCCTCACCGCTGCAGCTGTTGTGAAGCTCTTTTTGCGATCGGGCAACGCAGGCCGCGTGCTCTCGCCAAGATCTTGCGTATGGCATGCTGCATGGAACAGGTCTCGCAGTTTTTGCCTTGTCATGTTAACTCCACCCTGTTAAGTACGCAGCTGTTGTCAGGATAAGAGAGTAACAGGGGCAGCTCAAGGAATTGTGCGTTCTGCCATGGGGTGTGAATTCGATTGTCGATCTTTTTGGCAAGGAGGTGTTTTTCCTTGCTGTGCCTATGCAGGATATGCGATTTTAAGTCCGTGCTTGGCTGGATACACAGGAATACTTCAATGCGAAGAGCGGACTTAACAGGACCCAGAGAAGAGCGGAAGAGCGGGAGTACACGGTCCGTAGAATCAGATGTTAGCATAATTTTGGAGGTGTTTTGAGATACGGGTTCATTTTTGCTACCGCCTCAGTACTAGTAGAATCAACCAAGTTTCTGAACCTCGTTGAGCTGTTCAAACTTGTTTCGAAATCACTTACTAGGTCTATAAATCCTGATGCAGATGATGATGCTATTCGAAGAAATACAAACATCGCTATAGACATTTTCATTGTCTTGAAATGGGTTGTACTTATCTACCTAATGGCAACATCTACAACACATTTGATCGTAGAAATCCTTGTTTGGTACTTGCTTGCGATGAATGCGTACACGTATTTCTACTACCATGTTTGGCTGCAGCCTGAGCTGGATATTGATGGCACAAGAAGGCGAATCATCAATGTCGCACTCGCATATTCTTTCTCTATTGTCTGTTTCGCGTATTTTTATGGCGAAGTATATCTAAACGATTTCCTGTGGTTGAAGCAATTTACACCCGACGATGCAGTGCTGCTTAGCCTCAAGAATGGTTTTGCTTCAGGTGCAAGTATTGCCCAAGCAAGAAGCGCTATGGGTGAGTTTCTCGAGTCCCTGCAAATTCTGAACACTTTTGTCTTCATTTCAATGATACTTGGTGTGACAATTCCACAGAAGAAGAAAGGAGCCTAGAATGAGCTATCGAAACAAAACATATGTAGTCTTTGATGCAGGGGATGGAAAGCCAACATCAAAGGACATGTGTTACTACAGAGTCATGCAAGCATGGAAAAAGAATGAGGAAATTGAATTTGATTTTCATGATGCTCACGATCTTAACAACATCACAGACAAGGCAAGTGAGGATCAAATCAAGAAGAAACTAAGAGAAAGACTAGCCAACACAAAAGCCCTAATCGTGATTGCAGGAGAGCGGACCAAAAACCTGTATAAGTTTGTCAGATGGGAAATTGAAATTGCCATTGACCTTCAAATGCCGATCATTGTCACTTATGTGGACGGCAGTAGAAACCTCAACAAGAACTTGTGCCCTCCGCTCCTTGTCGGCAAAAACGCGTTACACGTCGATTTTAAGGCAAAGATTATCAAATATGCCATGGACAATTATCCTGGTTCCTTCGAGAAGAAAGACTTGGACGAAGAGAATGATTGGATCTATAATGATGAGATTTACAAGAAACTAGGCCTTTGATCATGCTAACACTTATGAGGCCCCCATTGTCAATAGCACATAGGTGTTCCTTCCGATTTCCGGTTCTTTGATAGGAAGGCGAGATCACAATTCCGGCTTTATTTCACGGCCAGGCGCAGAGTGATTCCGCGCCAAACACCTATAGAGGGTCACGTTCCAGCATGGCTGGACCGGCAAGACGATGGGGTCTTAACGCCCTAGAAACTCATTCGTACCCATATGCCGATCTATTCAAGAATACAGGCTCAGCGACAGCTGTCCAGTTCGTTTCAGATCGGGGATGGAGCGGAATCAATATGTTCAGCACCTTCTTTGTCATCAACGGGCAACCAGTCAATCAATCGCACGGGCTCGGAGCATTTTGATCGAGCAGGACGATCGTGCTTTCTGCACATGGTGATTCCGTCCAGCATTCCGATTCGCCCCTGATGTCCAGTTAGACGGTGGACCTGGTTGCCCGTGGATCAGGCCGCCAGGAAGCGAGCCATTCACCCTGGTCATGGGATCGTCGAACAGGTACAGGCCAGGATCCTCTAGATCCAGCCGCTGTGTCTTTCCAGTCAGGGCATGCAGGTTGGCTTGGCTTTGGGTGTTGACGACATGTGCCATCAGTTCAGCGCGAAAACGTACTAGTGCTGTTCGTCTGCGAAGCAGATCTCGCGTCGCGCGCATGGCCTTCGGATAGACATAGGCCATGGGGAAGACACCACCTCGGATCATGTGGGCAATCTTGGTGGCATCCAGTTTGTCGTTTTTGGCTTTGGCCCCGTGAATGGCTTTCATGTAGAGCGCGTGTCCCAGTAGAAAGGGCATTCCTTCGTCTTCGCAAAGATCGGCGAGCCAGTACCAAGTGAACATGCACTCGACTCCGACGATGAGGTCATCGCGGTAGGGTTGAATGGCAGCGAGAAGGGCCGCTGCGCTTGTGGGAATGTTTTGTTGCAAGCAGATTGTTCCCCGTTCATCCAGCATGCATAGGTACATTGTTTTCGCATGCAGGTCAATTCCGCATGTGTGACGATGCTGGTCTTGATAGAATCTCATGGTCTCCTCCTGAGTGGGTGATTGTGACTACCCGAAGTATCGGGTCGCTCGTGAAAGGAGGGGGCCTCTATGAAGATCAATCACTACCAATTGGCCCGCCCAGCGTCACGCAGCTTGCTGGGCAGCGAAATAGAGCATTGGGCCTTCGGCCACAATGCGCAGATCGGTTCGCTTCGCGAACCTGCAGATCTTGCGATGCAAGCATCGCGCCACTGAACGGTCAATTGAAGTTTAGGCGTTCGGCAGAGACACAGGAAAGGAGATAAAGCGGTGACAAGCAAGACTAAGAATACCCGCACGCCCATTCCAGGCGACACCGAAGCCAAGCTCCTGGTCGAGTCCCGCAACACATGCAACCTGTGCTGGCGCAGCTGCGAGGTGCAGATTCACCACATCATGCCGATCGAGTTCGGTGGTGACAATGCCGAGGAGAATCTGATTGTTGTTTGCCTGAACTGCCACTCTGAGGCACACACCAAGAAGGACCTTGCTCGCAACCTGAAGCCGCAGACGTTGCGTCTCTACAAGGAGACTTGGTTGGATTTGCTCCGGCGCTATCCTCTTCTCAAGACGGCAGTTCCGCAGGAGGAGGGCGACATCAAGACACTCGAGGAAGTCTTGAAGCAGGGGCACCGGCGCGCCCTCTACTTCCCGTTCGACCTCGAAATGCCCGATTCGATGTTCCGGTCACTGGACGCTTTGCGTGCCTTCCTCCAGTCCGTCGGGTTCAAACTCATCAAGGACGATCTCGCCCGTGAGCATGCCCGACTTCTCTACAAGGCCTTGGTTGAGCTCTCGTTCTTCGAGCCCTATCCGCCGAGAGAGTACTACTGTCTTCATGGGATGATGGGGCGGGACGCACTGTCCCTCATGGAGTTGAAGCGGAGGACCGCTTGCTTCCACCTAAACGAGCTGGCCAGAATCGCAGGTGCGCCGGAAGACATATTCGCAGAAGATGAGTTCAAGTCGATGGGGTTCGAGATGCCTCCAGTTCGACATGGCGCGCGGCGTTGCTTTGGGCATTTTGACGAAGCGTCGAGAGAATGCCTCCAGTGCGAGTTCAAGGAACCTTGTTTGGAGGCGGGCCTGGCAACTGCATATTGAGCCGAAGCAGAGCATGCAGCACTATAAAATGGGCCGCACGGACGCGTCCCATTTTGAGGCTGATGCTCGTCGTTCGGCGACAATGCCCAAACAACTCAGTAGCCTCAACGGATGGAGACAACTTCTATGTTCAGAGGCATTCTAATCGAGAAGGACGACGCGGGCTACCGCGCCTCACTGACGGACTTGGACGAAGGACGATTGCCCGATGGCGATGTGACCGTGCGGGTGAGCCATTCGACGCTCAACTACAAGGACGCGTTGGCCATCACGGGCCGGGGGCCGGTGGTGCGTAAGTTCCCGATGGTTCCCGGGATTGATCTGGCCGGGGTGGTGGAGTCCTCGATGCATCCCGATTACAAGGCTGGCGATGCGGTTCTTCTCAATGGCTGGGGAGTTGGGGAAGCGCATTGGGGCGGCCTCGCCCAGAAGGCGCGGCTGAACGGGAACTGGCTGGTGCCGCTGCCGGAGCAGTTCACGCCGCAACAGGCGATGGCCGTTGGCACAGCGGGCTACACCGCGATGCTCTGTGTGTTGGCGCTGGAGCGGCATGGCGTCACGCCCGCCCATGGAGAGATTCTAGTGACCGGCGCGGCAGGCGGCGTGGGCAGTGTGGCGACGGCGGTTCTGACCCGGCTTGGTTTCGCCGTCGTCGCGGTGAGCGGTAGACCGGCGGAAGCCGAATACCTCAAGAGTTTGGGTGCGGTGGAGATCGTGGACCGTGCGACCTTTGCGACACCCGGCAAGCCCTTGGGCAAGGAGCGCTGGGCTGGCGCAGTGGATGTTGTCGGCAGCCACACGCTGGCGAATGTCTGCGCGACGACCCAATACCGTGGGATCGTTACGGCATGTGGACTCGCAGGTGGAATGGATTTCCCGTCCACGGTCGCACCGTTCATTCTGCGCGGCGTTACTCTGGCAGGCATTGACAGCGTGAGGTGTCCTCGAGTCGAGCGGCTCGAAGCATGGCAACGCCTGGGCACAGATCTCGATGTCTCGAAGCTCGCCGCGATCAGCAGAGAAGTGGGCCTGGCAGAGGCGCTGTCGCTTTCGTCTACACTGCTCGACGGCCAATTGAGAGGACGGGTGGTTGTCGATGTGAACCGCTGATTCGTAAGGCAACAGACCAAAGTGGACACCTGATTACCTAGCATCCTCCGCTAGTCGCAGGCTGCCCAGTGGCCTTTCAGTAGATCTTGCGGCAGCTCGCAGCAGACAATAGAATAGCCCCGCAAGCTGAATCTGCGATTGAAGCGAAACTGAAACAGGCCGAAGTAGCAGCCCTATATGAGTGGTCCGGATTTGTGGGGCGATTACACGATTACAGCAGCGTGGCATGTTGAGCTGTCACCAGACGCATGGCCCCGTCGAGGTGCCGTGCGCTTCGCACCCGGTACCTCGAAGAAGCCTCGCGTAGGGGATGTGCCGCGAATCCGACTCTGGAGAATTGCAAGAGTTCTTCTCTTGGCCTCTCTTCCTCTTCCTGAGCGAGCATTAAACACTTATGAGGCCCCCATTGTCAATAGCACATAGGTGTTCCTTCCGATTTCCGGTTCTTTGATAGGAAGGCGAGATCACAATTCCGGCTTTATTTCACGGCCAGGCGCAGAGTGATTCCACAGCCAAACGCCTGTTCGCCAAGGCGAACAGGTTGTCGAAGCTTCGGAGCAAGCTTCGACCCTTGTACTGGCGAGGTACTGCTTCTCTTTACGCCCTAGAAACTCATTCGTACCCATATGCCGATCTATTCAAGAATACAGGCTCAGCGGCAGCTGTCCAGTTCGTTCCAGATCGGGGATGGAGCGGAATCAACTTGTTCAGCACCTTCTTTGTTATCAACGGGCAACCAGTCAATCAAATACACGGGCTCGGAGCATTTTGATCGAGCAGGACGATCGTGCTTTCTGCACATGGTGATTCCGTCCAGCATTCCGATTCGCCCCTGATGTCCAGTTAGACGGTGGACCTGGTTGCCCGTGGATCAGGCCGCCAGGAAGCGTGCCGGATCGAATGCTTGTTGGCGTTTGAGCATATGGTATACCGTTCTTCCGAGTTTGTGAGCAAGAATGGAAAGTGACTTGGCCTTGCCGTGCTTTCGCGCCAGCTTGTTTCGGTAGGCCTGCCCTTTCGGATTGTTGCGTAAGTACAATGTGGCAGCTTCGCCAAACGCCCACTTCAGGTGAGCGTTGCCAATCTTGCGTCCACCGCTCCCGCTGCGCTTTCCGGCAGATTCGTGAGCGCAAATGACAAGCCTTGCATAGGAGGCGAAATCCTGCACACGCGGGAATCGGCTGATGTCATGGATTTCGTAGAGGATTGTCATAGCCAATGTGGGGCCTATGCCATGAATGGTCTTGAGCAGCTCGAATTCCCTTGGCTTATGCCAGGCAACTTGCTTTCGCAGAGTTTTCTCGACGTGATTGATCTGCGTTGTCAGCGACTGAATCACGTGAAGATCGAGTTGGATGGTTTCCCTGGTCATTGGATCGTCGAACAGGTAAAGGCCAGGATCCTCTAGATCCAGCCGCTGTGTCTTTCCAGTCAGGGTATGCAGATTGGCTTGGCTTTGGGTATTGACTACATGTGCCATCAGTTCAGCGCGAAAACGTACCAGCGCTGTTCGTCTGCGAAGCAAATCTCGCGTCGCCCGCATTTCTTTCGGATAGACATAGGCCATGGGGAAGACACCCCCTCGGATCATGTGGGCAATCTTGGAGGCATCCAGTTTGTCGTTTTTGGCTTTTGCGCCGTGAATGGCTTTCATGTAGAGCGCGTGTCCCAGTAGAAAGGGAATCCCCTCGTTTTCGCAAAGATCGGCGAGCCAGTACCAGGTGGACATGCACTCGACTCCGACGATGAGGCCATCGCGATAGGGCTGAATGGCAGCCAGAAAGGCCGCTGCGCTTGTGGGAATGTTTTGTTGCAAGCAGATTGTTCCCCGTTCATCCAACACGCATAGGTACATTGTTTTCGCATGCAGGTCAATTCCGCATGTGTGACGATGTTGGCCTTGATAGAATCTCATGGTCTCCTCCTGAGTGGGTGATTGTGACTACCCGAAGTATCGGGTCACTCGTGAAAGGAGGGGGCCTCTATGAAGATCAACTGCTTCCAGGGGACACCATAACCGCGCTTCCGCGCGGTCACGGCGCCCCTGAAGCAGAGCGTTAGAAGCAGCTGGAGAAGAGAATGAAATACTTTGTCGTGATTTTGTTGATTGCATCAGCACAGTTCGCAAGCGTCAATGCTGAAGTTATAGAAGGATTGACGCCAGAGTGCTTCATGGATGCAACAGTCCTGAGTATGGGTAAAGATCAGCCATCAAGTGTTGCGATTCGAGGCCATAGTTCTGTGCAGTATTACACTCAGTCCGAGACTGGATGGATACTCTCAGATAGTCTTGATATCCCAGAAGGGATCATCCCAGGACAGGTGAATTTCATCCAATCGATAGATACCGATCAAGACTCTATTGATGAATTGTGTTTGGCTATTGGTGATTCGCTGCACATCTATAGACAGGCGAAAACACTTGAAAAGTTGCATGTATTGAAGCTTGAGTATTGTGTGCACGATCTCTGTGTGCTATACGTCGACAGTTCTAAGACAATCATCGCATACCTAGGTTTTGATCATAATGAGGGTAGACGTGCGCCTCTGCATCGACCCATGTATTTATGTGTTGCTGAGATACATGGGGGCGAAACACGATATATCTATGATGATTCAAAACAATTTGGGTACTGTGAATACGAGTCCGGTGGGATAGGCCTTTTTGCCAATGTCCAAGCTGGCAAGGATCTCCAGGTAATCGTTGAAGAGCAGATGGGTGGTTCACCTGGTGATGTTCGATATGCAGAGCACATTTGGTCAGGTGATTCCCTCCAGCATGTGCGAGACTATAGTATCTGCAATATGCAGTTTGTCCCAGGTCAGTTTTCATGTACTCCTGAGAAGCGGCCCACATGGTTGGGTACTGGAGCGTGTGTTGACAATGTGACTTACTATGTATGCAAAGAATTGATGTTTGAAAGACGAGACTCACTTGAGATCGTGAAATTCTGTAAGGACTCTCTTGTAGTTGTAGAAATGATAGAAGGGGCTGGAATGGCCTATAACAACTGCTATAGTTGGTTGAATCTCTATGGATATGGATATGGTGTATTCATCGCTGGCTACTATAAAGGTACATATCGGTTCTATCCAGTCGACTTGTGATGCTGTTTCTAACACATGATTGCTGCTTCTGATGGAAAAGGCTAAAAAGAACATTATACTAACCAACAATTCGACCGGACTTGAAACACATCGGGCCGCCGAGTAAAACATTACACGCTTTAGGGGGAGTTTATGAAGTCAATTGTCTCACTTCTCTTCATCGTCTCAGTCGCAGCTATTGCTACTGCGAATGAATTTGGTGTTGTCGGTAACTGGACCTAGCCACCCCCCAATTTTTCGGTCCACTCTTTTTGCGACTCACCCTACCTTGCATCCAAGGAGGTTTTGCCATGCGCAAGAGTCGATTCAGCGAGCAGCAGATTTTCAATGTGCTCAAGGAATGTGGAAGCTGGTGCGTCCATTGCTGACGTATGCCGCCGGACGGGGATCTCTGTTGCAACCGTTCATCGCTGGAAGGCGAAGTACGAAGGGTTGGGGTGGGTCCATGTCCCGCCCTTCGGTCGTGACACCTCGTAGATTTCTCGCATCAGGCTCTGCTGAACATCGAACACAATACAGTCGCGAGGAATCTCCTCTTGGCATTCTGGGACGACGGTCTTCCTTTGCGTACTTCGCGTCTTGGCGCGATAGTTTCTTCTCTCGCCTCTCTGCGTTCTCTGCGCTCTCTGCAAGATGCTCTCTTCTCTTCCGCTTTCCTTCAGGTTGATCCAAAGCCTCGATACCGATACCGATCCGACTCCGCAGGAGTCGGCACCGATACCGACGGGAACGGCTTGCTTTTTGTAACTTGCACAGGTCGCTACAAACGGCGGCTACAAGAGGAGTTTTGCATGTCCTATCTGGTGCTCGCGCGCAAATGGCGCCCCCGAAATTTCGCCGAAGTCATCGGACAATCGCACGTCACGCGCACCCTGGCCAACGCCATCCGCACCGGCCGCATCGCCCACGCCTACATCCTTTCCGGTCCGCGCGGCGTCGGCAAAACCTCCATCGCGCGCATCCTGGCCAAGAGCCTCAACTGCGCCAACGGCCCCACGGCGGAACCCTGCGGCGAGTGCACCTCCTGCCGCCAGATCCACGATGGCAACAACTTCGATGTCATCGAAATCGACGGTGCCAGCAACAACAGCGTCAACGACATCCGCGAGCTGCGTGATACAGTCAAGTACGGCCCCAGCGAGCACCGCTACAAAGTCTACATCATCGACGAAGTCCACATGCTCTCCACCAGCGCCTTCAACGCCCTGCTGAAGACCCTGGAAGAGCCGCCGGACTTCACCGTCTTCGTCTTTGCCACCACCGAACTGCACAAGGTGCCGCTGACCGTGCTCAGTCGCTGCCAGCGCTTCGACTTCCACCGTCTCACGCAGAAGGAGATCGAGGCCAGCCTGGCGCGCGTCTGCGAGGCGGAGGGCGTGAAGGTGGAGGCCCGCACGCTGCAGCTCATCGCCCGTCGCGCTGACGGCGGCATGCGTGATGCACAATCGCTGCTGGACCAGGTGCTCAGCTTCAGCGAAAAGGAAGTGCATCACGAAGAAGTGGTCCACGCCCTTGGATTGGTGGAACAGGAGTCGGTGATACAATTGCTGCGCATGGTGCGCGACCAGGACGCCGCCGCCGCTTTTGCGCTGGCCCGCGAACTGGCTTCACGCGGTGCCGATCCCGGCGAGTACCTGATGCAGGTGGCGGAGAGCCTGCGCAATCTGCTGCTGCTGAAGACCGATCCCGAGGGCGCGCTGAACGAAATGGCTGAGGAAAGCCTGGCGCCTCTGCGCGAGGTGCTGGACGCTTTCAGCGAGGCGGATCTGCTGCGCATGCTCACCTTCCTCGCCGGTCGCATCGACACCGTGAGACGCGGCAGCCAACCCCGGCTGCAGTTCGAGCTCAGCCTGCTGCGCTTGGCGCGCATGGAGCGTGCACTGGAGGTCGAGGACCTGATGCGCGCCCTGGCGGGTCTGCCGGTCGAGGCCCTGGGAAGTGTGACACAGGGAAATGCGGAGCAAAAAAAAACTCCGTTGAAGCGCTCCGTTGAAGCGGACCCGCTGAAGCCATCTGCCGAACCGGCTCCACGAGCTGAAAAGCAACCCGTCGAAGTCCGTGATACACCACCCGCTGCCAAGGCGCATTCCTCTGATACGGTTGCGCCGAATCCTGCTGTACCAAGCGCTGATTCGCCCGTGACTCAGAAGGAGCCAGCAGCAGATCCGGCAGCTAAGACTGCGCCCGTATCACACACTCCACCACTTGTGGACGAGACGCCCGCGCAGCCAGAGCCGAAAACGGTGACCGCTTCGGGCATGACGCTGGATGAGCTTCGCGCGCTCTGGCCGGAACTGTTGGAGCGGGTCGCGCAGGCCATGCCCATGCAGGCGGCCACTTTCCAGCATCTGCAACCCGTTGAGCTTGCGGGCGATCGTATCACGCTGAAGGGCGTCTTTCGTGCTGACACGGTGCGGCAGAGCTTCCTGCGCAAGAAGCTGGAGCTGGAGGAGTTGGCGGCGCGCGTGTTCGGCGAGCGCTTTCCGCGCGGACTGCAGTTCAAGGTAGTCGAGGAGGAATTGGGCGCGGAGGAGCGATTCGTCAAGGCGCAGCGAACCCATTTGGACGGCGGTAGCCGCTTTGCAGAACTGAAGGAAGACAACCCCGTGCTGGGCGAGCTATTCGACCGCATGGACGGGCGTTTGCTGGAATAGAGGAGATAGCATGATCAAGGGCGGACTGGGCGGATTGCTGAAGCAGGCCCAGGTAATGAAGAAGAAACTGGCTCAGGTGCAGGAGAAGATGGAAGCCGAGGTGGTCGAGGCCGCGTCCGGAGACGGGCTGGTGCGTGTTACGGCCAACTGCCGCCAACAGATTCGCAGTATCACCATCGCCCCCGAGGCGCTCGAGGATCCAGGTATGCTGGAAGACTTGGTACTGACGGCGGTCAACCGTGCTCTGACAGAAGGCCGCGAGCGCAACGAGAAGGAAGTGGCGCGTATCACGGGCGGCATCGATTTTCCCATGGGGCTCTGATGCAAATGCTGACTCCCGCCATGGCGGAGCTGGTGTCCGCTTTCGGCAAACTGCCCGGCATTGGTCGCAAGACGGCGTTTCGTCTGGCGATGCATGTGCTGGAGAAGGGCAATGACGATGCCCGCGCGCTGGCCAAAGCGCTGGAGGCCGCTGTCACACGCGTTGGGCGCTGCACACGCTGCGGCAATCTCTCGGAAGACGAACTCTGCGGTATCTGCGCCAATCCGCGCCGTGACACAAGCCTGATCTGTGTCGTCGAACACCTGGGTGACCTGATGGCCATCGAGCGCGCCGGCGAGTTTCGCGGCTTGTATCACGTGCTAGGCGGAGCTCTTTCGCCTCTGGACGGCGTCGGTCCCGATCAATTACGCATTGGCGAACTGCTGAAGCGCGTGCGCGAGGACGGCGTGCAGGAGTTGCTTCTAGCCACCAACTCCACGGTGGAAGGCGACGCTACCGCCCTCTACATTGTGGAATGCTTGAAGGACGTGGATCTGAAGCTCAGCCGTCTGGCACGCGGTGTCCCCATGGGCGGAAGTCTGGATTACATCGATCAGCTGACTCTGGCGCGCGCCATCGACGGCCGCGAAGCCATTCGGCGGGAGTAGACCGTGTTCACCATCCCGAATCTGCTGACACTGCTGCGCTTCGTGATGGTGCCCGCCTTTCTCATTCTTTTCCTGAGTCCGCGACCGCTCCTGCACATCCTTGCCACGGTGATCTATGTGCTGGCGGCAATCACCGACTGGTTCGATGGCTGGCTGGCGCGTCGTCTGCAACAGAAGTCGGAGCTGGGGCGCATCGCCGATCCGCTGGCAGACAAGCTGTTGGCGGTGGGCGTATACCTTTCGCTGTTGCTGCGTGGTGATCTGATCGAGGCAGTGAGTTATGCGCTGCCCTGCATCGTGTTGATCGCGCTCTTCGAGACCGGCATCGTCAGCATGTCGGTGGTCAGTCTCTACCGCGGTGTAAGTTCGCCGCTGGCCTATGTGGGCAAGTTGAAAACGGCCGGTCAGCTGCTGACGCTCTTCTTGCTGCTGACACGTATGAACCTGCAAGAGTCGCTTCCGGTGACACACGAACTTCACGCACTGATGCAGAACAGGCATCTGCTGTTTCTGCTGAACGGCATGATGCTGATGATCACTGTGCTGACCGGTATCACCTTTCTCACCTATGCGCTGCGCTATCCCCGGCATCGCGAAGAGTTGCGTGCAGCGCGCCGTGTATCACGGGACCGCGTGAGACGTTACCGCGAAGAGCAGCGCGAAGAGAAACTGCGCACCCGGACGGGTGATACAAAAGCCGGGGAAAGCAACAAGGAGAGTGTCTGGTGAAGGCTATGCTGCGTCTGCTGGCGACATCGTTCGGCCTCGGATATCTACCGCTGGCTCCGGGTACGTGGGGCTCGCTGGCCGGTGTTGCCCTCTATTGGTGGGCAATGGACTACGGTTTGGGCTGGCCCATGCTACTGTGTATCACGCTGATCCTGCCCCTCATTGGCTGGTTTGCCTGTCGAGAAGGAGAATCCGCCTGGGGACACGATCCCGGTCGTGTGGTCATCGACGAGGTCGCCGGCCAGTGGCTGACGCTGTTGATTGGCGGTTCTGCGAGCTGGCCCTATCTGATCGGCGGTTTCGTGCTCTTCCGCATCTTCGATATCTGGAAGCCCGGTCCCGTCGACAAACTGCAGCGACTGCCCGGAGCCTGGGGCGTGATGGCCGATGACCTACTGGCTGGCGTCTTTGGCGGCCTGATTCTGCTGGCCGTGCGCCTGTTCTGTTGAGATAGACTGACAGTGCGCGCACGATAGCGCGTGACACTGCGAAAACCGGGAACCGTCGATGTGCGCTTCCGCTACTAGTACCCTGCCGCTGCTGCGCGTCGTCGCCATTGGAGATGAGCTGCTGGAGGGGCACACCCTTGATACCAACACCCGTGAGCTGGTGCAGGCCTTGCGTGAACTGGGGCTGACGGTGGATCACGCCCGCACCGTGCGCGATCGTGAGACGGATTTGCTTGAGCTCGCACGCTGGCATGGACTGACCATCAGTACCGGCGGACTGGGGCCAACGCGCGACGATCGCACGCGCCAGATTCTGGCGGATGCTTTCGGGGTGCAACTTGTGGAGGATCCGGAACGTTGGCAGCAGATCGTCGAGTGGTTTGCGCGCTTTGGCCGCCTGCCGGGTGAGCTGGAGCATTCCCAGGCCTTGCGGCCTGTTCCGGGCGAAAGTCTGCGCAACGAGGTGGGCACGGCCAACGGACTGGTCTTTGAAGAGGAATCGCGTACCTGGATTGCATTGCCCGGTGTGCCCGGTGAAATGCGTCATCTGCTGCAGGAGCGTCTTCTGCCCTGGCTGCGCGAACGCTACGCGCTGCCTGAACCGGGACGCACACTGAACTTCCGTAGCCGCCGCATCGGCGAGGCCGTGTTACACGAGAGGCTGCAGCCGCTGGCAGATTTGGAAGCGCTGGCGGAGCTGGGTTTTTATCCGCATCCGGACGGCGTGATTCTGCGCGCCAAACTACCCGCACTTCCGCTGATGGAAGTGGAGCGGCGTGTCACACAGATCCGCGAGCTGGTGCGCGCGCGACTGGGCGACCATTTGCTCCTTGAGGACGGAGAAGGTCTGCATCTGGTGTTACACCGCCTGCTCAAGGAGGCGGGAGCGCGAGTTGCCGTTGCAGAGAGTTGTACCGGTGGACTGCTGGCCAGTCTGCTGACGGAGATGGCCGGTTCCAGCGAGTCGCTGTTGGGCGGTGTGGTAGCCTACGCGAATGAAATCAAGGAATGCGTGCTGGGTGTATCACCGCAAACGCTGGAGCAGCATGGTGCCGTCTCGGCGGAGTGCGTGAAGAAAATGGCAGCCGGCGTGCGCAAGTTGTATCACGCCGATCTAAGCCTTTCCGTTTCCGGTGTGGCTGGACCGGGAGGCGGCACGGAGGAAAAGCCCGTCGGCACGGTCTGGCTGGGACTGGATGTCTCACCGCGCCTGGCGCAGTGGTTGCATCAGCAGGGTTTGCGTGTGCCGCAGACGCCGTGTGCGCGTCTGGAACGCCTGCCGGGTAATCGGCAGCAAGTGCGCCGTCGCAGTGCGGGACGTGCACTGGCCTTTGGAGTGGAAGTGCTGCTTGGACTTCCGCCGGTGGAACCGGCTGTGGATCCGCAGCATGAGAAGGCATTGCGTGATTCGCGAAGTGCTGAAGCGGACGGAATACGGGAGTAGTCATGCGCCTGTTCATCGCCTGTCCCTTGCCCGAAGAGGTCAAGCGCGAGTTGCGTCGCCAACAGGAGGCCCTGATTCCGCGTCGCGACCAGATTCGATGGACGCCGGTGGAGCAACTGCACTTGACGCTGAAGTTCATCGGCGAAGTGCAGGACTGGTGGGTGAATGAGCTTGGTGATACACTGGACGCCCTTTGTGGGGAGCACAGCGCTTTCAGACTGCGCTTGGCAGAGCCCGGCTATTTTGGCTCGCCCGATGCCCCGCGTGTGCTCTGGACCGGGCTATCCGGTGATACACGCAGGCTCTGCGCTTTCTGCGATCTGCTGGAGCGCGATCTGGACGGCGCCGGGCTGCCGCGAAGCGAAAAGCGCTTCAAGCCGCATTTGACCCTGGGGCGCGTGAAGCAGGCCAGACCCGGACTGGTGCGCGACCTGCTGGCTGCAGCGCCGCTGAACCTGGATTGTCCGCTGCGCGAGGTGCAGCTCTTGTCCAGCGTGCTCAAATCCAGCGGTGCGATTCATCATGTCCTGTCCCGCCATATATTGAGTGAAAGTGAAGTGGACAACGATCAAGCGAAGGAATAGAAATGGCCAAGGACGATCGTCAGAAATCCCTCGAGACCGCCATTGGACTCATCGACAAGGAGTTTGGCAAGGGCTCGATCATGAGGCTCGGCGATGACGCCGCCTCCATTAAAGTAGACACCATTCCCACCGGCAGCCTCTTTCTGGATCGCGCGCTGGGCATCGGCGGCATTCCCCGCGGACGCATCATCGAGATCTTCGGACCGGAAAGCTCGGGCAAGACCACGCTGACCCTGCACATAATTGCGGAAGCCCAGAAGAAGGGAGGCATCTGCGCCTTCATCGACGCCGAGCACGCGCTGGATCCGATCTACGCCAAGGCGCTGGGCGTGGACACCGACAACTTGCTGGTCAGCCAGCCGGACTTCGGTGAGCAGGCGCTGGCCATTGCCGACAAGCTGGTGCGCAGCAACGCGCTGGATGTGATCGTCGTGGACTCGGTGGCCGCGCTGGTACCCAAGTCGGAAATCGAAGGCGAGATGGGCGACTACCACGTAGGCACCCAGGCTCGCCTGATGAGCCAGGCTATGCGCAAGCTCACCGGCACCGTCAGCAAAAGTCGCACCGTCCTGATTTTCATCAACCAGATCCGCATGAAGATCGGCGTCATGTTCGGCAACCCCGAGACCACCACCGGCGGCAACGCGCTCAAGTTCTACAGCAGCGTGCGCCTGGACATCCGCCGCATCGGCACGGTTAAATCCGGCCAGGAAGCCGTCGGCAACCGCACTAAAGTCAAGGTGGTGAAGAACAAGATGGCGCCGCCCTTCCGTATCGCCGAGTTCGATATCTCCTTCGGCGAGGGCATCAGTCGCACGGGCGAGCTCATCGACTTGGGTCTGGAGTACAACCTGCTGACGCGCTCCGGCACCTGGTTCAGCTACGGCGACGAGCGCTTGGGACAGGGCCGCGACAACGTCAAAAACCTGCTTAAGGAGCGTCCCGAGCTGGCCACAGAGCTAGAGCAGAAGATTCGCGAGAACTTGACGCTGCCCGGCTTCGAGGGAAGCTCAAGCGGTGATGACGACAGCCCGGCGGAGAGCGACGACGAATAGGTTTGTCGTTGGCCGGTTCAAAGATTCGGCTGTACCCCGTGCCCGCCGCGCCTCGCGGGTGCGCGGCTTGCACGGGCGATAACGATCACAGGTCGTTTCGGCCAGAATTCCGGCTCCGTCGTGAATCACAAAACCAGGCCCCGTGGAGCTTGCTTCGCGGGGTCTTTTGTTGCGCATAGGCCAGTGTCCAAGGACGGAGGTGCAGGCAATTCCTCTTCGCCTGTGTTTGGGCCCTTGTGTCGCGATTCGTACTTTGTGACCTGTCGTCCAGCGCCCGTAGCCTGGCAGGTGCGGCGACAGGCCTATGCAGCGTATCACGCGCACGGGCGACGTGGAACAGAGGACGAAGATGGACGGCACACGGCGCCAGCAATGGCAATTGATCGGACTGGCAGCAGTGGGACTTCTCGGCTTGTGGGGTGCGCTCCATCTTGATCGTCTGCTGACGGGCAGTTTGCCGGCGGCGGCCGTCGGGGGTGTTCTCCTGGCAACCCTGCTGTCGCTGGGTGGCTTCGCCATGTGGATTGCCTACAGACTGGGCGGGCACCTGCCAAAGGGTGCCGTCGAGCGAGGCGCCTGGGGGCTGTTGAATGGCCTATACGTTGTGCTAATTGTTACGCTTTCCCGCTGGCAAAACCAGGATTGGATTCTGCAGGGATCTCTGCTGCTGATGGTTCTGCTGCCCGCCGTCAGCATGGTGCTGGTCACCCTCGAGAAGTCGGTGGCCGCCGTGCGTATGCGCATTGCCCTGGTTTATCTTGGCATCGTGCCTCAGATCGCCGCGCTGCAGCAGGTGCATTCACAATTCAGCAGTCAAAGCATCTTCGGCATGCCCGTCGTCTGGTTGGCTTTTGCGCTCATCTGGCTTTTTGCCGTGTCCATGTTGAGCTCCTGGGAGTTTCCCGAAGTGCATCTGCGTGTACAGAAGGAGCTTTTGCCGCGATGGATTCCGCTGGCTTTGGCCGTAGCGCTGTTGATTGCCGCGCTACCGGTGCTGGTTTTGCTCTTGCAAGGATACAGCATGTTGGAAGGACCGGCTTTTGCTTCGTATCTGCTGGCGGCGCTTTCCTGCCTGAGCATTTTCACCGCCGTTCCGCGTTTGCGCAAATGGGGCAGCGGGCCTCCCGCCTGGCTGACCATCGGTCTAGCGCTGGTCTTCGGCTCCATGATGTTGGCTATGCACTGGGGGTGGCTGACCCTACCCGCGCGTTACTGCAGCACCGCTTCCATTCAGTTACTACTGCTGGCGTTGGCTGGCTGGCTGGCGGGTCTGCCCAAGCAGGGCACTCAGCGGCGCACACTATTGAGCACGCTGCACACTGCGTGTATCGCTCTGATGTTTGGCCTGCTCTGGTGGGCGCTACCAATGGCAGGAAAACTGACCCCTACGCTGCAGGTACTCATCTTCATGGCTTTTTTCCTGGGAGCCGGTTTGGGCTACAGTCGAATCGAACTTTCCTACCGCGAGTTGGCGGATAGCGGGGAAGATCGCACACAGAGCTAAGCCTAAATTTAGAAGACACGCTTCGCGCCGAGGAACAAGGACTGCATACAACGCGGGGGGTGGGACACATCCCCATCCTGCTTCACACCTAATGCCTCCCGCCTTGATTGCGGACTGCACCTAAGCGCTTTTGCCCTTGAGAACCGATTCTGTGGCGGGGGAGGAGCCTTGCCTGGAGGCGCAAATACTGAACACTGAAGCGTAAAATGAACTGGACACCCCCGATGAGTGTCCAGTTTTCGTAAGTCCAGTATTGTGCCTTCCAATGCGTTTGGCATAGGAGTCTTGGGGATCCTGGGGGTCTGGCACCGCTCTGGCACCGCTCTGACCCGTGTCAGAGCCTAACGCAGCGGCACATCCTCAGCAAGTAGCGCCTGGTCAGAATTGCTTGCTAAAACAAACAATGAGCTTTGAATAAACAACGATTGAGCAACAAGGCAACGGAAAATCCTCTTGCAAGTAATAATGCTATAAAACAAATTTGCACAACAAAGCGAAAATATAATGCAATATAGCGTGAATAAATAACTTTATGAAATAAATGCGGTGCGATAGAAATGCAAGAGCTCTATGCGAGCAAAATTAGGCATGAAACAGACATAAATTTCATGATAAAGAGCATTAGAGAAATGTCAAAATACATGGTGCTGTATGGACAAGGATATTCACGTCAGGCTTGGTCAGCCGACGCAGTCTGCGCTTGTTGACGTTGGAAAGCACAAAACTAGGCAACACCCAACAAGTGTATCCATTGCGGGCCTGGACCAACAAGAGCGGCAGAGACACTTGGACAGGATTTATCGTGATCCGGAGTTTGGTCCTCTAAACACATATGCCCTACAGAGGCTGGGAGATTTGCGTGGTAAAACGGTATTGGAGATTGGATGCGGTTGTGGCCACATGAGCGCACACTTTGCGCTACTGGGTGCACGCGTGATTGCTATTGACACCAGCGAGCACGAGCTATCATTGGCCAAGCAGCGACTTAGCAGATTCGGTGTGATGGAATCCTGTCAATTGCTGCAGTGCAAAGCAGAGGAGCTGCAAGTCGCAGATCATTCAGTAGACGTTGTGTACTCAAGAAGCACTATGCAGTACGTGAACAGGGAGAAAGCTTTTAGTGAGTTCAAACGCGTGCTGGTGCCAGATGGTATGCTTTCTTTGAATGAGAATCTTCCGAATAACCCAGTTGTTATGGCTTATCGCTGTATCAGGCGCCTACGGGCTGTAAAACCGGAACAAAAGGCGTATCTAGCTTCAATCTTGGGATATATCAACGAGAAAGAGCTCGAGCAGCTTGCGCGCGAATACACATGGAGTGATCATAGCGAATACCATATACTGCGACCATTGACGATATTTATTAGCAAATACTGTTGTTGTAAGAAGGGCTGGGTTGTGGTTATGGATCATTGCTTGAAGTGCGTGGATGATTGGTTGATTCAACATATCCCCGCAACAAGGCGATTGGCTTGGTTTACCTCTACATTCTGTTCTAAGCCGATGCAACTCTCCATACCTGTCGAACCCTCCAGGGGTGGGCCGACACCCGAGAAAGAGTCTCATGCCTAGAGATCACGCTCAGCGTAAAAAGAACTGGACACCCCCGATGAGTGTCCAGTTTTCGTAAGTCCAGTATTGTGCCTTCCAATACGTTTGGCATTGGAGACTTGGGGACCCTGGGGGTCTGGCACCGCTCTGACCCGTGTCAGAGCCTAACGCAGCGGCACATCCTCAGCAATCACCCGAAAGTACCCCTGCGCGGTCTGCAGATCCAGATCGCGCGAAGTCGTCGAATGCCAGAAGTAATTCCACCAGGAGCTCTCGTCGTAGGGATTCAGGCTCTTCTGAACGCGGTAACGCAGTGCGCCGGGCACAGCGTCCCAACTCAGGCGCACCTGCTCGTTGCCAATGTACTCCAGGCGCACATGCTGCGGCACACCCAACGTGGGCGTGAAAGACCAGCACATCACCTGGGCGCCAATGTTGCCCGAGATCAGATCCGGCACGCCGTCACCGGTGATGTCGCCCGTGGTGGTCGTGGCGTAACGGCCCACATCCATGCCCAGAGTGGGGCTGTTCTCTCCCATCAGCTCATTCCAGATGAAGCTGGCCGGGTCGCGCTGCCAGCAGCGGATGTCGCCGTTGTAGCGGCCGCTGATGATGTCATCCCAGCCGTCGGCGTTGAGGTCCAGAAAGGATACCGTGTTGCGGTAACCGGCCATACTCGCTCCTACCAGCGGATTCACGCCTTCCAGGTAGACGAAACTGGGTGAGATGGCACTGCCCTGGTTTTCCCAGCATTCCAGCGTGCTGCCGCTGTAGCAGCCCAGCAGCATGTCCAGATCGCCGTCGTGGTCCCAGTCACTGAAGGCGGCGTTGAAGTTGTCGCTGTAGTTGGCGGTGGTGCACAGCGATTCCCAGCCGTTGTAGTAAGGATTGCTTGCGGTGCCCGCGTTCGTGTAGAGGCGCATGTCGCGGCCGTAGGGCATCACCACATCCAGCAATCCGTCGGCGTTCAGATCCACCAGACGCGGATGCACGTAGCCGCCATGATCGCCGGGAAGTACGGAACTGACCTGGGTCATCACCCGCTGACCCAGTGCGTCCAGCTCGCCGATCAGGTAGTGCACATGGCCGTCCTGCTGACCCACCAGGGCGTCGGCCAGACCATCGCCATTCAGGTCGCCGACCGTCGGGCTGCAATAAAAGCCGGCGTAGGAACGGAAGGGATTGCTACCCGCGTTGGCTTCGCTATAGGAGCCGCCGGTGGTGTTGCTGACATACATGTTGCAAGCGTTAGTGTAATCGCTGGTCAGCAGGGCCGGATGTCCCTGGCCGAAGAGATCGGCAAAGGCCAGCACTTGACTTGCCTGCGGAGTTGTGCAGTTGTAGAGCGGATTGACGCCTTCGCCCATGCGACGCTCAAAACACGGCGTCGTGGCCGAGCCGGTGTTCTCGAAATAGTCGGGCCAGCCGTCGCCGCCGATGGCCAGATCCAGATCGCCGTCGGCATCCAGATCCACCAGGCGTGGGCGTGTGGGGCTGCAAACAGATTCACCGGCGAAATAGTCTGTTTCCACGTCCATGCGCGTGAAGTTGCTCGCGCCGTCATTGAACCAGGTGCTCAAGGAACCGCTGCCGCCGCCCACCGCGTCAAGATCGCCGTCGCCATCCAGGTCGCCGAAGGTGAAGTGGTTGAAGTTGCCCATGCTCAGCTCGCTGAGCGGGTTCGCGGCGCCGGATCGATAAACGAAGACCGGCTCCATGGCGCTACCCGTATTCTCGAGGAAACTCACGCCCGCAAATCGGTCGCCGCAGGCAAGGTCAAGGTCGCCGTCGCCATCGATGTCGGCCAGTTCGGGGACAACCCACATACTATGACCTGCGAAGGGATTCCAGTCTGGGTCGAGCTCGAGGCGCGGAGAGGTTGCGCTGCCCGTGTTCCAGAAAACGCGCAGGTTGCCGTCGTACTGGCCAACCACCAGATCCTGATCGCCGTCACCGTCCAGATCGCCAAAGGCGGGGGACACACTGTCACCACTGCCTAACGGGGCATCGATAAAGGCGGGTTGCGTGCGAACGTTGTTCATGAATTCAAAGCTGCCGGTGCCGGCGTGTGCCAGGCCGGACAAAGTTACAACGAGGGCAAGAGATAGAGCGCGAGACATGGCCTCTCCTTATGTATTGGTGGTAAGGGAGCGCAGCGCGCGGCATCCCCTTTGACGAAGCCTGATTGCGCCACGTCCACTTTGCCGTAGTAGACCTGGCAAGGCCTTTTCCTCAGGAGGGAAATCGAGTCGCCAAGATTATGCCAGAATCGACACATGAAATCTGGTTCAAGAATCCTGAGTCAGCTTTGTGGACGTGACCTGCGAACTGTTCACCGTGTTGGATTTCAGGCGGCCATCCGATTGTGTGCGCGCCTTCCTCGTAGCATATTGATAGGGTCAAGCCGCAACGGGGTCAGCATGCTGATTGCCTCCATCCTTATCGCCTATCTGCTGGGATCTCTGCCTTTCAGTTTGTGGATCGTGCGCGCGCGCCGCGGCATTGATCTGCGCACTACGGGCAGCGGCAACGCGGGCGCCACCAACGCGGGACGTCTGCTGGGGCCGGGCGGCTACGTGGGGATTCTGGTTCTGGATGCAGCCAAGGGTGCGCTTGCGGTTGCAACTCCCCTGTTACTTGGCTTTGACTCACGGACGCAGACTCTGTGCGCGGCCCTGGCCATTGCCGGGCACCTCTGGCCGCTGTTCGCCCGCTTTCGCGGCGGCAAGGGTGCGGCCACCGCGCTAGGTGCCGCTCTGGTACTGACTCCTCAGACGGCTGCGTGGTCTTTGCTCGTGCTAGTGCTGGCGCGCGCGCTTTGCTGGCTGGCCGGCAGACGCGTGGACGCCTGGTACTGGACGCTGGCGGCAAGCCTTTGCTACGCTGCACTGGCGTTGTGGACGCAGCTGCATGGACCGCGCCTGGCTTATGCCCTGCTGCTTCCGCTTACAATGATGGCCACACATCACCAAAACTGGCGCGGGGCCTGGGCCGCTCGGCGAGGCTCTGGAAAGGACATCCACTCATGAAGATCGCGGTAGTCGGCGCTGGCAGCTGGGGCAGCGCGTTGGCCATCCTGCTTTCGGAGCAGGAGCACGAAGTGCGTATGTGGGAGTACGAAGCGGCTCAAGCCGAGGCCTACGCGCGTGGCGAACGGGCCATCCCCTTTCTACCTGGCATCCGTTTGCCGAAGGAAATCACGGTCTCCCACCAGATGGAGGAGGTGCTCCCGGGCGCTCGCATCGTGGTGCTGGCGGTGCCCACCCACGGTCTGCGTGATACACTCGCGTTAATGAAGCCGCTGCTTTCCGACGACTGCATTCTGGTGGATGTGGCCAAAGGCCTGGAGCAAGGCAGCCTGAAGCGCATGAGTGAAGTCGTCTGCGAAGTACTGGCTGGCTGGCCGCTGCAGCATTATATCTGCCTGTCGGGGCCCAGCCACGCGGAGGAAGTGGCCCGTCGGGTGCCGACAACGGTGGTTGCTGCCGGTGTGGATCTGAACATCGCGCGCGAGGTGCAGGAGGCCTTTGCCAACAAGTATTTCCGCGTCTACACCAACAACGACCTCACCGGCGTGGAGCTGGCGGGATCGCTGAAGAACGTCATCGCATTGGCCAGCGGTATGTGCGACGGCCTGGGTTTCGGCGACAATACCAAGGGCGCGCTGCTGACTCGGGGCATGGTTGAGATGGCTCGTCTAGGTACAAAGCTGGGCGGTCGCGCGGAGACCTTCTGGGGCCTTTCCGGCATGGGCGACCTGATCACCACCTGCATGAGCAAGCACAGTCGCAACCGCTATGTGGGCGAGGAGCTGGGGCGCGGGCGTAGTTTACAGGACATCCTGGCTTCCATGAGTATGGTGGCCGAGGGCGTGCGCACCGCCGATTCCAGTAATGCACTACGCCTCCGCGAGGAGGTGGAAATGCCCATCACCGAGGCGGTCTATCGTGTGCTTTACGAGAATGCCTCACCGCGCGAGCAGGTCTTTGAGCTGATGACGCGCACGCTGAAAGGCGAGCACTAGGCGACAAAATGAGTTGCGGCAAAGGCTGTGCGAGGTTCAGCACGGAGAGGGTGTTTTTGAAATGCCGATCCTGCAATCCAGTCGGGATCATGATGATTGACAAGTGGATCTGAACCGGAGAACCTGTCATGACCAGCACACACGTTCACTTCCGCGGACGCGTCCAGGGCGTCGGTTTCCGTTACACGGCTGCTCATCTCGCCAAAGCCTACCGCTTGAAAGGCTGGGTGCGCAACCTGCCCGACGGCTGTGTCGAGGCCCTTTTCCAGGGCGATCCGATCACGATCCTAAGCGTGCTCACCCAACTCGAGGGCAACCCGGGTATGATTCGCGTTGAGGAGATCTCGCGTGAGGAAATTGACCACGAGGCCTGCCGGGAATTCGTTGTGCTGCGCTGAGTGTTTTCAGCAGTGTTCAGGCAAACGATAAACTGCAAGGACGATACCATCTCGCATGAGGGCTTCCCCGAAGTTCAGAAGAAACCCCAATCGTAATCCGCTAAGCTTCAAATAGGTGAGGAGTTGCTTCCTGTGTGTGTCGGTGATGCAAACGATGGACTTCAACTCCAGCAAGACTTTGCCTTCAATGATGATGTCAGCCCGAAATCCGAGATAAAACTCTTTTCCGCGCCAAAACACCGGGACCGGGACTTGCCTCAAAGCGACCAGACCTCTTTCTCTAAGCTCGTGTGCGAGTACGGCTTCGTAGACGGTCTCCAACAAACCTGGCCCTAGCTCGCGATGAATTGTCAACGCAGCATCAATCACAATTCGGCCAATCTCGTTTTCCGTCATCTGTACTCCTGGCTTTCGTCTTGCAAACTACAACGAGAAAAGCCCGGAGTGAAGAGATTCGCCGCGTGTTTCGCTTGCGGAGGATACTGCTGTAAGCTGCTGTAGACAGTTTCCTGTTGTTTGACAAAAAAGAGGTGCATCTCGCCAAGCTCGAAGAGCTTGCAAGCTCGCAAAGCTCGCCAAGGAAGAGCAAAAGGGAGTTTTGGTTAAGAAAGCTGGCTGTTGGCCAGGGCCTCTTGAAGAGGGGTGTTTTTGCACGCAAAGAAGAGACGCTCTCCCCAATATGTGTCTCGCGGCAGCCGCGCGCGAATGTCTTCCACCTAGAGAAGCAGAGGATGCACGGCCTGCTCATCCGCCAAACAGAGGACGAGCGCAAACAGCGGTATCATGTCGAACTGATTTGCGAAGTGCTCCAGTTTCTCCAGGTGCGACCTCTCAATCACCACTCCCCGGCTCTCTTTGGATCCAAACCTGAAGAGCCGTGTTTTCACCGATACGGCGTAGCGCAAACCCTGCTTTTCCCCGATCAGGTCGGCTCCCACGTGATCCACCATGGCGACCTCAAAGCCCTTCCGAATAAATGCGTAGGTGCTAAGCCCCTCGCCGAAATCACCAATCTGCTTTGGTGCTCGCGTCTGCGTTCTCATCATTCGTCTCGTTGTCCTTAAGCAGCTTCCGTATGATTCTATCGGACAGTGCCCTGGGAGACTGTCCCTGCATATACTCATGCCATAGGTTGAGATCGCTGCCGTCAAGCAGGCGGCCATCCCCGGCAGTCAAGTCCATCAGCTTGTGCATCATCAGCCAGGCGGTATTGTGATTGACGTTCAGATGTTGCGCAAACTCCAGGTTGGACATGCCGGACTTGGTCTGGCTGAGGAAGTAGATCGCCAGGAATCAGGCATGCAAGGGCTGCTTGGTGCTGTGAAAGATTGTTCCAGCAGTCAGCGAAGTCTGCAGCCGGCAGCTGGTGCACTGAAACAACGAACGATTGCGCAATGTGTGCCCCTTTGTGCAACTGCAATAGGGGCAGACGAAGCCCTTAGGCCAACGGCTTCTGTGAAGCGCTTGTTCACATTTGTCTTCAGTTTCGAAACGCTGCATGAACTCGAGGAAGGTGAATCCTCTGCGGAACTGGATTCTGGTGCCCTGGCTTATGATGTCCTCCATGTTGATGCCATGAAGAACGGCTGGGAGTGGGACATTATGTAGATCGATTATTGTTATTCCACGAGATAGGATGCAGAGTATGCTAGAAAGCCAGGACGAACGATTCTGCGGTCCCCCTTGAAGAGCTCGCGCGGCAATACGATCGTGAGCAATGGTAGCCGGCCATTACGCTGACACGGCACTGTGTCCTAGGTCGAGTAACAGGATCTCTGCATCCCCCAATGCACGAAAGGAGATCGATGGTTCGTTACCAATGCTGGCGCCATCACCGCTATACAGGACGAAGTCAGCGTATGCGATTTCCCCATGCACAACCTGCAGCCATGCACTGTGCCCTGGTGCCAAGGCGTGAACCAGATGTTGGCCAATTCGCAGCAAGGACGAGTAGAGTAGCGCGTCGGCGCGGATGCGCAATGAACCCTTGCGGCCATCAGGAGACGCTACGATGCGTAGTATGCCTCGGCGCTCGGCGATTGTAAAGCGCCTCTGCTCAAGGCTGGTGTCGAGATCGGGTCCAAAGGCCTGCATCACAATCCGAAAGACATGTGCCCAATTGCTTTCTGAGGCATTTCGTTCGCTCAGGCGAAGGTGTCCTTCGGCGCTCGTTCGCTGGAACTCGCCACTCTGCACCATGGTGGTGCGCCCCTTCCCGTCCTCCTGCGCAAGCGTACCCTCGTGGACGTAGGTCATGACATCGTCTCCGTTTCGCGAGCGCGACTCGGTGCCTGCACCCGGGGGAATGCGGTTCTCGACCAGAGCCAGCAAAGATCCGAAGCCGGAAGCGGAGGGGTCGAAGCTAAACCAGAACTCCTGGCCCATGACCCGCTCGTGGTGGCGCTCGCTGGATCTGCGCAGGGAGATCATCGGTCTGTACCCGCGTGCAACCTTCGGCAGTGCTCCCGCAACCGGGTACAGGAGCACAAAAACGCGGACAAGGTCGGTACATCATGCCGCTGGGCAATAGAAGTGTCGCTCCGCGAAGATGGGGGATCACTCTGCTTCGTTCCAGGCGGTTCGGACCCGGTAGTCAGGATGAGTCGCTGCATTCTATCTCCCTGGGTGTTGCAACGGTAAGTATACGGGCACGGGAGTACCGGAAGTAGAAGCGAACCCCGATGGCTCCATTGATATCGAAGTCCGTGTCAGGTAGCACGTCCAGAATCGGCACGATCTCAAGAAAGAACTCCAGCGGCGCCGTCGCTGGCAGGAAGGCCAAGCCAAGCGGCACTCGAATGCCGATCATCGCATCGTTGGCGTTGTGTCCTTCATAGGAATTATCGTTCACCAGCCTTGCCCGTCCGCCGATACCGTATTAGACCAGCAACTCTGCCTTCCCGGATTCGGTTAAGGCAACTGAACTCGTGCACAAGGTAGTCCGCATGGAACCGGAAGCCCTGGTTCTCTACGAGAGACCAAGCCGCCACAGCGTTAATACCACACTCCGGGCTGATCCAGCTCTTCATATTGATGCCAGCCGGTTCCACCCGGGATCAGACCGAGTCCGAACCCATCTACCATTCTGGCGGTGGCGACGGACGCCAGGGTGGCCAAAGCCACAAAAGTCGTTGTCTGACAAAGCAATCATGTCTCCCGCGTGATGGCCAGGCGTGCAGCGGCGGAACCCACTCCCGTAGTCTTGCACTTTGGCGATTCCGCCAGGTAATGAGCTGGCTCATGGCTTGCAGATGGCATCAAGTTAGCTCTTGTCACGGGCCACCACCCTGCTAATGTCCAAGTTCACCTTGGCACTTAGTCGATCCAGCTCGGACTGGACCATCCCCAACTCCTGCTTCATCCGCTTCACAAACTCAGCATTTTTCGTGTGCGCGTAGTCTTCCAACGCCTGGTCGGCTTGCCTTTGCTTCTGCCTGACTTCACCCAATTCGGCTGCCACTGAAGGCTGTGCCATGTCGGGGTCCAACCGCCTGCATTCCTGGGGCGACTCGTTGAAGAGGGAGTTCTCAGCTTTGTCGGGCGTCTGCTCAGGATCGGGATGTATCATCGAGTTCTCCTACTCTTGAATACCTCAGCTTCTTCAGATCGACACAAGCCCAGGATTAATGCTGACTAGTCGCGGTTGAACGCACAATGACAATCTCGACTCGACGGTTCTTCGCGCGACCCTCAACGGTAGCATTGTCTGCAAGTGGATGTGTCTCACCCATGCCGCTGGACTTGATCAGAAAGGATCTGTAACCACGCTGTACAAATACATCGCGGACGCAGTCTGCCCTCGCCTGTGACAGCGTCTGATTATGGCCTTCGCTGCCCTGCGAGTCGGTGTGGCCCTCGATCAGCAAGTTGCGCTCCGGGACTTCGAGCAGTGCAGTAGCCAACTGATCCAGACGCGTTCTGGCGGCAGGCAGCAAGGTGGAACTGTTGGTGGCGAAGAGCACATTGCCCGACAAGGATATGACCAGGCCGCGAGCATCTTCCGTGACAATGGCCAGCTTAGCCAGTGCTGCAGTCGTTCTTTGCTCTGCAGCTGCTAGAGCATCGCTCTGCCTCGTGGCCATCTGCTCCGACTTGGCCTGAGCCAACTCCTGCTGCGCGTTCTCGGCTATCTCACTTTGGGAGGCCAACAGATCCGCCTGGGCCTGAGTCCGGCGCTGCTTCTCGATTGCGACGGATGCGGTCGCTTCGGCGATCTCTGCTTTTCGCAGCGCAATGTAGGCCAGGTCGCGTGTCTCCGCAGACTTGGGTTTGTCTTCGAAGGCCGCCTCTGCCAGCTGAAGCGCTAGATCAGCCTGATGCAGCTCGACCGGAGCGACCTGGGCGGCGTCACCGGCCGCTGCGCGCTGGTTCGCAGTACGGGCCTCGGTCAATTCGTGTGGAACGGTTGCCGCGCAGCCGCCGATAAGTACGGCGCAGGCGGCAAGGAGCAAGGTTCTGCAGATCTTCATGGGTTCTCCAATCGTTGTCTTCGTGTTGTGGCCGACACGGGTCTAGCGCTTGCTCTGAGGGAGCTTGTTTTTCTGCCTCAGTTCCTGAACAAGCGCAATTGCGGCCTCGGCTTCCTGCCTCACGGTTTTCTCACTGGCCAGCAATACTGCTAGTTGCGCGTCTGCAACCACTCGGTTGAGCATTAACTCGGCCAGTTCTTGTTTACCCCTGGCGGCCAAGGCGCGCGCCAGGTCCAACTGCTCTCTGGCTAGTTGCAGATGGAGCGCGGCCTGAGGAACTGCTGCAGCCCCCACGGCTTCCGCAGCGCTGATGGCTGATGTAGAGGCCTCGGTGCGCAAGGGTACAGATGAGCACCCCACCAGCACCACACTCGCCAGGATGGCCAGTGTGAAATGTGCGATTCTAGATTTCGTGACATACATCACGATGTCCTCCTTTTGATCGGTCGTATTCTCTCTGTCTGGCACCCAGCCTTGGCCAGGCCACCTACCAGCATTGGTCGCATCGCCGCTAAACGAGACGGGCAGGCAGGCAGCCGGAACACGGCGGCCAGGGGTCGGGCGCAAGCCCTTCCCCGCGAAGATCCCTTGCACGACCTGGGCCATGTTTCCAACACGATATAATTTAACGACTTAAGAAATTTTGTTTTTTTATGTCGATATATTTCGATCAGAATGAAATCAAATTACTATCATTTTGATCGAACGGAGGTGCGTAATCAAAATTAACGATCTACACCACAAGGAGTTGCTGGAGCTAGATCCAGAAGGGGGCACGATCCGCTTTGCGGGTCAACGGGTTTTGTTACTCGATGCCACCGCGATGGGCTTACTGCGAAAGTACCTTGTTGAGAATTTTGGCTTAACAGCCGCACGCACAGTGCTCACCCAGTTTGGATTCGCCCACGGCTGGCGCATGGCCGAAGCAATGAATGCAGAGTTCAGTTGGGCCAGTCAGAAAGATTGGCAGCTGTCGGGTACTCGCATCAGTATGCTGGAGGGGCTGTTTCTTGTCGAGCCGGGAAGCGAGAACCCACTCAGCCGCAAGGGTGCATTGCTGCTCTCGTCCTACGAAGCCGAGCAGCACCTGCTGCACTTCGGTCGTTCCGACAGCGCCGTTTGCTGGACCATCTGTGGGCTTATGAGCGGCCATCTCAGCCATGTGTGCGGGAAGGAAATCTTTGTGCTCGAGGATCGCTGCCTGGGCAGAGGACACGCCGCCTGTCACTTGGTTGGCCGAACAAGGGAGGACTGGGGCAGCGAGCGCACCGAGGACCTGAGCTTCTATGCGACTGGCCAGTTGGAAGAGTGCCTCGCTGTCTCCTTGCAGCGTGTGATCAAAACCCTCAAAGCCGCCGAGACCAAGTTGCGCGCCCACCATCGCAAGTTGACCCACGTGATTCCGGAACCGATGGCGCCCCAGGGAATCGTCGCCCAGAGTCGTTCCATGCAGCGAATCGTGGACCTGGGACGGCGCGTAGCAAAGGTCGATGCCACCGTACTGATCATTGGTGAAAGCGGCACAGGCAAGGAGCGCATTGCCAGGCTGATCCACGATGAATCCACTCGCGCCGCGGGTCCATTCATTGCGGTCAACTGCGGAGCCATCGCAGAGACACTGCTCGAGAGCGAACTCTTTGGCCATGCCCGTGGAGCCTTCACCGGCGCCAACTCTGACCGGCCCGGACTCTTTGAGGCGGCCAACCGGGGCACCCTCTTGCTGGACGAAGTCGGCGAAGTATCACCGGGCATGCAGGTCAAGTTGCTGCGCGTACTCCAGGAGCGCGAGATCCGCCGCGTGGGAGAAAACCGCAGCCGTCCTGTCAACGTGCGCATCCTGGCGGCCACCAATCGCGATCTGTCCCGCACCGTGGTTGACGGCAGTTTCCGCCAGGATCTCTACTACCGCCTAAAAGTGGTGGAGCTGCTGGTGCCGCCCCTGCGCGACCGCCGGGAAGACGTGCTGCCCTTAGCACGCCTGTTGCTGGCGGATGCAGCACAGCGCATGGAGCGCCAGATCAACGGCCTCGCCCCGGGCGCCGCCGAGGAGTTGCTGCGCTACTCATGGCCAGGCAACGTGCGCGAGCTGGAAAACGTGATGGAGCGCGCTGTGGCACTGGCCTGCGGCACGCGGGTCGAGGTGGAGGACCTGCCTGCGGAACTGCATTCAGAACCAGGCTTTCCACGTGTGGACACAGGCGTCGTTCGCCCCCTGGTCGAGGTGGAACAGGAGTACATCCTGGCAGCCCTCAAACTCAACGACGGCAATCAGACTCGCACGGCAGCCCAGCTGGGCATTGGTACGGCCACCCTCTATCGCAAACTCAAGAAGTACGGCATGCCACCGCGCCCCAACGAAAGCAATGCAGCGAAGGGGAACAGAGATCATCCCTGATACTCGCCTGCTGCCCCTGCTTCCTCTGAGTTGATACACAGAGCACCACAAGCGCCTGACGCTACCCAAGCTCCCCGCATCCGCTGTACTCCCTTCTCGCTGTTGCTGCGGGCGAGCACAGGTTCAATCAAACTGAGGGAAGAGGATCATCGTTATGATCGATCACAGCGGAATCCAGGGTGGTAAGAAGCTTGCTGATTTATTGAAATCGCGGCGGCAGTCGGCGTTAACCAAAGCTGGGGCAGCAGAAAATGCCGGAAATGGACCACGGCACCCGCCGAATCAAGGAAGTGGCCGTTGAATTGCATGATGCGCTATGATAGTGGATAGCAAGCCAGATGCGCTTTCAGTTGCTGAGGCTGCACCATTCAGAACAGAAGGAGGAAATTCATGCTACTCGCAATCGCACTCATTCTACTACTGCTTTGGGCAGTGGGATTGCTCACCTCGGTAACCATGGGTGGGCTCGTTCACGTCCTGCTGGTTGCTGCCATCGTGGTAGTGTTGATCAGGGTGATTCAAGGTCGACGCATTCTAAAACCTTAGCTGGGGCGAGGGCCTTTCCTCGAACCAGTACAGTCGGCACCGCCGCTGTACGCGAGTACCACCCGGTGCTATCCTGGGACGGTGGCGTTCCCATACAGATAAGAATCACCCTATCCTTAAGCATTAGAGGTTCCTATGAGAAATTATACACGTTTCATCACGGGTCTGGCAGTCACAGTGGGAGTGGTGGGCTCAGCGCACGCCATTTCACTGTTGGACTACACATTTCCCACCAGTACCACGCAACAGGCCTACCTGAACGGCACATTCAACGCCAACGGCACCTCCGCCGACACAACCCAGGTGGGCTTCACCTTGGGCGGATCCGGCAACTATTGGCTGGCCTTGCGCTCGCTCCCCTTCAGTTATGATGTGTCACTCGGAGCCAGCGTCAGCACCAGCCGATCCACCATCGACGGAGCGTCGACCGAGGACGCCTGGGACATCAACATGGCCACCAACCTGGACAAGTACTTCAACAACGAAGACAACTTCTTCGTCTACGGCGGCGCTTCTGCCGACTACCGCAGGCTGATCTTGCAGGACGAGGCCGATGATCCCCGCATCGATGTCGAAGCTGGACTGGGCTTCGGGCGTACCATCAACGCCACCGTGCTGAAGCAAGCCGTTCGCATGGACGAGGACTTCGTCAAGTATGGCATCACTACGCGCGGCATGCCCGATGCGGCCCTGTTGAAACTAGCTGCGGTCATCGATCGTGAGAGCGAGTTCCGCAGCCGCTACGGCCCTGTGGAGTACCGCAAGTACTGGTACGGCGAGATGGAAAGCGTCCTGCAGGACGCCGGGGTACTGGCGACAGAGACGATGGGCGCCATGGGTACGCTGCGCATCCAGGAGGTAATGGCCGAACCCACCGCCCAACGTTGGCACGGCTGGCAGGTGCGTTTGGGAGTCGGCTCGCGCATCTCAGACTACAACGGTTCCAGTGGAGATCCGGCCCTCACTGCGCGCCTGGACTGGCACAGGCCGGTGGGCATGGATCTGCAGTTCAGCAACAAAGCGTCGATCGCGACCGTGTTTGCCGACGACCTCTCCTACAACCTCGAGGACCTGTTCCGCGTAGACTATGAGATTTCCAACCGCATCGACTGGTACAACAGTCTCATGGCCCGGATCGACATTCCGACCGCAACCGATGCAGAGAACGTCACGGAAGTGACTCTGGCCAGCACCTTCATCCTCTACCTGGAGAACCGGCTTTCCTTCAATCCTGAGATACAGTTCAACTACCGCGACGACGGTATTGAGGACGCGGAATGGAACTGGGTTCTCCTTGGTGGAATCACGTACCGCTTGAAATAACACGACTGAACCAAGCCCTGAGGGAGGAACGGCGCAACGAACACGTGACGCCGTCTCCACCCCCGGGGACTGAGTACGACAAATCATCACGAGGACACTATGGATTCGACGAGCAACGAGAAAATAGCGCAGGCCCTGGAACTACTCGAGGCCGCCGCGCGGGAAAAGAAAGACGAGTTACGCGAGCTGTTCAAGGACCGCTACTCGCATCTGGCAAGCGTACTGATGGAGACCGAGCGTTCGGTGATCCAGCAGCTGTTCGCTACGCTGAAGGAAGAGATCGAAGCGCTGGTTCGCGCCAAGAACCTGGGCCAGGAGAAGGTGCAGGATGCCGCAATCGCCGTGGATGACCACGTCCACGGCAATCCTTGGCCCTACATCGGTGCCGCCGCCGCTGTCTCCTTGGTGGGTGGCTACCTGATGGGCAGCAAGACGCATTGTTCCCATACGCGAGCTGAATCTTGATGCAGCTCTTGTCTTCCTTGTTGAAGCGCGTATCGCAGGGCGTGCTCGCGCCCTACGGTCGTGTGCTATTGGATCTGCTGCAGATCGAGGCAGCGGCCAACATGGTGAGCAGTGTCCGCACCGCGCGCCAGCTCTTCCTGGGCGGCTTGGTCATGGTCATCCTGGCCATGCTGGCGATCACGGGTTTGGTACTGGCGCATTTCGCGCTGTACACCCTGCTGCCGACGCCCACGAACACCATTGTACTGCTGGCCCTGGGGATTCTCTACCTGCTTGTCGTTGCGCTGGTTCTGCTCTGGGTCAGCCGCGAGAAGACCTGGATGGAGCTTTCGGGGGCCGCACACAAGGTGGACCAGGCGACTGGCAAAGCGCCACCGGACTAGCTTGTGAATTGCTGGGGCTGTTCGCCATGAATGGTGAAGTGGGAAGTTGATACTCGCTATGCAAGCATCCGGATAACATCCTCGCGGTTCATCGCGGCACAGCAGCAAGAAAGGGAACACCTGGTGATCAATGGTCTGATGCAAATGCCCCTCAGCCGCATTTCCTTCATCGGCAACTACCTGCCCCGCCTGTGCGGCATCGCCACCTTCACCTACGACTTGTGCGAAGCCGTCTCTACCCGCTACCCCGAGGCGACCAGCATCGCCATCCCGGTAAACGACACCGCGGCTGGCTACGCCTATCCTCCTCGCGTGCGCTTCGAGCTGGCCGAGAAGGACATCGACTCCTATCGCCGGGCCGCGGACTTCCTCAACATCAACAACGTTGATTTGGTCAGTCTGCAGTTCGAATACGGCATCTTCGGCGGATGCGCGGGCAGCCACATCCTGGCCCTGCTGCGCGAGCTGCGCATGCCCATCGTCACTACGCTCCACACGATCCTGAATGAACCGGATCCCGACCAGCGCCGCGTGCTCGAAGAGGTGGCGGCCCTGTCCGACCGGCTGGTGGTCATGAGCGCGCGCGGGGCGGAGTTCCTCAGCGACATCTACGGAGTGGCGACGGACAAGATCGACGTCATCCCCCACGGCATCCACGATGTGCCCTTCATCGATCCGAGCTTCAACAAGGATCTCTTTGGTGTCGAGGGAAAGATCGTGCTGCTTAGCTTCGGCCTGCTCTCGGCCAACAAAGGGATCGAGACCGTCATCTCGGCCCTGCCCGCCATTGTAGCACGCTACCCGAGCGTGGTGTACATCATTCTGGGCGCCACACACCCCCACGTGCTCCAACACGAGGGCGAGAGCTACCGACTGTCGCTGCAGTGGCTGGCCCAGGAAAAGGGCGTGGAAGCCCATGTGGCCTTCTACAACCGCTTCGTCAGCCTGGAGGAACTGATCCAGTTCATCGGTGCTGCCGACATCTACATCACACCCTACCTCAATGCGCAACAGATCGTCTCCGGCACCCTCGCCTACACCGTGGGCGCGGGCAAGGCCGTGATCTCAACCCCGTACTGGTACGCCGAGGATCTGCTAGCCGAGGGTCGAGGCGTGTTGACGCCTTTCCGCAATGCGGAGGCCATGGCCGAGCACGTGATCGATCTGCTGGACAATGAGCCCAAGCGGCACGCCATGCGCAAAAAGGCCTACCTCTACGGACGGGCCATGATCTGGCCCCACGTCGCGGAACTCTACATGGACAGCTTCAACCGGGCCCGCGCCGAACGTCGGCACTTCGTCCCGAGCGGCATCTCGACACGAGCGCTGGACAAGCAGTTGGGCGAGCTACCCCCGCTCAGGCTGGACCACCTGCGCCACATGACGGACATGACTGGCATGTTGCAGCACGCCATTTTCACCGTGCCCAACTACCGTGAAGGCTACACGACGGACGACAACGCCCGTGCCCTGATGGTCAGCGCTTTGCTGGAAGCGCTGGGCAACAGCGAAGCACTGGATCTGGCCGTGCGCTACCTGGCCTTTATCGAATACGCTTTCAATAACGGCACAGGCCGCTTTCACAATACGATGGACTACCAGCGTCGCTGGACCGAGGAGCGCGGTTCTGACGACAGCCACGGTCGCGCGCTGTGGGCGCTGGGCACGGTGATGGGCCGCTCGAATACCGCCGCCCTGCAGAGCATGGCCGGACGCGTTTTCGAACGAGCACTACCCGCCATTCTCGAGACCACTAGCCCGCGTGCCTGGGCCTTTGCGCTCTTGGGCATTCACGAATACGTCCAGCGTTTCGAAGGCGACCGCCGGGCGGGCCAGGTGCGCGAAGAGCTGGCGGGGCGCCTGCTTGCGCTGTACAGGGTGCACCGCAAGGAAGACTGGCACTGGTTCGAGCCCGGCTTGAGCTACTGCAACGCTGCGCTGCCGCACGCCCTGCTGATGTGTGGTAGCACCATCCCCGACGAGGCCATGAGCGAAATCGGCCTCGAATCGCTGATCTGGCTCTCGGACCTGCAGCTGGCGGAAAGCGAAACCCGGCACTTTGTCCCCATCGGCTCCAACGGCTTCTTCGAGCGAGGTGGCGAGCGGGCCCTGTTCGACCAGCAGCCCATCGAAGCCCAGGCGATGGTATCGGCCTGCCTCGAAGCCCACGGGATCACCGGGGACGAGCGCTGGCGCAGAGAAGCACGTTGCGCCTTTGAGTGGTTCCTGGGCCGCAACGACCTGGGGTTGACGATCTACGACCCGACCACCGGCGGCTGCCGCGACGGCTTGCATCCCGACCGCGTGAACGAGAACCAGGGTGCAGAATCCACCCTGGCCTTCCTGCAGGCGCTATTGGAATTGCGGCTGGCGGAGCACGCAGCCCTTACCCAGAAAGCGAGACTCACATGAAAACGATGCCCCCGGAACTGCTGCTGCGACACAGGCACAACCCCATCCTTAGCGCAGCGGATTGGCCCTACCAGATCAACAGCGTGTTCAACGCCGGCGCCGTAATGCTGCCCAACGGCGAGACTCTGCTGCTGTGCCGGGTCGAGGACCGCGGCGGCCTCTCACACCTCTGCGCGGCCTGCTCGGTCAACGGCGTGGATGGGTGGAAGATTGATCCACAGCCTACCTTGGCGCCGGATCCCGGGGAGCACCCCGAAGAACAGTACGGCATCGAGGATCCACGTATCACGTACATCCCCGAACTGCACAAGTTCGCCGTCGTCTACACGGCCTTCTCCCGCGATGGCCCAGGCGTAGCCCTGGCCTTCACCGAGGACTTCCGCCACTTCGAGCGCGTCGGCATCATCATGTCGCCAGAGGACAAGGACGCCGCGCTCCTGCCCGTCCGCATCGGTGGGAACTGGGCCCTGATCCATCGCCCCGTCAGCGCGAAGGGCGCGCACATGTGGGTCTCCTACTCCGCCGACTTGCGCCACTGGGGCAGCCACAAGCTGATGCTGGAAGCGCGGCTGGGCGGCTACTGGGACGCCGGTCGCATCGGCCTGAACTGTCCGCCCATCGAGACGCCCGAAGGTTGGCTAGTGCTCTACCACGGCATGAAGCACACCGGAGCCGGCTGTCTCTACCGAATCGGGCTGGCCCTCTTCGACCGTAACGAGCCGGAACTCTGCCTGAAGCGCGGCAGCGAATGGGTCTTCGGCCCCAAGGAAGACTACGAACAGCGCGGCGACGTGGGCAATGTTGTTTTCCCTTGCGGCTGCACTCTGGCCCCGGACGGTGACACGCTCAGAGTCTACTATGGCGCGGCGGACACCTGCATAGCCCTGGCCACAGGCAGTGTGGAAGCCATGCTCGCCTGGCTGGATCGGCACGCCCTGTGAACCGCCGGTCCCGCGACAATCGAGTGCCCTGACACAACCATAAAAGGCAGGACGACCTACTCCTGCCGATCCCATCCCGGCTCAGGCGTGTCACGCGCGTGCGTGTGCACCCTCCGCTGGGACTTCCTCGACATGCTGGGGAGCACGAGAGGCAGCGAAGAGAGGGGTGTTTTCACCACCATCGGTCAGGGCGCTGTTGTGGTTGCGATGTGGATCGGGCTGGTGGGGTGGTCGGGGAATGTTTAGCGTCTGCCGCCCGGTCTGTGGTGCGGCGGGTGCGTTCGGCAACCGTGCCGTTCCTGTGTCGAAGGTGCGCAAGCGCCGTGACACGGATCGGGACGGCAGCAAGATTTTGTTAAATGAGCCTTTCGCGACCCTTGGCGACCGACCACTCGACGAGGTCCGTTCGCTTTCCTCCGTCAGTTGACCATATTGACTGTAGAGACCACACTTGTCCTGTCTACACTCCGGGTCAAGTTCCCAGCGCGGTAGTTCCGCAATCATGCACCTGTTTCTCGTGGTCCATCTGCCATTTGAACATCACATCGTCGGGGTTGATTCGGCGTCCTCCCAGAGCTCTATACATCTGCATGGCAGGCATATTGGATTCGTTTGTGAGTACGAGCGAACTCCCACATCCAGCCTCCTGCCCGATGGTCGCGTCGGGGCGCTCTTTCAGGGCGAACCCGCCAGCATCCTGAGCGTACTCACGCAGCTTGAGGGCAACCCGGGTATGATCCGCGTGGACGAGCTTGCCCGCGAGGAGATCGACCACGAGCCCTGCGGCGACTTCACTGTATTGCGTTGAGCATTTTCAGCAGTGTTCAGGCAAACGATAAACTGCACGGACGATACCATTTCGCATGAGACCTTCCCCGAAGTTTAAAAGAAACCCCAACCGTAATCCGCTAAGCTTCAGATAAGTGAGGAGTTGCTTCCTGTGTGTGTCGGTGATGCAAACGATGGACTTCAACTCCAGCAAGACTTTGCCTTCGATGATGATGTCAGCCCGAAATCCGAGATGAAACTCTTTTCCGCGCCAAAACACCGGGACCGGGACTTGTCTCAAAGCGACCAGACCTCTTTCTCTAGGCTCGTGTGCGAGTACGGCTTCGTAGACGGTCTCCAACAAACCTGGCCCTAGCTCGCAATGAATTGTCAACGCAGCATCAATCACAATTCGGCCAATCTCGTTTTCCGTCATCTGTACTCCTGGCTTTCGTCTTGCAAACTACAACGAGAAAAGCCCGGAGTGAAGAGATTCGCCGCGTGTTTCGCTTGCGGAGGATACTGCTGTAAGCTGCTGTAGACAGTTTCCTGTTGTTTGACAAAAAAGAGGTGCATCTCGCCAAGCTCGAAGAGCTTGCAAGCTCGCGAAGCTCGCCAAGGAAGAGTAAAAGGGAGTTTTGGTTATAATAGCTGGCTGTTGGCTAGGACCTCTTGAAGAGGGGTGATTTTACACGCAAAGGAGAGACGCTCTCGTCAATATGTGTGTTCAGCAGATGTCTTCACCAGTCCAGATTCTTCTTTGCGTCCTTGGCGCGCTTTGCGAGATGCAATCTTCCTGGCGAGCTTTGGTTACTCAGCCAACTTTTCCTACTACAACCCACAGCTTTGTTTGCCAACTTGTGCACGCCCTGAGACCCTCCTGCAATCGAAGATGAACCAAAGAAGCGAGCTCCGCTGTGCGGGGAGCTTCCAGGATAAACGGCAACGCGCGAGACCCCCGAACACTACCTCGCACGTCGCCAGACACCATTTATCAGAGCCTGGGAGACAGAGATGAAACAACGTGTAGTACTGGCTTTTGCCCTGGCATTGCCGGGATTCCTGGCGGCAGCCCAGCTTGCCGATGCAGGTGCAAACGGGAACGGCCTTCAGCGCCAGGACCTCGGCGCGCGTGTGCAGAGCGTGCTGTGGAGCGAGAGTTTTGAGAACGGAGCTGTGGGCGCCAACGCGGCTGGCTGGGTCGACCATTGGAGCTCCGGCGGCGTGCGCATCGAGAACACCCTCGTCAGCGGTGGTCAACAAGGCGCGCTGGTGCAGGGCAACGGCGGCAACTGCCGCGGCGCGTCCTATCCGGGCAGCCTCTTTGAGCAGGACGTGCTGATTCAGTTCGACGTCTATCTGCCCACCAACTACGCCAATTCCGCACCCACGCTCTTTGGCTACGCGGGCATCAGCCACTACTTCTATTGCGAAGGCAGCACTTATTCCTACACGCACAACGGCGAGCAGCTGCTGAGCGGCATCACGCCCCTTAGCTGGCACCACATTTCCATGCGCGTCGATTGGGACGATGCCGTCTTTTCCATCGCGCTGGATCAGGAGCCCTACAGCGCGTGGGTGGCTTTCACGCCCAACGTTTCCGGCGGCTGGGGCAGTGACTTCTCGCTGTACGGACAGCATCAGCAGGGTTCGCCGCCCAACAATTATGGCTACTACGATGAGATCAGCATCAGCGCCGCCAATTGGGACGAGGACGTCGCCGAGGCCGACGAGCAGCCTGCCGCTTTCAGCCTGCTGAAGGCCTATCCGAATCCCTTCAACCCGACGACCATGCTGGCCTTCGAGCTTCCCGAGACCGCCGAAGTGCGCCTGGCCATCTATGATCTGGCCGGACGCGAAGTGGCTGTGCTGGCCGATGGACTCGTGGAGCACGGACGCCGGGAGTTCCAGTGGCAGGCCGGCAATGCGGCCAGCGGAATCTATCTGGCTGTGCTGCGTCACGAGGCGGGCTGTGAGACTCAGCGCTTGCTGCTGCTGAAATAGCGCCCAAGGCTCCCGCACGCTTCGGCGTGATCATTGAATCATTAATACCCCGGTGCTCGCGAGAACGCCGGGGTACTCTACTGTATCGGACTGGTATGTGTCACCGGGACTATAGCACCTGCTGGACCAAGGGTTAGACAGCGTCTCTTTGCCGATGGAGGTTTTTCTCATAGCAGCAGATCAAGTGTACACTTTATGGACGTGTGCTGGCACCGAAGCGGATAGCGCACATGGATACCAGCTATTCCTGAAGCGTGGCCTCGTCGAGGTGTTTCGAGCGTAGCTTGAAGCACACCGATACCGATACCGATCGCGGGTCGACTCTTTTCATGGACAATCTTCAGAGCTGAGTTCGCAGAAGAGAAGGAGCAGCCAGCTGGAGATTGTCGGCTTGCTTCCGAGTTGCGACTCCGATACCGATACCGATACCGATCCGACTTCGCAGAAGTCGGCAGCGATAGCGATGGAAGAAAGGCGTCTTTTAGCTGTCAAAGTTTGACGCTCCCCTGTCAACACTTTAACTTAATTGCTTGCTTGGACGGATCACTGAGAATCACTCCAAACGGGTAGCTCATGGGAAAATTAAGCTTCCACGGGGGCGTTCATCCCCCGGAGGAAAAGGAACTCACCGAAGGCCTGGCCCTTGAGGTCATGCCTGATCCCGCGCAAGTCTTCGTACCGCTGGCTCAACATCTGGGGAAACCCGCCAAGGTGCTGGTCAAGAAGGGCGACTTTGTGCGGCAGGGTCAGCTGCTGGCTGAGGCCGACGGATTCATTTCCGCGCCGGTCCACAGCCCGGTGACCGGAACCGTGGCCATGTTGCAGAACTCGCCTTTGGCGGGCGGCGGCAGTGGCCAGGTAATCGCCATCAAGCCCGGACCGCCCCCCGCTCCCAAAGTGGAGGAAGGGGAAGAGGCTCCACCTCTGCCGGACAGCAGTCCAATGCTGCTGCCCCCCCTCGATCCGGAGCAGGCCCCCGTGGCCGAGCTGCTGGAGCGCGTGCGTCAGGCGGGCATTGTCGGACAGGGCGGCGCCGCCTTCCCGACCGCGGTCAAGCTGAGCCCGCCGAAGGACAAGCCCATCGAGTGGCTGATCATCAACGGCTGCGAGTGCGAACCCTATCTCACCCGCGATTTCCGCCTGATGATCGAGCGCACGGCGGATCTGGCCCGCGGCATGAAGCTGCTAGCCCGCATCTGCGGCGCCAAGCGCATCGGCATCGGCATCGAGGGCAACAAGCCTGAGGCCATCGCTGCCATGCGTGCCCAGGCGGGCATCGAGGTCTTCGAGCTGAAGACCAAGTACCCGCAGGGTGGTGAGAAGATGCTCATCGTCGCCGCCACGGGTCGCAAAGTGCCCGCGGGCGGACTGCCGATGGACGTCGGCTGCGTGATCCAAAACGTCGGTACTGCACTGGCCGCGCTGGACGCTGTGGTCAAAGGCGAGATGCCCCGTCAGGCGGCGCTGACCGTCAGCGGTCACGGCATCAAAAGGCCGCGCAACCTTTACGTCACCATTGGTACGCCGGTTCAGGAAGTCATCGACTTCTGCGGCGGAACCACCGATGACGCTTGTCGCGTGGTGCTCGGCGGCCCGATGATGGGACCCGCGGCCTATAGCCTCGAAGCGCCCATCGTCAAGGCTTCCTCCGGCATTCTGGTGCTCACGAATGACGAGGTCAAGGAGCCGGCGCAGAGCAACTGCCTGAAGTGCTGCAATTGCGTCTCCGTCTGTCCGCTGAGCCTGCTGCCCAGCCGTCTGGCACGACTGTCGCAGTTCGAGCGCTGGGAAGAGGCCCGTGACCTGGATGTGATGGTCTGCATGGAGTGCGGCACCTGCGCCTTCGCCTGCCCGGCCCACATTCCGCTGGTGCAGTGGCTGCGCCTGGCTAAAACCAACGTTCGCAAGCTTCCCCGCAACGAGGGCTGATCATGAGATACCCGCAACGGGCTCCCGAGGCCCCGGAATCTGCCTCGGGTCTGCTGCAGCTGACCACCTCGCCCCATTCGCACTCCAAGTGGAGCACTCCGCGAATCATGTGGACGGTGGTGGCCTGCCTGCTGCCCAGTGTGCTGGCGGCCGTGTACTTCTTCGGCCCCGGCGTGCTGCTCCCCATTCTGGCCGCCGTCTTTGGCGCACTGCTCACCGAAGGCCTGACCAACAAGGTTCTGAAGAAGGGCTGCACCAACGGTGACGGCAGCGCGGCGCTGACCGGTCTGCTGCTGGGCCTGATTCTGCCTCCGGGCTTCCCGCTCTTTGGCGCCTTCCTGGGTGGCGTTGTCGCCATCGGTCTGGGCAAGGCGGTCTTTGGCGGACTGGGGCACAACATCTTCAATCCCGCGCTGGTGGGACGCGCCTTTCTACAGGCCGCTTTCCCCGCTGGCATGACGGCCTGGGCCGCTTCGCTGACCAAGGTGACTTCGCTCGTGGACGGTATTACCAGCGCCACTCCGCTGGGGTGGATGAAGTTCACGCCGGGTCTGCCCAAGACCGAGATCAACGGCATTCTGGGCAACATGTTCTTCGGCAACACCGGCGGCTGCATCGGCGAGACCAGCGCCCTGGCGATCCTCGTTGGCGGTCTGGTACTGGTGGTGCTGCGTCTGGCCAACTGGCGCATTGTCGGCAGCATGATCGCCTCCGGCCTGCTCTTCGGCGCGCTCTTTCACGCCACGGGAGCCAGCCAGCTGACCGCGCTGCATCATCTGCTGGCGGGCGGCTTCCTCTTTGGCGCATTCTTCATGGCCACCGACATGGTCACCAGCCCCATCACCATGAAGGGCATGTACATCTACGGAGCTGGCATTGGCTTGATGACGGTGCTGATTCGCGTCTTCGGCGGACTTCCTGAAGGTGTGATGTTCTCGATTCTGCTGATGAACGCCACCGTTCCGCTGATCAATCGCTGGACCGTGCCCAAGGTCTTCGGAGGTGCCAAGTGAAGACTACCATTCACATGCTGCTGACGCTGATCCTCATCGGTTGCGTTTCCGGCGGCGCACTCAGCCTGGTCGATGGCTGGGCCAGCCCGCTGATTCAGCAGGGCAAAGAAAAAGCCAAGAACGAGGCCATCGGCTTCCTCGTCCCGGGGGACCGGGTGGAAGCGGTGCGCGAAGCCGCCGAAGGCGAGAGCTTCAGCGCCTGGAAGGTCTTTCAGGGCGAAGAGCTGCAGGGTTGGGTGTTGCGCAACAAGGGCACCGGCTTCCAGGATGTCGTCGATGTGATGATCGCCGTGGATCCGCAGGGACGCGAGCTGCGCGGCCTGAAGGTGCTGAGCGATTCCGAGACCCCGGGCCTGGGAACCTGGATCCGCCTGGATCCGACCCACGCCGCCGCTTTGAGCGAGAGCGAGTCCCGCAGTCTACCCGAGCTGGCCAACGATCCCAAGTATTATCCGCTGCAGTATTTCGGCTACGGTGACGGTCAGCATCTGGCGGCCACCGGCGAGCTGAGTGTGGTCAAGGGCAAGCGACGCAATGATCTGGGACCGAGCGAGGTGCAGGCCATTACCGCCGCCACCATCTCTTCGCGCTCTGTCGTGGAGATCGTCAACGATGCCCTCAGACAATTGAGGCCGCTGCTGGCCGAGGGAGGCCGCCATGAGTAACAAGAAGCAGGTTAGCCTGTGGACCGAATTCGCCAAGGGCCTGTGGGAGCAGAATCCTTCCTTTGTCCAGCTCCTGGGCTTGTGTCCCACGCTGGCGGTGACCACTTCGGCGGTCAACGGCGTCGGCATGGGTAGCGCGACCACCTTCGTGCTCATCTGCGCCAGCCTGATGATCTCCCTCATCCGCAAGGCCATTCCCAGCCAGGTGCGTATCGCCAGCTACATCGTGGTGATCGCCACCTTCGTGACCATCGTGGATCTGACCATGAAGGCCAAGTTCCCGGCCCTGAGCCAGAGCCTGGGCGCTTTCATTCCGCTGATCGTGGTGAACTGCATCATCCTGGGTCGCCAGGAGGCCTTTGCCGCCAAGAACAATCCGCTGCGCAGCATCATTGACGCCGTCGGCATGGGCCTGGGCTTCACCATGACCCTGACCGTGCTGGGCGCCATTCGCGAATTGTTGGGCAACGGCACGGTTTTCGGCGTGCAGTTGATGCCTTCCTTCTTCGAGCCCTGGATCGTCATGATTCTGCCCGCGGGCGCTTTCCTGACTCTGGGCCTGATGCTGGGAAGCGTCAACATTATTACCCGCAAGCGTGAGCTGGCGGCCAAACAGGCGCAGCTGAATGCTGCCCGGGAGGCCTAGGCATGGAACTCTTCGGCATCTTTTTAGCCGCCGCGCTGATCAACAACTTTGTCCTCATCCAGTTTCTGGGCATCTGTCCTTTCGTGGGTGTATCGGGCAAGGTGTCCAGCGCAAGCTCCATGGGCATGGCTACCACCTTCGTGATGACCATGGCCGCCATGGTGACCTGGCTGATTCAGCACTATCTGTTGAATCCCTACCATCTGGAATTCCTGCAGACGGTGGCCTTCATTCTGGTCATCGCCGCGCTGGTGCAGTTTGTGGAAATGGTCATCAAGAAGGTGTCCACGCCGCTTTACCGCGCGCTAGGCATTTTCCTGCCGCTGATCACCACCAACTGCGCGATCATGGGCCTTTGCCTGTTCGCCCAGATGAAATCCTACACCTTCCTGCAGTCGCTGATCTTCGCCATTGGTGCGGGCGCGGGCTTTACGCTGGCGCTGGTGCTGATGGCGGGCATTCGTGAAGAGCTGGAACTGGCCGACGTACCCCGCAGCCTGCGCGGCGCGGGAATCACCATGATCGTTGCCGGCATCCTGGCATTGGCCTTTATGGGCTTTGCCGGCATGAAGATCGGTTGAGCAACACCAAGGAGAATCGCATGGATCGGCGAACCTTCCTCAAGCATAGTTTCTTCGGCGCCGCCGCTCTGGGCCTGGGCTTCAAGCTGGGTCTCGGCGACATGCCCGCTGCCTTTGGCGCACAGCGCACCGTGCTGCACGCCTTCCTGCCCGCCGAGGGCAAGGACCTGACGCAAGCGGTCAAGGCCTATCTGGCCACGCTGCCCGCTGGCAGCCTTCCCGCACCCAATGTGAATGTGGCTCCGCGCTGGCGCGACGCTGTGCATTGCCGAAGCGGCGATAATGGCGCGGCACCGGGGCGTAAATTTCCGGCTTGGCAATGATAGTATAGGGAAAAGGGCCATAGCCATAGCGGGAGCCCTTAGGACGTTTGCGTCCCTGTTGTTGCAGCCAGGGGCGACAGAAACGGTCGAGACAATCGATCACTGTCGGACGATAGCCGTATTGCTCTAAATAAGCGGCGAGCCAGTATAGCCCCAGCGGCTTTACCCACAAATCATAGGCCGTGAAATCATGGATATAGGGATTTATCAGAAGGATATCGGTTTTCATAGTTACAGACAGCTATCAGTCAAATTTAGCCTGAACTACTTTCAGCGCCAGGCCCGCCATCATTACCATGCCGGGAATCAGAGCCGAATCGTTGAAATCAAAGCAATCACTGTGCAAGCAGGGACATTCGCAGCCTTCCTGGAATAGCCCGAGGCGAAAATAACTACCCCGGACATTGTCGCGCAGATAATAGCTGAAGTCCTCACCGCCCATTGATGGTTGGGGCAGCCAGTGGACATTGTCTTTGCCCAATAGTTCTTCGCCGACTGCGGCGATGATTTGGGTGGCCTGGGGATCGTTGATGGTCGGAGGATAATTTTCAGTGACGCGAAAATCAACTCGGGCACCGAAAGCCTGAGCAATATGCTCGCTGATGCGCTGAATTTGCTCTAACTGCCAACTCTGATTTTCTTCGGTCAGTGCCCGTGAGGTTCCGGATAGCCGTACCATTTCCGGGATAACATTGGATTGATTGGAAAGTACCTGATAACTACCCGGCAATCCGGCATCAAGGGGACGATTACCGCTTTCGACAATGGTGATCGAAATCACATTGCTTTGTGTCGGCGGCGTCAGCCGGCTACGAATATTTTGCAGGGCAGTGATAATCGCGGCGGCGGCGACCACCGGATCGACGCTATAGTGCGGTGACGCCGCATGCGCCGAGCGACCGATAATTTCGATAACAAAAGAGCTGGCGGCGACCATCATCGTGCCTTCGCGGATGCCGATGCTACCGCAGGGCAAATTCGGCCAACCATGCAGCGCGAAAATCCAATTGACGTCGGGCTGTTGCAACACCCCTTCTTGCACCATCGCCCAGCCCCCGGCGCCCCCCTCTTCGCCTGGCTGGAAAATCAGCTTGATCGTCCCGGAGAAACGATCGCGCAACTGGGCCAGGATCTCGGCTACCCCAAGTAAAATAGCCGTATGGCCGTCATGGCCGCATGCATGCATACAACCGCTGATTTTCGAGGCATAGGGACATTGCTTTTTTTCGGTTTTTTGTAATGCATCCATATCCGCCCGTAAAGCCACGATAACTTGCGGCCCATCGCCGGCATTTCCCTGAATAATCCCGACGACGCCGGTTTTGGCGATTTTGGTCTTTTTTTCATGAGCAATGCCCAGGGCTTCCAGGCGTTGACTGACCAACTGAGAAGTCAATATTTCGCGATAGGCCAGTTCGGGATATTGATGGAGGCGCTGCCGCAGCTCTTTTATTTTAACGGATATCTGTTGAGCCTGTTGGAACAGGTATTGCTTTTGCATCATGATGTTTTCCTGAAGTTTATGTCTGACCGGACCGCATCCGGCGGTCGCTATTACCAAAACACTAATAATATATGACAAAACCACGGTTTTGACAACAACAATAAAAAAAAAACATAAGATCACCAAAAAATTTATGAACTGGCAATCAGGTTGTGGTATAATTTCTTGCCCATGTCATTACGTTCCTTTTCTTACTTTTCTATAGTTTCCTGCGGCCCAGCTTTGTTGGGCCGACCAAACGTGGTTGACGAAATTAATTCCGGCGCCTAAAGGCAGGAGTTTCCATGCAGAAAAATTCTATGAAAATACTGATTTACTTAATTTGTTTGCTATCACTATCAGGTTTGCTTCAATCCCAAAATACGCCGCCGCTAACGGTTGCTTTACGCCAGCAACAGACCGAACCATTGCTGGTGATCGAAGTTCAGATCAAAATGACGCCGCAGGTGCATATCTATACTTCCCCGGGCCGCTTTTTTGCCATTGAAGAAAGCGCCAGTTCCGGACTGGGGAAAATGCAGTTAGAATTGCCGGCGCCGGAAAAATGTCAGGATATCGACGGCACTATTGTCGATACCTATTCTGGCACCAAAACCCTGCGCATCAAACGCGCTTACGCCGGTAAAGTCGGCACCAGGTGGAGCTTTTCCGGCTATATCCAATATCAGGCCTGCGACGCCGCAGTATGTTACCCGCCGACCAAAAAAGAATTCAGCTTTCACGGCCTGATCCCAGCCGGCGCTCGTACCAGTGTTGCGACCACCACTACGACCCCGTCGCCAACAAAAAAGCCGAAAACAGTAGCCGCGGCATCAGGGCAATGGCAAAAGGATGCTGCCCATTTCACTATTGCCGGCAGCGGCAGTGGCTACATGAATAGTGCCAAATTTTTGGAATTTCTGGACAAGGCCGAAAGCGGCAAAGCCCAATCGTCCGTAGATAGCCTGGCGAGCCAGGCCATCTGGGCGGTGATCGCTATCGTGTTGTTTGGCGGCCTGATGCTCAATTTAACTCCGTGCGTGCTGCCGATCATCCCGATCAATTTGGCGATTATCGGCGCCGGCGCCCAGGCAGGATCACGGCTTCGTGGCTTTCTGCTCGGCGGAATCTATGGATTGGGCATGGCTTTGGCCTATGGAATTCTGGGCGTAGTGGTGGTATTGACCGGATCGACTTTCGGCGCTCTCAATGCCAGTCCCTGGTTTAATTTAGCGATTGCCGTGCTTTTTGTGGTTTTAGCCCTGGGGATGTTCGACATTATCCAGATCGATTTCAGCAAATGGCGCAAAGGCAAAAAAGGCACCAAAAGGGCAGCTTCATCGTCGCTTTTTTTATGGGCGTAGTTGCTGCCCTCCTGGCCGGCGCCTGTGTGGCACCGGTGCTGATTTCGGTATTGTTGTATAGCAGCCAGCTTTATAGCGCCGGTAACCAGTTCGGGCTGTTGCTCCCCTTTTTGTTGGGGGTAGGCATGGCCTTGCCGTGGCCGTTCGCCGGCGCCAGTCTGTCATTTCTACCCAAACCCGGCGGCTGGATGGTCAAAATCAAATATGGCTTTGGGATTTTTATCCTGCTTTTGGCTTTTTATTACGGCTATGAAGGGGTAAAGCTATTGCAGCCACAGAAGTTGGAAGGCACGCATAAAGGCTGGCAGACTTCGCTGGATGCCGGATTGGCACAGGCTCGCCGGGAAAATAAACCGGTGTTCATCGATTTTTGGGCAAGTTGGTGCAAAAACTGCCTGGTCATGGATAACACGACGTTAGCAAATTCGCAAGTGGAAAAGCGCCTACAAAAATACGTCAAAATCAAATATCAGGCCGAAAAACCTGACGCCATGCCGCATCAGGCGGTTCTCAAGTATTTCAATGCCCATGGTCTGCCCACCTATATAATTCTCAAACCGCGCCAATAGTCGCCTTCCTAAGGAGCCGGAGGTTTCCGGCGCAAGGAGATATCATGAATGCCTATGTTGATCCCCACTTCTATCATTTCCTTGCCGAAGGGAATATCATTTGCGGAATGAAAGCTGACACCAGTTTGCAGGCAATCGAGCAACTGGCACAGCGGCTGTGCCATAACACTGCGGGGTTGAATAAAGATAAAATTATCCAGGAAGTTTTGGCTCGTGAAGAAATGATGCCAACGGTAATCGCTTCTGGGCTGGCGGTACCCCATGCCCGAATGGCGGAAGTGGATAAGCTGCTCATTGCCCTGGCGACATCTACAGACGGCGTAGACTTTCATTGTCCTGATATGCCTCTGGTAAAGGTAATGGTGCTAATCTTGACTCCCAACGATGATCCGGGGTTGCATTTGCAGGTGCTCACGGCCCTGGCCAAAGATTTTCAGAACCAGGAAACTATCGATCAGGTGGCGGCACTAAAAGAGCCGGCAGAAGTGATGGCCTATTTTACCAAAGCCGATGTTGAAATCCCCGATTATTTACAGGCCAAAGATGTCATGGTGGCCGCTCCGCTTACTTTGCTCGAAAGCGATACCCTGCATGCGACTATCGAAACTTTCGCGCTCAAGCATGTCCATGAAATTCCGGTTATCGACAATGACGGCGACCTGCGCGGCGTAGTTTCCCCAGAGGATATTCTGAAATTCAGCCTGACCGAACATATCCTATGGATGAACGATTTGACCCCGATTGCTCGTTTTCAGCCATTTGCCGAGATGCTCAAATCGGACCAGGAAACCAAGCTGGCCGATTTCATGCGCGAAAGTATGATCGTTGTCGAGGAAGAGGTTCCGGCGATTCAATTGGCGAAACTGTTTCTGGTACACAAAGTCCAACAAATCCTGGTTACCCGTCAGGGGAAACTGGCTGGTGTAGTCAAGCTCCAGGATTTCGTCACCAAACTATTTTGGGAATAAACCGCTAGTGGCCATTGCCGTTATCGGAGTTTTTAATTATGCACGAAGAAAGTTCTGTTCAGCTTACTACCGGAATGTTGTTACGCCGGTTATTACTGATAATCGTCGTCTGCCTCGGGTTAGGCTTTTTCGGCGCCAAAACGATTTTCACCTCGGATCAGGCTATTGCCAGCAGTGTTTTTCTGTCGATCATTCTCGGAACGTTATTTTTTTGGAATTTTCGCCTGGCCATTGCCTTCATTGGTTTGTCGGTATTGATTTTTACTAATTCAATGGATGTCGCCACTTTTGTTCAATCTTCGGCCCTGGAAGTGATACTTTTTTTGGTAGGAATGATGATCGTGGTCGGGGCCTTGCGCGATTTGGGGTTTTTTACCTGGATCGTTCAATTGATCGTTTCGATGCCCGACATTTCCGGACGCAAATTCATTGCCGTCACTGCTGTCGCCTCGGCGTTGATGGCCTGTGCCGTAGATGAAGTGACTTCGATAATTTTCATCTCGACTTTGGTGTTTCAGGTATGTGATCGGCTCAAACTCAATCCGGTACCCTACATCATGATTTGTGTTCTCTGCACTAATGTCGGCAGCGCTGGAACGATGATGGGCAATCCGGTGGGAATTTATATTGGCACCAAAGCCGGTCTGACCTTCGGCGATTTCATGATTTATGCTTTCCCGATCATGCTGCTGGCACTGCTGGCTACGGTCATGTTGACGATGATCTACTTTCGCAACGATTTGCAGCAATTCGACATCCACCTGAAAGACCGCCTGGCTCGCAATCTGAGCTTGGTGCCGATGGTGGATGTGCCCTACAAGCAGGGACTCTTCCTGATTGGTATAACTATCACCCTGATTGCCTCGCATCACCAGTTAGAAAAATTATTTCACCTGGAAAAAAATAGCATTTTGCTGATTGCTCCCTTGATCTGCTCAGGGGTGGTGATGATCGTGCGCCGCAATCGGGCCCGTCACTATGTCGAACGCGAGGTAGATTGGTGGACGCTGCTGTTTTTCATGCTGTTATTTGCCATTGCCGGGACCTTGCAGCACACTGAAGTCGATAATGTTATGGCTGAACGTTTTGCGGGTGTCTGTGGCGCTAGTCTCTATGTATTAGTGCCGTTTATTCTGGTTATCACTTCTATTGGCTCGGCCTTTGTTGACAATGTTATTTTTGTTGCTGCCTTTTGTCCGGTAATCGAAGAAATGGCCCGCAATATTAAAGATTTACCGCTATGGTGGGCGTTATTGTTCGGGGCCTGTTTCGGCGGTAATATTACTATGATCGGCAGCACGGCCAATATTGTCGCGATCGGCATGTTAGAAAAAAAATCGCATATCCAGGTTACTTTTTTCCAATGGTTGAAAGTCGGAGTGCTTTCAGCGCTACTGGCTTGTGGCATTGCCTGGGGAGCATTGCTGGTGTTGACACCGCTGATGCCGGATCGCTATGCTCGTGTAACTTTGGCTGATTTCCAAGAAGAGCGATCCCGGATTTTCGATAACAAAAATGTAATCATCGCCGCGCCTCATCTGCATCTGCTGACCACAGCGGCAAAAGATTCGCCGTACACTTTTTATATGCTTACCAAAACTCCGAAATTGGAGCGAGCCAAGGTATCGCTATGGGTCCGGGTTCCCAAAGGATCACAAGCCGAAGTCAGAATCAATCAACATCACAATGGCCCTCTGTATCTGAAAGGCAAAGCCCAAAGCCGGGCACAAAAGCCGGCAATGATCACCGTCGAATCAGTGTGGAGCGAATTACCCAAACATTAATTAATTATAATTTTGAAATTTCACTCGGTCAAGTTGAAAATATTTTTTTTCTTGTTTTGCTTGGGAAATAAGTTTTTTTAGTGTAAAATCTCAGATAAGAGTCGGTTGGTACAAAAATTAGGAGATAAGCATAATGCCTTTTGGCGATAAACTGAGGGAACTGAGAAGACGAAAAAAATGGTCCCAGGATGAACTGGGCAGCAAGGTGGGGATTCATGGCCGACATATAGGCAAATATGAAAATGGCCAGGTAATGCCCAATGCGGAAACTCTAATCAAAATTGCAAAAGTTTTCGAGGTCTCAGTAGATTATCTTCTGTTTGACTCTCCATCTCAAACACCCCAAGAAAGTTACGACAAAGAACTTTTAGAATATCTGGCAGAAATAAACAAAATGGACGAGCAAGATAAGCTGGTGATCAAGTCCTTGATTGAAGCGTATGTAAAAAAGAGAAAAGTTGAGGAGATTATTACAGGGTTATCAGCAGTTGAAAAAATTTGTAGAACTAAATAGAAACAGATCGATGCAATTTAGTTATAATTGACAACGTTAATTTGAAAATTTATAATAATCTGTCTTGTCCATGAAGAAACTTTACTCGATGAAATAGGCGTTAGAACTTGTAGGGCTTTATGTTCAGTATAGTTATAGAATGCGAGGAAGGCCGTATAAAACTGTTTTGGCGATGGCTTGCTATCATTTGGGCAACTCATTTTTGTCGATTATCGGCTCGTGACTTTTTTTGTTCTCGCTCAAAATCCTTTATTCCATGGGCTTCTTCAGGTGGCTGGCACCATTCACATTTTCACCATGATGCATTCAATATTCCATGGGCTTCTTCAGGTGGCTGCACCATTCACATTTTCACCATGATGCATTCAAGATCAGATTCTAGATTTCCATAAGATGTATGTCTTGGGGACAAAATATTAAAAAATTGAGAAAAAAAAGAGGCTTGACTCAGACAAAACTTGCTAAAGCAGCCGAAATTACTCATAGCACCATTTCCCGGTTGGAAAGAGGTCATATCAAAGAAATAAATTCAGAAGCACTCATGAAGATGGCCAGAGCGCTTGGAATAACCACGGATTATCTATTGGGCAATACCGAAGAATTGAGGCCCCAGGAAATTGTTTTGCGCGATCCGGATGCAGAATATATTGTCAATCAGTATGCCAAACTTTCGGCGGCAAGAAGAAGACAACTCAAAGAATTCGCTGATTTCCTGGTAAGAGAAGACCGGTCATCATGAACTGGGATGGGGAGTGGCTTCGCTCAACTACAACCTCGACGATTTGCTGCGTAAAGCGGTCCGGGAGTGATTGGTTTGGCGGCAGCCCGGCGACGCGCTGTCAATCACCCGCTGTGCCTATGCCGGTGCAATAGCCAGTGGTTAGATCGACAAGGAATCGGGCTCAACCGTAGAGCCGAATTACCTGCTTGATCTGTGCCTTGAGAATAGCGTTTAGCAGGTCCTCGAGCTTGGTGTCGGTGCGAAAGCGGATCAAGGTGTAGTGGCGGGAGATGTAATTTTCCCGCTCCTCTTCCTCGGCCAGGTCATATCCGTCATGGCTCTCGTCTAGCTCGAGACATAAAAGCAAATCCCTCACCACATAGTCTACTTTGTAGCGGCCTACCGGGTAATTGTACCGTAAATCGAAACCGGCGAAAACCTTGCCCAGTACCGAGCGCCACTCCATTTCCTTGCGGTTTTCGCATTGCACCAGCACCGAGGCATCGCCGAGCAGGCGTCGCTTGAGTTCCACGCCGACCTCGCTTTGCATCCAGAAAGCGATCTTGAGTACGTCGTCGATGCGATAGGCGTTCATTCGATTGGCGCGGCTGCCGAGTTTATGTATTTGCTCACGGCTCAAAGCTACCGGCTCGATTTGGTCGCGATGTTTGCGCAAAAATCCGCTCACCGTACTTTCCGGCACATTGAGAAATCGTGCGATGTCCTTTTTCGTTGCCAGTCGCTCCCCGGCAGAGCATGTAAAACCGAGGTCGTCGAGCAACTGGATGCCGTCAAACTCCTGCGCTTTTTTCCGTGCTTCCGCGTATGCGCCGCGTAGTACCTCTTCTTCAATCATCTGTAGCCGAATCAGAATTGCGTATTTCTTTTTGCGGGCTTTAGCTCCGGTAAAATCGACGATGATTCGTTCAGTTTGATGACGGTTGAGAGCGTATATCGTCTGTTGTCTTTTGGCCGACTTGCCTGTTGCGATCATATGTACAATTTTGTACATATGATAAGGTAAGTAACCTTCTTCCTGTAGTTTAGCAATATTCCTATTCAACAAATGGTCATGTCTGAGATTGAAAAACTCGGCAATATCCACACTGAGAAAAAAAGTGCTGTGTAACAGGTTTTCGCAGGTAAGCGAGATTCCTTTTCTTTTCCACATAGTAAGGCCTTCCAGCGTTTCCCGGTAAGGCTCGAGGACATCGGTGAGTAAAGGTGATTTCGTCATGATGACTCCTGTTGTTAAGCGTGTTTTAGGCAGTACTTTCTATGCCCTAATTTTATAGGGTCGAACTAGAAAACTATTTTGTTCCAATTTGGTGAATATCCTCTTGATGTGCCATAAATGCTTGGGTGTCCGGCGGAGTATAACTTTTTTCCCCTGGACTTCAGCGATGGTATTTTCAAATAAATCGCGCAAAAGTGTCCTCCGTCGTTTGGATCTGAGACGCTTGGAAATCATAGTTTCAGCAAAGATTTTGTACATGGTCATTGCAAACATCTTGCTTGCGATCCATAGTTCGTTAGCCTTGAGGCTCTTCTTTCCATTTTTGCAAAAATTGTTTACATTATAGTGATAACGCAATTCCTTGAAGCCGTTTTCTATGACTTGCCGATTCATGTAAAATTTGTAGATAGCCCGTGGAGTCATATCTAGGTCAGTGACAATGGCATGGAAATAACGTTTGACTTTCCATTTGCCATTTTTTTTGCGGCGGTGAATACGTCTGCACAAAATTACGTGACGAAAGACTGGGGTTTCATCCTTATTGGCAACGTTGACTATTCCAAGACTCATGATAGCAATGCCTTGAGTAATATGGATAATCTTGGAAGATTTTTTTCGGGCAAGCTTTTTGAAACGTTTCTTCGCTTCTTTGATAGCCGTCAAAGTCGTCGTAATCCCTATGGCATAAGTCAGAGAAAGCTTTTCCAGGAAAAGCAGGTTATCTGCTTGGCCATACAATGCATCCGCACGTACCGTATCAAAATGGAGCCAGGCACAAGTAACAGAATCTCTCGAAGCGTATCGGCACAAAAGATAGGGAAATTGCCGTTTATCACCGATAAACAGCCGGAATATTGCTTCTGAAAATGGGAGATGCACTCAAATCCACCGAGATGAACTACCAGCAACGTCATGATCAGCATCATCGGGACGTTTACCCTGATAATTGAGCATACGCCTTTGAGATACCAATCTACCCACGGAGAATCCTTCAAAATTTTATAAGAGAATAGAATTATCGGCAAACTTGTGCTACACTGTTCCATGAGATGGCTTCCAAAAAATCGTTGTTATGGCGTGCGGCTTCGGCCAGTTGTTCAGGAGTGAATGTCAAATCGGGATCGACCACTAGCATCAGATAGCCGTGGCCGATTCGTTCCCAGTTAGCGGTGAGGTCGCGGCGAATCCAGGTGGGAGCCCAATTGAGATACACTTGGCCATTTTCGAACTGATAACCGAGCCGGCGAACTAAGCGATGACCTTGTAACGATCGCAGGTTATTGATCATCACCCGCAACAGATATTTCGAAATCAGATATCCCGCCTTAGCTGGCCGGGAAGTGGTCAGTTTGGCGATCACCGGTCGGGGAGTCGGCAATTTGAAGTGGACGGTGAATATCCCTTCATCGGTTCCGTGGACCGATGTAACTTCTGGCTGCTGGAATACCGCGTATTTGCGTAGCGCCGCTCGATGGGACAAAAAAATTCGCCGACAGCGATGGTCCCAACACGCGATAGCCGCGAAGTCGCGATTTTCTCGCAGTAAATTCAAAAAAACGGCGAATTTAGCCGCAACTGCACGTCGTTGCCGGTCGCTAGCCATTTGGACTCCTTCAAATCACAAAAATCGGGCTGATCGTGGCGAGACGAACCGGATGGGATCGAGTTTACCGGTACCGATATGGAACAGCAGGTAAGGGAGCATCCGGCGATAGTAGTCGCACATCGGATCGGGAGAAGCGGTCGAGTTATTGGCATAAAACCGTCGCGAGGCGCAACCACCGGCGTTGCACACCCATCGCCATATACAGCAGCGGCATGGGTCGAATTTATCGACCGTTTCGCCGGCAAATCGGGTGGTGATCGCGCTGGCGGCGACGGCGTCGGCAGCATCTTGATCGAAGACATTGGCGATTTTCAGTGAAGCAATTCCACTAAAATCGTCGCAAGGAAAAATATCGCCATTATGAGCGAAGCCCAACAGATTGGTAGCGGCGCCGCACGGCGAGCGCAGACACATATAGCGACGTTCTTCCGACAGAATATTCATCATCAAATACTCGATATTTCGCTCGGTAATCCGCAGGCCGCGGTTGCTATCCAGATGGGCGATCAACTCGATCACTTGCTTATTCACTTCGAGATATTGCCGAGGTGAAAGTCCCTGCCGGCTTTCGCTGCCTCTTCCTCCTAAAATCAACGGATTCAAAGTGAAATTGCGCACCCCTTCTTCGACCAAAAAATCGATTATCTCGGTAATGTGGGAATAGTTGGCCTGGGTAAGCACAATGATCACTCCGGGATCGAGTCCATGGTCAAGAAGAATACGTAGCCCGCGCAGGCTATCTTGAAAAGTGGGCAGACCCGTTTGGGCGATGCGCATACGATTGGTCGATTCATTGGCGCCATCGAGACTGATGCCGATGCCGATTCGGTTGGTGGCGAGATAATCGGCGGTCACGTCACTAACTAGCGAGCCATTGCTTTGTAAACAAAAATCGACCTGGTAGCCGTCGTTATCGGCGCGGCGCTGGACATACTCGGTAAAATCTCGGATGAAACTGAAGTTGAGCAGTGGTTCGCCACCATGATACAAGAAACGAATCTTGTCGTTGGCCAATTGCTGCATTAATCGATACACGGCGATGCCGGTGGATAAATCCATATAATCGCGGCTCTCCCCGCCTCGGGCATAGCAATATCGACATGCAAAATTGCAGTCAAATGCGCAAAATAAGTCAAGGGAATTTGAATTAAGAAGCCTGTGCTTAGGAGCCGGCAAAAAATAAATTGGTCAGTTGGTTTAGCAATTTTGTTTCCTGGCAAGGAGCGACGAATGCGCATAGCCTTAGTTCTGTAATTGAGGAGCGACGCAGCCAGGGAGCAAAAGGGCAAACCAAATGGGTAAGTTATTTATTGCCGGCTCCTAAGCAAATAATTTGCTCGACCATCGAATCATCGACCATAGACCATCGACCATCGTTTACGATTACGAATCACGAAAATCGTCCATCGATGTCGCTTCGAGACAAAGAGTTTTTTGCCTAAATTATGGGATTACCCCCCCCAGAGGCATATTTATCATATCGTCATAAATTCGTCAACACAGCCTAATCATTTGTCATCATGCAGCCATACCATACCGGTGCTGCCGTCGATAGTGATGCGTTGTCCATCGACGATTATCTGCGAGGCAAAGCGTACTCCTACCACCGCCGGAATCCCCAATTCTCTCGCCACTACTGCTCCATGCGATAATACACTGCCGATATCGACGACAATGCCACTGGCAAGACTAAATAGCGGTGTCCAGGCCGGATCGGTAAATCGGGTTACCAGAATTTCGCCAGCCTGGAAACGGTCGGCCTGACGCAGATCGAGAATGACACGCGCTTTTCCGGTAACCTGGCCGGCGCTGCTTGCCACTCCTCGCAATTGTTTTGCCTGGGAGTCGACGCGGTCATATATCTTACGTACCACTTTACCTCCCTGCGTATAAACCTCGCGAGCCGGAGTGATTTGCGCCCACAATTGCCATTGCTTTTCGCGTTGCCCGGCCAGAAGCGCCAAAGATTTCGGGTCAGCTTCGCCGGCCAGTACCGCTTCGATTTCCCGGCGCTCTAAAAAAAATATCTGGCGCGGGGTTGCCAACCAACCCTTTTCACAGAAAATAGCGCCATAACGCCAGGCAATACGCCGAAATATCTCCAACCCTCTGGTCATGGTAAACTTGATATTCTCGCGGTAGGGAGCGTAAAAGCGGGCCAAAAGTTGGAGAAGGATAAACTGCCAACGCGAAAATGGAAAAAAACAGCGCCAGCCGCGCGCCAGGTAGGTGGTTACCCGGTGAATGGTTCGCCGGCGTCCAGCGGCCATTCGCGTCATCGCTAACCTGGGATCAGTGGGCGCTGCCGCCAGTTGTATCTGCAAAAATTTCCACAACGAGGTCGGATCGTGCTGCCAGCTCGGACTCAACAATTCGACGAGATTATCTCCCATATGCCCAAAGCGCTGCATAAATTCGGCGAAAGCCAGGCGAAAACCCTCACTATCTTTCAGTCTAGCCATTGCTGCCGTCATTTGCTCCGGAGGCGTCCGCTGGAGCAATTCGACCAGGTGCGGGTACTTCCTCGCACTCTGTGCCAGGCGCCATATTCCTTCTTTGAGTTTGGCGTCTTCCAGGGTTCCCAGCCCGGCTAATAACTGCGACGGCGACACTCCGAGTTCTACCGGCAAGGAACCCATAAATTCGGACAACGCTCCATAAAACAGCGAATAGGCCGAAGTGCCATCCATGTGCAGCAAAAAACCATCGCTCATCAGCCGCAGACAACGCTGATTGAGCGCTGCCAGTTCATTGGCGGCCATGCCGTCAATCGGTAAAGTCTCAAAACGGGCATGGAGGCGATCGAATTTGCGTTGATAGCTTCTGGCTCGGGAAGACAGGGTCAACAGCGAGGTTAAGATATGACGTCCCGCTTTGAGCAGCGGCCACAGCGTGCGCAGGGTAATTCGAATTTGTAGTGATCCCTGCTGACCGCCACCAAGTATTTGTTCGACAAATGCAGAAGTATCGACTCCGGGAATAATCTTGGCCATAATTTGTTCGAACGCGGTGACATTGAGGTAGGCATATCCATCGAAACAGCATACTAATTGGGGATTCAGATCGCCACCGAATAAATGGCTCACCCGGCGAAATTGCTCTTCGAGCACCGGAAACATCGTGCTGGAACTGTAAGGACTGACTACTGTAGGGAAGGCTTCCTGAGCATTGTCTGCGGTCCAATGAATTTCCGGCTCTTGCTCGGGAGCAAAGGTGGTGATCGGCCGCGTTTGCAACAAATAGAGACGGTCTTGCCATAGCGCCCATTCAATATCCTGTGGAGTTTCTTTGCGATTTTCGACCGTTATTCCGAGTTGCAGCAGGCGTTGTACCTGTTGTCGATCCAGACATTTTTCCATAGCCCGTTGTTGGCTATCATGAGCGGTGATGCCGGAGTGGTCTGCGGCCAGGCAATAATATTTGCTTTTATTACCGCAGCGATAGTCACGAATGGCACCGCTCTCCCGATCGACGGTGATCTGGTCGGCTTCGAGGGAGCCGCCGACCACCGATTCTCCCAGCCCCCAGGTAGCATTGATCACCATCGCTGTGGGATCATTGCTCAAGGGATCGATGGTAAACAGTACCCCGGAAATATCGGCAGGCACCAACAGTTGCACCACGACCGCCAGGGCCGCTTCGATTTGGGAAAACCCGGTGCGCTGGCGATAGCAGATCACCCGGGCATTCCATAGCGATGCCCAACATTGACGAATGCATTGCAGTAATCGCGATTCGCCAACCACTCCCAAAAATGAATCATGTTGTCCGGCAAACGACGCCGTGGCTGTGTCTTCGGCAATCGCTGAAGAACGAACCGCCAGGGGACGATCGCGCAACGGCTGGCAATCACGATAGTTGTGGATAACCGCCTGCTCAATGGCATCAGGCAGCGGCGCCTGGAGAATAGACTGTCGAATTGCTTGCGCTGCGGCCTCGATGCTATCGGGACGGCAATAATCAATTTGTCCAAGTTGCTGCTCCAGAAAATCAGCCAGGCCATTGGCTGCGATAAAATCAGTATAAGCAGTCGTAGTCAGGCAAAAACCCGGCGGCACCGGCAGGCCACTTTGGGCCATCTCTCCTAACGCCAATCCTTTACCTCCTACTTTTGTCAGATCTTCGGCGCTGATCTGTTGTAAATCGACAATTATCTCCGCCATGATTAGCCTCCATGTGCGCTATTGCTACAACGTAACGCCAGCAATATGCACGCTTTTTCAGATAATAGCAAAACCTCATTCAGGATACATTTTTTATAACGAATTGTCAACTATATAGTTATGAATCGATTTTTTTATGGCCCTGCTTTTGCTCAAAGCGCGATAAGATGCGCGTGTCGGCGTTTGGCAACGCGCTATGAAGCCGGAAAGAAATAACTTGATCAGTTGGAGCGACGAATGCGCATAGCCTTAGTTCTGTAATTGAGGCGCGACGCCGCCAGGGAGCAAAAGGGCAAACCAAATGGGTAAGTTGTTTCTTTCCGGCTCCTATGGTTAGATAGTGAAGTCTATTGACAAGGAGAAGCTTATGCGCAATTTGTTTCTGGTTTTGTTACTGATTCCGATCAGCCTGTCGGCGAATAGCGGCACCTGGCAACCTTTGCTGAGCCAACAACCACAAAATCTGGCTACGCAACTGTACTGTCAGGGTAATATCCTGACTCTAGAAATAAAAATACCGGGTTTTTACAAACAATGGCGGCCTGAATCCCAGGCGTATCGGTTGACGGTTCCAGGCACAGGGAATGTCATCACGCCCGGCAGTCCATGTTTGCCGTTTATTTCCTATCTATTAGCGCTACCAGAGGCCGCAGCGCTGCCTGCGGTTAAAATTGACTATGTTTCCACAGTAGTTTTCGGTAAGCTGCCGGTGATGGTCAACCCTGCGGATGCCAGCGCTGATGCCGGCAACAGGGTAGGCTGCACTGATGCCGGAATTTGCGGTGACTATAGCTTCGAGCGCCAACAATCTGGTCCAGTATACTTTCGCTTGCAAAGTCTGGGAAAATTGAGCGGCATCGAAGTAGTGCGCCTGGAGATCATGCCCTTTCGTGCTGACAACATCAGCCAGCATCTCTATGTCGGTGAAAATTTCACCATCACCTTGACTCTGGCAAGAGGACAATGGGATTCGCCGATGCGTAGCTCCGGCAATCTGGCGAAGATAAAACAACATGCGCTGCTCAATTGGAATTACGAGCAGGTGCGTCGGGAAGAAGAACCTCCGGAAGAATATTTGATCATTGCCCCGGACCATTTCACTTCCGCCCTGCAACCGCTAATCGAATGGCGCAGCGCCGAGGGGCTTCAGGTCAGTTGCCGTACTTTACAACAGATCAAAAAAGAGCTGCAAATAACCGAATTGCTTTGTGCCGATAAACTCCGGGAATATATCAGTCTGTACTATCACAAAAGCGGCAATCTCAGCTATGTGCTTTTGGTGGGTGATGTTGAATTGATCCCGGTCAAATACCGCAATGACGACGGTACCGATTTTTATTATAGCCTGGTCGATGGCAGCGGTGATTTGCTGCCTGATGTCTATTTGGGAAGGTTGCCGGTCAATAGTGCCGGCGAAGTCGCGGCCATTGTCGCGAAAATCATTGCTTATGAAAAAACATTGCCAGGCAAACGAGTGCTGCTAGGCTCTTATTTCCAGGATAGCGAACTTGACGGGGTCAGCGATCGCGACTATGTTTACACCAGTGAGCAATTTCGTTCGTTTTTAGTGAAGCGCCAATATGAATGCCGGCGAGTATACACCATGACCGCTAACAGCGATCCGCGTTATTATAGCAATCATACCCCCGTACCGGTGGATATCACCTTTAACGGTACCACTCAGGATATCCTTAACTTTATCAATACCGGTGCCGCATTAGTAAATCACCGCGACCACGGCGACCATGGCGGTTGGGTGCATCCTCCGTTTCGCAGCAGTGATCTCGGCCAATTATGGAACCGACGTTATCCTTTGCTATTCAATGTCGATTGCGCCACTGCCAAATTCGATAGCGAAACCGAAAAACAACGGCGAGAGACGGAAGGTACGGCGCTAACCATAGATAACGAATCTTTCTCCGAGCAGATTTTAGCTCTGGACAATCGCGGCGTGGTCGCCATCATCGCTCCGACCCGCATCACCACCAATTCGCTGAACAATGCTTTCAATCAAGGCTTGATGGGTGCTATCTGGCCGAGAATGTTTGGCTCCTGCGACGGCCCGGCAACGCGACTGGGACAGATACTCTATCGCGCCCGAATCAAGCTGTTGCGCGAATTTGGCGGCAACGGCTGGGTAAGTGAACGCATTCTCGGCAATTTCCGCCGCTATCATATTCTGGGCGATCCCGCCTTGCATATCCGTCTGCCCCAATAAACACAGCTTGCCTTATAAGATTTTTATCACGAATTACACGAAGTAGACAAATAGCACGAATTATTCTTCCTTTCATTCGCGTAATTCGTTTAGGAGCCGGCAAGAAATAACTTACCCATTTGGTTTGCCCTTTTGCTCCCTGGCCGCGTCGCTCCTCAATTACAGAACTAAGGCTATGCGCATTCGTCGCTCCTTGCCAGGAAACAAAATTGCTAAACCAACTGACCAAGTTATTTCTTGCCGGCTCCTTATTCGTGTAACACCACTGAAAGCGTGAGCAAGTAAAGTGGGAGGGTTGGGGAAGTCGAACAGGAACCTCGATGATTTAATTGGCTCTTCTGGATAATGAGTACCTACGGCAAAATTATACTTGAAAAAAGCAGGCAAAAAAGGTAGAAATATTCATCATCTCCAAAAGAAAAAGATAATTTTGCCAAAAAGGAAAATTCGAACCACGGATAAACACGGATTGAGAGATTGTGCATCGTGGAATACCGTTTCTTTTGTTAGAATTTATGAAAGCGAAGAAAATATTACTTTTGCACGGCCCCAACCTCAACCTTCTCGGTCGTCGCGAACCCGAATTCTACGGGGTGTTGTCGTTAGCGGAAATCAACGAGCGGGTCATCGCTTATGCCGCCGGTCGCCAGATCGAAGTAAGCGCTCGCCAATCTAACCATGAGGGGGAATTGATCGATATTTTACACCAGGCTGCGGAATGGGCCGATGGGGTCGTTTTCAACCCCGGCGGCTATGCGCATACCTCTGTGGCATTGCGTGATGCCGTAGCGGCGATCGATTTGCCGGTAGTCGAAGTGCATCTTTCCAACCTTCACGCTCGGGAATCGTTTCGCCACCAGTCGTTAGTGGCTTGTCAATGTCTGGGGCAAATCTCCGGTTTCGGCTGGCGTAGCTATGTGCTGGGAGTCGCCGCGTTATTGGGACATTGGGATATGCCGGACTAAACGCCGGGAAGAAGCTTTCGCATTACAAAAAATCGGGGGCGTTTCCAAGGTTAGACGTCGACCATTTTACAACTTACCTGATCATATCAACTTATTTCTTGCCAGCTCCTTATTTCAGCGAACGAGCGAAAAATCAAGTATATCGAATTGCCGGGAGTTATCCCTGATGGCAAGCCGGCTCACCAATCGCAGCCCAAGCCCGGTCGTTGCGTCGGGTAGAGCACTCCCTGGCGTAAGATTAGCGCCGAAGTCGAAGGATCGCCATTGAGGCCGATATGGCCATCAAGATCGGCATATTCAACGTTGGGACGCGCCAGCGCGAAGTGTAATCCGGCGGCGATGGCCAGGGCGGCTTCATCCATGCAACCGACCATTACCTCCAGGCTAGCGGCTTTGGCTACGGCATTGACCTGCAACGCTTCAGCAATACCGCCGACTTTCATCAATTTGATGTTGACCATATCGACAAAATTGCCCTGAGCCAGGCGAAAGGCATCACGCAAAGTCATCAAGCTTTCATCGGCCATAATCGGCACCGATACCGTGTTGGTGATTCGCCCCAGTAAATCGGGTTGGCCTTTTGGCGTAGGTTGTTCGATTAATTCCAGTCGGGCACTACGAGTTTTGTCAACGAATTCCAATGCCTGGAGCACTGAAAAACCCTGGTTGGCATCGAAGCGCAATTCGACAGCGGGGCCAATGGCTTCACGTACTTTGATAACTCTGGCAATATCGCAGCCAACATCGAGCCCACCTTTGATTTTTATCGCCCGGAATCCTTCTGCTATCCATTTTTTTGCAAGATCCACAGTTTCGGATTCGGGTAAAATTCCAATAGTAATGCTGGTGGGAATACTCTCCCGAAATCCCCCAAGCAATTTCCATACCGGCATCCCGCAACTTTTGCCGATGATATCAAAAAGCGCCATATCCACTGCGGCAATAGCCGAAGGCTGAGAACTAAGCGGCTTTCTGATGCTATGAAGCAACAGAGCATGACGTAGCGGATCACGATGTTCAAGGGCAGGGGCGACCGTGGTGGTGATGGCCTGCATTACCGTTTGTGGGGTTTCATCGGTTATTTTCTTATCTGGAGCGGCGCAACCATAACCGATGATCCCCTGGTCGGTTTCGATGCGGATAAATACATTGCTAGTAGTATTGATGGTTTCGTAGGCAATGGTATAAGGATCGGTCAATTTCATTTCGACTTCCCATGCCTGAATCTTGGTTATTTTCATTGTTATCTATCTCCTGTCCAGGGCAGAAAAAAAATTTACATATGTCCGAAATTATGGGATTGCCCCCCCTGGACATTTACTATTGTCCTGATGGCAAATAGCTTATCCCAATGACAAAATTCGCTCCAACCGTCTGATTAACCGATGTTGGAGCCGATGCCAGCAAAAATAGTTGTTTTTTTGTTTTTTCATTCGCCGAATATGATTGTAAAATACCAGTAAACCACAGCAAACGACATTTGGCGAAAAAAAATGCATTCTATCAGGTCGAAAGCGACAATGTCCACCAGAATTTGGGATGGATACTTCAGCGAATCAGGAGGGATAATGCCTTTTAGTTTGTTTATCATCGAGGACGAATTCACTACCCGTAAGGCTATTTATTATCAATTGAGCAAAGATTACAGCGTCAAAGAATTTGCCAGCGCTGAACCGGCTCTGGCGGTTTTGGCTAAAGATTGCCCAGACCTGGTGCTGCTGGATATCGAATTGCCCGGTATAAGTGGTATTGATGCTTTAAAAAGAATAAAAGCCATCGATCCCAAGATCCTGGTAATCATGTCTACTGCAAATAGTGATATCGATACGGTAATATCGGCAATGAAAATGGGTGCCCACGACTACGTGGTCAAGCCGGTCAGCATGGAACGTCTGGCCATGAGTATCGAAAACGCTCTGGCTACCATCAAAATGAGCAAAGAAATCCGGTCGCTCCAACAACGCTATTTGCGAGAAAATTTGCCTGGCTTTATTTGTGAAAGTAATCGGATGCAAGAAGTTATGCAGGTAGTATCACGAGTCGCCAGAAGCCAGGCGCCAATCTTGATCGTGGGGGATTCGGGCACCGGCAAAGAGTTGATCGCCAATACGATACATTATCAAAGCCCTAATTTTCGCGGGCCGTTTATCGCCATCAATTGTGCCGCTATTCCCGACACCTTGATTGAAAGCGAACTTTTTGGCTACGAGAAAGGTGCCTTTAGCGGTGCGGCCGCCAGTGGTAAAAAAGGCCAGGTGGAGTTGGCCGCCTCCGGAACGCTGTTTCTTGATGAAATTGCTGAAATGAGCCAACAAGCGCAGGCTAAATTGCTGCGGTTTTTAGAGCAAGGAGAATTTTATCGCGTAGGCGGGTGCAAAAAATTGCACATTCAGACCCGTTTGATCTCGGCAACCAATCGCAATTTGGAACGGATGATCAATGCCGGTTTTTTTCGCGATGACCTCTATTACCGCCTGGCCATTGTCAAAATCGAAATCCCCTCTTTGAACGAGCGGCCCGAGGATATCCTGCCGATTGCCAGGCATTTTCTCCTGCAACTTGGAGAAAAATACGGCAAAAATTTTCAGGATATCAGTGGCGATACCCAGAAGTTCCTGCAAAATCGCCATTGGAAAGGCAATATTCGCGAATTGCGCAATATTATTGAAAAAGGAGTGATATTAGGGGCCGGGCCATTATTGACCCTCAAGGATTTAGGGGAAGAAGGTCGTCATCATGGAACCGAGAAGGTAAGCCCTGGCCGCGCCGATGACTACTTCCCACCGCTTCCCGCAGGAGGCATTGACCTGGCCGCTCTTGAAAAATATTATATCGAAGAAGCATTGCGCCGGTCGTCCGGAAACGATGCCGAAGCGGCCAGATTGTTGCGAATGAACTACTACGCTTTCCGCTATCGCCGTAAGCGTATTTATCTCGGACGTTGACCAGGCTGTGTTTACGAATTCATTCCGCCTGCTATCGAGCCCTTTTGTTCCCTGGCTTCGTTGCTCCTCAGTTACAGAACAAGAAGCTATGCGCCTTCGTCGCGCCTCGCCAGGAAACAAAATGACTTCGCTATCAAACGAAAGCAATTCGTAAACACAGCCTAGCTAGCTACTCGGCTTTTTTCTCTTTTTTGCTTTTTTTGGCTTTAGTGTCGGTAGCAGCCTTAGTTTTTTTAGCGGCTTTGGCTTTGGGCTTGGCTTTTTCTTTTGTAGTGGGTTGTTCGGACATCTAAGTTTCTCCTGAAATTCGTTATAAAAAAATTTTACAAGGGCAAGAAATAAATTACCATTTGTCCTAATTATTTCGACAATGTCAAGTTAGCCTAATTACATGAAGACGAAGATATTACACCGCAGAGACGCAGAGGACACAGAGAAAAAAACAAGAGGATATTTTTGGAATGCCAATGTGAATCGATAACGCTGGCCGTAGAGGCAGCCAACGACCGTTCGACATTATAGACATTGTTTTTCTCTGCGATCTCTGCGTCTCTGCGGTGAATTCAACGCTTTCAAGAAACATGACATTGCCAAGTTATATTACAGATGATGTTGAACACTCCAAATTTGCTACAGCGCCTTAGAAGCTACAAATGGAACCACGAATGAACACCAGTGTCCATTCGTGGTTCGAGAAATAGAGCAGGCGACCGTGTTCAATATCATCCGTTACAGAACAGAGGAGCCGGAATAATATATAATTCAGTCTCTTAGCAAGTCATGTGCCAAATGCTAATTCCCGGCCAAAGGCGAGGCGCATATGGTGAAATGGCCAACTGCGAGAATGTGATCTTCGGCGTGCTTTACCGCAACTAGCAGTAAAAACCTGTTGGCGCAATCGCCAAATTTGGCGTTTTCGCCAACTTTTTTGGCGGCGAGCAATTACTTTTGAATGTAAACCAAATGGATAAGTTATTTCTTTCCGGCTCCTTAGCAATTCGGGCAACGAGCGTTAAATCGGACCGGTGTGGTACGTCAGTTGCTTAGATAATTTCTATTGACAGTCAATGCTCACTACATCCAAGATCTCAATATATTAGGAGATTGCAAATGCTTAGAAAGATACTGTTCTCGGCAATTATCAGCATCGCCTGGTTAACAGCTAGCATTCAGACCCAAGAAAGCGCGGAGCCCGAACCTGCGCAAGAAGGCTATATTACCGAAGGTTATTCGGCATTAGCCATGATCCCCGAAAGTATGGCGCAAAATAATCTCTATCGCCTGCAAAGGGAAAATCCCAAAGCCACGCTTCGAGACGCTCTCCTATATTTCGCCAGGCGAAAGGCAGCGACCGATGCCCGTAGAAACCTGTCCGAATATTATAACGGCGTCCATTTCAAATTCGTCGCTGGAAAATTCAGCTATGAAATCAAAGCGTGCGAAGGATTTGTCGGTGGTAGGGGCGTTTACAGCTATCGTTTACTGGATAGTGGGGTGGTTATTGCCACCAAGAAACTGAATATAACCGAGAATTTGCAACAAAAACGCCTGGAACTACAACCCCAAGACGTTACCGGGCATAGTAGCAATAATCCCGCCAACATCTTGCAAGCGCTACGCGAGGCCCGGATGAATGCCATTGAAAAAGCGGCCAAAAAAGCGGTAAAGCTCAAATATCCCTCGGCTTTTCAAGAAAAAGAAAACGCAAGTGAAAATCAAGAATTGAAAGCGGAAGACGATAAAGAGAAAACACAAATGCGAACTTATCAAGGCGTAGTCTATATCGTCACCACGGTTTCAGATAAGCTCGGGCCCCCTTATCATATTACTTTGCGCGTGCAAACGGAAGTAGAGTAAGACCCGAGATGCCGCCAAATAGTGCGTAATCCCATAATTTCGGCAAAAACCTGTTTGTCACGAAGCGACAGCGATGGACGATTTTCGTAATCGTAAACGATGGTCAATGTTCTATGATCGATGATTCGGTGGTCGAGCAAATTATTTGCTCATATTTGAAAGCATACACACGATCCGATACAATAGGGATTTACTCTGTTGGCAAGTACATATAAAGGAAACACTGATGTCTTATAGATGCAAACCGCATAAAAAATTAATCTCCCGGATATTTTGTCTGTCGGTGTTACTGCTGTTTTTTATCCAGCCTTCCCTGTATTGGCTAGAGGCCCAGAGCAGTCAATCGCGCCCTGTCGAAGCGATCGTGGTTCCTGAAAGCGAGGAATGGTTACTGGCTTTGGCCGCGCCTATCCTGGCAGCGCATCGCCCGGCATCAATGCCATTGCTGCTGTCACTTGCCAAACCCCTGACTATAAAAGAAAGCTGGATGTTAAAACAGGTCGCGCCCAACCGTTGCCTGGTATTAGCCACTAAAAACAGCTTTACCGCCAAAGATTTTGCCGATAGCAAAGTCGAAATCGTATCTCTGGTAGCCAACCCGACCCAGGCCGGAATTACCCTGGCCAACCTTTTTTGGAAAAACTGTGACGAAGTGGTAGTGGCGTCCTTGCTGGACAAAGGATCGATGATCCATGGCGCCGCATTGGCCGCCCATCTCAAAGTGCCATTTATTCCGATGCAAGAGCATAGCGGTTTTCTGGCGCGGCTATTCCAAAAAGAATCACCGGAGCAGCGTGAGCTGCTCCAGGCATTGCAAAGTCTCAAAGTCAAACGGGTATTGGTTGCGGTCGGCGATCTGGAAAATCAACCGCGCTGGGTCAAGGTCATCGGCCCCAAAGCCCAATGTATGGACGATCAGGCTATTTCTCGGCGCATTATTGGCAAGATCGGCCGGGATGCGGTAAAACATCTGGTACTTGTCCGCATTCCCGATGAGTGGTTCGGTAAAACCGCGTGGCTGGCCCCTTATTATAGCTTGATTCGCCAGGCGCCGATTGTTTTTACCTACACGCCTGTCGCCAAGCAGGCGGAAGATGAAGTCTACGCTTTCATTGACGGCTATCGGGTCAAAGCGCGCTTTTTGACCATTCTTGCCAGTTATGAAGCGATTGGTGTCATTGCTTTGAGTGACCCGGTGCTTCTGGGCGAATACCAAGTCGAGGTCGAGCCTTGCATAATGCCGCCGTTGCGAGACTGTGCCATAGGTCTGGCCAGTGGCCGCATCCCTTGCAATAATCTGCGTGAAGCTTCACTACTTATCGCCCGTACTTTCGCCCGAAACCGGATGCTGGCACAATTGTCGCCGCAAGTTTTGATGGTGGCCAATCCAGCTTCGGAGTATGGGACTTTGCCGCTGGCAGAAACCATTGCCCATGCCACAGTGCAAGAATATAAAAATTGTCGCGTCAAAATCGACGAGTTTTATAACGTTCGTTCCGACATCAAGCCGATTCTTCAGGCCAGTGATAAAGCCCACCTGATTATTTTTCAAGGGCACGTAAGTGACCAGTTCATTTTTGTGCCGGAAAACCCGGTCAATTTTGATATTTCCCAAGTTCCGGTAAAAAACCGGCAAAAACGTCGCCTGAGCGGATTGCCGCTGGTAGTGTTGCAAAGTTGTTCTTCACTGGAAGAGCCAATGTTTCAACTGATCTTCAACTGCGGCGGCATCGGTCTTATCGGCAGTGTCACCAGCATCCACAGCGCTTCCGGCAGTGCCTTCATCAAAGCCTTTTCCGACAGTATGCTTTATCGCGGCGATAGCGTCGGCGAGGCGCTACGTTCCGCCCGCAATTATTTTCTGTGCCTGGCGGAATTGAAAAATCGCCGCGGCCATAAAGAAACGCCGAAATTACGCCGCGTAGCCCTGAGCTTTCGCCTCTGGGGTGATCCTGAAATGCGATTATTCCCGGAAAAACCGAACAAACCACGACTGCGTCAGCTTAAAGCCAAATTTACCAAAAAGCAGCAGGTGCTAATCAACGTACCCCGGCGCCGCTTGCCCAAATCGACCACCAAAAACTATCTGGCCCAAATTTTCCCGGGAAGTGAACTGGCGGGGCTTGTCAAACGAATCAAAGATAAGCCGCAACGACGTATTACTCCGTTATATTTTTTACGGCTGCATCTACCTGAAAATTTCAAGATCAATAACTACCGGGATATCCGACGATCACGAGATCCAGGCGGGCATGGGGTGTTTTTATGCGATCCCTATCGCGAATACCTTTACTTATTATATTACCCGCCAAAAGAACGGCACGGCAAAAAAATCGTTTTAAGGTTCTACCCAGATGTCAAACCTTATCATAAAGTGGATAAAGCGCAGGAAAAAAAGATTGAAATCGCGCCACCAGGTGCAATCATCGAGGAAAAAAAACATGAAAATCGGTAGTTATTTGCTGGCGTTAGCCAGCGGCTTATTCTTGCTGGCAGGGTTATTGCCCAACGCATCCAAAGCGCAAACCCCGCTACCGCCGGAAGTACACCGAGCGTTGCTTGTCATTCGTAGCCAGGATATTATCGAACATGCCAAAATACTGAGTTCGCCTGGTTTTGAAGGGCGCAAAGCCGGCACTCCGGCGGGGCGACGTTCTGCTATCCATATTGCCAACGATTTCCGGCAAATTGGACTATTGCCCGGCGGCAGGGCCGGAAGTTTTTACAGCCCGTTCAAAATTCAGTTGGGCTATAAAATAAAAAGCGAAATGCAAATTACCATCGGTGATAAAACTCTAGGGGAACTAAAATGGGGCGAAGACTATATTCCCTTGAATTTACCTGGAGGCAAGGCCGATATTGCCGCAGCCTGTCTGCTCATTGGCTATGGCATCAGCCTGCCCCGGCATGGTTTCGATGAATACGGCCAGGTCGATATCCGGGATAAGGCGGTGATCATTTTTACCAGCGCCCCCTGGCACAATTTTCGCCAACAATGGCCGGAGGACACCTCGAATTTGGAAAAATCGGCTGCTTTGGCGGCCAAGATAAAAAATGCCGAAAAGCACGGCGCCGCTTGTGTGTTGCTGGCCGCCAATCCAGCGGGTTGGCGCAAGCAGCTCGGCGTCAAAGAGCAACTCAAGGTGCCGGATTTGAATTTCCCGGTGAACAGCGCGGTGCCAGTATTGCAAATAACTCGGGACTTGCTGGCCAGGATGACCATGCTTTCGCTGCCCGAGCTGCGGATGCTCGCCAGTGACATCGCTAGAGATCGCACTCCACAGTCGCTAGCCTTGCCCGGGCGACGGTTGCGCCTGCGGGCATTGGTATCGGGAAAAGCCTGGATTGGCAGGAATATCATCGGGGTGCTTCCCGGACGTGACGAAAAATTGCGCAAAGAAGCGGTAATTATCGGGGCGCACTATGACCATCTGGGTGAACTCGACAATGACACGATTTTTTTCGGTGCTAATGACAATGCTGCCGGCGTAGGCGCGTTGATTGCGGTGGCCGAAGCCTTCGCGGCTCTTCCCATGCGTCCGCGACGCACCGTAATATTTATTGCTTTCGATGCCGAAGAGATCGGGCGCATCGGTTCGACGAGCTATGTCAAACGCCCGGTAATTCCCGTGGCGCAAACGGTATTGATGATCAATTTCGATATGATCGGTCGCAACGATGCCGATCACATATATGCAGTCGGCACCACCTCCAGTCCCGAGCTGCACCAGATCCACCAGCAGGTCAATCAGCATGTAGGGTTGCGGTTGACGCATCCGCAGAGCTACCGTCTGGGTCTTTCCGACCACAGCGCTTTTTATTATGCCGGGATTCCGATCATGTATTTATTCGGCGGTCTGGAACCCAATTATCATTCGCCGCGAGATACCTGGGATAAACTGGTTCCGGCCAAGGTGGAAAAAGTAGCGCGCCTGGCGTTTTTGACTGCCTGGCAGGTAGCCGAACTGCCGCAGCGTCTCACTTTCAACAAGAAATATTGAAATGAGTCAGCCAGCGCTCCCGGTGTTGTTATCGATTCCTCATGGTGGCAGGGAACAGCCGCCGGAATTGCACCAGCGCGTCGCCCTCGACGACTGCGAGTTGTTTGCCGACATTGATTCCTATGTAATCGAGATTTACGATATTGGCGCTGCGGCCCGGCAGGTGATAACTACTGCCATCGCCCGCACTTATATAGATCTAAACCGTGCTCCCGACGATTTGCCGCCGCACAATCCTGATGGGGTAATCAAAGCTAGCACCTGTTATCGAAAGCCGGTTTATCACCAGGGCTATGCTCCTGATGCATATCTTAGCGAGCGGTTGTTGGCCAATTATTACTATCCCTATCATCAGCAACTACAGGAGGCAGTGAAACTGCCGGGGTTAAAACTGGCCCTGGATTGCCATTCCATGGCCGCGATAGGCCCGCCGATTTCTCCGGATGCTGGCCAGCAGCGACCGGCTTTTTGTCTGGGTAATCGCCACCATCAGACCTGCCCGCGTCCGCTTCTGGAATCCCTAGCAAATGCCCTGCGCCGATCTTTCGGGCTGGACGATGCCGGGGTAGCGCTGAATACTCCATTTAGTGGCGGTTATATCACCCGTCACTATGGCGGCAGACCATTACCGTGGATTCAGGTAGAAATGAGCCGAGCTCTCTACCTGGAGCCTCCCTGGTTCAACGCCGCCACCCTGACTGTTGCTCCCGAGCGCCTTCGCGAACTCAGGGAAAAATTTTACCAGGCATTGTGTATTTTTTTCGGGTGCAATCCGTACAATCCATAAATTGATTTTTCGGCCTTCAATCCTCTAACCTCTAAGGAGCCGACAAGAAATAAATTGGTCAGTTGGTTTAGCAATTTTGTTTCCTGGCAAGGAGCGACGAATGCGCATAGCCTTAGTTCTGTAATTGAGGAGCGACGCGGCCAGGGAGCAAAAGGGCAAACTATGGGTAAGTTATTTCTTACCGGCTCCTAAACTATCACCTCTCTTAGTGTATGGTTCGAATAGCTCACCGCAGAAGCACGGAGCATTCTGTGCTCTTTGTGGCGATTGCATATATTTCAGAAATAGAAATCGTGAACATTTCTTGTCATCCGACCTAAAATCGCATTCGACACACAAACGACCGTCGACTATCTATAACAAGACAGCGATGGAGTGACTAGCAATCAGGGTAAATATAAATTTCTTTTTTTTCTATATTAAACCATAATTATTGCGACTAGTGGCAATAATTATTCCTGACAATGAATAAAAATGCCGGTTATGGCCTTTATAGCGCGGTCAGAGAAGAAATCGTTTGGCGCAAACAAGGAAAATCTTCCATCAGGTTGGTCTTTCCCTCTATCAATTAAAATAAATTCGGCAGAATCATTGCGATTAAAAAGTTGACTCATGCTGATGGTGAGGCGATAACCATCCTGGGCCGATATCACAATATATCCACTGGCCAAATCGCTAATGGTCGGACGAAAGTATTTTTCCAACTCTTTATAAAATAGGTTTCCTTTAAATGGCCCGATGCCATGAAATCCCATTCCTCTGCCCAAAAAAACAGAACGATATTCCCTCTTTTCAATCTTACTATCGAGAACGGTAATCTCACCAATGGGTTTTCTATTTTTGTTGATAACGATTTTATCGGAGTAGAGGGGGTTTAAACCGCGATTGACCTTAAAAGAATAAGGGGCGGAAAAGACCTTGATCACGGTAGGTTCTTCCAGATAACGATTGGAATAAAGATCATTGCCCATAATCAAACGGCTTTTTGATGGAATTGCCCACTTTTCATTGGAGCGAAAAGGATTGACGGCGGACACGCTGCTGGCGATAATTATTCGGTGTTGGTTGCTGGGATAATAAATTTCTCCCCAGCTTAGGACTACCTTTTCCCCTTTTTGATTTTTAATTTCAACCAAGAGATCAATAATGGGAGAGAATTCACTTTGGTTTTTTTTCTTTAAATATTTTTCTTGCAACAGATCAAATAGTGAATAACCCTTGTATCTATAAGTACCTACGAAAGTCACGCCCTGGTCAGTCAATTTGGCCTCCTTGGTGACAAGGTCGTGTATTTTAAATCGGGAAAAATCAACGGTACCCTGGTTTATAATTTCTCCTTTTATTGTCAGAGGCGCGACCTTTAAATGGTGAACCGGTTCATTGTCATAAAAATTGTTGTTTTCAACGGCAAATAGATTAAAACTGAAAAAAAAGATTAAACTCAATAAAACGATAACAATTTGCTTCATTTATAACTCCTTCTTTTGGTGTGCTACTTTTCGCCTTTACTGCCGGTGGTAACCACCTGCGACAGGATCCAACTGTTAGCCATTCGCGTCCAAATTAGATCACCGGGCTTGACTTGGCGATGGTGCCGCACTACACTCTCGCCGCTGTGGACGTAGGTAATGCTGTAACCGCGACGCAGTACTGCCAGGGGCGATAGCGCCTGCAAATGCGATTGATAATTGTTCAGGCGCCGGAGCTCCCATTCTACCCGTTTCTGCATGGCTCGGAACAATCGATGCCGCAGATGATCCAGGTGTTGCCGGTCACGCTCTACTCGGGTCAATGGGCGTTGCAATTGTAATAGATTGCTTAACTGGCTCAAGCAGATCCGGCGGCGGTGCAGCTGGCGTTCCAGCGTGGTATGCAGACGTTGCCAATAACCATCGGTTTTCTGTTGCAGTTGCCGTACCCGGTCCAACGGTCGGAAAAGAGCACGATGCGTCGCCAGGCGGTCGAGATTGGATCTGGCCAGTTGCAAACGGTTGTAGCTTGCCATTTGCAACTGGCGGCCTTTGGCTTGTAAATCTTGATAGACCTGGTCTAACCTGGGTACCACCAATTCTCCCGCTTCGCTAGGGGTTAGAGCACGCCGATCAGCTACCAGATCGGCGATAGTTACGTCGATTTCATGACCTACTGCCGAAATAATCGGAATTCTACTGGCAAAAATCGCCTGTACTACGATTTCTTCATTGAAAGCCCATAAATCTTCCAGACTGCCGCCACCACGACCAGTGATAATCACATCGACATCAGCCAGATCGGCGTGGTGATTGATAACCGCAATCGCTTCGGCGATTTCTTGGGCGGCACCATCGCCTTGCACCCTTACCGGGTAAATCAAGACCGTGACCCGCGGAAAGCGACGGCTGATAACATTAAGAATATCTTGTACCGCCGCGCCGGTAGGAGAGGTAACCAGACAGATCTTACGCGGCAATAACGGCAACGGCTTTTTATGGCGGCGATCGAATAATCCGGCCGCAGCTAGCTTTTTTTTGAGGTTTTCAAAAGCGATCAGCAATAGACCGGTTCCTTGCGGTTCGATCGTCTCGATGGTTACCTGATACTTGCTCTGGGGGCCATAAATGGTCAAATCCCCGGAAACCAGCACTTCCAGGCCGTCTTTTAACTCGATTTCCTGGTTTTTAGAATTGTAGCGCCAGATTATCGCGTTGATCTGATTGTCGCTGTCTTTCAAGGTTAGATAGACGTGTCCCGAACTATGGCATTTAAGATTGGAAATTTCTCCGCGTAACCAGACCCTGCCGATATCTTCGACACGCCCTTTGATGATGCGGGTCAACTCGGTTACGGTATATGACTCGGGAGCCTGTCGTTTGCGGATCTTGGTGCTACGCGAGAGTTCTTCGTTGTTCATAATTATATATGCCGTTTGATGTTACCTTCTTTGAGCCATTTGCGCAGTAGTTTTTCCATTTTCAGCAACGCCAGCATATTTCGCGCCCGTTTGCGCAATTCGCTTTTGTCTAGTTTTCTGCCGTTTTTGCGTTTAGCGACCACCACCAGATGATAGCCCCAGTCGGTTTTGATCGGCTGACTCAATTGCTTCGGCGGCATCAGGTAAGCCGCAGCTACGATTTCCGGCACCGCTGCGGTGCGATGCGGCACCCATCCCATATGCAGTAAAAACCCGCCGAACAATAGCGACATGGTCCAGCGTGGCACCCAACCTAAGTTGCCATTCTCATATCTGGTTCCGTGGTCGTCGGAATAATTGGCGACAATTTCCGAGAAATTGCTCAAATCCGGCTTGATCTGGCTGCGGATATTTTCGATGCGCTGGCGCACGGCTTTTTGACGAGATTCCGGCAATGGCCGCCGCTCGATTTCGTCGAGCGTCGATAAATAAAGATGGCTGATCTTGAGCAGCCCGTCACTCAAGGCAAACTTTTCTTTGCTTATAAAATCGCTGACTTCTGATTGGGATATATGCTGCAAGACATATTTGCGCAACCTGGTCAGAAGCACGATCCGATTCTTGAAAAACTGGTAATCGACATGGTATTTTGCGAAAATTTTTTTTCGTAACTTGACTTTGAGAAAGTTGTGTTCACTGATCTCTTGAAATATCTTGAGGAGCAATCGGTGCTCTTTAGCCTGCAACACCCGCTGTTGCATCGCTTGCAGCAGTTGTCCGTGTTTTTTTTGCATTTGCTGGCTTTTGCTGACTAGTTCTTGGATTACCTTGAGAAAGCTGCGCGGATTTTTTAGTCCCCAATTTTGGTAATAAGCGATAAAAGGTTTTTCGTAACGTTCGGCGTCTTCAATATAGTCTTCTTTGTGGCATTTGATTGACAATTTTTGGGTATGTTGTTCGATTAGTTTAAAAATGATCATCTCTTCCAGAGTAGCGCGAATCACTCCGAGCCGTAAACATTCAGCAACTTCCTCGCCATAACAACGTTGCAGCAATTCCAACACTTCGCTCTGGGTTATGTTACTGCCGTTTACTTCTGCGGCGATTTTGCCGTTGGGAAATTGCTGGGCCTGGCTGGTGCTAAGGCCAACCAGACACAAAAACAAACAAAGCCACGATATTTTTGATATTGAAATCATCTTTACTAATAGCTCCTTCAGTTGCTACCGCCCAATGCGGTTTTTACAGTAGCGATCGCTTCTCCGAATTTGACTTCCTGGCCGATAATCAGCTCGTCCAGCTCGATTCGCCCCGGTTCGAACAGCAAAATTACCGTAGAACCCATCTGAAACCTTCCCAGTTCCGCACCTTTGTCAATCGCTAAACTGGAATATTTTTGGTGAATCAGCCTCGGTCGTTTATTGGATTCGACATGGTCATAGACTACTTTTATTTTGCCGACGATCATCGCCCCTATTTTTATTACCGCTACCCGACCGATTTCCGGGTTGGCGATAATGGTCAATAAACGCTCGTTCAGCGTGAATAACGCTGGAATATGCCCCACTGCCAGACGGTTCACCGGATATAGGGTCCCGGGAATATAATACAACTCTTCGATAGTACCGCCCACTGGCGTATGAATGCGGTGGTAATGTCTGGGACTGAGATAGAAGGTCAAATAGTGACCATTGGCAAAAATTCGCTGGTATTCCTCGGCCACGACCAAAGCCTTCAGGGAATAATCGATGCCTTTGGCCTGAATCAGCGTCCCGTGGTCAATGCTGCCCAAACTGGCAATAATGCCATCGACCGGAGCCGTCACTCGGGCGGGATTGGCGTCGATCGGGCGACATTCGTGGCGCAAGGGCCGGGTAAAAAATTCATTGAAGCTGGCAAAACGTTGCGCTGCTACTTCTGTCATCTCGATGTCATAGTGACGGATAAAGCACCGCACCCACCAGTTTACAAGCGTCGCCGGCAATTTTGCCTGGGCGAGATGGCCAATAATGCGACTTATGGTATTTTTAGGCAATAGCGGCAACACCTGCAACCAGGCACGCTCGCGTAAGTTATCCATGCTAAGCCACTCCAACCAAAATTCTGCGATCTCCTCCTAGGGAACCGGAAAGAAATGACTTACCCATTTGGTTTGCCTTTTGCTCCCTGGCGGTGTCGCTCCTCAATTACAAGAACTAAGCTATGCGCATTCATCGCTCCTTGCCAGGAAACAATTTCTTTCCGGCTCCTAAGGAGTAGCGATGCGAATTCGTAAATAGGTATTTCCCAACTGCAAATATTGTTCGGTCAAACCAGGCAATTCTGCAGTTTGCCCACTGCCGATATTTTGGCAATTGTTGTGGGAACAATCACTGTCCAGGTATATCACCACCCCATGGGTGCTCCCTAAATCCTTACACAATAGCTGCTGGGCAAGATCTTCGGGAAAGTCAATGCGCAGGTGCCAGCGCGAAAGGCAAGGGTCGCCCTCGACCAGCACTGTATGATGCGCAGCGTCATCTTTGCTTTCCTGTCCATGGTAGATCGGCGTAATATCTTCGCTCATGTCAGTCAGCGTCTTGTTGGTATCACTGTTTTGACGATTATCGTTTTTAGTTTTGCGGCCAATCAGGAGGATTGCCGGAGCGGTCAAAACGATTTTGGCCGCCTTTTCAAATTTGGGAGTCCAGATATGGACAACATAGGAACGTTTATCGACCGGAGCTGAATCGGGATAAAGCAACCGCCGGGATAATTTCGGCAAGTTTTTGGCGGTAATGTTGGATGAGAATAGTTCCTGGCGTAGCTCTTCCAAGTAGCGTATGAAAGTAACAAAACTTTGAAAGCGCGACGCCGGGTCAACGGCCATCCCTTTTTTCAAAAACCGTTGAATCGCCGCCAGTTCTCGTAACGAGTGACTGGTTAGCAGATCCTGTGCCGAAAAATTCACGCTTGTCGGCCCTGAATTTTTTCCGGTCAACAGTGCCAGAAATAGTTGCGTGACCAGATAGGTCATCCGGTTGCAATTTTGACGCCAAAACGGATTGGTCTGGGCTTCCGGCGGCGCCATCATTACTTCTTCTTCGATATAGCGCAAATCTTGCTCATCTTCCGCATAAACCGCGATATGTATATCCCCCTCTTGATTGCGGCTGATCGCTGACAAGCTGTGCGGGATTTCGGCATAGGTTATAGAACACTTATCAATATAGCGAATTACCGACTCGATGAAATTGATGGCATCCTCCGTGCTTAATCGTTGGTCTTCCTGAAACACTTTGTAGTAACCAGAGGGGGACTCGGAAAGACTCATTACGATTCCTTTCGTAAGGGATTGGGACGGACGGTTCGATAGAAACATGTTTGTTCTAATGCCTCTGCTTTTTTGAAGTCTTCTCGTGCCTGGGCCAGATTGGGGTTGGCTTTTTCTTGATAACAAATTGCTCTTTTCAAATAGGAAATTCTGTCTTCCGGACAAGCCTGGATCACCTTACATAAATCTTCCACCGCACGATCATGGCGACCGCGTTGGATATAGGCCAGACTACGATTGAAATAATGCAGCCAATTACCCGGATCATTGCCTAATGCCTGCTCAAAAGCATAATCTGCGGCCGAATAGTCCTTTTGAGCATTCAAAATCAGTCCTTCTAGATCGAAAAGATGGGAATTATTCGGAGATAATTGTTGCGCCTTATGCACGTCTTCCAGGGCTGCATCCAGATTGGCAAGGGCCAGATTGGATTCGCTTCTTCCTTGAAAGATTGTCAGACTTTTGGCACCGCGGTTGATCGCTGCAGTAAAATCGTGCAGCGCCGATTCATAATCATGTTGCTGCATATAGATAGCAGCCCGGGCCTCAAATATTTCTGGTTTTAGATAGTGATTCAATATTGCTTCTTCGATGTCATGCAACGCTTCCTCGTAAGCTCCGTAACGAATCATCGCTTTGGCTCGCGCCCAATAGATCTTGCCTTTTTCCATACTGACATCTCGAGTGATAATTCTATCGAGCTGGTTCAGAGCTTCGCGATAGGCCCCGACATTGCGATAGTGGTTGGCAAGATGGAAGAAAAGCTGGTTGAGGCAGGTTTGGACTTCAACCGCCGCATAGCCGAATTCTCGAGCATTTTCAAGTTCTTCACTCGCCAATTCCCAAGCATGTTTTTTTATATAGACAAATCCACGTAAGTAATAAGCCATGCCGACATCTTCGCCGTTATTTATACAAGTGGAAAGATATTGCAGCGCCTCGTCGAGCTTCATTGCCTGAATCGCTTCATAAGCCTGCCTGACCATCTCACCGCCGTCTACGACGATTTCATTGAATAGATTATCCAAATCTTGAGTTTTGAGAACTTCTTTTACTTCCTCCACGACTTTGATTCGGTTTTCTGAAATTGGCACCGCTTCCATAATCCCACTGGCGCCTGCGGTTATCATAATTTGCGAGTTAAAATTGGTAATCGAGTCGATATTGTTACCGGGCACAGCTTCCGACGACAATGTCGCGGCGATATTATCCTCCTGGTCGTTCATGTCATCGAGTTCTTCGACCATCTCGGCTTCCATCGCTTCCGAAAAGTTTTCCTCATTGGTATTATTCTGTTCTTCTTCAGCCAGAAGCGCTTCTTCGATTCCGATTCCTCCCTCCAAATCGCCGCCAAAATCATTGAAAGGCTCGATATCTTGATCCGGTGATAATTCCGGGATCTCTTCTAGTTGGTCAACCTGGTCTTGGAACGTTTCTCCTGCAGCGATCTGGGCTGTTGGTTCTTGCGGGGGAGACGGTATTTTTATTTCTTGTATTTCTGGAAGTAAGGGGACAGCGATTTCCTCTTTTTCCGGCATTGCTGCTGCAGGTGTAACCATAGCAGTTGCAGCGGCATCGACGGGAGAATCCTCTGTATTATTAGTAATATCAACGGTGTCGGCTTGCACTTCTTCGATTTCTTCGACTTCTCCGATTTCCACGTCATTAGTGGCGTCAACTTCTTCGATTTCTTCTATTTCTTCATTTGCCGAAGCTTCGAATTCATCAGCTACCGGATGCACGTCTTCTGCCAATCGCTGTTCAATCTCCAAAGTGGAGGGTTCCGACACTTCGGGGAAAGTTTTCGCTTCAGGAGACGCTAATCGTGTTTCGATTTCTTCCAAACCAGGTTTGGATGCCGTTTCTGGCTCTGTTAATTTTGGCGATAGCGGTTCTGCTTCCCGCCCTAATAACTCACTGCTGTTTGAATCTTCAAATTGGGGTAGATCCACAGCATCGGCCCATGAAACGATCTCGTCCAAGGCCTCGAGGCTCTCGGTTTTGGAGTCGTCGGTGACAATCAATTCTTCGGCGGTTCTGCCCATATCCTCCGGTAATACTGCCGGAGCGACCATGATATTATCTTGGCGCGGCGCTTTATCTTTTTCTGCTTGTTCGCCCGGGATAAGAACGATTTCTTTGAGAGAAGGGAGGCTGGGAATATCGAACTCGATTTCCTCGGGTTTTTTATTTTGTTGTTGCCGTTTGATTTCGGTTAGTTTTTTCTGAATAATTTCTAATGGTGGAATATTCACCGGCTGGTGGCAACGCGGGCACGTGCCTATTTTTCCTGCAAATTTCAGGGAAACTTTAACGCGCTTTCCACAGGGACAAAGAAGTCGGATAAGCTCGAGCCCTCGTTTTTTCGATGCTGATTTTTTTGCGTTCCAATGCTTTCCCCTTCAATTTGGAAGTTATTTAATTTGACCATGTCATGTTTCTTGAAAGCGTTGAATTTACCTCAGGAGCCTTTTATTTCCTGGCAAGGCGCGGCAAAGGCGCATAGAAGCCAGGGAGCAAAAGGGCTCGATAGCAGGCGAAATTTATGAACACAGCCTAGACCATAAATTCAGTTTTCACCAACGCCAATGCTTGCTGGCGATTGTGAACATTACCTTCTAGTTGCTGATCTTCGATAAAATGCAATATTTCTTGAAATAACGGACCGGGCTTGATCCCGAGTTCGATTAGATCGTTGCCATTGATTACTGGCGCCGGTTTGAGTTCTTCGCTAGCGTAATTTTGCAACTTATCGCGGCAATGGGCATAGATGCGCTGATCTTGCCCCCTGGCCAGACATCGCCATCGATAGAGTTCCAACAAGGATTTAAAATTAGGGAGACGAAGAAAACGTTTGAATTCGGCGATAGTCATCGCTGGAACCTCGGCAAAACGGTCGATGCCGCTGAGCAAACTACTGATCTTGCGTATGGACTTGTTGGCCAGGCAAAATCTTTTGCCAATAGCTTCGAATCGTTCCGGCGCTAATTGACAGGCATCTTTAATATTAATGAAAACCGTGCTAAGAGCCAATTCGCCGTCGCTAATCGGTGTTCCTATTTCTAATAGCGAGAGCGTTCGCTGCAAAATTTCAGGATGGTTCGCGACTCGCCATTCCGGCAAAATTAACATCAGAATACCACTTTGATCCAGTAACCGTAATGCTTTTGCCGAATTTTTTCCAGTAAGCATGGTAATCAATTCGTCGCGGATACGTTCGGCAGACACCCTGGTAATCAACGACGCCATTGACTTTATGGCGTTCCAGGTCGCTGGTTCAATGGTAAAATCCAATTGACTGGCAAAACGAACCGCACGCATCAAGCGTAGATAATCTTCGCTAAATCGGCTCTGTGGATTACCGATAGTGCGAATTATTTTTTGTTGTAAATCGGCAAGCCCTCCAACATAGTCGATCACCTGATTACTAACCGGGTCCAGAAACAATCCGTTTACGGTAAAATCACGACGCCGGGCATCTTCTTTTTCGTTACAAAAGCGAACTGCATCTGGGCGCCGGCCATCACTATAATTTTTATCTTTTCGGAAAGTAGCGATTTCGAAACATTCTTGCTTATCCAGGACTTTCACTACGCCGAATTTGGCCCCGACCATGATGGTGTGTTTGAACAATTGCTGGATTTGTCGAGGCTGAGCGTCAGTAGCGATGTCATAATCTTTAGGGCACCGCTGCAAAAACAGATCGCGAACGCAGCCTCCACAAAAATAAGCAGTATAGCCATGGTTGCGTAGTTTCAGCAAAATGGCAACAGCTCTTGTTTTTTTATCATTCATTGATTTTGCAGAATCATTCCTCGCTGATTTTTTCTACGACTACCAGTTTGGCGCTACAGCGGACTACTTTAACTTTTTCTCCCTGCGGTACAAACAGTCCCTCGGTAGTGGCGACTATCTTTTCTCCATTGATTTCGACATCGCCTTTAGGCTCTAAGCAAGTGAGAGCTATCCCCTGGCAATCGATAAACCTGGCTAGCGGACTATCGTTCTTTTTGGAGTTGAAGCTAAAAGGCATATTCAAGCCAAAATAGATAATGGCAATCAGAAAAATTAGACATACGCCGATTCCTGCCAGAGCGACATACTCTCGTTGCAGCAAAATAATGATACTGACCGCAGCGGCAACGCTGCAGCCAACGCTGACAACCTTCAGAATCGTTTTTTTGCCCAAAATAGCTACAAAGACCCATACCACAAAACTCAACGAAAAAAGAGTGGCGGGCAATATCAGTTCTTTCATAGCCTTCTTCTCCCTCTGGTTTACAAGGAAATTATCATCCCGTCGTTAGCCAAATCAAAATCTATCTTTTCAGCATGGGCCATTAACTCGGCGCCATAATGTGTCAGCACGACTCGCTTAGCCTGGAGCTCATTTCGATGTTCTTGCAGGATTTCATAAGCCAGATGTACTTTGGAAGCAGAGCTTTTTCGGTAATAAACACACTCGATCACCAGTAAATCTGCGTTTTTTGCCAGCATGGCCACTTCTGGAGTCCAGCCAGTATCGCCGGTGACAGCAATGACTTTGTCGTGTAAGCGCAAACGATAGCCTAGAGATTCTTTGCGATGGAGCATCGGCAAGGTGGCTATCTCGATATTCCCAGGCAAAAGATATTGTTGTTGGGGAAGATATTCGTGGAACTCACGTAGTAGTTGATATTCTGGATAAAATTCACTATAGCAAGCCGCGTAGGCGCGGGAAAATTGTTGTTCTAACCCGCGTGGTCCGCAATAAAACATCGGTCTTTCACGTTTATACTCTAAAACGAATGCCAAATCCAGAAAGACAACGCCAATAAAGTGGTCACCGTGAAAATGAGTAAACACTACCGCATCCAGGTCATCGGGATTCAACCCTTGTTGCAGGATACGATAAAGAGTAGTCGGGCCACAATCGATCAGGATATTGTTCTGACCGCTTTTTAGCCAGATCGCCTGGCTGGCCCTGGCTCCGGTGTTGGCCGCATCTCCGGTTCCCAACAGGATAATTTCTACATCAGCCATATCAGGCAATCACCTCCTGCTCTTTTTTGAAGCGTCCGGCCAGAGCGCGGAGTAAGGCCAGTTGTAACACCAGGTACAGTGTTTTTTCGAGTGGGTAGGGCGCCAACATTTGATAGTAATGCAATACCAGAGTTTTCCACTGCCAGAGGTGGGACGAGAGAATACATAGTTGAAAAGGGATTTCCATAGAAAAATGGATGAGCGACAAACATAGCATACCGGTTGCGGCGAACAGTCCACATAGCATACCTCGGTATTTAGTCAATTTGGCCAGGAGATAAAGAATTGCCCATCCCCAGATAAACAGCGGCAGCAATTTTATCAGCAAATCCGCGCCTAACGCCAGTACCATGCTGCGCATATCTTTGGCCAATCCCCATTGATAAGGTTTATAGCCAAACGTATCTGGTAATAATGCTGCGGCAAGGGGTTTGCTGACAGTTTTTTGAGATTGAACCATGGCCGCTGCTGGCGGCTGTTTTTCTAGAGAAGGTGGCTGCTTTTCTGCTGGCCGGGCTACGACCGCCGGTTGTTTTTCGCCTGGTTGCGGCGGCCTCTCGCCCGGCTGAGCTAAGACCGGCGGTTGTTTCTCGTCCGGCGGTGGCGGTTTCTCGCCCGGCTGTGGCGGTTTCTCGCCCGGCTGGGCTACGACCGGCGGTTGTTTCTCGCCCGGCGGTGGCGGTTTTTCGCCCGGCGGTGGCGGTTTCTCGCCCGGCTGGACTACGACCGGCGGTTGTTTCTCCCCCGACTGCTGCGGTTGTTTATCTTCGGGCCGGGTAGAGCCGGTTGCCGCAGCTTCGGTAAAAATTCGCGTTTCAGCTGCCAAAGGCATTTTGAGCGGCGGCAAGTAACCTTGCGCCGTTAACGACAAGCGCAATGCCTCGGCATCGATAACGCCTAAAGCGTATTTGACGTGCCGGACCAGAGGATAGTATCCTACTTTGGTGTCAAGCTTATGATAGATTATCTTGCCCTGACGATCGCCAATAAAAATTGCCGGCGCCCTGGGAATAGCGAATTTTTTGAGAGCTAGACGATCGCGATCAAGATATAACGGAAACGCTAGCGAATTTTTTTGTTTGAACTCGGCTAGCAGGGCAGCAGGCATCGGCTCCAGATCAGAATAAGCGGCAATTATTTGTAAGTCGGAGCCACGAAAACTATAGGCGATTTTATTCAAAAGCTGAAAAACGTCGGAATTGTTGTGGCTGGCCGCGTCGAAAAACAACAATATTTTGGCGCCAGGTCCGGAAACAGGGTATACGGACCCGGCCATCGTCGTCAGGGTAAGCTCGGGAAAATCGCTTACCTGTGCCTGGGCTATTGGTATCCACAAAAGAAAACCAATTAGCAGTACGCCAATAAATCTGCGTATGCGATTTATTTCCATAATAATACTCCCAGCAAAAAAGCTGATGGCAAGGTGACGAAACTCGGTAGAGCTTTTCTAACTGTTTTTACAGGAATAGCTTTGCAATGTGACATTGTCCAATTATAAACTATTTGCTAATGAAATCAAGTGATTTTATTGACGATAGATGCTGAGGAGCCGGAAAGAAATAACTTACCCATAGTTTGCCCTTTTGCTCCCTGGCCGCGTCGCTCCTCAATTACAGAACTAAGGCTATGCGCATTCGTCGCTCCCTGCCAGGAAACAAAATTGCTGAGGAGCCGGAAAGAAATAGCTTACCCATTTGGTTTGCCCTTTTGCTCCCTGGCCGCGTCGCTCCTCAATTACAGAACTAAGGCTATGCGCATTCGTCGCTCCTTGCCAGGAAACAAAATTGCTAAACCAACTGACCAAGTTATTTCTTTCCGGCTCCTAAACCAACTGACCAAGTTATTTTTTTCCGGCTCCTGATGCTATTGATGCGGATAACCGACGGTTATTTTTTTCGGCAAAAGCGGCTAATGATATCAGCAACGATCTGATGGCCGGGCGGGGTCCAATGTTGATCATAAGTAAAATATACTTGTGTGCCTAGCGCTGCACTTTCGCGCAGCGGCTGGATCAGGCTGACGAATTCGATGCCCTGCTGTTTACACAAATCCGCCAGTGCTTGTTCCTGGCCATCTAGATAGCGAAACAGCCCGGCAAAAAAAACTTCAGCCTCCGGGATATGGCTTTTGCGTAGAGCAACAAAATCGTGCAATTTGGGCGCAGATAGTCGCTGTTTCACCAACGGCAGCACCACCCTGGTTTTGGTTGGCGCATAAACCACAAGCAACCGCCGGTTATCAGCGCGGCAAAGCTGGTGTAAATGTGAGAGCACAGAAGTACAGGCATGATAACTGGGGGTTTTCAAAAAATCATCCCGGGAAAGATAAAGAGTATGCACGCGCTTGGGTGGAAAACTATAGTAACTGACTTTTGCGCCAGTACCTACCGCAATAGGAAGCCAGGATAAACTGGGCATACGTGTGCTGTAATCAATAGCATTGATCGGTGCCAGATATTTAATAAAAGCGTTTTTAAAGATGATCACTAACGGCGAAGTTTTATAATAGGCCCGAAATCTATCGGCAAAGGAGGTGTCTTGTTGTTCGAGCAAATGCATCCGGTTTTGTTTAGGCACTGGCGCGGCTTTTTGGGCTGGTGCTTTCGCTTTACCAGCGAAGTTATCTTTCTTTGCCGGCGGCGGTGCTTTTGCTGGTGATGCAACCGGCGCGTTTTTGTTAGGGCTTTCAACCTCACCCAGGTCCGGAATGGCGGTAATACGGAAATCGTTGCCTTCATAAATCATGCAAATCACGATTCGGGAAGCGATATTTTTGCCGATGGTTTGATAGGTCCGTAGATAATCGAGCAGGTCGGTTCCGGACATCCCGAGGTTATAGACCTGCAATTTGCTTTTTTTAGCTAGCAGTGTTGGCCAGCATTGTTCATCCGATACATGAGATCCCTCCGCAAAAGAATCGCCCAAAACCAAAATGTCACATTTAGTTAGGGCTTGCTGATTGCGAAACCCTCTAGCGTCGATGCTCAGCTTACATTGGAGCGGCGGATATCCAGGCGGGATATTGCGATAGGAATTTGCCGCCTCGGGAATGTCCCTAACGGTAACCTGGTATCCTTTTCCGGGAATACGATGATAAACCTTTTGGGTAGAAATATAGCGCGGCACCCAAACAAAGCGGGCGATGAAATCGACCGCAGGCAAACCGGACAGCAGAATCGTCAATAATAGCACGATGCGCAAACATCGCTGTTTAAAATTTTCTCGAGCGGCGGCGAGTAAATAAATTGCCATAAGCGACAACGGAATCAATACGATGATAAGAGTAAGTCGCTCTACCGAATAACGTCCCATTAAAATATGGCGATCTCGGGCAATTAGTTTGGCTACGTTACTGGGAATCAACCATAACAATAAATTTACCAGCACCACCAGGCCGATCAGGACGCGCTTGATATTTTTTGCTCGCAAGATAGATCTCCTTTTAAAAACAGAAAAATTTACTATGCAGTTCCCTGATTGCCGGCAATCAAGGTTATGCAGCCCATACTATCTTAGTATCCTAATTATTTTGACAATGTCAAGACCAAGAAGCCAGTGCGTCAGTTTATAACCTCGGGCAGTGCCGAAGAAGAGGTGCCAGATAAAAGCGTGTTTTGTCCCGAGATAGCACCGGCATAATAAATAAATGGTGCCAGGCATTAAATAAATGGTGCCAGGCATCATCAATGTCAATAAATAAATGGTGCCAGGCATCATCAATGTCAAGACCAAGAAGCCAGTGCGTCAGTTTATAACCTCGGGCAGTGCCGAAGAAGAGGTGCCAGATAAAAGCGTGTTTTGTCCCGAGATAGCACCGGCATCAAAGTTACCGGGTTAAAAATGGTAAAAATGGTGCCAGGCATCATCCTAATAAATAAATGGTGCCAGGCATCATTAAAATAAAAGGTGCCAGGCATCATTAAAATAAAAGGTGCCAGGCGTCATCCTCATTTCAAAAAATAAAAGGTGCCAGGCATCATCCTCATTTCAGAACACTTAGAAAAAAAATTTTGCAAAATGCGAAAAAAATGGCCATTTTTGCCCAGACAAATCGCTATCTTGTCCAACCGTCGGTTATAATGGGAAATTATTTTTGACTATTCCATTAATTCCATTACTCTATTAGTGAGATTTCATTATTATGAGACCCCCAAGAATAAGCTTCGCCGGTGGAGTTTACCATGTAGTTATTCGTTGCAATAACCGCGAGTATGGATTCAAGGGCAATGATGATTTTGCCCTATACCTGAGAATCCTATTAGAGGCAAAAAAGCAATATCCCGTAAAAGTCTATGCTTACTGTCTAACGCACAACCACGTACATTTGCTGGTTGCCACCCCCGATAAAGACAATCTATCCGATTTCATGCGTCACCTCAACGGAAACTTCGCCAAAGCTTACAACAAAAGACATGGCCGAACCGGTCACTTTTGGGGTGAGCGTTTTTTCAGCACCGTGATCGAAACCAGCTCACAGTTTTTCAAGACCGTAGCCTACATCGAGCTAAACATGCTGCGCAACAAAGCAGTAGACAGCCCGGAAAAATGGCGCTGGAGCAGCTATAATGCTCATGCCTACGGCCATGAAGATCAGGTTCTAGATTTCCATAAGATGTATTTAGAGCTAGGCCAGACTCCCCAAGAACGGCAACAGACCTACCGCGAAATAATCGCTGACCACATTGCCAAACAGGGGCTACAAAAAGATCCAGCGATTTCTGCCGGAATTATCACCGGCAGCATTGCTTTTGTTCAGGGCCTCCTAGAAAAATTAGGCGAGCGCCTTTCCTATTACCACAATCGCAAGATATATGCTTGGGGTGAACACGTTTCCATAAGACGCAACGATTTCCCCGTGTAATACGCTTTCGCTTTTATCTGCTACTGTTTGCTTTTCTCTACTACAACCATACTCTGTCTACATTTCGCCATTTTTTGTATTTTAATGCCGTTTTTAGTCTTCTGCTGGACTCCTATCCAAATTTCTGCAAATCTAATCCGTATTTTATCCGAATATTAACCTTTTTGTTGCCATATCTGACATCATTGTAAGCTTTTTTTTGCTCCGATGCCTGGCACCATTGCTCCGACATTATTGCTCCGACTGGTAATCGCCGGTATAGCTTCGATGCCTGGCACCATTGCTCCGATGAAGACTCCGGGTTCGCGTAAGGCGATGGTCATGAAGGCACTCCGTTAATCGCTGTTTTTTTGCGTTGCTTTTCGTTGACGATCTCGATGCAGCGAACGATGGTGTTGGCCAGGTATTCGACATCCTTGCGCAAGATCGGCTCGCCACGCCGATTTTGTTTGAGTTCGGTCCGCCTGGTCCGATAAAGAATTAAGAACAATACCTGATAATCAAAGATACTTTAATCCGGCTACAGTTACAAAAAAAATTTCAGATTAGTGTCCGATCACAAATGATATTGAATAGCTTGTTGTCGTCCCTAATGATAAAATCACGAATTACACGAATAGACGAATTACATGAATGAAAGTAAAGATAAGGAGGCTTATTTCAAAGTTAGGGGAGGCTAAAAAATAGCATTCTTCAACCAAAAGCCAAATAGAACCACGGATAGACACGGGTAGACACCGATGGTTCATAAGGCAATCAGTTTTCATTCGAGTTTTCTCCGGGTGGCTGGCATGAGTATTATGCCGAATTATTGTCAATTATTCGACCTGTACGGTTAGATTATTCGTAGCCACAACCGTGGTCGTGACCGTTTGGTAATCGTAACCGACATGCGTGTTAAGCTAAGCCGCAAACCGGTTTGAAAGGCTATAACCAGCATGCTCGCATTGAGGTTCGTAGTGGGCGATTTATCGCCTCTTCCTTTTTTTTAGATAGTAAGAGGCGCTAACGCGCCCACTACTAACGAGTTATAACCAGCATGCTCGCATTGAGGTTAGTAGTGGGCGATTTATCGCCTGTAACAGATGATAAAGAAGACTTTCGTCTACACACGCTCACGGAGTGCGAATTTTTAATGAGACAATCTGCCCCCTTATCATTACCGTAACTCCTGTGCCGTCATGTCCACGATGGCTGGCAATCAGGGTAGAATTATCCTCAACCGTACAGGTCGAAATTTTTTATCCTGTCCATCCTGTTGATCCTGTCTAAAATTCTTCGGCATTTTGTCGGTTCAACATCTTATGGGATTACACCCGATAATTTTTTTATTGCAGTAATCAGCAAAAAAGATTATAATTACAGGAAAGTGTGGAGGCAGGTAGTAACAGAAAAAAGTGCTGTTCTCGGATGAGAACATGCACACAAAAATTAAGGAGGAGATAATATGAAATCTCGAGCGCAAAAGCAAGCGCAAAATAAAATCAAAACGGCGTCAGCAAGCAAATCAGCCAAAGCGCCGCTGCAAATTCAACAAGAATTCGATTTTGAGAGCGCCGAAGGTGAGCCGCAAAATAAAGCAATTTATTACGGCGAATTGGAGATTATTCCCACAATCGGCGGAGATTGCTATATTTTGGACGATTGCCGCTGTGTGATGAGCGAGAGAGGCTTTGCCAGGCTTCTGAGAATCTCCCATATCGCCCTAAGGGGCATGTTAGGAAACTGGCCGCCAAAAACGCTGGAACCCTTTTGTAATAAGGCCTTGACCGTTATAACTACTTTGGCCGAAGTGACCGCAAAAAACTGTCCGTACAAAGGTCGTAAGATAGTGGTCTATGATGTCCCGCTTATGGAGGAAATCATCCGCACCTATGCCCTGGCCTATGCCAATGGCTGTCTGCGGCGCAATCAGCTTCATCTGGGTGAAACCTGCGCCGATTTGCTGAAGGCACTGATCAAAACGTCGCTGTCAATGCGCATCGAATTGTCGTGCGGCTTGCAGCCGTGCCCGCAACAAGTGGTCAGGCGCTGCCATTGGGACACCATCTACCAGAGAGCCAGGAACCTGATGTATGCAGCGCTCAAACTGGCCTATCCTTATCGCAACAGGAAGAAATATCGTGGCTTGATGTCCAATTCCTTTGGCTATGTCTACAAGGCGTTTCTGGGCAAGAAACTGTATAAGGAGATCCAACAGAAACGCGACAAAAGGTTTGCGATACATCAATACATCGAAGACAATGTGCTTCGGCGTCGTTGCGTAGGCTATACCTTGATGCTGGCCAACGTGATCGCCGGCGACCACTGTCGTATCACTGCAGCCAAAGAACCAGGGTGGGCTGCGGTGCAAAAATTGATTGCCGTGCAAACTCCGGGACTGGTAGCGATTTCGGGCAAGCAGCAGTCGGAGTTGATAAATGCAGCGGGGCAGCTAGAGGAGATGCGGGCGGTATATTATGGCCAGGTAAATATCGCCGGCAAAAGCGGCGATGGCTATATCTTGCAGGACGGGGTCGTTGGGCTTAGCGAGAATGCCCTGGCTATATTTATGGGGATGAGCCAGGTGGCATTGTTCATGATCGGTAAAAACGGGCTTCCGCAAAAGCTGCGCCAGTTCCTGGAGCCGGAAGAGCAGATCAAGCCGCTGCTAGTGAAGGTCGTCGCCGCCAACAGCCCCCATCGCGGGCGCTATATCAACTTTTACCCGGTGGCCGATGTCGAGATGTTGCTGCGAGCTTATGCCTTTGCTTTTTTGAGCGGCAAACTGTAAAAGAACCAGCGCCAAATCGGCAGCACCTGCCTGCAACTGGTGATTCACCTGGCGCGTTGGGCTTTCGAGGTGGTAATACTGAATGCCTGTGGGGTGGGAGTTAAGCGCTGGGAGACAATGCAGCGGGAATTTCGCAAAGGTTTGCTGGAGGAAGAGCACCATTTTTTGCTCGGAGCCGTGGCCATCGCCTATCCGAAATTGTCGCAGGAGAAACGCCACGCCATAGTGGCCTCGGCTTTTCGCTTTGGCTATAAGGATGTGCTTGACAACGAGGAACGGAACCGGCTTAACGGTAAAAGCAGCCCACTGCATCAACATATCGAGGCCGCAGAGACCCGTAACAAGCTGAGCCGGTATCTGTTGGTGATTGCCGGACAAATGGTTCTTGGCTCCGGCCTTAGACTAGCCCGGCAGCGAACGCGAATCATCAGTGATGACATGGAAGAGGCGTTGAAGCAGCCGGTGGCACCGGATGACGAAGAGGAAGAGCAGCAAGCTGACAACGGGAACGAGCAAAAGCAGCAGCAATAGAACTGGTTTCTTGGTGTTGAATTTGCCGCAGACACCTTAAGCACTTCATCTACCACAACGATGCCGGGGGTATTTCAAAGTTGGGGGAGGCTAAAAAATAGCATTCTTCAAAATGGTGCCAGGCATCATCCTAATAAATCATAAATGGTGCCAGGCATCATCCTAATTAACCTCGGGCAGTGCCGAAGAAGAGGTGCCAGATAAAAGCGTGTTTTGTCCCGAGATAGCACCGGCATCAAAGTTACCGGGTTAAAAATGGTGCCAGGCATCATCCTAATCATCCTAATAAATCATAAATGGTGCCAGGCATCATCCTAATTAACCTCGGGCAATGCCGAAGAAGAGGTGCCAGATAAAAGCGTGTTTTGTCCCGAGATAGCACCGGCATCAAAGTTACCGGGTTAAAAAAGGTGCCAGGCATCATCCTCATTTCAAAAATAAAAGGTGCCAGGCATCATCCTCATTTCAGAACACTTAGAAAAAAAATTTTGCAAAATGCGAAAAAAATGGCCATTTTTGCCCAGACAAATCGCTATCTTGTCCAACCGTCGGTTATAATGGGAAATTATTTTTGACTATTCCATTAATTCCATTACTCTATTAGTGAGATTCCATTATTATGAGACCCCCAAGAATAAGCTTCGCCGGCGGAGTTTACCATGTAGTTATTCGTTGCAATAACCGCGAGTATGGATTCAAGGGCAATGATGATTTTGCCCTATACCTGAGAATCCTATTAGAGGCAAAAAAGCAATATCCCGTAAAAGTCTATGCTTACTGTCTAACGCACAACCACGTACATTTGCTGGTTGCCACCCCCGATAAAGACAACCTATCCGATTTCATGCGTCACCTCAACGGAAACTTCGCCAAAGCTTACAACAAAAGACATGGCCGAACCGGTCACTTTTGGGGTGAGCGTTTTTTCAGCACCGTGATCGAGACCAGCTCACAGTTTTTCAAGACCGTAGCCTACATTGAGCTAAACATGCTGCGCAACAGAGCAGTAGACAGCCCGGAAAAATGGCGCTGGAGCAGCTATAATGCTCATGCCTACGGCCATGAAGATCAGGTTCTAGATTTCCATAAGATGTATTTAGAGCTAGGCCAGACTCCCCAAGAACGGCAACAGACCTACCGCGAAATAATCGCTGACCACATTGCCAAACAGGGGCTACAAAAAGATCCAGCGATTTCTGCCGGAATTATCACCGGCAGCATTGCTTTTGTTCAGGGCCTCCTAGAAAAATTAGGCGAGCGCCTTTCCTATTACCACAATCGCAAGATATATGCTTGGGGTGAACACGTTTCCATAAGACGCAACGATTTCCCCGTGTAATACGCTTTCGCTTTTATCTGCTACTGTTTGCTTTTCTCTACTACAACCATACTCTGTCTACATTTCGCCATTTTTTGTATTTTAATGCCGTTTTTAGTCTTCTGCTGGACTCCTATCCAAATTTCTGCAAATCTAATCCGTATTTTATCCGAATACTAACCTTTTTGTTGCCATATCTGACATCATTGTAAGCTTTTTTTTGCTCCGATGCCTGGCACCATTGCTCCGATGCCTGGCACCATTGCTCATTGCTCATGCCTGGCACCATTGCTCCGACACCATTTCTTTTCCTGGCACCATTGCTCCGATGCCTGGCACCATTGCTCATTGCTCATGCCTGGCACCATTGCTCCGACACCATTTCTTTTAAGCAAATAATTTGCTCGACCATCGAATCATCGACCATAGTCCATCGTTTCCGAACGTGTCGCATAACCGACGTTGTAAAGCAGCGTCGCTTAGCTCTGCTGCTTTACAACGTTCAAGTTGACGCGGTTATTAGGCGTTTTCGTGATTTTATATAATTTAGTTGCCACAAAAGATAAGAAACCTAGTGACAGCAATAATTCAACGGGCTCTTGATCTCTCCATAAAAGAAAGCCTCCAGACGGATGAATAATATAATCAAACAAGGTGTAAATAAAAAAAACAAAAAAGAAATACGAACTTATAAACCAATCAGGAATGACAAACTCCACCATACGACGAAACTTCGTCTTGGCTCTCGATACAAATAGCCATGCAAATGCCCCATAAGCCCCTGTTAGTATATAGAATTTATGTAGTAAAGGTTGCACTATATCTAAATTATGAAGCGATATTTCATTTTGAACATTGTGTTGTTTAAAGTAATCAGGGGGTTCGATAGAAAAAATCCTTTGCCCCCAACTTATTTCTTCTATGGCTACAAATAAAAGTCCGATAGCCAATATTCCGTACAAAACACCATGTAAGGTTAGTCCATACTTTAGATAATATTTTACAACAGGAAGTAAAATTATCGACGATAGAAGGTAAATAAAAGCTTGTGCATATTCAATAATTGAGTCCTCTTGAATTAGCGACAAATATGTATCCGGTGACATCACCTTTATACATAGAAAAATCAAAAATAGCGCTATCGGAAAAAAAAAGATAAAAATTTTCATGTGATAGTTTTCCTTTCTTCCATTAACTTGCTAATGGTCAATGTCCGAGGTAATGTGCAGGCTGTATGGAAACATGTTCTCTCAAAATGGTGTCAGGCATCATATCATTTCATTTTTTTTGCTCCGATGCCTGGCACCATTACCTCTTTAATTTTTTTTGCTCCGATGCCTGGCACCATTACCTCTTTACCTCTTTACTTCTTGGAAGGTAGAGGTATAATGGTTACCGTCTCGATATAGGTATAATACACGAAAACCAATGCCAAATAGATGGATATTATGGATGCTACTGGTAATAGCGGCGCTGCCGGTATGGAGTCAAGAGAGCCGAGGTTTGAAAGTGTTATACAAAGACCAGGGTGGCGGCAAACAAGAAGAGCAGCTCTACCAAAAAAGTTATGCGCTATTGATCGGAGCCAGCGGCTACCGTAATGGCTGGCCGATGCTGTCGGGAGTGAAAAAAGATCTGGCCGCAGTGGAAAAAGTTTTGCGCACCCATCGTTTACGAATTACGAATCACGAAAATCGTCCATCGATGTCGCTTCGCGAGAAAGAGGTTTTTGCCGAAATTATGGGATTACGCCCTCCCTAATTACCTTTTTAACAGGGAGTACCTATTTTGCCAATAACATTTTGATTTTTTTTCATGCCAGTTAGAGTCAAGGTTTCAGCACGATTATCCTCTATACCCCAGGCAAATAAAGGCTGAAGCATTACTGCGTAAGTCCTGCTTCTAACTTCCAATAAGTAAATAGGTTATTCTACCACAAAATTTATGAGAACGTGTGGCCCGACGTATTGCCACACGCCTGAATCATCCCTGCCTGCCCAAATCTGTAATTGAGGAGCGACGCCGCCAGGGAGCAAAAGGGCAAACCAAAGGGATAAATTATTTCTTGCCGGATCCTTAGCAAGTACCCGGCATCAACGATTTTGGATTGCCAGATATAGCTTTTGCGCATATTTACGGCGGCGGCGGTGTTTGGTGATGCCATCGGGGGCAGGCACGTTGGCGATTAGGGCATCGATAATTTCATCGGGAGTAATGCCGTCGGCTTCGGCCCGATAATTAAGGATAATGCGATGGCGCATTACTGCATGCATGATGGTACGAATATCGGCGGCCTCGGCGTTGGCGCGACCGTGGAGCATGGCTCGAGTTTTCGCTCCGATAATCAGCCCTTGCGCAGCGCGAGGGCTGGCGCCCCAGGCGACAAAATCTTTTATGGATTGGGGGGCACTCGCGTTCTGAGGACGAGAACTGCGCACTAACTCGATAGCGTAGTGCATGACGCTGCTGGGAATTTCGATGCGTTTGACAATGCTTAACAATTCCAGGATCTTGTCCTGCGATAGCACCGGAGCTAAACTTACCGGGTCGGAGGAAACCGTCAGCCGCATGATGCGATATTCTTCCTCAGGGAACGGATAATCAAGAAGTAAGTTGAACATGAACCGATCGAGTTGGGCCGCAGGCAAAGGGTAGGTTCCCTCTTGTTCGATCGGGTTTTGCGTGGCCAGGACAAAAAACGGCGGCGTCAATACCATGCGGCGACCGATCGAGGTAACGGTACGTTCTTCCATAGCTTCCAATAGCGCCGCCTGAGTTTTGGGCGGGGTGCGGTTGATTTCGTCGGCGAGTATGATATTGGCGAATATCGGCCCCTGCAAAAAAGTGAACTGGCGTACTTTAGTGTTTTCTTCCTGAACCAGGATTTCGCTGCCGGTAATATCGGAAGGCATCAGGTCGGGAGTGAACTGAATCCGCGAAAATTTCAAATCGAGCAAATCGGCCAGCGAGCGAATAAGTAAAGTTTTGGCCAATCCCGGCACCCCGACCAGTAAAGCGTGATTGCCACTGAAGATACAGATCAATAATTGCTCAATCACCTCCTTCAAACCGACAATCCGCTTTTGTAATTGTTGGGTGATGACCTGAAAACTGTCAGCGATAGCCTGGATCATCTGCCGTTGCTGGGGGGTCAGCGTCTTGCTCTTGATGATTACAATTGACGCCGGGGAGGGCGCTGGTTGATAGTAGGGTTCTACCGCCTTACCCCCGGGCTCTGATGTCGGTTGCGGTAGTGGCCGCTCCGGCTCAGTATTAGTTGATGGCGGCTGCTGGCTATCGTCGGTTGGAAACATGGAATCGGAGTTATGCATCAGCCAGGTTCTCCTTAGCGAAAGCAATTCGTACACACGGCCTAGATTCCCTGGATTAACTTGGTGAATTCCTCATATGCCGCTGAATCTTTGTCGCCGCGCTTTTTGGGCATTTTATTTTCAATCTTTCTTAACGATCGTTTTAGCACTGATGTTTGCCCTTCGGCAATTTTGAGGCAAACTTTGATCAAAGGTAAAACCACTCCTCCCTGTTCGGCGTTATCTATGCAGGTTTGCATTCCTAGTTGCAGCGCTCGTGCTTTCTTGTTATGCGCGGCCAATTCCTGACACTGGGCTACGCGCAATTGGATTTGCAAATCCGGACGCTCGCGATAGAGCGCGAAAATTTGACGATAGTACTGTTGGCGCTGTTGTTGCTGGTCAGGAGGAATACAATCGATGAAATTCTGCAAACAGAGCATAGTCAAGTCTGGATGCTCTTTCAGCGCTTTCTTCATGACAGTTACATATTTTAATCCCTGCTTCTTCGACAGCGTACCCGATTTCATATGCGCCATTAACAAATCCCAGGCTGGCTTGACGAACGCATTTATCTTTAGGGCATAGCAAGTAAGCTTCAAAGATTCCTGGGGGTGACGTTCTTGCAATGAAGCGGCAATCCGGGTCAAAATCCGCGCTTGCATATAATCACTGTAGGAATATGAGACCCCTTCGTACATCATAGCAATAAAGCGGTCAAGATTTAGGGTGCGGGTCTGGGGATCAAAAATTTCACCAGTATAAAAGGTATCGAAACTATAGCGTCCGGTGAAATTCAATAAGTTTTTGCCGCGTTTTCGCTCCAGATAACCGGCCCAGGCATGATGGCCGCCATATTTACTTTGCCCAGAAACTTTCATCGAGGGAATGCCGAAAGATTTACAGGTTCGTGTCATAAAATGCGCCTGGTCGCCGCAGATCCCTCCACTTTCAAAAATATTAGGCAGGATGTAATCGCGACTGCCCAAGGCGATTCTGCCGCTTTTCTGTCGTTTTTCATCATAACGAACTAATTCATATAGCTGATGCAACCGGCTTCGACGGTTGCCAAATTTCTTTAGCGCCCAAAAAATTTCGTCGCGACTGATATCGAGATTGACAACATGCACTAAAAATGGCCATTGTAAAGTATCTGGACGAAAGACGAAATATCGGCGGAACCTGGCGTGGGTAAAATAATTGAAAACATCATGATAGGATAACAACGGTTTGAACTGGTCGAGCTCATATCCCCAAATACAGCGATGGCGACAGGAAATAACCGCATCGGGATCATCCCACACTACGGCGATAGCGATGGCAAGATGATAAAAGCGTTTTATTTGTTGCGGGTGCTTTTGCCGCAGTTCTTCGAAGATTGCAATTGCTTTGCCGATGTTATCGTATTCATCATTCAAGGCCAGCCAGAACGCATCGCGCACTTTAGGATTTTTGCTCAGCCACGCGATCAGGCTGGCTGGCGTTTTATAAACTGCGCGACAATAGTTTTCAATCCGATCGACATAATTTCGCAACAATTTGCCGGCATTAGTGGTGGAAATTTTATTTTGGCTCACCAACAGAATATCTTCCTCACTGATGCAAGGGAATGGGCGGAAAAAAGGGGTGCTAGTACTAAAGGTTCCGGGGGTGCTATATTTATAGATTTTTTGGCGAACCTGGCGCTGGTTCTTGTGACTTAGTTCTTCAATTTTTTTATATAGCCGCGACTGGCCGCTTTTGATTTTGTGCTGCTGGCACCAGACAACCAGGTCCAGGTATTTACCGATATCCTGGATAGATTCCGCTTCCTTGAGTCGTTGCCAATAGGTTTTGATTAAGTCGTCAGCAGTTTGTAAACGGGCCAATGCTTTGCGGGCTACATCATTGTTCGGATCAAGTTTTAGTATGCGCTGGTAGAGTTCTGGCAATTTGCTGTATAAACGATATTTCTGGCACCAGGCGATCAATTGGAAGTACATTCTGACGTCTTTGCTGGCATCTGCTTGCTGGAGATGTTTGTAGTAAGCTTTAGTCAACATAATTGCCATTTTTCTAATCATTTCTTTCCGCTGTTGTGGAGTCAATGCTTTTTGCCGCTGCCCATTTTGTTGACATGATAACGGATTGGCTGACAACAACATTATCCAAATTGTAATCAGCAACATAAGCGACAGCGAAAATCTGTCGAGTGGCCTGGTAAATTTACGTTTGGCTGAATAGTTCATGGGCACGCTCCTATGAAACTTAGTCACATTAGATATTGGGTTGGCAAATTTTGAAGAATGCTAGACTATCGGTTGCTTCTCTATCGCTTGTATCTAGTTGGCGATACAAAATGGTGGCAACTTTTTGCAAGTTTTCGTCTTTCTCTACTTTACTCAAAGCATAACGAATGGCACTCTCACTGCCGGCGCCAAAATTTTCCTGGAGTTGTTTATTTCCCGCAGCCAGTAATTTTTTAGCCAAAAAAATGGCGACATAACGCGGTCGCGCCAGCTTATGGCCAGTTTTTCTTTGCTGTAACACCAGGGGAGAAGGCAAACGATAATAGGCGGCCACTTCTTGCAAAATTTGTTCGATAGTAATTTGCCTGGAAACCTTTATTTGTGCTTGCAGCAATTTTTCCGCTACTGACATGGTCAGCGCAAATTTTCGTGCTGCAAATATTACGAATAATTTATGGATCATTTTTTTGAAGTCGCCGAAGTGACCAGGAAAACTATTACATATCGCAGCGACAGCTTGCTGCTCGGTCACGATTTTATGCAAGCGGGCCAATTGTAGAGTATACTCGATAATCCTTTCGCGAGAAAGCGGACAAACTTTGATCGCCAGCCCATTGGTTAATTTCGCGATAAGATCGGCCCGTAAAGGCGCTTCTTTGATATGTACCCGACTGCTCAACACCACCGGGCGACATTTTTGATGCAGGCTGGCGATAGTGAACATTAATTCCTGTTGGGTCTTGATCTTGTTTTCGAGAAGATGCAAGTCATCCAAAAACAATATATCGCAAGAGCGGTAGACTTCGCGGAATCCCTGATAATGTTTTTGGCGCAACGATTGGCGATAGGCGTGGTGAAACTCTTCGGCTGGCGTATATAGGATGTTCACCTCCGGGTAGCGTTGCGTGATCTCTTTGGCAATGCCTTTCATTAAATGCGATTTGCCCGACTGCTGCGGACCATAAAATACAACCGGATTATACTCGCTGGCCAGGCTCCTGGCCAGACTATCGGCAATACGATAGGCCAGATCATTACCGGGATCAACGATGAATTCTTGTAAATAGCAGGCTTTTACCTGGTTGCTGCAACCGGTCAAAGGTTTTGCCCTCCGACATTTTTCTGTAGATTTTCGATAATTTGTCGCGTAGTAATTCCGTCGGCTTCACCTTCGAAATTGAGAATGATCCGATGCTGTAGCGCCGGCACCATCCCTCGGATAATATCTGATTCGGCTACATGAACACGCCCGGCTGCCAGGGCACGTACTTTGGCTCCCATAATTAAAGCCTGTAAACCGCGTGGGCTTACTCCATATTGGACGTATTTTTTTACTAACGGCAGCGCATTGTCACTGAACGGCTGCGTTGCCAGAACCAGCCGCGCCGCATATTCGGTGAGATAGTCGGCGATACATATCTGGCTTACCACTAGTTTACTTTGGGCAATAGTTGTCAAGTCGATTTGACATTCGATATCGGGAATTGTCGCTCCGGTTGTCGAATTAGCGATGGCAACGAGGTCCTGTTGAGCGGGGAAAGCGACCACCAGCTTGTAAAAGAATCGGTCAAGTTGAGCCTCCGGTAATGGATAAGTGCCTTCCATCTCGATAGGGTTTTGCGTCGCTATCACCATAAATGGCTGCGGGAGCATGTAAGTTTTTCCGGCTACGGTTACCCGGGTTTCTTGCATTGCCTGCAACAATGCCGATTGCGTTCTCGGGGTAGCGCGGTTGATCTCATCAGCCAATACCAGATTGGCGAAAATCGGTCCTTTTTCGTAACGAATAACCGGAGTAGCATCATCGCCTTTCAATAATATATTGGTTCCGAGGATATCGGCTGGCATTAAATCGGGGGTGAACTGAATACGGCTGTATCTCAAGGATAGCCCCTTGCTGAATATCTGTGCCAGCAGGGTTTTGCCTAATCCCGGAACTCCTTCCAGCAAGACATGGCCTCCGGCGAAAAATGCCGTTAGCAAGTCTTGAACAATGTTGGGCTGACCAATGAAAATTCTGGAAATTGCCTGGGTTATTCTTGCAAAATCGGCCCGAAACTGAGCCGCTTGTTGTAAAAGATCGACGGTGTCATTCATTGGTAAATTGTGGCTATTCATAAAGACTTGGTATTAGGGCGTGTTTGCAAATTCCTTTCTGCTACGAAGCCCGATGCATCTTCCCTGGCTGCGTCGCAGAACCCGAAATCGTCCTCCGTCCTCAATTTGAATACTGCCAAACCTCCGGCGATTTCGGAACCTGCTCCTTGCCAGGAAAGCGTCTCGGGCTTCTCGCGACGAAATCAATTTGCAAACACGCCCTATTTGAAAAGCCTCTTTATCCCAGATTGGCGCTCGAATTTTTTCGCACCAATCAATTCGGCACTTCTATTTTTCGTCAGTAGCTACCGGGCTCGTGAATTGAAGCTAAGAATCCGGCAAGAAATAACTTACCCATAGTTTGCCCTTTTGCTCCCTGGCCGCGTCGTTCTTCAATTACAGAACTAAGGCTATGCGCATTCGTCGCTCCTTGCCAGGAAACAAAATTGCTAAGAATCCGGCAAGAAATAACTTACCCATAGTTTGCCCTTTTGCTCCCTGGCCGCGTCGTTCTTCAATTACAGAACTAAGGCTATGCGCATTCGTCGCTCCTTGCCAGGAAACAAAATTGCTAAACCAACTGGCCAACTTATTTCTTGCCGGCTCCTAAACTGACCAATTTATTTCTTGCCGGCTCCTAAACTGACCAATTTATTTCTTGCGGCTTCTAAACTGACCAATTTGTTTCTTGCCGGCTTCTAAACTGACCAATTTATTTCTTGCCGGCTTCTAAATTACTAGTAATCAGGGTTTGGTCTTGATGTTCAGTCGCCGTTTGCGCTGATTTTTGATTATTCGTCTGCCCCCTTTTGTTTTCATCCGGGTCAGAAAACCAGTTTTCTTTTTATATTTAAGACTCGAATTTCGAACTTTAATTTTCATAGAATCTCCTTGCACCTGCCCGAGAAAAGTGGGCCGTAAAAAGATAAACATGCCTTGAATCCGGCAAGAAATAACTTACCCATAGTTTGCCCTTTTGCTCCCTGGCGGCGTTCAACCTCTAGGTGGGAGCAGCTCGGTAGAATTTTACCGGTTACCAACAGTGCAAAATTATAACAAGCCAGTAATGACAGGTAAAGAATTTTTTGGGCCACTTAATCAATAAATTTTAGCGTACAAAGCTAAGGAGCCGGCAAGAAATAACTTATCCATAGTTTGCCCTTGGGTGCAGTCCCATAATTTCGGAGATATAAAATGCTCTTCAATTATTGATTTCCTTACTCTCATTCACAAGTTGTCCCAGGCACCGGTATAATTCGATGGTCGATGGGCGATAATCGTTATTCGTAATCGACATCGTAATCGTAATTCTATGGGCGATGGACGATGCTCGAAAATACCGGATGGCTAAACCAACTGACCAAGTTATTTCTTGCCGGCTCCTAATAAGTCGAGCAATTTGCCTAATTGCTTGACTTTCATATTGTCTGGCACTGAAAATAGCGGCGTCGCTGACTGGTATAATTCCTGTATACGTTGCCGACCGGCAGCGATAATCCGGTCGTGGTCAAATGCCAGAGGTGGTAATTCGTCAACCGGAAACCAGGCAGCACGTGCGGCGTCGCTGCTGGCTTTCAGCTTTTTCTTCCCGGAGGCAATCGTCCAAAAAGCCATGGAAATGGTACGCCCCCGGGGGTCACGTCCCGGAGTATCGAAAATACCCAGAGAATTCAATGCCAACCCGGCGATGGTCGTTTCTTCTTCAAGTTCACGTTGGGCCGCTTGTAAAAAAGTTTCATCCGCTTCCATAAAACCGCCGGGTAAAGCCCAATTTCCCTGAAACGGTTCATATTTTCGTTCAATCAGCAAAATTTCGCCACGATTGCGACCCATGGTGAAAACTAAAATATCTACGGTCGCAGCTAAATCTTTGTGTCGCATTATATGTTTTCTTTCTTCTCTGATGATTCTACATGACTTTTCGGGTGATTTTATTCAATAAACGGTCGTTCTAATTCCACTAAGGCGTGCTTGAGTAAACGTACCTTTTCCCGATAGGGCAAAAACGCGCTTTTGAAACCGTAAATGATTACGTCTTTTACTTCGTCAAGGGTCAAATCATATTGCTTTACCGCCACCATTAGTTCATCGGTAGTGCTGGTATTGGAAATCAGCCGGTTATCGGTATTGAGGGTCACCCGCAGATTGTAATCGAGGTAAAAACGGAAGGGATGGTGTTCGAGCGAATCTACTGATTGGGTTTGTAGGTTGGATGTCAGACAGATTTCCAAAGGAATGCGGTGATCATTGACATAATTTAACAAACCTCCATCTTCGGCAAGCCGAGTGCCGTGACCAATGCGGTGGGCGCCGCAATAATGGATCGCTTGCGAAATACTGGCCGGCCCATAGGCTTCACCAGCATGGATGGTACAGTTGATGTTGTTGTTCAATACCAGTGAAAAGGCTTCGATGTGCTCTTTGGCCGGGTTGTCAGCCTCGGCTCCGGCCAGATCGAAAGCAACCACCCCCCGGTTTTTATAAGCGACACAAAGCTCGGCCAACATTTTCGACTCGGCAGCCGGTCGATCTCGCATTGCGCAAATAATCAACCCGGCGCGAATTTTGTACTGGCGTTGCGCCATATCCAGCCCTTCCAATACCGCATCCACTATTTCTGAATAACGTAATTTTCTCTGCATGTGCAGTAGTGGCGAAAAACGGATTTCGATATACCAGACGTTTTCTTTTGCCGCGTCCTCCGCCAATTCGAACGCCGCCCGCGTCAGCGCCTCACGATGTTGCAACACCAATAACGTAATGTCAAAGGCTTTAAGATACGTCTGCAGGCTGTCTACCCGGCGACCGCAGATTAGCAGCCGGCTTAGTTCCTCCTCATCGAAAGTGGGCAATTCGATATTATATTCGCGGGCCAACTCGATAATCGTCGCCAGTCGCAGCGAACCATCGAGATGGCAATGCAGATCGGTTTTGGGTAAATTAAAAATCATGTCTCTGGTTATTTCCATTCAACTCTCCTTGATGTTTCCACAGATAGCTCCCTGGCAAAAACGGCAATCACTCCAGTCAGAGTCTTATCTGTAGCTCTTTGCGAATCTCGCTCCTACGGTATTATAAAACGTGCCTGGATGAAAAGCGGTTCGACGTGCTGACGATAAATCATAGGGCAAAGTGGCATAGTCACCGCCACGACAAACGCGAAATTGGGATTTGCTTTCTTTGGGGCCTGTGGGATTTTCTAGTTTGGAATAGCTGTAGTAATCGGTAGCATAGATATCATAGCACCACTCCATTACATTTCCGATCAGGTGATGGCAGAGATAGGGTGAACTTCCCTTATGAAAAGAGGTTACCGGAGCAGTGAATTTATATTTATCGGTCGGTGATGAAGGCTGTTTATAGTTGGCTAATTCCGGCAAAGCACGATCACTGCCCCACGGGTAGCGGCGTATGGGCATCGGATTGGGCAGCATCAGCTTCAGCTTGCGGTTTCTGGAAACGATAGCCTGCCAGTTGGGAATTTCTTCGCCGCCACGACAAGCTTTTTCCCATTCGGCCTCGCTGGGAAGCCGCTTTTCCGCCCATTTAGCGTAGGCGAGAGCATCGTGCCAGCTTATCCCTACAACCGGGCGGTCATCACCAATAAAACTCTTTTCGTCCCAGTACTTAGGAAAACTAGCGCCGGTCGCTTTCACGAAATTTTTGTACTGGCTGTTACTCAACTCATATTTATCGATGTAGAAACTTGAGAGGTAAACGGATTTTATCGGAAGCGTGTCACTTTTGCCATCACTAACGCCGCGAATGAATTTTCCTCTGGGAACAAAAACCATAGTGCTGTTATCGCGTTGCCACAGGTATTCTCCTGGGGTAGGAGCTACTGCCATTCCCGCCAGTAATTTTTCGCCGAACCAGCCACGCCCGGGGCGTAGCCTGGCCAATAATTTTTTTTCGCCACGAAGAATCTGAGCCAGGAATCGCTTACGCAGCACTACCGGCAAGTTTTTGGTTTGTTGCACCAAAATCCGGCAACGACTGAATTGCTTTTCATTGCACAGTTTTTTTACCTGGGGGGCGATATTGGGATATTGGGGTCTGGGGCGTGTTGACAAAGGCGCTTCCATAAGCCCGTATTTTATCAATTGTTTTTTTATGGCTTTGTAAATTGCTGCACGTCGTTCCGGCATTTGCTCGAGAATATAGAAAAAAACGGCGATGCAGGCAAAGAATAGCCCTAAAACCAATAATTTGAGCAATAGCGGGGTCTTCTTTTTCACCGGTGCTTGGGCTAAAGCGATTTTTTCGTCGTCTTTTTTGTCCAGTCCTTCTTGCAATAGAGGGTCAATCGGGCTGACGGTACGGGACGGCCCCTTGGAAACCGGCATTTTTCCGGTTTCATCAAGGCCAAAAGCCTCGGCAGATCGTTGTGACGATTTTATGATCTTACTTGATCCCGAAGCCGGAGCAGCCTGGCTACTACTGGGTTGTCCAAAAGCTTCCATTGCGCGCTGCGATGATTTGACGATTTTTGAAGCCGGAGCAGCCTGGCTACTGCTGGGTTGTCCAAAAGCTTCCATTGCGCGCTGCGATGATTTGACGATTTTCGAGCCGCGCTCGGAAGATGATGGCAGATAGGAACGGCCAGCAAATTTTTGCGGCGACGCTGTCGCCTCTTGCACCATCGCCTCCCCGCTTTGCGCCAATTTTTCCTCGATCCATCCTTTAGGATTTTGCAAAAGGGTCTGACATTCTTTGATGCCGGCAATAATCTCCGGCGAACAACCATAGCGTTCTATAAATTCCTGACTGATAATCTGTTCCATTAATTGCCTGGCTTCGGGATCAATATCTTCGAGTTTTTGCCTTTCGGCCAGACCTTCCAGCATGTCTTGAATATATAATCTATCTTCGCGGCTGCGAGTAATGTAACTGATTAAAAAATTTTCTATTTCTGCGGGAATGTCATAGTATGAACTAGAGACTTCGACGCTTTGATAAACGTTATCCGCCAACTCTGCTAAATAATCTTCCAACTCCCCGGCATTATTAATTCTTCGCCGGGGATCTTTATCCATCAACATCTCGATACAATCTGCCGCTGCCTGGGGGATATCAGGACGGTATTGGCATAGCGAAGGCACTGGCGCCTCCAAATGTTGTTCGAGAATCGCTTCGATTTCGGCCCCCCGATAGGGTGGAACTCCTGCCAATAAATGAAATAAGCTAACTCCCAATGAATATAAGTCACTACGCTGGTCCAACTGGCCTTCGCCTCTGATTTGTTCGGGGGCAATATAATAGGGGTGCCCCAAAAGCGCGGTATTGCCAGTGATGGTAGTCATGTTTTCAATCGGCATTGCCGTACCGAATTCGGCAAGTTTTACTTCCTCATCATTGCTGATAAAAATATTTTCAGGTCGGACATCTAAATGCAGCAATCCGCTTTCATGGCCGGCTTGTAGGGCCCTGGCAATTTCTTTACCGATGTAGAGGGCATCTCCTGGGGTAAATGGACCGGCCTGAGCAAGAATCTGTTCAGTGTGTTGTCCTTGCACATATTGAAGAACCACATAAAGAGCGTCTTTGCCGATTCCACTTTCAAAAACCTGTATCAGATTGGGATGATGTATTTGAGAGGCGGTCTGAGTGTTCTCGTAAAGTATTTGCAACAATTGCTCGCCATATGCTTCAATGCTTGTGCCAGGAAATACTTTCACCGCGACTGTGTTTGCTAGCTCAATATGGGATGCCTGGTAAACTATGCTTGAAGATCCTTGCCCCAACCTGGTTTCAATCCGATATTTACCAAGCAACTGGCCCAGCCACTGATCATGTACCATACCAAAATTCCTTTTTTTTTTAGGAGCCGGAATTAAATAAAGTGGTCAGTTGGTTTAGCAATATTTGTTTCCTGGCAAGGAGCGACGAATGCGCATAGCCATGGTTCGATAATTGGGGGGCCAGGGAGCAAAAGGGCAAACCAAATGGGTAAGTTATTTAATTCCGGCTCCTTAGCGGCGTCAATCTTACCTAGCGATAAATCTTTTCTCCATTATACGACATCGAGGCATTGAGGCAAAAAAAAAATAAAAAACTAGGGCGTGTTTGGTCATCTTTTTAGAAGCCGGCAAGAAATAAGTTGGTCAGTTGGTTTAGCAATTTTGTTTCCTGGCAAGGAGCGACGAATGCGCATAGCCTTAGTTCTGTAATTGAGGAGCGACGCGGCCAGGGAGCAAAAGGGCAAACCAAATGGGTAACTTATTTCTTTCCGGCTCCTAAGTTATTTCTTTCCGGCTCCTTAATTAATTATTCCCTTTCGATTATATTGCCGAACGCTTCCGAGCACGCGCACGATATCGCTCAGGCGCCGGGATTTTATGAGCCATGCCCAGAAAACGGCTAGCAATCAGGAAAAAATTCTAAGGAGCCGGAAAGAAATAAAAGCGTACAGCTCAAAAACTTTTCAGATGCATGCTAGAAAAATAGGAAAGATTGCGCTATAATTTTCGAATAAAGAGAAGGATCACGAACAACAGTTATCAAAACTAATTGAAAGGAAAGTGTTTATGAAATTGTATGACCTCTCGCAACCATTAAACCAGGAAGTTCCTTTCTGGCACTATTCCCCCCCGTTCGAAGCTTTTGTCGAAGAATAGTCGGGGATAGCATATGTCACGATCAAGAAAAAAATTATTTTTGCTCCTGGGGCTATCTTTAGTGGTGATCGTTTTCTTGCTGGGCTGGGGGGGCGCCTATCTAATCAGTTCCCCCGACGCCGGCGAAGCGATAGCCGCCAGCCACCGTATCACTTATCCTGCGATTATTGCCCATCGTGGAGCTTCTTATCTGGCGCCGGAAATGACTAAACCCGCCTATATGCTGGCGTGCGAAATGGGAGCCGATTATATCGAAATGGACGTACAACGCAGCAAAGACGGGGTGTTGGTGGCAACGCACGACACCGAGTTGTGTCGCACTACCGATATCGAAAAAGTTTTCCCACAACGGGCGCGGCAATCGCTAGCTAATTTTACCCTGGCCGAGTTGCAACGCCTAGATGCCGGCTCATGGTTCAATCGCCGCTATCCGCAACGGGCACGCCGGTCCTACCACGGTTTAAAGATCATGACCCTGGAACAAATCCTGGCAATCGGCGAAAGCACCCAACCCAAACTACCAGGTATCTATCTGGAAACTAAATCGCCGCATCTCTATCCCGGCATCGAAGAACAAATCGTCGCCTTGCTGCAGAAACGCGGCTGGATTTCTGCTTCCGGGCAACTGGACCAGCGTCGGGTGATCTTTCAGTCCTTCGCTGCCGCCAGTGCCGAAAAATTCAAACGGCTGGCACCGGGAGTGCCGTCGATTCTGCTGGCTGGCAGCAAAGAATATCTCCGCCATGGTCGCCAGGTGATATTGACCCAGGCGAGTAAAGTCGATGGCATGGGAATTGGTAAAGACCTGGCCATGCCATGGCTAATCGGGCCGGCGCATACTCGCAAGCTATTAGTTCATGTATATACGGTAAATAGCTTGTGGGAGATGAAACTATTACGCCAGTTCGGCGCGGATGGTTTTTTTACCGACCGTTGTGAACTCGCTTTGCCGTACTTTGGCAAAAGCCAGGCGATCGACCTTAAAGCGCTGTTTGCCAGGATTCAATTTTGACCAGCGCCGTTGGAATCGTTGCTGTGATCTTTTATCAATTATCAAGTTGACACATCCGGGCTGGCTATATAAAATGAACTGACAAAAATGCCATGATAAAGGAGGAATCCGATGCCCCCAGAATTTCGTTTTGATTGTAAATTTTGTAATAAAGCTATTTATGCTCCTTATGATCTGGGTGGAAAGAAAGTGCGCTGTCCCCACTGTAAAAATCCGGTTAGCGTTCCGATTGTAGCAGCGCCGCAATCTCAAGAAGGCCCGTCCAAAGGACAAAAAGGACAAAAAGGACAAAAAGGACAACAAGCTGCTCAATCAGGAGCAGTCAAAAGAAAAAAGCCAGAAAAACGTCCGGTGCATACTCGTCAAAAAATAACCCTGATTACTTTGATTAAAGTAGCGGTCGTTATCGCTCTGGCCTATGTCGGCTACAGATATGTATGGCCGCATGTCGCGCCTTATTTCGGCCAAAATAAAAATCTCGAAGCCTTAATCAAAGATTATCGCGATGGCAAAATCGTCGAAACCTACGGCATCAAGATCAAAGTAAAAAAAACCGACCTTCCGGTACTGAAAAAATACAGCAAGTCCACCTTCGGGAAGGTACGCGCCGTAGTCGCCGAATGTTTCGGTGAATTGAAAATGAAAGAAGGTCTTGAGATTCTTGCCTTGCTGCTGAACGACTCCGAAAAACAAGTGCGCGCTGCCGCAGCCGGTGCTCTTGGAGAAATCAGAAAAATTAAATCGATTGACCTATTGATCGCACATCTCCCTAAAGAAAAAGACGATGATGTCAAGGGAGCGATTGGGCGAGCGCTGCGCTCTCTTACCGAACAGCGAATCAGCGTAAAAAGTCCCGATGCCTGGCAGCGATGGTGGAAAGAAAAGCGCTCGAATTTTCGTTTTGTCGAATATTTTTAGAACGAGCCAGGAAAGCCTGGCGAAATTTTCGTCGCGGGCGTCGATTGCGACGCCCCCTACAAGCATTAGCAAACCTTAACCCCCCCCATTACCGCATGAACAAAATTGTTTTTCTGATCGTTATTTTCGTCAGCGCTTTTCTTTTCTCTTCCTTGCCGGTAGCCGCCGACGATAAACCGGACAGCCCGACCGCACCGGCAACTAGCAGTACAACTTCCGACCCTATCTCAACCAAATCGGCAGAAGATGCCGCTAAAACCGTCGAAAAAGAACCGGAGGAGGAAACCTTCGGAGTGCCGATTCCGGTAGTCGGCACCAGCCCGAATTCCGGGGCCACCTTAGGAGTGCTATTGGCCGTAGTATCAGAAAAGCAAGGCCGCATCACCAGCATCCTGGCTCCGGTATTCATGAGTAATGATTTATTCGGCAACGAGATCGATATCAACTATTTCGGCTTTCCTGCGGTGGGTATCGGCTATCAGTTGTTATTTTCGCATACCACCGAAAATTTTTGGGACTATAGTGCCGAATACCACCACGCCAAATTCCTGCATCAAGACTTGCGCCTGGATGCCGAGTTCGAATTTTTCCGTTCGCCAACCGAACGCTTTTACGGCATCGGGCCGCAGACCACTGAGGACGACGAAAGCAGCTATACCTTGCGCCAGGTAGGCGGGTACGCTACTTTGACAATGCGCTTGATTGACCGCTTCTTTGGCTCGTTTTCGATTAAAGCCAGACGAATGTGGCCGCGCAAGGGCGTCGTCGAAGAAGTCACCACGCTGCAAGAAAAATTTCCGAATGTCGTTGGCGTCAACGGTAGTTATACCATGCCGATCGAACTCGGATTGATCTATGACAGCCGTGACGATCTGGTTTCTCCAACTTCGGGAATCTACGCCCGAATGTTTCTGGAGATCGGCCAGGAAGGCATTCTCAGCTCTTTTTCCTTTCAGCGTTTTCGTATTGACGCACGGGCCTATATTTCATTGGACAAAGAATCCCGTTTCGTCACGGTAATCCGAGGAATGCTGACCTATCTCAGGGGAGACGATATTCCTTTTTATGAATTGAGTATGTTAGGGGGAGACGAAACCCTGAGAGGCTATGGCGAAGGCCGCTTCTACGACAACCATAGTATTCTTTTCAATGTCGAAGAACGCATTCGCCTGTTTCGTTTCCTGGCCGGTGATATTCTTCTCGATATTGAAACGGTATTATTCATCGATATCGGCCAGGTTTTTCCTTCTTTCAATAGCCTCGATTTCAAGGACATCAAGTTTGTCGCCGGCACCGGCATTCGTTTTGTCGTCCGTTCCCAAATTGTCGCGAAAGTAGATATCGGTTACGGTGACGAAGGTATGGCGATCTTCGCTGGTTTACATTACCCTTTTTGACAGCATTTCACCGGAAGAGATACGCGCAATAACTATCAACGCAGCTATCAATTAATAGAAATGGAGCTTATGACCACTCTTAGCATAGTCATTCCTTGCTATAACGAAGAATACACCCTGGCAAACTGTGTCGCCAAAGTAATGGAGATTGCCGATGCCGGCCTGGCTCTACAAATTATCATTGTCGATGACTATTCGCAGGATCGAAGTTATGCAATTGCTCAAAAACTGGCCGCACGCCATCCACAAATTCAGGTAATTCGCCACTCAAAAAACCAGGGCAAAGGAGCGGCACTCCGCAGCGGTTTTGCTTTGACAAATGGCGATTTTGTCGCGGTCCAGGACGCCGATCTGGAATATGACCCCAAAGATTTGAAAAAATTGCTAGAGCCGTTGCTACAAGATAAAGCCGATGTGGTGCTCGGCTCACGTTTTTTGACCAATGAAGCGCATCGGGTTCTGTTTTTTTGGCATTCTCTGGGCAACCGTTTTCTGACGCTGTTATCTAACATGTTTACCGACTTGAATTTGACGGATATGGAGACTTGCTATAAAGTCTTCCGGCGCGAAGTAATCAAAAATATCGCGATCGAAGAAAATCGCTTTGGCTTCGAGCCGGAAATCGTTGCCAAAATTGCCAATATGCGCCTGCGCGTTTACGAGATGGGGATTTCTTATTCTGGCCGCACCTATGAAGAAGGCAAAAAGATCCGTTTTAAAGATGGGCTTCGTGCGCTTTACTGCATTTTTCGCTATAATGCCCACCGCGCTTCCTTGCCAATCCAGTTTTTTTTCTATTTGTTTATCGGCGGCACTGCGGCTCTGGTCAATATTTTGAGCTTTTTAGTGTTTTTTTATTTGGGAATCATGCCGGTTATCGCTGCTGCGGGAGCTTTCTTGCTCGGAGCAGTTGTCAATTATTTTTTATGCATCTGGCTGATGTTTCGCCATACCATCAAGTGGAATACCCCTTTAGAAGTGCTAATATATTTTGCGGTGGTCGTCAGCGTCGGAATCCTGGACACGGTGATCACTACTCTATTGCTTAGCTGGGGAGCTGTCCCAGGAATTGCCAAAGCTAGCGCTTGTGCCATTGCCTTGCTGTTCAATTTCCTGGGACGCCGTTTTTTTGTTTTTCCAGAAAGAACATCCGGGCCGTGGAAACCACAATGTGCGCCAGCGAGTAATGAGAATGAAGACCAGGCATAACTTCCTTATCGCTTTCTTTTGGATCGGTTTTATTGCCCAACTCGGCCAGGTAGTTTTGATTCGGGAATTGGCGGTGGTGTGCCATGGGAGCGAACTGTCATTTGGCGTCACTTTTGCGCTTTGGTTTTTATGGATTGGCAGCGGCAGTCTGAGCGGCGGTGTTGTTGTCGATAAGGAGCCGAAAAAAGCCAATGTCTTTATCGGCCCGATTCCGGTGCTGATCACTGCTGCCTTGCCTTTGGGAATCTGGTTGATTCGCGAGCTGCCCTGGTTGCTGGCATTGACCAAAGGTAATGAGTTGAGTTTTGCGAATTTGCTCCTGCTTGCTCTGCTGGCATTGGCGCCGTTTTGCTTTTTGCTCGGATTTATCTTCGCTCTGGCTACACACCAATTGCAAGACGCTTCACCGCTATACATCATCGAATCACTGGGAGCGCTGATCGCCGGGATCGCATTTCATTTTATCCTGGTCGATAGCCTGACGCCGCTTACTCTGATCGGCCTGGTGAGTCTGATCTTCTTTCTCTGTTGCCGGTTATTTTTTCGAGCACCCCTGACTGTCGCAAGCAAGCAACCGCGGCACTGGCTTCTGATAGGCATGGTGGTAAACCTGATCATTTTTGTCAGCGGGCCGACTGTGGATCTGGCGACGCGGCTGCGACAATGGCGTACCCTGGCTCCTGGCCAGAAATTTCTAGCTCACCGCCTTTCTCGCCATGGCTATCTGGCGGTTCTGAGCCTGAACGGCCAGAAAAATTTCTATAGTAATGGACGCTATTTCATGGCGGTTGGAGATCGTACCCCAGGACAACTGGCCCATTTACTGATGGTGCAACATCCGCGCCCACGTCGGATTTTGCTGGTGGGCGGCGGCAGCAATGGCTTCTTGCGCCAGTCCTTGCGTTATCACCCTGAGCGCATCGACTATTTCGAAATGGACCCGGCATTAGTGCCCCTGGCCCGGCGCTATCTTTGCGAAGCGGATCGTCAGGCGCTGGACAGTGACCGGGTTAGCATTCATTATGGTGATGCCCGGCGTCACATCGCCAGTTGTCGCCAGGTTTACGATTTAATCATTGCTTTCACCGCCGAACCCGCCACCGCCGCACTGAATCGCTATTACAGTGCCGAATTTTTCGCTCAATCCCGCCGCGCTCTGAGCCATGATGGCCTGTTGATTTTTACCATGGTTTCGGCGCCCTTTCCCGACGGCAAAATTTTGCAACGCAATGCCTTGATTTTACGCACTCTGCTTACGGTATTCACTAACGTTCATTTGACGCCAGGTTATCCCACCGCCCTATTTTTAGCGGGCAGCCGCCAGAGCCGTCCGGCGCTTACCCCCGGCGAATGCTGTCGCCGTTTCCGCGCCGCTGGATTGGCCGCAGATGCGGTTTTCACTCCAAAGTTATACGCCACCATGATCGAACCGGATTTGATCGCCCAGGTTACCAGGCGCGTAGGCGAAGCCGCAGAAGTGTTAGCCGTCACGAAAACGTCGGGGGCAGATTTGCCACTGGAATTGCAGGATTCCGCAGAGCCGCCGCGCTGGCAACGTCCCGCTCCGGACGCGCCAATCAACAGTGACCACCACCCTCGCGCCATCTTTTTTACCTTGCAACTAAATTATTTCCTGCCTGCGGCGGCGATGACCGGTAAAATTATCCTGATGGCAATGGGCGTTGGCCTCGCCGGATTAATCGGGTGCTGGCTGGTGGCGTTACTAATTGGAAATCGCCGCAGAAATAGCAGCGCTGGCGGCCAATGCCTGGCCCTGGCGCTGACAATTATGCTGACCGGTTTTTTTGGGATTGCCATAGAAATAGTATTGTTGTGGGCTTTTATCAGTTGCTCCGGCTACATCTATGCAATGATCGGCCTTTTTGCCGCCCTGTTCATGATCGGTCTGAGTAGTGGCGCCTATCTGGCCCGCAGCTATTTTCCGGCATCTTGTCGTTTGGCCGCTCTAATTTGGGCACTGGCGGCGATCAGTGTTTTTGCGGCAATGATGCCGTGGTTGTTGGGAATGGTGCAGACGACAGCACTCTTGCTATTTTTGAATTTTCTGGCCGGAATTGGCGTTGGTTTTGTTTTTCCTCTGGCTTATGAACTATATCGCAATGTCGGTGTTTCTGCCGGTCGTAGCGGCGGCATTCTTTATGGTGTCGATATGGCTGGTGCCAGTCTGGGCGCTCTAGTAGCAGGCTCAATCGCCATTCCGTTATGGGGAATGGCTGCGGTGTGCTATGCTCTTTGCGGCATGATATTGCTGGCCATAGTAGTGAACGCTACCTCGTTTTGGCGAGATTGTGGCAATGGTCCGCAGGGCGCATTCGAATGCCGTTTACTTAAGGCATAATTTATGGCTCATCCGAAAAGTTTTGGGATAACCCGCATTGCTATGGGCAAATCTTTTGGTACTACATGACTATCGGCTATTACACCGGGCCCAAGACTACCGCAGAAATTGCCGGCAAATGGCAGGAATGGCATCGGCAACAGTCTTATTTGAATAAGCGCAATTCGTAGATGGTCCAGGGGTGGTGCCGCTGCGAGTTGGTCTGGATAATTCGTAAATAACGGCAGCGTTGTCGCGGCAATGGAATCACGAACTTGACGGCGTGCGGCTGTTTACTGAATGACCACAACGGCGGCACGGCCTCGGGTTCGACCACCAGCGCTTGCCAGTTATTGCCATCTTGAGAAATCTCGACGCGATAACCACCGGGATAGTGCCAGACCTGCGCTCCTAGCTCCATCACTATCCTGGCAACAACACCTGGCTGGCCCAGATCGATTGCTACAAAATCCCATGGTCGTTGATTATCTCCGGTAGTCCAATAACTGTCGAGGTTACCGTCGATCAATGCTCGAACCAGTCGATTTTTTCGACTGGCCATCACCCGCCATTTCTTCGCAGAAAGTGATTTACCCTGGAAATGATATTTATCCAGGTAATTATTGGAGACGACCCGATAGACATAGCTGGAGCCGCAGCAGCGTTCCAATTGTAGTCTGTCGTGATATCCTTTCAGGCGCGTTGTCATTTGTCTCCAGGCTTCAGGCGGATATTTATGCCGATGTAGAATCAGATAGTCAATCCCTAATTCTCGCAATAATCCCATCGCTAGCGGCGAGGGAAAATCGCGCATTCCGGTGCGGCACAAGTAAAAATAGGAGTGGGGAAAATAACCGCTGTAGCCATTGACCAGTTGCTTGCCATGGTAGAGGGAATAATACATATAGTAAGTTTCCTGCCAGGTTTCTTCCAATTTATGCGGCAACGGCATTTCCAGGATAACCTTCGGTTGCGGTTGTTGGCCGAGCCAGCGGTAAACCGCAGGAATATTTTTTGCGGTCGCGACCGGAAAATTAACCAGGGGTAAGCAACAAAGTTCGAGCATCAGCAAGGGAACGATCACTCCCAAAAGCCATGGTGAATGCCGTGGCCATTGGCGCAGCAACCAGCTTACTCCATAAGCGATAAAAATACTCAACGCCAGCGCAGCAATCATAATGAAGCGAGCCGGGACCCGTACCCCATCGAATCCGGGCACGAAACGGGCCAGGAGATAATATGGCCCCACGCAAATCAAGTGTCGGCAGCAATAAATATACGGTCCCAGGCAAAGCAACAGCGATAACGCCAGCATTAGCAAATAAAATTTATAGGGACCAGGTTGAAACCAGGCATTGAGATAGCTCCGCACTCCTGGCTGCATCAGCAAGCGTAGCAGTGCCAGTAATCCAAACCAGGTTACCGCCAGATGCGGATGCGTAATATCGATACGCCAGGCGCCAATTTCAAAATGGCAACTGCCGTTTTTTAGGGTTAGCACCACCACTATCGCCAGGAAAAGCAACAGACCCGACACAACATGGCCGGCAAGCCTGAGCCGACGGTGGACGAGCGGCGCTGCCGGCTTTAGCTTCGGCAATGATTTTTTGCCACTGACAATGCCGATTGCCGCCAGGAGGAGCGCGATTACGCCAAAAAACAATTCCCCTTCGGGCTTGCGCCAGGAGGCGGTAATGCTACCCCAGATGCAATTGCTGGCCGGAGCAGCGAAAAAACTGCGGATATCGGCGGAAAAATAGATCATTTCGGCAAAAGAACGCCGAAAGCCCATTTGTTGTTTTAAATAAATGTAAGGATAGAAAAGCGGAAATAACACCAGCAAGCCCAAAAGCGAACAGCCGAGCAATCCGAGCCAGACGCGACGATCGCCATAGTGTTGCCGTAGCTCTACAGCGGTGAAGATCGCGATAAACGGCATGACAAATAATCCATAATAGCCGCAGCTTAAAAACTGGAAAATCCAAAAAACGGTCATCGCCAACAACCAGCGCTGACAGCGCGTTTGCCAAAATTTATGGTAACAGAGAAAAATCAAGGGCAACCATTGTCCGCTTTGAATCTGCAAATGATGAATGCTGGCCATTTTCCAGGGAAAGAAAGCGAAAAACAATGCGGCGACAAAAGCGGCACGCCGGTCGCCACTGAGATGGTGTGCTAATAAATACAGGTTGAATCCGGTCAAGATAAACGACAGCAAAAAAACAAAATTATAGGCGGCTACGGCATCGTCGCTCAATAGATTGACCGGTAAGGCCAGTATGGTATTCAGTGGCATGTAGTCGGTATAGGCCAGGGTACAGCTATGAGGATAGAAAATATTGGCATCGAGAAAAGTACTAATCTCGGCATTGGCGATTTTGCGGGCGCTCCAGGCCAACAACCAGGTATTCAAGAGCGGGTCACCCTCCTGCCCCGGCAATAGCTTTCCAGGATGGCAAATTAGCGGATAGGTCATAACTAGAGTCAATATTATCAGCATAACCAGTAGTAGCGACTGCGCCGCAATTTTGCCTGAAAGAGTTTGCGACGTTTGAGAAAAGAGATGATTATTGGCGCCAAGGGCAACGATAATCCCGAAAACAAAGGTAATGGCGAGGTAAATGCTTGGCATAGGCATTTTGTCCTGGTCGTTCCGGCAAGACTAATCTTGCCGGAATTGAAGTTATCACACTATTCCGATTACAGACGATGTTGAACAGCTTGTTGTCATCCCTAATGCAGACATCTCGCGGGAAATCCGTACGTCCGGTTCGCAACGGGAAGAGACCGGCGAGGATGAAAATAGCAACGTCCGGACGCTAGTGAAAAAAAATAAATTTGATTTGACAGTAGAAAATATTTATGATAACCTAAACAAGTTTTGGCAGAAATTCTGCTAAGGAGCCGCCAAGAAATAAGTTGGTCAGTCGGTTTAGCAATATTGTTTCCCGTCATGAAAGGAGCATTACTATTCATAAGAAATTATCATAAGAAATTATAAGTGCTGCCATCTATAAGAACAGCAAAAGCCGCAGCAAAATACCACGGCTCAGTGCTGGCCTCTGACAAAAACGCAGGGGACTAGAATGTGCGTTTTTTATAAAAATAAGTCCTAAAATATATTGTTTCAATATATTTTAAAGACAAATCTTCAATGGATAACACAAATACCCACTACTCGGTATTAGCCGAGCTACTTTGGTAGCTAACGATGCTTGCTACCTTTGTCTTTGCTAAGCACAGGCTTCTTAATTAAGAAATCAATATAGGGTCTCATTTAGAGACAGCGTAAATGTAGTCTTTACATTTAGCTATTTCTAAGTTTACTATCTCGGCTCCAAGTTTTCAATTGTTTTTTTGTAAACACCCTAATTTTTATAAAACAAAATACCAATTTATACTTTTTCAGGTTTCAAAACCAAATTTTTTTGATCTAACAATCGATTGCAGTGGACGCTTGCGCTACTAAAGCAAACGTTAGGCGCCCGGGAAAATATTCGAGTTGATTTGCGTCTCTTCCTTTATCTGCAAAGGAAAATAAATGCTGAAGGTTGTCCCCTTTGCCTGGCTCACTTTCGATCTTGATGGAACCTTGATGACGTTGAACGATGCCGTAAACCATTGACAGACCGAGTCCGGTACCATGTTCGCCTTTAGTAGTGAAAAAGGGGGGCTAAACAACGCTGGCGCACTTCTTCCGGCATCCCTGCTCCCGAATCACTTACTTCTAGCACCAGGTTTTCGTCTTGAGTACGGCTGCGAATGATGATACTACCGTCGTTAGACATCGCGTCTACCGCTATCTTTGCGAAGTGATTTTTTGCATTTCCACAATAATCATCACCCCAACTCCATAATCAATAACACAAAAAAGATCAACAAAATTGCTACCATATTGCAGATATTTGCGCCGATCAGGTGTTTGAGAATATCCATCGAACTCTGGCGCCGCCTGGTTCCCCACCAAAAACTAATGGAAGCGATCGCCACGCCCGCGCACATGGTCTTGACGGTAAACATCGCGAATCCTTCAAAAATCGGGATAAATCCCAGAAATATTTTCGGCTCGAGATGCGCCCAGAAAGTATCGACCCAGGTATACCAGGTACACAACGGATTAGTCGCCAGCGCCACCAGCAAAGAGCCTAGCGCCGACACCAAAAACGAAATATACGAAAGTATCCAGCAACCGCAGACAAAGCAGATCAAGACCTGGGGATAGAAAAACAGGTTAGGCTCGACCCCAAAATTGCGCATGGCGTCCCATTGCCGCCGCTCGCTGTCTTTCATATTGGTAAAGTAGGCGGTAATCGCTGTCCCAGAGCGAGCGGCGATAAAAATACAAGTAAACAGCGGTATCAACGCCCGGAACATTACTACACCAAAAGCCACTGAGCATTTCTCGAAAAAAAGCCGGCACAATGAAATTCTTGATCTCTACGGCGCCACCTCCACTAAGTTCGAAAACTGCCCAATTCCAGATGCAGCGAAAAATAGGTGGCCACCAGGCCAAGGAAAAAAACCGGTCAACACATTATAAGGCAGCGAAGCGAATGACCAGCAGCTTGATCATTACCCAGAAAAATTTGGCAAACCATAGATAGCTTTGCCAGCGGAATATTTTGCGTATGGTGCGAAAGAATCGTGGCAAAGCGCTATTCCAACGCCAGTCGTCGCAGCCTACCTGATGTTGCAGCAGTTCGTCGGCAGTCAATTCACGAATCGAAGGTTTACGCGGTCGAGCCAGGTCGGCCTGATAATAGACCGCAGTCTTGGGGGGGCAATCATTCTCGATTTCCTGGCGCTGGTTGATAAACCACACCCGATCGGCTATTCCCAAAAAATTTTCATAATCATGAGTAATCACGATCGAGAGCAGGTTGTCGTTCTCGCTATGGGTTTTCTTGATCAAGGCTACCGCCTGTTGAGTGGAGCGTAGATCCAGCGATGAAGTTGGCTCGTCGAAGATCATGATCTGCGGGCGAAAGGCTAAAAAACGGCCAAAAGCGACTCGTTGCTTTTGACCTCCCGATAGATTATCGAGCTGGCACGACAAAATATTCGGCGGCAATCCCAAAGTAGAGACGATTTCTTTGCGCCAGACTTTCCAATCGCGGCCATAACGAGGCCGCTCCGACTGATCGTTGGCAAAAGCCATATTTTCTTCGACATCCAGATCATCGAACAGGCCGAGAGATTGGAACATCATCCCAATTTTTCCTTCTAACTCCGCAGGATAGATGTCGGCAAGAATGTCGATTTCTCGGCCATTCAGACGCAGACAAAAGCGGCTGTCTGGAGCGGTGTGGCTGATCAGCAAAGTTTTGTCGAACCGCGTCAGAAAACCGAGGAGCAAGTTCGTCAGCAACGATTTGCCTGAGCCGCTGCAACCGAGCAACAATACTATTTCACCCCGGCGGGCGTCGATGTTGATGTTGTGCAATAATTTTTCGGCGCGCAATTCCTGGTTATTGTCGGGCGCCGGTTTGACCGCCTCGATATTGACTGCGGCGATCTGGAAGATCGACTCATGAGTACTCATCATCGCTTTCCCTTGTTGGTTATCTGATAGACATATTGTTTATTGACCCGCAAGCCACTTCCGGGAAAACAGATTATTTGGGGTTCGGGCCGGTGTGAAATGCCTTCGCGCAGGGCCATCAACAATAGCGGATTGGGACCGGTGCGGTTTTCATTAAGGACGAATTTCTCCAGCCAGCGAACGCTCAAATTCTGGACATCATCAATGATATTTTGGATATTGCTGACGATTTCTCGGTCCTGGGCTGCCTGGCTGAAGGTTTTGCACCAGGGCCTGAGCTACTTTATCGCCATAGCGTGCTTTGATGTGCTCGATCAGGCGTTGATTTCTAGCCAGAGCCTGAAAACCACCGACCACTTTATCCATGAATTCGACCTCCTGGGCTGCTTTTTTGACCACCTCCGAGCCATGGCGCATAATCTGGTCATTGTGGCTTCGAAAAACCCGTTTGAGTTCCTGGGCGTGCCGCTGGCCATCCTTGTTGCCAGGCTCCTTTTTGGAAACCGCTTTTAGCACGATCGAGCGCACGTTGCCGGTCGAAAATAACGCTAACGATGCCGCTAAAAATTTTGATGATTTTACCGCCTTTCATATCGGAAAAATATCTGGGATCAATAAAGAAGGAACTGACTTCGTCAAGTGCCTGATTAGCGCCGCCGCTGACTGCTTTCTGGGATACCCGGGTCCAATCGATATTGTCTTTGAACAAAGTGGTAATCCTGGCGGTATGCTCATTGCGTTCAATGCTGGCGATCGCCGCATTCCAATCAATGCGGGCAAAAACTTCGTGTTTGATCGTAGCGGTAATCTCTTGCTTGAGAAACGAATTGTTAAGGACACGCTCGGCCAGTTGTCGATCTTGTAATTCCTGGCCCAGCAGTTTGCCCAGCCGCTGGGAAAACGAGGGTGATGCGTTGCTGATTTTTGCCGGCCAGTTGCCCATATTTGGTTCTTGAAGCGATCGCCTTGATCGGCACCGAAAAATCGGCTTAAAATGCTCAAAAACGACGGCGAAGCGTGTAAAAATTCAAAGCGGGTATCATCGCGTAAAGTGGAGGCTTCGTATTTTTTGATGATGGCAACCGAAAAGCGCCAGATTCGCGGGTCGGATTTATCAACGTTACTAATGAAACCGGTAAGGGTTCAATTCGGGCTGAAATTCGTAAACCGGTGTCCCCCGACGAAACCATTGCTGTGCCGTCAGTTTTTCGCCGGGGATTTCGAGAATAATTTCGGTGTTGTTGTTGATATAGGGCAGACGCGGTAATAACTCGCGAAAAAAAGTCGGCAGTATGCCAAACAATAGCTTTCCTAACACCATAGCAGAGAGCAAGATGCCAAAAGCAGTAGTCCCCCAAAACAGAATAGACCGGCGTTTAAGCAAATGCTTGCAGAAAAATTTCATAGGAACGTCCTTGAGGTAAAATAAACGAACTTGATTAGGCTGTGTTTACGAATTCATTTCGCCTGCTATCGAGTCATTTTGTTCCCTGGCGGCGTCGCTCCTCAATATACAGAACTAAGGCTATGCGCATTCGTCGCTCCTTGCCAGAAAACAAAATTGCTAAACCAACTGACCAAGTTATTTAATCCCGTCGCCTAAACGAAAGCAATTCGTAAACACAGCCTAGACTGACCAATTTATTTTCGGCTCCTGGTTAGACGAAAAATTTTTTGATTTGGCTGGCCGATTAAGGAATTAATTCGCTGCGTAAGTCCTGTACCTATTTTTCCAATAACATTTTGATTTTTTTTTTATGCCAGTTAGAATCAGGTTTTCAGAACGACTTCCCTCTATACACCAGAAAAATAAAGGCTAAATTTCTCCTGCGTAAGTCCTGTTCCAGATTATCCTCGGCAAGATCATCGACGGCTTTAATCGCATTTCGCTATCACTCAAAGGAAAGAAGGTTATTGCCCAATTGATCTGATTTTTGTAACATTATATCAAAATTAAATCAATGCACATTTTTTTGAGAAGTGTGTAAAAAGTCAGTCTAAAAGTCTGCAATTTCAGTTATTTCAGCATGTCTTTTCCAATGAAACGATTTGCCCCCAAACGATTTCTATCTGTCATTTATGCTGGCTCCTAAAAAATATCCATTTTTTTTTGTCAGAAAATCCATCTTGTTGCCAATAAGGAACCGGTAAGAAATAAGTTGGTCAGTTGGTTTAGGCGCCGGCAAGAAATAAGTTGGTCAGTTGGTTTAGGCGCCGGCAAGAAATAAGTTGGTCAGTTGGTTTAGCAATTTTGTTTCCTGGCAAGGAGCGACGAATGCGCATAGCCTTAGTTCTGTAATTGAGGAATGACGCGGCCAGGGAGCAAAAGGGCAAACCAAATGGGGAAGTTATTTCTTGCCGGCTCCTTAGTTAAAAAACCGGGATCTTGAAATCCAAAACGAAACGAAAAAACATGTCAGAAAATCCATATCTCGATTAGGAATCATATTTTGAAATATTTGTTGCTGATTTTCATCTGTACGACCATAATCCTGGCGCATGGGCAGGAAATTACTCCCGAGTTTGTCTTTCAACTTAACGGAGAGCTGCTCGCCACGACAAAATCCAATGAAACCTATTGGAATCTGGCCACAAAGGAAGAATTTTGCTCTCTACCCAAACGACCGACTAAGATCGCCCCAGGGCGGTATCGGTTGTTTTTTGAACTCAAGCCATACGAATTCTATGGACCTGATGGCACGAAGATAACCGTGAACTTAAAGCCGCGTGAATACCTGGCTTTGTACGGACGGCTGGCCCAGGGGCAAAGCTCGTCGGTTCCTTTACAGTGGCACGGGATCGCGTTTCAGACAGTATTGTCCTGTCCTCCGGCAAAACTTCCTCGTCCTCTCTTTAGTCAGGCATTGGTGCGTTGCCTGGGCAGGGAAAAAGTGCTGTTGGAAAAATCGGGACTCACTGATGAGAGCATACGGTGCATGCTCGCAAATAATGACTGGTGCCGCACCAATCGCCGCGTAACGGGTGGAGTGCTCCAGTGCGAACTCAAGCCATACGAATTCTATGGACCTGACGGCACGAAGATAACCGTGAACTTAAAGCCGCGTGAATACCTGGCTTTGTACGAACGGCTGGCCCAGGGGCAAAGCTCGTCGGTTCCTTTACAGTGGCACGGGATCGCGTTTCAGACAGGGCTGTCCTGCCCGCCGGCAAAACTTCCTCGTCCTCTCTTCAGTCAGGCATTGGTGCGCTGCATGGGCAGTGGGAAAGCGCTGGAAAAATCGGAACTCGCCAACGCGAACATCCGTCGTCTTCTCGCGGACAATGATTGGTGCTGTGGCGATTGCTTCGTAACAAATGGTGTGCTCCAGTGCAAAACTCAAGCCTTATAAGCTAAGTGATGATGTAAGCGGCAAGGACTATCTGCTGCCGATGCCGGCAAGAGGCTGGCTTACCGCCTATCTCGATTACGTGGCTGCCTGGAGTGGAAAAAAATCGCCGCGAGTAATGCAATTACTGCATCCGGACCATCGACACGCTTATGAAACAGCACCAGAGGCAGAGCGCCGGTTCTACCTGCGCGACCACCTTATCGCACGACCGCCGTATGCATTGAGACTGACGGATGTGCCGCTTGCGCGTTTACAAAATCAAGTTTCGCAAAAAAACTGGCAATACTGGGCTCTACGATATCCAAAGCAATAAAACCGTTCCCCTGCGCTGTGAGGGGAGCTGTTTGTTCTGGCGCAATGCCGCCGAACGGACACCGCTTTCGGGGGAAAAGCATATTTTTGGTGCAACCATCTCTGGTGCGGCGTCGGCGTTCTTCCTGCCTCTCGATAAAGAGCTGCCGGAACGAGCGAGTGCTTACTACACCGTGGAGTTGACATTGCCGCATGGGACCGGGCTCAAAGGCATCATCGCGCAAATACCGGCCTATTCGGCGCAGGACATCGAGGTCACGCTATACCATGAAATCCCCCGTAATTTCCATTATGCGCTCATTCCTTCACCGCTGCCGGTGTGCCTGCGGTGTACGGCGGATCAGCTAACGCTGTTTCCTTGCGATATACGGCTGGTGCGCAAGATTAGCTATTGTTTTGCCGGTCGAAAAATTTCACGAACTCCACCCAATTCTGTAGGCAACGCCGATGACCTGGCCCACGGGACGGTGCAGCCTTCCCTGGAATGGCGACAGTGGTGGAATTTTGCTATAAGGCCACCACTGCGCCAGGCGTCTACTTTTGTTTTGCTCGATGCTTTTTACAGAAATGACGATCAACTCATGGAGCGAGAGGAAGAATGGACGGAAATCAAATTGCTGTGCCTGGCTCTGGCCAATATCGAACCCGGTGCAGCCTTCGCTTACGTTCGCGGCGGCGTTATGCGGCGTTGTGAAAGGGCTGGGGGAACTCCAGCGCATGAATCTCGACTTTGCCGATTGCACGCTGGGACTTCCCTACCATCGCCACTACTCCAACTATCAGAGGGAACTCGATAATCTGCTGGCCGGTCGCCGGGTCAAAGAACTCATCTTTGTCCGTTCTTGCTACAATCCCGATTATCGTTACAGCGAAATATCCCGAGGAAAGCAAATTCGTTTGGGAGATATAATTCTCCGCAATTTCGATCGCGGCAAATTTCAGAAGTGGATCAATGCGATCCCGAAAACCCGCAAAAAATTTGCCAGAGAAAATCAACATCCAAGGAGGTCGAAAATGAGAAAGCTATTCATTTTGTTCCTGTATCTTTGGAGCACTCAGATCGCGGCCCAAACCATAGAAACGCAATGGTTGCTTCACGGCGATAGTCGTCGTATCTGCCCGGTGGAGCGTTATGACGCAACAGCAGAGAAGGTATTGTACCAGATCGACGGCAACACGCATTCTACTGCTGTCCAGGCAAATAGAAACTGGGTGCGTTATAGTCGCTTCGGCCCCCGGACATCGAGGCTAATCATTGCCTTACAGGAAGGCCCCGCATTGTATGCATCTCCGGAAGAAGACAAACCGGGCATAAGTACCCGCGCTAGGAGAAAATTTCCTGCGCACTGATATTAGCCACACCAACTCGCACGGCGAGAAATACATCCTTGTGGTCACTTTTCCCGAGACAGTTGAAAAAATCTTTACCAAGTCGGTAAGCGGTGATCTCCAAGCTCTGTGCCTAAACATTAGCATTCCGGACAATTATATCGAGCGCATCCTCATCGAGCCGCAAGGGCATTCCACTGCGGTCAAACTGACCTGGTACGGGCAAATGAGCCGGGAAGCATTCCAGATATTGAGCACCCTTAATAGAAGCTCAAAATGGCGGGAAACTATGCGACAGCTCCGCGAGGAAGTCGATGCTCGCTACCGCGAGCGCAAACCCACAGCCGGTTGGATGAAAGCAAGCTCGCTCATTCGCGGCAGAATGCACGAAGACCGTCACCTGGAAGGAGAAATTCGCTTTCTCGGTCGTCCCTACCTGCCGCTGGAAGTCGATCGCGTGTGGTTGGGAGAGCCCGCGGCGCATCGTCTCCCTATCATCGGCAGTTCCCGATGATAAGGAGTTAAAGGACATTAAAAAAACTTACTACGCCGATAAAACCATCAAGCAATTGCGCGAGGCAGCGGAAAGTTGCGGTTCCCGAGAAGCTGAAAGCCAGGGTGGTTTATACTGAAGATCACAAACTGCAACTATTGGGCAGCCTGAGCGACGCTGAATGGGATCTCCTCAAACAGGCAGGCGAGGGAAAGCGCCACTGGCAAAAGGCGCTAGACGAATTGCAGCTCATCGCCGTGAAACAAAAGACCATCCAGGGCAAGGCGATACTGCGTCAGCCCTTTGGTAAAACTGTAGTCAAGGTGAATATTTATTCCGCCCCAACGGTCACGGCCAATGTACACACGAAGTTGAATGTGTTGCGCCATTTATATCTCTATTCCCGCGTTCGCAATAAGGAGGGGAACTGGTATCTGTTGGGAGAAAAGGATATCCTGGACGCATGGGCTGCATCTCGCGACCTCATGGGCTGGGTAAAGGAAGAAAATCTCATCCTCTGGCCTACGGCCCAATGTCTCGAGTTTAGCTGCTGGACTCGCCTGCTGCGCCCGGCTGGAGCCATCTATCCGAACGAGCAAAGCCTCCTGGAAGCGGCCCGAGGAGGGACAGCGGAAATTTTGTGCGAGGAGTTCGATTTTCCCTATAGTCGGGCCATTGTTCGTTTCCCGATCCTCGAGAAAAAGAGTACTTTGCTCGACGGCAGGAAGATCACTTACTATCGGGTAGCCTGCATTGCCCACAACATGAAATTGGCGCTGGACTACCAGCAGAAGATCGAAGAACTCATAAGCAAGAGGAAAAAGCTGGCAACCATCGAGGTAGTGTTTGTGGTGGACGGCACGGCTAATACCCGTCACTATGCCCCCAAAATCGCCGCTCTCATCGGCGAAATCTATAAAGAGGTTGATGATGCCCGCGACAAGGTGTTCCGCGGAGCGCCCCAACTCATCAAAAACGATATGCTGCGGCATATGGGAATGCGCGATCTGACTCCTGAATTGCGCACTGCCATTCTCGTCTATCGCGATCAACAATCGACACGCAAGATAAACGATATGCGCTACAGCACAGAGTGCAACTTTTGGGATTTTACCAACAGCAAAGAAGCTTTCTGGCAAAATTTTGACCAGATTGTATTCAGCCAGGGCACTGGCGACCAGGCATCGCAGCGCAAGGCTATGCGCGCCCTTCTGGAGGGAAAATTCACGGCCAGTGATTCGGGGGTGGTCAATCCCGTCCGTTCGATAAAACCGTCGTGGACGCGTGGTAGCCCTACGCCTGGTGGTACTGCTCGGCGATGTCGGACAGCAAACGACCATGGACGCGAATTGGACTGCCAAAAATTTTATCGAGGGTTGGAAAAATTTGCCCGAGGCCGAAAAATTTTCCTTCTTCGCCGTGCAACACGGTCGTATTGACCAGACCGCAGGGCATCGCCGCTTCAAAGCCTTTTGTCTGGAAGTCAAGGATGCCCTCTACGAAGAAGCTAAACGCAACCAGGCCCAGGAGGGCAAAAGTTTTTTGCCCAGTACGCGATGATGGCGGGAGAGGGTGAAAACGATCCCAAGCGACGTTTTTATAAGCTATGGCAGGAAATATTGGCAACTATCCATCAGCAGGACAAACTGTTGGAACAACTGGCAACCACAGGTTTTCAGCAGGAAGTGAACAAGTATCGTGCTGTTATGACACGGATATATCTTGCCATCGCTCATCGCGAGAAAGTTCCTTTCGAACCCGAGATTCGCTCCAGCTTGAGTTCGTACCTGGGTTTTGATCGCGGCCAGCAAACCATCTACCTTAAGGCTGGCGGCGACAAAAATCACACCCGAGGTCTGGCAAGAAATCGAAAACCGGTATTCCGACCAGGAATGGCAGGAAGCCGTGCGCCGCCTGAAACGCAAAAGCCAGGAGCACCGCATCGAGCTGAATAAACCGACGGCCTTGTACACCGAGGGATATGTCCTGGAAAAAAGCCTGTTATCAGGAGGGAATGAAGGGGTTTAACGTTGACCTGATCGCCTTCTCGCTGTTCCTGTCCAGGACGGATTTCGGCAAATTGGCGCAGATAACCAAAAGTTTTGCGGCAACCTGGGATGAGAGAGAAAAAGCCCGGCAGCAAGGGCGTACACTAGTCAGGGAGCAAATTATCAAGATTTTAAAGCGACATTTGCAAGCATCCGGCGTCAGCACCGACTGCTGGTTCGAGCAGGGAAACATCGTCTTTCCCAAGGGATTTTGGACCATGACCCCGGACGAAGTGTATAATTTCCCCAATATCCAAGGGCTTTGTCTAAATGCAAAGAGACAGTACCCAAAAATGATCGACTATTGTGAGGAGCGAACGCGAGAATACGTTCCCGAAGGTTGGCAAGGCGAGAAGCCCTATTGGAATACCACCTGGGTGCAAGGCGGGGAGTCCCACTCTTTCGTACCGATCAAGGTCTTTGATATTCCCCTGCCGCGTGGGACTAGTAATACCAACGTTGCCCCTATACCACGTTTACCACAGCTTAAACCACGTTGACCACGGGAAAAAGAAGGAGAAAAAAATGAACGCACGCAAAACCATTTTCCAAATTTGCGGACTCACCCATCACTACCCACGCGAAGAGCGACCGGCCCTGGCCGATTTTTCCCTGCGCGTGAGTGAAGGCGAGCGGGTGGCTATCCTGGGAATTTCCGGAAGCGGCAAAACCACTGTTCTCAATATTGTCGGCCTTTTGGAAGACATCCACAGCGGCAGTGTAGTTTATTGCGATGCCGAGGGGCGCGCCTGGGAGTACCATCATGCGAATGGCAAAAACAACGCCGAATCGGCGCAGATTTTGCCGACATCGCGACGCCGGGACATCCGCCGCCAAGATTTCGCCTTTGTCATGCAGGACGCCCATTTATGGCATTATCTCTCCGGCCTGGAAAACAGCATCGAATCGCTGATCCTTTCCGGATATGCGCCGACTGTCGCACGAAAGACAGCGGCAGCAGAGCTTCTTCCTCTATTTATGTTCGGCGGCAATGGCGACTCCGATCCCGGGGACAAAAGGAGCGACGTCGAGTGTCTGATGCGCAAAACCTCGGCACGCCTATCCGGTGGTCAACGAACGCGAATGGCAATTGGTCGGGCGCTGGTGCGGCGACCGCGTGTGCTTTTTCTCGACGAGCCCAATGCCTCCTCAGATCCGATTACCGCCAGCAACAACAATCGCTGCATCCGCGCCTGCCTGGACCAGAGCGCGACTACGGTATTTCTCGTCTCGCATCGCTATGAAGATGCCCTGGAATTGGGTTGCCAGCGCTTTCTCTTTCTTGAAGGCGGCAAAATCAAACCAGTGCTGGTAAATGGTCAAAAACAAAACGAATTGCCACGTTTTGACGGCATTAGCCTCTCGGATCTAGAAAGCGCCCGCGACGGGCAAAACATCGAAATTGCGAAAGACAAGTTGATTCCATCCCCGCAAATACCGGAAAGCATCCGCCCCGCCCCTAAACGAAAAATTTTCGCTGCTACCGGCCTGCTGTGCTGGCACCTGCACGCGGTGCTAAAAGACATTTTTTCCCCGCGTTCGCGCCTCTTTGTACTGGTGATCGGCGTGGTTTCATTTTTTGCGGCGCTCTCTTATTGTTTTACCAGCGGACTTGCCGGCGCCACGGTCACACAGCTTAAGAGCGCCATCGAAAACGAACCGGATTTTCGCAATATCACGGTCATGCGCCGCCCGCTGGCCGGATCGCCGGATATTTCCCATGAAGAAAGAAGAAAACTGGGGCAGATTGCCGGGGTAGAGGGGGTCTACAGCATGGACGCGCCCGGGCTTCTCATTCACTGGGACGGCCAAAATCCCCTCTCTGGGCTCAGTGGTCGCTGCCTGGAGCCGAACGACGCGGAGGCAAAGCGGTTCAGCCTGTACTATTCTGTCCCGAAAACCGGCGATGCACGCTTTTGTTGCGGCATTGTCCTGTGCCAGCGCGCTTTTTCGCAGGCGCAGCAGGCCGGGGCAATTCGCGTTGACGATCGGGGGAATCAGACCTTGATGGTGTACAAGACCCGAGAAAACGAAAAACGCCAGAAACTAATCGACGAGCAACTAGAACTCCCCATTATCGGCGTCCACAGTGACAAGGATCTCCCCTACGCCGATTTCCTTCTCCCTTGGGAATTCGGCCTGGCTTACGGGGGACGGCTCGGCGCACCCTGGCATAGATCATGGGGATTGTTGTTTGCCCGTCCTGATGGCCGTGCTCTCCGCCCTTCCCATCGTCGCGTAACTCTTCTGAAATTTCACTGTCTTGGGTTGCCAGCAAAGCAGAAAGTGCAGGTGCAGACGGCCGCAGCGAATGTCGCCCGCGCCTTTGCTCTCGGCAAAGTGAAAGTTTTCTGGAATGCGGGGATGGCGGCTTTTATCATCGATATGGATATACCTCCCGGTCGCGATGTTTGGGAAGAAGCAATAAAAAAAATTTTACACTTTTTACATCAGACTTTACCCAACGGGGCTCTTGTCGAACCCAAATGTATCATGCAGAATATGGAACTCAAGCCTTTTCCTAAAAAGAAATTGGCGACATTCGAACCTGGTCGCCTCAGCGTATACGTCAAAACCCTGGAAGACCTGTGGCCGGTCATGCAGAAAATCGCTAGCGGCTCTCTGTACCCGAAATCGCGTCATTTACGCTCCCTGGCCATTCTGAAAAGCATCGGCGACATTCTCTCGACGCTGTTGTGGGTCACTCTGGGGCTGTTCTCGTTCTTCGGCGTCGTGGCCATCGGTTCCTCGTCCATCGCTCTCGTAGAGCGAAATCGCGGCGAAATCGGCATCAGCCTGGGATTCGGCTCCAGTCCGGCGCGGATTTTGAGCCATTACCTGGCCGTAGGTTTTCTCACCACTATGTTTTTCGGTATTCTTGCGGTCCTCACCGCCACGCTTTTGAAAAATACGGTGATTGTTCCGATTATCAAAAAAATAAGTGAAGATCTAGGAATCCCCTTTTTCTTTTACATGGGAACATACGATTATCTCCTGGCCGTATTCGTTCCGATCGCAGTCACCATTGTCGCTATAGCCATCCCTACGATCTGGAACATGCTCCTTTCTCCGGCTACCTTGTTGCGATCCAGAGTGTCGTAACGTACCGGCATGGTGCCAGTACGATAAAATCGGCGGTCCCAAGGGCCGCCTTACATTCATTTTACAGAAAGGTAATTATTATGAGATCCATCGCAATATTTATGTTATCACTATTGTTTTTGGGGTTCGCTTCCGAGGCGATAGCGCAAGAGACAGCTTTGGCTCTGGATGCAAATACGCTCGATAGCAGAAACTCTCGATCCATCGTTGCTGGCTTAGATGGCGGGAATTCTTGATCCATAGGCTAATTTTGATTTTATGTTTTACCGTAAGAAAGGAAAAAAAATGAAAGTACGGGCAATATTCATTGTATTGTTTTTATTGTTAGCTGCCAACATGATCGCACCCCAGAGTGCATTGACAGTAGACAATACCATCCAAAATGTGAGAGCTGAAATTCAAAAATTGGCAAGCGAAATTCAAAAATTGCACGCACAAGTCACGGCACAAAAAAAAGTCGTGGTGGACGCTAGCGGCAATATTCCGCCTCAAAACATAGAATTGATCTTACAGTGTCACCAGTTGCAAATGCTGCAACTGCAAAAACAGTTACTCGAACAGAAGGTGACCATTATCGAGCAAGCTAGAAATGCGAGAAATACCCCTCCTATCGGCACGATAATTCTGGTGGCAACCGATAAAATCCCAGCAGGATATCTGCTATGTGATGGCAGAACTGTCGCCATAGAAAAATATCAGAAACTGTTCAAAGTTATTGGTACCACATGGGGAAAAGCTAATAATAGTATGATGTTTAAAATCCCGGATTTGCGTGGACAATTTATTCGTATTCTCGATCAAGGAAAAGGACTTGATCCTGGCCGTAAGTTAGGACAATTTCAAGATGGCGCCACGGCCATGCCCAAGAATCATTTTGTTACTGAAAACTCCGGTGAACATTCTCATTCCATGAGCCCTTCCGGACACCATTCGCATGGAACACATGCGTATCTCGGACCTGGTGGACCAATGGCTGCCGATCGTGGAACTGGAGCATTTGGGCATGGTCGGTGCGTTAATGGCTGGCACAGTGGCACTCATGGTGTCGGAGACCACACTCACACCGTACAAAAGAACGGTACTCACAGGCATACGATTACCGGCGGCGATAAAGAAACCCGGCCTGTTAGTCAAGCATTAATAGCTTGCATTAAATATTGATGCGGGATTTTACAAATGAATGAAAGCTAACATGACAACAAAAGAGACTATTATCAATCAAATCCCAGATACGGAACCTATGTTGCAATTGATTTTAGATATGGTCGAGGCATAAATATAGTATATTTATGGTATAGGAATTTTCTTTTTTTTCGACTGAAATTGCAGACGTTTAGAAATTTTCCCTAATGACATCGTGCTCGTGCTCGTGCTCGTAATCGTCATCGGAATTTTATGAATCGATTACTATTACGAATTACGAGCACGCGCACGAAAAAAATCCGTCGCGAAGCGGCGCTAACTTGAAAACTCACCTTTACTCACAGGAATACGATTACCGGCGGCGATAAAGAAACCCGGCCTGTTAGTCAAGAAGCAATGGTGCCAGGCATCGGAGCAATGGTGCCAGGCATCGGAGCAATGGTGCCAGGCATCGGAGCAATGTCCCCTACGCCGATTTCCTTCTCCCTTGGGAATTCGGCCTGGCTTACGGGGGACGGCTCGGCGCACCCTGGCATAGATCATGGGGATTGTTGTTTGCCCGTCCTGATGGCCGTGCTCTCCGCCCTTCCCATCGTCGCGTAACTCTTCTGAAATTTCACTGTCTTGGGTTGCCAGCAAAGCAGAAAGTGCAGGTGCAGACGGCCGCAGCGAATGTCGCCCGCGCCTTTGCTCTCGGCAAAGTGAAAGTTTTCTGGAATGCGGGGATGGCGGCTTTTATCATCGATATGGATATACCTCCCGGTCGCGATGTTTGGGAAGAAGCAATAAAAAAAATTTTACACTTTTTACATCAGACTTTACCCAACGGGGCTCTTGTCGAACCCAAATGTATCATGCAGAATATGGAACTCAAGCCTTTTCCTAAAAAGAAATTGGCGACATTCGAACCTGGTCGCCTCAGCGTATACGTCAAAACCCTGGAAGACCTGTGGCCGGTCATGCAGAAAATCGCTAGCGGCTCTCTGTACCCGAAATCGCGTCATTTACGCTCCCTGGCCATTCTGAAAAGCATCGGCAACATTCTCTCGACGCTGTTGTGGGTGACTCTGGGGCTGTTCTCGTTCTTCGGCGTCGTGGCCATCGGTTCCTCGTCCATCGCTCTCGTAGAGCGAAATCGCGGCGAAATCGGCATCAGCCTGGCCCTTGGCACCAGCCCGAGACAGATCTTGACTCATTACCTGGCGGTGGGGATTTTCATCACACTGTTATTCGGTCTTCTAGCTCTGGTGGCTGCCAATTTGCTGGAAAGCGCGCTGATTGTCCCGATTATTCGCAAGATCAGCGAGGATCTGGGCATCCCTTTTTCTTTTGGCCTGGGGTTACCTGATTATCTCATCGCGATTTTGGTTCCCACAGGGGTAACCATGATCTCGATCGCGGTCCCCACGGCCTGGAACATGCTCCGTTTTTCGCCCGCCGCGCTGCTGCGGTACAGGGCATCGTAGTTTTATATATTTTTATCGACCGACAGAAAGGAAAAAAATGAAAGCTATCGCAATATCGCTGTTATCATTTTTGTTGTTGGCTTGCGGAATGGCAGCCCAGTCCACGCCGGCAGCGACCATCCAAAATCTGAAAGCGGAAATCCAAAAATTAGACCTGGAGATCCAGACATTGGTAGCCCGCGTGGCGGCCCAAAAAGTCACCGAGGGGCAGTCCGTGGCTGGCAATATCCAGCCCCACTCTATTGAATTGACCTTGCAGTGTCAGCAATTGGAAATGCTGCGAATGCGCAAAGGGATGCTCACCCATGAAATAGAACTGTGGCGTCTGCGGGAGCAACTAGAAGAAGTGAAAAAACAATCTCCTCCGATTGGTACGGTGATTATGATCGCTGCCGATAGAATACCAAAAGGATATCTGCTATGTGATGGGCGTGCTGTAAGCCGCGAACGTTATAAAGCGCTCTTTGAAGTTATCGGAACTACCTGGGGCGCAGGTGACCACAGCACTACATTCAATTTACCGGAAATGCGCGGAGAGTTTGTACGTTTTCTGGATAAGGGACGTCAAGTCGATCCTGGCAGGATCTTGGGACAATGGCAAAATTGGACGACCGCTATGCCAAAGAATAGGTTTAAGACTACGACAGATGGACAGCATACGCATGGGATGACCGCGGCAGGCGCGCATCGACACGACGTTGTTGGGTATTATGCTTGGGATTCAACCCCTGCTAGCATTGGCAGCTGTGTAGCCGTAACACTGGATCGGCAAAATCATGGTGGACTTATAAGAGGTGTGGGAAATCATACCCACACTATCGAGGACAACGGCCAGCATACCCATCAGATTAATGGGGGCGATAATGAAACCCGCCCCAGAAATCAGGCATTGGTCGGTTGTATAAAGTATTGATACGGGTGTAAAAAATCGATTTCTTTTTGCCGTAGATGCGGCAGAGAACAGGATGCAGGATTATCATAGAGCCAGTAACTGGGAGGTCGTCTGCTGGGTACTACCTGCATCCGTGTCACGTCCCTGAGTGACTAACAATCAGCGATGTCCAACATCACCTGTTACAGCATAACAATAATTAGAAAATCTCCTACATTTAATTTTGCGGGAAGGAAAACCATGAAAACAATCGTAATATTCATTCTGGCATCATTTTTCTTGTTCGCTCTGGAAATAACTCTGTAACCGTCCGACTCTAGTTTAGTTCTGGTCCATGGCGAATAACTACTGTAGTGATCGTTTTGCTCGGTACCTCATAAAATCTGGCAACATTTTCCCGGGTTGCCCATCCGGTTCCCGGCAGCATAACCAGGCTGCCAATGCGTTCTAAAATGCCCAGGTTTTCTTCTACGCACAAAATATTGCGCAGGGAATAACTTTCCATAATTACCGCTTGGTTCATAAGCGACTCCTAAATTTAAGCGTAACCTTTTTAATTGCAAAATGTTAGCAAAAACTTCATTATGAAGTTTTTGCTAACATAGCTTGCAATAATAAGTTAAACATTTTTTGTCTGATTAGAAAATGATTTCAGCAAAGGCTTATTTCCTTTATTGATAATTTACCAATAGGTTAGCAAAAACTTCATTAGTGTAGCCAAAGTTTGCCAGTCCGTGATTGTTAATTGCAATTACGAATATTCGCAATTACGGTTAATAGATTATACGAACAATAATTATGATTTGTCAAGCTGAAAGTTCTGTGCTATGCTATAGGTAATGGGAGGTATGGATTGAATAAGCTCGTATTTGCTATGGATATAGGAGAGAATAATTTGTTGGGACCGGAGCAGCATTACAAAAGAGAATTAATGAGAGCGTGTACGCTTTCTGTTGAAGAGACGAGTCAAATTATTGGAGTATCGGCCACCGCTATCAAACAGTTATTTACGAAAAACAAAAGTGATTTTACCATAAAGTTCTTGTCATTGGCGGATTTGGACATCGAAAAATTGAAGAATGGCAGCTATGCTCGAGAAAAAATCGGTGTCGTCATTGAGCCACGCGGGTCGCAAACTGTGGCTTATCGGCTTTTCTTTCATGCTATTCAGAAACTGATCGAAAAAGTTTTTTCGCGTTATTCCCAGGCGGATTTGGGGAAATATGTCGCATTAGAGTCGGAGAAGATAGAGTTGCGCAAAAAGCTGTTGCTGGAGTTATTGGAGGGATATAGGAAATAGTCATGAAGACCCAACCGTCACGAGCGGAGATCACCGCCGCAAAAAGTTCGACAGCGAAGCCGAACCAAGAGCGAATTGCACCGCCACGAGCGAAAATCATCCTGGTCACTCCCGGCCGGCAAGCGTTGCAAGCGGCGGTCGGAAAAACGGCGGCATTGGCCTGGAAACAATCGTACGGAGCCGGGCACCTTTGCAAAATCAGGGAATTATCGGCGAAACGGAGAAAAACACTACGCGGAACAGCAGTCCAATTTTAGCAATGGTGCCAGGCATCGAAGCAATGGTGCCAGGCATCGAAGCAATGGTGCCAGGCATCGAAGCAATGGTGCCAGGCATCGAAGCAATGGTGCCAGGCATCGAAGCAATGGTGCCAGGCATCGAAGCAATGGTGCCAGGCATCGAAGCAATGGTGCCAGGCATCGAAGCAAAAAAAAGCTTACAATGATGTCAGATATGGCAACAAAAAGGTTAGTATTCGGATAAAATACGGATTGGATTTGCAGAAATTTGGGTAGGAGTCCAGCAGAAGACTAAAAATGGCATTAAAATACAAAAAATGGCGAAATGTAGACAGAGTATGGTTGTAGTAGAGAAAAGCAAACAGTAGCAGATAAAAGCAAAAGCTTATTACACGGGGAAAGCGTTGCGTCTTATGGAAACGTGTTCCCCCCAAGCATATATCTTGCGGTTGTGGTAATAGGAAAGGCGCTCGCCTAATTTTTCTAGGAGGCCCTGAACAAAAGCAATGCTGCCGGTGATAATTCCGGCAGAAATCGCTGGATCTTTTTTGTAGCCCCTGTTTGGCAATGTGGTCAGCGATCATTTCTCGGTAGGTCTGTTGCCGTTGTTGGGGAGTCTGGCCTAGATCTAAATACATCTTATGGAAATCTAGAACCTGATCTTCATGGCCGTAAGCATGGGCATTATAGCTGCTCCAGCGCCATTTTTCCGGGCTGTCTACTGCTTTGTTGCGCAGCATGTTTAGCTCGATGTAGGCTACGGTCTTGAAAAACTGAGAGCTGGTCTCGATCACGGTGCTGAAAAAACGCTCACCCCAAAAGTGACCGGTTCGGCCGTGTCTTTTGTTGTAAGCTTTGGCGAAGTTTCCGTTGAGGTGGCGCATAAAATCGGACAGGTTGTCTTTATCGGGGGTGGCAACCAGCAAATGTACGTGGTTGTGCGTTAAACAGTAAGCATAAATTTTTACGGGATATTTATTTTTCGCCTCTAATAGGATTCTCAGGTATAGGGCAAAATCATCATTGCCCTTGAATCCATACTCGCGGTTATTGCAACGAATAACTACATGGTAAACTCCGCCGGCGAAGCTTATTCTTGGGGGTCTCATAATAATGGAATCTCACTAATAAGGTAATGGAATTAATGGAATAATTTCTTATTATAACCGACGGTTGGTCAACATAGCGATTTGGCTGGGCAAAAATGGCTATTTTTTTTCGCATTTTGCAAAATTTTTTTCTAAGTGTTTTGAAATGAGGATGATGCCTGGCACCATTTAATCCACACCATTTAATCCACATCATAGATCCACAATGGCAATCAAAAATGGCAAGTGTTGTCTTTGACTGTACCTGGTTAGATATTGCTCCCGATACTGTTTCAGAGATTCAGGCTTATTCGTTAATCAGGCTGGTTCCCTGGGAGAATTGGCCGGAAGCGATGGTGCAGATTAGCTAACGCAAATTTCCACCAGGGGCTTGACCACCGTTATTTGGGGGAGAACGGCTTTTGCCTTGATTCAGCGGATTAAGCTTAGTTCTCCTTTTTATTTGGTCAGGAGAGAATATGAACGAACTCGCATTGGTTGAAAGCTATTCCTTGCGACAGGCGTTTTGCACTGACGGCAATACTGCCGTTTTGGATAAACTTGGAACTCTGATTTTTCTTGAGGATACTGAATTTACTACTCTCAAGAACGTGGCAGCGTTTTACATGGTTCCCGAACAGGCAATCAAAAGTCTGGTCTTCGACCATAAAGACGAATTGCTGTCCGACGGATACAAGGTTATGTCCAAGAGTGAGTTGGAAAAGTTCCTTAAAGGAACTTTAGAAATACCCAACAGAGGATTGGCCATTTTTCCGAGGCGGGCCGTCCTAAGAATTGGATGTCTCTTGCGAGATTCAGCAGTGGCAAAGCTGGTTCTTATTTGCTCAACGCCGAGGAACGCCTTGGAATGTCGCCCTATGACCAGCAAACTTTGCAGCATTTAGTCAGCCAACTCGACCAACACGCTGCCCAGCTCATAGAAAATGCTGACGAGTTGAAAAGCCACGCAGAGCAGTTGCGATCACAGACCAGGATGATAAAGGTGATTGTGGATGAGATTTACCACAACCGCAGCCTCATTGATAATGTCGAAACCGATGTCAAGCAGAATAGGGAGCGGATTGTTGCCCTGGAAAGGCTCTCAGAGCTGCAAACTCGGGAGCCGGAAGTCAAGTACATCACACAGGAGCAAATCAACATCCTCAAGCAGAGGGTCAAGGAGAAGGGCAACCCGGCTACGGTTTGGGCCAAGCTGCGATTGCATTTCGATGTCACTCGATACATCTTCCTGCCGAGAAGCCGGTTTCGGGAGGTCTTAGACTGGCTGGAAAATTACCAACTGGAGGACTAGTATACAATCCCGATAAGCAATGGTGCCAGGCATCGAAGAATGGTGCCAGGCATCGAAGCAATGATCGGCGAAACGGAGAAAAACACTACGCGGAACAGCAGTCCAATTTTAAAAGCCGGCATCGTTGATATCTTGCTTTTGCCATTGAGATGTAATATTAAAAAATAACCATAAGATAATTCAGATAACGCATTGCGTCATCTGCAATCCCGGGCCTTCAAAAAGAAAATTCCTATGCCATTAAAATAATTTTTTTGTCAGAAAACCCATCTTGTTGCCAATAAACCTGTGCCCGATCGATAACATGCGCAAAATCGTAACTTTCATTGTGGCAGTCAATAAAAAGATGCCAACAATGATCGGCAATACGCAGCCTTGTCAAATAATTAGAAAACTTCCTACATTTAATTTTGCGGAAAGGAAAACCATGAAAACAATCGCAATATTCATTCTGGCGTTGTTTTTCTTGTTGGCCTCCGAGATGGTAGCGCAAGAGACAGCTTTGAACCTGGACGCCGAGATTCAGAAGATGGACACGGATATCAAGAAACAAGAAAAGCTGGTCACGGATCAAGCAGCTGCGGAAGCGCCGAAGCCCGGCAGTCAAATTCAGCCAGAATCCATCGAATTGAAAATGCTCCGTCAGCAGTTACAGATTCTGCAAATGCAGAAAGGGATGCTGATGCATGAAAAAAAACTGCAAAAACTATCTGAAAAGATGCAACTATCCCAAACCAGATCTGGCCATATCCAAAACGACCTGATGGCTGTTTGCCCGATCGGTACAATCGTAATTTCTGTAGTGAATTTCAGTCAATTCTCTGCCAACAGCAAATTCGATCCAAAGACCAGTAAGTGGGCGCCTGCTGATGGACGATTGGTGGCCGGATCAAAGTTCCAGGAATTATACGGCGATCACCTTCCCGACCTGCGTGGCCAGTTCATAGTGGGTTTCAATCCTCGATGCCTGGCACCAATGCTCTGACGCCTGGCACCAATGCTCTGACGCCTGGCACCAATGATCATCATTGTAGCTTCCAATGCTCTGACGCCTGGCACCAATGATCATCATTGTAAGCTTTTTTTTGCCCCGATGCCTGGCACCAATGCTCTGCTCTGATGCCTGGCACCAATGCTTACGGTCGCTTATTTTTATTGAAGGAAAACACCGTCTCACCCGGTTTCCAAATCGGGAAATAACGAACTATACATCGACCATCCCGATGATTTTGCTACTGATTTCGGCTTACCTAATCCCAATTGATGGCCTAAGTCCTGTTCTCTAAGCTTGTAGCGAGATTTATCTGGCGCTGATGGTTATTTTGTCCATTCACTCCTTATAATGGTGAAAAATTATTGCTCAACTTGGTCAGTAGATCATTATAAGGAGATTATCATGCGTCCGCCAAGAATCAGTTACGCCGGTGGTGTCTACCATGTGACTATCCGCTGCAATAATCGCGAATTCAACTTTAAAGGCGATGACGATTTTGCTTTGTACATTCGGGTGCTCTTAGAAGCAAAGGCCAAATACGATGTCAAGATCTACGCGTACTGTCTGACCAACAACCATATACATCTGCTAGTCGCCACCCCAGAAAAAGACAATCTTTCAAAGTTCATGGAGTATCTGAGCGGAAACTTCGCCAAAGCCTACAACAAAAAACATGGTCGCTCCGGTCATTTTTGGGGCGAGCGTTTTTTCAGCACCGTGATCGAGACCAGCTCTCAGTTTTTCAATACCGTAGCTTACATCGAGTTGAACATGCTACGCAATAGAGCGGTAGACCGCCCGGAGAAATGGCGATGGAGCAGTTATCGCGCTCATGCTTACGGACACGATGATCCTGTTGTCGATTTCCATCCGATGTATCTCGACATCGACCAAACTCCCCAAGAGCGCCAGCAAGCTTATCGGGATATGGTTGACAAACGCATTGCCGAGTTAGGCTTGCAAAAAGATCCGGCGATCTCTGCCGGCATTATTACCGGTAGCATTGCTTTTGTCCAGGGCCTCGTTGAAAAACTCGGCGAGAGAATCCCCTATTATCACGACCGCAAGGTCTACTCCTGGGGCAGCCACGCTTGCCTTAAACGCAATCAATTCCCTGTGTGATGCATTTGTCTCATTAGATTAGCCGCTACTGCCTGTTTTTACTTCATCACAGAGATAGTCTGTCTGCATTTCGCCATTTTTCCTGATTTTGGGCTGTTTTTGGCCTTGATCTCGAATCTCATCCCTATTTTTTCGAAATTTTATCTGCGTTTTCCCCATAAAATTTTTTTTGTGGTGGCCTTCGATCATTTGACCAGTTCATTTTGTCGATCATCATCTCCGGTTTTTTCTTCTGTTCGGCTCAATCGCTTATTTTGTAGACTTCTCCGGGTGGCTGGCACGAGTATTATTCTTTGGTAAACTATCGCCAGGCCGGGGTAGCTAACCGCTTCTGGCCTTGTAATTTCGCTAAGAATATGCTCTAATATAAGGTACGGATTGTTTTGGACCGCAGCGGTTTGGATATTGAACCGGCCATAAATGCGCCTTGCTAATCATCAAACATGAAAGAGAGATATAGCGATAATGGATTCGGCACTACACAGTACAATTGTCGGCTTTATTTGGGGAATTGCGGACGACGTGCTTCGTGACGTATATGTCCGCGGGAAATATCGCGACGTCATCCTGCCGATGACGGTGCTGCGGCGGCTGGACGCGGTGCTTGAACCGACCAAACGAGCGGTTATGGAAATGAAAGCATCGCTGGATAAAGGCGGCGTTACCAATCAAGACGCGGCGCTTCGCCATGCTGCCGGTCAGGCGTTCTACAACACCTCGCCCTATACTTTGCGAGATTTGCGGGCGCGGGCCAATCAGCACCAACTGCGGGCCGATTTCGAAGCGTATCTCGACGGGTTTTCGCCCAACGTGCAGCAGATCCTCGACAATTTCGAGTTTCGCCATCAGATTCCCCGGTTAGCGAAGGCCGATGCGCTGGGCACGCTTATCGAGAAGTTCCTCGATGCCGCGATCAACCTCGGCCCGCAGCCGGTGCTCAACGGCGATGGCTCGATCAAATTGGCGGGGCTGGATAACCATTCGATGGGCACGATTTTTGAGGAACTGGTGCGGCGGTTCAATGAAGAGAATAACGAAGAAGCCGGCGAACACTGGACGCCCCGCGATGCCGTCAAGTTGATGGCCAATCTGATCTTTTTGCCGATTGCCGAGCACATCGAATCCGGGACCTATCTGCTCTATGATGGAGCGTGCGGGACCGGCGGCATGTTGACGGTGGCCGAAGAGACGCTCCATGGGTTGGCGAAAAAACACGGCAAGCAAGTCTCCACTCACCTCTATGGCCAGGAAATCAACGCCGAGACCTATGCGATATGTAAAGCCGATCTGCTGCTCAAGGGGGAAGGCGAGGCCGCGGACAACATCATCGGCGGGCCGGAGTACTCGACCCTGGCCAATGACGCCTTTCGCCGCAGCACGTTCGATTTCATGCTCTCCAACCCGCCTTATGGTAAGAGCTGGAAAAACGACCTGGAACGGATGGGCGGGAAGACCGGACTGAAAGACCCGCGCTTTTTGATCAAACACGCCGGCGACCCGGAGTACTCGCTGGTCACCCGCTCCAATGACGGGCAGATGCTGTTTTTGGCGAATATGTTGAGCAAGATGAAAGACAACACACCGCTCGGCAGTCGCATTGCCGAGGTCCACAACGGTTCGTCGCTGTTCACCGGCGACGCCGGCCAGGGCGAGAGCAATATCCGGCGGTGGATCATCGAAAACGACTGGCTGGAAGCGATTGTCGCGCTGCCGCTCAATATGTTCTACAACACCACGATAAAGTTGAAGAATCAATCTGTCGGCGATTACTCTGGAAATTATTTTGATCGGAGCTAAAAATGGAAACGGCTAGAGCTATTCAAGGAAAGTGTCTTTGCGGAGCGGTGACGTTCGAGATCATCCCACCGACTGACTTTTGCGCACATTGCCATTGCCAATCCTGCCGCCTATCGCACGGCGCGGCATTTGTCACCTGGACTTCAGTTCCTCGCCGACAATTTCGTTATATTCAAGGCGAGGACTGTATCACCTGGTACCTTTCTTCGCAATACGTCCGGTGGGGATTTTGTAAAATTTGTGGAAGTCACATGCTCTATCAAGCGATAAAAGAAGGGCATCCTGAATGTCCGAAAACGGATCGCATTTATATTTCAGTGGGAAATCTCATCGATGCGATGGATCAGGTTCCCCAGGCCCATGTGAGTTATGAGGAAAGGCTACATTGGATGAAGACGCACGATAATTTACCAAAATATCGCGGCAAGACCAAAGAAACTGTTGCCGATTAAGGAATCAGGAGGCCCCATGAAATTATTGCTTATCGGCGGAACGACGTTTCTCGGTAGACACGTCGTTCAATATGCGCAAGAAAAATCCTGGGAAGTGACCATGTTCAATCGGGGACGCACCAATCCGGAGCTTTTCCCCGAAGTGGAAAAAATACGCGGCGACCGTGACCGTGATATCCACCTTTTGAAGGGAAGAAACTGGGATGCGGTCATCGACACCTGCGGGTATTTCCCGCAGCAGGTCGAAAAATCGGCGAGAGCACTCGTTGACCATGTCGGGCAATACATCTTCGTGTCGAGTGCATCAGTCTACTCAGACCTTTCCCCAAGCAAAATAAATGAGGACACCGCAACCGCGCACTTGGATGTCGGACAAAACCCCAATGATAACACTCCGGAAACCTACGGTGCCCGCAAAGCTCTTGGTGAAAGAGAGGTACTGGCTGTTTTTCAAGAGCGCGGGGTCATCGTCAGACCCGGTCTGATCGTCGGGCCCTACGATCCTTCGGGAAGGTTCACCTATTGGGTCGAGAGATTTTTAGCGGATGGCAAAGTTTTGGTTCCGGCGGTGCCGGATGCTCCCGTGCAAATCATAGATGCCAGGGATTTGGCCGAGTGGCTGGTAAAACTCGCCGCTAACCAGATGACGGGAATTTTCAACGCCGTCGGGCCAAAGGAACCACTTCGCTTTGCGGAAGTCATTGATAAATGCGCTGAAGTGACAAACTCGAACAACGAAATCGTGGGGGTAGCCGAGGAGTTTTTGCTCGCCAACGGCGTGTGCCCGTGGATGCAAATTCCGCTATGGCTTCCCCGGGAATTATGGGGAATGTGCCGACTCGATATCCGAAAGGCGATCTCGTGCGGGTTAGAATTCATGCCGCTCAGGACTACCATTGCGGACACGATGAACTGGATCAGCAAAGACAATCCAGTTGCTCGCCCCTCTCCTCCTGGAGTAGGACTCACCCGGCAAAGAGAAAAAGAGCTGCTGGAAAAATTGAGCGAGCGGTGAAAAGAGGCGTTATGCTGAATTTGGAAATAGCGAAGATTGTCGAAGGATGCACTACCGAATCAAATGTTTTTTTATAATTTTATCGCCGGGCATTTGGACGATATTTCACCTTAAACTTGCGAACTTTTCCTCGCTCTCCGCAGGCAAGCTCTATCGTCTCCGGACGCCCCTTTTCTTGCAGCCATTTGAGGATGTGCGGAATCACATTATCCGAATACTTGACGACCGTAGTGCTGGATACACCGCTGCTCACCGGAAATTTTCGGCAGTACTGCTCCTGATCCAACCCGAGATGGCGAATCAGAGCTGCGACCAGCCTTGAATGCGGTTTATCATTGATGCTGTACACTCCTATTTTGACCGCCAGTTCCTGAGCGTCATGGTAAAGCGATTCGCTTTCCAATAATGCTTTTTCGGGCAGGAGAACATCGTGCGCCTGACAAAGTTCGCGGGTGTACTTCCTTCTCTCCGTTGGCGAAAGGTCATACATGGCAGACATTTGATCCACGAGTCTTTGTATTTTTTCGTATCCTGAAAACATGTCGTGCGGGAGCATTTCCGCCAGGAAGGCGTCAATGTTATCAAACCCACGCATAACGTACTGCTGGAACTGTTCTTGTTTGGCAATTACCTGGATAACGTACTGCTGGAACTGCTCTTGCTTGGCAATTACCTGGATAACGTACTGCTGGAACTGTTCTTGTTGTCGGCGCTGTTGCAGCGATTGATGGATAAATTGCTCGATGGTTTGTTGCAAAGATTGCTGTTGTCTGACCATTTCCTGAAGTTGTGCCGATATGTTGGCTGCCGGTAGCCATTCTGACTGCTCTGTCCGATAAGTAGCTTCAAATTTTCCTGTACGAAGGATTGATGGTAAAATATCGCCAGTGATCCAGCGACGAAAAACCAAAGCTTCTGGTTTTCGTGAGAGGATAGCGACTGTATACAAACCGGATTCCGTAAGTACGATCAGAGAAGGAGAATGTTTGAACGATTCATGAACTCGTCCCGTTTAACGGGACGAGTTCAGTAACTCTTTGAGACAATCGAGGTTATCGCCACGTAAGATCAAATATTCGATGTTTTCGGCAAAACTCTCACTGTCACTCAAACGTTTTGCCAAGTCTTCATACCCCAGTTGCTCTTCCAGTTCTTGCGGTAGAAAGATAAAACCGACGCCCTGCATCTCAATAGGTGTAACCTTAAAACCCATATCATTGGTGTAAGTACCTGTTACTTGAAACATCTCAAGCATCTGTATTCCGGTTGATTGATTCCAGGAAGGACTTCAACGCTTACCCATTCGCGAAAGCCATGGATCTCGGGTTTACGGGACAATGCCAGGAGGTTTCGCAGCCCGGATTCGGTGAGAACAATAAAGGCTGGGCAATGTTTTAGCTCCATAACTGACGCAATACTATTGCGTGTGTTTAGCAAATTTTTCAATTCCGAAAGATTGGAGTCCTTCAACACGATATATTCAGCCCCTTCGATAAATGACTCACTTTGTCTTACAGTGTTGGCCAAATTTCCATACCCTAGCTGTTCTTCCAGCTCCTTGGGCAGAAAAATCAATCCCACACCTTCCATTTTTATGGGGGTGAGGTGGAACCCGATTTCATTGGTGTAAGTTTTGATTAGTTCAAACATGTGCTGCCTCATAAAAGTTATCCACAATATTTGTTTATTGCCAAATTTTCGTATTCTAGCTGTTTTTCCAGCTCCTTGGATAGAAAAATTGGTCCCACGCCCTCCATCGAATGTACGGTGACCGAGTTATCCACAATTTTGCAAGAACATCTTCGATTACCAAAATTTTTCTTCATTACTGCCTGAGTTATCCACAAAACGTCATCTGCTCCCGGCTGAAATTGACCGGTGATGGGGGGGGGTGCCGTGACTTCGATGGTTCAGGAAAATATCGGGCAAAACCCCATTTTACTTACTTTTTATCGTTTTTGAAAGCTTCCGTTTTCAGGAATTTCATGTATTCGTCGGTAAGTTTTTTCAATGCTCCGACGCCTGGCACCAATGATCCAATGATAATGCCTGCTCCGATGACACCAATGCTCCGACGCCTGGCACCAATGATGCCTGCTCCAGATTAAAAAGATTGCAGTACCTGGAGTTTCTTTTATAATTTATGATCGAAATCAAAAGTTGTTGGAGGAAATTGACAACTACCTGCTATAGCTGTTAGCCAGTCATTGCTTCGATGCCTGGCACCATTGCTCCGATGCCTGGCACCATTGCTCCGATGCCTGGCACCATTGCTGCACCATTGCTCAATGCTCCTCTGATGCCAGGCACCATTGCTCCACCATTGCCCGACCGCTTTTTGCACCATTGCTCCGATGCCTGGCACCATTGCTCCGATGCCTGGCACCATTGCTCCGATGCCTGGCACCATTGCTGCACCATTGCTCAATGCTCCTCTGATGCCAGGCACCATTGCTCCACCATTGCCCGACCGCTTTTTAGCAATCTTCTTACTTTGCCGAATCTTTAAGAGAGATTTACGTTACTGCCTGATAGGCTTATGAAATAAAGGTCAGCCCCAGAAATGATCCAATACCGTTTTGAGCGCATTTCCTCTATAAGGTAGTATTTCACGGCGCTTCAGCGGGGGATCTACTTTTCTATTAATAACCGCAATAAGTTACTATTGAGATTGGATGATTGCTGTTCTATTTTTGCCAGCAAAACACGCAACCCTGGTATTGGAGTAGCCAAAAGTAGATATTGCTCTCTACTCTTTATTTTATAGTCGCTACAAAGCAATTGTTCTCAAAAGCACTTTGGATCATTTCAGCTTTGCCCCTTAAAAAACATGAAAGAGGGGCTTATCGGTTATTTACTGTTAAGTGCTTCAGGGCAAAAATATGTGTAGGGGTCGTGACCGTGATCGAAAAACGTTTCCCGGGCGAGTTTAAAGAACCGCCGGGGTGATCCACACGGCTTGGTAAGGCCAGCTTTGCAACAGTGCCTATGGGCACTGCTTCTCTTTCTTGCCGGCTCGGCGACCAAGCCGCTTTTCGTTGGACGGCGCGCCCGAGCAAGTACTGGAGGCGCAACGGTTTTGGACAGCAACCGCCGGGCGACCTGGACTGTTTGGCAACATCGACTTTGCGACACTGCGCATGGCCACGGCCACAGCTTTTTTTTCTCGCCGGCGTACGCTTAGTGCAGGTGGCCACAAATAATTTTGACCGGATTTTATTGACTTGCAGAGCGATTTTTGAGAAAATAAGAAAGTGGCAGCGTCTCGCCGCTGTTCTCACAATACGGCTAACAACAGCGGCGAGACGCCGCTGCCACATTATGTCTGCTCTCTAAGCCTGATTCTACCAAATCACAAGAACTTCTGTCCACCTGTACTTACTATGTAGCTTTCTATCCAACTGCCAATTAATAAATAAGTTATGATATTGTTTCTTTAACGTTTTGAAAAACAAACAGATATGTCTTTTGTCGCACATATCCAATGATTTAGATATTTTCCTGGATATGCATCTTTTATATGAGTTATTTACTGGTTTGTTGTGTCACGATTGATTCTTCTGGGGTTTTATGAAAATCACCGGTAAATGTCAAGTCTTTTTTGAACATTTTTCCAAATAGGCAAATATTCCCACCAATCTCGATAATTCAAGGCATAACAGATAAACGGATAACCTGAAATGTCAAAATTCTTTCGGACATTTTTGGGAAATGGCACGAAGTCTGAATTTGAACTTTTTTTGAAAGAGTTTAAAATGATCAATATCCCCCTGACAATGATAATAGCAGCTATATCGATATTTTGCAACAGTTTTTTTGAAATAAAAGAGTGGCAGCCCAAGCCGGTTCTGTATTGGGAAAGAGAAAGCGAAGATATGGTATGGAGCCGCAGACGGCGAGAGCATCGTTGCTTGAGTATATTGGGTGTCTTATTCAAAATGGTCAATTTTGTTGTTTGGGAAGCATGGGTGCGCACGATGGTTTTGGGTTATTTGGTGTTATGCTCCCCCGCTCAAGATTATGCCGCTCAGGTAGCGATAGCGTCCCTATTATTGGCAGCGGTGAAATTGCTGTTGATGTTGGCCAAATTTTGTTTTCCCGGTTTGGTTAGGACGGATCTGTTGATGGACTATGACCGGACCGTTCAATTGTTCTATAAGACAGTAGTTGTTGTTGCTATAGTCTTAATCCTCTCCCATTTGCTCGTCTACGGTTGGTATTGGTTGCAGGAATTGGCGCAATCGTTGATTTCAATGGCAAAACAAGGTCTATACCATTACTTGAGCGAATATCTGGTTACGGTTGCCGGCCACTGTCCTCCCGAACAATTGAATGAATATGGCAGTTACGAAAATCTGCTTTTTATCTATAAAAATTCGCTTCTTGCGGGGCTGCTGTTTTCTACAATCGCCAAGGCAGACATCCCGGAAGGGGAATGGATAGAAAAACTTCGAATTGCACAGGGAATCCGAATCGAAGAAAATGGCGATTACTATCGAATATGCATCGGGCCTTTCCATTGGAAATTTTTAAAGGATGACGATTTGGATCGACAAATATTTACGGTATTGCTGGCGACAGCCCGCAATGAACAAGGTGAGTTAGCCGTGACCTCCCGGCCCTTGGCCCAGGCATTGGGCTGGTCCCACCATGATTTGGTCGGTCGATTGGTGCGGGCATGGGAAAATTCCGGCAATACTTTTCACGGCTTGCTTGCTCGGGTCAAAAATCCTTATCAAAGCAAATTGCTCAAGGCGGTGCTGGCGATATTACGCCAGGATTTTGCGCTAACCTTACTCGATATCAAGAGTCGGCTTGAAGGACATGGCGATCAATGTGTGCAGCAGGCGACAATCGGGCAAATCAAGGAAGTACTCAAAAAGATCACTTTTGAGCAAATTCACGATGAACTGCGAATTTACTGCGCCGGACAAAAGCAACAGCGAGCGACTACGATGTTCAGCAGGGACGATCACCAGGTAAAAGTAGAACGCGCGGCTTGTAGTTATCGAGTGGTATATGGCAACTTATTTTGGGAGGTCAACCGCGCTGATCGATTTGGCTGGGCCGCACTTATGCATACTTTGCTTACCGCCCGTACTCACGACAACAAAAGGATTACCTCCACCCGCCAACTGGCGGCAATGATGGGACTGGATTATCATCAGAAGTTGCAAATCGCGATTCAACGCTACCGCTGCATCGCCAATCATTTTCACAACCTCGACGAATTTATTCCAATCGAGAAGATGGGCGCGGATGAACGCTTACGCCGGGCAATACTGCAAATATGGATAGAGGATATTACCCTTACCGGTCAGCAAATATTGCAGCGGATCAACGCCAGGGCTGATTTACCCGACATCTCGATAAAAAAAGTCCGCAATTTGATGCGAGAGGTTGATTTTTGGGAGGTACGGAAGGCATTGGGCCGACAGTACCGCAAAGGAAAGTATCGCAAATCGACCGAGTGGGTAATCGACCGCTACCGCCGAATCATCAACGATCTAATTAGTAAGCTTGCCCAGGGAAAAACTTGGACCCCGGCCGAAATCGATGAATATATTGGTTCGCTTCCGGAGATGGTCCGACCCGGCTCGGCGCAAAAGCAAGGGGGAACCGGGGCGCCGATTACTAACGCCTGGCTCAAATGCTTCTTGTTCGGCTTGCCCAAAGTCATCGACAACAAGCCGTGTTGTCCCAAATGCGGTTCGTTCAATACCTCACCCAAATCAAGTTTGCCGAAAATTCAAATGATAAAAGACCCCGAAACCGGCCAAGAACAGCAGGTGGTTACATTTCGCTTCCGCTGTAAAAACCACGCCTGTCCTACCCAGACGTTTTCCGCCCCACTTGACGATACCCACATTTTGGAGCAGGCGCGGTTTGCCAAAGCTTGCCTGATGTTACGCCAGGTCATGCTTTTGCGATCTCCCTATCGGGCACTCGCTGATCTTTTGGGCACCACCAAGAGCATCGTCTTTACCGAGTTGACTTACATTAGTCAGATGGCCGATCATTGGGAAGAGATCCTCGGGCCGGTGCATTTTAGCGGCACGGTCTGCATCGACGAAAAGTTCGTCAAAATCGCCGATTTCAAGAAGACCAAAAAACGGCCATTTGCTTACTTGTATTTGGCCGTTGATCCTGCTACCAATGATTTATTGCACATCGAAGTTTTCGCTTCCCGCGACAAAGAATCGGCCGAGGCTTTTCTCATGCAGCTCAAAGCCAAGGGCATTTATCCCCAAACCATCATGACCGACCTGACCGAAAATTATGACCAACCGGCACGCCGGGTCTACGGCCGCTCGGTGACCATGGCCCGCTGCTTCTTCCATTTCAAGCAGAATATTTTCAAGCATATGCACGATCAATTCGGCAAAAAAGACCTACCTCAGATTGCCGAAAATTTGAAAGAGGCCATTTTCGACGTGGTTGATGCCAAATCCAAAAAGACCATCAAAAAACGCTACGATGCTCTGATTCGGGACAAAGAGCAATATCTCCAGCAAGAGCCCAAGTTGGAGTCGATGTTCAAATGCTTAGAATCTTACTATCCCCATTTAATGCGTGTCGTCGAAAACCAGCGGGTCCCGATTCGGACCAATAATCCCGTGGAACTGGTCATCAGGCATTTCAATCAGCGCTACAAGGCTATGAGTGGCTTTAAATCATTGGAGACTGCCAGAAGACACGCTCGCTTGTTCCAGATTGTCTATCGCTTCACTCCTCTCAGCAATGATATCGACAATCACAGCCGGCGAGGCTTTGCCCCTCTTGAACTCGCCGGATACCAGATCAGGCATATGCCCATTTTTCAATACTTGACTGCGCCATTGCTGTTCAACATCCAGCCGGAAAAAAATCTCAATCTGCTCCACCAACAGGAGTCCGATGTCGCATAATTTTTTCGCGCAAGTGTAGTATCCTGTCGGGCCGGTAAATCTTTGATTGTCGGCTTCCGAGGAAATCGATTTCCTGTACTGCGCCCAAAGTCTGTCCCGACATCTCCCTCACATAATTTTTCCCTCTCAAATTGCCTTTCTCGCTCATTTTCCCCAACGAAAATTTTACCCTGCCTCCTGGCACCGATTATTTTCACCACCGAGGCAGTTTTTGACTTGGACATTTGAGCGAACGCTCCCTTCGGCTCAATCGCTTATTTTGTAGACTTCTCCGGGTGGCTGGCACGAGTATTATATAATTATAAAGTTAAGCCGAAAGCCGGCCTATAAGGCTTAATATGCTAGCCTAGGACGAAGTCCTTGCTGCGCACTGGGAGAAGAGGCGCTAAAGCGCCCACTACGAGCTATCAATACCGCAGTCGCATAAAGGTTCGTAGTGGGCGCTTTAGCGCCTCTTCCATTTTCTCGCATATACAAGAGGCGGAAGCATCACGATTTTGTTCAACATCATCTGTTACAGCACATACAACTTCTATTTGGTATCTCAAATACATTGTTATTTTGAAAAAAATACAATCAACGTATTATTTCTGGATCTTTTCGAGAATGAAAACTCTAAATTTAAACATCTCGGAGAAACATGACATTGTCAAACTATTAACTGCTTCATAAAGAGATATAGCATTTTTCTTACCGAACATCCATATTTCTCCCATATAGCCTATATCTGGCGTAATAGCTCTAATTATGCTAGCCAATAAGTCCTCTTTATTTTTATTCTTAGGACAACTCAATACCTCACTTGGCGGATATAATCGCTTGGGATCTTGTTTATCTATTTCTGCTGCAAGACTAGGATTCCCCTCTTTAATAAATGATTAATTAATGGGAGCTGACTTATGTAATATAGTAATAATTCAAATTTTTTATCCTGCCAATTTTTGACAGCATTATCAAATTAAAGTTAACATAGTTGAAAAAGTTTCCCATACCCCTCTTGAATAAATAGCCGAGGAATCAAACTCTAAAAATTTTCTTTTAAAATTAAAATGTAATTTTAATTCTTCGGTATCAACAGATTGGAAATGATCTTTTTTATTATACTGTAACATCAATGGACATTTTAACTTTTCTATTAAAGGATAAATTTTTGTCCATACTTCAAGGCTACTATCCAGATATTTCGAAATCGTATTCACAACAAAAATAACCCCATCGCTTTTTTGGCATATATTGTTTATTCTAATTATGGTATTTTTATCTTTTGGAATACCTTGATAATTAAATGCTAATCTAATTAATTTTATTTCACATCCTTTGATTTTATTTGGGATTTCTGCTAAATAAGGAACTTTTCCTTGTAAGGTTAAAAATTCATAATTATCATGTATTTCTATTTCTATACTTTCGCAGTTTTTGGCGAAAGACGACCAAGAGGCTATTATTTGCGAGAGAAAGAAGGTAAAATCTCCTAATACATAGAAAAAAGGAGATAAAAAATGGATACCTTCTTTCCAGCTCTGCTATTATCCATATTAGCAGAGTTTCGTCAATGCTTTACCAAGCCGAGCTATGAATATTTTCGGGCCTATATCTGGGCAATGATGATCAACGACTCAAGCAAATGTCTCACAAACATAGCAGACTCGTGTTTCTTTTTAGGCAAACATTTAAGTAGCTTTGCTAGATTTTTAGCGGAAAATAAATGGGACTCATCCAAAGTAAAGAAGAAAATGGTCGAAATTTTGTTGAACCGTTTCTCTGAGCTATTCATAATCAACGGAGCATTTCTTGGCGTTGTTGACACAACTTTAGTCGCCAAGGCGAGCAAAAAGATGTTTGGCGTACAAAAATGGCATCCGAGCAGTGGAACCGCAGAAAAGATGAACGGAGTATTCGGGCACCATTGGGGAATCATAGGATTGGTGCTGAGACACCCTATTCGCTATATCTGCTTTCCGATAATAGCGCGTCTTATCCCCGGCAAAAAAAATAACCATCAGTGGATAGTCAGCCCTGACGGCACAACAAGAGCTGCCAATTTTTGGGATGCCGCAATTGCTCTTGTGCGAGAATTAAAGATCTATCTTCCAGATACAGCCCAACTGCGTATTGTCGCTGATGCCTATTTCTCCAAAGTTCCATTCATCCAAGGACTGCGCGCACAGGGCGTTCACCTTATCACCAGATTGCGAAAAGACGCCAAAGGCTGGGATCCTTTTATTGCTCCTGTTATACCGTTGAGAAGACGTGGACGTCCTCGAACAAAAGGCACAGAGTGGAAACTCGCCAATCTGTTGAAGTATATCCGGCCTGTGGAAGTCCAAGTCAATCTTTATGGTAAAATACGTACACTTCATGTTATAGTCCGCGACGTTTACCTGAGAGATTTTAAAGACTTGGTCAGAGTCGTTGTTATCCAAACTGAAACGCATCCTCTCTTGCTTATTTCCACTGATTTGACCCTCGAAGCGTCTCAAATCATTGAAATGTATGGCAGCAGATTTTCCATTGAAATTACTATCAGGGATCTCAAGCAACATTTTGGCTTTACTGACTACCAATGCTACTCCAGCATCGCTTTCTTCAGATTTGTGACTCTGAGTTGTGTCGCCTTCTGTTCCTGGATGATTACGCTGCTAAAAAATGATTCCTTTTTGGAGCAAGCCCCTCAAGGCAGTTTTCAAAAGACTTCTCTGATCAGTTTCAGTCGACTGAAATCGGCTCTTAAACGTTTCGTCATACAGCAAATTATTTTTCAAAGATTCAATGATCATGCGGACTTCGCAAAAATCAATGAGGAATTGGAGCCTCTTTTTCGCGTCTCTTGAAATTCGGTGGTTCTGTCATTTGGATTATTTTCAAATTCTACGTCAAAAGTGCGAAAGTATAGTCTATTTTAAAGCTAAATTTTAGTTCTGAAGCATACTGTTTTTCAGATATTTCTTTAATTTTTTCAAAATTAGTTGTTATACCTGATAAGGCGCTTCCTAAATATGCTATTACTATCATTTATTTTTGTTCCTTGGTCATTACCGGCACGGCTTTATATCCTTTGGTAGGTAATCTGCCGCTCCATATATTTTTACTAAACATAGTTATACGAGTACGGATTCCACCATATCCTATGTCTACAGCCCAAGTAACTGGGTTAAGGTAGATTACTCCAGATCCAGGTTCAAAAACTTTTCCTTGCATTTCTAGCCCGGCATGGAATCCATAAGGAGAATTAGGAAGCATTTTTTCCCCCATGGGAGGCTCAATAAAGATAGAATTACCTTCCATACCATGATCATATTTTGCAGAAGTAACCCGCAAAGAACAATCTTTAATTTTACGAAGCTGCATTGATATGGATTTCCACTTTTCTGCAATCAAAAAACTGGGAGGACAGCGCCATACTGGAAGCCTCCAGCCAAATTCGCGAATATGTTGTTTCCACGCGTATAATTGCATCGCTAATCCAGTTGATGCCGCTCCAACCTGCTCCCAATCATCGTTATAAATCCCAGTAATTATTCCTGCACCAAGAATAAAAGGACCTGTATATGGGTTAACAACTAACGCCATTTCTCCTACGGTCTTCCAGTATGAGGTTCCCGTACTTTGTCCTTCGACAAGACGTTTGTCTATAGATTGCATCATCATACTATGAGGAAGAGTAGATTCGCCACTAAAAGTTTTATATGCATCTCTAACAAGATGAGCTGGCTCTGCAATTACTTTAGATGCTCCTATTGTAAAATCGAGAGCTTTTGGAGAAAATGTAGCTATAGCTTTACCAGCATAATACGCAGCCTCTTCTATCCAATCAGCCGGATTATACCAAGATTGGCCATAAGAATCTAAAAAAGTTTTTGGATTACTTCCAAACCCCTCATACAAATTCAACCCATCCACATAGCCAAGCCCATCTCGACTAAGCCATCGCCCCTGCTCAGAAGAATAATAGCGGTAGCGAAAGAAAAGAAGCGAACTCTCACCATCAACCCGCCGGCTTTGGAACCCAAAGACAACAAGGGAAAAATCGTCAAATTCCTGCAATAGCCCGTGCTGATCAACCTTAGCCGCCCGACCGTATGCGGTACAGCGCAATTCCAAGACCACAGCCCCAACGGCATCGGTCAAAGCAACGATATCACCGCGATGGTTGGCATGGTAAAAATAGGTCTTAGCCACAGCAATGCCGTCATCAGCATAATAATCAACGCAAATATGCTCGTCAATGTTGGCGCCATCGACAAATTGTCGGGTCACCTTCTCCGGCCCAAAGCTACCGCCGTCCAATACCGCCTGTTCCCGTTCTTCAATACAGGTCCAGCCAGCATAGAAAAAGTGTCGCAGCACTTGTTGCGAAGGAGTAGAAGCGCCAGGAAAGCCACTACGGGCTTTGTTAGAGATCCGCACATCTTCCAAACGTCCGTGGAAATTTTGGCTTCCTAAAACCAGCCTGGCATCCGGCAAGCGATGTACATTACCGGTTATCGCCGTCTTTTTTCTTTGTTTGACTCCGTTGACAAACAGCTTGACCTTTTTACCGTTGTATACCCCGGCCAGATGTACCCAGGTCTGCATCGGAATCGCGCTATCGCTTACGGCTCGGGCAATTATTGGCTCGGTTGCGCCCTGATCGATGAATACCTTGAATACCGCCTTGGCGGTGTCTTTGCGAATCTTTAGGATAAAGCTTTCTTGGCGATGCACCAGCCGGCATTTCACTTCATCATCTCCGGGCTGAATATATACCCAGGCTTCTACCGTCAGTTTATCGGTAATGCTATCCAATGATGACGATGCGGGCGCGGTCAGTCTTTTTCCTGAAAAGCCGGCAGCATTAGTGCCATATAGCCCTGCCACAGTGGTGATTTTTTTACGGGGCCCGGCATTATTACCATTGCCTGAGCTATCGACTATTGGGCCGCTGCTGTTATTGAAGTGATAGAGCGCGATGGTTCGCCGATCCGACTGGTATTCACTGCCGCTGGTGTCTCCCTGGCTGACGGTTGAGGATTGGACGGTTTTGCTAATACGACGATTGAATGCATCATAACTATAACTGGCGATCAGGCTGTTATCTTCGTTATCGCGGATTTCCACCATCCGATTGGCAAAATCATAGGCAAAGGTGAGATTGCCGTCATTAGTGAGATTGCCATTGGTGTCATAAGTCTGGGTAACCCCGGCAAAGCTTAGATAGGCATTCATATTGGAGATGGTCTGGGTCTGGCTTTGACCATCGACTACGGTACTGGCCCAGTTGCCGACACCGTCGAGTTGCCAGGTCTGGCTGTTGATCGCGACGCCGGTAATGCCGTCTTTGCTGGCATTGAGGGTGCCGCGTTGGAAATCTACCAGGCGATAGCGGGAATCATAGTGATATAGCTCGCTTAAATGGGGGTATTTCAGGTCTTGGCGATAGCTCTTGATGTTTTCGCGGTTGTAGCCATAGCCAAATCCAGCGATTAGAGTGTTTTCTTTGAGATGGCGTATCTGAGTCAGGCGACCGAGACCGTCGTAGCCCTGGTTGATGGTGCCGGCGTCATTGAGAGTAGTCAATCGGGTGCCATTGGCATGGACTCTTTCGATTAGACGATTGCCAATGTAGTCATAGGCGGCAATCGTGGTGCTGCTGCCGTTGTTTTTTATCGTGCGCAGCCGGTTGAGCTGGTCCAGGCTATATTCTATTTTACGGCCATTGGGATAGGTCAGGTCTACTGGATCAGCCGTTTGACTCCAGTTGTAGCTTACTACTTTGCCGTTCTGGCTTTCTTCGAGTAGCCGCCCCAGCGAATCATAGTGGCGTTGCACCAGACTATCATCACTGCTATTGGCCGGATCGTTGTTATCGCCGGCTTTGGTCACTCGGGATAGGCCATCGTATTCGAAGGTTTGCACTGTGGTGCCTTTTACCCCCGCCGCCGGGGTGATGTCACGCCTGACTACCCGGCCTAAGGAATCAAAACTCGCCAGAATTATGTTGCCGTTGTTGTCCACTGTCCGAATTGGCTGGGAATCGGCGTTATACTCAATACTTTTGCCGCTGCCGTCGGCAAAGATGGTCAGCACTAAGCGATTCTGGCTGTCGTAAGCATAGGCGGTGGCATTGCCTTTGTCATCGGCTACTGCTGTTACTCTGGAGTTGGCATCGTAGCTGGTGCTTTCGATTATTTTGCCATCCGGGTTGCTTGGGTTACTCAGATCTAGTTCGTTGCCACCCTGGCCGCCAAGGCGTAATTCCTGGATGGTTTGGATGCTGCGCCCCAGGCCGTCATGCACGATTTGGGTTACGTTGCCATCGGCATTGATATTGCCGACGGTATAGCGACCTAGTGGGTCTGGCTGCTCCGGCCCTTGGGCATCGCTGGTCTTGATTACCAGGTTGCGACTGTCATAGTAGAGCCGGCGGGTGTGTCCGAGGTTGTCGCTGGTACGGATCAGGCGGTTTAGGGCATCATAGATATTGATCGTCACAAAGCTCTCCGCCGTGATTCGGCCCTGGCTATGGATTTCGGTCAACGTTGCCTGGCGCAGGTTACCATTTTGGTCGTATTCGCTCAGGGCTTGATTGCCGCCGGCGTCGATTACTTTGATGGTTCGGCCCAGGCCGTCATAGAATACCGTAGTCTGTTCTCTGGCATTTTCGGGACTGGCGTTGATCGCAAAAGTGATGCGGGAATTGCGGTCATAGTCGATATAGCTGGTGATTTTGCCATCGCTGGGGTTGGCATCGCCTTCGCTTAGTTGTACTTGCCGGGTCAGGCTAACGCCGTTGGGCACAAATAATTCTATTTGACGTTGGTAGACTCGCGATAGTTCGTCATGGCTGCTCCAGCCGCGACTTAACAGCACATTGCCACTGGGATCGTTATTGGCGCGGGTTGGGCCACCGATTGTACCGTAGACTTCGCTGGCGATTACGTTGGAGGCCGGATCGTACTGACGGCGAATTTCGTTACCGGCAGCATCTACCGTGCGTACCAGTCGGTTGAAACCGTCATAGTAGTGCGTGGTCACATCTCCCTGACTATCGCCGTTGTTGTCACAGGCATCTACTATTCGGGTCAGGTTGCCATTTTTGTCGTAGAAATAACTATACGTCGCTGCTTGGGGAGTAGCCGGCGCTGTGGTTAGCTGGTACACCAGATTGCGTTCGTCGTACACGCTTATGGTTTTGTTGGCCGGTTCCACTCCACCTACGGCTAGAGGCGTATGCCGTTCGACGACGTTCTCATTGCTGTCGTAACGTAGTTGCGTGGTGATGGTGGTTTGGTTATCTACTCGCTGGATGGTGGCGATCACGTTATTGAGGATATCATATATATAGGTGGTCTCCAGCCATTGCGGCAAGTTGGGGTTGTTGCCGTCGCGATATTCGATTTCGGTTTTGATGACGTTGTCGTTGTAGTCATAGTAGACTCGGGTGTGATAACCATAAGCGCTTAGGCCCGGTTCACTGGCGAAGCTGACATCGGCAGCGCGGCTGATTTCTACTACCTGGTCGAGTTGGTTGTATACTAGATGGGTGCGCACGCCACGGGCATCCTGGGTCCAGATCGGGTTGCCGCGCTGGTCGTAACCGCGACTGGACATCGCCTGTACCGGCAGACTGGTGCCGCGATAGCGCGTGGAATGGTGGTGGTCGCGGATGGTGTCTTTGAGATAGCCGCCGCTCATGGTGTCGAATGGCTGGCCGGAATTGTTGTTGTTGCTGCGGATGTTTTGGCCGTCGCCTTCGGGGTCGCTTTCTGGGTAATAGGTGAACAGCGTCACTTCGCCTTCTGGGGTTTCTACCCAGTCATATTGGCCGTATTTGTTAAAGCTACGCCGGATGACTATTTGCTGGTACTGGCCGCCTTCGCTGGCGATCTGCGGCGAGTCGGGTCGCAATTGCACTGTGGGATAACGGATCATGATGATGTTGCCGCAGATGTTATAGCTGCCGTCTTCGTTGAGATCGCCCTGGTTTAGCTGGTCTTGCACCGACGCAATGCTTATGTCGAATTTATCGAGCATCTGGCGTAAGGTATGGCCACAGGAACAGCCGCTCGTATCCAGACCGCCTTCGAAATAGTCGGGGATATATTCGGTGGTGTAGCGGGCTGCGCTCGCGCTGCCACCATTGGGCGGGGTATAACCGCTGGCATTGCCGCGTTCTTCGGTTACTTTCCAGATTTGGTTATACACTGGCTCGTAGCAATAACTTACCTTGAGCGCTGCTTGATCACCGCCGCGCTCGCTGTCGGGGTAGTGGGTCACCGATAGCAGGTTGCCGCGTTGAAACGGATCGGGATTGCTGGTATCGTACTCATATACCGTGCGATCTCCTTGGGGGGCGATCGTTTCTTTTAGCAGCCCGGTAGCGGTGTATTTATACTCGGTTACGTAAACCGTTGGATCGCCTGGGCGGATGCCGCGGGTCTGTTGTTCTTTCTTGATCAGATTTTTGCCGTTGTTGTAGTAATAGACGGTCTCGTTGCCATTGCGGTCGTTTACCGTTACTATTTCTCGCGGCAAATCTGGATTATTGGGATCTACGCCGATGTTTACTTCTTGCCGGGCGTAGGCTACTGTACCGCCGGCGCTGATGCCGCTGCTGTTGGTTCCTCCCCATTGCTGGGCGATCAGGCGATCGTCGCTATCATACGTAGTTTACCGTGCTGGGCAGATTGCTAATCCCCACTTCATTGGGGCGGATCACGCTTATCAGGTTGTGATTGAGCCGGCGATCGGCAAATCCGGCCGAATAGCTGTATACCGTGGTCTTTCCTTGCGGGAAATCATTATTGGTCGGCGTACCCGTTATTGCCGGACGGGTTACCGTCAACAGATCACGGTTAGCGTCCTGGGTAAATATTACCTCGCGTCCGGTGAAATCTACTATCTTTGCCAGCGTGTTTTTTTGCGAGTTATAGTAGTAATGTATCGGTCGGGATAACGAATCATATACTACGCTGAGTTGCCCGTAAGCATTGTAGCTGAAGGTCAGGCGATTACCGCATCTGCTGATTATCGCTGCCAATTTTCCGGCTTTGTTACTGCCGTCCAACGCATAAAATTTGCAAATTACCCCGTTGCGATTGCGCAACAGCAGGCTATTGTCGCTGTCTTTGACCACCTTTTTGAAGCGATATTCCGGCGGGATCAGGTTGCCGCCGCTATCTATATAGTATGCCTCGCCACGGGCGTGTCCGTTGTAGAAATAGACGATATTGGGATCGCTCGCTGACGGGATGAATCTCATGAAATAGACATGAGACCAGTTATAGCCTAAAGTACCCGGAAAATCATTACGGCTACGGTAAGTCCTCTTGAACTGGTAGTTGATGCCGCGACCGGGGATCTCTAGATCCACCTCTTCCACCACAAACTCGAGGTTATTCAAATGCACCGGGTCGCCAGCCTGGCATTCGCACTGACAGGTGCTGTCCTCTACTTCCAGGTCGCATTGGGTGCAGGACGTATTGGCCGAATTTTGCGGACAGTTACCCGTCGGGCAGTTTTTGCTGCTGCATAACGGTGCGGTTTCATTGGGATCATTGAAGCTGCCATCCGAGCCGACATATACGGTTACTGTCGATTGCTCAGTCACCATTACCCCATCCGTGAACTGCCAATTTAGGGTCACGTTTTTGTTGACTGCGGGGCGTTTATCCAGAATGAAAAAAATATCCCCTACCATTCCTGAAGGTACCATTTTCCGCAGGATATCACCAGGAGTCATACCGGCAAACCATACACTGGGCCCACCATAGCCGTTAAAGGTTGGCAGTTGTTCGCTACTGCCGTCAGTATATGTTACTGTACCTTTCGGGATGACCACCATTGCTTCGATTGCTTCGATGCCTGGCACCATTGCTTCGATGCCTGGCACCATTGCTTCGATAAAAATTTTGGCTTCGATGCCTGGCACCATTGCTTTGATGCCTGGCACCATTGCTTCGATTGCTTCGATGCCTGGCACCATTATCTTTATCGTTATCGAAATAGCAACGTTGGAGCTTGCAAACCGAAACTCTAATTAGAGTCAAAGTTTGCAGCCATATTCACTCTGTAAACGCTATAAAATAGAGATTAATTTCAACTGCGTAACTCCTGTATAATTTTATCCAAAGAGAACAACCGGGGCCACTAAATTTTTCGTGCAATTCAGCTAATCATGGTAAATTGTAACATAGACCTTTTCCTGCCATCTATAATGCTGAGAAGTTTATAGTGATCATTGGCCGAGGCGACCCAATCCGGCAGGGGGGCTTGCTTATAGACATCCCCCCGATGTTTCGGGAAGGAAGCAAGATTGCCGGCAAATATCTCGAGGCGCGCTACCTTCACGAGCAATTGACGGCGATCGAACCTCAAATCGATGCGGATATTTCACTTGAGCAGATAGTGCGTTCGATTGTCGTTTCGCCATACGACTCGAACTATCAGTGGGTTGTTTAAGTTTTATTAACTTGCCAGAAAAGTAATCGATTATTTCAAGCCAAAGATAAGCATATTATTTGACGAATTGTTTTCAAAGTAGAATTACCGGGCGATACCTAACGGGGAATTTATTAAATTCTCCTAACTAAAATTCGTGATTGATAGCCGAACCAGGCTTTCTATTTCATTAAAATCACTTTGCCGTAAGAGGGATGGAAGTCGCGACGCTCATATCGCCAATCGGTAACTACCCACAGCACATCGTAAGGAAGCGGAGACTTGGGATAATTGATGGCGCCGTCGGTCAGGACAAGTACTGCTTTCACCTCGGGATTTCGCGCCAGTTGTAACATCGCCGGCGTCATATCACTGCCGCCCAATCCCTTGATCGAATAATGATATAATTGCTGCGGAGCTATCCATTCGTCTCGGGTCAATTCGGCATCGCATTGCACTATATGGATTCGCTCGATATTTATCCCCTCGGCAAAGGAGGCGATGACTCCGAGAGCATGCAACAATCGCCTTTGCATCGAGCCACTGGTATCCAGCACAATGTGCAAGGTCCAGCCCTCCCGCTTTTTACCCACTAGAATCACATCCTGGCGATCGGCGCCCCGGCGGGAAGGGCGTGCATAAGTACGTACGTCAGGCACCGCATCTTCCAGCCACCGCTGCACTGCCATTTCCCAAGGCGGTCGATATTTAGCGCGCAAGGCTGCGATCGTTTCGCTCCTGCCGCCGGGTTCATCTTCCTGTCCTGAGCAGCACTCGAGATGGTTGAATAAATCGAGCAACCCTATCGCTTGGGTGGCCAGACTCGATATCTGTTGCAAACTATCGTTTGTGACTGGAGCGTCAGGAAACCATCGGCGCTCCAATTCACTGGCTAGCACATCACCAGGCAAATCCGGCCGCGTCGCGAGCAATCCGGCCGCGATCATGATCCCCTCCATTTCGTTTTTAGGCACGCCCATTTGCTCCGCGCTATGCCAACACTGCTTCGGAAGCACTCCGATATCTCGCTGCATTTGCGCCACCAATTGCTCTGCCGCCAGATGACGTGCCCCTGGTAAGTTCAAACCTCCGGCCGGAATCTCTCGATCAAGACTATGACGCAACATATCGTTGATAATGTAATCATGAGCATAATTGAACAGAATTACCTCGGTGGCAGCACAACGTTGGTGAGTTTGCAAGGCCAGGTGCAAAAGTTCGTGTGCCACCACAAAAACCGCGTCTCCTGGATGCAATTGCGCGAACCACTCACCGTTGACCACCATCCGTCCCGAAGCGAAGATCCCGATGCTCGCCACCCGCTTATCGATGACAAAGTGAACGCGGTTGGCCAATCCACAAAGATAAGGCAAATGCACGCGGACCAGGCGCAGCGCCTGTTGGATACGTTCTAAAATCGAGTCGCTCATAGTCCGGTCACCTCCTTCAACGATTCAAGCAACGCCGTATCGGCGCCCATTCTCCCCCAATCCGCAACCATATCTACCAATAACACGAAGCGATGCTCAGGGGGCAGTGCCAATAAAAATCGATTGACTTTTGCACGGGGAATATCCGGGAGCTGCTTCTTTTTCAATGCCTGGCGAATACAAGCCAATACGAACCATCTTTTGCTCTCTTCCTGCGGTATTGCTTGCGGGAAATCGAAATAAGTTACCAGGGGCGGCAGTTTTTCGATTCCTTCTTCTACCATGACACTGAAAATCGCGGCATCCTCGGGGCTCAAGCGAGCGAAGCACAAAGCGCGAAAAGTTCGGCTATCTAAGCTGCCCTGGTGGTGGTGGGCATCCAGTGCTCGGGATAACGAAGTCCAGGCCCGCGGCGAAGAAAATGGTATCGCTTCTTGCGGAACCTCACGCATCAATGATTCGGGCATAAAGGTGATATAGGAAAGGATATCCCGACGGATCTGCTGACGGTAGGCCCATGATCGCCACTCGTCAACATCGACGCGGATGTGGAGTACAAAAATGCGATTGATCAGGGCGCTACTCGGCATCCGAACCAGGGCGCGGTCCTGCATTCGATTTCCGGCCGCTACCACCCAACTTTCTGGAGGTAATGCGTATTCACCGAGGCGCCGCTCCATAATCAGAGTATAAAAGGCTTTCTGGACTTGTTGGGCGCAAGAGGGGAATTCGTCGAGAAACAGACAAAATGGTGCGGCTGGTTCCGGGAGCAAGATTTTCGGCGGGCAAAATACCGAGCGTTGCCCGACAATCTTGGGAATGCCACTGACATCCTCGGGCGCGATCTGGGTGCCGAGGAGAGAGCGGCAGGTTAAACCGGCGTCGTTGGCGATCTGTTGTACTATTGCCGATTTACCGACTCCAGGGGGAGAAAGTAGCAACAAACTTTCGCGATGGGCCATAGTGCGAATAATTTCACCGGCCTGGTGTAAGGTTACGGTAACCGGTTCAGTCTTCATTGACGGGCCTTCCGTATAATCTTTCGGCATGATCTAATGCGACCGGATCAAGCTTCATGCCGAAATTCAACCCGATCTCCTCAAGACTCTCCTGCAATTCGTACAGCGAGGTTTGTCCCATATTTTTCATCTGCAAGAAATCCTCAGGTTGATGGCTCACCAGGTCTTTGATATAGATAATGTTGGCCTTTTTCAGGCAATTGCGGCTACGCATTGACAAATCCAGTTCGCTTACCGGCGTTATCAGTTTTTGCCATAACTCTATGGAGATTATCGGTATTTCGCTGGCCGGATCGTCGAGAAATTGACAAAAGCAAACCGCATCATTGCGACTGATGCGGCCGTGGGTCAAGGCCCGGAGGATTTCAGGTCTACATATTCCGGCCGTTTCGACGAGATTGATAGCTTGAGACAGCGAGGCCCAGGCGCGCGGAGTAGAAAAAGGTTGCGGTATGTCGGGTGCCGGACGCATCAATGCTTTGGGACATTTCTGGATAAAAGCGATGATCTCCTGGCGAATGTGGTTTTGCCGCGCCCACGCTAACCATTCGTCATGATCTACTCGCACCTGCAATAAGAATACGCGATTGACCAGGGCGCTACTCATTGCTCGGATTAGGGCTCGATCTTCTAGCCGGTTGCCGGCGGCTATCACCCAAGTTCCGGCGGGCAAATAATGCTCTCCCAGCCTTCGTTCCAGTAATAGCGAATAAAAAGCTTTTTGCACATCAGGGGAGCAAGCCGGCAGCTCATCGAGAAACAGGCAAAACGGCTGCGGATCTTCCGGCAATAAAATTCGGGGAGGACAAAAGATCGAGCGGTTGCCGACAATCTTGGGAATACCGCTGACATCTTCGGGGGCGATTTGAGTGCCGAGCAGCGAACGTACCGGCAAATTAGCTTCCGCAGCCGCCTGGACAACGATATCCGATTTGCCTACCCCCGGCGGAGATAACAACAGCAGACTGTGTTCATGCGCCATGGCTTTGATCATCGCTTTGGCCTGGCTCAAGGTTATTGATTCGACCAAACTTCGGTGTCCTCCCGTCATAATTGCCCCTTTTTCATTATTTTTACTGAATGTGATTCTTGGATAACATGACATTACCAAGCTAATGGTCTCTTTGCAAGATATAAATCATCAACGGTAGTTGGATGCTCGCCAGCGTTTTTGGGAGCGCTTGGCCCGAGCTTTCCGGCGGTATTTGGTGCGATGACTTCGCTCCATGGCGACCAGCATGTCCCACTCCTCCTCGATCTCCTGCTCTTCAGGTGATTGATACTCGTAATTGTCGCTGAGGTCGCCGTCGGAAAAAAAGTTATCGTACCATTCGCTAAGATCGAGTGGTCGGGTGTAAAAACCGTGCTCATGTAAGTAGGTCATCTGCTCCCTGGTCAATAATCCACAATTATCGAGATAGCTGATCAGTTCCTGAACGACCTTCATGGCTTGCTCCTCAAGTTTTGTCCATCCGTTATCGAAGACATCGATCTATAGAGTGATATCGCGACGAAATGTTACAATCGCGAAATTGGACCTGGCTACCGTCGTTCACGCTAAGGCGCCGGAATTAAATGGTCTGTATGCAAATGACAAATTTTGTATGACCCGAACATGTGAGCTAAAACTTAGACCACGACATTTAAATGGTCTGTATGCAAAAACCCTGGCTCGGGAAGCGGACCGCGGGGGCATAGCCGCTGCGGTCCAAAGTCGCCGCGATCTCCACTTCCCTGGCCTCCGATCGCACTTGCTCTACATAGGCCGACACGCGTCGGTGATATATCTCGCTGAGCAACTCCACTCCCTCGCGCCCCCATCCCCTCCACTCCTGCCGCGGTATCGTTTCCGCAATCGCTACTTGCGCCGGCTCCGCCCACCACGACGGGATTTCGCCTTCTCCGCCGAGATTGCCATGGCCTACTACCGACCTTTCGTGCAGTTTCCCGTCGGCATCGATTCTCCACAACTTCTCCACTGCCAGCGCCGCCACCTTGCTCAGTACCGCGCTGTTATCGTTCAGCACCGCTTTTCTCACCGCTATGCTCTGTACCGCTTCACTTCCTTGCCACCTCCAGATATGATAGTGATAGTCATTTTGCCAGGCATAGGTTAGGCCCGGGCAATCCGCCACCGCCTGCCGGGCCAGCCGCAATATCTCCACGCCGATTTCCACCTGCTCAGCCGTCCGGATTCCCGGGCCATGACGTTCGTCCCCAACCAGACGACCCTCGCCCTGCCAGCGGAGCAACGTAAAATTAGGGCGCTCGGCCCCGCACGCATCGAACTGCGCTTCCTTGCATAGCGCACTGCTGTTGATTATTTCTATCTCGGCCATTTCCTTATCCTTGCTTGTTGCCTGACCACCAAACGGTCATCTTATTTTACCAAAATTTTAGTGGAAAGAGCAAGCAACTAAATTATTGTTTCACTTGGTCAAGGTCGGCGCCACCAATCGCTTAGTTTTCCGTCCGGTAGTTGCCGGTAGCGCTCATCCAGCCCGAATTCGCTTTTCCAGGCATCGACCCAACTTTCATTGGGTTCGCTGTGCCGGGCGATCGCTTTGCCGTAGATCCGCTGGTAAAATTTGCCGGTCGATTTTTTACTGGCCTGGCGCGAAGCCACAAGGCGATCGAGGGCGAGTAAGATCTCCAGCCATACCAGATAATTGAGGTCGTTGTAGCTTTCTCGGGCCTGCACTAACTCGGGAGGGGGCTGATCTACCAATCGGGCGCGGGTGAAGCCGGCCTGGCGGCCTTTGCCTTCGACGAGAATCGCCCGCTGTTTGTTTACCGCCATAAACACCTCGGGACGGGTGCTCTGATTGCGAGCCAGAAATTGTTGTCCCGTCGCTTCAGCGATAGCCGCCCGTTCTACGCCGATAAATAGCGAATAGAAGGGGGCAATATCGGCGGCGACGGTCGCGGTGCCGTTGGTTTGGAAATGCTCGGCTTCACGCACCACGATAAATTGATAATCCCTGATCTCCGAGGCGAATACTTGCTTGATGCACGGTAAAGCGGCTAACCAGGTAAGCAGCCCGTGATTGACGCCATCACGAAAGTCGGTGCGATTCCATGACAACACCGCCTTCAGCGACGACGGCGGCAAGGCTATTTGCAGGGTGATGATCGCGTTGTCTTCGTCGGTCAAGGTCAATAACCAGCCGCTGACTCTGGCGCCGGTTTCGGGCAATGATAAGTAAGAGGTGGCGGGCGCGAACTCCAGGCGCAGGAATTGCCGTTGTGATTTGAATTGCGGCGTAAAGCGGCTGGCGTCGATGGTAGCGTAACTTTCCAGAAAACTCGGGCAAATTTCGGCGCCGGCCCATCCCGCGCTTTCGATCTGACGGCGCTTCATTTCCCGCTGTTGGCGTCGATTCCACACCAGGTAATCATTGCCGTCATAGGATTGCAGCCCCCAAAAATCAAAGCGCGGATTATGGCGTAGTTGAGGATAGAGAGCTGACGGCGGTTTGACCGGGCGGCATTTGACCACCAGGGTCCAGTAGATGAATAGCGCCGGGAATTCATAGCTCGAGGCGTGAGGGGCCGAGGTGGCGAGCCAGGCGATGACTTCGCTGAGATGGCGCCAGCACAGCAGGAGATCGCGACGGCAGAAGGGATGGTTATGATGGGCCGAGCGATTGCTGAGCTTGCCGACACAGGCCAGGCGCGTCAACACCCGTCGGGGAATGCGCTTTTCGAGTTGCTGAGTGATTTTGGTGATTTCCAGCAACCCGAAATCGATTTCCTCGCCTTTTTTATCGGGAAACAACATTTGTAACGCCTGCTCGGCAACCCGACGCATGGCGAATGACGATTTTTCGTAATCGGCTCCTTCGCCACAGGCCTGGGCCACGACGGCGAGTTCCTGGCACCATTGTTCGTCGCTCCACTTTTCGGCGCCGGCAATGATTTCCTGGTAGTCGGCGGCGGCGAAGAGCGGAGGATAATCCGAACCGACCGCGCCATATTGCCGCGCATACCAGTCGCAGAGATCGAGTAAATGGTAGGCGCAATCTCGCACATCGCAGGGTTGGGGGTGGTTGTTGGCATGGCTGAGGTTGCACAAGAGGTGGATGCAGACGAATTTGGCATGGATGGCGTCAGGGATGGGGGCCGGGACCAGCGCGGCGAGCTGGCTATTGACCAAGCCACTTAAAGTCAGTTTTTTGCCTTTGAGTTGGTCCAGGGGGCGGTTATGGTGGACGCACAATAATTTGGCCAAGATTTCCGCTCCCACCCGCAGGTTACGCAGCCCCCACCACTGCTCGAAATCTCCGAGCGATTTTTGGCAGGTGACCAGGGATTGCCGGAGTTGGTCGTGATAAGTGGCGACATCGCCGGTGGGAGCACTCCAGCTATCGATCCCGGCCAGGCGTTGCTGGAACAATCGTTGTAATTTGGCAATTGGATTGGTCATCGCAAAATCATCCTCCTGAGGGGTTATCAGCAGTTGAAAAAATTTGTAGAACTAAATAGAAACAAATCGATGCAATTTATTTATAATTGACAACGTTAATTTGAAAATTTATAATAATCGGTCTTGTCAATGAAGAAACTTTACTCGATGAAATAGGCGTTAGAACTTGTAGGGCTTTATGTTGAGTATAGTTATAGAATGCGAGGAAGGCCGTTGAAGAAGAAAAAAACTAAGGGGCAGATACTTAGTTTTCCCCTGGTAATCAGAAGCGAAGCCAATCCCAAGATAAAAAGAACGCTCTGGTATGCAAAGAAAATGAGCAACAAGTACCTGAGAAAGTTCTATCAAAGAGATATATTGGAACATTTAAGCATAAGTAAGGTAAGGCAGTCCTACAAAATTTTGGAGCCCGAAAGTCCGCGTAAATGGAGAAGCAAGATTCCCAGCAGAGTTAATCGCGGAATTTTAGAAATATCGGGGCGAATCTTGCGGGTAGTCAATTCCAGACGAAATCTTTTTGAACTTATGTTGGAGAAATTCGGTGACACTCCTGATAAATGGAGCTACAAAAAACTTATTGCCGAGCATAAAATCTACGTAAAATCTCAATATATCCAGAATCTATCTGAGCAAGCCGAAAGATTTTATCTGAGCAACGGGCAATACCCCACGGATTTCTTTCAACTGCAAACAACGCCAAAGGCAAAAGCGGCAATCATTAGTTACGCGCCTGACGACGGCCAGGCAATACTCATCGAAAAACGAGGAAACTCGCTTTTCATCCGTCTGAAAGTCCTAGCCTATGAGGATCAAGAATGTAATCCAGAGTGGGAATGGATCGAGTTCAGCGTGCCATTGCCGTCTTTTCTCTCGCCATTAGAGCAAGTTGCTCCGGACTTGAGGTTAGATTATTTTCATGGTCAACTCCTTCCGGTAATCGACTATAAAGTCGAGATAGAAGGCGCCAAAGAAATCAACAGTCCTTATTTTCTTACTGTTGATTGGGGCATCCGTAAACTCGTCACTATTTGCGTATTTGATAAACAGGGAAATCTTATCTGCCCTCCTTTTTTTCTCTCCTTCGAGCCTATTCAAGCAAAGCTGTTACGGATTCGCAATGAAATTGATCAGCTCAAAGCCAAGAGAGATAAGTGTTCAACAAAGAGTGACGAGTGGAAAAAATACAATCGCGAGATCGCCAAACGTTGGCGCAAGTTTCGCGCAATACAAAAACAGCTCGCTCATCTCGCCTCCAATGTCATTGTCCTGATCGCTCAGCTTTACCATTGCTCGGAAATATATGTCGAATGGCTGAAAACTTTGAAAAGTAAAAATTTCAGCGCCAAACTCAACTGGGTGATAAATACTACCGTCAGAGAGGCGATTTATGAAAAAGTCGCCTACAAGGCCAAATTAACTGGTATCAAATTCAAACGTCCGCTTTCACCATATGGCACAAGTCAATATTGCCCACGTTGTGGAAAAAAGGGAATTCACACCAAATCACCCAATCATTGGCAGGAAATTAAGTCAGGCGGTTGGTTTCGTTGTCCCTGTTGTGGATATAACGCTGACCGCGACTATGTTGCATGTTGCAATCTTGCCCGCAAGGTACTCTATGGAAATTTGAATGATACAGATAAAGGTATTGCCTATATGGCGAAACCTATCTCTGATTCACTGTTTCGTCAGAGTAAACTCCCCCGGGAGCGATTGTTTCGCAATCTCAGCGGCTGGAAGGAGGTCATTTCTTTACAACCGCAAAAAAACTTTTCTGGTAGACCGTTGAGATTATGATTCAAGTTTTATTTAGTTCTATGTGGTCCTATATAAAAAGAAACGGTCGATGGTATTTTAGCTAATGTCATATTTGTCATATTTTGACAATGTCATGTTCTTTGAAAGATCCAAATTTTACCACGAAGATTGAACCACGAATGGACACTAATAAACACGAATTATTAGAGAATTGTTTATAACCGCCATTCGTGTCCATTGGTGTTTATTCGTGGTTCGATAAACATGACATTGCTAAGATATTTATTTATTGAAAATGCCTATTTTACCACGAAGAGTACGAAGGTCACCAAGATTAAATTTCGTTCTACAATTCTTTTTCGTGTTTTTCATGTTCTTCGTGGTGGATACAATACGCTAATTAGAAGAACCGCAAGGCGCGGCGGGAGAGAGCGATTTGGTAAACGCAAAACTTTAAAAAAAATTTCGCTAAGGCTGTAACAATTGCTACGCAAGGCGATCTATCTTATTACTGACGTGGTAATCGCCAGTTAGCGCCTGACAAATCACAATTATAATCTGGCGCTGTCCGGTGATCATCGCGTTGTCCTTGTCGAATTTGCAATAACTACCAGGTTGGTCCATTGAATTAGAGAGGAGTCAATGATGCTTACCACTAAACTGGCGGAAAGAAGAAGCATAAATCTGGTATTGCTCTCGCTGCTTTCGGTTATCCTGCTCGGAGCTTATCTTGTTTTTATCGTCAAAGACTGGAATACCACTTCGCAGATTATCCAGGGACTGGGAACGATCGGGATGTTGCTGTTGGCAGCACTCACCCTGCTGGTGGCCATCAAGGAATACTACAGTTTCAAAGACGCCAAGATGCAAGATATCTTGATCAGCTATTGGCAACGCTATAGCAAGTTGGTCCGGCAAATTCCCATCGAATATCTCCAAGACCGGCGTATGCCCTGGAACTCGGGAAACGTCCCGGTTGAAGTTCAAAAAAAGGGATTTTCGGTAGTGCGCGGGCTTCTCGATCTGTTTTGCGAAGAGACCGAGCTTTTCAATAAAAATCGACTGAAAGAAAGCACCGCCCTGAACTGGTTCATGAGCATGCAACGGTTGTTGATGATCGAATTGTTCCAGTCGGTCATCCAAGAAATCCATAAAACGCGCACCTGGTATTATACCCGTAGATTTGAATTGCTGGTCCAGGACATGGAAAAAATGGCGGAATTGCTCAACCAGGTCCCACGCGGCTATCTGAGCGATGAATTCAATTTCGAGCAGTGTGATCCAGCTCAGGCCAAAGGCGGTGAACGCTATCAAATCGGCAAACAAGTACTCGATCAGTTTTTCGATAGCGCCGAAAAAGCCTGGCAACAGCATATTGAAGCCGGCAAAAAATCGGATCGGGTGGATGTACGCTGGTATGCCTGGAAGGGAGTGCTGCGCAAGATCAGTAGTTACGCTTTTGTCCAAGAAGTGCATCGAGAGCGCCGCGCCACCCGGCGCAAAACCGCATTCGATAAAGAGTTGCGCGCTATTTGCGAAGATCCTGAAACCCACTGACGATTCGGCCCGGCTCCCGCCCGGGCATCGGTCGAATCTGGTCAAAATGCAAAACGGCTCTTCATTGGCACAGGTGGTACCAGGTGTCGGCTTGGATCAAGGTTTATAAAGATAACGAGAATGATAACGAATCGAATTACGATGCGCGCTATCGCTCATTGTAATTCTTCCTGTTTTAATCGTCGTTATCTTTATCTTTATCATTATCGTCATAAATCTTCCTGTCTAGACGCAACCGTACAGGTCGAAAATTTTAGTGGAAAGAGCAACTAAATTGATGATGTCATCTTGCCTCTTGGCAAGATCGAAATCTGCGTCTGTAGTCTGGATGCTCACCAGCGACCTATATTTTTCCAGCCAGCTCTTTGAGACGAGCGATGAAGTGCTCGCCATCGACATCGATCGTTTCCTGGATAAACAAGCCTAAATTCTGCGGCCCCGAGCCAAAATTTTCGCGCTGGAATTCCGGAAATATTTCTCGGACCAATTGGGTCGCGGCATCACTGTTCATGCCTGGATGCAGACATAGGCTCGCCCCGCGAGTTTTGATAGTGGCAAAAACTTTCTCTCCCCACGGTCGAATGGTCGCCACCGCTCTCTCGACTTCATAAAGGCAGGCAAACATCTTGACCTTAGCCTCGCACATGAAAATGCCGTGTGGCATGATATCGCCCTTCTGCAAAGTCTTGAAAAACACACCAGGAGCGATTTCTTCCCCCAGGGCCTTCTGTTTATGTCGTTGTACCCAATTCCCTAGTTGTTCATCCACCGAGGGACCGCCGGATTCGGCCCGGTCATGCATTTGAACCAGAGCGGCCGTGGCCCTCGCAATCCCCTGGCCAGGGAGATCACCAAAATGACAAAAAGAATCGAAGGCGTGCAGGTATTTGCGGCAACTTTTTTGGATGTCTATCCCTTGTTCCTGCATCCACGTCACCCATTTCCAGGGAATATCTCGCGCCAAAAGCAATGCCGACAGATGAGCGAACTGGTCTCTTTTCAGTACATAGAACGTCTCGTCGCACAATCGCCGGTAGCGGTCATCATCGTCTTCATAGAGCAACCGTAAATCCCGCAACGACCAAATCCGCATGATGACCAAAAAGGCGGGGAAAAGCACTGGCTGCCAGTAATCTTCCCCGGGTATCAACGAAAGCGCAATCCCCAGCATCGCTAAACCACTAAAAATCACGATTTCTTTCAATACTTTCCGCGTACGATGGTACATCTATTGTTTTCCTTTCGCAACTTGACCAGCGCCAGAATAGATAAATATCGACAATTTGTTCGTTGATATAGATAATGATAACCGATTTTTGTTACAGGCCAAACGGCAGCTAACTATCATCACCAGCGAGGCAGCCCATCAGCGGTCGGGCGATTGCCGCGATTGTTTCACTTTGTCAAGGTCGGCGCCACCAATCGTTTAGTTTTCCGTCCGGCTTCATGGCCTTCATAATCTTCGTGGTAAAATTGGGACTTTCAAGAAAATAGGCACCACCGAGATTGTTCCCGGTGCCTTAACAATATAGACCGCATTCTGCAAGAGATTGTTACCGCGCCTCGAACTTTTTCTAGCTAGAAGTCAGAGCCAAGTGAATTAGCTAGCTTTGCCTAGCTAGCCACTCTTCTCTTCGCTCTTTCCGGCAATTCTCTCAAAAAACTGTAACAAAATCCAGCATGGTACAAAAAAAAATTTAATTTGTAACAATCCCCAAACTACGCCATCTCTTTCTTTATGTAGTAAGTTATGGTTTTGACTTTATTAGCAAAACTTGCTATTTTGTCAATAGTTGGTTAATGGTTAGTTTGACAATGTCGTGTTAGCTTGGCATTCAATCAAAAATCACGAATGACGCGAATCTACGAATTACCCGAATAAAAGATTATTCGTGGGATTCGTTCATTCGTGGGATTCGCGATTAATGAGCCTTACCCCTAACTTGACATGGCCAAATTAGTTGGTTAAATTCACTTACTTCGGGAAGGGAGTATGGATAAAGTGGAATCCAATCTCTATTGCAAAATCGAGGCGATCGAAATGCTGCGCTCGCTGGATCGCCCTGGAGTACGAGTGGCTTTTATCGAGTCCGACGGCAATATCTCGGCTACCGAGTACTACGTGCGCAGCACTTTGCCCAATCACCATAAAGTGCTGCAATGCCGCACGCAGAAAGAAACCTGGTTGGCTAAGCTATCGTCGCCCGGGGCGCTTGTTGGTTTTTGGTTTGCCGCTGTTCTGTTATGGTTCGGGACAAACTGGTATCTTGGTTTTCCGATCAATTATCTCACTATCGCCGTATGCGTCATCGGCGGCGGTTTGGGCTATATTTTGGCCGGTGACCAACGCCTGCGGCGGTTGGCTACCCGGTTGATTTGGTTTGTCATCTTACCGTTGCTCGCGTTGGTGCTTACCGTTGTCGCTTGTTGGCATTACTCCTTCGGCTTGCACGATCTCTACGTTTTCCTCAACCATGCCCAGGTGCAAATGCTGTCGATCGTCACCTGTTTCCTCTACGTTTTCGGCTTGTTCTTTCGCACCACAGATAAGACCGTCCACGACCTGCGCGGTCGGATCTATGACCCGCTCATTCTGTTGTGGTCACGCGCTATTTCCCTGATCGCTCCGATCGCCACCGCTTTGCTGCTGCTCAGCCTCGAGTTGTTGGCCCAGGCCCGCAGCCCCTATTACGCGCCGCTTTTCCATAGCGTGGTGTGGACCGCTTTTTTGTTGATGACGGTGATTTGCTGCAATCGTTTTGTGCCGGTTCTCGACTGGCTGTCGCTAAAATACGAAACTATCGAAGCTTCATTTTATAACTATGGACGCGACGGCATCCGGCGCTTGCGCACCATGACCGTCATTCTTACCGGGCTGTTCGGCGCGCTCACCTTTGTCGAATATTTATTTCCCGACCTCACCCGCCAATATTTGCAAATTTTTCGTTACTCCGGCTGGGCATTGTTCAAGAGTTTCGCTTACCTGATCTCTTTGCCTACGGTCGGGGTCATTTTTCTCATCATCGCCGGTAGCGCCGTGGTTTTTTGGCTGCTGGTCGCTCGCTTGCGCAAAGATTCTTTGTTGCAACGAGGGCTGCCAGTCGCCAACAATAGCTTTTATAAAACCCGCAATTTTGTCGAGGTATGCTTTCGCTGGAAAAAGCTCATCCTGATCATTATCGCCATCATTTTCATCGGTTGTTTGCACTTTCTCACCGTGAAGTATCACCAACGCGGCCAATTTTCCGGATCGGATGCCGAATCCATCGATAAGCGTATTTCCCGGGCTATCGAAACCACCCTGACCAAATACCAGGTGCGCCGCCGTCTCGAGGAATTGGGGCAGGTGGTCAGTCACCAACAAAACGCGATTCCGCTGGCCGCTCTGGCATTGTTCGTTTTTGCCGTACTTTGCCGTTCTTCGATTCAAATGGAGCGGAGCTATATTGGCCGTAATAAGTTGTTCGACAAAGCCAAAAGCGATTTTTTCGTCGGCAAAATCTCGAAATTTCTCAAGGCCAAGACCACCGACGCGATCGTGCTCAAAGGATTGTCCGATCAGGGAGATGATTACCAACCTCTGGCCGAACGCCTGAAATATATCGATTTGCAGGTCCGCGACCAATCGCTGCGCGAAATCACCGAAAAATTGACTAAAATCCTCGCCAAATCCCGGCGTAACCCAGAGTGGAAAAAGCAGCAAAAGCAATTCGCCGGGGATTTCGGGAAACAATTGCGGCAACAATCAGGAGCGCTGGCCAAATGGAATTTGTTGTGCAATTATCTGCAAGATTCGCCGCTCCTCGAAAAAGCCCAAGAAAAATCCTACCGGGTCAGCTCCGGACAAGAAGCCAAATTCGTGTGGCTGGCCCAGCGATCCCGCAAATTGCGCAGTCAGCTCGCTATCGATTTCAGTGAATCGTCCTCCGCCTCCGATCGGATTGCCTATGCTCAAGTCGATGAACAATGGCGGCGGTGGATCGAAGAACCGCTCTATGAGTTGGCCGGCAAATATCACCTGAAAGAGTCCGAACAATATTGCCCGTTATTCGTCGCGGTGGTCGGCAAAGATGCCAATATCGAGCAAACCATCAAAAAACATTTCGGGGCTGAAGACCAGGGAATTCGCACCCGGTGGACCTTACCGACCATCGAGGATTTTCCCTCGGCCATCGAAAAATTCCGCAATTCTGCGGATAAAGCCAAAGCCTTGCTGCTTTGCCACCGACGTGGTGTCAACATCAACGAGGTTTTGAACGCCCATCTGGTCGATGTCCCTCTCCAACATCGCTTTCGGAATGTATTGACCATCACTTTTTCCGACAAGTCCACTTCCGACGAAAACACCATGAACCGCATCCTGGAAAACATGGGCTATCAGGTCACCGCCAGTGGCCGTATCCGCTCGCGAACCACCGGAATCATCGCCGGTATCATTACCCTCCTCGGCCTGTTTTTTCCCCTTGTTCAAAGGGGTGCTGTTGAATGCGATCAATACCCTGCTCAGCAATTATATTCGCCCGTGGATGCCCCAGCTCGAGCAAAAGCTCCACATGTACGGCGGGGTGATCAAAGACCTGTTTTCCGATCCGGTTTTTGCCTCGTTCGTGTCTTTTGTTTCGCTGCTGGTCATCGGTTTCTCTCTCTATCTGTTCATCGCCAAGTTATGGGGGATCAGGATCGGCGGGGAATCGTATCGCTACAATTATTTGTTCAGCATTCTCAAGAACCGCATCGAACGCACGATTAGCTGGGACGCGTTCCAGAAATTCGTGCCCTGCGTTCCGCAATTGCGCAAATTCGTGATTTATTTTAAATATGTCGATAACGCCACTCCGCAAATTTTGACGATTTTGCGCGACATCGCCAACGATCTCAACGATTATATCGAACAAGACGTCAAGATCATCATTGTCGCCACCTGGTGCGTTACCGACGCTCCGGTAGTGAGAAACCTCAAGGGCGCCAGTCTCGAACATCTGGACATCGCCAGCTTCGACCGGGATATCATCCGGCGCATCCAGAGCAATCTGTGGCACCGCCGCAAGTGGTTGAATTCCCTGCCGACCAGATTGCCGGTTTTGGAAAATCGGCGGATTTGGGAAATGATCAGCCGCTATAGTTTCGGCATTCCGGAATTGGTCATCCATCCATATCGCCTGCTGATCCAAAAAAACGCGCAGCCGCAAAATGCTGCTGCGCGCCGACAACAATCTCCAGCGGTGGCAGAAAGACGCGGTAGCGTACAAGCTCGATGAATTGCGCGATTATATTTTCGCCAACCATGACGGGACGACCGGCGAGCAGGCCCACGCCGAAGTCGAAGAAGTGTACCGGGTATTGCTATTTACTCGTCTCAGCGCTCGCGGCATCATTTCGCCCAATGATTTGATCAATATTCCCGATGTCAGCCAGGCCGGTGATGTCCTTGCTTATGTCATCTTCCGCGCCCGTACCGATCTCAGCGGCATCCCCGATCAGGATACGCTGCCCTATTGGTCCCAGGTGCAAACTGCGCTACATACTTTGAAATGGCAGGGCGATGAAAGTGTCGCGGTTGACTATCTGCGCGAATGCGGCGTTGCCCCTGATGATTATTTCAACGAAGCTATCATCACTAAAGTGCAAAAGGCGCTGAAAAAAACGTCATCCCGAGCTAGAACAGCCCAAAGTCGAGGAAACTCTAGCGGAGATGGCGGCCAGGCTCAAACATGACGGGCACTATCAACTGGCTTTCCGAATCTACAAAGCCCTCGAACGCGGCGGCCAAGAGCGCAAGGACTGCTATCTGCGCGGCTTGCTGTTGGCGACTTTCCATGACCGCGATCTGGAATGGTGGAGGGCGGAACAGGACGATTTCGAAAGTGTGGCGGCGATCTTTACCCCGATCCAGGAAAATTTCGCGGCGATCATCGCCGCTCCCGACGATCTCGCCGGCTGGCAACAGCATAGCGCCGAGATGATTACCCACTGGCAGCAGTATTCCGGGCAAACCATCGATGCCGAGCAACTGCTCCGCCAGGATCACCAAAACTATCTCTACGAGCGTTTGCGTTCGGATAGTGGACTGCAACTGGTGGACGCCGGCATCGGCGACGATATCTATTACCTCAAGCCGGTTTCGCAATTGGACGATATTCACCACAAGCTGATCACCCTGTACGATCATTTCGTCGCGCAACCATCGGCCGACGACATCGCGCTGCAACTGGCCGCGATCCGCGATATCGGCCAGGCCGAGAACTTCCGGTTGAGGCGCTATCTGGCGGTCAACGGTAACGACTCCTTTCCCGCCGCCTGCCACCGCCGTCTGGCCGCCCGGCGCAAGAATCGTCATCTACGCCAGACATCGCAAGCACAACTCGCTGACACCAATAAAATTTACGATGTCGCGCATGTGTTGCGCTATCACAAAATTCCCGAGCTGAAAGAGGCGTTGTTGAGTCGGCTGCGCGATGAAGGCTTGTTGGAGAACCGACCGGGTTTTCATTATTCGCCAACCATGTGCGAATTGCTGATCGAGTCGATCAATCCCAAAGAACGCGAGCGGATCTATCGGGAAATGGCCGCCGATTATCGCAGTCTCGAAGAGATTCCCTATCAAGACCGGTTACTGGCTTCGGCGTTTTTTCTGCAACAGGCCAGCGATACTTTCGGGATGTGTTCGGACATTCTCAATCACATCAAATACATCTATTACAACGGCCGTCCGGGAATGGAACTCGGGCGCCGCGAGCTATATAGCTGGTTACGGCGGTTGAAAAGAAAAATCAACGAAGTCCAGAAGGAGGAACGGGATAAATCGTTTTTCGATTTTCAATTGCAATTCGATCGTTTTTATATGGAGGTATTGATCAACGACGAGCAGATTTTGCCGGCCGCCGGTGATAAGCACGGGCGCGATCTCGCCGAACGCAAGCTGGACATTACCCTGGAAAATTATCACGGCGAGGAGTTCGATCGCTTCCGTCGCGACGACATCGCTCTGGAAAGCGTGACCGAGGCTCTCCGGCAAC